>CP064985.1:1438048-2876097 GCA_016699675.1 Austwickia sp. | reverse complement strand
TGCGCGATCTGGCCCGGACCGGCGGTCGCGGACGACCTCGGGCGTTCAGGTACGCCCGCTCGAGGCGACGTAACACCTGGTCCTGGGAGTACTCGATCGCTCGTGGGGTGAAGCCGACGACCGTCACGCCGTACGAGCCCAGTTCTCCGTCCGCCTCGATCGTGGCGTCAAAGCCTGGGCCGTCGTGGAACTGCATCGAGTGCACCATGATCGCCAGACCGACATCGTCGAACCAGCCGTCGGGGGAGATCAGGGGCTCCGACGCGGGACCAAACAGCTCGGGATTGCACCACATGGACGGCAGGGCGGCCGAGGCCTCGACGAGCCGCGCGAGGCCCAGTTCCGGCATCGACCAGGCGCCAGCGGCGGCCGCCTGGATCGCACGAGTGACCACCGCAGAGTGTCGCCGGCCGAGCGCGTCGTTGACGTGGGCCAACCGGTCGAGGCTCACGAGGCGCCGTTGGACGGCCTCGATGACCAGCGCGGTCGCCGACTCCGTCCCGTGCTCTCGGGCCGCTGCGACTACGGCCCGTTCCGGCGAGACGAAGCACAGTTCGCCGCGGTGGCGGATCCGTCGGTCCGGCACCCTCGTGCGGCGGACCCGCACCCAGCGCGCTTGTCTCGTGCGGGCGGGCGCCGGCACATCGACCTGGATGACGCGGGGCGCACCGGCGTGAGTGAGCCCGTACCACCAGGCGGCGGCATGTCCGGCGATAGCCGCGTCCGGTCCGGCGTAGAGCAACGCCGCGAGCATGCGCTGCGACTGGCGCAGCGGGGACCGGTCGACGTGCAGGACGCCGGGAAGCACAACCTCCCAGTCGCGGCCGAGGGCCCACCGCACCGCCGCATCGGTCAAACCCCCCGACCGCGCCTGCCTGCGCGTCAACAAGCCCCACTGGCAGCGGATTGTGCGGGCGAGATCGTCGGGAAGGTCCATGCGGCCAGTTCACCGTGTCTGGCCCCTTCGTCGCCCGCCAGGCGATTCGACCTGTGGGCGAGGCTGGGTGGTCGGCTGGGTGTGGACGGGAGCGGTTGGTGCCTGCTCGACCGGTTCGAGCGGCGCGCTGTGAAGCGCCGGCGGGGACCGGAAGCCAGCGGACGCGGCCGCCGATCGAGCTGGCGGATGAGGCCGCCGATCGAGCTGGCGGATGAGGCCGCCGATCGAGCTGGCGGATGAGGCCGCCGATCAAGCCGCCAGAACTGTCGTGATCACGACCTGGACCGAGGCTTCATCTGCGTCTTGATGCGCACCAGCCGTTCGGCCGTCGTAGCGGACGACCTAGCCCCGCCGCACCCTGCGGAGACCGTGACCGTTGGTGACCTGCCCTTTTGGTACCAAGGTACTAAACGGGCAGGTCACGAACGGTCGGCCCTTACGCTCCACGGTGATTCGACGCCAGGATTGCCAGCCATGACGCGTCTGCCATGGCGGGGGCTGGGAACGCTCATCATCCTGCTTGCAGGGTTGTTGCTGATGCTCCCGGGTGGGGCGATGGCCGCCTCAGCAGAGGGCGTCATCTCCCCCGAGAGCGCCAAAGCCAGCTCCGACGATCCCCCCAAGGTGACATTGGCTCTGGTCAATGCGACCGGTCAACCCGTGAGCCTCGACCCCTCACTCGAGGCGAGCCCTGGCTGCTACGCGAAGGCCGAGCCAGGCACGATCGGAGCCTGGAAGACCGACACGGTCACCGTCACCTTGCCGAAGGGCTGCGACGTTACGAGCACGCGCCGGCTCCTCCTCGGTGCGGGGCTGGGTTCCACGCTGATCAAGCCGGCCGACCCCACAGCCCCCGAGGGGGCCGACATCTACGCCAAGAGCGCGACCTCGGCGTTGGTATCGCTCCTCGTCCCCGCCTGCTACCTCATCGCGCATTGGCGTGGCGACGCCGGAAAGCGTTCCGCTGCTCAGCAACACACGCGTGCCCTCGTGGTCGCTGCCCTCACAAACCAGGTTCGCGAGCTAAATCAGGACGCGCTCAAGCGCTTCCTGAAAGCGTCTTTCCCCGAGAAGAGTTCGCCATGGACGCCCCTTCGAGGGCTGGCCGCGACCTGGTCGTTCAAGGACTCCTGGCTTGCGAACATCAACACGGCCTCCGTCGGCGTCGTCACCCTTGTCGCGACGACGGGGGCGTTGGACGCGGTCTTCGGGCCACAGGCGAAGGCCGTGGGTTTGTTTCTGGCGCTCCCCGCAGCGGTGGGCGCCGTCCTCGTGGCGCTCGCCATCGCGGCTCTGAGGGCGTTCGGCCCGGACCCGAGTGGCGTTACCGTTCTTGGCTTCCTGATCGCCGCGGCACTGGGCCTGTTCGCTACGGTCTTCAAAGTCGCCACGGCCACGTGGGCCGTTTTCGCCACGGCGCCGGTCCATGACGCGCTCAAGTTCTTACTCGTGGTCGCCGGTGGGGTGGGCGTCGGGTTGACCGTCAAGTACGCAGCCACCGGCTGCCGCGCCACCCTTGTCAAGGGGCTTTCACACGAGCTGGGCACCGAGTCCGACACCCTCAAGGCCGCGTGGCTTATCGCCCACGCCATCCGCCCTGAGACGGCCCCCATCACCGAGCCATCACCCATCGTGGAACGGCCCTGGGTCATCGCATTCTGCGACGCGGCGGACACGCTACGAGCGTCGGACAGGCCAGGGGCGGCGGAGGCAGGGTCGTCGTCCCGCGCCGACTGGCAGCTTGGCAACTACCTCCTACCGGGTCGCGGAGACACGTCGAGTCGAAGGTCCGCGTTGTTGTGAGGCGGCGCCCGGGGGCTCAGCCGCTGGTCGTTCACGTGGCCGGGCGGCCCACGACGCGACTCTGGCGGCGGGAGGCGCCGTACGACGGAGGGGACGGTGACCAGAATGGCCACGATGGCCAGCCCTTACGCGAACCACGGCGGCCGATCAGAGATCAAGGACGAATCGCAGCGCCTGATCGACGGCGGCAACGTCGTCACGCGGGAGCATCCCGATCTGCGCGGCCAGCCGGTCTGTCGACACGACGCGCAGTTGATCGCACCGCGCAAAGGACGTGTGCTCCAGTCCGCTGCTGCCGGGCTCTAATTCAACGTGGCTGCGCAGGCCGTAGGACGCGGACGTGATGGGCACGATCCCGACGAGCCCGCCCGGTCCATTGTTGAGGATGTCGACCGACACCACGACGGCCGGTCGGCGGAACGCCGGCTCGTGGCCGACAGGCCGCCCCAGGTCGACGTAGTACACCTCGCCGCGCCAGATCACGCCAGGGCATCCCATTCCTGCCGTTCGGCCAGGTACTCGCGCCACCGCTGTGGATCATTCCTCAGCCTCTGGTAGTCCTGGTTGAGCCCGCGCAGAAACTCCTCTCGCTCCAGCGCGTCGATCGCGGCATGCAAGACGTCGATCACGGTCGTTTGGCGGGCCTTCGCGAGGGACGCAAGGCGCTCGGAATCGGGCCGCCGCACCCGGACTGTGGTGGTGTCACTATTGGCCATGGAGCCATTGTAGACGAAATGTAGACGCGCTTGTGCTTGGTCACCGTTCGACGAGGCGACGCAGGGCGGCCGGTGGCTCGAACAAGAAGGTCAGGCCGGATCGTCTCGCTGCGATCTCCAGGCCGAGGCAGGCCAGCGCGACGACGGCGGCGATGGCCAGACTGGACCACACGACGGTGACGTCTACGTGCTCCCAGAACGCGAGGCGTTGGGTCTGTCCCGCGACGGCCAGGCCGAGCAGCCCGATGATTGGCCAGTGCAGCACGTAGATCGAGAACGTACGTCGGCCGACCCAGGAAGCAGGCGCCCGGAAGAAGCGCCATCGTGCCAGCCCGAGAGCTGCCGCCATCAGGCACACCACGGCGCCCAGTCGGGTGACAGTTCTCCCCAGGGGTCAGCTGCAGGAGACGCTCGGCCTGCGCCATGTCGCTGTCGTCCCGTGGCACGAGCGCCACTTCCAGGTCGAGGCCACATATCCGGATCTACCGGCGGACGTCGTCAAAGCTGGGCGAGGTGGCTTTGGACTCCCACCGGGCGATCCCGGCTGAGCCGTCCTCGCTCGCTCGGCGAGCTCGGCCTGGGTCAGGCCGGCCCGCCGCCTGGCCTCACGAATCAGATCTCCCGCTCGCACCCACTCGCGATCACAGAGTGTGTTATCTCGTGTCGGGGGTCCATTCGTCCACATCGATCCGGTCGCTTCCCTGAACCGCTGCCGGAGTGGGCGGTCCGTTGGCCGAGTTAGGGTCGAAGAATGAGCGTGCCACCCCCGGTCGGCGTCGTCGTGCGTGAGGGTATCGAGAGCGACGAGGACGCCATCGGCGCAGCCTTCGAGGACGCGTGGGGCGGACCCATCGTCGTTTCGCATGGGGTGACCTATGACCTGCGGGCACTTCCGACGTACGTCGCGGTGCACGACGAGGGACGCGGTCCTGTGGTCGCGGGCGTGTTGTCGTACGTCGAAGCCGCCGACGGCCTGGAGGTGGTGGCCGTGAGCGCGGTGACGCGGTCGGCGGGGGTGGGGTCGGCGCTCCTCGCGGCGGCGGAGACCCACGCCCGCCGGCTGGGTTTGCCGCGGCTGTGGCTGGTCACGACCAACGACAATCTGGACGCGCTGCGCTTCTATCAGCGCCGCGGCCTGCGCATCGTGGGCGTGGCGCCGGGCGCCGCGGACGAGGCGCGCCGGGCGAAGGCGGCCATCCCGGGAGCCGGGGCGGTCCCTCCGGTCGGCGACTACAACATCCCGATCCGCGACGAACTCACCCTGGAGCGACGCTTCGACTGACGACCCGACCGTAGGCGACCGAGCAGTACCTGTGCACGTCAGGCCGTACGGCGTCGCGATCGCCGCACCACGCGCTCCGGCCGGCGCGGGAGGTCGAGGGGGTGGCCGAGGTCGTCCAGCCTCGGGGCCGACGAGGTTATGCCCGACTCGCGACCGCTGGCGCGGTGACTCCGGTCACGCGCCGGCGCAGCGCCCGCGGGGGCTCGAAGAGGAAGGTCAACCCCGCCCGCTTGGTGATCGTCTCGACCGCGAGGGCAGTGGCGGCGATGACCGCGGCTACGACGAGGCTCGACCAGACGACGATGAGGTCCGAGGCGAGCCACTGCGCCAGTGGTTCGGCGGAGGCGACGCACGCGAGGCCGAGGAGCCCGATGATCGGCCAGTGCAGCACGTAGATCGACAGGGTTCGCCGCCCGACCCAGGCAGCGGGCACGCGGAGGAGACGCCACCGAGCCAGCGCGCGGGCCGCCGCCATGAGGCCGATCACCGCGCCGAGCCGCATGGCGGTGTTGGCGAGATAGACCCACGGTCCGGAGAGCACCTTCCCCCCGATGAGGACGGCGCCGGCGACGAACGCGAGCACGCCGGCGACGACGGCGCGACGCGTGGCGATGATCTGCGCGACGCGGGGTCCGACGACCACGCCGAGCGCGAAGTAGAAGGCGAGGTGCGGCACGCCCGTCCACGCCGCGGCCGTGTCGGTGTCGCGGATCTCCTCTAGCCAGCCCACGACGAACAGGATGCCCAGCACCAGCCCTGGCGGAACGCGGCGCGCGAGCGCGAGGACCGTGACGCAGAGGGCCAGCCCGTACACGAACCACAGCGGACCATCCTGGGGAGCCACCAACTCACCGGGGAGTTGCGCCCAGGAGTGCACGGTCGAGGTGATCATGATCCCCTCGTGACGCGGCACCCCGAGTTCGAGAGCGACGTAGGCGATCGTCCAGAACACGTAGAGGTAGGCGTTGGTGACGATGGACAGCCGGGCGCGCGGGTTGCCCACCCCGGACCGGATCTTGGACCCGGCCAGCCAGCCGGACAGGAACAACAGCAGCGGCATCCGCAGGTGCCCGAGGACCTCGTAGTTGAGTCGGTCCCACAGCGTGTAAAGCGGACGCCCGGACTCGGGGCCAGCCACGGGAAAGACGAGCCGATAGCAGACGTGGGTCAGCACCACGGCCAAGACGCAGGCGCCACGGGCCATGTCGATCCAGTCGACGCGGCGCTTCTCAACCCTGGTCGGCGGGTCCGCCGTGGGCGCCGGCTCGGCCGTGGGCGCCGGCTCGGCCGTGGGCGCCGGTTTGGCCTCGGCCGTCCCGGCGTCCGCCACGAAGCTCGCTCGGCCCCCGTTGATCATCCCGTCCCCCGACATGTCTGCCTCCCCAAGGCATCGCCGTTTTGGGCCTTTTGCTCCCGGGTGGTCATTCTCCGGGACGAGCGTCCATGGGTGTCAAACCGACTGGGTTGGGCGTGGTCGTCGATGGATCGGCGGACTTCCTCGGCCCCGGATCGCCGGTTCTCATCCGCGTCTCATCCGCGTCTCATCTGCGGCTCAGCCACGAACACCCGGCTTCGCCGCGACCGGCCGGTGACGGTCGAACAGCACGAAACGGCCCCTGGTCAGCAATCTCGCTGATCAGGGGCCGTTTCCGGGGGTGGTGGCAGGTCAAGGATTCGAACCTTGGTAGCTTTCGCGACGGATTTACAGTCCGCTCCCATTGGCCGCTCGGGCAACCTGCCGTGCTCGCCGCAGCGCGCCCGGACAGCATAGCAACCCGTGGCCGGGGGCAGTCCAATCGCTTCCGGGGCCGCCCGCCACGAGCCGGGGTCGCACCGCGCACGGGCGCACTCCCGCCGCTCCGGGAGGCGGGACGGGGAGCCCGCCCCGCGTCGGGCAGAATGAGCCGACCCCCCGACGCCGGCGCTGCCGTCGCGTCCCCGGCACCCAGACCCGCGAGGTGGCTCATGGCCGACAGCTCGTTCGACATCGTCAGCAAGGTGGACCGCCAAGAGGTCGCCAACGCCCTCACGCAAAGCCAGAAGGAGATCGCCCAGCGGTACGACTTCAAGGGCGTCGGCGCGAGCATCGAGTTCAGCGGCGAGGACGTCGTGGTGATGAAGGCGAACAGCGAGGAGCGCTGCCTCGCCGTCCTCGACGTCTTCCAGACCAAGCTCGTCAAGCGGGGGGTTTCGCTGAAGTCGCTGGACACCGGCGACACGAAGCCGCGGGCCTCCGGCAAGGAGTACCGCCTCGAGGGCACCCTCAAGAACGGCATCAGCCAGGAGCACGCCAAGAAGATCAGCAAGCTCATCCGCGACGACTT
This sequence comes from Austwickia sp., assembly GCA_016699675.1. Lineage (NCBI taxonomy): Bacteria > Bacillati > Actinomycetota > Actinomycetes > Micrococcales > Dermatophilaceae > Austwickia > Austwickia sp. The sequence continues at coordinate 2,869,035 of CP064985.1, read as the reverse complement.
CCCCAAGACCGTCAAGGCGCAGATCCAGGGCGTCGAGTTGCGGGTGACCAGCAAGAGCAAGGACGACCTGCAGGCCGTCATGGCGATGCTCAAGGGCGCCGAGCTCGACGTGGCGCTGCAGTTCACCAACTACCGCTGAGGTACGTGGTGATCGGGGCCGTCGTCGAGGTGATGCTGCCCGTCGTCCTCGTCGCGGCCGTCGGGGCCACGCTGTCCCGCTTCTTCCCGCTGGACCTCGACACCATCGGCAAGGTGGGCCTTTACGGGTTCTTCCCGTTCCTCGCCTACCAGAGCATCGTCACGACGACGGTGTCGGCGCAGACGGGCCTCGTCTTGGGCCTGGCCTACCTGGCGGTGACCGGCGCGGGCGCGGCGATCGCGTGGGCCGGCGCCCGCGGCTATCCGCGCGCCGAGCGACGCGGCATCGTCGCCGGCGTGGCCCTGGGCAACAACGGGAACTTCGGCCTGCCCATCGCGCTCCTGGCCCTGGGCCGCGAGGGGCTCGACCAGTCGCTGGTCATCTTCGTCTGGTCGATGGTCGTGATGTTCACGGTGGGGCCAGGGCTCCTGGGCGACCACGCCGACCTGCGGGGGGCCGCCCGCACCGTCCTGAAGCTGCCCGTGCTGTGGGGTATCGCGGTCGGATTCGTCGTGCGCGCCACCGGCGTCGGCGTACCGCTCGGGCTCTCCCGCGGCATCGAGCTGCTCGCCCAGGGCGCCATCCCGATCGTCCTGCTCGCCTTGGGGGCACAGATCGCGGCGACCTCCGGCGCGCGCCCCACCCGCACGGTCGGCCTCGTCGCGGCGACCCGGCTGCTGCTCTCCCCCGTGCTCGCGGCGGGTATCGGTGTGGCGTTCGGGCTGCACGGCACGGCCCTCGCCGCGCTGGTGCTGGCCAGCGCGATGCCCACGGCGGTGAACGCGTTCATGATCGCGAGGGAGTACGGCTCCGGGGCTGACACGCAGGCCTCAGTCGTGGCGCTCAGCACGCTCGCGAGCGTGGTCACGATCCCCGTGACGATCACCCTCCTTCCGCTGCTGCCGTAGGACGCTGCCGGATCGGGGGGCCGCTGGGCGACGCTCGGCGGGGCGGAGAGCGCACGGTTCGGCCGCCGGGTCGCCCGCGGTCGCCCCGCGGTCACACCCGGCCGAATCGGCCGCACCGTGTACGCCGTTCGCCGCGGGCCTTCCCCACCGGGCTCCCCGCGGTCGACTCGTGCGGCGGACCTCTGCCCCGCCTGCTAGGAAAGTCCGCATGACGACGACGTCCGAGAGCTACCGAGCAGCCCGGGACTTCCTCCTGGAGAACCGCGAGAACTACGACAAGGCCGTGGCGGAGTTCCGCTGGCCCGACATCACCGGCACCTGGAACTGGGCCACCGACTGGTTCGACGGCTACGCGCGCGGCAACGACAGGACGGCGCTGTGGATCGTCGAAGAGGACGGATCCGAGGAGAAATTCACCTTCGACCACATGGTGACCCGCAGTGACAAGCTCGCGGCCTGGCTGGTCGAGCAGGGCATCGGCAAGGGCGACCCCGTCATCCTGATGCTGAACAACCAGGTCGAGCTGTGGGACTCGATGCTCGCCATCATGAAGCTGGGCGGCGTGATCATGCCGACGACGACCGCCTTGCAGGCCGCCGACCTGCAGGATCGGGTCCAGCGCGCGGGCGCCAAGGCCGTCATCGCCAACCCCGTCGACGCCGGCAAGTTCTACCGCATCGCCGATCAGCACCCCGACGTCATCCTCATGTCCGTGGGCGAGGGACCCGAGGGCTGGGCCGACATGCGGGCCGCCCAGGACCGCGCCGAGGCGCCCGCCTGGACCGCGCAGACCCAGGCCGAGGACCCGCTGCTGCTCTACTTCACCTCCGGCACGACGTCCAAGCCCAAGCTCGTCATGCACACCCAGGTGAGCTATCCGGTGGGGCACCTGTCGACGATGTACTGGGTCGGGCTGAAGCCCGGCGACACGCACCTGACGATCGCCGGCCCGGGCTGGGCCAAGCACGCGTGGAGCTGCTTCTTCGCGCCGTGGATCGCGCAGGCGTGCATCTTCGAGTACAACTACACCCGCTTCGACGCCGCGGCCCTGTTGGGGCAGATGGAGCGGGCCGGGGTGACCACGTTCTGCGCGCCGCCGACGGTGTGGCGGATGCTCATCCAGGCCGACATCAGCGGCAAGCAGGGCTCGCTGCGGGAGATCATCGGTGCGGGGGAGCCGCTGAACCCCGAGGTGATCGAGCAGGTCAAGGCCAAGTGGGGCATGACGATCCGAGACGGCTTCGGCCAGACCGAGACCTGCGCGCAGGTGGGCAACTCCCCGGGCCAGCCGGTCATCCCGGGCTCGATGGGCCGGCCCCTGCCCGGCGTACCGTCCGTGCTGATCGACCCGGTCTCGGGCGAGCCGACGCAGACCGAGGGCGAGCTGTGCCTCGATCTGTCCGCCACGCCGGTGGGCCTGATGGCCGGATATCAGGGCGACGACAAGCGGGCCGCCGAGTCGATGAAGGGCGGCTATTACCACACGGGCGACATCGCCAGTAGGGACGAGCACGGCACGGTGACCTTCATCGGCCGCACCGACGACGTGTTCAAGGCCAGCGATTACAAGGTGTCTCCGTTCGAGCTGGAGTCGGTGTTGATCGAGCATCCGGCGGTCGCGGAGGCGGCGGTGGTGCCGGCGCCGGACGAGGTGCGGCTGGCGGTGCCGAAGGCGTACGTCGTGCTGGCGGCGGGCTGGGAGCCGAACGAGGACACGGCGTACGAGATCTTGAAGTACGCCCGGGAGCACCTGGCGCCGTTCCAGCGGGTACGGCGGCTGGAGTTCGGTGAGCTGCCCAAGACCGTGTCGGGCAAGATCCGCCGGGTCGAGCTGCGCCAGCGTGAGGACGAGTTGGCCGGTGCGGGTGCGCGCGCCGACGGTGAGTACCGGGACGACCAGTTCCCGGGGCTTCGCGGTTGACGTCGATCTAGCGAGCGCAGCGAGCGATGAGGAGTCAGCCAATCGAGCACGGCTGACGTCGATCTAGCGAGCGCAGCGAGCGATGAGGAGTCAGCCGATCGAGCACGGCTGACGTCGACGGGCATTCTGAGCTGGGCAGGGCGCCGCAGCTCGGCATGGCCGCAGCGGGGCCCCGCCTGTCACGATCTTGGCGAAGGGGAGAATGTGGGCATGACTGCCTCTGCCCAGGCCCCGAGGACCGCCCGGCCCCACGTCGTCGTCGTCGGGACCGGCGGGACCATCGCCGGCTCGGTGGCCGCAGCGACAGGAGTGGCCTACCAGGCGGGGGTGGTCTCGGTCGACGACCTCCTCGACGCCGTACCGGGGCTCGGCGACATCGCCCGGGTCAGCTACGAGCAGTTCTGCCAGATCGACTCCTGCGACATGACCTTGGATCGCCAGGTGGGGTTGGCGCGGCGGGTCGCCGACATCGCGGCTCGTGACGACGTGGACGGGGTCGTCGTCACGCATGGGACGGACACGATGGAGGAGACGGCGTACCTGCTGCATCTCGTGCTGCCCGGCCCCACGCCGGTCGTCCTGACCGGCGCGATGCGGGCGGCGGATGCGCCCGGCGCCGATGGCCCTGCGAACCTGCTTGCTGCAGTTCGCACCGCTGCGTCGGCGGCGTCGGCGGGGCTGGGTGCCCTGGTCGTGATGGGCGAGGCGATCCACTGCGGTCGGGAGGTGGTCAAGTCTGGGGCGGCCCGGGACGCGTTCGCCTCCGCAGCCGGTCCGCTGGGGTGGATGACGGCGCGGGGCCCGTCGTACGCCGTCCGCCCCGCCCGCCGGTACGGCGCCGGCAGCGCCTTCGACCTCGCGTCGCTCCCGGCGCAGCTGCCGGCGGTAGAGACCGTGTACGGGCGCGCGGGCCTGCCGACGGCGATCCTGCGGTCGGCTGTGGACTCAGGGGCGAACGGGATCGTGTACGTCGGACACGGTGGCGGCAATGTGCCCCTCGACGTGCGCGGACCACTCGCCGAGATCGCCGCGCGAGGCGTCCCCGTCGTCCGCGCCACTCGGGTTGCCGACACGGTGGTCGCGCGGGATAGCACCGTCCCTGACAGCGCGTTGGGCCTGATCGCCGGGGGTGACCTGAACCCGGCGAAGGCTCGGATCCTGCTCGCCCTCGCGCTGAGCCAGACGATCGACGCCGACGCCCTCCAGCGGATCTTCGACTCCCACTGAGCGCCGGGTAGCGGGGACGGTCGCCGACCCACCGGATACCGCTGCGCCGCGTCCGCCGCCCAGGCTCACGCTACCCGGACCGCCTGATATCGCCAAGGTCGCTTGCTCTGCGGAGTCGCTGAGATGGATGGGCGCGCAGACCTGGCAGCCCTGCGCGTCGGTGCGCTCCTCCGCCGCCCCAAAGAGCGAAGGAGTTAGTCTTCCAACGAAATCCGCCCGGACTCCGGCCCGTGTCGGGCACTGCTGCGGGCGGCGAGGCCGGACGTGGACCCAGCCTGACGCCGGGCCAGGTCGAGCGCTGGGGCCCGCCCGCCCCATGAACGCGGACGAGGGGGAGCGATGAAGGGCATCCAGGGCGCGTCGCCGTCGACCGGGACGACGAAGCGGCGGTTCGGCGGCTCGCGTGAGCGTGGGACTCACCGGTGGACCTCCCCCGCTCGTGAGGCGCCCCCCCCGGAGGGGCGGCGCGTCACGAGGGGCACCGGGTGGCCACGCGTTGTCGTGGCGCTGGCCCTCTTGGCGGTCCTGATCGTGACAGCCGGACAGGCTCGGGAACTGCGCCGGAATGGGTTCATCCCGGTCGATTCCGAATGGCTCATCAGCTACGGCGGCGGTTTTCATCGCCGCGGCCTCTTCGGGTCGATCTATATGGTGCTGTTCCCTGACGGCACGGCTGGGCTGTGGCTGCTTTTCGCCCTGCAGACCGCGCTGTGGTGGCTGCCTCTGGGGTACGCCGTGTGGTGGATCCACCAATGCGGGTATCGCTGGTTCGCCCTCGCTCTCACGCTTTCACCGGGGGCCTTCATGTTCCCCGTCTGGGACGCCGGCGGCTTTGGTCGCAAGGGGATGCTGGGGCTGAGTGCGCTCACGCTCGTCGCCATCGCCGGAAGAGCTCACCGGCCCGCCCTGAGATGGCTTGGTGTCGCCTGCGCTGGCCTTCTCTTCCTGGTCGGGGCATTCTCCTGGGAGATGACCGCGGTCATGCTGCCCGCGATGATCTTCCTGCTGCGGCGCGTCGCTGGAGGCCGAGCGCAGGTCGCTCTCCGAGCGGGTTTCGTTGCCATCGGCGCGCTGGGGCTGCTCTTGGGCCTGGCCTTTCCGGGGACCACGGGCCATCGGGACGCCGCATGCTCCGCCGTGGTCGCTCAAGGGGTTACCGACCAGGTGTGCAGTGGCGTCTTGCGCTATATCGGCGAACCCGTAGCGACCATTCGGGCCGAGATCGCGCACGCGTACCCCACCTACCTTGTCTATATCCCGCTCATCCTGCTGTCCGTGCTCCCCCTGGCCACCTCGCGGTGGATGCAGCGCCATGCCGTTCTCGCGGGAACGTCGCTGCTGATGATCGCCCCCCTCTTCGCCGTGGCCGTGGACTACGGGCGGTGGACGAATGTCGTCGTGCTCGAACTGCTCATCTGCCTGATGAGCTCCGAACACCGCCCACGGTCCACCCTCGGTTGGAATGCGCCGCTCACGGTGATCTACCTCGGTTCCTGGGCGCTGCCGCACTGGATCCACACGAGTCTCGGGCCCATGAGGTGGGGCGGTCTCATCGCCGTCATCGCGCAGCTGTGGTCCTCGGGATGAGCCCGGTGCGGGCGGGCGTGGGGGACTCTGTGCACGACACGACCACCGCACCCGTCCGGTGTCAGTCGGTGCCGATCCGGTCCACCTGCTGATGCAGGGTCTCGGCGAGGTAGGACAGCCCACCGCGCCCCCCGGCCGCCTCAGCGATGCCAGCCACGTTCATGTCAACTTCGCGAATGACGGCGTTGATCCCCGCGAGGGCTTGGCCGGCCGCGTCTGCGGCGTCGTTGGCGGCCTGCACCTGTACCTCGATTTCCAGCGAGGAGCGCGTGGTCTCGTCCGCGAGGTTCTTCACCTCATTGGCGACGACCGCGAAGCCCCTACCCGCCTCGCCGGCACGAGCGGCCTCAATCGTGGCGTTGAGCGCCAGTAGCCGGGTCTGCGCGGCGACGCGCCCGATCAGTCGTGTGGCTTCATCGATCTCGGCGCTGGTCTGGGCCAGCCGTTCCATCGTTGTCAACGCCTGGTCGGCCTGGGTGACCGCCGCGGTAGCGGACTGCGCCAGTGCATCCGCGGAGGCGCCGAGTTCGGTGGCCGCGCCAGCCACCTGGGTGGAAATGTCCTTGGCCGCCGCCGCGATCTCGCGCTCCTCGGCCTCCTTCTCCGCAAGTGCAGCCGCAGCCCGTTCCATCTGGGTCTGCCCGAAGTTGACCCGCTCGGCCGCTTCCCGGAATGCGCCGGCCAGCCCGCGCGTGAGGATCTGCCGATAGAACCGCCCGTCCGACGCCGCGGCCAACGCCGTGGCCGACTCGCGCACGAAGGCGTCGCAGGTATCCAGGACCGCATCGACGTGATCCGCCAGCTCGACTAACTCGGCACGGGCGTGAATCGAACCGACGCGAGGTTCCAGGTCGCCGACCTTGGCGGCGGCAAGTACTGCGACGATGGCCGCCACTGCCGCGTCGTCGCGGCGTGCGGCGCTCGGAGCAGTTGTCAGGTGGGCCGCGCCCACCCCCTTGCGACTCGGGCGGCGGCGCAACCTCGGGCGATCAGACATGGTCCAGCCCGCTCTGCTCATTGAGGATCAGTTGCCACACGAAGCGCTCATAGCTGAGGCCGGCTGCGCTGAGTCGGTCGGCCAGCGCGCTGGCCGACGACAGCGCCGCCTCGCTGCGTTTGGAATGAGCGCGTTCCTGGTCACGCATCCATGCGTAGACGGGTTCGATCCGAGCGATCGCACTCCGGTCCGGCCAGCGGCGATTGGAGTGGTATCCGACGATGCGCCCTGCGGCATCCCGTGAAGGGGTCACGTGGGCCAGTACCCAATAGAAGTCCCCGGACCGGGTGCGGTTCTTGACGTAAGCGAAGATCTCCTGGCCGTCGGCGACGGTTTGCCATAGCAGTCGGAACACTCCGCCGGGCATGTCCGGGTGCCGGATGATGCTGTGCGGACGGCCCAGGAGGTCGGCCCGTTGATAGCCGCTCACGTCCACAAATACGCTGTTCACGTAGGTGATGTGCCCCTTGACATCCGTCTTGGAGACAATCACCTCATCGGCGCCGAAGGTGATCTCCTGCACTGTGGTGGCGACCGTCGTCATCTGAAGTTCCTCCCTGTCGAGCCCAGCGCGGGGGCGCCGTGGGCACCCGCCTGATCGACGAGCTGTCCTCAGGCTGAAGGTATGTGGGGCAAACTCACAGGTTGGAAGCCGGGACACTGGCGCAACGGAGCCGCGGCCTGCGTACTCGATCGCCCGCACGCGGTGCCACCCAGTCGGCCGGGTAGGGCAGGACCCGAGTCGCGACACAGAGTTGCCGAACGAGGAGGGCGAGCCGCACGGCTAAAGGACCTACCTCACGCGCGGTCGCGTCAGTGTTCGATCGCCGGTCCCCGCTCCAATCGCGCCCGTTCGGCGGCCAGTCGCCCCTTCGCCCAGCCCTCCGCATCGCGGCCGACCGAGACCGGCTTGCGGACCAGGCCGGGGAAGAGCGTCGCCGCGTAGTCCTCGACCTCCGCCGTACGCGCCGCCAACACCGGCACCAGCTCGGCACCGGTGGAACAGCGGTAGTCCGTCGCCGCCGACTCCGTCTCGGCGTCGGTCGCCGAGCGCAACCGCTCGCGGATCCGGACCGCGTACGAGGCCAGGAATGACGCCCGGAACGACCGGGTCCGGGAGCCACCCCGGATCGTCAGCCGCTTGCCTTCGGCGTTGAGCGCCTGCGTGGCCTGCACGAGGAGCGAGGTGAACAGGGTGTCGACCGAGGCCATGTCCACCTCGTAGCCCACCAGCGTGACCAGGTCCAGGCCGGTGATCCATACGGTCTTGACACGGTTGGCCCGCGCCACGGCGTTCAGGAGCAGGATCTTCTCCTTCACGTACGGCGTTGCGATCCAGATCCGCCGTCCGGACGGACCGCCGGTGCGTCGGGACGGGTCGGCCGCCGTGAGCATGGCCTGGTCGATGCTGTGCCGGGCCATCAGCTTCTGGGCCGCGGCCGTGAAGGTCTCCGCCTCGGCCTCGTAGTTCGTCGACTCGGCCTGCGCGAGCATCTGCCGGACCCGGAAGAGCACCTTGTCGTCCACCGGCTCCGCCCGCGGTGTCTCCGGCGCCTGCGGGGTGGCCGTCCCGGGCAACGGCAGCAGGGTCTCCAGCGGCACCAACCAGCTCAGGGCCACGATGAGCCGGACGCTGGCCTCCAGCACCAGCGCCCAGCTGCCGGCCGCGGCGGTCCGCGCCACCAGATAGCTGCTGGACGACGGCCACCAGAGCGACGCGCCGTACGCCGTCAGCTGGTCGAACCACCGCTGGTCCATCCCGGCGCTCGGGTAGCTCGCCAGGTCGCTGGCCATCACGTCCCCGAGCAGTTCCACCGCCAGCCGGTCCTGCCGCCCACCCAGGTATGCCTGCAGATCCAGCGGCTGCCACCCGCGCCGCCATGCCTCGCGCACCGCCCCGGCCAGATGCTCGCCGACGACCTGGTGGACTGCGGCGAGGGCTGGGGGCGTCGCACCCAGCTGCACGATCTCTCCGAGGACCGCGTCCAGACTCCCGCCACGCTCGGCCGCCACCGCGCCGTACGCCTGCCGAAGGAGCTCCTCCGCGCGGGTGCGCACCCGGACGGTCTCCGCGAGGCCGTCCGTCGCCGTGCCGTGGCCCGCACCGCTGGGCGACCCTACCCCGGCGCCCGCGGCCCGCGGCCGGTCATCCTGCCGCGCCCGGTCCGCGTGCGTCTGCCGCGCCCGCGCTCGGTCCTTCGCCTTGGCCTTGCGGCGCTGCTGGTTGCGCTGCCCCATCACTCCCCCGTCCCTCGCCCCATGCGGCGCCAGCCTGCCACGAGCCACCGACAGCGCTACGTGACGGCTGCCCCGGCCCGGGGCCCGGCCCCCACGCCCTCAGGGCGGCGGCTCAGGCGCCGAAGCGCGCCCGCGAGGCCAGTGCCTGCTCCAGCTCGGCGAGGCCGTCGACGACCTCACGGCGTACGGCCTCGCTCAACCCGCCACCCGACAGCGCGACCCGCGCGGCGTCGGCGGTCGCCTCCTCCACCAGCACCGCCGGGAAGGCGAACGCGGCGACGCGGGCGAGGGCGTCCTCGCCCAGGCGATCGCCCAGGGCCGGGACGTCCACGAAGTAGCGCGCGACGTAGTCCCGCAACGCCGCGGGATCCCGAGCCATCCAGAACCCCGTCGCCAGGGCGTTGCGCTCGTAGTTCGACAGCCCGTCCTCGTGCGTCAGCTGCCGCCAGGCCCACGCCTTGGACTGCGGTCCGGGCAGCGCGGCACGCGCGGTCAGGTACGCCAACCCGCCGGCCAACGTCCGGTCCTGCTCGTGCCGTCGGTCGAGGGTGGCCAGGTCGCTGAGGCCGCGCTCGGCCAGGGTCGTCGTGGCGAGCCAGCGCAGGTCCGCGTCCCCCGCGAGCGGCTCGACCTCGGTGTCGCCGACCATGACGCCGCGCAGGTACGCCGCGTCGGTCTCCCACCGCGCCCGGGCTCGGGCCCCCACGACGTACGCCGAGGAACCCACCTCGCGGCTCGCCGTCAGCGCCCGAGCCACCTCGGCCAGCCGCGGCTCGGCGATGACCCGCTCGGCGGCGGAGAGGAACACCCGCACCAGCGGGCGCAGCACGGTCGTCGTGATGCCATGCAGCAGCGCGGGGTCGGTTTCGACGGGGAGCGCCGCCTCCGCCAGCCCCAGCACCGTGCGCGGGTCCACCGTCGCGTCGTGCAGCCCGTCGAGCAGCGCCGCCCAGACCACCGCCCGCGCGACCGGATCGGGCACGCGCGGCAGCTCGGTCGGCAACGCCGCCAGGCTGCGCGCCGACAGGCGGATGGTCGCCCACGTCGCCGACCCCGCGTCCGGGATGACGAGGTGCGGCACCGGCGCCCCGACCACCCCGTCCAGCTCGATCTCCTCGTCGTCCAGCAGCACGTCACGCCGCCAGACCTCGCGGCCGTCGTCGTACCCCGCGATCTGGAAGGCGTGCGGCCGGTCGGCGGGCCCCCAGGAGTCGGGCCGCCCGGCCGCGTCGCCGCCGGCCGGCGCCACGCGGCGTACGTCCGCCGCGCTCACCCGCGCGCCGTCGCTGCGCAGGTCGACCGCGATCTCGTCGAGCCCCGCGGTCCGCAGCCACGCGTCCGACCAGGGCCCAAGCTCGCGGCCGGTGGCGCGCTCCATCGCGGCGAGGAAGTCCGCGAGCGACGCGTTGCCGAACGCGTGGGACTCCAGGTGGTCGCGCACCCCTGCGAGGAAGCCCTCGTCGCCGAGGTAGGCGACGAGCTGCGCGAGGACCGAGGCCCCCTTGGCGTAGGAGATCCCGTCGAAGTTCTGCAACGCGGCGGCCGCGTCGGCCGGCGGGTTGCCCGCCACGGGATGCGTCGAGGGGCTGCGCTCCGCGGCGTACCCCCAGGTCTTGCGCGCCATCGTGAAGTCCGCCCACGGCGACCCCAGCGGGGAGACGGCGGCGGCGCTGCGGTGCGCCATGTACTCCGCGAACGACTCGTTCAGCCAGAGGTCGTCCCACCAGCGCATCGTCACCAGGTCGCCGAACCACATGTGCGCCATCTCGTGCAGCACGGTGTTGACGCGGCCCATCCGCTCGGCGTCGCCCACGGTGCCCCGGAAGATCATTTGGTCGCGCAGGACGACACAGCCGGGGTTCTCCATGGCGCCCGCGTTGAACTCGGGCACGAACACCTGGTCGTAGCCGCCGAACGGGTAGGCGATCCCGAACAGCTCCTCGTAGTAGTCCAGCCCGGCCTTGGTGATCCGCAGGATCTCGGGCGCCTGCGCGGCGAGCAGGTCCGCCATCGAGGCCCGGGCGTAGATCCCGAGCGGGATGCCGCGGTGCTCGTCCCGATGCGCGGCGTAGGGACCGGCGCAGACGGTGACGAAGTACGTCGAGAGCGGGCGCGTCGTCGCCAGCGTCCACCACCCGTCGGCGTCGGGCGCCGGGCCGCTCGCCCCGTTGCCGACGACCAGCCAGCCCTGCGGCGCGCGGACGCGCACGTCGTACGGCGCCTTGAGGTCCGGCTGGTCGAAGCAGGCGAACACGCGGGGCGCCGCGTCGAGGAAGAGGTGCCCGAACACGTAGCGGAGGCCGTCGGCGGGGTCCACGGCGCGGTGCAGGCCCTGACCGTCGCGGCTGAAGGCCATGTCGGCCTCGACGACGAGCTCGTTGCTCGCCGCCAGGCCGGGCAGGGGCAGCCGCCCGTCCGTGACCGTGCTCGGATCGAGCGGCGCGCCGTTGAGCGTGATCGAACGAACGCGCCGGGCCTTCAGGTCCGCGAAGCTCGTGGCCCCCGGCTCGGCACTGGCGAACCGGACGACGGCGCGCGAGGCGAACGTCTCGCCGGTCTCGTCGTCGGCCGTCGCGGAGGTGAGGTCGAGGCGCACGTCGTACGCCGTGATCGTGAGCAGTCGGGCGCGCTCGACGGCCTCGGCGTGAGTCAGGGAAGGCACGCCGTCAACTCTGGCACGGGCGGTTCATCGGCCGCCGGCCATCCTCTGCAACCGCTCGATGCGGGCCGGCATCGGCGGGTGGGTGCTGAACAGTCCCGACACGTCCTGCGCGCGGAACGGGTTGGCGATCATCAGGTGGCTGGTGTTGACGAGGTCCTGCTGCGGCGGCAGCGGGGCCCGGGCGGTGCCCTGTTCCAGCTTCCGCAGGGCGCTGGCCAGCGCGAGGGGGTCTCCGGTGAGGCGCGCGCCGTCCTCGTCCGCGTCGTACTCCCTCGTCCGGCTGATGGCGAGCTGGATGACCGACGCCGCGAGGGGCGCGAGGAGCGCCAGGGCCATCATGGCGATCGGATTGGGGCGGTCCTCGTCGCTGCCGCCACCGAAGAAGAGCATCAGCTGGGCCACGCTGGTGATAACTCCAGCAAGCGCGGCGGCGACCGAGGAGGTGAGGATGTCCCGGTTGTAGACGTGCATCAGCTCATGCCCGAGGACGCCGCGCAGTTCGCGCTCATCCAGCAGGCGCAGAATACCCTCGGTGCAACAGACCGCGGCGTGGCTCGGATTGCGGCCGGTGGCAAAGGCATTGGGCGCCTCGGTGGGCGAGACGTAGAGCCGGGGCATCGGTTGGCCCGCCTTTTGGGACAGCTCGGCGACGATCCGGTACATCGCCGGCTGCTGCTGGGGGGTCACCGGGTGGGCCCGCATAGACCGGATGGCGATCTTGTCGCTGTTCCAGTAGCCATAGGCGGTCATGCCGACGCCGAGCAGGGCGAACAGCCAGATGAAGCGGCCACCGCCGATGAGCGAGCCGATCCCGAGCAGGAGGGCCCAGATCGCGCCGAACAGCGCGGCGGTCTTGAGCCCGTTGTAGTGCCGATGCATGTCGGGGGCAACGCTGGGCAGGGCGCTTCCGTTCCCGCGGACGTCGCTCCTCCGCCCGAGCGCGCCCAGGGCACCTTGCGCAATCGAGGGAAGTCGCACGGCCAACTGCTAGCAGAGTTGAATGAACTCTGGCTAAAGTTAGCCCTATCAGCGCGCCGGGGCCGCCGTTGCCTAGGATGAGCGGTCTCGGGCAACCCGCCGGGCGACTCGCGCGCCCATCCACCCCACAGAGGTCGGTGAAGCACCTCATGACCACCATCGACAGCACCGAGGTTCGCACCGTCGACCGCGTCGTCATCCGCTTCGCGGGTGACTCCGGCGACGGCATGCAGCTCACCGGCGACCGGTTCACCTCCGACACCGCCGGCCTCGGCAACGACCTAGCCACCCTGCCGAACTATCCCGCCGAGATCCGCGCCCCGCAGGGCACCCTTCTCGGCGTCAGCAGCTTCCAGCTGCACTTCGCCAGCTTCGACGTGTTGACGCCGGGCGATGCCCCAGACGTGCTGGTGGCGATGAATCCCGCCGCGCTCAAGGCCAACCTCGGCGACCTGCCCCGCGGCGGCCTGATCCTCGCGGACACGGACGAGTTCACCAAGCGCAACCTGGCGAAGGTGGGCTACGTCGACAACCCCCTGGAGGACGGCAGCCTGGAGGACTACCGGCTGCACGCCGTGGCGCTCACCACGGTCACGGTCGAAGCGCTGGCGGATTCGCCGCTGACGCGCAAGGAGAAGGAACGGGCGAAGAACATGTTCGCCCTGGGCCTGCTGGAGTGGATGTACAGCCGCAATCTGGAGGGCACCAAGGCCTTCCTGGAGACCAAGTTCGCGCGCAAGCCGGAGATCCTCGCCGCCAACCTGGTTGCGCTGGAGGCCGGCTGGAGCTACGGCGAGACCACGGAAGACTTCAACGTGCGCTACGAGGTGGCGCCCGCCCCGATGCGGTCTGGCCGCTACCGCAACATCACGGGCAACACGGCGACGGCGTACGGTCTAGTCGCCGCGGCCCACCGGGCCGGCCTCAAGCTGCTGCTCGGCTCCTACCCGATCACCCCCGCCTCCGAGATCCTGCACGTCCTGTCGGGCATGAAGCGGTTCGGCGTGACCACCGTGCAGGCCGAAGATGAGATCGCCGGCGCCGGCATCGCGCTCGGCGCGAGCTTCGGCGGGGCGCTCGGGATCACCACCACGAGCGGCCCGGGCCTCTGCCTCAAGAGCGAGACGATCGGCCTGGCCGTCTCCACCGAGCTGCCCCTGGTCATCGTCGACGTGCAACGCGGCGGTCCCTCGACCGGGCTGCCGACCAAGACCGAGCAGGCCGACCTGCTGCAGGCGCTCTACGGGCGCAACGGCGAGTCGCCGGTGGCCGTCATCGCCGCGCAGTCCCCGACGGACTGCTTCGACGCCGCCTACGAGGCGTGCCGGCTGGCGGTCACCTACCGGCACCCCGTCATCCTGCTCACCGACGGCTACCTCGCCAACGGCTCCGAGCCGTGGCGGCTGCCAGACATCGGCAGCCTCCCGGCGATCGACCCGGCGTTCGCCACCGGACCCAACGCCACGAACGCCAAGGGCGAGCCGACGTTCCACCCCTACCAGCGCGACGAGGCGACGCTCGCGAGGCCGTGGGCCCCGCCGGGCGTCCCCGGCCTGGAGCACCGCATCGGCGGCATCGAGAAGGCCGACGGCCACGGCGCGATCTCGTACGACCCGGCCAACCACCAGGTCATGACCGAGCTGCGGCAGGCCAAGCTGGAGAAGATGGCCGAGTCGATCCCGCCGCTGGAGGTCGACGACCCGACCGGCGACGCGGAACTGCTCGTGGTCGGCTGGGGCTCGACGTACGGCCCGATCACCGCAGCCGTCCGCAACATGCGCCGCGACGGCCTGAAGATCGCCCAGGCGCACCTGCGCCACATCGCGCCGCTGCCGCGCAACACCGGCGCGGTGCTGAAGTCCTACCAGCGCGTCGTGCTGCCGGAGATGAACCTCGGGCAGCTCGCGCTGGTCCTGCGCGGCAAGTATCTCGTCGACATCCGGTCCTTCACGCAGGTCAGCGGCCTGCCCTTCGTGCCCCTGCAGATTCGGCAGATGCTCGAAGACGAGCTGCGCATCCTGCAGGGCCCGCACGCCGTCCGCACCGGTTCCCAGGAGGCATGAGATGAGCACCGTCGACCTGCCGATGCCGGGCCTCACGGGCCTGCACGGCGTTCCCCAGGTTCCGGAGGGCGAGAGCCTGACCCGCAAGGACTTCACCTCGGACCAGGAGGTCCGCTGGTGCCCCGGGTGCGGCGACTACGCGATCCTCGCCACGTTCCAGGGCGTCATGCCGGAGCTCGGCATCCGCCGCGAGAACGTCGTCGTGGTCTCCGGGATCGGCTGCAGCTCGCGCTTTCCCTACTACGTGGACGCCTACGGGATGCACTCGATCCACGGGCGTGCCCCGGCGATCGCCACCGGCCTCGCCACCGCGCGCGAGGACCTGTCCGTCTGGGTCGTGACCGGTGACGGCGACGCCCTGTCCATCGGCGGCAACCACCTCATCCACGCGCTGCGCCGCAACGTGAACCTCAAGATCCTGATGTTCAACAACCGGATCTACGGGCTCACCAAGGGCCAGTACTCCCCCACCTCCCCCATGGGGATCATCACCAAGTCCTCCCCCCAGGGTTCCCTCGACGCGCCGTTCAACCCGGTGGCGCTGGCGCTCGGGTCGCAGGCCACGTTCGTGGCGCGCACCATGGCCTCGGACCGCGACCACCTGTCTCGCACGCTGCGCGCCGCTGCGGCCCACCGCGGGGCGGCGTTCGTCGAGATCTATCAGAACTGCCCGATCTTCAACGACGGCGCCTTCGACGTGCTGCGGGACGCCCAGTCCGCGGAGGCGCGCCTGCTGCGCATGGAGGAGGGCCAGCCGCTGCGCACGGCCGACCGCGTCGTCATCGCCGGCCCGCAGGGGCTCGAACTGGTCCCGACCGACGAGGCCCCCGAGGACCACATCCTCGTGCACGACCCGCGCAACCCCGACCCGAGCCGCGCCTTCACCCTGGCATGGATGGACCCGGGCGACATGTCGCACGTGCCTGTCGGGATCTTCCGCGACGTGCCCCGCCCGGCGTACGACGACCAGGTCCGCGGCCAGGTCAACGAGGCCATGGCGGCGGCCGGACACCTCACCGACGAGGACGTCAACAACCTCTTCGCCGGCCGGGACCCCTGGGTCGTGGAGGAGGAGGACGACGACTGATTCGCTGGGGGCGTCCGAGCCGGGCAGCCCCACGGTGCCGCCGTCGAGTGGGCGGCCAGAGCGCGACCACGCCCGGGGCGTGGCCTACGGTCTGGCCGCCTACCTCATCTGGGGCTCGTTCCCGCTCTACATACGCGCCCTCGCGCCCTCGGGGGCCGTCGAGATCCTGGCTGAGCGCATCGTCTGGTCGCTCGCGTGCTGCCTGGTGTTGCTGGTGGCCACCCGCGGGCTGCCCGGGCTGTGGGCGCAGCTGCGCCGGCCGCGCACGCTCGGCGGGTTGGCGCTGGCCGGGGCGCTGATCTCGGTCAACTGGGTGACCTATCTGATCGCGGTCACCTCGGGGCGGATCACGGAGGCCGCCCTGGGCTACTTCCTGAATCCGCTGGTCAGCGTCGCGCTCGGGCTCATCGTCCTGCGCGAGCGGTTGCGGCCGCTGCAGGCCGTCGCCGTCGGCGTCGGCGTCGTGGCGGCGGCGGTGCTCGCGATCGACGCCCACGCCGTGCCGGTCATCCCGCTGGCCTTGGCGTTCTCGTTCGGCACCTACGGGCTGGTCAAGAACAAGCTCGGGACCACGCTCACCGCCGTGCAGAGCCTGACGGCCGAGACGGCCGTCCTCGCCCCCTTCGCGGCGGCGGCCATCGGCCTGCTCGCCGCGCAGGGGGAGTCCACCTTCGGTGGGTACGGCGGGGCGCACGCACTCCTGCTCGCCTCGACGGGGCTGATGACCGCGGTCCCCCTGCTGTTCTTCGCGGCCGCCGCCCGGCGCGTCACCCTCGTGACGGTCGGGCTGATGCAGTTCATCGCGCCCGTCTTGCAGCTGCTGTGCGCCCTCGCCGTCGGCGAACGACTCTCGACCGGCCGCTGGGTGGGATTCGCCGTCGTGTGGCTGGCCCTGCTGCTGCTGGTGGCGGATCTGGTCCGGTGGGGCGTCAGTACACGGGCTCGGGCTCGGCCACGGTGACGAAGCCGGCGCCGCGCGCCTGTTCGACCACCGCGATCAGCACGCTGATGAAGCCCTGCAGGACGTCGAATGTGGCCTCGTCGTCGTGGTCGACGAGCCAGCTCAGCATCACGCCGTCGCACACCGCGAGCACCATGCGGGCGAGCGTGCGGGTGGGCAGGCCCTCCGAGCCGCGGATGCCGAGGTATTCGGTGATCATGACCTCGATGGCGTCGATGTAGGTCTTGTAGAGCAGCCGGGCCGACTCGCCGTCGCCGCGGATGGACCACGCGGCCAGCTCGTAGGACAGCAGCTGGCGTCCCGGCTGGGTCTGGGTGTGCTCCCAGAACGCCTTGAACGCCTCGTAGGCCTTCTCCTCGAAGCCGCCGGTGTGGCCGTCGAGGGCCTGGTTCACCGCGCCGATGATCGGCTTGATGAAGGACTCGGCGACGGCGTTCAGCAGGGCTTCCTTGCTGCTGAAGCAGTAGTGGACCACGCCGAGCGAGACGTTCGCCTCGTCGGCGATCCGGCGCACCGATGCAGCCGCGAGTCCCTCGCGAATCGCCAAATCGATCGTTGCCTCGATGAGTTGCTCACGACGCTGATCGGCCGGAACGCGCGACATAAGACCACCTCAGGACCAAGTTTACAGCGCGAGCATTCTCGCGCCGCCCCCACCTTAAACCGACGACGTGCGTTATGAAAGTGCCCCCCACGACGCCCGTCGAGAGCGTCGCGCCGTCCGGCAGTTTCTCTGCGCCACACGGCGGTTGGCTCCGAGGAGAGTCATGAACCGAGCCCCGCGGAGTCACCGTGAAGCCGGCCAAAACCACCCCGAGGCACGCAGGTCATCGTACTCGGTCAGCGTTCAAGACGTGAGCCCAAGCGCCGGGCGGCTGACATATTATTACCTGCCCTGCGTAACGGATTCGCGCATCCCAGCGCGTGTCGGGCGCGGCGTGTCGAACAGACGTGCCGCCTCGGCAGGTCACGGCGGCGCAAACGGCGTGTCACTGCGGCGCAACGACAGGCAAGGCCACGCGTCGGCATGGCGCGACGCGGCGCGCGGCGCCCTCAGACGCTGCGGTCCGCGACGCCCGACGCCAGAGCCGCGAGGGCCCGCACCGCGGGCCCATCCGGCAGGGGGCGTAGCAGGTCGCGCGCCTCGTTGGCCACGCGACGGGTCTCCTCCCGGGCGTGCCCGAGCGCGGGATGCCCCCGGAGCAGCTCTAGGGCCCGCGCCACCCCGGCGTCGTCGACCCGCAGGTCTCGGGAGAGCAGCTCCAGGAGCTCGGCGTCGGCCGGCGCGGCGGCCCGGCGGACATAAAGGACCGGCAGGGTGGCCACGCCCTCGCGCAGGTCCGTGCCGGGCTGCTTGCCGGAGGTGCCGCCGTCCGAGGCGATGTCGAGGAGGTCGTCCGCCAGCTGGAAGGCGACGCCCAGCCGCTCGCCGTACTGCCGCATGATCTCTGCGGTCCCAGCGTCACACCCCGAGAACATCGCGCCGTACCGGGCCGCCGTGGCGATCAGCACGCCGGTCTTGTCGGCGAGGACGCCCAGGTAGTAGTCGACCGGGTCGGCGCCGTCCGGGCAGGCGCGCACGTCGCGGATCTGACCCGAGCACAGCCGCACGAACGCCTGCGCCTGGATCTTGACGGCCTCGGGCCCCAGATCGGCGACGATCGCGCTGGCCGTGCCGAAGAGCAGGTCGCCGACCAGGATCGCGATCGAATTGCCGTACGCCGCGTTGGCGCTGGCCACGTGGCGGCGTACCTCCGCCTCGTCCATGACGTCGTCGTGATACAGCGACGCGAGGTGCGTCAGCTCGACCGCCGCCGCGGCCTGGACCACCTCGTCGGTCACCCCGTCGCCGAGGTGGGCGGCCAACAGGGTCAGCAGCGGCCGGAACCGCTTGCCGCCGGCCGCGAGCAAGTGGCCGCTGGCTTCGGCGATGAACGGGTCCGCGTGGTCGACCTGGTCGTGCAGGTAGTCGTCGACCGCCGCGAGCCCGGCCTGGAGGCTCGCTGCCAGGCCGGGCTCGACGTCGGGTAGGGCGAACGGGGGGCTCCCCGTCATGGCAGGAACTGCGTGGTCGACTCGAAGACCGTGAGCAGGGGCGCCGGGAACACGCCGAGCACCAGGGTGACGATGACCCCGATGGCGATCGCGAAGGTCGTCCCACTCGAGGGCGTGACGACCTCGACGACGCCGGCCCCGTCGCCGTCCGCCACCGGCGAGCGGAACATCAGGCCCGCGACGCGGAAGTAGGCGAACGCGGTGATCAGGCTGCACAGCACGCCGACCACCACGAGGACCACGCCGGCCGGCCCGCCGTGCGCCACGGCGGGCACGAAGGCCGCGACCTTGGCGGTGAACCCGCTGGTGAGCGGGATCCCGGCAAAGGCCAGCAGCAGCAGGAAGAATACGGCGGCGAACCGCGGGTGCCGGCGGCCGAGCCCGGTCCACTGCGCCAGCGCGGTGGCCTCCGTGCCGCCCTGCCGGACCAGGAACGCCATGCCGAAGGCCGCCACCGTGGTGAACCCGTAGGCCGCGAGGTAGAACAGCACGCCGTTCACGCCGCTGCGGTCGAAGGCGAGGAAGCCCACGAGGATGAACCCGGCGTGCGCGATCGAGGAGTAGGCGAGCAGGCGCTTGATGTCGGTCTGCGTCACGGTGAGGACGGAGCCGACGATCATCGTCAGGCCGGCCACGACCCACAGCGCCACCGTCCAGCTCCACCGGGTCGAGCCGATCCCGACGTACACCAGACGCAGCAAGGCACCGAACGCCGCGACCTTCGTGCAGGCCGCCATGAAGCCGGTCACCGGGGTGGGGGCGCCCTGGTAAACGTCCGGAACCCAGCTGTGGAACGGCCACGCGCCGATCTTGAACAGGATGCCGAACAGCAGGAAGAGCGCGCCGGGCACCAGCAGGGCCGGGTCGTTGGCGCGGCCCACCGCCATCGCGATGCCGGACAGCGACACCGTGCCGGCGAAGCCGAACAGCAGCGCCGCGCCGAACAGGAAGAAGGCGGAGCTGAACGAGCCGAGGAGGAAGTACTTCAGCGCGGCCTCCTGGCTGAGCAGGCGGCGCCGGCGCGAGATCGCGGTGAGGACGTAGAGCGGCAGGGACAGCACCTCGAGGGCGACGAACATGGTCAGCAGATCGCCCGCCGAGACGAACATCATCATGCCGCCGGTGGCGAAAAGCGCCAGCGGGAAGGCCTCCGTCGTCGACGCCCCGAGTCGCTGGGCGATCTCCTCCTGCTTGCTGCCGGGGACGGCTGCACCCGAGGGGGTGAACGCATCCGCGACGCGGCCGGAGAGCCGGTCGGCCATGATCAGGATGGACGCGAGCGCGAGCACCACGATCAGGCTCTGCAGGAACAGGGCGACACCGTCGATCACCGCGGCCCCGGCCAGGGTCGAGGTCTGGTTCGGGCGGGCCAGCAGCAGGATCGCGGCCAGCGCGCCCAGCAGGGTCACGATCGCCACCCCGAACTGGAGCTCGTGGCGGCTGCGCCGGGCGGCGAACGCCTCGATGAGCACCCCGATGAGCCCGCCGCCGAAGACGATCAGCATGGGGGCGATGGCGCTGTACGAGATGTCGATCTTCGTGAACGTCGCCGACGGTACGTCGATCGCCGCCCAGACCGCCGGGATGACCGGGTTCACTTCGCACTCCCCTCAGCGGCACCCGCGCTGGGAGCCGGATCCTGCACGCCGACGATGGACAGGGTCTTGTCGACGGCCGGGTTGATCACCTGCAGCGCCAGGTTCGGGTAGAAGCCCAGCACCACGAAGATGGCGATGAGCGGGGCCACCACGAGCCGCTCCCGGGAGACGAGATCGGGGACGCGCAGCGCCGGCACCGACGGATCGTCCTCGGCCTCGACCGCGCCGTCGTGATCGACGACCCGGCGGCCGGGCGGCGGGCCGGTGAAGACCCGCTGGTACCAGAGCAGCACGTAGAGCGCCGCCAGGATGATGCCGATCGAGGAGATCGCCGCCACCCACGGGTAGCGCTGGAAGGTGCCCATCATCACGAGGAACTCCGAAACGAAGCTGCCCAGGCCCGGCAGCGCCAGGGCGGAGAGGCCGGCGACCAGGAAGGTGCCCGCAAGCAGCGGCGTGACGCGCTGCCAGCCGCCGTAGTCGCGGATGAACGGGCTGCCATGGCGCGCGATGAGCATCCCTGCGAGCAGGAACAGCGCCGCAGTGCCGAACCCGTGGTTGAGCATGTAGAGGACGCTGCCCTGACCGCCCATCCGGGTGAAGGCGAAGATCCCCAGCACGATGAAGCCGAAGTGGCTCACCGAGGTGAAGGCCACCAGGCGCATCATGTGCTGCTGACCGATCGCGGCCAGCCCGCCGTACAGGATGGACAGCAACGCGAGCGCGATGACCACCGGCGTCGCCCACTGGCTGGCGTTCGGGAACATCTGCAGGCAGAAGCGCAGCATTCCGAACGTGCCGACCTTGTCGAGCACGCCGACCAGCAGCGTCGAGGTCGCGGGGGTCGCGGCCTCGGCCGCGTCCGGCAGCCAGGTGTGCACCGGCACCATCGGGGCCTTGATGGCGAACGCGATGAAGAAGCCCAGGAACAGCAGCCGCTCCGTGGTCGGGTCCATCGACAGCCCGGTGAGAGAGGAGACGAGGAAGCCGGTGGAGCCGCCCTTGCCCTGCACGTAGACCCCGATGACCGCGGCGAGCATGACCAGGCCGCCGGCGAGGGAGAACAGCAGGAACTTCAGCGCGGCGCGGCGGCGGTGCTCCCCCACGCCGTAGCTGGCGATGAGGAAGTAGACCGGGATGAGCATGCCCTCGAAGAAGACGTAGAAGAGGAAGACGTCGACGGCGGCGAAGACGCCGATCATGAACGCCTCGAGAAGCAGGATCCAGGCGAAGTAGCCGTTGTCCCGCATCCCGTCCGCCGGCATGTCCTCCCAGGCCGCGACGATGCAGATCGGGACGAGGATCGCGGACATCACGATCATCGCCAGCGCCATCCCGTCGACGCCCAGGGCGTAGCTGATCCCCCACTGCGGGATCCACTCGTGGGTGGCCTTCAGCTGGAACTGCTCGGCGGAGCCCGTGTCATAGACGCCCAGCCACGCGATCAGCGCGCAGACCAGCACGACCAGGGAGAACCCCAGCGCGACCGGACGGGCCATCCGACCCCCGCCCCGCGGGAGGAACGCCACGACGAGCGCCCCGACGAGCGGGACGACCATCATGACGGTCAGCCAATCGACGTTCTTCATCACTGCACCACCCAGACGGCACCGAGGAGGACGACGATGCCGACGAGCATCGTCAGGGCGTAGGAGCGGACGAACCCGTTCTGCAGCCGACGCAGGCCGCTCGACAGGGCACCGACGGCGCCGCCCAGGCCGAGCATCGAGCGGTCGATGCCGCCCGAGTCGGTGAGGACGGTCCCGCGGACCAGCGCGTTGCCGGGCCCGACCAGGGCGATGTCGTTGACGTCGTCCTGGAAGAAGTCGTTGCGGGCGAGCGTGGCCAAGCCACCGGTCGCCGGGGCGCCGACGCGACCCTTCCAATACTTGGTGTAGGCCAGGAACGCGCCGGCGAGCACCAGCAGCAATGTGAGCCCCATGATGAGCCACGCGTTCAACACCGGGTGGTGCTCGGCGCCGTGCGCCTCCGCGCCGACGGCCGGGCCGAGCCAGTCGGTGAAGCCGAGCCACGCCAGGACCAGGCCGATGAAGGCCGAGCCGACCGCGAGCACCATCATCGGCACGGTCATCGTGCTGGGCGACTCGTGCGGGTGGTCGTGCCCCAGCCAGCGGCGCTCGCCGTGGAACGTCATGAAGAACAGGCGCGACATGTAGAAGGCGGTGAGGCCCGCGACGAACATCGTCAGGAAGCCGAACACCCAGGGGCGCCAGCCCTCGCCGATGAACGCCGCCTCGACGATCTTGTCCTTGCTCCAGAATCCCGCGAACGGCGGGATCCCGAGGATGGCCAGCCAGCCGAGCAGGAAGGTGCCCCAGGTGATCTTCATGACCGAGCTCAGGCCGCCGAAGGTGCGCATGTCGACGCGGTTGCCCATGCCGTGCATGACCGACCCCGCGCCGAGGAACATCCCGGCCTTGAAGAAGCCGTGCGTGATCAGGTGGAAGATCGCGAAGGCGTAGCCGACCGGTCCCAGGCCCGCCGCGAGCATCATGTAGCCGATCTGGCTCATCGTGGACGCCGCGAGCGCCTTCTTGATGTCGTCCTTCGCGCAGCCGATGATCGCCCCCATCGTGAGCGTGATCGCACCGATGATGACGACGGCCAGCTGGGCGGTGGGCGCCAAGTTGTAGATCGCGTGGCTGCGCACCACCAGGTAGACGCCGGCGGTGACCATCGTCGCCGCGTGGATCAGCGCCGAGACCGGCGTCGGGCCGGCCATGGCGTCGCCGAGCCAGCTCTGCAGCGGGAACTGCGCCGACTTGCCACAGGCGGCGAGCAGCAGCAGCAGCCCCAGCACCGTGAGCGCGGTCTCGTTCGCGTGGCTCGCCGCCCCGAAAACGCCGGCGTAGTCGACCCGGCCGAACGTGAAGAACATCAGCATGATCGCCAGGCCGAGCCCGAAGTCGCCGACGCGGTTGGCGATGAACGCCTTATTCGCGGCGGAGGCGTACGGCGGGTTCCAGTTCCAGAAGCCGATGAGCAGGTACGACGCGAGACCCACGCCCTCCCACCCGACGTACAGCAGGAGGTAGGAATCGGCGAGGACCAGCGTGAGCATCGCCGCGACGAAGAGGTTCAGGTAGGCGAAGAAGCGACGCTTGTCGTGGTCGTGCTCCATGTAGCCCAGCGAGTACACGTGGATCAGCGAGCCGACGAAGGTCACGAGCAGCACGAAGCTGATCGAAAGCTGGTCCAGGAGCATCCCGGCCGACAGGTCCAGCGACCCCGCCGTGATCCACGAGAACAACTTGAGGTGGAAGGCCCGCTGCTCCACGTCCTGCCCGAGCATCTGCAGCAGGATCGAGGCCCCGACGAAGAAGCTCATCCAGGACAGGACCGTCGCGAGGATCGGACCGAACTCGTCGGTCTTGCGACCGCCCACGAGCAGGACGGCGGCGCCGAAGAGCGGGAGGGCGACGAGGAGCCAACCGTACGCCGCGGGGCCGGTCGCCGCCGCCGCTTCGGGGGCGGGTGCGGACGCCGTGATCAGGCCGACGGCCGAGGGGATCGATAGCACGCCTTCTCGCTCCTTACAGCTTCAGCAGGTTGGCGTCGTCGACCGAAGCCGATCGGCGGGCACGGTAGATGGCCATGATGATCGCGAGGCCGACCACGACCTCCGCGGCGGCGACCACCATGACGATGAGCGCGATCACTTGGCCGTCGAGGGTGCCGTTGAGGCGGGAGAACGTCACGAACATCAGGTTCACGGCGTTGAGCATGAGCTCGATGCCCATAAACACGACGATCGAGTTTCGTCGCGTGAGGACGGTGGCCGCACCGATCGTGAAGAGGATCGCCGCGAGGTAGACGTAGGCCATCACGCTCATCGCTGCGACCCCTCCTCGATCTCGTTGTCGACGAACTCGACCGCGTCGGTGAACGGCTTGGGGCCGGTGACCTGACGGCGCGCCGTGAGGATGCGGCTGACGGACAGCTCGCTCGGCGTTCCGTCCGGCAGCAGCGCCGGCGTGTCGACCGCGTTGTGCCGCGCGTAGACGCCCGGGGCGGGCAGGCCCGCGACGTACCGGTTCTCCCGGACCCGTCGGATCGACCACTCGCGCTGACTCGGCCGCGGGATCAGGCGCTCGCGGTGCGCCAGCACCATCGCGGCCAGGGCCGCGGTGATCAGCAGGGCGCTGGTCGTCTCGAAGACCCAGACGTACGGGCCGAAGATCAGGCCCGCGACGCCAGCGACGTGGCCGTCCCGGTTCACCGCGTCCAGGCCGCCGGGAACCCCGACGACGCGGGCGTGCCCGAGGATGGACAGCAGCAGGACGCCGAGGCCGAACGCGAAGAGCAGCGAGATCCAGCGGTGCCCCTTGATCGTGTCGACCACGGACTCACTGGCCTCGACGCCGATCAGCATGATGACGAAGAGGAACAGCATCATGACGGCGCCGGTGTAGACGAACACGTGCACGATGCCGAGGAAGTCCGCGCCGAGGGCCAGGTAGACGATGCCGAGCATGACCATGACCAGGGCCATGGACATCGCGGCGTAGACGGCCTTGCGGGCGAACAGCAGGCCGAGTCCGCCGCAGACCATCGTGATCGCGACGATCCAGAAGAACACCGACTCCCCGGTGGACATGAACGATGCGTCGGTCATTTCCGCTCCTCACCCTCCACGCGGTGCTCGACGTACTGGCGCTGTTCGAGGGTGCCCTTGGTGACCTTGCCCTGGTAGTAGTCCCGCTCCACCATGCCGGTCACCATCGGGTGCGGCGGCTGCACCATACCGTCGCCCAGCGGCGCCAGCAGTTGGTGCTTCTCGAAGATGAGGTCGGCACGCGTGTGGTCGGCCAGCTCGTAGAAGTTCGTCATCGTCAGGGCCCGGGTAGGGCAGGCCTCGATGCACAACCCGCAGAAGATGCAGCGCAGGTAGTTGATCTGGTAGACGCGGCCGTAGCGCTCGCCCGGGGAGAACCGCCCTTTGCCGCCCTGAGCGGTGGGGGTGTCGTCGTTGTCCGCGCCCTCGACGAAGATCGCGTCCGCGGGGCACGCCCAGGCGCACAGCTCGCAGCCGACGCACTTCTCCAGGCCGTCCGGGTGCCGGTTGAGCTGGTGGCGGCCGTGGTAGCGAGGGGCCGTGGGCGCCTTGACCTCGGGATATTCAACCGTTGCGACCTTGCGGAACTGCGTCTTGAAGGAGACCCCGAACCCGGCCACGGGGGCGAACAGGTCGGCGAAGAAACCGCGAGGCTTCTCCTCCTGCGGGTCCTTGTTCTGTTCGCTCATGGCGTCACCTCGCGCGTGTGGCGGCTCACTTCGGGTTCTCCTCCGTCTTGGAGCTGGCTTGCGCTGGTCCGCGCTCGGAACGGCCCTCGCTGTCGGCCCGGTCCGCCGCGTCGTCCGTCAGGACGCCCGTGGTCGCCTTCGCGGGCACCGTGGCGGCGCCCGAGCGGGTGCCGCTGACGACGGTCGAGGACTCCCCCGACTCGGTGAGGCGTTGGCCGGGCAGCGGGGGTACGGGGTAGCCGCCGGCGAAGGGATCGACCTCGGTGGGCACGATCGTCGCGACGTCGCGCTCCGCCATCGCCCGGTCCCACGCGGAGACCGCGATCCAGGCCAGCAGCATGATGACGAGCAGGATCGGCAGCAGGACGAGGTTGAACGGCCCCACCGACCAGGTGCCGAAGAAGCCCGCCTGCGCCCCCTTTATGAAGGCCGCGGCCAGCACCCAGAACAGGGTCACGGGGATGAGGAACTTCCAGCCGAACTTCATGAACTGGTCGTAGCGGGTGCGCGGCAGGGTGCCCCGCAGCCACACGAAGAACCACATGAACACCCAGAGCTTGCCGGTGAACCAGAGCAGGCCCAGCCAGCCGGCAGAGAGCCGGCCGTCCATGATGTAGTGCAGCCCGAAGGGCGCCTGGTAACCGCCGAGGAACAGCGTGGTGGCCAGCGCGGCGACCGTGAACATGTTGACGTACTCGCCGAGGAAGAACATGCCGAACCGCATGCCCGAATACTCGGTGTGGAACCCGGCGACCAGCTCACCCTCGCCCTCGGCGAGGTCGAAGGGCAGACGGTTGGTCTCGCCGACCATCGTGATGATGTAGACGACGAAGCTGACCACCAGCGGGAACATGTACCAGACCCGGTCCTGGGCGGCGACGATGTCGCTGGTGCGCATCGAGCCCGCGTAGAGGAACACCGCGACCAGCGACAGCCCCATCGCGATCTCGTAGCTGATGACCTGCGCCGAGGAGCGCAGACCGCCGAGGAGCGGGTACGTCGAGCCCGACGACCACCCGGCGAGCAGGACGCCGTACGCGCCGATGCCGGCGACCGCCAGCACGAGCAGGACCGACACGGGGGTCTCGGTGAGCTGCAGCGGGGTGTGGTGGCCGAACACGTAGACCATGCCGCCGAGCGGGATGATCGCGAAGCTGATGAACGCGATGGCGCCGGAGAGGATGGGCGCGATCAGGTACATGAGCCGGTCGGCCTGCCGCGGGATGAACAGTTCCTTCCAGATCAGCTTGAAGGCGTCCGCGATCTCCTGCAGGATGCCCCACGGTCCGAACCGGTTGGGACCGGGCCGCTGCTGCATCCGGCCGATGACCCGGCGCTCGAACCAGATCACGACGACGACCTGCAACATCAGGTAGACGAAGATCAGCACCGCCTTGATCAGCGAGAGCCACCAGGGCGTGTCGCTGAAGTCCGGGAGCTCGATGTTCGCCGGGACCACCGTCGACATCGACAGCGCGCTCGCGCCGCTCATGCCGCACCACCCTTCGTGACCGTGACGACATCGCCGGCGTCGACGCCGAGCGTGGCGCGGACCCGCGACCCTGCGGAGTTGGTCGGCAACCACACGACGTGGTCGACCATCGGCGTGATCTGGGCCGGCAAGGTGATCGACCCGGCGGGCGTGGAGACCGTGACGGCCATCCCGTCGACGATGTCGAGCAGCCCGGCGGTCGCGGCCGACAGGCGCGCGACGGCCAGCGGGGCGGTGCCCGCCAGATAGGGCTCGCCGTCCTGCATGCGGCCGGCGTCGAGGAGCTGGTGCCAGGTGGCGAGGACCGCCTGGCCCGGCGCCAGGCTCGGCACGGGTCGGGAGTCCGCGGTGGGCGTGGCCAGGTGCCGCCCGGACCAGGGCTGCAGCCCGCCGAGCTCGGCGCGGATCTCGTCGACGGAGCGGGCGTTGAGTGAGATGCCCATCTCGGCGGCGAGGAGGTCGAGGACCCGGTGGTCGCCCATCGCGGTCGTCGCCAGCGCCGCGGTGAAGGGCGTCACGCGGCCCTCCCAGTTCAGGAAGGCTCCGGACTTCTCCGCCACCGGTGCGACGGGAAGGACGACATCGGCGGACTCGGTCGCGATGCTGTCGCGGACCTCGAGGCTGACGACGAACGCCCGCTCCAGCGCCTGGGCGACGACGGGCTGGTCTGGCAGGTCGCTGACCTCGACCCCGCCGATCACGAGGCCGGCCAGCTGACCGCCGGCGGCCGCGCGGACGATCGCCGCGGCGTCCCGCCCGCCCGGCGCGGGCAGGTGATCGACGCCCCAGAGCGCCTGCAGGTCGGAGCGCGCCTGCGGCTCCCGGGCCGGGCGCCCACCCGGCAGCAGGTCGGGCAGGCAGCCGGCCTCCAGCGCGCCGCGCTCGCCGGCCCGGCGCGGGATCCACGCGATGCGGGCGCCGTTGGTCTTGGCGAGCATGGCCACGGCCGACAGGGCCCCGGGCACCGTGCCCAACCGCTCCCCCACGAGGAAGATCGTGCCCTCGACGATCGCGGACGCGGGACCCTCGAGCTCGGCCCGCCGCTCGCGTAGCGCGTGCAGCACCTCGGTCTCCGTGCCCGGCGCCGCCTGAATCAGCGCGCCGCCGACCTTCGTCAGACCCCGCGAGGCGTACGGCGCGATGCCGTAGACCGCGGTCTTGTTCTTGCGCCACGCCTTGCGCAGGCGCAGGAACACCATCGGCGACTCCTCCTCGGGCTCGAAGCCCACGAGGAAGACCGCGGCGGCGTTCTCCACGTCGGTGTAGCTGACGCCGCCCGCGTCGCCGAGGCCGGTGCCCGCGACGAGCGCGCCGAGGAACTGGGCCTCCTCGGCCGAGTGCGGCCGGGCGCGGAAGTCGATGTCATTGGTGCCGAGCGCCAGCCGGGCGAACTTGCTGTAGGCATAGGCGTCCTCGGCGGCCAGCCGGCCACCGGTCAGGACGCCCACTCCGCCCTCGGCCTGGGCGCGGGCCAGCCCGTCGGCGGCCGCGGCGAGCGCCTCCGGCCAGCTCGCCGGCCGCAGCTCGCCGTCCTGGCGGACCATCGGCGTGGGGATGCGGTTCGGCTGCGTGGCGTAGGTGAACGCCCAGCGGCCCTTGTCGCAGTTCCACTCCTCGTTGACCTCGGGGTTGTTGATCGCCATCCGGCGCAGCACGGTGCCGCGCCGTTGGTCGACCCGCAGGGCGCAGCCGCTGGCGCAGTGCTCGCAGGCACTCGGCGTGCTGACCAGGTCGAACGGACGCGACCGGAACCGGTACGCCGCGCCGGTGAGCGCACCCACCGGGCAGATCTGCACCGTGTTGCCGGAGAAGTAGCTCTCGAACGGTTCCTCCTGGTAGATGCCGATCTGCTGCATCGCGCCGCGCTCGACCAGGGCGATGAAGGGGTCGCCGGCGATCTGGTCGGAGAAGCGGGTGCAGCGCTGGCACAGGACGCACCGCTCGCGGTCGAGCAGGACCTGGCTGGAGACGTTGACGGGCTTGGCGAACGTGCGCTTCACGTCGTCGAACCGGCTGGTCGGCCGGCCGTGGCTGAGGGCCTGGTTCTGCAGCGGGCACTCGCCGCCCTTATCGCAGACCGGGCAGTCCAGCGGGTGGTTGATGAGGAGGAACTCCAGCACGCCCTTCTGGGCGGTGTCGGCCGCCTCGGAGGTGTGCTGCGTCTCCACGGCCATGCCCTCGGACACCGTCGTGGTGCACGCGGCCTGCGGCTTCGGCATCTTGCGCAGCGACCCGTCCGGGCCCGGCGTGGCGACGTCGACCAGGCACTGCCGGCAGGCGCCGACCGGGTCCAGCAGCGGGTGGTCGCAGAACCGCGGGATCTCCACGCCGAGGCGCTCGGCCGCGCGGATCACCAGCGAGCCCTTGGGAACGGCCACGGGCACGCCGTCGATGGTGAGGGTCACCATCTCGACGGGCGGCGGGAGCTGGGCGTTGCCGCCGTCGTCGACGCTATTGGCGCCCGAGGCCGGACTGTTCTGGACCGTCATCGGGACACGCTCTCCTTCGCGAACAGGACCGACGCCGCCGGCGGGAAGAGTTCGGCGGCGGGCGTGTGGTAGCCCTTCTCGAACTCCTCGCGGAAGTGTTTGATGCCCGACTGCACGGGCGTCGCGGCGGCGTCGCCGAGGGCGCAGAACGACCGGCCGAGGATCTGACCGGCCACGTCGAGCAGCTTGTCGACGTCGCCCTCCTCGCCCTTGCCGTCGACGAGGCGCTGCAGCACCTGCCGCATCCACCAGTTGCCCTCGCGGCACGGGGTGCACTTGCCGCAGGACTCGTGCGCGTAGAACTCGATCCACCGCGACACGGCCCGGACCACCGAGACCGTCTCGTCGAAGACCTGCAGGGCGCGGGTGCCGAGCATCGAGCCCGCGGCGGCCACCGACTCGTAGTCCAGCGGCACGTCGAGGTGTTCCTCGGTGAAGATCGGCGTGCTCGACCCGCCCGGGGTCCAGAACTTCAGGCGCTGCCCGTTGCGGACCCCGCCGGCCATCTCCAGGAGCTCGCGCATCGTCACGCCGTACGGCGCCTCGTACTGCCCCGGCCGCTCGACGTGCCCGGACAGGCTGAACAGGCCGACGCCCTTGGACTTCTCGGTGCCCATGCTGGCGAACCAGTCGGAGCCGTGCAGGAAGATCGGCGCGACCTGCGCGATCGTCTCCACATTGTTGACGACGGTCGGCCGGGCGTAGAGGCCGGCCACCGCCGGGAACGGCGGCTTGAGCCGCGGCTGACCGCGCCGGCCCTCCAGGCTGTCCAGCAGCGCCGTCTCCTCACCACAGATGTAGGCGCCGGCTCCGGCGTGCACCGTGATGTCCAGGTCGAAGCCGGTGCCGAGGATGTCCTTGCCGAGGTAGCCCGCGTTGTAGGCCTCGGCCACGGCGTTCATGAGGCGCCGGTAGACGTGGACGACCTCGCCCCGCAGGTAGATGAAGGCGTGGTTGCAGCGGATCGCGTAGCTCGTGATGATCATGCCCTCGATGAGCAGGTGCGGGGCGTTGAACATCACCGGGACGTCCTTGCAGGTCCCGGGCTCGGACTCGTCGGCATTGACCACGAGGTAGCGCGGGTTGCCGTCGTCCGGCGGCAGGAAGCCCCACTTCATGCCGGTGGGGAAGCCAGCGCCGCCACGACCGCGCAGCCCGGAGTCCTTGGCCTGCTGGACGAGGTCCTTGCGGTCGATGCGGATCGCCTTGCGCAGGGCCTGGTAGCCGTCGAACCGCTCGTACGTCGCGAGGGTGTAGGACTGCGGCTCGTCCCAGAACCGCGACAGGATCGGCGTGAGCTGCGTCATCACTGCGCCTTTCCGTCGGCCGCCGGGGCAGTGCCGGTGCCGGGCTTGTCGGCCGGGGCGTTGGACGGGGTGTCCTGGCTGCCGACGGTCTTCTCCGGCGTGCTCGCCGGGGTGGCGGCCGCCTGCGTGCTCGTGCTGATCCGGGGTGCGCCGCTGCTGGCCTCGGCCGCGGGGGCAGACCAACCGCGCTCCTTGGCGTACTTGAGCCCCACCAGGGTGGCCACCCCGGCCGTGTCGCCCTCGGTGGCCCGCCCATCGGGGAACCCCGCGAGGACCCGGCTGACCTCCTTGAACGTGGCTACGGTGGCGGCGCCGCGAGTCGGCGCGACGGCCTGGTCCGCGCGCAGCGCGTCCACCAGCGCGATCGTCGACTCCGGGGACTGGTTGTCGAAGAACTCCCAGTTCGCCATCACGACTGGCGCGTAGTCGCAGCCGGCGTTGCACTCCACGCGCTCGAGCGTGATCTTGCCGTCGGGCGTGGTCTCGTCGTGCCCGATGCCGAGGTGGGCGCTGACCGCGTCCCAGATGGCGTCGCCGCCCATGATCGCGCACAGCGTGTTGGTGCAGACGCCGACGGTGTACGAGCCGTTGGGGTGCCGCTTGTACTGGGTGTAGAACGTCGCGACGCCGCTGACCTCGGCGGGGGTGAGGCCCGTCGTCTCGGCGCAGAACTCGATGCCGCGGGTGCTCACGTAGCCGTCGATGCTCTGCACCAGGTGCAGCAGCGGGAGCAGGGCCGAGCGTTTGTCGGGGTAACGCCCGACGACCTGGGCCGCGTCGATCCGCAGGGCGGCCAGCACGTCCTCGGCGTACGGTTCGGACGCGACATTCGGCTGGCTGCCGTAGTTCGGCTGGTGACCGTGTGCCATCAGCGGTCCACACCTCCCAGGACGGGGTCGATCGAGGCCACCGCGACGACCGTGTCGGCGACCGCGCCGCCCTCGACCATGGCCGCGACGGACTGCAGGTTGTTGAAGGCCGGGTCGCGGAAGTGCGCCCGGTAGGGCCGGGTGCCGCCGTCGCTGACGAGGTGGCAGCCGAGTTCGCCCTTCGGGGACTCGACCGCGACGTACGCCTGACCCGGCGGGACCCGGAAGCCCTCGGTGACGATCTTGAAGTGGTGGATCAGGGCCTCCATCGAGGTGCCCATGATCTCCTTGATGTGCTCCAGGCTGTTCCCCTGGCCGTCGGCGCCCACGGACAGCTGCGCCGGCCAGGCGATCTTCTTGTCCGCGACCATGACCGGCTGCCCCTCGCACTTCTCGAGGCGCTCGATCACCTGGTCGATGATCTTCAGGGACTCCCAGATCTCCAGGAAGCGGACCCGCAGGCGGCCGTAGGCGTCCGCGGAGTCCCAGGTGGGGACCTCGAAGTCGTAGGTCTCGTAGCCGCAGTAGGGCGCGTTCTTGCGCAGGTCGTAGGGCATCCCCGCGGCCTTGAGGATCGGCCCGGTCACGCCGAGGGCCATGCACCCGGTGAGGTCGAGGTAGCCGACGTCCATCAGCCGGCCCTTGAGGATCGGGTTCTCGAGGCAGAGGTCCTCGAGCTCCCGGACGCCCTGGCGCAGCAGCGGCCACTGGTCGTCGATGATCGCCTTCCAGTTGCTCGGCAGGTCGTTGCTGACCCCGCCGGGGCGGATGTAGCCGTTGTTCATCCGCAGGCCGGTGGTGGCCTCGATCAGCCGGAAGAGCCGCTCCCGCTCGCGGAAACCGATCGTCATGACGGTGGTGGCGCCCAGCTCCATGCCGCCGGTGCCGAGGCACACGAGGTGGCTGGAGATCCGGGTGCACTCCATCATCAGGACGCGGATCAGCGTCGCCCGCTCGGGGATCTGGTCCTCGATGCCGAGGAGCCGCTCGATGGCCAGGCAGTACGCCGTCTCCTGGAACATCGGCGTCAGGTAGTCCATCCGGGTGCACAGCGTCACGCCCTGGGTGAACGTGCGGTATTCCATCGTCTTCTCGATGCCGGTGTGCAGGTAGCCGATGCCGACCCGCGCCTCGGTGACGGTCTCGCCGTCGAGCTCCAGGATGAGCCGAAGCACCCCGTGCGTCGACGGGTGCTGCGGGCCCATGTTGACGACGATGCGCTCGTCGGAGTGCTCGATCGCCTCCGCCGCCAGCGCGTCCCAGTCGCCGCCCTCGGCCTGCAGGTAGTGGTCGCGGGGGCTCTCGTCGGTGCCCGCACCGGCGGTCGCGTGGACCTTCTCGCTCGCCGTAGCCATCAGTTATACGACCTCCGCTGGTCGGGGGCGGGCACGGTGGCGCCCTTGAACTCCACGGGGATACCGCCGAGGGGGTAGTCCTTGCGTTGCGGGTGGCCCGGCCAGTCGTCCGGCATGAGGATCCGGGTCAGGGCCGGGTGCCCGTCGAAGATGATCCCGAAGAAGTCCCAGGTCTCCCGCTCGTGCCAGGTGTTGCTGGGGTAGGTCTCGACGATGCTCGGGATGTGCGGGTCGGCGTCGGGGCAGGTCACCTCGACCCGGATGCGCCGGCTGCCGTGCGTGATCGAGAGGAAGTGGTAGACGGCGTGCAGCTCGCGCCCGTGGTCGGCCGGGTAGTGCACGCCGGAGACGCCCGAGCAGATCTCGAACCGCAGGGTGGGCTCGTCGCGCAGGGCCCGCGCCACCGCGGGCAGCGCCTCCCGGGCGACGAAGATCGTCATCTCGCCGCGGTCGACGACCACCTTCTCGACGGCCTTCTCGTACGACGTGTCGCCTGCCGAATCCCCGCGCGACAGCGCCTTGCCCAGCTCGTCGGCGACCGCGTCGAAGTAGCCCCCGTACGGGCGCTCGGCCGCGCCCGGGAACAGGATCGGCGCGACCAGGCCGCCGTACCCGGTGGTGTCCGACCCCTTCGTGGCGCCGAACATGCCACGGCGCTCGCCGCGGACCTCGGGGGTCGTCGCCTGCGTGGGCAGGTTGCTGCCGCCGGTCTCCTGCGCGGCGCCGGCGGTGCCCTTCACGCTCTCCGTCATGCCAGCAGGCCCTTCTGGTCGATCAGCGGCGTCGCGGACAGCGCCGCCTCCTCGGCGGCGCGGGTCCACTCCTTGCGCTTGCCCGGGGTGTAGGGGGTGTTCATCATCTGGTGGTGCAGCGTGATGAGGGCATTGAGCAGCATCTCGGGGCGGGGCGGACAGCCCGGCAGGTAGACGTCCACCGGCACGATGTGGTCGACGCCCTGCACGATCGCGTAGTTGTTGAACATCCCGCCGGAGCTGGCGCAGACGCCCATCGAGATGACCCACTTGGGCTCGGTCATCTGGTCGTAGACCTGGCGGACGACCGGGGCGAACTTCTGGCTCACCCGGCCGGCCACGATCATGCAGTCGGCCTGGCGGGGGGTCGCGGCGAACCGCTCGGAGCCGAACCGCGCGATGTCGTAGTCCGGGGTGCCCGAGGCCATCATCTCGATGGCGCAGCAGGCCAGACCGAACGTCGCGGGCCAGATCGACGTCTTGAGCAGGAAGCCGATGGCCTCGCTGATTTTCGTCGTGTAGACCCCTGAGGGGTACTTCTCGACATCGACCATGTCAGTCCCACTCCAATCCGCCGCGACGCCACACGTAGGCGTAGGCGATGAACACCGTCAGCACGAAGAGCACCATCTCGACCAGCGCGAACAGCCCGAGGCGGTCGAATCCGACCGCGAACGGGAAGAGGAAGATCGACTCGACGTCGAAGATGATGAAGAGCATCGCGGTCGTGTAGTACTTCACCGGGATGCGCCCGCCCGCGTCCGCCTGGGGCGAGGGTTGAATGCCGCACTCGTAGGCGTCCAGCTTCACCTTGTTGTAGCGCCGGGGCCCGACGAACTCGAAGGCCAGGACCGACGCGGCGGCGAACCCGATGCCACAGGCGAAGAAGAACAGGATCGGCAGATAGGGGCTGGTCATCACGACGCGCTCCCCTTTCGGTGGCTGGTGCTGCGGTGCTGAGTCAGGTTCGTCCGGTGGTGCGTCTCGCGGCGGTCTGTCGCGAGGCGGTCGGCCTGTGGCGCAGGCGCTCCGGGGGCGCGACCCGTCGTCATCCTAATGAATCCCATCGCTGGTTAGGCCGAAGGAGCCAGCCGGGACAACGCGGCGATGAACCGGTCGTCGAGCCGCCCGCCCCGGGGCTCGGCCAGGTTGGCCATGGTCTTGAGGAGCACGCGCATCAGGGGGGTGATCGGCAGTCCGTACTTCACGCACAGCCGCATCACCTCCGGCTTGCCGATCAGCGCCGCGAACCCGCGACCCAGCGTGTAATAGCCGCCGAGGTGGTCCTTCATCACGGTGTGGTACGACGCGAGCACGCGCTCCCGGCCCGCGTCGTCGGCGCGCGCCCGGGCCTGCACGATGATCTCGGCGGCGGTCCGGCCCGCCTCCAGCGCGTAGTCGATGCCCTCGCCGTTGAACGGGTTCACCATGCCGCCGGCGTCCCCGACCAGCAGCAGCCCGTCGGCGTACAGCGGCTGGCGGTTGAACGCCATGGGGAGCGCCGCGCCGCGGATGGGCGCGGTCATGGTCTCGGGACGCAGCGTCCAGTCGGCCGGCAGCGTCGCGACCCAGCGGCGCATGACGTCGCGGTAGTCGACCTGCCCGAAGGCCGGCGAGGTGTCGAGCATGCCCAGGCCCACGTTCGCCGTACCGTCGCCGCAGGCGAACAGCCAGCCGTAGCCCGGCAGCAGGATCTTCTTCGTGGCCGGGTCGCTCGGGTCGTCCTGCGGGTTCTCGGGGACCCACAGCTCCAGCCAGGACTCCATGTAGTCGTCGTCGCTGCGCACCGGCGATTCGTAGTAGGTGCGGACGGCGACGCCCATCGGCCGGTCGGCGCGCTTCTCGCGGCCCACGGCCGTGGCCAGCCGGGAGGACACCCCGTCGGCCGCCACCACCACGGGGGCGGTGTAGGTCGCGGTCTCGCCGGTGGCCTTGCCGTCCGGGCCCATCAGCTTGGCCGTCACGCCCGTGACGCGGCCGGGGCGGGCGCCCCCCTCCGCGCGGATCGCGCCGGTGACGTTGACGCCCTCGAGTAGGCGAGCGCCCTTGGCTGCGCCGTACCGCGCGAGGATCTCGTCGAGCTCGGCGCGCTTGCGGACCATGCCGTACGGCGGGAAGTGCGCGGTCTGCGGCCAGTCGAGCTGGAAGCGGTGACCGCCGCCGACGATGCGCAGGCCCTTGTTGCGGATCCAGCCGTCCTCTTCGCGGGTCGGTACGCCGAGCTGGGCGAGCTCGCGGACCGCGCGCGGGGTCAGTCCGTCGCCGCAGATCTTGTCGCGGGGGAACCGGGCCTTCTCCAACAGCAGGACGTCGAGGCCGGCCATCGCCAGGTACGCCGCCGTGGCCGAGCCCCCGGGACCGGCTCCGACCACGATGACGTCGGCGGACTCCCGGGTCGGTGGAGCCCCGGCAGCGGGACCCTCCTGAGCTGACGCGGGCTGAGACACGGCGT
Source organism: Austwickia sp. (assembly GCA_016699675.1). Classification (NCBI taxonomy): domain Bacteria; kingdom Bacillati; phylum Actinomycetota; class Actinomycetes; order Micrococcales; family Dermatophilaceae; genus Austwickia; species Austwickia sp. The sequence goes on along the minus strand of CP064985.1, from coordinate 2,832,633 downwards.
CCTTCCGTGGTGCTTGGGTGCTTGCTTGTGGCGAGCGGCGTGTGCGGCGGCCCTGGTGTGGACCGGCGACGCAAACGCCTCGACCCTACCGGACGTCGGGGGCGGTCCCGGCGCTACGCCCGCCGCGCGCGGTGCAGGGCCACGATGCCGCCGGCGAGGTTGCGCCACTGCACGTCGGACCAGCCCGCGGCGCGGATCGCGGCGGCCAGCTCGCGCTGGTCGGGCCACGCCTGGATCGACTCGGCGAGATAGACGTAGGAGTCCGGGTTGGAGCTGAACCGGCGGGCCATCGCCGGGATGGCGGCCATGAGGTATTCGACGTACGCGCGCCGGAAGGTGGGGTTCACCGGGCGCGAGAACTCGTTGACGACCAGCCGCCCGCCGGGGCGGGTGACCCGCGCGAACTCCGCGAGCGCCGCCGGGTAGTCGCGGACGTTGCGCAGCCCGTAGGACATCGTCACGGCGTCGAACGAGTCGTCGGCGAACGGAAGCCGGGTCGCGTCCGCCGCGACGAACGCGAGCTGCGGGTTCTTGCGGCTGCCGGCCCGGAGCATGCCCAGGGAGAAGTCCGCCGAGACCACCTGGACCCCCGCACGGTGGAAGGTCAGCGAAGAGACGCCGGTGCCGGCCGCGATGTCGAGGACGCGCTGCCCGGGCCGGGCGTCGACCGCCGCGACCATCGCCGCCCGCCAGCGCCGGTCGATGCCCGCGGTCATCAGCGTGTTCATCAGGTCGTACTTCGTCGCCACGTCGTCGAACATCGAGGCGACGTCGCGAGGCTGCTTGTCGAGGCCGGCACGGATCACGTCGGTCATCCTCGCAGACGGGGCCGCGCGGGCGCGGGTCGCGCCGGGGTGAGGGCGCGGGCCGCGCCGGGGTCCGGCGGTGCGGGGCGGTGCCGGTGCTCGGTGCGCCGCGCCGCCCGCTACGCCGTACGCTGGAGGCCGACATGCACGACATCACCATCCTCGGCCCCACCCCCGCGACCAGCGGGATCGTCCCGGATTCGGCGACGATCCCGCGCCTTTCCGTTCGCACCCGCGCCCTGGCCGCCGCTCCCGACCTGCTCTCGCTCCTGCCGACGACCGGTCCCGGCGATGCCGCCGCGTGGGTACGCCGTGGCGACGGGCGGATCGGCTGGGGCTGTGCGGCGCAGATCCGCACCGAGGGCCCGGACCGGTTCGCCGAGGCGGAGGCGTGGTGGCGGGCGGTCGTGGCCGCCGCGGGCGCGGCGGTCGAGGGGCTGGTCGCGTTCGGCTCGTTCGCGTTCTCCCCCCACTCCCCCGCCGGCGGGGTGCTGCGCGTGCCCGAGATCGTGGTGAGCCGCTGCGCGGGCCGGGCTTGCGTGACCACCATCGTCGACGCGGACGCGGTGGCCGGCCCCGGCGGCAGCGGCGAGACAGTGACGCTGGACGCGGTGACCCGCGCGCACGACGCGCTGTGGGCCCAGGCCGGCGGCGGTGAGTCCGAGCTCCGCTCGCCCGGGGAGGTCGCCTTCTCCGACGGCGCCCGGTCGGGCCCGGCGTGGCAGTCCGCGGTGGCGGACGCGGTCGCGCGGATCGGCGCCGGCGAGCTGGACAAGGTGGTGCTGGCCCGGGACCTGTACGCCGAGGCGGCCGACGTCGTCGACCCGCGGTGGCTGCTGCGGCGGCTGGCGGCGGAGTACGAGAACACGTGGGTCTTCGCCGTGGACGGGCTGGTGGGCGCGACGCCGGAGATGCTCTGCCGCCTGGAACGCGGGCTGGTCACGTCGCGCGTGCTGGCCGGCACCATCCGCCGCACCGGCGACGACGAGCGCGACCTGGCCCTCGCCGGCTCCCTGGCGCGCAGCAGCAAGGACTTGGAGGAACACGAGTACGCCGTGCGGTCGGTGGCCGACGCGCTGGCGCCGCACTGCACGTCGATGAACCTGCCCGAGGCGCCGTTCGTGCTGCACCTGCCCAACGTGATGCACCTGGCCACGGACGTGACCGGCCGGCTCACGAACGGCGCGACCTCGATCACGCTGGCGGCGGCGCTGCACCCGTCGGCCGCCGTGTGCGGCACGCCACGCGACGTGGCCGCCCGGGTCATCGACGAGCTGGAGGGGATGGATCGACGGCGGTACGCGGGCCCGGTGGGCTGGGTCGACGCGTCCGGCGACGGCGAGTGGGGTATCGCGCTGCGCTGCGGCGAACTGGACGCCGACGACCCACGCCGGGTGCGGCTGTTCGCGGGCTGCGGGATCGTGGCCGGCTCCGACCCGGCGGCCGAGCTGGCCGAATCCGCCGCGAAGCTTGTGCCGATGCGGTCCGCGCTGGCCGCGGGCCCGCTCGCCGGCCCGAGCGACGACTGAACCGCTACCACATCGAGAACCGCGGGCGACAAAACCCCAGGTGGCGGTCTCGCAGGCGGGCGTGGGGCGGGCGATTTGGTAGAGGTTCGGTCGCTGCGCACCGTCAGCAGCCGTGCGGCTGCCCGCTACGCGCCAGACGCCATCGTTGGCGACGGGCCGGGTCGTGGTTTTTGACGCAGCTCGTCACCGCGAAGCGGGGCTGGGCGCCGCGTCGCGCTCGGATGGTTCCGAGCCGAGGTCGAGGACCATCGCCTGACGCGGCCAGCGCAGCAGCCCGTGGCGCTCCTCGTTCCGGCGCAGGGCTGCCAATTCGGGCCCGGCGAGCGCGTCGGGCAGCACCCGCCAGCCGAGCCGGGCGTAGTACGGGCCGTTGAACGGAACATCCCGGAACGTCCGCAGCGTCATCTGCTGGTGTCCGTGGGCCCGAGTCCACGCCGCGGCGGCCCCGAGCAGACCGGCACCCACACCCCGACGCTGGTGCCCCGGGGCGACGCTGAGCTGCTCCAGGTGCGGCGTACCGTCCACGATCTCGACCCGGGCGAAGCCCACCGGCGCATCCTCGGCGTCGACGGCCACCCAGACCCGACCGGCGGCGGCAGCCTCGGCGTACGCACCCGCCGGCGACGGGGCCGCGTCCGCGACCACGTCCATCGCCAACAGCCGAAACTGACTGTCGCCGCTGGCCTCGATGGCAGGCAGGAGGACGAGGTCGCCCGGGCGGGCAGGCCGGATCGTCGGCGGAGCGGTCGCGTGGCGCACCCTCCCAGCCCACCCGCCGACGGCCCCGGCGTCAAACACGTTTCGCCGTGCCACATTCGGTGTTTGGTGGGCGGGGCGCCGGGCGGCAGAGTGCTCCCATGGCGCAGCTCGACCCGTTATCCCCCGGCCCGGCCGACTTGTCCCCCAGCCCGTCCGACGCTCGGTTCGACCCCGGGGTGGTGGATGCCCCGGAGCGGGACGAGGTCGACTTCCCGGCCGACCTGCTGCTGGGGGCGGCGACGTCGAGTCACCAGATCGAGGGCGCGATCGCGACGCGCGGCCCGTCGATCTGGGACAGCTTCGCCCGGCTGCCTGATCGCATCGAGCGCGGCGAGACCGCCGACATCGCCTGCGACCACGTCGCCCGGTTCCGGGAGGACGTCCAGCTCATGCGGGACATGAATCTGCAGTGCTACCGGCTGTCGCTGTCCTGGCCGCGGCTGCTGCCGACCGGGCGGGGCGAGGTCAACGGCGAGGGCGTCGTCTTCTACCGCTCGCTGCTGAAGGCGTGCAAGGACGCGGGGATCGCGACGTACGTCACCCTCTACCACTGGGATCTTCCCCAGGCCCTGGAGGACGCCGGGGGCTGGCGCAACCGGGAGACGGTGGCGGCGTTCGAGGCGTACGTCGACCTCGCCGCCGGCCGCCTCGGCGACCTGGTGGACGCCTGGATCCCGATCAACGAGCCGGAGTGCATCGCGTTCCTCGGCCATGACGCGGGGGTGCACGCGCCGGGGCTGCGGGACACCCGGGCCGCGTTCCGGGTGGCCCACCACCTCAATCTCGCGCACGGGCTGGCGGTGCAGCGGCTGCGCGCGCACGGCGCCCGGCGCATCGGCACCGCGCTGAACCTGGCCGTCAACCTGCCTGCGGCCCCGGATCACGCGCACCAGGAGGCGGCCCGGCTCGCCGATCTCGTACACAACGAGATCTGGCTCGGGCCGCTCATGGACGGCCGCTACTCGGAGGAGCTCGTCGAGCTCGCCCGGCCGATCGGCGACTGGGACTGGGTGCGCCCCGGGGACACCGAGATCGCCGCGACGCCCGTGGATTTCACCGGGGTGAACTACTACTTCCCGCGCCTGGTCGCCCCGCGTCGACCCATCGCGGCCTCGCTGTTCGGCCGCTGGCAGGACATCGCTGCGGATGAGGTCGCGCCGCCCGCCGACGCGCCGCGCACGGAGATGGGCTGGTGGGTGGAGCCGAAGGGACTGAGCCGGCTGATCCACGCCACCCATTGGCGCACCGGGCTACCGATCGTGGTCACCGAGAACGGCACCGCCACGGGCGACGAGCCCGGCACCGTGCTGGCCCCCGAGCGCCAGTTGGACGACGTCGACCGGGTCCGCTACCTGCACGATCACCTGGTCCAGGTGGCGGCCGTACGACGGGCCGGGGTGCCGGTGCAGGGGTACTTCGCGTGGTCCCTGCTGGACAACTACGAGTGGTCCTGCGGCTACCGGCCCCGGTTCGGGCTGGTGCACGTCGACTTCGGGACCGGCAAGCGGACGCCGAAGCGGTCCGCCAGCTGGTACACCGAGGTGGCCCGTACGCGGCGCCTGCCGGCAGCTCCCCCGGCGTACCGCGGCTTTCGTTCCGCGCCCGCCGCGCCCCGCGGACGCTGGCCGGGCGGCCCGTCCCCGACGCCCCCGCCGGAGTCCGCGCCCTCGGGACGAGTCGATCTGTGATCGTGCGGGCGGGGCCTCCCCGCCCACGCACGACTTATCCACAGGCCGACCGCTCACGACCTGCATGTTTGGTGCCATGGCACCCTTTGTGCAGGTCACGAACGGTCGTTGAGACATTCGAGGAACTCAGAGCGCGCGACGCGCTATGAGTCGGCGCGTCCCTGGGACCAAGGGCTCGCGCCCGCGGCGGCGGCGCGCAGCGCGTCGTACGTCGCCCGGTGGCTGCCTCGCGCGATCGGGACCTCGACGACCCGCAGGCCGCGCGGCGGGGTTCCGAGCGCGGCGGCCAGCTCGGCAGCCGAGGTAACGCGCTGATGCGGTACGCCGTGGGAGGCGGCCAGGGCCGCCAGGTCCGTGCCGGTCGGGGTGGCGAAGATCCGCTCGTGATGGCGTTCTCGGCCGGGCTCGCCGTACTCCAGCGTCGCGAAGATCCCCCCGCCGTCGTCGTTGGCGACGACGATCGTGAGGTCCGGCCGCGGCTCGCCCGGTCCGATGAGCAGGGCGTTGGTGTCGTGCAGGAAGGTGAGGTCGCCGACGAGCGCGTACGTCGGGGCGTCCCCCGCGAGCGCCATCCCGGCGGCGGTGGACACGCAGCCGTCGATGCCGGCCAGCCCCCGGCTGCCCACGACCTCGACGGCGTCGCCGACGCGGGCGATGTCGACGTCGCGGGCGGCGTTGCTGGACCCCACGAACAGCCGCGATCGCGCCGGCAGGGCCGCCAACACCGCACGGGCCAGGGCCGGCCCGGTGGGCGGCAGTGGTGGTGACGGAGAGGGCGGCGGCTGGGCGGCTGGCCCCTCCGCGGTCCCCGCATGGGCCCAGGCCAGCGCCGGCTCCACGGCGCGCGCGACCTCATGGCCGAGGCGTTGCCAGGCGCGGTACCACTCCTGGTCCGCGCCGCCCCGCACCGTCTCGATGCCGACGTTTCCCCGGCCGACGAGCGCGGCGTAGGGGAGCACGCGGGTGAGGAGGTGCGCGGGGTCGGGCCAGACGGTACGCCGGGTGACCAGCTCGACGTCTCCCCCGCCGGGCCGGGCCGCATGTTCGCGCAGCAGCCCCGCGAGGGCGCGGGTCAGGGACAGCCGGCCGACGACGAGGATCCGCTCCGGCGCGAGGTGCGCGAGCAGTCCGGGCACGGCGGCCACGAGGGGCGCGTGCGGGAGCGGTTCGCCCGCGTCTCGGCGCCCGAATGGCTCGGCGAGCACCGGCCAGCGGTGTTCCTGCGCCAGGCGCAGCACCTGTCGGGTGGCGGGCGGCGCGTCGAGGTCGCCGAGGACGACGAGGGTGCGCGGGACGTCCGCGACGGGATCGACGCCGGTCGTCGCGCGGGCCGACCACCACGGGGGCCTGGCCGGCGACGAGGTGCGGGTCCAGGGCCCGCCGTCCGGGCGGCCGGCGAACGACTCCGGAGCGACGTCGGCCCGCGGCCCGGGCGCAGCGGTGACCGGCCCGCCACCACTCGGCGCGGCGGCCAGCTCGGCGCCCAGGTCGGGGGCCAGCGGCTCGCGCAGGGGGACGTTGAGGTGTACCGGCCCCGGCTCCCCGCGGAGGTCGCCCAGCGCCGCGGCCCAGGCCCGGTCAATGGCCGTACGCCACGACGCCTGCCGGGCGGCACCGGGCTCCGGCGTACCGAGGTCGTGCTGCCAGCGCACCGCCCCGCCGAAGATCTTCACCTGATCGGTGGTCTGGTTGGCCTCGGTACCGCGCAGCTCGGGGGGCCGGTCGGCGGTGAGCAGGAGGAGGGGTACCCGGCCGTGGCTCGCCTCTAGAACCGCCGGATGGAGCTCGGCGACCGCCGTACCGGAGGTCGTCACGACCGGCACCGGCGTGCCCGTCGCCTTCCCCAGCCCCAGCGCGAGGAAGGCCGCGGACCGCTCGTCGACGCGGACGTGCAGCGTGAGCCGCCCCGTGGCATCGGCGTCCGCGAGCGCGTAGGCGAGCGGCGCCGACCGCGAACCCGGGCACAGCACGGCGTGCCGGCAACCGAGCCGGACCAGCTCGTCGACCAGCACCGTGGCGAGCGCCTCCGCCGGATTCACCCCAGGTCCCCCTCGTGAAGTCGCAGGTCGGGGTAGGGAATCGGCCGCTTGCCCACGGTCGCGGCCGCCTCCAAGCCGGCGAGACCCGCCTCCGGCCGGTCGTCCCCCAGGGCCAGCCGAGCGGCGATCGTCCCGGCGAGCACGGCGTACCCCTGCGCCGGCCAGCCCACCTCGGGCGCCGGACCCGGCACCGCGAACCCGCGCGGGGTGAACCCGGTCGGCAGCGGGCCGGACGGCACCGACCCGCCGGGCGCGACGATCGTCTGCCCGTCCCACGACAGCCCCGCGTCGCCGACGATGACGCACAGGGACGCGGGCAGGTAGCCGCCGTCCGCCATCGCGGCCGCGCCCGCCTGGTCGAGGATCACGACGTCGACGCGCCCGAGGTCGGCGTCGGTGAGCGTGGGCGGGTACGGCGTGAGCAGGGCGACGATCTGCAGGTCCCGGGCGTACGCCGCGTCGATCAGCACCATCGCCCGGGGCAGGGAGGACCAGTCGAGCAGCAGCACGTCGCCCGGCTGGAAGCCGTCGAGCGCCGCGACGTCGGCGAAGACCCCCTCGCCGGCGTCGGCGCCGGGCAGGAGGATGCTCTCCTCGCCGCCGGCCCCGGCGGGCAGCGACCGCAGCAGGCGGGCGGACTCGCCCGGCGTGGGCCGGACGGTGGTGACGTCGACGTCGGCCCGAGCGAGCCGGTCGCGGATGGCGCGGCCGGCCGCATCGGAGCCGACCGTGGCCACGCACCGGACGGTGGCTCCGGCGGCGGCCGCGGCGACCGCGGCAAGGGCCCCGGTGCCGGCCACCGACGCCCCGAGCGTGTGCGCGATGCGCAGGGCGGCGGGGCGGGGCAGGAAGTGATACTCCACGATCCGCTCCACGGCCACCCCGCCCGCGACCAGCACGCGTCCGCTCATGAGCGCCCAGCCTGGCATGCCTCTGGGGGGCGCCGACCGGGCACCCTGACGTGAGTTGACTCGTCTCGGGGCGAGTGGGCTCTTATGAGCACGGGTGCTCACCCGCCAGGACGAGAGCCGACACACCCAGGGACTCGCCGGGAGCGGCGGCCTGCCCGGCCAGGGGAGTCACGACTGCACCAGCGTCACGGGCATCGAGGAGTCGGCGGGGAGTCCGAGGTCGGACGGCGTGCGGCCGCGCGCCACCAGCTGCGCCCCCAGCGCGGCGATCATCGCGCCGTTGTCCGTGCACAGGCCGGGACGCGGCACCCGCAGCCGGATCCCGGCCGCCGCGCAGCGATCGGCCGCCATGGCCCGCAGCCGGGAATTCGCCGCCACGCCGCCGCCGATCAGCAGGTCCTCGACGCCGTTCTCCCGGCAGGCGAGGACCGCCTTGCGGGTCAGCACGTCGGTCACCGCCTCCTGGAAGCTGGCCGCGACGTCGGCGACGGGCACGGGCTCGCCCGCCCGCTGGCGCGCCTCGACCCACCGGGCGACGGCGGTCTTCAGGCCGGAGAAGCTGAAGTCGTACCGGTGCCGCTCCATGTCCCGGCCGCTGGTCAAGCCGCGGGGGAACTCGACGTACGCCGTCTGCCCCGGCCCGCCCGCCGGGTCCACGCCGGGCACCCCTTCGGCTCCGCGCGCGGCCCGGTCGACCCACGGACCGCCGGGGAACGGCAGCCCGAGCACGCGGGCGACCTTGTCGAAGGCCTCCCCCGCCGCGTCGTCGATCGTGCTGCCGAGGCTCGTGATGTCGGCGGTCACATCGGGGACGAGCAGCAGGCTGGAATGCCCCCCGGAGACGAGCAGGGCCATCGTCGGCTCGGGCAGCGGGCCGTGCTCGACGACGTCGACGGCGACGTGGCCGGCGAGGTGGTTGACCCCGTACAGCGGCTTGCCCAGCGCGACGGCGAGCGATTTGGCGGCGGCGGCGCCCACGAGCAGCGCGCCCGCGAGGCCGGGTCCGGCGGTGACGGCGATGGCGTCGAGGTCGTCGAGCCGTACGCCGGCGTCGTGGCAGGCCCGCTCCAGCGTGGGGACCATGGCCTCCAGGTGGGCGCGGCTCGCGACTTCCGGGACCACCCCGCCGAACCGGGCGTGTTCCTCGACGCTGCTCGCCACGGCGTCGACCAGCAGCGTCTCGCCGCGGACGATGCCGACGCCGGTCTCGTCGCAGCTCGTCTCGATGCCGAGGACCAGGGGGCCGTCGGGCGAGGTCGGCCGGATCGAAGGGGTCACGCGCGCAGGTCCTTTCGCATGATGACGGCGTCGACGTCGCCGGGCTGGTAGTAGCGGCGCCGGGTGGAGATCGTGCCGAACCCGCCGCGCTCGTAGAGTCCGCGCGCCGCCGTGTTGTCGGCGCGGACCTCCAGCATCAGGTGGTCGGCCCCGGCGGCGCGGGCGGTCTCTTCCAGCCAGGCCAGCAGGCGGCCGGCATGGCCGTGGCCGCGGTGGGTCGGGGCCACCGCGACGGTCATGACGTCGGCCACCTCGCCGCCCAGGTCCGCGCCGGCGTACCCGATGATCTCCGGTGCTGCGGTCGCGTCGCCGGGGGTCGAGGGGGGTGCCGCCAGCACGACGTACGCGCGCCGCGGCCGCCCCGCGAACTCCGCCCACCACGTCGCCTCCGACCAGGCGTCGACTGCGAACAGGCGGGCGTCGAGCGCGGCCAGGGCGGGGATGTCGGTCCAGGCGGCCTCGCGCAGGGTCACGTCCACGATGCGGCTCATTTGCGGCTCATCGAGGGCTCATTGGCCGCACAGCGCAGGCTCACCGGGCGGGCCGGGGGACGGTCACGGCCTTGGCGGGCGTGGGGACGGCGTCGGGGCGGCGCAGGTACCGCGGGGTGGCGTCGTCGAGGTCCATTCCCGCGGACAGCCGACGGACGGCGAGGTCGGCCATGGCCCCGGCGGCCACATCGAGGGGGCCGCGGGCGTGCGGGAGCGCCTCGGGGTACAGCCCGGGGCCGCGGCCGGCGCAGGGCAGGGTGCGCACGCTCTCGGGGAGGTCGGCGGCGCGGGCGACGGCCGGGCCGGCCGTCCGGACCGGCAATCGGTGGGGGCCGAGTTCGTAGCTGGCCCAGTACACCTCGCGGCGGCGCGCGTCGGTGGCCACGGCGATCGGGCCGGGGGTGGGTTCGTCGAGGCCGTGTGCGTACGCCGCGTGCGCGAGCGCGTCCAGGCTGCACACGCCGTACGTCGGGAGCCCCCGCGCCCACGCGAACACGCGGGCCGTGACGAGTCCGACGCGCAGGCCGGTGAAGGGGCCGGGACCCGTGCCGGCCACGACGTGCGTGACGTCCGCGGGGACGGCGCTTGCTGCAGTGAGCACCCTGCGCAGGGCCGGGGCGAGGTGCTCGGCGTGCCCGCGTGGGTCCAGGACGGTCTCCTCGGCGACCACCGTCGCCCCGTCATGGAGCGCGACGGTGATGGCGCTGGTCGCGGTGTCGATGGCCAGCAGAAGCACCCGCCCAGGCTAGTCCACCGCACTGGCGCCAGCAGAACGCGCCCACGACACCAGCCGGGCGGTCGTCGTGCTCCGGCGCTGCGCTTGCTCAACTCGGCGCCACGTTGGACGTTGTCGCGATGTGCGCCCTACCGGTGGTCGCGATGTGAGCCCTACCGGTGGCGCGTGGGGGGCGAATGCCGGCGGTGAGCACCGTTCGTGACCGTTACGTGACCTTTCGGCCCACATCGACCGTTCGTGACCTGCGCTTTGGGTGCCATGGCACCCTTTGCGCAGGTCACGAACGGTCGTCCCGATTACTCCTCCCAGCGCGGTCCGTGCCCGATCAGACGGACGACGCGCGGATCCTCAGCCGGTGCGTCCGTCTGCCCGTCGTCTCCGTGGAAGTCGCCGTCGTTGTCGCCGCTCATGGCCCTGGCGCCGACGGTCGCGGCCCCGGTCGGAAGACCGGTCGTGACCGTTGCGTGACCTTTAGCCCCCAAATGACCGTTCGTGACCTGCGCTTTGGGTGCCATGGCACCCTTTGGGCTGGTCGTGAGCGGTCGCTCGTCGGCCAGCGCGCGGGTCAGCTCGACCTCCAGCCAGCTGTCGGCCAGCGACTCGGCCAGGCCGTGGCCCCACTCGACGACCGTCACGCTGTCCTGCGTCGAGGCGTCGAGGTCCAAGTCGTCCAGCTCCAGCGCACCGCCCAGCCGATAGGCGTCCGCGTGCACCAGCGCTGGGCCGCCGACCAGCGACGGATGCACGCGCGCGATGACGAACGTGGGGCTCGTGATGGGCCCGCGGACACCGAGTCCCTCCGCCAGCCCCTGAGTCAGGGTCGTCTTGCCGGCGCCCAGCTCCCCCGTCAACACCACGACGTCGCCGGCGCGCAACCGGGCAGCGAGCGCCCGCCCCCAGGCCTGGGTGTCGCTCGCGCCGGCCAGGACGATGGGACCTTCCAGCTCGATGCTCACCGGGTCACGGTACGCCACGCCGTACGGCGTACGTCGTCGTCGCGAAGCCCCGCGAGAAGCCGCCTCCCGAGCGGGACTCAGCCGCGCTTGAGGTGCCGGCCGCGGCCGACCTCGCGCGCCTTGCGGCGGCGACCCACGTCGAGGTAGTGCACCGGCGCGCGGGCCTCGTCCGAGGAGTGCCCGGCGGCCGCGGCGCGGCAGGCGCGGACCGCCAGAGCAAGCAACTGCTCGTTCAGGATCTCTGGGTGCTCGAGCATGATGACGTGCCCGGCCTCCTCGATCACGACGTGCTCCGAGCCGGGCAGCAGCCGCACGATCGCATCGCTGTGCGAGGGCGGCGTCAGCTTGTCCGCGGCGCCGTTGAAAACCAGGGTCTCGATGCCGCGGAACGACCCGAGCGCCTCGCGCTTGTCGTGCCGGTCGAAGTGCGGCATCATCGCCGAGATGACCTCCATCCGCGTGGAGAAGATCATGTCGGTCGTCAGTTCGGCCACGCTCATCGGCACCGGGGACCCGAACGAGCCCCAGTCGACGATGAAGTTCATGACGTCCTTGCTGGCGCGCACCGTCCCGTCGACGGCCTCCTGGAAGCGCGCCAGCCGCCCGGCCGCCGCGGGCCCGAACGCGTGCACGGCCTTGCCCGCGGCTGCGCCCAACCCATAGGACACCGACGACAGCCCGCCCGTGCTCGTGGCGACGAAGGCGGCGCCCACCACGCGTTCCTTGACGTACTGCGGGAAGTCCAGGCCCAGCGCCATGATCGTCATGCCGCCCATCGAGTGCCCAACGAGCAGGATCGGGCCTTCGGGGACGACGGCGTCGAGGACGTACTTCAGGTCCCGCCCCAGCTGATCGATGTGGTAGCTGTCGGTGTCGCCCGTGCCAGACAGGCCGTGGCCACGCTGGTCCCAGAGCACGACCCGGTAGCCGGCCTCGCGCAGCGCCCGCCGCTGGAAGACCCAGCAGTCCAGGGACAGGCAGTAGCCGTGGCTGAACACGACGGTGGGTTTGGTCGCGCCGGACTCGTCCTCGGTCGCCGTGCCCCGCGGCTCGTCGATGACGACGTGCAGGGGGGTGCCGTCGCTGGAGCAGACGGTCTGTTCGTGGTCGGGGGTTTCGAAGTACGCCGACCGCCGGGTGACCCCTCGCTCGGCGTCCAGCGCCAGCGCGACGCGCCGATCGCGGCTCAGGCGATCGGCCGCGGCCCCTGCGGCCGCCGTCAGACCGGCTGCCGCCAGGCCGAGGCCCAGCCCGGTGAGTGCGCGAATTGCGCCGACGGGCGTCCCGCCCGATGACCCGGCCGTGCTCACGCGTCCCCCTCTCCATGGAACACCCGGGGTAGCCGGGTGCTCATTCGAGTGATGATCTCGTAGCTGATCGTGTCTGTCGCGTCAGCCCAGTCCTGCGCTGACGGTACGCCGGTCGCCGGGTCGCCGAACAGGACCACCTCGTCGCCCTCGCGGGCATCCGTGCGCGGCCCGAGGTCGAGGACGAACTGGTCCATGCACACCCGGCCCGCGATGGTCCCGGGCGTGCCTCGGGTGCTCGAGGCTCCGCTCCTGGGTCCGGCCAGCACGCTCACCGGGCCGACGTTGCTGGCCGCTCGCGGCACCCCGTCGGCGTACCCGATCGGCACGACGCCCACCCGGGTCGCCGCGGCCGTGGTGTATGCGTGGCCGTAGGAAAGCCCCTGGCCGGCCGGGACCTCCTTGACGAGCGCAAGGTCGGCCGAGCAGGTCATCGCGGGGCGCAGGCCGAAGTCCGCAGGCCCGCCCACCTGCGGCACCGGCGAGAGCCCGTAGACGGCCAGGCCGGGACGCACCAGGTCGTACGCGCAGTTGGGGTCGGTCAGCGTCGCGGCGGAGTTCGCGAGGGAACGGACCTGTACGTCGAGTCCGGCGCGCTCGCACGCGTCGAGGTGCCCCTCGAAGGTCTCCCACTGGGCGCGCACGGTGGGGTGTCCGGGGGCGTCGGCGTACGCGAAGTGGCTCATCACTCCGACAATCGTCACGATTCCGTCCGAATCGAGTTCGGCCGCGCGGCGGATCAGTTCGGTGGCGCCAGCTCCCAGCGCGCCGTTGCGGCCCAGGCCGGTGTCGAGCTTCAGGTGGACGCGCGCCGTACGTCCCGCCTCGCGAGCGGCGGCGGCGATCTCGTCCAGGGCCCAGGGCGCCGAGGCGGCGAGGTCGATGTCGGCGCGGATGGCGTCCGCGAAGGGCGCCCCGGGGGTGTGCAGCCACGACACGACGCGGCCGCCGACGCCGGCGCGGCGCAGGTCGCGCGCCTCGCCGAGCAGGGCCGTGCCCAGCCAGGTGGCACCGCCAGCGAGGGCGGCCCGGGCGCTCGGCACGAGCCCGTGACCGTAGCCGTCCGCCTTGACCACGGCCATCACCTGCGCGCCGCCGGCCCGGCGGCACAGCTCCGCCGTGTTGGTGGTGATGGCACCGAGGTCGATGGTCAACCGTGCCGGAGTCGGGCGGGGATCGGCCAGGCTCACGGTGGTGGTGCGGGGCGTCACCCCCGTTCCGTACTCGTCGGTCACCGTCCCAGTCTGGCTCAGGTGGTGCACGGACGGCGAGGCGGGGCGACCCCGGCGCACGTGATTCATCACGCACGGCGCAGATCGCGACGATTCAGGGCGGGCGGCACCCCACCGTGGCAGCGCGAGCCGCCCGGCCCCTGGGTGCATCAACGATCACTCTGCCGCGCGCCATCCCTACCGACGCGCGAGCGGCGGCGCCGGGTGCCCGATCATCCTCAACTGTCGCTGACCAAGAGATGGCAGCGTGGCGCCGAAGACCTTGCGAGGTCTAAACTCGTGGCGTGTGGATCGTCGACATCGAGCTGGTGGAGCCCTGGCTTCGCGGGCTTGACGACCGCTCACTGGAACAGGTGGTCGCGGCAATCGAGGTTCTGCAGGACCGAGGGCCGAGCCTGGGCAGGCCGCTGGGAGACACAGTGGCGGCGTCGCGGCATCGCAACATGAAAGAGCTCAGACCAGGCTCCGTCGGCCGCAGTGAACTGCGCATCCTGTTCGCGTTCGACCCGCAAAGGCAGGCGATCCTGCTGGTCGCCGGAGACAAGACCGGCAACTGGAGGCGCTGGTACGCCGAAAACATTCCAATCGCGGACGACCTGCTCGACGCCCACATCGACCGACTCCGACGAGATGAGAAAGGGTGACCACGATGACAAGGACGATTAAGGACCTTCTGGCCGAGCGGCCAGTGGACCGGGTACTCGTCGAGGCACACAAGGAGCGCCTGCTCGCTGAGGTCCGGGCATACAGACTCCGTGAGCTGCGCGAACAGGCTGGCCTGACGCAGGCACAGCTCGCTGAGCGCATCGGTGTCGGCCAGCGCCAGGTCTCCAAGATCGAAAATGGCGACCTCGACAACGCGAAGGTCAGCACCATCCGCGGCTATCTCGAAGCTGTCGGCGGCTCCATGTCCATCGAGTATGTCCTCGGCGACCAACGCGTACAGGTGGCATGACGCGCACCACGCCTATTGCCCCGCTGCGCCAGCTGCAACGCCCTCGGAGCCGCCGACTGCTCCGCACTCAACCGCACCATCGCCGCCGTGACCACACACCAGAGCCGAACGCCGACTCATGCCGGATGCGGGTCCTAGGCGACCCCCGCGTCCAGGACCGCCTGGAACTGCGCGAGCACCGCCTCGTCGCCCGAGCGAACGATGTTTCGATCGGCCCGCGTCCAGACGAGCAGGTCAAGGTCCTGCGCCGTGCCGGACACGGTCGCCTCCGGGGCGCCGCCGTCCGCCCGCACGCAGCCCGGATGGTCGGTGAAGGTCTGCCCCCAGGCCTGGCCGGACCAGCGCAGCGTGCGCACCGACCAGCGCTGCCCCGTGTCCGTCGCCACCAGCTCAACGGTGCCGGTCACCGTGCGCTCCGCCTCCGGCGGCACCCAATTCCACATGACGTCGATCATGTGGTCGATGCCCTGGGCCGCCACCCCGGCGGCGATGGGCCCGATCGGGACGCCGGCCGCCAGCTCGGCGTCGACCCGGTGCATCGTCGCCTCGTGCAGCTGCATCCGCTTGGTGAAGCCGACCGTCTGGTCTGGCGGGAACCAGCTCCACGCTTCCTCGTCGTCGGCACGGTCCGACAGCGCGCTGAGCAGATCCCCGGTCGCCTTCGCACGCAGCTCCAGCAACGTCGGCACATCGTCGGGCAGCTCGGGAGCGCTCTCCTCGAGCTCCCCGACGGCCGGGCCGAACAGCCGGTCGCCCACCACCGCCGCCCAGAACTGGTGCACCTGGGTGAGGTGCTTGAGCAGGTCCAGGGCGCTCCAGCCGGGACACGTGGGCACGCGGGCCGCGGGATCGGCGCTGCTCAGGACGTCGGCGAATCGGTCGGCCTCGGCGGCAATGACGGCGAGGCGGTCGCTGGAACCGCTGGGTTCGCTCATGCGGCACAGCCTAGAGGCGGGCACCGACAACCCTCGCGTGCTTTTCAGGGCCGTGGCCCGGACCGGGTCAGCGGCGCAGCAGGGTCGCCACCGTGGGGGCGATCGCCTGGGCGACCGCGAGCGCCCGCACGGGACCGCCCGGGTTGGCGGTCTCGCCCGCCACGCCGTGCACCAGGGCCGCCAGCGAGCCGGCGTCCAGCGGATCGAGCCCGGCCGCCAGCAGCGTGCCCGCCAGCCCGGCCAGCACATCGCCGGATCCTGCGGTGCCCAGCCACCCCGGCGCATCGGCCTGCGCGCGCACCGGCAGACCGCTGGCCGGCGGCGGCACGACGTACGTCGTGTGCCCCTTCAGCAGCACCGTCGCGTGCAACGCCGCCGCCGCCCGGCGGGCGTGCCCGACCGGATCCGCCTCGACGGCCGCCCGCGTCACCTCCGCCTCCTCGAGCCGCGCCAGCAGCCGCGCCAGCTCCCCCGCGTGCGGCGTGAGCAGCGTCCGCGCCCCCGCACCCGCCCGCGCCCGTCCAGCAGCGCCAACCCGCCCGCGTCGACGACGCACGGCAGCCCGGAGGCCAGCGCCTCCCGGGCATGCGCGAGCTGCGCCCCACCCGTCTCGGAGGAATCGTCCTGGTCCAGCCCCGGCCCGACCAGCCACGCCTGGACGCGCTGGCCCTGCCCCGGCATGCCCAGCACGGCCTCGGGCACGGCCGTGCGCACCAGCCACGTCGGCTCGTGCGGCCCGACGTACCGCACCATTCCCGCCCCCGCGCAGACGGCCGCGGTCACGGCGAGGATGGCCGCACCGGTGTACCCCTGGCCGCCGGCCACGATCCCGAGCACGCCCCGGGCGTACTTGTCGTCGGTCGGCCCCGGCACCGGCCACAGCGCCGCGACGTCGTCGTGCTCCAGCCGCTCCGCCGCCGGCGCGGTCGTCGGGCTCAGGCCGATGTCGACCATGGTCAGAGCGCCGCACCGATCGGCCGTCGCCAGCAGATGCACCGGCTTCGCCAGCCCGAACGTCACCGTCTCATCCGCCCACACGCCGGGGGAATCGACGACCTCGCCCGCAGGGTCCGCCCCGCTCGGTAGGTCGACCGCGATCACGTAACAGTCCCCCGGAACGACCGCGAGCAGCTCCTCGATCGTCTCGGCGGAGTCCGGCGCCCAACCCGCGCGGCCGCCGATGCCGGTCAACCCGTCGAGCAGCAGGGTCGCCTCCGCGACGGCCGAGACCGCCGCCGCGGCCTCGGCGGCTCCCGCGCCGGTGTCCACGATCCGTACGCCGTGCCGCCGCGCCGCCTTCAACCCGCCGGGGTGCACCCCCCGCGGCGAGACCAGGACCCCGGCCACCTCATCGGCCGCACCTTTGCGGGCCAGCCGGGCCAGCGCGTAGAGCGTGTCGCCCCCATTGCCTCCCGAGCCCACCAGGCCCACCACGCGGCGGCCACCCCCGCGCGGCATCCCCCGCAGGCGCGCTCGCGCCACCGCGGCGAGCCCCTTGGCCGCGCGCTGCATGAGTTCGCCGTCGGGCAGCGTGGCCATCGCGGCCGCCTCGGCCTCCCGCACGTCCGGCACCGACCACGCCTGCAGCATCGCGACCTCCACGCTCGCCAGGGCGGCCGGGACCTCGCCCCGACCACCGCGTCAGCACTCGTCAGCCCTCGTGAGGCCCCGTCAGCCCTCGTCGTACGGTCAGCCCTCGGCGACGACGAAGGCGATGGCCAGCCCACCGTCGTGCGACAACGAGACGTGCAGTCGCCGTACGCCGAGTTCCGCCGCCCTCGCCGCCACGCTACCGGTCAGGTGCAGCGAGGGGGCGCCGTACTCGTCGGTGCGCACCTCCACGTCCCGCCACCCGAGGCCGCCCCTCGTGGCCAGGGCCTTGGCCACGGCCTCCTTCGCAGCGAAGCGCGCCGCCAACGACTCCACCGGCAGGTCGGCCTCGACGGGCGAGAACAGCCGCTCCCGCAGCCGCGGCGTCCGCTCCAGCGACTGCGCCATCCGCGTGATCTCGCAGACGTCGGTGCCGACCCCGATGATCACTGCACTGCGCGCGTCGTCACTCGACCGTGACGGACTTCGCCAGGTTGCGCGGCTGGTCCACGTCCAGGCCCTTCGCACCGGCCAGCTCGCACGCGAACACCTGCAGCGGCACGATCGTCAGCAACGGCGCCAGCAGCGGCGAAGTCGCCGGCACGCGGATCACCTCGTCCGCAAACGGCACGACCGCCTCGTCGCCCTCCTCCGCGATCACCAGCGTGCGGGCTCCCCGCGCGCGGATCTCCTGGATGTTGGAGACGACCTTGTCGTGCAGGTTGTACGGCGTGCTCGGCGACGGCACCACGATGAACACCGGCTGCCCCGGCTCGATCAGCGCGATCGGGCCGTGCTTGAGCTCGCCGGCGGCGAAGCCCTCGGCGTGGATGTAGGCGATCTCCTTGAGCTTGAGCGCACCCTCCAGGGCGATCGGGTAGCCCACGTGCCGGCCGAGGAAGAGCACCGAGCGGGTGTCCGCCATGAACCGCGCGATCTCCCGCACGCGCTCCATCTGGCCGAGCAGCGTCTCCACCTTCGCGGGGATGCCGGACAGCTCGCGCATCACGGCCTGGGCCTGGTCGGCGTACGACCCGCCGCGCAGCTGCGCGAGGTAGAGCCCCAGCAGGTAGCAGGCCGCGATCTGCGCCGTGAACGCCTTCGTCGAGGCCACCGCGATCTCCGGCCCGGCGTGCGTGTAGAGCGCCGCGTCCGACTCGCGCGGGATCGTCGCGCCGTGCGTGTTGCAGATGGAGACCGTGAGGGCGCCCAGCTCGCGGGCGTGCTTCACCGCCATCAGGGTGTCCATGGTCTCGCCGGACTGGCTGATCGAGACGACCAGCGTGTTCTCGTCGACGACCGGGTCGCGATAGCGGAACTCGTGGGCCAGCTCGACCTCGACGGGGATGCGGGTCCAGTGCTCGATCGCGTACTTCGCCGTCAGCCCCGAATAGAACGCCGTGCCGCACGCGACGATGACGATCTTGTCGACCGCGCGCAGGCGCTCCGGCTCGATGCGCATCTCGTCGAGGACCAGCTGGCCGTCCTCGTCGGTGCGACCCAGCAGCGTGTCCCCGATGGCGTGCGGCTGCTCCAGGATCTCCTTCACCATGAAGGAGCTGTGCCCGCCCTTCTCGGCCTGCGCAGCGTCCCAGGTCACCTCGAACCGCTTGCCCTGCGCGGGTGCGCCGTCGAAGCCGATGACCGACACGTCGTCCTTGGTGATCGTGACGATCTGGTCCTGGTCGACCTCCATGGCGGACTTCGTGTGCCCGATGAAGGCCGCGACGTCGCTGCCGAGGAAGTTCTCGCCCTCGCCGAGCCCGATGACCAGCGGGGAGTTGCGCCGCGCGGCGACCACGGTGCCCGGGTCGTCGGCGTGGACGGCGAGGAGCGTGAAGGCGCCCTCGAGCTGGTTGACCGTCGCGCGCATGGCCTCGGTCAGGTCGCCCTTCTCGGCGTACGCACGAGCCACCAGCTGGGCCGCCACCTCGGTGTCGGTCTCCGAGCGGAAGTCCACCCCGGACTCCAGCAGCTCGGACTTCAGCGCGTGGAAGTTCTCGATGATGCCGTTGTGGATGAGGGCCAGCCGGTCGTCGGTGCCCCCCAGGTGCGGGTGGGCGTTGGTGTCCGTCGGGCCGCCGTGGGTGGCCCACCGGGTGTGCCCGATGCCGGTGCCGGCGGCGGGCAGCGGGTGCGCCTCGATCTCGGCGCGCAGATTGGCGAGCTTGCCGGCCTTCTTCGCGGAGGCGATGCCCTGACCCGCGACGAGCGCGACGCCGGCGGAGTCATATCCCCGATATTCCAGGCGCGCGAGGCCCTCCATGATGACGTCGAGAGCGCGCTGGTCGGCCCCTGACCCTACATAACCCACGATCCCACACATATGACCAAGTGTAAGCGAGCGATGCCGGTGGCCCCTGACAGGTACATTCGGCCCTCTTGCGGCGGGGTGGTGCGGAAGAATGCCCGCGTGTCCCACTCCCACGACTCGATCCCGTCGCCCTATGTGGAGCTGGATCGGTCCGACTGGGCCCGCCTGCGCGAGACGCGGCCGCTGCAGCTCACCGACGCCGACGTCGCCCGACTCGCGGGTCTCGGCGAACAGATCGACCTGCGCGAGGTCGAAGAGGTCTACCTGCCGCTGTCCCGGCTGCTCAACTTCTACGTCGAGGGCGTCAGCTCGCTGCACACGGTGACCAGCAACTTCCTCGGCGAACGCCCGGAGCGTACGCCGTTCGTGCTCGGCGTCGCGGGCTCCGTCGCGGTCGGGAAGTCGACGACGGCCCGGCTCCTGCGCGAGATGCTGGCCCGCTGGCCAAGCACGCCGCACGTCGAGCTGGTGACCACGGACGGGTTCCTCTACCCCAACGCGGAGTTGCAGCGCCGCGGCATCCTCGCACGCAAGGGCTTTCCGGAGAGCTACGACCAGCGCGCGCTGCTGCGGTTCGTCGCCGAGGTCAAGGCGGGCGCGGAATTGGTCACGGCGCCCGTCTACAGCCACCTCGTCTACGACATCATTCCGCACGCGAAAATCGAGGTACGCCGTCCCGACGTGCTCATCGTCGAGGGGCTCAACGTGCTGCAGAGCCCGCGGTTGCGCCCGGACGGCCGCTACGGGTTAGCCGTGTCGGACTTCTTCGACTTCTCCGTGTACGTTGACGCCCGCATCGAACACATCAAGAAGTGGTACGTCGAGCGGTTCCTCAAGCTCCGGCGTACGGCGTTCGCGGACCCCGGCAGCTACTTCCACCGGTACGCCTCCCTGTCGGACGAGGAGGCCATGGCGACGGCCGCCACGATCTGGGAGTCGATCAACGAGCCCAACCTGCGCCAGAACGTGCTGCTGACCCGGGCCCGCGCCACGCTCGTGCTGACCAAGGGCGCCGACCACAGCGTGGAGAACGTGCGGCTGCGCAAGCTCTGAAGCCATCGATCACCCGCGGACGCCCGGCGCACGCGGTGACCATGGAACGGCGGCCCCTGGAACGGAGGGATGTCCAGGGGCCGCCGGGTCGAAGGGCCCGCCTGCCGTCTGGCTGCGGGCTGGGCGGGGCTGCTGTCGCGCCGGGCCGGCTCAGTACCAGTTGTTGGCGTAGTGGAAGTTCAGCGCGCTGCACGGAGTCCCGTATACGGACTTGATGTAGCCCAGCCCCCAGGTCATCTGGGTCACCGGATTGGTGCGCCAGTCCGCCGCGACGGTGGCCATCTTCTCGGCGGGCAGCGCCTGCGGAATCCCGTACGCCCCCGAACTGGGGTTGGTCGCGGTGTATCGCCAGGTGCTCTCCTTGTGCCACAGGGTCTGCAGACACGTGTACTCCCCGCCGGTCCAGCCCCGCTGGGCCGCCAAGGTGCGCGCGGTCCCCTGCGGGTCGGCCTGCGCGGCCGCCACCGCGGCGGCGTACGTGGCCTTCGCCTGCTCGGCGGCCTTGGCCTGCGCCTGCGCCCGGGCCAGCGCGGCCGCCCGCTCGGCGTCGCGCGCCGCGTGGACCTGGTCGGCCAGCCACACGGCCATGGGAACGGCCCGCTGCGGGGGCTGGGCCGCGGCTTGCGCGTTCTCGCGCAGGCCGTCGGCCGGGGCGGCCCCGGACAGCGTCAACGCGGCGGCCTGCGCCATGGCCGGGAGCTCGCCGGAGAACGTCATGCTCCCGCCCAGGGTCAGGGCGGTCACGCCGGCGACGGCGTACGCGCCCTGCCGTCGACGCGATCCCGCGGACGGTACGGCGTGCCGGCCGCGCGGCCGACCCGGCCGCCACGCGAACCAGGCTTCGAACATGGGGCGCCACGTGCGGGGCGAGGCACCGAGAGGGGGCGCGGCGCGATGGGCGCCACGGATGTGCGACACGAACAGACCTCCGTCGTAGGGCGACGTTCGATCCGTACGGCGTGCTGCTTCCCCCGCGCGCGCGTCGCCCCCAGCAGACGCCCGCGATCTCCGTTATCGGATCGAGACCTGCGTCAGCTTGGCACCGACTTGGACGACCGACCAAATTCGCGTCTCGACATCCGGGCGGGACCTCCCCGGAGGCGGGCGCCGGCAATCAGCTGTCGCCGCCCTCCAGCAGCTCCGTGACGAGGGCCGCGATCGGGCTGCGCTCGCTGCGGGTCAGGGTGACGTGCGCGAACAGGGGGTTGCCCTTGAGCGTCTCGATGACCGCGGCCACCCCGTCGTGGCGGCCGACGCGCAGGTTGTCGCGCTGCGCTACGTCGTGGGTCAGCACGACCCGCGAGTTCTGTCCGATCCGCGAGAGGACCGTCAGCAGCACGTTACGTTCGAGCGACTGGGCCTCGTCGACGATGACGAACGCATCGTGCAGCGACCGCCCGCGGATGTGGGTCAACGGCAGCACCTCGAGCATCCCTCGGTCGAGGACCTCGTCGACGACCTCGCTGCTCACCACGGCCGACAGGGTGTCGAAGACCGCCTGCGCCCACGGGTTCATCTTCTCGGCCTCGGTGCCGGGCAGGTAGCCGAGGTCCTGGCCGCCCACGGCGTACATCGGCCGGAAGATCAGCACCCGGCGGTGCTGGCGCCTCTCCAGGACCGCCTCCAACCCCGCGCACATGGCCAGCGCACTCTTGCCCGTGCCCGCGCGACCGCCCAGGCTGACGATGCCCACGTCAGGGTCGAGCAGCAGGTCGAGGGCGACGCGCTGCTCCGCGGAGCGGCCGTGCAGGCCGAACGCGTCGCGGTCGCCGCGGACGAGCCGTACGGCGCCGTCGGGAGCCACCCGGCCCAGGGCGCTGCCGCGCGGGGAGGCCAGCACGAGGCCCGTGTGTACGGGCAGCTCCTGGGCGCCCTCGAGGAGGACGCGGCCGTGCTCGTAGAGCTCGTCGATCTCGCGCGCCTCGACCTCCAGCTCGGCCATCCCGGTCCAGCCGGAGTCGACCGCGAGTTCGGCGCGATATTCCTGCGCGTCCAGACCCATGGCCGAGGCCTTGATCCGCATCGGAAGGTCCTTGCTGACCACGACCACGTCGCGGCCGCCCACGGACAGGTTCTTGGCCACCGCGAGGATGCGGCTGTCGTTGTCGCCCAGGCGGAATCCGGCCGGGAGGTGCTGCAGGTCCTGGTGGTTCAGCTCGACGTGCAGGCTGCCGCCGGTGTCACCGACCGGGACGGGCTGGTCGAGGTGGCCGTGCTGGATCCGCAGATCATCGAGCAGGCGCAGGGCGGACCGCGCGAAGTAGCCCAGCTCGGGATGGTGTCGCTTCGCCTCCAGCTCGGTGATGACCACCACCGGCAGGACGACGTCGTGCTCCGCGAAGCGGAGCATAGCCCGCGGATCGGACAACAGGACCGAGGTATCGAGCACGTACGTGAGGGTCCCCCCGCCCCCGGCCGGCCCCGGTGCGCTCCTGGCCCCCGGTGCGGTGGGGCCGTGCGCGGCTCGGGACGGACGGGATGCGCTCATGCAGCTGCCCCTTCGGTTCGGTCCGTCGGACGCCCCCCGCGACCGACGCTGATGATGGCCACGCTACGTGCGGCGACCGGGCCTCGCGCGTCGGCGCACCGCGGGCCACCTCGACGCTGGCAACTGTTCACCGGGACGTCAGCGTCGCGGCGTCGGGTCGGCTGGCGGGCCGGTCGCCCCTGCCGCCCCGGTCGCCTCGGGCACCCCGGTCGCCTCGGCGGCCACGGCCGCTTCGGCCACCCCTACCGCTTCGGGTCCGCCGGGGCCCGCCGCCGGGGGCGCCCCGGCGGGGCTGCCCACCGCCCACGGGTTCGCCCCCAGCAGGCCGCTCGGTGTCATGGCCTGGGCCGGGCGCCGGAACAGGCCCTGCACGCTCCAGACCACCAGGGCCAGCGTCGAGACGATGAGGGCGGACCGATCGTTGCTGAACGCGGCGTCGATCATCGAATAGGTGCACAGGAACAGGGAGACGTACACCGCCGCCCGGAACGTGCGCCGGTCCATCTTTGTCGAGGCCAGCAGCGTCCCGCCCCAGAGCATGTACCAGGGGTGGATCACCGGCCCGCACAGGCAGAACCCGATGAGGGCCAGCGAGCTGGCCATGACCGGCCGGCGCGGGGCGAGGCTGAACGTCAACCACAGGGCGAGCCCGAAGAACGTCACCAGCCCGATGCTGTTCATCAACGGCACCGGGACTAGCTGCACCGACTTGGGCAACCCCAGGATCAGGAAGCTGCCCTCGAAAATGCTCCCGACCAGCGTGGTCGGGGCCAGCAGCGAGCGGATCGAGGCCGGCACCGACAGGTTCGGGATCCACCCCCAGCCCAGGCCGGTCGCCAGGGTGATGGCCTCGAAGGCGGCCAGGCACACGCCGGTGCCGGCGAGCAGCCCCAGCAAATACGGGCGTCGCTGGACCGAGCCGGTCCGGTAACGGATGCCCAGCGCTACGACGCCGATGATGGCCATGATCGCCGTCTGTTTGATCGTGGCGGCGCCCCCGAGCGCGACGCAGCCGAGCAGGAGGTGCCCGCGGCTGGCCAGGAGCAGCGCGAAGACCGTCAGCGCGACCATCATCGCGTCGTTATGCATCCCGCCCACGATGTGCATGATCGCCAGCGGGTTGAGGACGCCGAGCCAGGTGGCCTGCTGCCGGCTCACGCCGACCCGCCCCGCCAGGCGCGGCAGGGCGTAGGCGATCAGGGCCATCGAGGCCAGCGCCGGGATCCGCATGGCCAACGCCCCTGCATAGGCATTGGGCTCGGTCAGCGCGACCACCAGGTGTTGCACCTGTAGGGCCAGCGGCCCGTACGGCGCCGGCGTCCAGAACCACATGAGGTCGACCTGGTCGGCGTACTCGCTCCCGGGCAGCGCCATCGGCCCCGACTGATAGGGATCCATCCCGCGCATGACGATCATGCCCTGCGCCGCGTAGCTGTAGGCGTCGCGGCTGAACAGCGGCGGACACAGCAGCAGCGGCAGGGCCCAGATGACCCAGGTGACCGGCGGTGCGGTCTCCCCCGCCGCGATGGGCCGCAACCGCAGCCAGGTGTCGAGGAGCAGGATCACCCCGACCGAGAGCACCACCGTCGCGGCGAAGCGGGGCACGCCGCCCTGCAACCACTGCAGGTGCAGGGCGCGCACGATCGGCGCGTTCTCGCTCGATCCGCGACTGTCGACGGGCAGGAACGCGGGGGTCATGGAGCCGAGGGCGATCAGCGCGGTCGCGAGCAGGCCCCGGCGGACCAGGGGCATGCGCCAGGCGTGCGCGAGGTCGGCGCGTAGGAAGGCCAGCGCGATGGGCAGGTTGGGTCGGGGCAGCCGCGGCGGGCGGCGCGGCCCCTCGCGCATGCTCATCACCGGTCGCTCCTCATGTGCCGAAGCGACGTTCCCGGTCGGCGAACGACCGCAGGGCGCGAAGGTAGTCGACTCGCCGGAAGTCCGGCCAGTACGCCTCGCAGAAGTAGAACTCGCTGTGGGTGCTCTGCCACAGCAGGAATCCCCCGATCCGCTGCTCGCCCGACGTACGGATCACCAGATCCGGGTCGGGCTGTCCTTTGGTGTAGAGATGCTCGGCGATGTCGCTGGGGTCGAGGGTGTCCGCGACCTCCGCGAGCGTGCGGCCCTCGGCGTCCGCCTCGCGGAGCAGGGACCGTACGGCGTCCGCGATCTCGTGCCGACCGCCGTAGCCGACCGCGATGTTGACGACGAGGCCCTCCACGTCGGCCGTGGTCGCGGCGCAGTCCGCCAGTCGCTTCGCCGTGTCCGCGGGCAACAGGCGCCGGGCCCCGACGATGTTCACCCGCCAGCGTCTGGACTCGGCGAGCTCCGCGACGACGTTCTCGATGATCCGCAGCAGGGGAGCCAGCTCCTCCTCGCCGCGCCGCAGGTTGTCGGTCGAGAGCAGCCACAGCGTGACCACCTCGACGCCGGCCTCCTCGCTCCACCCCAGGAACGGGACGATGTTGTCGGCGCCGGCCTGGTGGCCCTCGGCCGTGCCGGCACCCTTCTCCCGCGCCCAGCGCCGATTGCCGTCGAGCATGACCCCGACGTGACGGGGCACCCGGTCGGGGCGTAGGCCCGCCGCGAGGCGCCGCGCGTACGCCCCATAGATGAGGTCACCCAGGCCCACCGAACGCTCCCGTCCCCTTCCGCTACGTGCTCGGCTAGGACTGGGCGCCTGTCGTGGCGCTGGGGTCGCCTGGTCCGTCGAGGCGCACCCTCCCGCCGCGGTTGCCCTGGCGACGCGGCGGCCGCGTCACGGTCTCCTGGTCGGCCTCGACGAGGTGGCGCTGCTGCTCCAGCTCCTCGTCGTACTTGATGTTGCGCAGCCGCTTGTTCATGTTGCGCATGAGCAGCCACAACGCGCACGCCAACAAGAAAAACGCGAGAAAGCCACCGATGCCGCCGGAGACGGCTTGGTTGGCACCACTCATACTGTCTCCTTCACGACGTCGTACACGGGGCGGACGTCCTCCACCATGACACGGCGGGACAGCTCGTCGGCGGCGGGCGGGTCACCCAGACCGGCGAACAGGTCGTCCTCCCCCTCGGCGAGGGGCACATAGCTGATCGCGGCTTCGAAGTCCTCGTGCGGCCAGACCCGCTTCTCGATCTCCAGCGGGGCGGCGAACCACCACCCGTCCGGATCGATCTGGGTGGCGTGCGCGAGCAGCGCGGCGTTGCGCTGATCGAAGTGGTCCGCACAGGGCACCCGGGTGGTCACCCGCCGCTGCGGCATGGCGCTGCGTCGCTCGATCCATTCCTGGTACGGCGAGGGCAGCTTCGCCTCTTGCAGCGCTGCGTGCAGCGCGAGCATCCGATCGTGCGCGATGGTCTGGTTGTAGTAGAGCTTGAGGGGCTGCCAGGGGGCTCCCGCGTGCGGGTAGGCGCTCGCGTCGCCCGCTGCGCGGAACGCGGCCACACTCACGATGTGGGTCATCACGTGGTCCGGGTGCGGGTAGCCGCCCCGCTCGTCGTACGTCGTGAGGACGTGCGGACGGAACTCTCGAATCACCCGGACCAGCGCCTCCGCGGTGACACTCACGGGCTCCAACGCGAAGCAGCCATGCGGCAGCGGCGGCAGCGGGTCGCCCTCCGGCAAGCCCGAATCCACGAACCCGAGCCAGGTGTGCTCGACCCCCAGCACCGCCTGCGCCTTTGCCATCTCGTGGCGCCGGAACTCCGGCAGGTCGCGCAGCAGATCGGCGTCGTTCTTCAGCCGGGGGTTCAGGACGTCGCCGCGTTCGCCCCCGGTGCAGGAGACGACCATGACACGGGCACCGGCGGCGACGTATTTCGCGGAGGTCGCCGCGCCCTTGCTGGACTCGTCGTCGGGGTGCGCGTGCACCGCCATGAGGCGCCACTGCGACTCCTGCGTCACGCTGTTCCCCCTTCCGGGTCCTCGCTCCTGCGGGCTCGCCTCGTCCCCGACGCGGCCATCGGGTGACCGCCGACACACCCTACGGCGTGCGACGCGGCCACGGTGGATCCGTTGGGTCGAGCATAGGCCGCCGGCGAACCGGTGGGCGCAACCACGTGACCGGTCGGCGTGTGTCGTCGACCGGTGGTCCCACTCTCGCAGATGTGGCTCGCCGCCACCCAGGGCTCACCGGACCCGGATTAGGCTGATCCGGTGCGCATCCCCCGCCCCGCCCCCGGCCGAGCCAAGATCTGGCTCCTGGCCACCGTCACGTTCATCACGGCCACGGTGATCGCCGTCTGGTGGGGCCTGTCAGCCACCCTCACCAAGCCCACCTGGCAGTCGGTGACGTGGGAGATCCGGGACGACCGGGCCGCGGTGGCGACCTACACGGTGAACAAGCCCAAGGACATGACCGTCCTGTGTGTCGTGGAGGCGCTGGGCATGGACCACGCCCTCGTGGGGTCTCGCGAGGTGACGCTCGGCGCCGCCGACCAGCGCGAGTTGACATATCAGACCGAGGTCCGCACGACTGCCCGGGCCGTCTCGGCGAAGCTGCGCAACTGCCGAGAGATCGCCCCCTCCTGACCCCACGCGACCCCGCCCTGCGACTCGCCCAGGGCGCCGCCCGCGGCGCCCGTCCCTTCACCCCGCGCCGGCCCAATCCTGCACCGTCCTAACGAAACTCGGCCGCGGTCCGGGGTGCCCGGGCAGCCGCCAGGCTGACGGCGCGTCGGACAGGGCCTATAGTGGGTGACTTGTACGCACCCGGCGGTGGCCGCCGGGTGCGCTCGCGTCGGGGGAGCTGTCCGTGGGCCGTTGCGCACTCGGACCGGCGCCCGCACCACCCGGGCGCAGTGCCGCGGGTCGAGACGCATCGAGGGCTGGATGGAGGAGTGAGACCGTGTCAGAAACGACGACGCCACAGGCGAGCTACCTGACCCAAGAGGCCTACGACCGCCTCAAGTCCGAGCTCGACCACCTGAGCGGCGATGGCCGCACCGAGATCTCCAGGCGGATCGAAGCCGCTCGCGAAGAGGGCGATCTGCGCGAGAACGGTGGCTACCACGCCGCCAAGGAGGAGCAGGGCAAGATGGAGGCCCGCATCCGCCAGCTGCAGCAGCTCCTGGAGACCGCGATCGTCGGCGAGACGCCTCCCGACGACGGCATCGTCGAGCCCGGCATGATCGTCACCGTCGAGATGTTCGGCGACGAGGAGAAGTTCCTGCTCGGCAGCCGCGAGATCTCCGAGGACGGGCTGGACGTGTACTCCGAGAAGTCCCCCCTCGGCGAAGCCATCATGGGCAAGAAGGCCGGCGAGTCGGCGACCTACACGGCGCCCAACGGCAAGGAGATCACCGTCAAGATCCTGGCGGCCAAGCCCTACGGCGGCTGAAGCCGGCTGGTCCCCCGGCCGATCCCACGGGGCCGATCCCATGGGGCCTGTGCCCCGGCCCGGTCTCCTGTCCGACGCGTGGCTGGCTGGCTGGCCTGCATCTGGACAGGACCGCTGCTCGGCGGCGGGTCGGGCGCGGTCAGTCGCCGCGCTCGGCCCGCTCGATCGGGGCCGGCGGCGGGCCGACCGTGACATAGGGCAGGGTTGCGTGGATGATCGGCCCGATCGCCAGCGCATAGAGCAGCGTCCCGACGCCGAGGTTGCCGCCGAGCAGGTAGCCGATCACGACGACCGTCACCTCGATGCCGGTCCGGATGAGGCGCACGGACCGGCCGGTGATCCGCACCAGCCCGGTCATCAGCCCGTCCCGGGGGCCCGGCCCGAGCCGCGCCCCGACGTACGTCGCCGACGCGATCCCGTTCAGCAGGACTCCGGCGACGAGCAGCGCGGCCTGGACCGCGGGGACACTCGGCCGCGGCAGCACCGCCAGGCAGGCATCGAGCACCAGACCGATCACGATGACGTTCGAGATCGTCCCGATCCCCGGCCGCTCCCGCAGCGGGATCCACGCGGCGAGCACCGACGCGCCGATGATGATCGACCAGGCGCCGACGGTCAGGCCGAGGTGGTTGACGAGCCCCTGCGAGAGGACGTCCCAGGGCAGGACGCCGAGCCCCGCCGCCATCACCATGGCCTCGCCGACGCCGAACAGGACCAGCCCGGCCATGAGCTGCGTCAACCGACGCCCCGGCCGGTTGCGCAGCGGCAGCGGGGCGAGGTCGGGCATGAATCGCAGGCTATCGGTCGGCCCCGCGAGGTGCTTCACTGGCGTCATGTTCGACGAGCGTGTCAAGACGACGATGGTGGACCCGCGCGGCGCGATCACCGGCCGGCCAGCGCCGCTGCCCGGGATCCCGGAGCGCAACATCGTCCTGGAGACGTCGATGCACGAGTTCCCGGACGGCACGGAGGTGCTGTACGTCGCGTTCGGCTGCTTCTGGGGCGCCGAGCGGATCATGTGGCGCCTGCCCGGGGTGGTGTCGACGGCGGCCGGCTACATGGGCGGCTACACTCCGAACCCGACGTACACCGAGGTCTGCACCGGCTGCACGGGGCACACCGAGACGGTGCTGGTGGCCTACGATCCGGCCGCCATCTCCCCGGAGCTGCTGCTCAAGACGTTCTGGGAGAACCACGACCCCACCCAGGGGATGCGGCAGGGCAACGACGTGGGCACCCAGTACCGGTCCGCGATCTACTGGACCACGCCCGCTCAGGAGGCGGCGGCGCGCGCGACGTACGACGCGTTCGGTGCCGTCCTGCGCGACGCGGGCGTCCCGCGGCCGATCACGACGGAGCTGCTGCCCGCGGGCGGTGACCGGCGCACGGACGAAAAGGTGGCCGGTCCGTTCTACTTCGCGGAGGACTACCACCAGCAGTACCTGGAGAAGAACCCGAACGGCTACTGCATGCATGGTCCGAACGGGCTTACCTGCCCCGTCGGGTTGACCAGCGCGGACGGCGTGCCGGCGCAGCTGGACGTGGCGCCGCCGAGCTAATTGACCCCGGGCTGCGGCTCGCGGCGTCAGCCGGCGCGGGCCAGCAGCGTCTCGGCGCCCTTGGCGCACAACACGCGCACGCCCGTGGTCGCGCTGCGGGCTGCGGTCGGGCTCTGGCAGGCCCAGCCGCTGACGACGAGGGTCTTCGTGTTGCCGTGGGTGCCGTCGTCGGGGGCGGCGAGGTACGCCGTGAGCAGGCTCGTCGCCTGGGCGCACGTGAGGCCCGCGTCCGTGAGGTCCACGGTGAGCTTCGTCGTGCCCGTCGTCGTGCACGGTCCGGCGGGCGAACTCGGGGCGGTAGCGGGTGCGCTCGGCGCTTGGGAAGGAGCGGCGGACGGTACGGCGGAGGCTGCGGCACCCGGTGAGTCGGTGGCGGCCGACCCGCTCGGCGAAAATGGAGCCGCCGCGGCCCCGGTAGGCACTCCCCCGGCCGAGCGTGGCGCCGCGGCCGCGCTCGCCGAGGAGGCCTCACCAATGCCCTGCGCCGGGCCGGTTTCGGTCGCCGGGGCGGTGGTGCCGGCGACCGCGGCGGGCTGGGTGCCGGTCGACGTGGGCCGGGCCTCGCCGGCCAGCCCGACCAGGGCGATCGCGTCGCGGGTCGGCGTGGCGTCGCCGCCGACCCCCGCGAGCGCGGCGGCACCGAGGGTCACGGCGCTGACGGCCGCGGCGAGCGCCGCAGAGCGGGTACGCACAAACGTCATGAGACTCCCGTCCCGAGCTGGGTGATGTCCCGATCGGCCGCCCGGCACCGGGGCTGAGGAAGCCGCCGGCCGGCGATGCCGAGCCATCCGCCGGGCGACTCGCACGCTGCGACGGGCACCCGCCAGGTCAGGTCGGCTGGGTCGCGAGCTGTCGGCCCAGCCAGTCGCCCTGGTCCTGCAGCTTGGTGAGCACGGACAACAGGGCCCGCTCGCGACGCGACAGGTCGACGGCGACGGTGTCGTCCCGCCCCGTCTTGCGGGCATCCGGCGTGTAGGTGCCCAGCGGGTCGGGTCCTTGGGCGGCACGGGCGGCGACGTACGCCTCCCACGTCGCCCCGTTGACGTTCGCGGCCACGGACGACAAGGCCCGCGCCGTGCCGGTGAGCCGGCTCGACGTCCCCGCCGGGTCCGCCTCGAACGCGGCGGCGAGCTCCCGCTTGTCCAGCGCGGGGTCGCCGCGGCGGCCGGTGTGCAGGCCGGGTACGCCGGGCAGCCCGCCGCGCGCCGGTCGGTCGGCGTCCCCGCCGGCTCCCGCCGGGCTGGCTCCGGGCTGCGGCGTACCGGGGGTGCCGCCGAGCGGACCCGCGAGACCCAGGGCGCCGAGGATGCCGGCGGCCGTGTCGGGGGCACCGGCGGCCCGCGCGGCGCCGATCGCGTCGGCGGCTCGGCCCACCAGCCGGGCGGCGAGGTCGGTGACGTCCGCGGCCTCTCGGCGAAGACCCACCTGGAAGGCCCGGCCCGCGTCGGCGCGGTGCAGGTCGAGGGAGATCCCGGGCAGCACGTCGCGGATCGAGTTGGTCGCGGACTGCATGACCGCCGCGGTATGGCCCGCGCGCTGCACCTCGATCATCGCGTCGCGCGCCGCGGTCAGTTGCACGGCGCGACCGAGGATGGCCGAGGCGGCCGGCGGCTGCAGCCCGTTAACGATCGTGATGTTCTGGCCGCGGCCCGAACTCAGCGACTCCAGGTGCAGCTGCACCGTGCCGCCGGTGAGCTCGTTGAGGGTGGCCCGGACGCCGGCGCTGGACTGGTTGATGTATGACGCCAGGTCCGCCGGGGTCGGATAACGCCCGACTTCGATGACCGTGGTGTGCTCCTGGGCGGTGCCGAGCGCCTCCACGATGCCGATGGTCGTCTCCCAGCCGTCGCCGAGCGGGCTGTCGGGGTGGAACGACTGCGCCGTCCCGACCGCCCCACCAGCGGCGAGGGACAGCACCCGGACCGTGGCGAGACCCGCGGGGGCGTCGGCCGCCACCAGCGGGGTCGCGATGCCGGGCGCGCCCGACACGACGGTGCTGCTGGGCAGGCTGGCGCTGGGCGCCGTCGCCTCGGCGGCGACCTTGCCGAGCTCGGCCAGGGCCGCGCGCAGCGGGCCGACGGTGGACTCCGCGGACGGACGCGCGGCGGAAGTCTTCGCGGGGGTGTCGACCGCGCCGAGTATCAGGTCGGACCCGCGCACGGCCGCCGGCACGTCGCCATGGGTCAGGCGCGAGACGAGGTTCTCGACCCCGGCAGCGACCTGGGCGTACGCGGCGCTGCTCTGCGCGGCGTGCGCCACTTCGCGGAGCAGTCCGCCGAGTGCCGCAGCGGCCGCGGGGCCGCCGTCGACGGCCGCGCCGCCGGCGTCGACCGCCTGATCTCCGAGGTGGCCGAGCACCACGTTGCTGACGCCGTCCAGCGCGGCGAGGACGCCGTTGGCGGTGCCCAACCGGCTGGCGAGCACGCCCGACGACGGGGTCAGCGCCGGACCGTCGGCCATGCGGACGACGGCACTGCCGTCCGCGCCGATGACGCTCTCCAGGGCGCCGGAGTGACCCCCGGTCACGAGGGCCCGGCCGTTGATCGCGACGTCGACGCTGGCGCGCGGCCCCGGCTGGGCGGTGGCGCCGCTGAGCCGGGCGAGGGAGACCACGAGTTGTTCGCGCTGCCGAGCCAGGTCCTCGGGGATCGGGCGGCCGCCGTCGACCGCGGCGCTGATCCGGTCGTTGAGGCCGGCCACGCGACCGGCGAGGTCGTTGACGTCGGCGACCGCCCGGTCGATGCCGTCCCGCACGCTGCTCGCGTAGTCGTGGATCGCCGTGCGCAGACGCCGTACGTCGTCCGCCGCGCGCACCACGTCGGTGAGCGCCGCGCGGGGGTCCCGCGAACGCTGGGTCTCGGCCGCGTCGGCCTCCGCCTGCGCCGCCTCCGCGGCCCGGCGCGCATCCGCCGCGTCGGCCGAGCGCGCGGTCTCCTCCTGACGGCCGAACTCGGCCTCGACGCTGGCCGCCTGCGCGGCGGCGCGCTGGGCGTGGGCGCCCTGCGCGCGGGCATCTTGGGCGGCGCGGGCCGCCGAGTCGCTGCCGTCCCGAGCGTCGGCGGGATCGGCCGCGCTGGCCGTCGGCTCCTGACGGTACCGGCTGCGCTCGACGCGTTCGGCGCGCTCGGCCTGGGCGTCCGCGAGGGCCGCGGCGGCACGGGCGGCCTCGTCGGCCGCCGTACGGGTGATGAGGTCGGCTCGCACCGCCGCCTCGCGACGGTCCTTGTCGGCGCGCTTGCGGGAGGCAGCGGCGTCATCCGCGCGCGTCAACGTCACGTCCTGCGCGGCCTTGGCATCCGGGCGATCGCGGTCCTGTTCGGGCCACACGTCGGCGAGGCTGCGGCGGGCCGCGGCACCGGGATCCCCCACCGCCCGCTCGGCACCGACCAGATCGCTGCGGCGCGCCTCGAGCAGGCCTCCGACCGCCTGGGCCCGCAGCGACGTGGCGGACAGGGGCGGGAGCTCGACGGGCCGGGGCTGGGCGGTCGCGGGCACATCGACGGAGCCGCCCCGTGCGCCGGGGCCGCCCTCCTGGCGTGCACCGATGCGCAGCGACGCCATCGTGGGGAGCACTGGGTTGACCCGGTGCCCGCCGATGGGCTCGAGCGCGAAGCTCCCGTACGACATGGCCGTTTCTCATCCGTGAGTGGGGCCGCGGCCCCGAAGCTGTCCGATAGCCGCACCGGCGAAAGTGGAGGGTCTTCTCCAGTACGTCGTGCCTATCGGCCGACGGCTGGCGAACCTGAGGCTCGCGCGGTCGGCTGCGGTCCCGCCGCGGTGCTGGGATAGCGTGGTCGGTGACCGCACGCACGCCCCTCCCCGACCGTTCCGCCCGAGCGTCACCCTCCGGAGGACCGCATGGGACGCGCCCGACGAGCGCGCAAGATCGCAGCCGCCGCCGCGTACGGTGGCGGCCTCGGCTTCGCCGGCGTCGGCGCGGCGGGTCTGGTCGGCTACTGGACGATCAAGGCGGAGGCACGCCACGCCCGTCGCCGGATCGGCAAGCCGTTCGAGACGTTCCCGGAGGCGAGCGACCTGTACGGCGTCGGCGTCGGCGATCCCATCGACCTGATCGTGCTTGGGGACAGCCTGGCGGCGGGGGTGGGGGCCGAGAGCCGGTACGAGACCATCGGCGGCATCCTCGCCGTCGGCGTGGCCGCCCTCGCCGGTCGCCCCTTGCGGCTGACGAATGTCGCGGTCAGCGGCGCCGAGGCGAGCTGGCTCGACGCGCAGGTCACCCGGGCGTTGACCGCCGTGCCGGCGCCGCACTGCGCGGTCATCTCCGTCGGCGGCAACGACGTCACGCATCGCATCGACCGGGCGATCTCGGTGCGGCACCTGGAACACGCCGTACGGCGGCTGCGCGAGGCGCACTGCGAGGTGGTGGTGGGGACCTGCCCGGACCTGGGCACCATCGAGCCGCTGGCCCAGCCGCTGCGGTTGCTGGTGCGGCACTGGGCGCGCGACATGGCCGCCGCACAGACGGTGGCCGTCGTCGAGGCGGGCGGACGGACGGTGTCGCTGGGCGACCTGCTCGGGCCGCACTTCGCCGCGATGCCCGAGGAGATGTTCAGCGCGGACCGGTTCCACCCCTCGCCGGCGGGCTATGCCCGGGCCGCAGCGGCGCTGTTGCCCTCGGTGGCCCTGGCCCTCGACCTGTGGCCGCTGGATCCCGACGACGCCAGCCCGGACCGGCTGCGCGGAGAGGGGCTCGCCAGCATCGCGGACGCGGCCACCCGCGCCGTACGCATGCCCGGCAGCGAGGTGAGCGGCGCGGACGTGGCGGGCCGCGAACGCGGGCCGAGCGGGCGGTGGGCGATGGTGCGCCGGTGGGGCCGCCGCGCCGCGACCCCCGACGGGGGCGATCCCGACGAGGTCGATGACGACTGAGACCACGGCGCGGACTGGACGGGCACGCGTGACCCGTGCGCCGGGTCGCGAGCCTGCTTACGCTGACGCCATGCCACGCCACGAGCCGGGCCGGAACCAGGGCCAGGAGCCGGCCCACGAATCGGGGCGCGAGCGGGGTCACGACTCCCCCGAGCTGACCTGGTCGGGGATGGGCGTGGTCGCCTTCCTGTACGGCACCGCGGGCTCCGAGGCGATGTCCGCGCGGCTGCTGCTGCGCCTGCTCGGCGACCTCGGGCTGACGCCGGGCGCGGCCCGGAGCGCGGTCGCGCGGCATCGGCGCGCCGGGGCGCTGACGGCCGAGCACCGCGGACGGGCGACGACGTACCGTCTGTCCGGCGCCTACCTCGCCCGGTTCCGCCGCACGTCGACCGCGGACGAGCCGCGCGGACTCCCCTGGGACGGGCACTTCCACTGCCTCCTGGTCGAGGTCCCCGAGGAGCACCGGTGGTGGCGCGATGTGCTGCGGCGGGAGTGTTACGCGTGGGGGTATGGCCAGCTGCACCCGGGGGTCTGGGCCCACGTCGCGGATCACGCCCAGGAGGTGCTGGCCGGCGTTCCTGCCCCGCCGCCGAGCTCGTCCGTGGTGCCGGGGCGCGTCGCCCTGGACCCGGTCGAGATGCGTGCCCGCGCCGCTGCCATGTGGGAGCTCGCGGAGCGCTCGGCGAGCTACCGCCGGTACGCCGCCGCGATGCGCGCGGTGACGCTGCCGAGCGAAGCCCTCGAGCCTGAGGACCTTCGCCGGTACGTACGGGGCTACGCGCCGTTCCTGCAGTTTCTCGTCCACGATCCGCACCTGCCGGACGAACTCGTGCCCGCCGACTGGGGCCGTCCCGAGGCGATGGCCGCGCTCACCGACGGGATGGCGACGTGGATCCCGGCGCTGCGGCGGTACTTCGCCGAAGCGGAGGGGTGACCAGGTCCGGCGCCCGCTGCGGTGCCGGCTGCTGGGGTGCCGGCTGCTGGGGTGCCGGCTGCTGGGGTGCCGGCTGTGGCGGCACCGACTGCTCCGGTGCCGCCCGCGGCCTAGCGCACGGTGGCTCGGTTGCCCCGGATCGCGCGGGCGACCCCGTAGGTTACGACGGCGGTGCCCAGGAAGAACAGCGCCGCGATGCCCAGCGCGGCCGAGGCCGTCGCCTTCAGCCCGACGTACCACACGCCAAACGCAATACACGCGGCGATCACGCCGGCCACCAGGCCGTTCTTGAGATCGACGTTCATCGTCTTCGCCCTTTCCCTCGAATCATGAGCATCGATATCGGATTGGCAAACGCTCGTGTTCGAGGACGATACCAAGGGTGCCCGGTCGATACGACCCGTCCGCGTGAACTCTGGGGGAACGGTCCGTCAGGGCGCCACCGTGCCGCCGCTGACAGGCAGCGTCAGCGAGCCGACGTAACTGAGCGAGCCGCGACCCAAGAGCTGGTCCCAGTCGCCGAAGTAGACGTGGCCGCGCCGGTCGGCGTCGTGCAGGATGTAGATCCCCTGCCCCGTGGGGCGCAGGTCATTGCCGGCGCCGGTGGTGCAGAAGCCGCTGCCGATGCCGACGACACCGGCCGGGATGGCGCTCGTCACCAGCCGCGATGCCGGCGCCGAGGCCGGGTGGTCCACGTCCACGACGTACTGCGTCAGCCCCCGGGCGTCGGCGACCAGCACGAGCACCGTGCGCGGCGGCGGCCCGGGCTGGCTGGAGCCCAAGGCGGTGACGGCGGTGGCGGAGGTCAGCCCCGTGGCGATGGTGCGGGGCTTGGCCAGCGCGAGCGGCCCGCGCAGGTCCGCCGCGGCGCGGTAGAGCTCCAACCGGCCGTCGGTGCGCAGGACGGCGACCGCGGGGTACGGCTCGCCCTGCCCGCGCAGCAGGCCCCCGATGGCGCGGGCGTCCCCGAACCCGGTGCCCAGCACGACGTCCTCCCGCACCGACCCGGTCTCGGTCAGCGTGCCCTTGGCGATCTGCAAGACGGCCCAGCGGCCCCGCAGCGTGCCGTCGGCCTCGACGCTGAGCAGGCCGCGGCCCGCCACGAAATTCTGGCCGGTCAGGCCGGCGAGGTCGGCGAGCCGCGGCGACCCGGTGACCCCCTCGATGCGACCGAGGCTGCGGGCCGTCAGGTTCGTCGTCTCGATCAGGCTCGCGGTCGGCGGCGTGAGCACCGCCAGCTGGCTGCGGCACTGCTGACCCGCGAACCGCTGCGCCGCGGCCGCGTCGATCGGCGGTACGGCGGGCGCAGGCCGGTCGGCAGGTGCCTGCTCGGTGGCGCCGGCGCTTGGTGGCGCGGCCGAGGACGAGGCGTCCGCGGTGGGCTCGGTCGGGCCCCCGCTGGTCGCGGCACTGGTCGCGGGCGTGGACGATCCGCTGGTCGTCCCGGTCCCCGGCGGCGCCGACGAACACGCGATCGCGCCGGCCAGCACTCCGGTCCCGAGGATGACGGCCATCCCCCGTCGGGACAGCCTCCGCTGGATGCTCATGACTCCCCCTTCCCCCTGGGCCCGACGACGACGGCGGGCCTCTACAGAGCCAGACGCGTGGGCAACGGCGCAGGTTACGGGGGTTACCGGATCGTAGTTCAGGCGTCGCGGGGGGCCGGCTCATCGAGCCGGCGGCGCAGCGCGGCGAGCTCGGTCGCGAGCGCCGCGCCCAGGTCATCGAGGGGGCGGGACGGCGCTGCCGGGGCCGGGGCCACCGGAGCGGCGGGGATCGACCCCGGGTGGGCGGCGCGGTGCCGGGCGACGTCGTACGTCAGGGTGACCAGCTGGTCGTACGCCGCGGCCGGGCCGAGATCGGGAATCTTCGCTGCGGCCGCCGTACCGTTCGCGCACTCGTCGGCGAACCGCTGCGCGAGCGCGCGCAGCGCCGGGGCAAGCCGAAGCGCCTGGGGCAACGGCAGCCTTCGCCACCGCGCGCCCAGGCGCTCCAGTTCGACGCGGGCCGCTTCCGGGACGGGATGCGGCGGCGGGTCGACGATCACGACCGGGAGATTACTCCCGCAGGCTCACTCGCGGAACTGAGCGATGAGGCGCAGGACCTCCAGGTACAGCCACACGACCGAAACGATGAGGCCGTGGGCGAGCAGCCAGGAGTACTTCTCGGGGGCGCCGGTACGGATGGCCTGGTCGATCGAGTCGAAGTCCATGGCGAGGGTGTAGGCGGCCAAGCCGACGACGAACAGCGAGATGCCGATGCCCAGCGGGGTGCCGAACGGGAACAGCCCCCACCCATTGCCTCCACCGAGCATCGCCACAGCAAGGCTGATCAGGCCGAAGATCAGGTAGCCGACCATGGCCATTCCGACGATCCGGCGCGCACGCGCGGTGACCTTGATGTAGCCGGCCTTCCAACCCACGAACATGGCGACAAACACGCACAGCGTGGCGACGACGGCAGTCGCGACGATGCCGCGGTATTGACCTTCGAAGACTCGACTGATCGCGCCGACGAACAGGCCCTCCAAGGCGGCGTAGGCGATGATCAGGGGCGGGCTGATCTTCTTCATGAACGCGATGGCCAGGCCCACGCCCAGGCCACCGAACATGCCGACCATCCACAGCGTGGAGCCGAGAGCCCGGTTGCTGCCCATGGTCACCCAACTGAAAGCCGTGGTGGCGAGCAGAATGCCGAACAGCATCATCGTCTTCATCAGCACGTCGTCGAGCGTGACGCGGCCCATCTGGACCGGGCCGGCCGACGGCTGCTGGTACATCTGGTTGAGCTGGTCGTTGCTCATCTGGCCGTACTGCGGCGGCTGGTAGGGCATCTGCTGGCCGTAGCCCTGCGGCTGCTGGCCGTAGCCCTGGCCTTGCGGCATGTGGTCCTGGGGCTGGCCGTGTCGACCGTAGCCCTGCTGGCCCTGGCCGTACCCCTGCGGGAACGACGCCTGACCGGGGCCGAAGCCGGCGTACTGGCCTTCCTTCGCCTCTTTGTCGATCCGGTTGAAGACGGGGTTGCTCATGGGGGGTGGTTCCTCCGAAGTGGGTGGCGCGCGCGGTTTGCGCGGTCGCTGCCTGCAACGCCGCACGTCGAAGCGGCGTTCCCCATCTGTCCATCAGGTGAGACCTGGGCGCATATCGGCAGCTCACAGGCTTGGTGCCCCCGACGGGATTCGAACCCGCACTTGAGCCATTTTAAGTGGCCTGCCTCTGCCGGTTGGGCCACGGGGGCAGGGTCAGGCTATCCGAGGAGGGCCTGCGCGCCGCGCGGCAAGACCGCTCCGTGCTTCCGGCGGGTCAGGCCAGCGCCGCCGCGATCGCCGCGTCGAGCATGGGCTGGGTGAGCTTGCCCGTGAACGTGTTCTGCTGGCTCACGTGGTAGCTGCCGACGAGGCGCACCGAGCGCCCGTCCGGGGTGGTCAGCGGCGAGAGGGAGCCGTGCGTGAACGGTACGGCGGGGCGCGGGGTCGCCCACCCCGCTCGGAGTACGGCGTGCAGCGTCGCATCCCACCCGATCTTGCCCAGCGCGAGCATCCCCTCCAGCGTCGGCCCGACCAGGGCCAACTCGCGATCCAGCCACGGCGCGCAGGTGGCCTTCTCGGCCGTGGTCGGCTTGTTGGCGGGCGGGGCGCAGTGCACGGGGGCGGTGATTTGCGCCCCGACCAGGCGCAACCCGTCGCCGGCTGCGACGCTGGTGGGCCGGACGGCGAGCCCGGCCCGGTGCAGCGCCGCGTAGAGCCAGTCGCCGCTGCGATCGCCGGTGAACATGCGCCCCGTCCGGTTCCCGCCGTGGGCCGCGGGGGCGAGCCCGACCACGAGCAGGCGCGGGGCCGGGTCGCCGTACGAGGGGACGGGCCGGCCCCAATAGGGCTGGTCCGCGAAGGCCGCCCGCTTCGTGACCGCGACCTCCTCTCGCCAGGCCACCAGCCGCGGGCAGGCCGCGCACACCGAGACCAGCGCGTCCAGCTCGGCGAGGCCGGCCGCCGTCGCTGCCCGCGCCGCCACCTCGCCCGCCGTGCGACACACCGGGGTCGCCGCCGACGCCGGGTCCCCCGGCCACCCGCTGCCCGGCGGCACCGGCGAACCGAAGTTCACCCCCGTCACCGGGTGCGGCCACTCCCGACCGTTCGTGACCTGCGCCTTGGGTGCCATGGCACCATCGGGGCTGGTCACGAACGGTCGCCGCGTGCCGTTGCGCCGCCGGAGGACGCGCGGAGCAGGTCCGCGACGATGCCGTCGAGGATGTCGTGCACGCACGTGACCACGGCCAACCCCGGCGAGGACTCCGCCACCCGCGCGACGACGCGCGACCACACGATCGCCCCGGCGGCGATGACGTCCGCCCGGCCGGGCACCATCACCGGCAGCGCCGCGCGTTGGGCGCGGGTCATGGCGACGAGCTCGGCGCATGAGGCGAGCACGGCCTCGGGAGGGAAGGTCGCCAGGTGGACGTCCCAGTCCGCGTAGCTCGGCAGGTCCAGGGCCAGCGCCGTCAGGGTGGTCACCGTGCCTGCCACTCCGACGAGGGTCGCGATCTCCGCCAGGTCCACGGTCCGGGCCACCTCGTCCAGCGCCGCATCCGTCGCTCCCGCCACGGCCGCGACGTCGGCGGTCGAGGGCGGGTCGGAACCCAGCAGCCGCTCGGTGAGCCGCACCGACCCCACGTCGACCGAGATCGCCGCCTGCGGCGCGTCGCCGCCACGGACGAATTCCGTTGAGCCGCCGCCGAGGTCGACGACGAGGTACGGCGCCGCGTGGCCGGCGGCTCGGACCGCCGCCGTCGCCCCCGCGAACGACAGCGCCGCCTCCTCCTGCCCCGAGATGACCTCGGGGCGGACGTCGCGGCCCCAGGCGTACGGCGCGAACGCGGCCCGCACCCCGGCGGCGAACTGGTCCGCGTTCCTCGCGTCCCGAGACGCTGAGGTGGCCACGAACCGCACCGCCTCGACCGCGTGCCGGTCGCACTCCTGCGCGTAGGAGTCGATCACCAGCAGCGCGCGCTCCATCGCCTCTGGCGCGATCAGCCCCGTGGCGTCCACGCCCTGGCCGAGCCGCACGATCTCGGTGCGGCGCACCACGTCGGTCGGTGTCGCCACGGCACTCGACGTCGAGCCGGGCGCGGAGTCGCCCGCACCGACGTCCCCGGCGCCCCCGCCTCCCCCGGCCCCCGACGCGTCGGCCTCGCTGATGAGCAGGCGCAGCGAGTTGGTGCCGCAGTCGATGGCCGCTACCCGCACGACGTACCCTCCGGCTCCCCACCCGACGTAGCCCCGCCGTCCCCCACCGGCGACGATCCCCCGGCCGCCGCCGGCACGGTCACGCACGGCCCGGCCGCAGCCCAATCGGGCAGCAGCGCCAGCGCCTCGTCCCCCAGGGGATTGACCCCGGGACCCGCCGCCAGGGCGTGCCCGACCAGCACGTGCAGGCACTTGACCCGGCTCGGCATCCCCCCGGCGGAGACCCCGGCGATCTCGGGCACCTCGCCGAGCGCGTGGCGCCGCCGCAGGTAGTCCTCGTGGGCGGCGGCGTACCGGGCCGCCAGCTCGGCGTCCGCGCCGAGCCGCTCGGTCATCTCGCGCATCACCCCGGTGGTCTCCAGCGTCGAGATCGCGCCGGTCAGCCGCGGGCAGGTCGCGTAGAACGTCGTGGGAAACGGGGTGCCGTCGGGCAGTCGCGGGGCCGTGGCCAGCACGTCCGGCAGCCCGCAGGCGCAGCGGTGCGCGACGCCCGCGACGCCCCGGACCTCGCGACCGAGCTGTGCCGTGGTCGCGGCGAGATCGGCGGGAGTGGCGGGCGGGTACGGCGGGTCGGGGGCCTGGCTCACCGGCCGGTGCCCGGGGCGCTCGCCGTGCTCGCGGGGCGCGACGCGCTCTGCCGCGGCGCCGGCTGGTCCCCGCCGGCGCCCGGCACGGACTGCGGCGCGGACGGGGTCTGGGTCGGCGTCGTGGTCGGCGCCTCGGTCGGGGTCGGGTTCGAGTTCCCGTCGAGGCGCGTCGTGCCGCGCCCGATCCCATCGGTGAGCTCCACCGACGTCCACAGCTGGGTGTACCAACTCATCTGATCGTCGTTCGCGGGCGCGACCATCTGGCCGCGGACCTGGCCCTCGCGGGTGTCCGCGAGCCGATCCGCGCCGATCACGGTGAACGCGACTTCGCCCGGCTTGACGAACTTCAGGCGCTGCCGGGCCTGCTGCTCGACGTACGCCGGGTCGGCCCAGCGGGCCTTCTCCTCCTGCAGCGCCTGCACGGTCTGCTCCTGCTGGGTGACCTTGGCGCGCAGCTCAGTGAGCTCCTGCCGCTGCTCGAACCAGGAGCGCACCGTGGGCACCAGCATCAACGCCAGCAGCACCACCACCGCGCCGAGGATCGCCAACCGCCTGGCCGGCCCGGTCAACCGGGCGAGGGGCTCGGAGAGGCGACGCGACCCGCCCTCACCTCGGCGGCCCGGGGCCTCGCTTCGTCCCGCGGTGGGGCGCACCGCCTCGCCCACCCGGCCCGGCGAGCCGGTCCGCGGCGGACGCGCCCCGGGGGCCCGTCGGGTCCGACCCGACGTGCCCCCGGGGCGACGGTTGCCTCCCGACATGCTCAGCCCTCCGAGGCCTGGTACCGCGGGAACGCGGACGCGCCGGCGTAGACCGCCGCGTCGTCGAGGTCCTCTTCGATGCGCAGCAGCTGGTTGTACTTCGCCACGCGCTCGGACCGCGCCGGAGCACCGGTCTTGATCTGGCCGCAGTTGGTCGCGACGGCCAGGTCGGCGATCGTGGTGTCCTCGGTCTCGCCGGACCGGTGGCTCATCATGCACTTGTAGCCGGCGATCTGCGCCATCGTCACCGCGTCCAGCGTCTCGGTGAGCGAGCCGATCTGGTTCACCTTGACCAGCAGCGCGTTCGCCGTGCCGGAGTCGATGCCCCGCTTGAGGCGGGTCGGGTTGGTGACGAACAGGTCGTCGCCGACGAGCTGGACCTTGTCGCCGAGGCGCTCGGTGATCTGCTTCCAGCCCTCCCAGTCGTCCTCGTTCAGCGGGTCCTCGATGGAGACCAGCGGGTACGCCGAGACGAGCTCCGCGTAGTAGTCGATCATCTCGCCGGCGCTCTTGGTGCCGCCCTCGAAGGCGTAGCCGCCGTCCTTGTAGAACTCGGACGCGGCGACGTCCAGCGCGACGACGACGTCCTTGCCGAAGTCGTAGCCGGCCGCGCGGATGGCGTCGCCGATCAGGTCGAGCGCGGCGCGGTTGGACTCCAGGTTCGGCGCGAAGCCACCCTCGT
The DNA here is from genome assembly GCA_016699675.1 of Austwickia sp. Classification (NCBI taxonomy): domain Bacteria; kingdom Bacillati; phylum Actinomycetota; class Actinomycetes; order Micrococcales; family Dermatophilaceae; genus Austwickia; species Austwickia sp. The sequence goes on along the minus strand of CP064985.1, from coordinate 2,789,599 downwards.
CGCCGAGGCCGGTGGCCAGGCCCTTGTCGTGCAGCACCTTCTTGAGGGAGTGGTAGACCTCGGCGCCCATCCGCAGCGCCTCGCGGAAGCTCTCGGCACCGATCGGCGCGATCATGAACTCCTGGATGTCCACGTTGGAGTCAGCGTGGCTGCCGCCGTTGAGGATGTTCATCATCGGCACCGGCAGGACGTGCGCGTTCGGGCCACCCACGTAGCGGTACAGGGGCAGGCCGGCCGAGTCGGCCGCGGCCCGGGCCACGGCGAGGGAGACGCCGAGGATCGCGTTCGCGCCCATCGAGCCCTTGTTCTCGGTGCCGTCGATGGCGAGCATCTCGTTGTCGATGAGCCGCTGGTCGGCCGCGTCGAAGCCCAGGAGCCGGGGCTGCAGGTCCTCGACCACGTGCTCGACGGCCTTCTCGACGCCCTTGCCGAGGTAGCGGCCCTTGTCCCCATCGCGCAGCTCAACGGCCTCGAACGCACCGGTGGAGGCGCCACTCGGGACGGCCGCGCGGGCCATCGTCCCATCTTCGAGCACAACCTCGACCTCGACGGTCGGGTTGCCGCGCGAGTCGAGGATCTCGCGTGCGCCAATTGCCTCGATGCTTGCCACGGAATTCTCCTTGCGACGTGAGCGGGTTCTCTACGGCCCCGAGCCTACAAGCCGGGGGTTCCCAGCGGCGGCGGGGCGACGAGCCGCCCGCCCGGAGGCGATGGGCGGTCGCGCCCCCGAGGCCGCACGCTGCGGTGGGATCCCGACCCGCCGAATCGGGCGGGGCGGACGTTCAACTCCGCGTAGTCGTCGCGTTACTCCTTGTTCTCGGTTCTCGGTTCTTGGTTCTTGGTTCTCGTTGGCTGCGGTGGGGGCGCATGGTCGTCCCGGGTCGGACGTCGGCGGCGCCGACCGCGCTACCCGTCGGTGCCGACCGCCCTAATCGTCGTCGGTGACGACCAGGCCCGAGCCGATCGGTCCCCCCGTGCCGTGCTCGGTCGAGGTCGACGCCCCGAGCCCGGCGAGGTTGCCGGTCGCCGGATGGTCCCGCCCGAGCGGCCCCTTGGCCATCTCCCGCAGCAGGGCATCCGTGACGTCCCTCGCGAAGGTCACCGACCGGTCCGTCATGCCGGTGCCGGTCGTCGTCCCCGCGAGTGCCGCCGTCCACAACATGGTGCCCGATGCGAAGACCCCGGCCCCGGAGGTGGCCGTGTAGTACGTCGTGTCGCCGTACGTCTGGCCCTTCGTCGCGCACGGGACCGGCGAATGCGCAACGACCTGAACGTTCTTCGGGGTGCCGGCGATCGGATAGGCGCGGTCGATCTCGGTGCCCACCAACCCCGGGTACGTCGCCCCGTCGGTCGCCTTCGCGGCGGCGAACGCGAAGAACGACGCGTCCCGCACGACCAGCGGCCCGCGCGCGGGGAAGCACTCGTAGAGCATGCCGGTCAGGGAGTTCTCCGGTTTGGGCGCGGGGGCGCCGCGCCACAGCGCCGTCGTCGCCGGGCCCTGGACGGGGTCCAGGCCGGCGTCCTTGTATCCGACCATGGTGCGGCCCGCACCCGTCGTACCGTCGGTCAGCCGCACCCGCCAATAGGCGGCGTTCGCACCGAGGAACGCCAAGTTCGTGCCAGCGTCGCGCGCCTGCTCGACGGCGTCGCGCTCGGGGACGGTCCAGTACTCGTCGTGGCCCATCGTCACCAACCCGCGCGCCCCCGCGAGGATCCCGGGCCGGCGGTCGAGGTCCCAGGCAGTGGTGTAGCCCAGGTTCAGGCCCGCCTCGGCGGCCACCCGCTCGGCCCGCTGCACGATCGGCACCTCGAACTTGAAGTGCTCCATGGCTCCGCCCCGGTCGTACGGCCGGTCGAAGCTCACCCGGTGGCTGCGCGTCGCGAACGCCCCGGTCGGCCCCTTGTAGAGGCTGTGCCCGCCCCACTGGTTGTAGGCCTGGTAGCTCAGGTTCGCCGAGTCGAGCACGAGCCGGTCCCGCAACTCGCCGGTGCGCACGACCAGCGGCACGTAGCTTGCCTTCCCCGATCCCGGCGCGCGGAGAACGACCAGGTAGCTGCCCTCCGGCCAGCCCGTCGTTGGAACGGTCGCCGAGGGTTGCCAACGCGTGGTCACCGTACGGTCGGCCGCCACCTCCGCCCGTGGCTGCGGCACGCCGCGCACCGGCGTCGGGCTCGTCCACACCGCGCGGGCGCCGGTCCCGCCGTACCAGCCCAACCGGTACGCCGTGAGTGTGTAGTCCCCGAGCGTCGAGGTGGCGTAGAGCGTGGCGTCTTCGCCCGCCAAGACGCTCACCTGGCCGAAGTACCCCGCCAGCTCGGTGTCCCCGGCGGGGTCCGCCACCGTCCAGCCCGGGGTGCCCGGCTTCGCGTTCTCGTCCGCCACCCACGCGGCGTCGTGGCCCGCGGCGGCCGACGTACCGGCGGTTCCCGACGTCACCGACGAACCCGACCCGGACGCCTGCTGACCGGGGGCGGCGAGGGAACACGCGGTGAGCAGCGCGGATGCCGCCAGCCCGGCCAGGATCGCGGCCGCCGCCGCGCCGGACCCGCAGAGCCCGCCGGACCGGGCGCGTGCCCGCCGCCTCACAGCCCGCTCGTCTCGATCCGCTGCAGCGTGCCGCGCAGCGCCGTCGCCACATCGACCCCGTCGTCCCGCGCCGCCAGCACCAGCGCCAGCATCCGCGCGCCCACGTCCGTCCCCCGCGCGGCCTCCTGGGCGACGTCGAGCCGCCCGGCCCGATCCAGCCGCGCCACCACCTTGGCGGCCCGCTCCAGCCCGGCCATGCCGCGGGGGATGCCGTCGAACACGCTCGTCCGCTCCGGCTTCTCCGCCGCCTTGAGCTCCTCCCAGCGGGCCTCGACCTGCGCGGGGGTGCGGGCGTCGCCGTCGGCGAAGACGTGCGGGTGGCGGCGGCGCAGCTTGGTGGCGATGCCGCGCGCGACGTCGTCGAGGTCGTACGGGTCGGCGGCGTCCTCCTGCGCCACCCGCGCGTGGAAGACCACCTGGAGGAGCAGGTCGCCGAGCTCCTCGCGGACGTGCTCGCGGTCGCCGTTCTCGATCGCCTCGGCGAGCTCGAAGGCCTCCTCGACGGCGTACGGCGCGAGCGAGGCGTGCGTCTGCTCGGCGTCCCAGGGGCAGCCGCCCGGGGACCGCAGGGCGTCCATGACCTCGACCAGCTCGGCGACCCCCGTCAGGTCCGGGCGCGCGGGGCTCGACGGGCTCGAGGTCACCGCGAGGTCCCTCCGGCGGTCACTTCGAGGTCGTCGGGGCCGGCGTCGAGGCGGCCGGTGCGGGCGTGGCGGGCGTCGCCGGCGCTCCACCCGGAGCCGGGGAACCCGTCGGCGCCGGCAGCGTGCTGGGGTTGCCACCCGGCTGTGGCTGTCCCGGCTGCGGCTGGGTCGGCTCCGGCTGCGGAGGGGCGGGGGGCATCGGAGCCATCCAGTTCGGGGTCGCCGACGCGAGCGTCAGCTGTTTGCGGTCGAACTCGCCGTACCGCGGGTTCACGGCGATGTCGGCCTTCTGGATCAGCTCCACGGCCTTCGCCTGCGACGGGCCGTTGAGGACGGGGCCCAGCGACGCGGCATCCTGGAACGCGCTGACCGTCGCGTCGCTCCAGACCGGCTCCGGCTGGCCAGCGGGAATCAACGACCTCAACTGCAATCGCGCCGCCTCGGCACTCGCCGCCGGCGCCTTCAGTTCCGCGGCGTGGTTGCGGACCACTTCGGCCTGGATGAGGACAGGAAGGACTTCGCCGACCCCGATCTCCGCGTTGCGCGGCACCTTGGCCAGGTCGTGAATGACCGACCAGAGGTCGGCGTCCTTGATCACCTGGCCGTCCACGATGGCCGCGGCCGACGGGTCGGCGCTGCCACAGCCCGCGAGCCCGGTCGCCGCGACGACCAGCGCCGCCGCCGCACCACAGTGGCCCAGTCGAGGGGTCAGTCGAGGCTTCACGAGGGGTCCTTTCGGGCACGAACGTCTCCAGTGCCCGAGCCTACCCCCGACGGGGATGCCCCCTGCCGTGCGACGCCGTACGTCGTTCTCGCGCCGACCCTCGGGCTCCCCGGCGAGGCGACCCGGAGCCTCGCGGGCGGCACTGGCGCCGGCCGGGACGCCGTACGTCGTTTCGGCGCAGCCCCGCCCGCCCAGCGCTGGCCGCCGCCCGGCGAGGGGGGTTAACGTGATCGCCATCACAGTCCACGACCAGCCGCGTTCACCGACGAACGGAGCATTCATGACCGTCTACGCCCGGCCCGGCACCTCGGACAGCAGCATCGAGGTCAAGGACCGCTACGAGCACTACATCGGGGGCGAGTGGGTGCCGCCGGTCAAGGGTGAGTACTTCGAGAACATCACGCCGGTCACCGGCCAGGTCTTCACGCGGGTGGCGCGCGGCACGGCCGAGGACATCGACGCCGCCCTCGACGCGGCGCACAAGGCGGCCGACGCCTGGGGCAAGACCTCGGCGACCGAGCGGTCCAACATCCTGCTCGCCATCGCCGATCGCATCCAGGCCAACCTGACGGACATCGCCGTGGCCGAGACCTGGGACAACGGCAAGGCGGTGCGGGAGACCCTCAACGCCGACATCCCGCTGGCCGTCGACCACTTCCGCTACTTCGCCGGGTGCATCCGGGCCCAGGAGGGCGGGATCAGCCAGATCGACGAGACCACGGTGGCCTACCACTTCCACGAGCCGCTCGGGGTGGTCGGCCAGATCATCCCGTGGAACTTCCCGATCCTCATGGCGGTCTGGAAGCTCGCACCGGCGCTGGCCGCGGGCAACTGCGTGGTCCTCAAGCCCGCCGAGCAGACGCCCTGGTCGATCCTCAAGGTGATGGAGCTCATCGGCGACCTGCTGCCGGCCGGCGTGGTCAGCGTCGTCAACGGCTTCGGGGTCGAGGCCGGCAAGCCGCTGGCGTCCTCGCCGCGGATCGCGAAGATCGCGTTCACGGGTGAGACGACGACGGGGCGGCTGATCATGCAGTACGCCTCGCAGAACATCATCCCGGTCACCCTCGAACTGGGCGGCAAGAGCCCCAATATCTTCTGCGAGGACGTCGCGGAGGAGAAGGACGCGTTCTATGACAAGGCGCTGGAGGGCTTCGCGTTCTTCGCGCTGAACTCCGGCGAGGTGTGCACCTGCCCCTCCCGGGCGCTGATCCAGGCCTCGATCTACGACCAGTTCATGGCCGACGGCATCGAGCGGGTGAAGGCGGTCAAGCAGGGCGACCCGCTGGACGACTCGACGATGATGGGCGCGCAGGCGAGCAACGACCAGTACGAGAAGATCCTGTCCTACCTCGACATCGGCAAGCAGGAGGGCGCGAAGGTCCTGGTCGGCGGCGAGAAGGTCGACCTCGGCGGGGACCTGTCCGGCGGCTACTACGTGCAGCCCACCGTCTTCGAGGGCCGCAACGACATGCGGATCTTCCAGGAGGAGATCTTCGGGCCGGTGGTGTCGGTGACGCGGTTCGCGGACGACGCCGAGGCGCTGTCGATCGCCAACGACACGCTCTACGGGCTCGGCGCCGGGGTCTGGTCGCGGCACGTTCACCGGGCCTATGCGATGGGTCGCGCCATCAAGGCCGGCCGCGTCTGGACGAACTGCTACCACCACTACCCCGCGCACGCGGCGTTCGGTGGGTACAAGCAGTCCGGCATCGGCCGGGAGAACCACAAGATGATGCTCGAGCACTACCAGCAGACCAAGAACCTGCTGGTCAGCTACGCGCCCGACAAGATGGGCTTCTTCTGATCGATCCCGTCGCCCGTACGTCGGGTCCCGCCCACCCCTCGAATCTCGTGGGGTCCGGGCACTCGGCGTACGGGCGCTCCGGCCCACCCGACCGCTCGCCCCACCCGCTCCGTGCCAGGGCACCCAACCCGCAGGTCACGAACGGTCCCCGCCCCACCTCATGCAGGAGGTACGCCGTGAGCGAGCCGGTCACCCCCGACGAGGAGGCGTGCCGCTTCGACGCGGCCGGCGTCGAGGAGCTGCCGACCGACGGCCCGGCGCGTGTGGCCGTCACGCCGGCCGCCGCCGACCTGCTGCGCACCGTCGTGGCCAAGCACGGCCCGGTCATGTTCCACCAGTCCGGCGGGTGCTGCGACGGCAGCGCCCCGATGTGTTATCCGGTCGGGGATTTTCTCACCGGCGATGCGGACGTGCTGCTGGGCGCACTCGACGTACCCGGACTGGCGCCGATCGAGGTGTGGATCGGGCGACTGCAGTACGCCGCGTGGAAGCACACCCGCCTCACCATCGACGCGGTGCCCGGGCGTGGTGCGGGGTTCAGCGTCGAGGGCCCCGAAGGGATGCGCTTCCTCACCCGATCGCGCCTGTTCACGGACGCCGAGCGTGCCGCCTTGGGTCCCCGCGCTGAGGCCTGACAGACGGCTCGGTTACGGGGCTCGCACGGGCTACCGTTTCTCCACACCCCCGCCGCCCCGGCGGCGCTGTCCCCAGCCCACCGGCGACGGTTCCCAGGTCACGCTGCACATCGACGGCGAGGAGATCACGATCACGGTCGCGGAACTCCTCGCCTGACAGCCGCCGCCGAGACGCGGCCCGGGCGTCGGTGATCGAGGTGATCGTCGGTGGCGACCCGGCACGTCGGCCTGGGACTCGGCCGAATGGATCCACGCGCCCAGGGGGCACCCGTCATGGCGCGAGACGGTGGCGACATCGAGCACCGGGGCGATGAGCGCGCAGCCTGCGCCAAGCCCGGGTCATCCGACCCCTTCCCGCCCCCGCCTGCGGCACGTCCTGCGGCGAGGCGGCGCCGCCGACCCGCCCGGGCAATCTCTGTGTCGCGCCGGTGTATCAGCGGGGCGTGCGGCCGCTCTCACACAGCGTCGACGCGGTAGGGCGGCGGTCTTCCGCCGCTCTCCGAGCCGGCTCGCGGCCCCGCCGTCCCCACCTCCTGGAGGCTCCCCATGCCGAAGACCCCCGTAGCGAATGACAAGCGGCTGCGCGCCGTCGGCCCGATCGATCCGGTGCACGGCTTTCCGCTCTGGTACGAGGACCACACCGGCACCAAACTCGAACTGGGCGTCGGTGGCGCCGACCCTTACCTGCCTGCCGTCGACCCCACCCCCATGCCGGGCAAGCCCCTCAACGTCCCCGACAACTTCCCCGAGGAAGCCTTCTACTTCCTCGCTGAGGCCCGGATAGACCTCGGGGGCCCCGGCAAGGGGGCTCGGGCCCGGTTGGTCCTGGCTCTCGAGGCGGCCTTTGGGGGGCCGGGCGTCCCCGACGCCTCGGCCCGCGTGGTCTTCGCCCGCATCCGGGTCCGGATGGATGATGTCGTCCCTGGGAATCGCTACGAGATCACGCACCCGTACGGGGTCACCGTGGCGACCGCCGACGAGGGTGGCCGGGTCTTTGTCACCGACGATCGGGGCATCGCTGACCAGCTCTTCGACCGGGTGGTCCGCGATGGAGGGGTCGCGCCGTTTCTGACCTGGGCGTCCGGCGCACCGGACGGCTACATCGGCAACGGGGTCGACGAGCGGCCGGTCACCGGCAGCCCGTTCGGGACAAACTACTTCCGGGTGGGGGGCACGGACATCGGCGCCTACGGCGGTCCCCGAGACCCCGCCGATCCGGGCAACGTCAACGTCGTCTACACCGACCTGTTCACCGTGCAGGGGAAGAAGGCCACGCGTCAGGGCGTCACGCTCGACCGCGCTTCGTATTCGCGCACCAGCGCCGGCGCTGTCACGCTGGCCGTCCACGCGACCGCGACGGCAGGGCAGGAACTGGCCCTCGACGTACCCGCCGTGCCGCTTGTCGGCACGGGACCCAGGTACGTCGCTCACGCCACCCTCGACGCCGTACCCACGCTCGCAACCGTGGTCAACACCAGCGACAACCCCGCCACGCGGTCCACGCTGCCGGTCAGCGATCTCGTCGTCGTGTCCGATGCGGTGTGGGACGCCGCCAGCGGCGAACTCACGGTGCTCGCCGCAAGCTCCGACGCGACCGGCGTCACCCTCAGCCTGGAGCCCAACACCCCGCTTGACGTGCCGATCGTCGTCGCAGCCCCACCGGCGACCGTGGTCGTCACCTCCTCAGGCGGGGGCACCGGCAGCGCGCCGGTCCGGGTGGTCGGTCCCGCAGCTGCGTCGCTGGGGCCGGTCGCGCGCACCGTCCTCACCCAGGAGGTGGCCGCGACGCTCCCGGTCACGCTCGACGGCTCGGCCTCCACCGGCGCCACGGCGTGGACCTGGACGCAGACCAGCGGTACGCCGGTCGCGCTCGACGTCCAGGGCGCCACGGCCACCTTCACGGCCCAGTTCCCGGAGACGCTCGGCTTCAGGCTCACCGTCACCGGGCCGGGCGGTACGGCGTCCGAGGACGTCACTGTCACCGTCAACCCGCCCCCACCCCCGGACCAGCTCCGGGTGCAGAGCAGTCAGTACCGCACGGACCGCCGCCAGTTCCGCATCAAGGGGTCGTGCGTGGGGGTGCTGCCCAATGTGGTGTCGGTGAGCTATGCGGGGATCCTCCTGGGGACCGTGCCCGTCGACGTCACGCACGCCTGGTCCGTGGTGGCGACCCTGCCGGGCGAGGGCCCCGTGAAGCCGGATCCCCCGGCGCCTCCCGCGGGGGTCGCGACGGTCACCGTGACCTCCGGGCACGGCGTCACGACCACGGCCCCCATCGACATCCGCCACTGACCCCTCAACACAGAAAGGGCGACCCATGGCCCGCGGATACCGCTTGACCGGCACCTTCATCGAAGCCTGCAACTGCACCCTGATGTGCCCCTGCTGGGTCGAGGACGAGCCCACCGAGGACTACTGCGCCGGGCTGTTCGCCTGGCAGTTCGCGCCCGGCTCGAGCATCCGCGGCATCGAGGTGGGCGGCGGCAACCTGGTCAGTGTCACCGTGCACGGCGACAGCCGCCGCGGGGGCAGCAGCACCTCCGCGCTGTACGTCGATGACGTGCCGGACGAAGCCGTCGATCCGCTGCTCGCCGCCTTCGCGGGCCACGCCGGCGGTCCGCTGGCCGAACTCGCGCGCGTGACCGGCGACGTCGTCGACCGGGGGCGGGCCAGAATCACGTGCACCAGCGTCGGGGAGCGCTTCGACGTCGAGGTGCGCACGACGGGGGGTACCCAGTTGGTGGGCGCGCGCGGCACTGGCGAGCACTTCGACGGTTCGTCCCAGCCGCTGCGCCTGACTGGCACGGCGCTCCATCGCGAGCACGGCATCGGGGACAACGCCGTCACGGCGGGCCGAACCAACGTCCTGCGGGTGGGCATCTCCGCCCTGCCTGGGCCCCCGCTCGACGTCACCGGCCGGTCGAGCATGACGGGACCGTTCAGTTATGTCCACGACGATCGGATGGACGACGGCGATGGTGACGCGCCCGACAACTGATGCGGCGCGGCCTGATCGCCTGCTGGTGTCGGCGGTACTGGCGGTCGCGGCTCTCGCCTGGGTGGGGCTGGCCCTGACCCACGGGGCATCCCACGGCGACGTCGCCCACGACATCGCCAGCCCCGGGGGCCTCGCCCCCGATGTCGCCAGCCACGCTGGCACGACCCACGGGAACACGACCCACGGAGGCGCGACCCACAGGGGCACGGCCACACTCACCGCCGCCGCCCCATCTCTCGGGCCCGCTGTGACCCGGGCCGCGGGGTGGGTGCTCATGGTCGTGGCGATGATGCTGCCGCCGGCCGTGCCGCTCTTGCGGGTGGTGTCCCGGCTCGCGGGCACCCGCCCGGACCGGGCCATCCTCCTCACGCTCACAGCCACCGCCTTCACCGCCCTCTGGTCGCTCGTCGGCCTGGCCTACCTCGCAGCGGACGCGATGGTCCGCGCGGGACTCCCGGCGGCCGCCCACACCTGGCTCCAGGCCCACCCCGGGATCCCGGCCGGAGCCGTGGTCGTCGCCGCTGGGCTCTGGCAGTTCAGCCCCGCCAAACGGGCCTGCCTGACGTCCTGTCGCAGCCCCGCCGCGCTCGCGTTGCTCCGGTGGGGTTCGATCCCGCCGCGCAGGGCCGCGGCGTGGATCGGCGCGCAGTACGGCGCCGTCTGCGTCGGGTGCTGCTGGGCGCTGATGGCCCTCACCCTCGTGGTCGGCATGCCGGCCATGCCGGTGATGGTCACGCTCGCCCTCGTCATGGCGCTGGAGCGGCTCCTGCCGTCGGCGCGCCCCTTCGTCCCCGCCATCGGCGCGGCCACCGTGATCCTCGGTGTGGCCGTGCTTGCCGGCGCGGTGCCCGCCGCCTGGGTTGTCTGACCCGTCCTGGAAAGGAGTCCAGCCATGAGCAACTGCCGCCATGTCATCGCGCTCGAGATGCCGATCGTGTACACCCTCGACGGAGACCACGACCCCGACGGGATGGTGCTCGCCCCGAAGGCCCACGAGCCATTGCTGAGGTGGGCGCGCGCCCGGTTCGAGGACGACGACCGTCGCCTGCCCACCCTGCACCGCAAACGCCAACGCGCCCAGCTCGTCGTGGACGCCCTCGAGCGGCTGGAGGAGATGCTGAAGCGGCTACGGCACGGCCCCGACGAGGATCAGGAGCTGCTCGCCGAGTTGCTCCGCCGCGAGCAGGTCCCCGAATACGGTGAGGCCGAGGACCGGCTCGCCCACGGCCGGCGCCGGCCCTCGCACCGAGCCGGCGCCGTCCGACTCAACGTGCAGCGCACCCTCGACGAGCTGCGGGTTGCCCTCGCGGAGCTAGCGGACGACCGGCCCCCGGACGCCGCCGGTCCTCCGCAGGATCTCGACGTGCTCGACAGCACCCGCATCCGGCTGGTCAGTCTCAGCCCCCAGGAGCGGACCGCGTGGATCGCGCACTGGCGCGACCAGACGCACCTCCTCGACCGGGCCATCGCCGCGTGGTTCACGGACCTGGAGGCCGACCCCCATCGCCGCTTCAACGCGGCCCGCCTGGCCGACAAGTCCGGAGTCCCCCGCGAGCGGGTCGAGCAGCTGATCCTCAACGACCACCGGACGCCGCTGTCGGCCCCGGGGATCGACCGCGGCCCCTACGACCGGTTCAACCCGATGAAGCCGCTGCCGCTCGTCGAGCCCTACGTGCTGCGCACGCGCCGGGGCGAGCCGGTGACGATCACGGTCGAGAACGGGCTGTCGCGGCGCCGGTTCGGGTTCCACGTCCAAGGCGGCGGGATGTCGACCACCGACGGTGCCGGCGTGCGGCACTGCGACGGCGCGCACATCGGCGCCAATCCCGACACCACGCTCGCGCCGGGCGAGCGGCTCACGCTCGTGCACAACGCGGAGCACGAAGGCGTCTGGCCCATCAACGACCTCGCCGATGCCCGGGGCAGCGAACGCGGCAGCAACGTGCACGGACTGTTCGGTGCGCTCGTCGTCGAGCCGCCCGGCACCACGTGGAGCGACCCGACGTCGGGGCTGACGCTCAGCGACACGCCGTACGACGCCGGTCTGTACGTCGACGTCCTCGTCGCCGACGAACCGGTCGGCACCCAGGCACACCGGCGCTTCGTCGACTTCCATTCCGACGAGGTGCCGCGCAGCTTCCGCGAATTCGCGGTTTTCATTCACGACGAGCCCGAGATCCACTCCGGGCTGCACACGACGGGCGAGCACACGGTCATGCCGCTGTCCTACCGGGCCGAGCCGATGCACAACCGCCTGCCGCATCGCCTGCGGGAGCAGGTGGCGCGGACCCGCCACGAGCCGGACGTCGACCAGGTCGGCGTCGACCGAACGGCGGTCTGTTCGCGCCTCGGCGAGGAACTGGATGAGCAGTTCTGGACGGCGCGGACCCCGGAGGGCGAGTGGCTGGAGCGGATCGCCGGGGAGGAGCAGCACCACAGCTCTTGGCTGTTCGGGGAACCGGTCACGCCGGTGTTCCGGGCCTACCGGGGGGACCCGTGCCGGGTTCGGCTCGTCCACCCGGGCGTTAAAGAAACCCACGTGTGGCACTTGCACGTGCACCAGTGGCGGGCGATCCCGCAGGACGTCGCACCCCCGTCGGTGCACGGTTGCCTGCCGGACGGGAGCCCGGCTCCGAAGGGCTCCCAGCTGCTCGACGCGATCACCATCGGCCCGCAGACGGCGGTCACGATCGAGCCGCTCTACGGGTCGGGGAGCCGGCAACGGTCCTTCGGCGACGTCATCTGGCACTGCCACCTGTATCCCCATTTCCACCACGGCATGTGGGGGTTGTGGCGCAGCTTCGACCGGCTCGTCGACGGCCGCCGCGCCTACCCCGACGGCACGCCCTGCCCGGCGCTGCGGCCGCTGCCGGGCCGGACACCGGAACCGCCAACCGAGGCGGCGCCGGGGTTCCCGTGGTTCATCGACGGGGACTTCCCGATGAAGTCCCCGCCCCCTCCCGCTGCGGTGCCCGAGCACCGCAACGGCCGCCGGCTGCTGTTGGGGATGGACCTGGCCAGCGAGAAGGAGCGCACCGCGATGGACCCGGCGTGCCGCGACGGCGCCCAGCCGGGTGCGCTGTTCGTCGATCTTGACGGCCTGGCGCAGGAGGCGAACCGGGCCGCCGCCATGAGGGGGCCGCTGCGGATCGTGTCCTACGACGTCGAGGTGGTCAGCTCCCCGATCACCTACAACGCTGCGGGCTGGCACGACCCCCTCGGACATCACTACCGGCTGCTTGCCGTCGCGGTGCGGGAAAGGGACCCCGACGGCACGGAGCGGATCGTCCGGCCCACCGAGTCGTTTCGCACGCCGGCTTCGGTCAACCCCGAGCCGTTCTTCCCCCGGGCCAACCACGGCGACGTGGTCGAACTGCGCCTCCACAACGCTCTGACCTCGTTCCCGGCCGACGGGTTCGACGTGGGGCAGGCGCCTGTGGAGTGCGGTCTGCACGTGCACATGGTCAAGTTCGACGTGCTCGCGGCCGACGGGTCGGCGACGGGTTGGAACTACCTGTCGGGGGCCAGCTGCCGGGAGGCGGTGGGCTCGGACCATCCCGGCGAGCAGCGAACCCAGAGCCTGCACCGGTGGGTCGTCGACGAGGAGTTCGGCCCGTGCTTCTTCCACGACCACCTGCTGGCGAACTTCCGTCAGAAGCACGGCCTGTTCGCGGCGTTGATCGCCGAGCCCCACGGATCGCAGTGGCACACCGCCGACGACCAAGACGTCACCGCCTGGACAGGGAGCCGTGCGGTCGTCGTACCGCCATCGTCCTGCGGCCTGCCGCCGTTCCGCGAAGCCTGCCTCGCGGTCGGTGACTTCGTTCCACTGCTCGACCGCGGCGGACGACCGCTGAACCCGCCGCGGACCCTGAGCGGCGACGACGACCCCGGTGCGATGGCTGTGAACTACCGCAACGCCCCGCTCACGTTCCGCGGTGACGACCCGTCCCTGTGGTTCTCCAGCAGCGCCCACTCCGGCACGAACCTGCATGGAACCCGCGGCGACCCGGACACCCCGCTCCTGGAGGGCTACCCCGGTGAGCGGCTGCGCATCCGGCTCATCCAGGGCTCGCACGAGGAGCAGCACAGCTTCGTGGTGCACGGGATGCGCTGGCGACGGGACTGGGGCAACCCCACCGCACCGCTGGTCAACCAGCAGACCATCGGCATCTCCGAGGCGTTCACCCTCGACATCGACCCGACGAACGGCTCGCCGTACGGCGTGGGCGATCACCTGTGGGCGTTCGCCCCGATGGACGATCTGTGGGTGGGCTGCTGGGGGCTCGTGCGGGTCCTCCGCCCGACGGACGAGAACACCTCGCGACTCTGTCCGCTGCCCGATCTCAGCGGCGATCCCCAGGCCGCGCGCCACCGGATGGAGGTCGCGGCCGCGGCGCCGCCGCGCCCCGGCCGACGTGGTTCCGGGCGGTTCACCGAGCCCGTGCGCACCTTCGTGGTGGTGGCGCGGCGGACCGAGCACCTGTACGCCGGCCATCACCTCACCGATCCGTGGGGCCTGCAGTACCTCGTGGCGGAGTACGACGCCGAGGAGGAGCGGGCGGCGCGGGAGACCGGCCGGTGGCGGCCTCGGACCGTCGTCCCGTCCACCGATCCGCTCGTGCTGCGCGCCCGACGCGGCGAGTGGGTCAGGGTCTTCGTCGTCAACGAGGTGGTCCGCGAGCAGGACGTCGTGGGCCTGGCCCCGTTCGACGTCGAACCGTCCCCGCCGCGGCTGCCGTTGGAGCATCTCGACGAATGGGGGCGGCCCGACCGGCGTACGGTGAGCCCGCGGGTCTCGCTGCACGCCAGCCTGCTCAGCTACGACGTGGTCTCTTCCGACGGTTCATTCGTGGGCCGGAACACCGACGGGACCGTGGCGTCACCGCGCGCCGACGAGGAGGACGGCGGCGGCCACGGCGCTGGCGGCCACGGTGCCGGCGGTCGCGTCGTCCACCGCGGCGGGCACGACCATGCCGAGGCGAACTGGACCGAGATGTGGTGGTACGCGGACGAGTTCCTGGCGCCCACCACGCACCGGGAGGGCCCGGGGACGGCCTGCCTGCTCTACGACTTCGCCGACATCCGCAACCACCGGCACCACGGGCTGGTGGGGGCGCTGATCGTCGAGCCCGGCGACGTTCGCCCCTTCGCACCCCTGGCCTCCCCACCGGGGCCCGGCGTCCAGGGCCAGGAGTGCGAGGCGTGGAGCGGTGCGGCCGCGGAGCTCCGGGACGAGCAGGGCCAGGTCGTCGCGCAGGAGTCGACGGTGTTCATCCAGGACGGGCTGCGGTTGTTCGTCAACGGGCACCCCGACCTGCCGGTGCCCGACGTCGTGCCGGGGGACGATCCCGAGGACAGCGGGCACAAGGCCGTCAGCTACCGCAGCGGGCTGGTGCACCGAGGGATTCCGCGGTACGCCGAGTCCGAGCAGCCGCTCAGCCACGCGCGGCGTGGCACACCGCTGTGGCTGCGGGTGCTGGGTGCGGGCGACAAGCCACGCCAGCACACCCTCACCGTCCACGGCTTGGCCTGGCCGTTCGCCCCGTGGGTGCGGCGCGGTCCGTGGGTGGGCTCGCTGTCGGGGGTGGCGCCCGGGTGGGCCGAGACGTGCGTCATGACCCCCGAGCACACCGGCGATCACTGCGTGCGTACCGGCGCCTTCCGGTGGGGCACCGAGCTCGGCGTCTGGGCGACCCTCCGCGTCGAGTGAACGGCGCAGCCCCCAGTCGGGCACGAAGGGCGGCGGTCCACGGCCACGTCACCGGAACGCCATCGCCCGGCCACACCAGCCGCGTCGTGGCGCGCCATGATCGGCGCATGACGACCTCTCTGACCGGCCGCATGCTCGTCACCGGCGCCTCCGCCGGCATCGGCGCGGCGCTCGCCCGACGGCTTGCGCCCACCGCGTCCGAACTGGTCCTCGTCGCCCGGCGCCGGGACCGGCTCGAGGCCCTCGCCGGGGAGCTGCGCGCCGGCCACCCGCAGCTGGGCGTCACCGTGCGCCCGACCGATCTCGCCGACACCTCGGCCGTCTCGGCTCTCGCCGACGAGATCCTCGCCGCGGGCCCGATCGACGTCCTGATCAACAACGCCGGCCTCGGGCAGGAGTGCCGCTTCGTCGACCAGGACTGGGACCGGATCGCCCAACTCATCGCGGTCAACGTCACCGCGACGACGGCACTCGTACGGCGGGTGGGGGCGGCTATGGCCGCCCGGGGCGCCGGCGCGATCATGGTGGTCGGCTCCGGCGCGGGTCAGATGCCGATGGCGAACGGCGCGGTGTACGCCGCCACCAAGCACTACGTCCACGGCCTGTGCGAGTCGTGGCGGCTCGAGCTGGCGGGCACGGGCGTGACGCGACAGAGCTGGCGCCCGGCCCGGTCGACACCGAGTTCGACCAGGTCGCCGGCATGGACCAGGGCGCGGCCTCGGGCCCGCCGCAGTGGATGCGGATCAGCGCCGACGACTGCGCGGCGCAGGCCCTGGAGGCCCTGCGCCGCGACTCTCCGGTGAGCTTCCCCCGCCGCCCCTACCGGGCGCTTATGACGTTGGCCGGCGTGCTCCCGGACGAGGCCAAGCGCCGCATGCTGCGCCCCCGGGGCCGGTGATCCTCCGGAGCCGCTGATCCCCCGGCGCGCTGATCCCCCGCTAGTCCCCACCCGCACTGGCGCCCTATTTCCCCCACTGGCGCCCCGCTTGAAGAGGGGCGGCAGTCGGGGAAATAGGGCGCCAGTCGGGAACCGTCAGGGAACTAGGGCGCCAGTGGGAAATGGGGCGCCAGTCGGGAGAACGGGGCGCCGCCCCGACTACTTCACCGGGTTGACCACCCCGGCCGACCCGCCGCCACGACGTACCGGCTCGGCGACCGCCGTCAGGCTCCCGCCGCCCCCGACCTCGATCGCCGTGGCCGCCCCGATCTCGGCGGCGCTGGTCAGGGCATCTCCGGCAGGGTTGAGCCGGTAGCCCAGCGCGGTCAGGGCCGCCCCGTGCGCCGCCAGGTAGGCCGGCTCGGCCGTCACCGCGGCGGTGTTGCGCAGCGAGGCCCGGGGCGCGGCGAGCGCCTCGGGCGTCGTCATGCCCAGGTCGACCCGATTCACGATGGTCTGCAGCACGGTGGTGATGATCGTGGACCCGCCGGGCGAGCCGAGCGCGAGGAACGGTTCGCCCTGCCTCGTGATGATCGTCGGCGACATCGACGAGCGGGGGCGCTTGCCCGGCTCGATGCGGTTGGGGTCGGCCGGGTCGTACGCCGCGGTGAAGTCGGTCAGCTCGTTGTTGAGCAGGAAACCCCGCCCGGGGACGACCATGCCGGAGCCACCGGTCTGCTCGATCGTCAGCGTGTACTCGACCACGTTGCCCCACCAGTCCGCGACCGTCAGGTTCGTCGTCGAGACGTTCTCGGTGTCGGGCCGTGCCACCGCCGCCTCGGCCCGACACCCGCCCGGCGCGGCCACGTCGCCTGCCTTCGCGGGCGTGACCAGGGCCTTCGCCGGGTCGATCTGGCAGGCGCGCTGCTCCGCGAACCCCCGCGAGAGCAGCGCGGCCACGGGGACGTCCACGAACGCCGGATCCCCGGAGTACTTCGCCCGGTCCGCGAACGCCAGCGCGGACGCCGCCAGGTAGTAGTGCTGCGCCGCCGGCTTGCTCATGCCCTGCAGGTCGACCGTGTCCAGGATGCCGAGGGCCTCGCCCACCGACGTCCCGCCGGAGGATGAGCCGTCCATGCCGTGAACGGTCATCCCGCGGTACGTCGAGGTCACCGGCTTGCCCGGCACGACCTTGTACGTCGCAAGGTCGGCCGGCGTCATCGACCCCGCCGGCACCGGCAACGTCGTGTTGGCGGCCTTCTTGGGCTGGCGCACCGTGTCGGCGATCTGCACGGCCAGGGGGCCGCGGTAGAACCCCTGGGCCACCCCCTTGTCGCCGATCATCCGGTATGTCGTCGCCAGGTCGGGATTCGCGAACACGGTCCCCACCTGGGGGGCGTCCCCGCCGGGGAGGAAGAGCCGGGCCGTGTCCGGGAACGCGGCGAACCGCGCCTTGTTGTCGAGGGTCTGGCTACGGAACGTCGCGTCGACGACGAACCCCTCCTGCGCGAGCCGGGCGGCCGGCTCCAACGCCTGCGCCAGCGAGCGGCTGCCCCAGCGGCGCAGCGCCTCGTCCCAGGTGGCCGGCGTGCCGGGCACCCCGACGCTGACGCCGCTGGTCGCCAGCTGCGGCATCAGCGGGTACGGCTTGCCGGTCGCCGGGTCGACGAACGCGTCGTGGGTGATCCGCCGGGGCGCGGTCTCGCGCCCGTCGAGGGTGTGTAGCGCCTTGGTCTTGGCGTCGTAGTACATAAAGTAGCCGCCCCCGCCGATGCCGGCGCTGTACGGCTCCGTGACGCCCAGCGCCGCCGCCGTCGCCACCGCGGCGTCGACCGCGTTGCCGCCCTGCCGCAGCACCTCCAGGCCGATGGCGGTCGCGTAGTTGTCGACCGTCGTCACGGCCCCGCCGGTGCCCACGGCCGTCGGCGTCTTGGGCGGCACCAGCGCGGGCGCCGTCGCCGGGGCCGTCGCGACTGGAGCGGACGCCGCTGACGCATGCCGCGCCGGCGGGTTCGCGACCGCCGGGGCCGCCAGGGCGCCCGCGCCCCCAAGAGTCGCGACAGCGGCGGCGATGCTCAGAACGGTCCTGCGTCGGCGTGCGGCGGTCATCCGCCCTCCTCGGGCCCGGGCCGGGCCCGCGCCTCGCGGCGACCACCCGGCGTTGGCTGGCGACGTGCGCCCCTCACCTTGCCAGCCCCGCCGGGCCGGCGGAAGGGGCATAGCGGGCGAATCCGGGTACGCGCGGGGGCAACTCCCCAGCGAAAGCGCCCGGGTGCCGGCCGGCTACCGACGTACGGCGTCCGCCGGCGCCCCCGTGCGCGTCAGCTCGGCCAGCATGATCGCCCGGATGAGCTCCGCGGCCCAGTCCAGCACGGCCTTATCCCGCAACGGGCGCCCCCCGACCGGTGCGGTCTTCGGGGCGGGCACCAGGATCTGCCGGAGCGCCGGCTTGACCACCGTGCCCTTGTAGACCCGCTGCAGGCGCATCAGCCGGCTCTCGGGCAGCTCGACCGGGCCGAACCGCACGAAGTTGCCCTGTACGCCGATGTCGGCCACGCCGGCCGCCCGGGCCACCGTCCGCAGCCGCGCCACCTCGACGAGGTTCTCGGCCGCGGGCGGCAGCGCGCCGTACCGGTCCACGAGCTCGGCCACGATCTCGTCCAGCTCGGCCTCGTCGGCGACCTGCGCGAGCTTCTTGTACGCCTCCAGGCGCAGCCGCTCCCCGGGCACGTACTCGTGCGGCAGGTGCGCGTCGACGGGCAGCTCGATCTTGATCTCGACCGGTGCCTCCACCCGGTCCGGATCCCGGAAGTCGGCGACCGCCTCCCCGACGAGGCGCACGTACAGGTCGAAGCCGACGCCCGCGATGTGCCCCGACTGCTCGCCGCCGAGCAGGTTGCCGGCGCCGCGGATCTCCAGGTCCTTCATGGCCACGGCCATGCCCGCGCCGAGGTCGGTGTGCGAGGCGATCGTCGCGAGCCGGTCGTGCGCGGTCTCGGTCAGCGGCTGGCCGGCCGGGTAGAGGAAGTAGGCGTAGGCCCGCTCCCGGCCGCGCCCGACCCGGCCGCGCAGCTGGTGCAGCTGGGAGAGGCCCAACACGTCGGCCCGGTCGACGATCAAGGTGTTGGCGTTGGAGACGTCCAGGCCGGTCTCCACGATCGTCGTACAGACGAGCACGTCCGCCCGGCGCTCCCAGAAGTCGACGACGACCTGCTCCAGCCGGGACTCCCCCATCTGTCCGTGCGCGGTCGCGATCCGCGCCTCCGGCACCAGCTCCCGCAGCCGCGCCGCGGTCTTCTCGATCGACTGCACCCGGTTGTGCACGAAGAACACCTGGCCCTCGCGCAGCAGCTCGCGGCGGATGGCGGCCACGACCTGCTTCTCGTCGTACGCGCCCACGAACGTCAGCACCGGGTGCCGCTCCTCCGGCGGGGTGGCCAGCGTCGACATCTCGCGGATGCCGGTGACCGCCATCTCCAGGGTGCGTGGGATCGGGGTGGCGCTCATGGCCAGGACGTCGACGTTGGTGCGCAGCGCCTTGAGCTGCTCCTTGTGCTCGACGCCGAAGCGTTGTTCCTCGTCGATGACCACCAGGCCGAGGTCCTTGAACTTCACCTCCGGCGACAGGAGCCGGTGCGTTCCGATGACCAGGTCCACCGTGCCGTCGCGCAACCCCTCGATGACCTCCTTGACCTCGGCGTCGCTCTGGAACCGGGACAGCGCCTTCACCCGCACCGGGAACTGCGCGTAGCGCTCGGAGAAGGTCACCTGGTGCTGCTGGACGAGCAGCGTCGTCGGGACCAGCACGGCGACCTGCTTGCCGTCCTGGATCGCCTTGAACGCGGCCCGCACGGCGATTTCAGTCTTGCCGTAACCCACGTCGCCACAGATCAGGCGGTCCATCGGGACCTCCTTCTCCATGTCGGCCTTGACCTCGTCGATGGAGGAGAGCTGGTCCGGGGTCTCGACGTAGGCGAAGGCGTCCTCCAGCTCCCGCTGCCAGGGCGAGTCGGCCGCAAACGCGTGGCCACGGGTGGCCATCCGCGCCGAGTAGAGCCGGATCAGCTCGCCCGCGATCTGCTTGACGTGCCGCTTCGCGCGGGACTTGGTCTTCGCCCAGTCCGAGCCGCCCAGCTTGTTGAGGGTGGGCGCCTCGCCGCCGACGTACCGCGTCACCTGGTCCAGCTGGTCCGTGGGCACGAAGAGCCGGTCGCCGGGCTGGCCCCGCTTGGAGGCGGCGTACTCCAGCACCAGATATTCGCGGGTCGCCCCCTGGACGGTGCGCTGGGTCATCTCCACGAACCGGCCCACGCCGTGCTGCTCGTGCACCACGAAGTCCCCCGGCCGCAGCTGCAGCGGGTCGACCTGGTTGCGCCGCCTGGACGGCATCTTGCGCATGTCCCGGGTCGACCCGGCGCCGCCGGCGCCGCCCTGCCCCACCAGGTCTGTCTCGGTGACGACCACGAGGTTCGCGGCCGGCGCGGTGAACCCCCGCGGCAGACAGCCGGTCGTGACGTGCACGATTCCCGACTCGGCGAGGAAGCCCGGGCCGAGCCCGTCGGGCTCCAGTTGCCCCGGAATGCCCTGCTCGGCGAGCACCTCGGCGAGCCGTTTGCCGAGGCCGGTACCCTCCGTCACGACCGCGACCCGGCGCCCCTCGTCGATCGCCCAGCGCCGCAGCGCGGCACGGATCGCCTCGCCGTCGCCGCGCAGCCCCTCCATGTCGTGGCTGTCGACGGTGACCGCGAGCGCGTCGTCGCCGGCATCGCTGAGCCGCCCCGCGAACCCGGCCAGGCTCTCGTCGGCGGCGAACGGCGTCATGGTCCACCACGGCAGGCCGCGCCCGAGCGCGTGCTCACGGGCCCGCGCGACCGTCCAGAAGGAACCCTCGCCGAGGACGGCCTGCAGATCGATCGGTACGGCGGCGCCGGCGGCCGCCCCCGACCAACTCGCCTCCAGGAACTCATCGCTGGTGGCGACCAGGTCGTGGGCCCGCGCGCGGACCCGCTCGGGGTCGCTCACCAACACCCGGGAGCCCCGGGGCAGCACATCGAGCAGCGACTCCATCCCGTCGACGAGCACCGGCGCGAGCGACTCCATGCCCTCGACCGCGATGCCGGCGGCGATCTTGCCGAGCAGGTCGGCCACCCCCGGCAGCTCGTCGACCAGTTCCGCCGCCCGCGTGCGGACCTGGTCCGTCAGCAGGATCTCGCGGCACGGCGGCGCCCACAGGCCGTGCGCGGCGAGGTCCAGGGAGCGCTGGTCGGCGACCCGGAAGGTCCGGATCTCCTCGACCGTGTCGCCGAAGAACTCCACCCGGATCGGGTGGTCCTCGGTGGGCGGGAAGACGTCGAGGATGCCGCCGCGGACGGCGAACTCGCCGCGACGCTCGACGAGGTCGGTGCGCACGTACGCCGCGCCCACCAGCGCCGCCACCACGTCCTCCATGGCGCGTTCGTCGCCCGCGTGCAGCGCCACCGGGGTGAGCTCCCCGAGGCCGCGGGTCAACGGCTGCAGCAGGGCACGCACGGGGACGACGAGGACGCGGATGGGACCGTACGCCGCGTCATGCGGGTCCGGGTGCGCGAGGCGGCGCAGCACGGCCAGGCGGCGCCCCACGGTGTCGCTGCGGGGGCTGAGCCGCTCGTGCGGCAGGGTCTCCCAGCTCGGCAGGTGCGCGACCGCCTCGGCCGGCAGGAACGCGCGCAGGGCGGTGACCATGTCCTCGGCCTCGCGGCCCGTGGCGGCCACCACCAGGATCGGCGCCCCAGCGGCCGGGGGCGTCCCGGCCGGGGCCCCCGGGGCAGCCGCTCCCGGCGTACCGTCGTCGTGTTCGGCGCTCTCAGGCCCACCCGACCCACCGGCCCCGGCCAGCGCGGCCACGAACACCGGCCGCGCCCCCGTCGCGAGGGCGATGTCGACTTGGGCCTCACCGGCGTCGGCGGCCGCGAGCGCGCGCCGGATCGAAGGGTCAGCTGCCAGCGCCGTCGCGAGACGGACCAGGCTCATGGGGCTCCTTGGGGCACGTACGTCGGGCGGCCTCGGGACACGAGGCCCTGGGGGGCGAGCCCGGCAACCGCCGTACGCCGACACCCCGCGACAGCCTAAACGCCGCCTCGGACAGGGGCGACAAGCCTCCCGCCCCCAACCGCCCCACGGAGCGCCTCGGGGCCGCCGAACCCCGCCTGGTCACCCCGCGTCGCCCCCCGGGCCGGGGCACCCCGCAACCATGGTGACAGAAATCGCCCATGGCACCCCCCGGCCTGGTACGGCGACTGTGCCGTGGCGCACGCGGATCGCGCCCCGCGGTGGGTGGCCGCGGGGCGCGATCAGGACCGGGGAGCGCGGGCGGGGCCCACAGCCCAAGGGCCGCCGCTGTCAGTACGCGCCGGAGCTGTGGGTGACCGCCCGGAACGTACGGAACAGGATGTGCAGGTCGACGATCGGCGACCAGTTGTCGACATAGCGCAGGTCGAGCCGCAAGGACTCCTCCCAGGACAGGTCGCTGCGCCCGGAGACCTGCCACAACCCGGTCATGCCGGGGCGGACATGCAATCGACGCAGCGCGTCGGGCTCGTACTGCTCGACCTCGGCAGGCAGCGGCGGCCGCGGGCCGACCAGCGACATGTCTCCGAACAACACGTTGAGGAGCTGGGGCAGCTCGTCCATGGAGTAGCGGCGCAGGTACTTGCCGACCTTCGTCACCCTCGGGTCGTCCTTCATCTTGAACAGGACGCCGTTGCCCTCGCTCTTGACCCGGAGCGCCTCGAGCCGCTTCTCGGCGTCAACGCACATCGTGCGGAACTTGTAGATGTAGAAGATCTCGCCGCGGACCCCGACCCGCTTCTGCTTGAAGAACACCGGACCCGGATCGGTGACCCGAATCAGGAAGGCCACCGTCAGCAGGAGCGGCGACAACGCGAGCAGCAGCAGGAACGCCAGGCTGCGGTCCATGATGTCCTTGAGGAACACCGACCGGGTGGCGTGCGAGGGCCGCTCGACGTGCAGCAGCGAGAGGTTGTTCGACGGCCGGATCGTCATGCGCGGGCCGGCGACGTCGAGAAGTCCGGGGGCCACGATGAGTTCCACGGCGCGCTCCTCCAGCGCCCAAGCGAGCCGGCGGAGCGCCTTGCCCGCCAGGTCCGGGTGCGACGCGACGGCCACGACCTCGGCGTCGTAGAGGTCGACGGCGGAGATCGCGTCGCGCGGGGTCCCCATGACCGGCACGCCCTCGATGGAGGAGGTCGCGTCCCAATCCGTGTCCATGCCCGAGGTGCAGACGGCCACCGGCAGCAGCCCCTGATGCGGTTCGTGCTTGATGCTGCGCACTAGGGACGCCGCGGCATCGGCCCGACCCACGATGACGGTGCGTTGCATGAGCAGCCCCTTTTCGCGGCGTACCGCGAGCCAGTGCCGCATGTACCGCCGCGTGGCGAGCCCGCCGATGAGGAGCAGCGGCATGAGGGCGAGGACGTAGATGCGCGCCAGCTGCAGGGTGAACAGGAAGGACGTCACCCCGATCAGTGCCATCGTCCCCACGACGGCCCGTCCCACCGCCCGGTATTCCTCGGTCGAGACGCCGAGGTAGCGCCGCTCGTAGGCATTGGCCATCGCCAGCGCCGCCACCCACACGACACCCACCAACGGGATGATCGCGTAGTACTCCACCGGCACGAACTCGTCGCTGAAGCGAATCGCCGCGGCCAGGCCGCTGCACATTAAGCCCACCACGGCGTCCAGGACGACGACCCGCCGCAGATAGGCGACTGACCAGGAGTTGCGGGTCGAGGCGCGCGTCGTCGAGGCCACCAGGCTGGGCGCGAAGATTTCGGTGCTGCTGACCGGTACGTCCAGACGTTCGAGTGCGGGCCGGCGCCGATCGGCGCGGTGCCGCGCGCGGTCGCGACTGCGCGCGATATCGCGTTCGTGGATCGACACGTGCCAACCCTCCCAGTTGCAATTGCTCCCCGTGCCACCCCCGCGGCACCGCGGGCCCCGATGTCGGCTTTCGCCGCCATGCCTCTCGGCGTCCTTGCCGAGCGCCCCCCGGCGCCCCCGACATTGCCTCGCCCGAAAGGAACACTGCGTCCCCCCCGGGACGCGGGTCCCAGCCTATAGCGCGGGCACCCCTGCGGCGCTAGACGAATGGCCGTGCGCCATTCACAACTATCCCTCGAGTGTCACAGGATGGCACGCCCGGGTCGGGCCGCCGGTCCGGAGCGACGCCGGACTCTGCGCAGGTGGGGTGCCGTCACCGCGTCGGGGCGCCGACACCGCACCCCGTCACAACCCGGGCTTTGACTCACCTTCCGCCAAGCAAACCTCGACCTGATCCGCAGCGTCCGAAAGTACGAACGGCAGCTCTTTGCGCTCGGCGGCCCCGAAGTCGCGAAGAACGAAATCCGCCGGCGTTTGCCGACCGGGCGGTCGTCCAATTCCCACGCGCACCCGCAGGTAGTCCCTGGTGCGCAGGGCGGACGAAATCGAACGAAGTCCGTTATGCCCGCCTTCGCCCCCGCCGCGCTTGACGCGAATTTCCCCGAACGACAACTCAAGTTCATCGTGAACGACCACCACGGCGCCGGCGGGGATCGCGTAGAACGACGCGAGCGCCGCCGTCGCGGCGCCGGATTCGTTCATGTACGTCGTGGGCCGGGCGAGGATCACGCGCGGGCCGGGGGCCCCGCCCGCTCGCACGCCCAGCCGAGCATCGGCGACCATGGCCCGGGCCTTGTGGCGGCGCAGGCTCGCGCCGCAGCGGGTTGCCAACTCGTCCAGCACCATGGCGCCCACGTTGTGCCGGTTGCCGGCGTACTCCGCGCCCGGGTTGCCCAAGCCGATGACGAGGGCGGGGTCGAGCACGACGGGAGGCGACGTGGGCGGCACGGCCCTCAGCGTAACGGCCGGGGCGCCCCCCACTGGGGCGCCCCGGCCGGTTCCGGACGGTAGCGAGCGGTGGCGACGAGCGAGCCGCCGCGGGCAGCTCAGGCCTCGTCGTCGGCCTTGGCGTCGGCGGGCTTCTCCTCGCCGGCCTCCGCCACAGGAGCCTCGTCGCCGGACTCCTCCTTCTCGATGCCAGCCTCGGCCTCCGCCTCGGCCAGCTCGGCCTCCAGCGCCTCCGCCGAGATCGCCTGGGTCACGTTGACCACCAGCGTCTCCGGGTCGGTGACCAGCTCGACACCGGAGGGCAGCTCGATCTGCGAGGCGAGAATCTGCGTGCCGGCGGCCAGGCCCTCCACGGACACCTCGAACCCGGTGGGGATGCGGGTCGCCTCGGCCTGCACCTGCAGGGTCTGGGACTCGACGTTGACCAGGGTCTCGATCGCCGCCTCGCCCACGGTGGTCACGGCGACGTCGACCACGACCTTCTCGCCGCGGCGCACGATCACGAGGTCGATGTGCTCGATGACGGGCTTGAGAATGTCCCGCTGGACATCCTTGACGAGGGCCAGCTGGTCCTTCCCGTCGATGACGAGGTTGAGGACCGCGTTGGCGGTCTTCACCGCGAGCATCGTGTCGTGCCCGGGGAGGGTGAGGTGGATCGGGTCGGCGCCGTGCCCGTAGAGGACGGCGGGGATCTTGCTCTCGCGACGGATCCGGCGCGCGGCGCCCTTGCCGAACTCGGTGCGCTTCTCGGCGGTGATCTTGACGGTGTCGGCCATGGCATTCTCCTGACGGCGGGGGCCCGAAGGCCCGGTGGCGATGCCCTCGGCGCGGGACGCCGCGCGGACGTCCGGCTCGGGTGGGGCAGTCACCTGCCCGGCTCCACGACCGGCCCGCGTCGATCACGGACTCCGAGGCGGGCACTCGCCCGTACGGCGTCCCTCGCCGAGGCTCGGGCCATTCTAACCGCGGGCCCCATCAGGCTCGAAATCGCTCCGACCGGACCGCCGGCGGCCGCGCACCGAACCCCCGCCGATGCCGCCCACCTGGTGTGATTCGCCGACGTCGGTCGCCCACGTCGATCCCCTCAACCGTGCTCGCCGGGGTCGTCGCCCGACCATTGCCAGGGCGCGGCACGGGGCCGCGGAGACGCTGCCGGAGAGACGACGTGGCGTCGCCGGACGGTCGCCGCGGGCTCTTCGAGATGGCATAGACTTCTGACTCCGGCCGGCCTGGACGGATGTCCTGAACGTTCGCCTGCCTGGACTCTGCCGGGAGGCTGCGACGACAGGGGGACCTTCGATGACCGCTACGGCCCGGCGAATTCCGGTCCTGCCGTCGTCGACCCAGCAGGCCCCCGACCCCGGTCTTCCCGCCCCCGGAACGGTGATCCCCACCTGGATCGACACCCCCGATGGGGCGCTGGCGGCGCACGTGCACCTGCCCTACGGCCCCGAGTGCCGCGGCGCGGCCATCCTGGTCAGTCCCTTCGGACGCACCGAGACCACGATGCGGCCCGCGATGCGGCATCTGGCGGACCTGCTGGCGCGCCGAGGGTGCGTGACGATCCGGGCGGACTGGTCGGGCACCGGGGAGTCCGCGGCCCCCCTACGCGACGACGGCGTCGTGCCGCCGATGGCCCGCCGGCTGGCCGATGTCGCCGCCCTGGCGCACTACGCCCGGCACACCCTGGGTCAGGGGGACCTCACGTTGGTGGGGGCAGGCCTGGGCGCCGCCCTGGCCGCCATGGCCCTCGGCGATCCGCAAGGCCCGCGTGCGGACGCCGACGGCCGCACGCCGTACCGCTCTGTCGTCCTCGTCGACCCGCAGCCGGGCGACGACGCCTGGGTCCGCCTCCCCGCCGCGCGCGCGATGAGCGCCCGGAACACCGGGATTCTCCTGGTGAGTCGCGAGGAGGCGCCCATCGACGAGGCGGTGGAGGACTACGCGGACCGGATCGGCGCGGACCGGCTGGACGCGATCGACCTCGACGCCCTGGACGTGACCGCCACCGAACCCGTCATCCCGGTCGAGGCCTGGGACATCGTGGTGGACTGGCTCGGGTTGCCCGCGCGTCGACCCACCCCGGTCCCCATCCCGGCGCAGCGGGTCCGGACGGCGCTCGGCGGGGGCGGCACGGAGGAGTACGTCGAGGTCGGCGGCCTCCCCGGCGTCCTCACGTTGCCGGCGGCCACTCCGCGCCACGCCGTCCTGCTCGTTCCCGACGACGGTGCCCACCGCGGCGGACCCGGCGGCGACGGCTGGGTCCGACTCGCGCGCGCGGCGGCCCGCCAGGGCGTCGCGACGTTGCGGTTCGACCGGTCCGGGGCCGGCGAGGCGCGCGTGCTGGGTGCGGTGGACGGCGCTGATGCGCCCGTCATCTCCCCGGCGAGCGTCGCAGAGCACGTGGCCGCCGTCGAGTGGCTCGCCGCGCGCACCGGGACACGCCCCACGGTCGTCGGGCACGGCGCGGGCGCCTGGACGGCGCTGGCCGCCGCGGGCCGGGTGTCGGTGACCCGCGTGGTGTCCGTGGCCCAGGACGTGTGGACCACCGACCCGGAGCAGCCCGGTGAGCTGGGCGCCTGGTGGTTCGCCCACCTGCCGTACCCGATGATCCTGCGCCTCGGCCGCAACCGCGCCCTCCCCACCCCCCAGCCGCTCATCGAGGCGGCGACCGCGCGGGGCGCGGCGATCGACCTGTACGGCGACGCGCGGCACGCCGCCCGATTCGAGGCGGCGCGCGGCGCCGACGCGCTGGCGCGGCTCCAGGCCCGGGGGGCGAGTGTGCATCGGTACACCGAGCGCTTCCCACTCGACCCCCGACACCCGGACCTGCTGGACGTCATGCTCGGTCGGGTGTTGGGCCGGGTGCTGCGCGACCTGCCCGCCGATCCGACCGCCTCGCTCGGCGAGCAGGTGGAGCCGGAGACGACGCCCGTGGCCTACGCGACGATCCGCGGGGATGCCAGCGACGCCGCGACGGCCGCCGACTCCAGCGGCGCTCGGGACTGGACCACCTCGATGCCGGGTGGGCGTCGCGCGAGCGCGGGCTATGCCCCCGCCTGAGCGGGTTCCTCGGCAGCCTTAAGCCGGGCCCCGCCGCACGCCGGATACGCCCCGGCCTCGGCTCCCGCCCCGGACCTTTCGCCGTACGCCTTAGGCCGGGGTGTCGAACAGGCTCGTGACCGAGCCGTCCTCGAAGACCTCGTGGATCGCCTGGCTGATCAGCGGGGCGATGGAGAGCACCTGCAGCTTGGCGAAGTGCTTCTCGGGGTCGATGGGCAGGGTGTTCGTGACGATGACCTCGCGGATGCAGGAGTCCCGCAGCCGCTCCGTGGCCGGGTCGGAGAAGATCGCGTGGGTCGCGGCCACCACCACCTCACGCGCGCCGGAGGCCATCAAAGCGTCGGCGGCCTGCGTGATCGTGCCGCCGGAGTCGATCATGTCGTCGACCAGGATGCAGGTGCGCCCACTGACGTCGCCGACGACCCGGTTGGCGACGGACTGGTTGGGCCGGGTGATGTCGCGGGTCTTGTGGATGAACGCCAGCGGCGCACCGCCGAGCCGCTTGCTCCACTGCTCGGCCACCTTGATGCGGCCCGCGTCCGGGGAGACGACCGCGAGCTGCTCGTCGCCGTACCGGTCCGCCACGTAGTCCGACAGGATCGGCAGCGCCTGGAGGTGGTCCACGGGGCCGTCAAAGAATCCCTGGATCTGGGCCGTGTGCAGATCGACGCAGATCAGCCGGTCGGCGCCCGCCGCCTTGAACAGGTCCGCCATCAGCCGGGCCGAAATCGGCTCGCGGCCGCGGTGCTTCTTGTCCTGCCGTGCGTAGCCGTAGAACGGCAGGACCACCGTGATCCGCTTGGCCGACGCGCGCTTGGCGGCGTCGACCATGATGAGGTGCTCCATGATCCACTCGTTGATCGGCGCCGTGTGGCTCTGGATGAGGAACGCGTCGCTGCCGCGGATGGACTCCTCGAAGCGGACGTAGATCTCGGAGTTGGCGAATTCGTACGCCGTGGTCGGCACCGGGTGGATGCCCAGGCACGTGGCCACCTCGTCGGCGAGCGCCGGATGCGCACGCCCCGAGAGGATCATCAGGCTCTTCTCGGTGGTGCGCTTGAGGCTGGTCACTTCGCGTTCTCCTCCCCGGCCCCGGCTGTCCCGGCCCCGGTCTCGGCATCCCCGGTTTGGGCGGCCGCCGCGGTCGGCGTACCGGCTCTGCGGCGTGCCACCCACCCGTCGACGTTGCGTTGTCGCTGGCGCGCGACCGCGATCTGACCCGGCTCGACGGGATCGGTGACGACGGAGCCGGCGGCGACGTAGGCGCCGTCGGCCACGCTGACCGGCGCCACCAGCACGCTCTGGCTGCCCACGAAGGAGTGCCGCCCGATCTGCGTCAGGTGCTTGGCGACCCCGTCGTAGTTGGCGAAGATCGTGCCAGCGCCGATGTTGGCGCCCGCGCCGATCTCGGCGTCTCCGCAGTAGGTCAGGTGCGGCAGCTTCGCGCCCTCGCCGATGTGGGCGTTCTTCGTCTCCACGAAGCCGCCGATCTTGCCCTTGGCGTCGAGCACAGTGCCGGGGCGCAGGTAGCTGTACGGGCCAACGGTGGCGCCCGTCCCGATCACCGCGTGGTGGGCCTCCGCCCGGCGGACCTCCGCGCCGTCGCCGACCTCGCACGACTCCAGCGTGCAGTCCGGGCCGATCCGGGCCTCGGCGCCGATGGTCGTGGCGCCCAGCAGTTGGCAGTTGGGCTGGATGAGGGTGTCGCGCCCGATCGTGACGTCGGTGTCGATCCAGGTGGTGTTCGGGTCGACGACGGTGACCCCGGCGCGCATGTGCCCCTCGACGACGCGGCGGTTGAGTTCGGCGCCCAGCCGGGCCAGTTGGACCCGGTCGTTGACGCCCTCGGTCTGCCACAAGTCGTCGATCAGATGCGCGCGCAGCCCGAGGCCGCGGGCGCGGGCGATGCCGAGGACGTCGGTGAGGTACTTCTCGCCCTGCGCGTTGTCGGTGCCCACCTGAGCGAGCGCGTCGCGCAGCAGGGCGCCGTCGAACGCGTAGATCCCCGAGTTGATCTCGGTGATCTCGCGCTGCTGCGGCGTCGCGTCCTTCTGCTCGACGATCCCGGCCACGGCGCCGTCGGCGTCGCGCAGGATCCGGCCGTAACCCGTGGGGTCGGGGACGTGCGCGGTGATGACGGTGGCCGCGCAGGCGTGGGCCTCGTGCTCGGCGACCATCGCGGCGAGGGTCGCCGAGGCGAGGAGGGGCACGTCGCCGTACGTCACCAGCACCGTCCCTGACAGCGCGGTCGGCAGGGCGTCGAGCCCGCACTCGGCGGCCCGGCCGGTGCCCTTGACCTCGTCCTGATCGGCGATGACCGCGTCCGGGGCGACCTGCGCGACGTGCGCCGCGACCCGGTCCCGCTCGTGGCGAACGACGACCGCCAGGTGCTCGGGGTTCAGCCCGCGGGCGGCCTCGATGGCGTGGCCGAGCAACGACCGACCGCCGATCGCGTGCAGGACTTTGGGGATCGCCGACTTCATCCGGGTACCCTCGCCCGCGGCGAGGATGATGACGGCTGCGGGACGGGTCACGAGGCGCTCCGGAGGTCGGCGACGGGGGCGGCGGATGGCTTCGGACGAATGCGCTGGGCGCTGTCGAGGAAGCGGGCCGGGCGACGCTGCCGCGACCGGCCGGGCTTGCCGGCACCGGAGGATATGTTACCGCCGCCGCACGACGGCCAGTCCCCGGCGGCCATGCGGGCGACCTCACCTTGTCGGGCGCTCACGAATCGCCGTGGGCCCGCGGTTGTGGCGGTTCCCCGGGTTGGAATCGAACCAACGTCGCTAATCCTGATTCAAAGTCAGGCGGGCCCTACCAGCAGACCAACCGGGGAAGGGCGCTGCGGCCGTGCGGCCGCCGCGCTCGGCTCTAGGGTAATCGGCCCTGGGCCGCGTTCGGGACGGCCCCGCCGTCAGGCCGGCCGTCCGCCGCCGTCAACCGATGGTCGCCAGCGCGTCAGTGGTCCGCTCGGCGGCGGCGCGAACGACGCAGAACACCCGGCGGAAGGGCAGCGGCACGCCGGCGGGGGTGCGCGGGTAGGTCGCGCGGAGCGCCTGCCGGTACGGCGTGAGGAAGGCCTCGCGCTCCCCTGCCTCGGTGAGGGTGTCGAGGACAGGCCGCAGGCCCGTGCCGGTCACCCAGTCCAGCACCGGGTCCTCTCGCTCGCCGTCGGGGTCGAGGAGGTGCAGGTACGTCGTCTCCCATGCCTCCACCTGGCGTCCGGGCGCCCAGAACGCCTCGACGTACGCCGCGGGATCGCGCACCGACTCGCGGCCGAGGAGCAGCGGGAGCAACGCGCTCGCCCGCCGGTGGGCTGCGGCGGTACGGCGCATGAGGGCGTGACTCGGGGCGTCGTGATTGCCGGGGACCTGCAGGGCGAACCACCCGCCCGGCGCCAAGGCCTCGATCCAGCGCCGGGCCACGGCCACATGGTCGGGCACCCATTGCAGGCTGGCCGCGGCGACGATGACGTCCGGGCCAGAGGGGCTGGATGTTGCGGGGATCGCCCGGTGGCGAGCGGCGTCGCGCACGGCCGCGCGGGCCACGGGGCGGCCAGGTCGGCCTCGACCCGGCTCACGCGGCCGGTCGGATCGCGGTCGGCGGCCCGGGCCAGCATGGCGGCGGAGGAGTCGATGCCGAGGATGCGCGCGTCCGGCCACCGCGCGGCCAGTTCCAACGTACGGGCGCCGTCCCCGCAGCCGAGGTCGACCACCAGGCGCGGCGCCTCGGCGGGGACGCGCGCGAGCAGGTCCGCGAAGGGCCGGGCGCGTTCGCTGGCGAGGCGGGCGTACTCCGCGGCATCCCAACTCGGCATGTGGTGACCCCTCTCGGTCGGCGGACGCGTTTATCTTGATATCGAGATACTCGGCATCGTGGGAGACGGGACGCCTCGATGTCAAGAGATCCGTGGTTACCCTTGAGGACATGGCGGCCCAGGCGACGAGCAGAGACACTCGGGACGAGGTCGACCTGATCGTCGCGGCCTGGCAGCACGAGGTGCCCGGACTCGATGTCGAGCCACTACGGGTCCTCTCCCGGCTGACTCGCCTCGCGCGCCACCTCGATCTTGCCCGCCGTACGGCGTTCGCCGAGCACGGCCTGGAGGTCTGGGAGTTCGACGTCATCTCAGCGCTGCGCCGCGCCGGGGCGCCGTACGAGCTCTCCCCCGGTGACCTCGTCAAGCAGACGCTCTCGACGAGCGGGACGATGACCAACCGCGTCGATCGACTGGCCCGCCGCGGACTGGTGGAGCGGCTCCCCGATCCCGACGACCGCCGCGGCGTGCGGGTGCGGCTGACCGCGACGGGCCGGCGCCTGTCGGAGGACGCCCTGAAGGCGCTGCTGGCGCGCGAACGCGGGCTGCTCGAGAATCTCGACGACTCCGAGCGGAGCCAGCTCGCGGACCTCCTCGCGCGGCTCATGATCCGCTTCGAGAACTGACCAGGGCCGATCCACCGGCTGTCCCGGGCGGCGCGGGGGCGAGTCACGGCTCGGCGATCTCCGCCGCCTCCAGCCAGGCCAGCTCCAGCTCCTCGCGCTCGTCGACGATCGCCCGTAGTTGGTCGTTGAGCGCCAGCACCGCCGCGTGATCGGTCGCCTTCGCCACCATCTGCGCGTGCAGCTTCTCCTCCGCCGCGGCCAGCTTGGTCAGCTGCCGGTCGATCCGGTTCAGCTCCTTGCGCGCCTCCCGGGTCTGGGCCGGGGTGTACGTCGCGACGCCGGCAGCACCCGACGTACCGCCGCCGGGCCCGCCGCCCGACGTACCGGCACCGCCCCCTCCGCCGGCACCACCAGCCGCGCCGGCGCCGCTGCGCGCGGCATCGGCGAGGGTGATCGCGCGCAACTCCAGGTACTGATCGACGCCCCCCGGCAGGTCCCGGACCCGCCCGTCCCCGAGCAGCGCGACCTGGCGGTCGCACATGCGCTCCAGGAGGTACCGGTCGTGGCTCACCACGAGCAGCGTCCCCGCCCACCCGTCGAGCACGTCCTCCATCGAGGTCAGCGTCTCGATGTCGAGGTCGTTGGTGGGCTCGTCGAGCACGAGCACGTTGGGCTCGGTCATCATCAGCCGCACGAACTGCAGCCGGCGCCGCTCGCCGCCCGACAGCTCGCCGACCCGTGCTTGCTGCCGCAAGCCCGTGAACCCGAGCCGCTGGGCCAGCTGGCTCGCGCTGATCTCGCCCTTGCCGAGCGCGACGTGGCTGCGGATCTCGGTGATGGCGTCGATGACCCGCGTGTCGGCCAGGCGGTCCAGTTCGGCGACCTCCTGGGAGAGGTACGCCGTGGCGACGGTCGTGCCCACCTTGCGCTTGCCCGCAGCAAGCGGCACCTCGCCCAGGAAGGCGCGCAGCAGCGTCGACTTCCCCGCCCCGTTGACGCCAACGATGCCGACCCGATCGCCGGGCGCCAGCCGCCAGGTCACCCGGTCCAGGATGGTCCGCGCCCCGAGCCGGACCGTCGCGTCCAGCAGGTCGATGACGTCCTTACCGAGGCGGCGAGTGGCGAAGCTCGTGAGGGCGACCTCGTCGCGCGGCGGCGGCTCGTCCGCGATCAACGCGCTGGCGGCCTCGATGCGGAACTTCGGCTTGCTGGTTCGGGCGGGAGCGCCGCGGCGCAGCCACGCCAGCTCCTTGCGCAGCAGGTTGTCCCGGCGTTCGGCCGTGACCGCCGCGATGCGGGCGCGCTCGGCCTTGGACAGCACATACGCAGCGTAGCCCCCGTCGTAGGACTCGACCCGTCCGTCGAGCACCTCCCATGTCAGCGTCGCCACCGCGTCGAGGAACCACCGGTCGTGCGTGACGACGACCAGCGCGGCGTCGGGTCGGGTGCGGGTGGTGGTGAGGTACGCCGCGAGCCAGGCCACGCCCTCGACGTCGAGGTGGTTGGTCGGCTCGTCCAGCAGCAGCACGTCGGGGTCGGCGACCAGCAGCGCGGCGAGCGCGACCCGGCGCCGCTCGCCGCCCGACATCGGCCCGACCAGCGCATCAAGCCCAGTCGCACCCCCCAGCCCGGACCCGTCGACGCCACCCAGCAGCCCCTCCAGCACGGCGCGGATCCGCTGGTCGGCAGCCCACTCGTGTTCGGCGCGGTTGCCCAGGACGGCCTGGCGCACCGTCGCCTCGGGGTCCAGCTCGTCGACCTGGCCGAGCATGCCCAGCGTCAGCCCGCTCGTACGCGCGATCCGGCCGGTGTCGATGTCCTGCCGCCCGGCGAGTACCCGGAGCAGGGTGGACTTGCCGCCGCCGTTGCGGCCCACGACCCCGATCCGATCCCCGGTGAGCACGCCCAGAGACACCTCGTCGAGCAGATGGGTCGTGCCGAGGGACAAGTCCGCCTTCTCGACGGAGATGAGGTTGGCCATGGGTCCTTCGCTTCGATGGTGGCGGGGCAAGCGGTGGTCCGGGGAACGAACGCCTAGAACACGCCCATGGAGTCGAGCACGCGCGTCGCGATGTCGAGGATGACCCGGACCTTGGGGACGTCATCGCGCACGTCCTGGGGCACGACCTCCGGCGTGTCGATCTCCGGGTACTCGACCTCGTGGCGACGCCGACGCATCCGGTCGAAGGGGCGCAATTGGGCACCAAGCGGTGGGTCCAGCTGCGCCATCACCGCGTGATACACCGCCAGGTGCCCGCCCCTCGTCGTGGGGCGTAGGCCCTGATTCGCCAGCGTCGCCCAGAGCGCTTTGCGACTCGCGTCGTACAGCATGCCGTAGGACCCCTCAGGATCCAGCTCGCAGGTGAGCTCCGCTGCTTCGAGGTGGCGACGGGCTTGGCCCAGCAGCCGCTCCGCGTGTTCGCGACTCGCAGCGACGCGCCCAAGCTCACCATCGGCGAGCATTCGCTCGATGTCGGCGCGCCCCTGGGCCCACCTCATGTCGATTCCTTCGGGTGTGGCGCTGGGGCGTCGCCGAGCGTGAGTTCCACCAGTGGCCGTTCCCGCACGGTGCGGAGAAAGGGGTCCTCGCCGGCCGACCAGACCTCGGGGCGAACACGGCGCACGTTCACCTCGCGACGCAAGACGCGTTCCGCCTGCGCTGCCGCATGATCGAGCTCGTCCACGTCCGCTTCCCCTACGACCAGGACGTCGACGTCGACAGGGACCGGGCCTGGTTCGCCGTGGTAGCGCGCCGCCCAGGACCCGTAGATGAAGGCCCGGCGAATTCCACCCACGCCGACGAGCAGTTTCGTGACGACCGGAAGTGGCCCGTAGGTCACGGCGAGGAGATCCGTGAGCGGTCGGACGATCGGCGTGTCAGGGGCGGCCCGGACTA
Source organism: Austwickia sp. (assembly GCA_016699675.1). Classification (NCBI taxonomy): domain Bacteria; kingdom Bacillati; phylum Actinomycetota; class Actinomycetes; order Micrococcales; family Dermatophilaceae; genus Austwickia; species Austwickia sp. The sequence continues at coordinate 2,754,389 of CP064985.1, read as the reverse complement.
GCCGCAAGGTCCCGAGCTTGCGGTCGAGGAGGTAGCCGTTCCGGACTAAACGGTCCACCTCCTGCTGGACGGCCTTGGTGGAGGCATCGACGAGGCGGGCGAGATCGGTGATGCTGTACTCGTCGTCGGGATGCAAGTACGTCTGCGCGAGGATTTCCCCCTGCACTCGCGAGCGCAGGATGGGCAGCAGCGGAGGGGGGGAAGATCGCATAACTCTTCCATTATTCAAGAAGTCTTAGGTGAAGACAACACCACGGCGAGACTCACGACACCGGGTAGATCACGACGGCGGCGGGCCGTCGACCCCGTTGCGAGTGCCCGGCCCGCCGGGCGGCACTCGGCGTCACGGGCCGCCGCTGATGACGTACACCCGGTAGGAGTCCTCCCCGATCTGCCGGAAGACCACCATCGCGCAGGGCACATGAAGCTCGCGCCGCCGCTGCTCAGGGGTGACCGCGGCCAGGAGTCGGCCGCCGACCAGGGGCGGTGCCGTGCCGACCTGCTGCAACGGGTAAGGAGCGTCCCTGGGTAGCGCGGTCTGGCTCGACATCGCGCGGACGGCGTCGAACGTGAGCGGATCGCCGGTGCCCCGGTGGTACGTCCGGTCGCAGTCCTCGAAGCGGTCCGGTTCGGACCACCACACGCCGTACGCCGTGCGATAGGCAACCGAAACCCCGGCGACCAGCAGCACCACCAGGATCGCGATGAAGAACGCCACCCGACGCTTGCGCATGTCCCAGCCGATCAGCGGCCGCGGGGGGTCGTCACGAAGTGGGCGCCGTGCACCGGCCCGGTGGCGCGCTTCACGTCCCCGGCCACGCCGGATGCCGTCAGCGCCACGGCCAGGTCCAGTTGGCCCTCGGGGCCGTCCACGAGGAAGGCGACGGTCGGGCCAGAGCCCGAGACGATGCCGCCCTTCGCGCCGTACTCCAGCCCCGCCGCCAGCACGTCCCGCAGCCGCGGCTGAAGCGAAAAGGCGGCCTCCTGCAGGTCGTTGTGCAGCGCCGCCCCCAGCGCGTCGACGTCACCGGACCGCAGCGCCTGCATCATGGCGGGGGTCGGCTGCGGGGCCGCCACGTCGGTGTCACCGCGCTCCGCGCGAAGGCGGTCCAGCTCGGCGAACACCCGCGGCGTCGACAGTCCCTCGTCACTGGGGACGAGCACCCAGTGATACTTCCCGCGGCCCAGCACCGGCGCCACCTGCTCACCCCGCCCCGATCCGATCGCCGTCCCGCCGACCAGCGCGAAGTTCACGTCGCTGCCCAGCTCGCTGGCGAGGAACTCGATCGTGTCGCGGTCCCCGTTCATCCCGAAGAAGGTGTCCATGGCCAGCAGCGCGGCCGCGGCGTCCGCGGAGCCACCGGCCATCCCCCCTGCCACCGGGATCTCCTTGTCGATGTGGAAGTGGCAGTGCGGCTCGTCCTCATCCACCCCCACCTGCTCGGCGTAGATCCGCGCCGCGCGCAGCACGAGATTGCCCTGATCGACCGGCACGAGATCCGCGTAGGGCCCCTCGACGGTCACCGCCCAGTCGGGGCTGGGCGTCACCGTGAGCTCGTCGTACAGGCTCACCGCGTGGAAGATCGTGGCGAGGTCGTGATAGCCGTCGGCGCGCAGCGGGCCCACCACCAGCTCGAGGTTGATCTTGGCCGGGACCCGCACGGTCAGCGAGGCGGGGGGTGCACCGGTCATGTCCCACACCCTACGACGCCGTACGCCGGGCCTCCGCGATGCGGGCGAACTCCCGGACCCCGAGCTGTTCGCCGCGCGCCTTCGGGTCGATCCCCGCCGCCACCAGCGCTTGCTCGGCGTTCGCGGCGCCGCCCGCCCACCCGGCCAGCGCCGCGCGCAGGGTCTTGCGGCGTTGCGCGAAGGCGGCGTCGACACACGCGAACACATCGGCGCGCCCGACCCCCGGGCCGAGGACCGGAGGTTCTTTGCGCAGGAGCTCGACCAGCCCCGAATCCACGTTGGGGACCGGCCAGAACACGGAGCGCGGCACGGTGCCCGCGAGCCGGACGTCGGCGTACCAGGCCGCCTTCACGCTCGGCACCCCGTACGCCTTGCTGCCCGGCGCCGCCGCCAGCCGCTCGGCGACCTCCAGCTGGACCATCACCAGCGCGCGCTCGATCGTCGGGAAGCGTTCCAGGAACGTGAGCAGCACGGGCACCGAGACGTTGTACGGGAGGTTGGCCACCAGCGCGGTGGGTCGCGTCGGTCCCGCCGGCCGCGGCACCGCGGACCCCGGCCCCGCGGGCCGCGGCGGGAGCTCGGCGACCCGCAGGGCGTCCGCGGCCAGCACCGTCAGCCGGTCCGCCCGCGCCGGCATCAGCTCGGCGACCGTCTGCGGGAGCCGGGCCGCGAGCAGCGGGTCGATCTCGATCGCGGTGACGTGCCCGGCGATCTCCAGCAGGGCCAGCGTCAGCGAGCCCAGCCCGGGGCCGATCTCGACGACATCGTCGTCGGGGCCGACCCCGGCCAGCCGCACGATCCGGCGGACGGTGTTGGCGTCGACGACGAAGTTCTGCCCCCAGGTCTTCGTCGGCCGTACGCCGAGGTCGGCGGCGACCTGACGCACCCGCGCGGCGCCCAGCAACTCGCCGGCGGGCGTCGGACCGCGGTCGCCACCGTTGTCCGGCGGCATCCCGGGGTCGGCGTACGACATGGGCCTCAGCCTAGGCCGCTCGACGCCGGCCCCGCGCAGGCCCGCGCTATCCCGCCGGCGATGGCCGGGTCGCTCAGCCGGTCAGGAGGTGCGGATCTCGTCGACGGGGACCGGGCGGCCCTCGTGGTACGACGTGGTGGCGGCCATCGCGACGTACAGCGCCTCCAGGGCGTCCGCCGCGGTGCACGGGCTCGGCGTGCCGTCGCAGACGGCATCGACGAAGGCCCCCAGCTCGGCGGCGTAGCAGGGCTGGAAGCGTTCCAGGAAGTTCACCCAGACCGGGCCGGGCAGGTCGCGGTGCCCCGGCTCCGCCGAGCGCAGCGCCGCGCGGTCCTCCAGGCCGACGACGGCGCCGCCCTGCGTGCCGGCGATCTCCATGCGTACGTCGTGACCGGCGCCGTTGTAGCGCGAGGTCTGCGCCGTGCCTAGGACGCCGTCCTCCATCTGCAGCACGAGAACCGCGTCCGAGGCGTCGCGGCTGGCCGCGAAGACGGGGTCGCCCTTGGCCGTGCCGAGCGCGTACACGGTCTCGATCCGCTTGCCGGTCAGCCAGCGCAGGCTGTCGAAGTCGTGGATGAGGCAGTCGCGGAAGATCCCGCCGGACGTGGGGATGAAGCTCGGGTCGGGGGTGTCCATGTCGCAGGTGACCATGTGGACGCGGCGGAGCTCGCCGAGGTCGCCGGCGGTCAGGCGGCGCTTGGCCTCTCGGTAGCCGGCGTCGAACCGGCGGTGGAAACCGATGTGGTTGAGATTGCCGGCGGCCGCCAGCGCGTCGATGGCCCGGCGGGCGCTCGCGATGTCCATGGCCACGGGCTTCTCGCAGAAGACGGGCATCTTGGCCTCGGCGGCGCGGACGAGCAGGTCCGCGTGGGTGTCCGTGCCGGTGGCGATGACCAGGGCGTCCACCCGAGCGGTGTCGAAGACGTCGTCGACGCTGCCGTGCGAGACCCCCAGCTCGGCGGCGACCTGTTCGGCCCGGCCGGGCGCGACGTCGGCGAGGACGACTTCGCCGACCCGCGGCAGATTTTTCAGCGCCGTGGCGTGACCCACGCCGATCCGTCCAATCCCGAGAAGCCCCACGCGCGCCGTTGTCGTCATGAGGCTAAGTCGATCGCTTGTGCATATGTCCTGTCAAGAGAAACATCCGCGGTGTCGAGAGGCTCGTCGGCGTTTGCCCGGGTTCCCTCCGGGCGTTATCCACAACGCGACCGTTCACGACCTGCACGTTTGCTGCCATGGCACCCTTTGCGCAGGTCACGAACGGTCGTCTCGCAGCAGCGCACCCTTAATTATCCACAAGCCGACCGTTCACGACCTGCACGTTTGGTGCCATGGCACCCTTTGCGCAGGTCACGAACGGTCATCCAGCTCCTTGCGAGCGGACGGGTAAGCACTCGTCGCGGGGCGTTCGGCGGGGAAGGGTCAGCGCCAGGGGCCGTAGAGGCGCTCGGCGTTGTCGGACAGCGCGCGGCACAGCGTGGGCACGTCCACCGCCAGCACCCCCGCCATCGCCCGCACCGTGAACGGGATCAGCGCCGGCGCGTTGGTGCGGCCTCGGTGCGGGGTCGGCGCGAGATACGGCGCGTCGGTCTCCACCAGCACTCGGTCCAGCGGCACCACGGAGAGCGCGTCTCGCAGGTCGCGGGCGCTCTTGAAGGTGATCGGCCCGGCGAAGCTCAAGTAGTACCCGCGCGCCACACATTCCCGCGCCATCGCGATGTCGCCCGAATAGCAGTGCAGCACGGTCACGTCGGGCGCGCCCTCGGCCGCCAGAATCGCCAGCACGTCGTCGTGGGCCTCGCGGTCGTGGATCTGCAGCGGCTTGCCCAGCCGCTTGGCGATGGCGATGTGCTCGCGGAAGGCGTCGGCCTGCACCCCGCGCCCGGGCGGCTCGGTGCGGTAGTAGTCCAGCCCGGTCTCCCCCACCACCCGCACGCGGGGGTGCGCGGCGATTCGCTCGATCTCGGCCAGCGCGTCGGCCAGCTCCCCGGCCGCCGCGAGCGCGGGAATCTCGTTGGGGTGCAAGGCGACTCCGGCGAGCATTCCCGGGTACGTCGTCGCCAGCTCGGGCGCCTGCCGCGCCGCCGGCAGGTCGCAGCCGATGTGCACCACCCGATCCACCCCGACGGCGGCCGCCGCGCGCAGCACGGCGGTGATGTCCGTCTCGGGCTCACCGTGCCGGGCCATGTCGAGGTGACAGTGGTTGTCGACGACGGGCAGGGGCAGCGGGTCGGGCGGCTGCGCGCCGCCGTCGGCGCGGGTGCCTGGGGCGACGGAGGGGTACGACGGGTGCCGCGGGCCGCCGACGCCGCCGGCGTCGCGCCCACCCGACGTACGGCCGCTGGCTCCCCCTGCCGAACCGGCTCCCGCGCCGCTCACTCGGGCGCACCCTCCCCGCGCAGCCGGTCGACCTCCTCCTCGACCACGCTCGGGTCGAGCTTGGTGAAGATCGGGGACGGCTTGGCGATCGGAGTGCCGGGCACCACCGGGGCACTCCCCCAGGCCGGGAAGCCGGAGTAGTCGCCGGTGATCACCGGGTACCGGTGCAGCTCCCCGTCCGCCAGCCCCTCGACCTCGTCCGGGTAGTCCTCGACTTCTTCGAGGCGCGGCATCGGCGTGAGCGTCCCGTCGCCGCCGAGGACTCGGTGCACGGCGTTGGAGGAGTGCGGCAGGAACGGGCTCAGCATGAGGTTGAGGTCGCTGACGCATTGCGCCAGCACGTGCAGGATCGTGCCCAGCCGCGCCCGCTGGTCCGCGCCCTTGAGTTTGAAGGGCTCGGTCCGGGAGACGTACGCGTTGACCTCGCCGACCAGCCGCATCGCCTCGGCGAGCGCCGCGCGCTGCCGGTGGTGCTCGATGGCGTCGCCGACCGTCGCGAACCCCCCGCGAACTGCAGCAAGCACCTCCTCGTCGCCGGGCTCCAGCGGCCCGCACGCCGGGATCTCGCCGAAGTTCTTGGCGATCATGCTGGCGGTGCGGTTGACCAGGTTGCCCCAGCCGGCGACCAGCTCGGAGTTGGTGCGTTGCACGAACTCGGCCCAGGTGAAGTCGGAGTCGGAGGTCTCCGGACCGGCCGCGGAGATGAAGTAGCGCAGCGCGTCCGGCTGGTAGCGGGACAGCATGTCGCGCACGTAGATCACCACGCCGCGGGAGCTGGAGAACTGCCTGCCCTCCATCGTCATGAACTCGCTGGCGACGACCTCGGTGGGCAGGGTCAGCTCGCCGTACTCCCCCGGTTCCCCGCCGCGATTCCCCCGCCCCATGTAGCCGAGCAGCTCCGCGGGCCAGATCTGGGAGTGGAAGGTGATGTTGTCCTTGCCCTGGAAGTAGTAGCTGACCGCCTCCGGGTTGTTCCACCACTCGCGCCAGCGATCCGCATCCCCCTGGCGGCGGGCCCATTCGATCGCTGCCGACAGGTAGCCGATCACCGCGTCGAACCACACGTAGAGCCGCTTGTGCTGGTTGTCCCGCCAGCCGTCGAGCGGGATCGGGATGCCCCAGTCGATGTCGCGGGTCATCGCGCGCGGCTTCATGTCCTTGAGCAGGCCCTTGCTGAACCGGATCACGTTGGTCCGCCACAGCCCGGTCTCCTCGCGCGCGTCGAGGAACTCGGTGAGCGCCTCGGCGAGCGCCGGCAGGTCGAGGAAGAAGTGCCGGGACTCCACGAACTGCGGCGTCTCCCCGTTGACCTTGGACCGCGGGTCGATGAGGTCGGTCGGGTCGAGCTGGTTGCCGCAGGTGTCGCACTGGTCGCCACGGGCGTCGGTGGCACCGCAGATCGGGCAGGTGCCCTCGATGTAGCGGTCGGGGAGGGTACGCCCCGTCGACGGGCTGATCGCCCCGAACGTCGTCTGCTCGATCATGTAGCCGTTGCGGTAGACCCCGCGGAACAGCTCCTGCACCACCGCGTAGTGGTTGCGGGTCGTGGTGCGCGTGAACAGGTCGTAGGACAGGCCGAGGTTGACCAGGTCCTCCACGATGATTCGGTTGTTGGTGTCCGCCAGCTCGCGGGGGGTGACGCCGGCCTGGTCGGCGGCGACCAGGATCGGGGTGCCGTGCTCGTCGGTGCCGCTCACCATCAGGACGTCGTGCCCGGCCATGCGCATGTAGCGGCTGAACACGTCGGAGGGCACGCCGAAACCGGCGACGTGCCCGATGTGGCGGGGGCCGTTGGCATACGGCCACGCGACAGCGGAGAGCACCTTCGTCATGCGGCCGAGTCTAGTGGCGCGGTGAGCGGCGCCTTTGCGGGGTTTTTCGCCGTACGTCGGGAGGGGCGGGCAACCTTTCGCCCCGCCGTGGCGTGGAATGAGTGTGCGGGCTGGGACCCCCGGCCCCCGCGGGGAAGGACCGCCACCATGCGCGCGGATCAGCGGGAGAGCTTCGAGGAGTTCGTGATCTCCTCGGGTCCGCGGTTGTTGCGCACGGCCTGGTATCTCGCCGGCGACCCCAGCCGCGCCGAGGACCTCGTGCAGGAGACGCTGACCAGGCTGTACGTCGTGTGGCCACGGCTGACGCGCAACGACGAAGACCCGGGCGGCTACGCCCATCGCGTCCTGGTCAACCTGCACACCGACGAGTGGCGGCGTCGCCGCCGCGAACAGGTCTCCGCCGACCCCCCGGACCGGCCGGCCCGGCCCAGCGACCCCGACCACGTGGACATCGTCCGCGCCCTGGCCGGACTCGGGGCCCGCGAGCGCCAGGTCGTCGTCCTGCGCCACCTCGCCGACCTGCCCGAACGCACCGTCGCCGACCTTCTCGGCATCTCCGTCGGGGCCGTGAAGTCCTCCGGTTTCGACGGCCTTCGCAAGCTGCGCCTCGCCCTGGGAGACGACCATGTCACCGCATGAGTACGACGAGCGCCGCTACGGCGCCGACGATCAGGTCATCACCCGCGTCCTGGAGGCCGGGGCCCCGCCCATGCGGTACGACCTGGCGGGGATCGAGGCCGCGGGACGGACGCGGGTGCAGCGCCGCCGCACGGCGTACGGCGTGCTCGGCACGGCCACGGTCGCCGCCCTCGCCGCCGCGACCCTCACGGTGGGGCCGCTGCGCTCCGCCCCGCCGAATCTGACCCCCGCCACGGGCGCCAGCTCAACAGCGTCGGTGACGCCGACACCCCCACACGACCCCGACCCCGACGAGCCGCTCGCGACCCCTGACCCGGGGGTGCCCCGGGCGCTGCAGATCCCGGAGCAAAGCGTGGTGAGCCCAGACGGCCGAGCGTGCGGCCGCCTCCCCGAAAACCTCCGAGCCCCGCTGAGCAAGGCCGGTGACCAGGCCGGCCTGAAACTGACCGGCCGGTGGGCCGACGGCTTCAGTCCTGTTGGGGCGGCGACCTCGACGCAGGGCGTGGTGGAGGTCAGGCTCGATGACCACGGGGAGGAACGCCGCCTCCGCCTGGTGGACCTGACGACCGGCGCTGTTGGCCCCGTCGTGGCCGAAGCTCGCGTGCAACAGTCGGTCTGGGGACGGTGGGACGGGCGTCTCGCCGTCTATGCCCGGGGGGTCATGGTGGGGGTCGAGGTGTTCCTCTGGGACTCGACCACCGGACGCGTGACGCTGATCGGTGCCCACGACGATCAGGGTTGGGGGCCGGCCGCGTTCGCGAGCGCCCCGGCGGTCGGCAGCAACGTCGCCATCTGGCAGGAGGGCCACGACGGTCCACGGGGGCTGGGCACGTTCGACGGTCGATACCGCCTGGTGCGCTACCACCTCGATTCCGGCCGGCTCGACATCCTCGCGGAGAGCAAGCTCATGCCGGTGGGGATCCTTGGGACCGACCTCTGGGCCGTCGATGGTGACCGGCTCCTACGGGTCGCCGACCTCGGCTCCGGGACGCCGACCGTGGTCGCCACGGGGATCCGGGTCCCGACACAGGTCTCCTCAGACGGCCGGTCCGTCGCCTGGGTCGACGGCGACCGCCTGATGGTCGTCGATGCCCCGGGCAGGGCCCCGCGACAGGTGCGGCGGCTGACCGACGCACGAGATGCCTACCCCACCGTGGGCGGCGGACTGATCTCCGTGGCGCAGAGCTACGCATCGGTCGGGCTGGTCAGTGTGGTGATCGATGCCGAGACGGGCGCTGCTACTCGGCTGCGCTATCCCGCCCAGTCCTGGCTGGGCAGGCTCGTCGTCCCCGCATCCGCCGAGAAGTTCCCGTCGGCGATCAACGTCGCCGACGCCGAGGCGGTGCGGGCGGCGCTAGCCGCAGCCTGTCGGTGAACCGGGCCATCGCCCCGCGATGGGGGCGGCCTGCGCTGAAGCTCGCAGCGCTGCTCATGACGCGCGCTGCAGGGTCAGGGCGGTCGCGCGCACGCCGTACGCCGTGGCCAGGTGCGCCATCGGTTCGTCGAACTCGGCGCGCCGCGGGCGGCGGGTTCGCGCGAACCACGTCGCCTCCAGGCCGCGCCGCGCGCCGGTGCCGGTCAGCCGCCAGTACCCGGTGATCCGCCCGTCCACCAGCAGCGGCGCCTGGATGAGCCCGTTCTTCGCGGACCAGAGCACCGCGTGGTGGCCGGGATCGATGAACCGGGTGCGGGCGGGCGGGTCGTACCCGCACAACGGCGCGTCGAACTCCGGCAGCAGCCGCACCCCGGTCAGGGTCCGCGCGGGCGCGGGACTTTCGGCCACGTCGTGGTAGAGCCGTCCGTCCGGGCCCGGCGTCGCGGTCAGCTCGCCCGCCAGCCTGGCCAGCGCCGCGTCGACCGGCCGCAGCCCGACGCCGGACCACCATGCGATGTCCTGGCGGCTCGCGGGTCCGTGCGCGCTCAGGTGGCGCCGGACCGCCGCGTCCAGCACCGCCGCGGGGTCGGCGGCCAGCCGGGATCGCTCGCCCGCATCCCCCAGGAGCACACTCGCGGTCCGGTAGCCCGGCGCCCCCTGCCCCTCCCAGCCGCCGGACAGCGGCCGCCGCACGAGGCCGCCATGGCCGAGCGCGAAGAACCGCCCCGCCGCGTTCGCGAGCGCCGGCTGCGCCCCCGGGTCGTGGGCGGCCAACCACACCGCCAGGTGATCGACCAGTTCGGCCACCGTGCGCCAGCCGGGCGCGGCGTACGCCTCGATGCCCTCCCACACCTCCTCCAGGCTGGTCTCCACCAGGCGCAACGTCCGGGCCCATAGCGGCCGATTGCCGAGGCGGGTCACCGCGTCGAGCAGGGGGTGGTCCGCGGCCACGCAGGCGTGCACGGTCCCGCGGAGGGTGCTGCCGCGCACGAGCGCGGACGCCTCGTACGCCGCGTCGATCGTCGCCTTCGCGACGCCGGGCAGCCGCGCGGCGAGCCCGACACGGCGACCGTGCCGTCTGCGCCTGCACCGGCCCCACCCGCTGCCCCGCCTCGACGACGGCCTCGACATCGCGGCCCGCCACCTCGGGGAACTGCCGACCCAGGGCGAGCGCGGCGAGGTCCTCCCACGAGTACGCCATGCCCCGAACCGTACCGTCGGCCGTCGGGAGCGCGATCCCGCCGAGGCCAGCCCGACGCCGTACTGCGTCAGCGCAGGTGGGCCGGGAGCTCCTCGCCAGGATCGAGCTTCTCGCGCTCGGCGATCGTGCCGTCGCGTCCGATCAGGGTCACCGCGTCGGCCGTGCCCCGCGGGCCGCCGCCGCGAACCTGCGCCTCCGGCACGACCACGCAGTTGCGCAGCCGCACCCCCGAGCCGATCGCCACCCCGTCGAGGATCACGCAGTCCTCCACCTCGGCGCCGGCCTCCACGACCACCCGCGGGCCGAGCAGCGACCGAGTGACCCGACCCGCCACCCGGGCCCCCGCGCTGACCATCGAGGAGTCCACCACCGCGCCGGGTTCGATGCGCGCAGGCAGGAGTTGCGGTTGGGCGGTCCAGATCGGCCACGTCGGATCGTCGAGCCGGACGCCCGCACCGTGCAGCAGCTGCAGGTTGCCCGCCCAATAGGACTGCAGCGTCCCGAGATCCAGCCAGTACCCGTCCATCCGGTGCTCGACCACGCGGTGGTTGGCCACGAAGTAGGGCACCAGGTCCTCGCCGTAATCCCCCAGCTCCCCCTGGCCAGCAAGCGCCCGCAGCCCGGCCACGAGGTCGTCGGCGTCGTAGCAGAACACCTCGCACGCCACGGTCTGCGTCGCCGCCTCGTCCGGCTTGTAGTCGAACGCGGTCACGACCCCTTCGGCATCCGTGTGCACGACGCCGTACCGCGTCACGTCCCGATCGATCCGCGTCGTCACGATCGTCAGGTCGGCGTCGGTGCGGGCGTGCGTGGCGAGCACGTCCCGGAAGTCCAGCGTGTAGACGTGGTCCGCCGACAGCACCAACACGACGTCGGCGCAGCTCATCTCGATCTCGTGGGCGTGCCGATAGATCGAGTCCGTGTTGCCGGACGCGAAGCCCTCCCCCTCGCGGCCCTGGTACGGCGCGAGGATCCGCAGACCCCCGTGCGAGCGGTCCAGGTCCCAGGGCCGCCCGTTGGCCAGGTGCCGGTTGAGCGACCCGGGCAGGTACTGCTGCACGATCCCCACGTCGCTGATGTGGCTGTGCGCCAGGTTGGACAGGGAGATGTCGATCAGCCGGTAGGTCCCGCCGAAGGGCAGCGCCGGCTTCACCGCCCGCTCGGTCAGCGCCCCGAGCCGACTTCCCTTGCCGCCGGCCAGAATCAACGCGAGGACCTTGGGCTCGTACATGCCTCGACCCTAGGGGCGCACGCGCCGTACGGCGGCCGCACGCACGCCGGGTCTTCCGGCTCCCCAGCGGCCTTCGGCGCGGCAACCGGGACTCGCCCCTGCCCGCTCTGCACCATGAGAGAGACCTGGGACGACAGGAGGGACCATGCGCGCGCGACGAACGGCCTGGGCAGCGCTGGTGGCCGCCGCGGCTCTTGCCGGGTGTACGACGACCGGCGTCGACGCCCCGGCACCTCCCGGCACGCCGCGTCTGGGAGCGGTCGCGGACCGACACCGGGTGGGCCCGCAGGGCGAGGACTGCGGCGAGCTGCCGGCAGGGGCCGTCCAGGCCTGGCGCACGCCCCCGCGCCTGTCAGGGACGGCTCCGTACCAGTTCGTGTTCGGTACGCCGAGCCCCTCCGGCCTGCTGGCCGCGTCGCTCGCCGCGCCTCCGGCGGCCACGCCGTACGCCCTCATCGACCCCGCCACCAGCGCCGTCGTACGGCGGATCGCGACCGTCCCCGCGTACGCCTCCGCATCCGCGGCCTGGGACGGGACCGCCCTGCTGTACGCCCACGTGATGTGGCCCGGGGGCAAGGGGACCGGGGAGGTGCACCTGTGGGATGCGGCGACCGGCACGGACCGGTTGATCGCCCACGGCGACGAGAACGGCGGCGTCGGCGGGACCGTCTTCCTGTCGCCGGGGTACGCCGTGTGGAGCCAGGGGGTGGGCGGGGTCGCCCAGCCCACGGGCGTGCTGCTGCGCCGGTGGGTCGCCTACGAGCGGGCGACGGGACGGACGTTCACGGCCGCGGAGGGGCCGTACGACGTCAGCGCCCTGGCCGGATCGCGGCTGTGGCTGGTGGGCAACGGCGGCCGCTCGGCCGCCCTGAGCGTCGTCCGGCTCGACGTCGCCGAGACCCGCACCGGCCAGGCCCCCGCCAAGGTCACCGACGGGCTGGCGCCCGGCGCCCAGGTCGCGGTGGCGGGCGGGGACCTGTGGTTCGTCCGCGACGGCCTGCTGTGGCGCCTGTCGCAGGACGATGGCGCCACCCCCCACCCGGTGGCGGGCGTCGAGCTGCCGGGCTTCTCCCGGGACCTGCATGGGGTCGGGGATCTCCTCGAGCTGCGCAGCGGCGGGGAACGGGCCGACGAGGCACGCAGCTACGTCGGCAGCGCCCGGACCGGCGTGTTCGCCCGCATCGACCCCGAGCCACCAGCTCGCGCGAGCACGCCGCCGAGCGCGGGTTCCGCCACCAAGCCGTCCGCTAGCCAGGCGAGCGACCTGACCATGAACCTGAGCCCCGAGGCGCGGTGGGCCATCCAGTCGCCGCGACCGCTGCTGGACGCCCTCACCTGTCCGAGCTGACGCGCTCCGGGGCCGCCCGACCAGCTCGGGCGTCAGGTGGTCGTGTAGCGGGCGTGCACCTCGGCCTCGATCACCACGTCCTCGGGCGCCAGGTCGATGCCCTGCTCGTCCCCGGCGACCTTCCCCGAAAAGCCCACCGGCCCGCCGCGCATCGCCGCCGCCTGGACGTGCGCACCGACCGGCCCGGACGAGGTGACATTCGACAGCAGTCCCGGGTCGGCGATCTCCAGCGGCGTGACGCCCTGGGCCCCGGCCGCCTTGGCGATGGCCGTCGCCCGCGTCTTCGCGTCCTCGACGGCCTGGGTGAGCACCTGAGCGCGCAGGTAGGTCTGCGAGACCTCGGTCAGCGCCCACTCGACGTACTGCAGGGTGACCCCCGCCGCCCCGCCCACCTGCGCCGCGAACTGGCTGAGCGCCTCGAAGTCGCGGAACTTCACCTTGAGGCGCGACTCGGCCAAGTGCCGCTGCGGGAGCACGGCGCCCTTGTCGGAGTACGGGCGGTAGGCGCGCGTCTGCACCGGCAGCACCGCGTGCCAGGTGATCGGCGAGACGCCCGCCCCCTCCAGGGCGCTGATCTGCGCCTGGAGCTTGCCGACGAGCGTCGTCGTCCGGGTCAGCGCGTCGCTCTTGTCGCCCGATTCGAAGCCCGCGAGCAGGTGCAGCGTGGCCCGCTCCGGCTTGACGCTGGCCCGCGCGTGCCCGACGACGGTGATGTCCATGGCCCCAGTGTTCCCGACGGACGTCGCGGGTCGGGCGTGCGAAACGCCCGGGGCAACGCCGCCGGCCCGCCCCGAACGGATCGGGACGGGCCGGTGGGTGGCTTCGAGACGGTACGTCGGGTGCCGCAGGAACCTTGCGGTCAGACGCGCCGCCCAGCTGTGCGCGCTAGTGCCGCACGCTGGTGCGCAGGTCGTTGTTGAGCATGGAGATGACGTCCATCGGGATCTCCTTGGGGCACGCGTCGGCGCACGCGCCGACGTTGGTGCACCCGCCGAAGCCCTCGGCGTCGTGCCGGCCGACCATGGCCTTGACGCGGGTCCACCGCTCCGGCTGACCCTGCGGCAGGAGGCCGAGGTGGGTGACCTTGGCGCCCATGAACAGCATGGCCGCGGCGTTCGGGCAGGCCGCGACGCACGCACCACACCCGATACAGGCCGCGGACTCGAACGCCTTGTCGGCCTTCTTCTTCTCGACCGGCACCGAGTGCGCCTCGGGGGCGGAACCGGTGTTCGCCGAGATGAAGCCGCCGGCGCCGATGATGCGGTCGAACGCGCTGCGGTTGACGACCAGGTCCTTGATGACCGGGAACGCCGTCGCCCGCCACGGCTCGACCGTGATCTCGTCGCCGTCCTTGAAGTTGCGCATGTGCAGCTGGCAGGTCGTGACCCCGCGCTTGCCGTGCGGGCGGCCGTTGATGACCACGCCACACATGCCGCAGATGCCTTCACGACAGTCGCTGTCGAACGCGACCGGCTCCTCGCCGCGGGCGTTGAGGTCCTCGTTGAGCATGTCGAGCATCTCGAGGAACGACTCGTCCGGCGACACATTGTCGACCTGGTAGGTGTGCAGGGAGCCCTGCGTGTTCGGTCCGGCCTGCCGCCAGATCTTGAGCGTGATTCTCATCGGGGCCCCCACAACGGATTGGACTGACGACGGACGGGAGAGCTTTGTGGGGCGATCACTTGTAGCTCCGCTGCTTCAACTCGATGAACTCGTACACCAGGGGCTCCTTGTGCAGGACCGGCGCCTCGTTCTCGCCGCCCCATTCCCACGCCGCGACGTAGCAGAACTCGTCGTCGTGCCGCAGGGCCTCGCCGTCTTCGGTCTGGCTCTCCGCGCGGAAGTGGCCACCGCAGGACTCGCGGCGGTGCAGCGCGTCGATGCACATGAGCTCGCCGAGCTCGAGGAAGTCGGCCACCCGGCCGGCCTTCTCCAGGGACTGGTTGAGCTCCTCGGCCTTGCCGAGGACCCGCACGTTGGACCAGAAGTCCTTGCGCAGTTCGCGGATCTTGTTGATCGCGATCTTCAGGCCCGGCTCGGTGCGCTCCATGCCGCAGTACTCCCACATGATCTGCCCCAGCTCCTTGTGGTAGCTGTCGGCCGACCGGGTGCCGCCGGTGCCCAGGAAGTGGTTGATCCGCGCCTTGACGTTCTCCTGCGCCTCGACCACCGCAGGGTGGTTGGCGTCGACCCGCGGGTACGGGCCGCTGGCGAGGTAGTCGCGGATCGTGTTGGGCAGGACGAAGTAGCCGTCCGAGAGGCCCTGCATCAGCGCCGAGGCGCCGAGGCGGTTGGCCCCGTGGTCGGAGAAGTTCGCCTCACCGGTCACGAACAGGCCCGGAATCGAGGACTCCAGGTCGTAGTCGACCCACAGGCCGCCCATCGTGTAGTGCACGGCGGGGTAGATGCGCATCGGCGTCTGGTACGGGTCCTCGCCGGTGATCTCGGCGTACATGTCGAAGAGGTTGCCGTACTTCGCCTCGACCGCCGCCTTGCCCATCCGCTGGATGGCCTCGACGAAGTCGAGGTAGACGCCGCGGCGCACGCGCCGCTCGTTGCCGTCCACGTCGCGCTCGAGGATCTCCGGGCCCACGCCGCGGCCCTCGTCGCACATGTTCTTCGCCTGCCGGGACGCGATGTCGCGCGGGACCAGGTTGCCGAAGCTGGGGTAGATCCGCTCCAGGTAGTAGTCCCGGTCCTCCTCGGCGATCTGCCGCGGGTCCTTGTCGCAGTCCTCGGCGCGCTTGGGCACCCAGATGCGCCCGTCGTTGCGCAGCGACTCCGACATCAGCGTCAGCTTCGACTGCTGGTCGCCGTGCACCGGGATGCAGGTCGGGTGGATCTGCGTGTAGCAGGGGTTGCCGAAGTAGGCGCCCTTGCGGTGCGCCCGCCACGTCGCCGTGGTGTTGCAGCCCATCGCGTTGGTCGACAGGAAGAAGACGTTGCCGTAGCCGCCGGATGCGAGCACGACCGCGTCGGCCAGGTGCGTCTGGATCTCACCGGTGCTCATGTCGCGGGCGATGATGCCGCGGGCGCGACCATCGACGAGGATCAGCTCGACCATCTCGTGCCGGGCGAACATCTGCACGGTCCCGGCCGGGTTGTCCGGGCCCTGCACCTGCCGCTCGAGGGCCTGGTAGGCCCCGATCAGCAGCTGCTGGCCCGTCTGGCCGCGGGCGTAGAAGGTGCGGGAGACCTGCACGCCGCCGAAGGAGCGGTTGTCGAGCAGGCCGCCGTACTCGCGGGCGAACGGGACGCCCTGCGCGACGCACTGGTCGATGATGTTGGGGCTGATCTCCGCGAGGCGGTAGACGTTGTTCTCGCGGGCGCGGTAGTCGCCGCCCTTGACGGTGTCGTAGAACAACCGGTAGACGGAGTCGCCGTCCTCCTTGTAGTTCTTCGCCGCGTTGATGCCACCCTGCGCCGCGATCGAGTGGGCCCGCCGCGGGCTGTCCTGGTAGCAGAACGCCTTGACGTTGTACCCCGCCTCGCCGAGCGTGGCGCTGGCGGCGCCGCCGGCGAGGCCGGTGCCCACGACGATGACGGTCAGCTTGCGGCGGTTCGCGGGGTTGACGAGCTTCGCCTCGAACCGACGCTTCGTCCACCGCTGCTCGATGGGCCCGCCCGGGGCCTTGGTGTCCTGGATCGGCGCGCCCTCGCGGTACAGGCCGTTGATGAGTTCAGTCATGAGTCGAATCAGCCCTTACTTGACGACGCCGAGCAGGATCAGGAACGGCGGCAGGAGGAAGCCGAGCGCGACGATGGTCGCGATGGCCAGGCCGCAGGCCTTGGCGGTGGCGCGCGACTTGGCCGTGTTCGTCCAGCCCAGGGTCTGGAAGGCGCTCCACGTGCCGTGGTGCAGGTGCAGCGCCAGCGCGACCATGGCCAGCAGGTAGATCAGGAAGACCCACCAGATCTGGAAGCTCGCGATGAGCAGCGCGCCCGGACTCTCCATGCCCTCGCGCACGAAGTCGCCACCGCGACGCCCGTCCCCGGTGAACTTCACGACGGTGAACTGCGCCAGGTGGAACAGGATGAACATCAGCAGCGCGATGCCGCCCCAGCGCATCGCCTGGCTGGAGAAGGTGCGCTGCACGGTGGACTTCACCGAATACTTCGCCCGCCGCGCCCCGCTGGCGCGGCCCCACAGCGTGAGCGCCGACCAGATGTGCAGCGCGACCGCGGCGATGAGCGAAAGGCGGAACAGCCACAGGAAGCCGGTGTACGGCAGGATCGGCTCCAGCATCGTCCGCAGGTGGTGCGCGTACTCGTCGTACGAATGCACCCCGCCGAAGATCGGCAGAATCTTGAGGTTCCCCCACATGTGGAACAGCACGAAGAAGACGAAATACAGGCCGGAGATCGCCATCACGATCTTGAGCGCGATGGACGAGTGGGTCGGACTCGGCCGGGTGGGTGTCAGAGTCGAAGTAGCCACGTGCGCAGTCTGCCCTGTCCTAGTGGGGGATTGAGGTTTGGATGACCACCGTGATCGAAAAGGCACCGATCTCACATCGGTCTCGGCCCTCGGTCTCGGCAGCCCGCCGATGGCCAGCCTATGGGCCGCACGGCCCTGACCACGGCTTCCGGCCCGCGCGGTCGCGGACTCGTGCCGAAGGTCCCGGGGTCGACGACCCGGACTATCAGCGGGACGCGCTGATCCGGCAGGTCCGGCCGGTCGCTCTCGACCGCGGGCCCGCGCCCGGGGCACCGGTCGACGTCCGCGTCCGCCGGGGCCGGATCGCGGAGATCGGCAGCGGGTTGCCGACACGCGGCGAGCCGGTCTACGACGGCGGCGGCCGCTGGATCATGCCCGGCCTGTGGGACCAGCACGTGCATCTGACCCAGTGGGTGCTGGGGGCCCTGCGCCTCGACACCTCCGGCGCCCGCGACGCCGAGCACGCCTGCGCCCTGGTGGCCCGCGCGGTCGCCGGGCTGCCGCCGGGGACGACCCTGCAGGGCTGGGGGCACCGCAGCGCCGCCTGGCCGCGGCCGGCGACGGTCGCCGCGCTGGACGAGGTGAGCGACGGCCATCCCGTCGTGCTGATCAGCGGCGATGCCCACCACGCGTGGCTCAACTCGGCGGCCCTGGCGCTGCTCGACCTGCCGCCTCGCGGCCGTGCCGGGCAGGGCGGCCCGGAGGTCGTCGCGGAGGCGGAGTGGTTCGCGGTCTTCGGTCGCCTCGCCGAGCTGCCGGGGGTCGCGGAGGCGGTGCAGGAACGGTACGCCGAGGTCGCGGCGGCCGCGAGCGCCCGGGGCGTGGTGGGCGCCGTGGACATGGAGTTCGCGAACGGCCCGGCCCAGTGGCCGGCCCGGTTCCGTGGCGAGGCCGGCCCGGCCGTCGACGTCCTGCGGATCCGCGCCGCGGTCTACCCGGCGGACCTGGACGGCGCGCTGGGCGCGGGGCTGCGGACCGGGGAGCCGCTCGCGGGCTGTGGCGGCCTGGTGACGATGGGGCCGCTGAAGATCATCTCCGACGGCTCGCTCAACACCCGCACGGCGTACTGCTGCGAACCCTTCGCCGACGCCGAGCCGGGCGACCCGCCGTACGGCGTGCAGAACCTCCCGCCGCGCGAGCTGGCCGAACTCATGGGCCGCGCCCGCCGCGGCGGCCTCGACGTCGCGGTGCACGCCATCGGGGACCGGGCGGTCGCGGACGCGCTCGACGCGTTCGCGACGACGGGCGCCGGCGGCACGATCGAGCACGCCCAGCTCATGCGGTGGGCCGACATCGGGCGGATGGCCGGGCTCGGCCTCACCGCGTCGGTCCAGCCCGCGCACCTGTGGGACGACCGGGACGTCACGGGGCGCTGCTGGCCGGACCGCACCGACCGGTGCTTCCCGTTCCGCGCCCTCGCGGACGCCGGAGTGCCGCTGGCCCTGGGGTCGGACGCTCCCGTCGCCCCACTGGACACGTGGCTGGCGATCGCCGCCGCCGTGCACCGGTCGGGCGACGACCGCCCCGCCTGGCACCCCGAGCTGGCGCTGCGCACGCGGGAGGCGCTGGCGGCGAGCACGGACGGCGTACGGCTCGCCCCCGGCCACCCCGGCGACCTGATCCTGCTGGCCGCGGACCCGCTCGCCGTGCCGGAGGATTCCGCCGAGGCGAGCGCGGCCCTGCGGGCCACGGAGGTGGTGGCGACGTTCGTGGCCGGGCGCTGCGTCTACGCCGGCTGACTCCTTAGGCGAGCACCTTCTCCAGCGGCGTGCAGGCCATGTCGAACGCCTCGGCGACGCCCGGGCAGGTGACCTCGCCGGCGTAGGTGTTGAGCCCCAGCGCCAGCGCGTGGTCGTCCTGGCAGGCCTTCTTCCAGCCGAGGTCGGCGAGCCGTACGGCGTAGGGCAGCGTCGCATTGGTCAGGGCCCAGGTTGAGGTGTTCGGCACGGCGCCGGGCATGTTCGCGACGCAGTAGAACGTGGAGCCGTGGACGGTGAATGTGGGGTCGGCGTGCGTGGTCGGCCGGCTGTCCTCAAAGCAGCCGCCCTGGTCGATCGCGATGTCCACCAGCACCGACCCCGGCTTCATCTGCGCCACGAGTTCGTTGGTCACCAGCCGGGGCGCCTTCGCCCCCGGGATCAGGACCGCGCCGATGACCATGTCCGCGGCCATGACCTCGCGGCGGATGGCCAGGGTGGAGGACGCCAGGCCGTGCACGCGGTTGTTGTAGCGCCAGAAGCTCAGCCGCAGCTTGTCCAGGTCCGTGTCGAGGATCGTGACGTCCGCGCCCATGCCCAAGGCGATGTTGGCGGCGTTCTGCCCGGCGACCCCGCCGCCCAGGACGACGACCTTGGCGTTGGCGACGCCGCCGACCCCGCCCATGAGGACGCCGCGGCCACCCTGCGGCTTCATCAGCGCGTGCGCCCCGACCTGCGGCGCGAGGCAACCGGCGACCTCGGACATGGGGTAGAGGAGCGGGAGCAGGCCGCTGGGCAGCTGGACGGTCTCGTACGCGATCGCCGTGGTCCCCCGCTTGCAGAGTTCCTCGGTCTGCGGGCGGTCGGCGGCGAGGTGCAGGTAGGTGAATAGCACGAGGTCGTCGCGAAGCCGGTGGTACTCCTGCTCGATCGGCTCCTTGACCTTCATGACCATCTCGGCCTCGCCCCAGACCTCATCCGCGGTCGGCAGGATCGTGGCGCCCTCGGCGACGAACTCCTCGTCCGTGATGGACGACCCGAGGCCGGCGCCCTTCTCGACCACCACGGAGTGCCCGTGGGCCACCAGCTCGTGCACGCCGACCGGGGTGATGCCGACCCGGAACTCGTTGTTCTTGACTTCCTTCGGGACACCGATCTTCACTGCGACCTCCTGCACGCTGCTGGGTGAGCCGGTCATCCTGGGCCGGTCTGCGGCCGGCGGGCCGCTACGTGTCCAGCCTAGGAATCCGGGCCCCAGGCCGTCCGCCGAATTCCGTTATTGCGGCGCTCTGCACCGGGGGGTGGTCACCTCGCACAGTGCCGGGTTCCGGGCCAGCTTCAGGGCCAGGTTCAGGGCCGGGTTTGCGCGTGGTCCTCGGGCCCGGCCGTGGCTGCGGCGTACAGCTCCTTGCTGGCGATCCCCGTGCGGGCCGCGACGGCCTTGCACGCGTCCTTGAGCCGCTCCCCAGCGGCGACCCGCTCGCGGACCTCGCGCAGGGCGGCCTCGGGGTCGCCCGGCCCGGCCGGCGCACCGGCGACCACGACGGTGATCTCCCCGCGCACCTGCTCCCCGGCCCACGCGACGAGGTCGGCGAGAGGGCCGCGGCGGACCTCCTCGTAAGTCTTCGTCAGCTCGCGGCACACCGCGGCGGCCCGATCGCCGCCGAACGTGTCGGCCATCGCCTGCAGCGTCGCGGCCAGCCGGTGCGGCGCCTCGAAGAACACCATCGTGCGCGGCTCGGCCGCGAGCGCTGCGAAGGTGCGTGCCCGCTCCCCCGGCTTGCGCGGCGGAAATCCCTCGAAGCAGAACCGCGCGACCGGCAGCCCGGACACCGCGAGTGCGGCGAGGACGGCGCTGGGGCCGGGCAGGCAGGTGACCGGTACGTCGTGCGCCAGCGCGGCCGTCACCAACCGGTAGCCGGGGTCCGACACGCTGGGCATCCCCGCATCGGTGACGACCAGCACGGACGCGCCGGCGCACAGGGCGGCCACCAGCTCCGGCGTCCGGGACGCCTCGTTGTGCTCGTGGTAGGACAGGACGCGGCCGGCGGGTCGGACGCCGAGGTCCGCGGCGAGGCGCTGCAGCCGGCGGGTGTCCTCGGCGGCCACGATCGCGGCCTCGGCGAGCGCGCGCGCGAGGCGCGGCGAGGCGTCCAGCGGGTTGCCGATCGGGGTGGCCGCCAGGAGCAACCCCCCGGCGGCGCTGGCGTTGTCGCTCACCCCGCGATCCTGCCAGGTGCGAGGGCTTGTCGGCGGCGCGGCTTACCATGGCGAACATGACGGCGCTCCCGGCCCGGCCCCCCCTGCAGCGCGCCGGCCTCCCGGTGCCCACGGAGCCGGCCACGCCGTCGCACGACCGTCTCGAGCGGTGCCGGGACGCCCTGCTAGGGCTGCGGCCGACCGATCGGCTGTTCGGCTGGCTCGGCCCGCTGTTCGCCGCGGTGGTCGGCGGCTTCCTGCGGTTCTGGCAGCTGGGCGACATCCGCTCGCTGATCTTCGACGAGACCTACTACGTCAAGCAGGGCTATTCGATGCTCCTGTACGGCGTGGAGATGCGCGACAACCAGGTCAACAAGGAGAACGTCCTCTGGAACGCGGGGACCTTCGACCCGGGCAAGATCTTCACCGGCGAGGCGGACTTCGTCGTCCACCCGCCGGTCGGCAAGTGGGTCATCGCGGCCGGTCAGCACCTCTTCGGCATCGACAACCCGACGGGGTGGCGGTTCAGCGTCGCGCTGCTCGGAACGCTGTCGATCCTCATGATCGGCCGGGCCGCGCGCCGCATGTTCGCCTCCAGCTACCTCGGCACCTGTGCGGCCCTGCTGCTGGCGTTCGACGGGCACCACTTCACGCACTCGCGCACCGGGCTGCTCGACCTCATCGTCATGTTCTTCGCGCTCGGCGGGTTCTGCGCGCTGCTGATCGACCGCGACCAGGCGCGAGAACGCCTCGCCCGCAAGGTCGCCACCGGAGCCCCGCTGGACGGGCTGGGGCCGTGGATCGGCCCGCGACCATGGCGCTGGGTCGCGGCGGCCAGCCTGGGGCTGTGCATCGGCACGAAGTGGTCGGGGCTGTGGTTCCTCGCGGTGTTCGGGCTGATGACGGTCGCGTGGGACCTGGGCGCACGACGTACCGTCCGGACCCGCCACTGGGTCTTGGGCACGCTGGTCAAGGACGCCGTACCCGCCGGGCTGTCCATGGTGGGGGTCGCGCTGGTCGTCTACCTGGCGAGCTGGACCGGCTGGTTCCGCAGCACCAACGGCTGGGGGCGCACGTGGGCGGAGACCAACCCGCCGTCCGGGTTCGTCGCCGAACACCTGCCGGGGGCCCTGCGCTCGCTGATCGAGTACGAGCGGCAGGTGTGGCAGTTCAACGTCGGGCTCTCCTCGTGGCACTCCTACCAGGCCAACCCGTGGTCGTGGATCGTGATGGGCCGACCGACGAGCTTCTATTACGAGGGCCCGAAGTTCGGCGAGCAGGGCTGCGCCGTGGAGCAGTGCAGCAAGGCCATCACCAACATCGGCACGATCTCGATCTGGTGGGCGGCCGCGGCCGCGATCCCCGTCCTGATCTTCTGCTGGCTGCTGGGCCGGGACTGGCGGGCCGGGGCCGTCCTGGCCGGCCTCTTCGCCGGCTGGTTCCCCTGGTTCCTGTTCCAGGAGCGCACCATCTACACGTTCTACGCCGTGGCGTTCGTGCCCTGGGTGGTGCTCGCGGTCACGTACGTGCTCGGGCTGATCCTCGGGCCCCGCGGCGCGCCCGCGTCGCGGCGGCGCCGCGGCATCTGGATCACCGGCGGGTACGTCGTGTTCACGATGGCGCTGTTCGTCTTCTGGTGGCCCATCCTGACCGCCCAGGTGATCCCCTACCAGCAGTGGCAGTGGCACATGTGGTTCCCGTCCTGGGTCTAACCCTGGGCGGGTCCTTGGCGGGTTGCCGGTGCGCCGCTCAGGCGCGGTTGCGGTGCCGCCAGGCGCTCACCGCGAGCGTCACCAGCGCCAGGACCACCACGACGACCAGCGCGATCATCTGCCACTGACGGTGGTCGCCGTCGAAGAACACCCACAGCCCCACCGCTGCGAGCAGGATCAGGACCGTGACCGCGGGGAACAGGATGCCCGCGACCCCGCCCGCGCGGCCGTCGTCCCCGTCGTCTTCGGAGGGCAGCACCGCCGTGCGTTGGGACGCGCCGGGCCAGGACTCCGATCGGGCGGCCGCACCGGGCCAGGACTCGCCTGTTTCCCGCCGCGGGGCAGCCCCGGGCCAACTCGGCACTTCCGGTGCCACGGAGCGTTGCCCGCCCGCGCCTGGCCAGGAATCTGGCGGCGGCGGAGTGTCGGGGGAACTCGTCGCCACGCGTGGATTCTGCCACGTGGGCGGCCATTTGCCACGGGACGCGAGTCGAAATCCGCGGCCCAGCGTGTCGCGGGCCCATCAGCAATGTGGAGCTGAGGGGACTCGATCCCCTACTGCTCGCTTCGCTCTCAGCGGGGGCCCACCTAACCCGGAGATTTCATGGTTAGTGTGGCCGGTAAACGCTGAAAGGTGCTCTTGACCTGGGAGAATATCGATTGCTGAGGTCGATATTGCCGGGTCGAAGGGAGCACCTTTCAGGTGAAGCACACTACCCGGATCTACCCCAGAATCAAGGTCGACGCGGCCACCGTTCCGGCGGTTGCCCAGGCCGGTGGGGCGCTGCTGGCCCAGACTGCGACAGTGTCGGGGCTGGCCGCGACGTTGAGCGCTGCGCTGACGCCGTGGCGTAAGCCGTTGGCGCGGCACGATCCGGCCAAGGTGCTACTCGACCTGGCGATCACGCTGGCCCTGGGTGGGGACGCCTGCCGCGACGTGACGTTGTTACGAGTCGAGCCCGCCCTGTACGGGCCGGTCGCTTCCGATGCGACGATTAGCCGGACGATCGCGTCCCTGACCTCGCAGGTCACCGCCGTGGAGAAGGCCGTGGCGCGGCCCGAACCGCGGCCCGCGCCCACGTGTGGCAGCGGGCCGGAACCCATGCCCCGAACCACGCAGCCTCAGCAACCGATCCGCTGGTCATCGACCTTGACGCGACGCTGATCACGGCCCACTCCGAGAAGGAGAACGCCGCCGCCACGTTCAAACATGGCTACGGCTTCCACCCGCTGTGCGCCTTCCTCGACCACGGCAAGACGGGCACCGGCGAACCGCTCGGCATGCTGCTGCGAGCGGGGAACGCTGGGTCGAACACGGCCGCTGACCACATCGCCGTGACCAAGACGGCGCTGGCGGCGGTGCCCGGGATCAACCCCTCCCGGCCCGGCAAGAAAGTCTTGATCCGCACCGACGGCGCCGGTGGCACCCGGGAGTTCCTGACCTTCCTGGACCGGCGCGGCCTGTCGTACTCCATCGGGTACACCCCTGCCCACCAGCACGCCCCAGCTGTACGCGCTGATCCCCGAGACCGCCTGGCAGGTCGCCCTCGACGCCGACGGCGACGTCCGGGACGGCGCGGCCGTCGTCGAGCTCACCGACCTCCTCGCGGCTAAGGGTCTCCTCACGGGGTACCCGGCCGGGATGCGGGCCATCGTCCGACGCGAACGACCCCACCCCGGCGCCCAACTCCGCTTCACCGACGTCGAGGGGTACCGGCTGACCGCTTTCGTCACCAACACGACCCGTGGGCAACTGGCCGACCTGGAACTACGCCACCGGCGCCGGGCCCGCTGCGAAGACCGGATCCGCATCGCCAAAGACACCGGCCTGACCAACCTGCCCCTGCAGGGCTTCGCCCAGAACCGAATCTGGCTCCTGATCGTGCAACTCGCGAACGACCTGATCGCGTGGATGGGCATGCTGGCCTTCACCAGCACCGATGCCCGCCGCTGGGAACCCAAGACGCTACGGCTGCGGCTCTTCACCATCGCAGCCACCCTGGCCCACACCGGTAGGCAACGCCTGCTCCACGTCAAGGTCACGGCGCCCTGGGCGGGACTCTTCACCACCGGATGGGACCGCCTCGCGATCCTGGCCCCGCCCTGAGCAACGCCACCACCCCGCCCCGACAACCCGCAACACAGCCCTCGTCCGTGGAAGACGACGCCCACCGGAAGCGCCGCCCCGGGACATTGTCATACCCACCGGCCAGAATCAGCCCCACCGAGGCGTCAACGACGGCCCGGCCCCCACCAGCAAGCCCCCATGCAACATCCGGGCTAAAGGGTTCGAGCCCGGTCCCCGATATTGCTGAAGCGGCCAGACCCTTCGGGCCCGGCCGCTTCAGCAAAGTGGAAGCAATGGAGCACTACGGGAACAGGCGACCACGGGTTGAGAGGCTGGTTTCCGCGTGGAATCAAGGCATCCGTGAGGATCCCGAGACGGAGGACAGGGCCGACGACCCGTTGATCGGCGCGTCGGCAGAACCAATGAAACGATCTCGAACACGCCTCACGGACGAGGAAGTGGACGCTATGCGAACAGCCCGCGCCGGCGGTGTCAGCGTGAAGACGCTGGCACGCCGGTACGGAGTTCACCGAGGCACGGTGTGGGCGAAGACGCGGATACCTCAAGATGCCTAGCACTCAGCGCGACCGGCGAGGAGGCACGCCGCTGGTCCGAGTTGGCGAGTGCATCGGAGTGACGGCCGACTCGCTGTGGCGCTACCTGCTCCAGCGAGGTGTTACGAAACGGGACTCACACAGGCGGGAGAGGCAGCTGTGGTTGGTTGCTCCCACGCCCTCATGGCAGCACGGCTGGATTGGTGCTCGTGGCCGCGCACATGCGCTCGAAATGCTCACCATCGACCGCTCGCAGGAACTCCATACAACGCCGGATCTGCCCGTAGACAGCTCGGGCGTCGAGCACGTCGACACTCTCGCTGCCCTCGCCGTGGGAGAACCGGTTACAGAAGTCGTAGACGTCCCGGTATGGCTCTCCGTCTTGGGCCTGGACAAGCACCTCCAGCGCCTGGAGGAAGTCAGTCCTATGCGGAGCCTTGTAGCTGGCGAAGACCTCCAGCACTCGGCGGGCAGCGTTTGGCAGTAGGAAGAGGCGCTCGTGGTCTTCGGAGTCGGCGATTCCAGTCATGATCATCGAGAAAAGGTAGGCGTACTCCGAGGTGTTGTTTAGTAGCAGCCTCGGTAGCTTGCCCACCTTCGAACGGCGCTCGCCATCGACAACAGCGGCGTACATCTCCAGGAATGCCACCTTGGGGAACCGGGCTTCGTCCGCGTTGCCATCGTTGATCTGCTTCATCGACTTACCCCAGGCGTTCCTGTGTGACTTGATGAACAGTCGTAGGAGGCTGAAGTCGTGCGTCAGAACGACGTACTGCCCGAAGCCCTTGAGCGTGTCCACAAGCCACTGATGGGTCGCGAACAGCGCCTCTCGGTCGAGCGAGCTGGAGGGATCGTCAATGACCACGATCCGCTGTAGTGGGTCACCGCCGGGGACCTGTTCGTCCTCAAGCTTTCGCAAGAAGTACAACAGCGACAGAGTCGTTCGCTCGCCATCGCTGAGATCGGTTCCAGGCTTGTCACCTCGCCGACACGCATACGACTTTCCGTCCTCAGTGACCGCCACACTCAGGTGGTCCTTGCCGTAGACGCGAGCCAGGTCGCGGGTCAGTGTATCCGCCATGTCCTTGGTCGTGAACTGCGCCTGACGGACCTCGTCCAGCCGATGCTCAGCCAGCTCGGCTCCCTTGTTGCTCGCAGTGCTCTTGGCCCCCAGCTCCTTGGCCTTTTCCTCTAGACCGCGGTATGTCTCACTCTGCGAACCAACCAGGTGATCCAGGACGGTCTGCTTGCGCCAGGTCGTCACCTCGCTATAACGGCGGACCTGATCGTTGTGCTCGGCGACCGCTCGCCCGAGAACTGTGGTGGACGGCGCGCTGACCAGCACCGACCAGTCCGGGGCTTCGGGAGTCGCGCTAGGGTCATCGACCTTTGCGCCGAGAGCCACCTCTACCGTCTCCAGTGTGGCGACCCGCTCATCTACCTCTGCCTTCGCCTTGTCTAGGGCCTGGCTGTAAGCAGGCTGGAGGTCGCTTACCAGCCTGCCGGTGACCGGCAGATTCGAGTGCCAGGCCGAGAGCATCTCCTTCTCGCGTGTGACAGCACCGAGCAGGTCCTTGGCCTTGCCCCGGATCTGGAGCCAGCTCTCATCGAAGTGACGCGCCAGTTGGGTCCGCCGCTCACCCGTTACCGCCCCAGCGCAGAAGAGGCAGTGACCGAGTTCTTCATGCAATTCGAGTCCCTGCTCAACCCAAGTCTGAGCCGTTGGGTTGCCCTCCAACGCCGTAATGGCGACCCGGGTCGGCGTCTCCGTGAGGAGGCTCGCCAGGGCCTCCAGCCGGGCGGCAACCCCTACAGGTGGCGCGAGAACATCGGCAATGGGAGCGGGCGCGCCCTCGCCCAACCGCTTCAGGGCCTCAGCATGTGCGTTGCTGTCGGGGAACTCGCCTTTGTAACCACGAAGGTCGTCCTGGACCTTGGTGACCGAGAAGCGGCTCTTCGTGAAGTAGTTGTAGTCGAACTCCTTGAGCTCGGAGACGATCCGGTCCTGAACTTCGCGGGCGAGCTTGTCGACCTTGCCGGCCGCAATCTTCCGCTGCTTCTCCGCTTCACCAGCCTCGCCACGCAGCGTTTCGATCTCGTTAACGAGCCGAGCCTCTTCCTCCTTGGCATCGATCGCCTCACGCCCCAGCGTCACGATGGCCGAGGCGCTGGCGCCATCCAGGAACGCCGACAGGTTGGCGTCCACCCACTTGCGCGTGAACACGGCCATCGATGGCGATGGGCTCGCCCCGCCCGCGTTGACGGTGGTCCGCTGCTTGTCGTCGCGTTCCCAAACCACAGCGGCCGATGACGTCCCCTCAGCTAGCCCGAGCAGGAGTTCCGACAAGGTCGATTTGCCGCTGCCGTTGTGTCCGTAGATCACCGTCCGGCAGCCGAGAGGACGGTCATCGGGCCAGAAGCCCTGGTCAAGCGACCGCCAGGGAGCCTTGAGATCGAGTCGGCGAAGCACAACTACACCATAGTTGTCACTACCGACATTGACATTTCCACATCTGACTGCGTGAGGCGGGGCACTTCAGCTACTCGGTCGATGCGGCTTCCAGCGCAGCAGCAACCGCTTCGAACTCGGCGAGGGCAGCGGTGAGTTCTTCAACGATCTCGCGGGCGATGACGTCGGGTGCGGGCAGCGAGTCGAGCTCGTCGAGGGAGTCATCGCGCAACCAGGCGATGTCGAGGTTGACCTTGTCACGAGCAATCAGCTCGTCGTACTCAAACGACTTCCAGCGTTCTGATTCCGTGCGCGCGTCGCGCGATGAGCCTGCCAGGTACGACTCGACGAACTCGTTCAGGTGGGCTCTGCGCAGCGGGTTCTGCTTGAGAGTGAAGTGCTGGTTCGTGCGCAGGTCGTAGACCCAAAGCTTCCGAGTCCAGGAAGTCTCACTCGCGGGCTTCTTGTCGAAGAACAGCACGTTCGCTTTGACGCCTTGGGCGTAGAAGATGCCAGTCGGCAGTCGCAGAATGGTGTGCAGGTCGAAGTCATTGAGAAGCTTGCGTCGCAGCACTTCGCCCGCCCCGCCTTCGAAGAGCACGTTGTCGGGGAGTACGACGGCCGCGCGCCCGTTGATGTCGAGGATCGTCATGATGTGCTGCAGGAAGTTGAGCTGCTTGTTCGAGGTAGTGGTGACGAAGTCGGCCCGCTCGATCTCCGTGTCTTCCTTCGACTCGCGGCCATCGGCACCGACCATCGTCATCGACGACTTCCGTCCGAACGGCGGATTTGAGAGCACCACACTGTAGCGCTCTCCGGGGTCGTCGATGAGCGCGTCACGTACGTCAATCAGCGAGTCACCGTCGGGCGTGCCGATGCCGTGCAGCAGAAGGTTCATCGCGGCGAGTCGTGCGGTACCGTCCACGAGTTCTGTGCCGTGAACAAAGTCGTCGCGCAAGCGATTACGTTGGGTCGGCGTCAGTCGCTCGGCGTGGCTCGATGCATAGTCATGGGCGACGAGGAGGAACCCTCCAGTGCCGCACGCGGGGTCAATCACCGAGTCGTCGGCTGATGGCTGGATCACGTCGACGATTGCCTGGATCAGATCGCGCGGGGTGAAATACTGACCGGCACCTGAGCCCCTGTCAGAGGCTCCCTTCGCGAGAAGCTGCTCGTAGGCGTCGCCCTTGAGATCGGTTCCGGAGGCCGACCACTGCTCCTTGTCGATCAGGTCAACGATGAGGCGCTTGAGTTTCGCCGGGTCTTGGATGCGGTTCTGTGCCTTACGGAAGATGACTCCGAGAGTTCCGGGCTGCCCAGCAAGCCCGACCAGGATGCGCGTGTACTCGAACTCCAAGGCCACTCCCTCGGCGTCGAGTAGTCGCTGCCAGGAGTACTGCTGCGGCACGATCTGCTGCGGCTTGAGCGTCCTCGTCGCGCGCTCGTGCGCCATCTTGAGGAACAGCAAGTAGGTGAGCTGCTCGATGTAGTCGAGCACCCCCACACCGTCATCACGGAGCAGGTTGCGGAACGAGTCGAGCTTGTCGACCAGGCGACGGGAATCAGTCATTGCGGCCTCCTCGACCAGAATGGATCGTCACTCCAAAATTCTGGAAAGCCCATCTCCTCGACACGACGACCATGAATCTGAGTGAACGATGTTTCGACAAGGTCGCGGACCTTGCCGCGCCACGTCGTGCCCGGCGAAGCTGCTTCGAGTAGAAGGCCCATCACAGACAGAGCGCCGTAGAGTCGCTCGCTCTGTCCCTCGGGGAGCGAGGCAAGTTCTGGAATCGTCCGCATCGCCGCAGTTCCTACCGGAGCGAAGGATCGGTTCCAGAGTCGCGCATGATGAGCACTCGTGTTGCGTACGATTGCTAGCTGCTCGAACCATCGAACGAGGGGATGGTTCTTTTTGGCCCGGTCGGCGTGACTCCTGCTCAATCCGCCAAGATCGATCTGCACACCGAGTTGTTCCGCAATCTCCCATTGCACTCTCGCAGTCGCAGGCAATCCCTCATAGAGGCGGGATACGTCCGCGAAGTCGAGCACCTCCGACAGTACCCAGATCGGCAACTGCCCACCGTAGTGCTCATAGTGATGTCGCACGGCATCGTTGCGGCGGCGCGAACGGGCGATGCGCCTCTGTACGGTGGTCAACCAGGCTGCGTGATCGAACGTGGGGCGAAAGTGCGCTCGGTCGAGGTAGGCCAAAGCGCCATACTCACCGATGGTCTCGTTGAGCCGCGTGCGTAGCATCACCTCAACCCGCTCTACGCCGTCATGGACGAGCGTGCGGAGCTTCCGGTCAAACTCATACAGGGCAACCACATCAGCAAAGGACGTACCGGCCTCGAACGAGTCGCCGCGCTGGCTACCTTTCAGGACGCGGTATGGATACCAGTAGCCGCTCAGCCGGTAGTAGCCGACGCTCCCAAGCCACTGCGCTGCGAACACGCGGTCGAGCCCCATGCCGCGCTGCTCCAGCTTGGCAAGGTGCTCATCGAGTGAGCCGTACGGCTTGACGGGGCGCGTCACCCGAGCCACCCCTGAAAAGAGATCCAGCCCACACCAGAAGACTGGGCGGGCTGAACTGTTGACTCAAGTGTAACCCCACCCGTGGCGATGAACCAAGCACTCCGAGGTTCAGTCATCCTCGACCCCGCGGCTCTCCCACGCACCGAACGAGCCCTCGGGGCTCACCCACTCGACGCGCCCGTTGCACGAGCGGCCGAGCGCGACCGCACCCGCCGTCGAGGGCGAGCCGAAGACGATGTCGCGCGTCGTGTGTCGGCGGCCACGAGAAACTGCCCGGAGACGGCCACGAAGCTGCCCGCTGGCGGACGTGAGAACTGCCCACTGACGGTCATGGGATCTGCCCGACACGACGTCGTCTGCCTCGCCGACCTGCGCGGTTGAGGCCCCTTCCTCGGGTGCGATGAGCGGTGCTGATGCGCCCTATCGCTCCCGAGGAAGGGATGAGTTGAAGTCTGCCGAGGAGATCATGGAAATGTTGGATGCCTACGACCTAACAGGTTCGTTGCGCGATGCCGGCGAGCTGGCTGGCTGCTCCCACCACACGGTGAAGCGGTACGTGGATCGCCGTGCTGGCGGCGGGGAGTTGCCGGCGGCGGCGGTGCGGCCGATGTTGATCGATGAGTATCTGCCCAAGGTCGAGGAGTGGGTCGAGCGGTCGGTCGGGAAGGTCCGTGCCGATGTGGCGCACGAGAAGCTGCTCGCCCTGGGCTACGGAGGGTCGGAGCGCACCACCCGCCGTGCGGTCGCGAAGGTCAAGAAGTCCTACCGGGCCGGACACGTGCGGGTGCACCGTCCCTGGGTGACTGAGCCGGGGATGTGGTTGCAGTACGACTACGGCGATGGCCCCGTCGTCGACGGCGTCAAGACCGTGCTGTTCGTCGCCTGGCTGGCTTGGTCGCGGTTCCGGGTCGTGTTGCCGATCCGCGACAAGACGATGCCCTCGGTGTTCGCTGCCCTGGACGTGACGTTCCGGCGGCTGGGTGGGGTGCCGACCTATGTGTTGACCGACAACGAGAAGACCGTCACGGTCGAGCACATCGCCGGAATTCCGGTGCGGAATCCGCAGCTGGTGGCGTTCGCCGAGCACTACTCGATGGTCGTGCACACCTGCGTCCCGGCCGATCCGGCGTCCAAGGGCGGCACCGAGTCGTCGGTGAAGATCAGCAAGGCCGACCTGGTCCCCAAGGACACCAACCTGCGCGAGGGGTACGCCTCGTTCGCCGAGCTCGAGGCGGCGTGCGTGGAGTTCTGCGAGAAGGTCAACACCCGAGCGCACCGGGTCACTCGTCGGCCACCGATCGAGATGCTCGCCGAGGAACGGGTCCGGCTGCACCCGGTCCCGATGACCCCGCACACGGTCGCGTTCGGCACCACGCGGGTGGTGCCGGGCAACACACCGATGGTGATGTTCGAGTCCGGCCAGTACTCGGTCCCGCATGCCCTGCTGGGTGCGACGGTGTGGGTCCGTGCCCATGGTGTCGGCGAGGACGAGTGGGTCGTCATCGTCCACGTCGGCCAGGACGGTCCCCTCGAAGTCGCCCGCCACCGCCGGGCCACACCCGGCACCCCGAAGATCGATGACGAGCACTTCCCAGCCCAGCCGTCCGGGCCACTGGACCGCCAGCCCCGTGCGAAGAACCCGGCCGAGTCCGACTTCCTCGACCTGGGCGAGGGCGCGAGGTTGTGGCTGATCGAGGCCGCCGCCGCAGGCACACCACGGATGCGCGTCAAGATGGCCGAAGCCCTCAGCTTGGCCAAGCTGTTCGACCCCGTCGAGGTCGACTGGGCACTGGGCCACGCCGCCGTGCACGGCCGGTTCGCCGAAGCAGACCTGTCCTCGATCCTGGACCACCACGCCCGAGCACCGAAAGCCGGTGAGCACCGGGCCAGCGAGGACTCCTCGCTGACCCAGGGCACCAGCGCATGGGCACGGCTCGGTGAACAGGTCGGCCAGCACGACGGCCGCGACGGGAACGAGGTGGCCCGATGACGACGAGAAGCACGGCGTCAGCACCGCCGCTGCCAGCCGAACTGGAGGAGCTGTTGCGCCGGTTGCGGCTGCCGCACATCCGTCGTCACGCACCCGAGGTCGTCGCAACCGCGAAAGCCCAACGCTGGGAGCCCGCCGAGGTGTTGAAGGCGCTGTTCGCCGAGGAGGTCGCCGGCCGGGAGCGTTCCGCACTTGTCACCCGGCGAGCGTCGGCGGGCTTCCCCACCGGGAAGACCTTCGACGCGTGGCAGCCCGAGGCATCCTCGATCCCAGTCCCGACCCAGCAGGCGCTCCGCACCCTGGAATGGGTCCACCGCCGCGAGAACCTCGTGGTCTGCGGCCCGTCGGGCACCGGGAAGACGTTCCTGCTGGAGGCCCTTGGCCAGCAAGCCGTCGAGGCCGGGTTGAAGGTCGCCTGGTTCACCCTGGAAGACCTCGGCGTCCTACTCCGAAGGCACCGTGCGGACGACACTGTCACCAAGGCCATCGCCCGGGTCCTGCGCGCCGACCTGGTCATCGTCGATGACATCGGCCTGCTGCCGGTCGCCGCGGACGCCGCCGAGGGGCTCTACAGACTCGTCGACGCCGCCTATGAGAAGCGGTCAGTCGCGATCAGCTCGAACCTCCACCCCTCTGGGTTCGACGAGCTGATGCCCAAGACGCTGGCCACCGCCACGGTGGACCGACTGCTCCACCACGCCCACGTCTGCCAGACCAGCGGCGACAGCGTCCGGCTCACCCAAGCACTCGCCGGTCAAGGGGTGAGCCCGTTGAACTGACCACCCTGGTCGGTGGTGGCCACAACCCCCTTGGGTAGATCCCGTGGCCACCACCGGGCAGATCTCGTGACCGTCAGCGGGCAGCTTTCATGTCCGCCACTGGGCAGTTCCGACTGTCCCTTGACAGTCGTGCGAGCAGTGCCACCCTCAACGACGATGGAGCCATCGGCGACCAAGCCTTCGTGCTGGGCGCGGTAGCTCGCGTATGCCTTCTGGGTGCTGCGCGCGTGACCCACGCCGTGCCACGTCGGGACGACGACAGACCCGCTGAGCATGATGAACTCACCATCGATCTGCTGAGCGCGAGCGTCAACGGTCCGGTTCTTGTTCGTCAGGGTGAACACCGGCGACTCTGAGGGGGGCGAGGCGACGGTTTGCGACCTCGAGGCGCGCACCCGGATGACGTTGACGCCGAGCACAGGAAGCACGATCTGCAGCTCGCCCAGGAAATACTCCATGTCCGACACATCGGCCTCGGGCAGCCGAGGCCTGGGCGGTGCCGTGCCATTCTCCAGCGTGACGCGACCGGCCTGCTGTGCCAGCTCGATCAAGCGCGACTCCAGGTAGCGCACGTGTGACTTCGTGAGGTTCGTGTCCTTCGAGGTGATGAGCACCGCCTGGCTCCAGAATGACTTCTCCTTGGCGTGAGCACGGAGCCGCATCGCTACGACATCGGCCTCGCCGACGTAGCAACGGGTGTCACCAACGGCGTCCTCGTCCTCACCCAGCAGCAGGTAGGCACCGGTGCGCTCGGCCTCCTCGCGACGCAGTAGCTCCGCAAGGTCAGATCGGCGCGCGGACAGCACACTGCACGTCCAGTTCGTGATCTCCGCCGTCGTCAAACCACCAGGAGTGCCATCCACGAGGAAGAGCTTGACCTGCTTGCCATTCATGTCTCGATCCTCCCCTCGACCACTGACATCGCAGACGAGGAGCCCGTGAGACGACCCGAGAACGCCGTCGCGAAGAGGGATCGGCGGAGGGCGGCGGAGCGTCCGAGCGCGATGGAGGCACCACGTACCGCATGCTCCGCTGCCTCGACCAGCTCTCGATGCTGCCCCACAAACTGCTGCTGGCGCGGCCGGGGTGGAACTGGCAGTGGAAACGCCTTCAGCTTCTGCCCGTTCACATTTGCCTGCCCAACTTGCTGACTCACGCATGAGGCTACGTAAGCGCGACCCTGCGGGCTATTGATGACGATGTTCGCCCAGTGCGGATCGACACTCGGGCGGAGGCGAACGCGGATCAGGTACGATGCGAAGGACGCTCGCGCGTCCTCCTCAACAACCGCCGACTTACCCACGAGTTCGGCACTGTTCGTGCGGTTGAAGAGCAAATCGCCTCTCTGTAGCAAAAGCTTCGGAAGGTCCGAGTGCTCCTGTGCCAGGTACTTGAGGTTGTTCCAGTCGATCCGCGCATCTCGGATGTTCCCCATGCGTAGAACGGGAATGTCATCGCTGCCGGGTTGGTCATGGCACTTGGCCGACGTGCCGTACTGAACCAACTCCGCGTGAGCGCCGATGCTCTCAAGTGGGCTTTCGGAAAGTGCCTCACGAACCGCTTGTCCGCTCGACGAGGCGACGAGTGTTCTGCTTCGAAGAGTGGCATCCCGTATCGAAGAATCGGCGGCGTCGAGGCGGGAGAGGTGGTCTTCGAGGATCGCGACGATCCGGCGCTGCTCCTCCAGCGGTGGCACCGGCATCGAGACCGAGCGCACCTCACGATCAAGTACGGCGGGGTAGCTCACACCCTTCTGGTACGGAAGCACCTGGTCGAACATCTCTTGCGAGATCGTGAAGTAGTACAAGAATTTGGGCTCAAGCCGAGGCCCAGGTCGCAGCACTGAGAAACCGGTAGAAGCAAACTCTCCGCCGAGCCATCCGTCGACGTACGCAATCTTCTCCAAGTAAGGGCGAACCGTCGAGAAAACAGTGTCCCCAGCAGCCACGATTTGGCGGCATCTGCTCGGTGCACCGACGGAGTCAATCTCCGGAACGTCACCGAGGCGATGGAATGTCCCATCGATGCCTCCGATATCGATGTATCTGATACGCGCTCTACCAGTCGATACCGGGTCGCGCTTCACCACTTTGAGGCAGACGTCACCGAGCGTCGCCCTCTCCCACGTCACGCGGCGAGCTCCCGGTTGAGTTCTTCGATGAGTCCGCCGGCGTTGTCTCCGAGGTCACGGAGGGCACCGTCGATGCCGCCGCGCTCGTCGAAGGGCGCGGTGTCGAGGTCATCGGCGTCGATGCCCGCCGAGGACGCGATAATCCGCATCATTCGGTCGAGCCACCACCGCTGAGTCTCGGTGAACCTGGCTCCTGCCTGCTCTTGGCGGAGGAGCCAGTTCGCGTAGCGCTCCTCAACCTGCTCGGCATAGGGCACGAGTGCGTCGTCCACTCCGGCCTCAAGCCGCAGCAGGGAGATCAGGTCGGTTGCCGCGTGCCGGTTGCGGGTCTCAGCATGGCCTTCGTAATCGACGCCAATGGAGAGGTAGGAGTTCCAGATGATGTCGACGGTCCAGTTGTGCGGAGGGCGTGCGATCCGGTCGGCGAGTTCCTGGATCTGGTCGAAGCGGATGCCTCGCCCCTTTGCCTCGAACATCAACTCGATCGCGCTGATCTCGCTGCGGTGCTCGGCGAGGTACTCCCGCCACGACTCGATCGTGTGCTTCGCCTTGTCGGGGTCCACGACACCGTACGCTTCGAGCACCTCGTCGCGGCTCACCTCGTCGATCACCTGATCCTTCGCGCGGCGCAACTCGATGATCCTCGTCCGAAGCTCGGGGTTGGCAGCCAGAGGTTCGACAGCCGTGTCGAGGAGGTCTTGCATCACGTCGGCTGCAGCGCGATCGGTTTCTGCGGCAATGGCGGTGGCCTGGGTCTCGGGATCGACCGCATCTACGAGTGCCCGCACGATGTCATGCATCGACACTTGTGCATCATGCAGCCCCGCGACTTCGTCTAGTTCGGTGCGCTCGGCGGGAGTGAGCTGTCGATCAAGCGCCGCCAGTCGGCTGGCCAGGGTGGCGACCTCGTCTTCGGTGAGGGTGAGCGCCGCTGCTTTGTCGAGCAGCTTCTTCAGGCTGATCGACTTCTCGCGGTTCAGGGGCGGTTCGACGAAGTCGTGCTCGGTCACGCCGATGGCATCTACGATCACGAACCTCGTCTTCGCATCGGCGTCGTCGGTCACCGCCTTGAGGTCGGCCGGTGCGATCGTTCGGGCACCGCGGCCCTTCATCTGCTCGTAGTACTGACCGCTGCGCACGTCGCGCATGAACATGACGCATTCCAGCGGCTTGACGTCGGTGCCGGTGGCGATCATGTCGACGGTCACCGCGATGCGCATTGAAGGACTGGTGCGGAACGCCTTTAGATGCCCCTTCGGGTCCTTCGCAGAGTAGGTGATCTTCGCGGCGAAGTCGTTCCCCTTGCCGAACACTTCGCGCACGGTCTGGACGATCTCCTCGGCGTGATTGTCGTCCTTGGCGAAGATCAGTGTCTTCGGCACGGTGTGGCGTCTCGGGAAGATCTCGGTGAACAGCCGGTCACGAAAGGTCTCCAGCACGAGGCGGATCTGATGTTTCGACGTCACCGCCCGGTCCAGCTGGCCGGGTGTGTAGTCGAGATCGGTGTCGAGCCGGACAAGCTTCTGCTCGCGGGTGCTGCGATCGACTGTCGGGACGTAGGTGCCGGCCTCGATGGTGGAACCGTTCGCGGTGATCTCGGTCTTGATGCGGAAGATGTCGAAGTCGACGTTCACGCCGTCGGCGACGGACTGCGGGTAGGTGTACTCCGAGACCAGGTTCTGCTGGAAGAATCCGAAGGTCTGCTTGCCCGGGGTGGCGGTGAGCCCGACAATGTGCGCATCGAAGTATTCGAGCACCCCGCGCCAGACGCCGTAGATCGAACGGTGCGCTTCATCGACAATCACGAGGTCGAATGTCTCTGGCGGGAGCTCGGGGTTGTAGCTGACCGTTACGGGTTCGTCGGGACGAAACTCGTCGAGGCCCTGGTCATCCCCTTCGGGCACGTCTTCGTTCTTGATCGCCTTGAACACACGCTGGATGGTCGAGATCGCGAGCTTCGTGGAATCCGGCATCCCGCCCCTGGCGAGCTTCGTGACGTTGTACAGCTCGGTGAAGCGGCGGCCATCGTCGGGCGTGCGGTAGTTCTGGAACTCGCCCATCGTCTGATCCGCGAGGTTGTTGCGATCAACGAGGAAGAGGATGCGCTTGAAACCACCCCACTTGAGCAGCCGATACGCCTCCGTGACGGCAGTGTAAGTCTTGCCCGCGCCGGTAGCCATCTGCACCAGTGAACGCCCGAAGCGCTGCTCGGCGAGGCTCTGCTCAAGGCCCTTGATCGCGTCGACTTGTGCCGGGCGCAGCGGCGCGGGGTCCAGGGCAGGCAAGGTGCGCACCTTGCCCCGCCAGGTCGGAGCCTGATCGGGATTCTCCGTCGCGGCACGGACAGTCGCGGCAAGGGTCTCGGGCCTGGGAAGCGCGAAGATGCGACGGGCACGGGGTGCTGGGTCAAACCCGTTCGCGAAATGGGTCTCGGTGCCCGACGCCTCGAAGACGAAGGGCAGGCGTCTCTCAGGGTCGAGTGTCTTGCGCCGCACCTCCTCCGGGAGCCCGGTGGCGTACATCGCGGATTGCCACTCGACGCCAGAGAGCGGCGTACCCATCGGCTTCGCTTCGATCACACCGACGACCGCCTTGTCGACATACAGCAGATAGTCGACGCGCCCATGGCCAGGCTTCATGATGACCTCACGGACGGCGATGCCCCGCTGCGGCACGAAGAGGTTGAGCGCGTTGCGATCCTGCACCGCCCACCCCGACGCAACCAGCTGGCGGTCGATCAGCACCCGCGCGCGCCTGCTCCGCCGCCAGGCGCTCATCATCACTCTCAGCCATCACACAGATTCTATCTGGGCCACCGGCCCCGATGCTGGAGAGCCAGATATACGGTCTCCGCAGCACCTGCCAATCACGCCTCACGCGTCTTGCAGATCAAGGTCCATACTAGTCTGTACGTAATTGGTGACCTGCCAGTTGGGCCGCGAGGCGAGAAGTGGGTGAGATGGTGGAGATGCGGCGTGGGCCGGGTCGTCCGGCGTATGACTCGAAGCAGAAGCTCGTCGCGGCGGCGTGCGCGCTACTGGCAGAACGAGGGTTCGAGGCGACGAGCCCGCAGATGTTCCAGCAACGCTCCGGGGTGGGTCACGGGAGCATGTATCACCACTTCCCCGGCAAGGGGAAGGAGGGACTTGCGCTGGACGCGATCAGTCACATGCGAGCGAGCACGATCGCGTTCCTCGACGGGAGCCCCACGCCCGATGGCTCCGAGGTTGACGAAGTACGGGCCAGCATCGTGGCAGCGCTGGATCGACTGTTCGCTCGCAAGGAAGGACAAGCCCTAGTCAGGCTCCTCGCCGACGCGGTCGCCGGGGCTCTCCCGTCGCTGGCAACCGCGACCCAGGACTGGTGTGACGACATCCGTGCCGTGATCGTCGTGCGACTGCGCGCTGACGAGCCAGGCGCCGACCTCGACATCGCGGACGCGGCAGCACAATTCCTCGCGCCGGAGTTCGACGCTCTCGCGGAAGAGCTGTTCGCAGCGGCTGTTGGGCGGGGCCTGCTCCATCTGCCAAAATTCGCCCTGCCCGAGGCGGCCGAAGAGCAGTAGTCTGGCCTCATCACAATTCCATACGAACTAGTCCGGTTCTTGATCTGCAAGAGGCGTGTCGTCTGGATCAGGGTCGCGGTGGAGGGCAGTAATTCGCTCGGATGCTCGCGTTTTGGGAAGTGCTGCGCACCTACCTGACATGAGGACTGAGGACCGGTGTCTACGCCTTCGGGCGACGAGGCGAGACCAGCCCGATCGGGGCAAGCTGATCGAGTGGGTGCTGAGCATCGCCGACGCCCGGCACCGTGCCTGGGTGAACGGCGAGCCGGACCCCTATGGGCTCCCGCCGCCCGAGGGCATCCGAGCAAAACAGCCGGGTCGTCTCGACGGTGGCGCGAAGTCTGCACCACCGTCACCCAGCAGCCGAGAAGATCAGCAAAGCCATCTCCGATGAGGAGCACACCATGGGAACCACCACCCTCGACACCAAGGCTTCCGAGCGGGCCGCCGACGCACCCGTGCTGCTCGCGGTGTCCTATCTGCGGGTGTCGACGCGTGAGCAGGCCGAGCGCGGCGGCACCGAGGAAGGGTTCTCGATCCCCGCCCAGCGCGAGGCGAACGCGCGGAAGGCCGACGAACTGGGCGCGCGGATCGTGCGCGAGTTCATCGACGCCGGAGAGTCCGCACGCTCGGCGGATCGTGACGGGTTGCAGGACATGCTGGCGTTCATCGCGGCGAGCCGGGTGCAGTTCTGTCTCGTGCATAAGCTCGACCGGCTCGCCCGCAACCGGGCCGACGACGTGAAGATTCACGAAGCCCTCATCAGCGCCGGGGCCACTCTCGTCTCGGCAACGGAGTCCATCGATCAGACGCCTTCGGGGATGCTCGTCCACGGCATCATGTCCTCCATCGCGGAGTTCTACAGCCGCAACCTCGCCACCGAAGTCACGAAGGGGCTGACGCAGAAGGTTGCGCAAGGCGGCACCCCCGGACGCGCACCCATCGGCTACCTCAACGTCCGACGCACCGACGAGCAAGGCCGCGAGGTACGCACGGTCGAGGTCGATCCCGAACGTGCACCGCTGATCGCGTGGGCGTTCGAGCGATACGCGCGGGGAGAGACCTCTGTGACGACGCTGCTGCGTGACCTCACCGCACGCGGACTAGTTTCCGTGCCGACGCCGAAGCGCCCGGCAAAGCCGCTGGGGAAGAACACCCTCTACCGCGTGTTGACGAACCCCTACTACGCCGGAGTCATCCGCTACAAGGGCGTGCTCCATCCTGGCGTGCACGAGCCCATCGTGGAGCCCACCCTCTTCGATCAGGTGCAATCGCTGCTGAAGGCGCGCAACGCCCACGCAACCCGGCACGTCCAACACACGCACCACCTGAAAGGGCTGCTGCACTGCGGCACCTGCGGGTCGCGGATGCTGCTGGACTTCGCGACCAACCCGAGAGGCACGACCTACGCCTACTTCGTCTGCTCCGGCAGAGCTGCGAAGCGCACCACCTGCACTCGCCGTGCGGTGCCCGTGCAGGTCGCGGAGCGGCTGGTCGCGGACTCCTACGCCACTATCACGATCAGCGAAGACGACTACCAGCACCTCGCCACCGAGGTCGACGCCGCGTTCGACAAGCGCGGCGCTGGCCGAGATCAGGAGTTCGCTGACCTTCCCGCGAACCGGGCGCGCCTGGAAGCTGAGAGCGACAAGCTCCTCGCCGCGCACTTCGCCGACGCCATCGACCTGCCCACGCTCAAGCGGCACCAAGACCGCATCCGAGCTGGGCTCGCAGACATCGAGCACCGCCTACGGGAACATGACGAGCACCACACCGGCGGGCGGGCGTTACTACACGACTCACTGCGGCTCCTCACCGACGTCCACCACGCCTACGCCCACTCCGACGACGGAAGCAGGAGGCTCGCGAACCAAGCGTTCTACACCCGGTTGGAGATCACCGAGGACGAGCAGCTACACCCGCGCCTCGCCGAACCGTTCGCGACCATCGTCCGCGAGGCGACCGGAGGCAAGGAAGCCGAACGGGAACACTCCACATCTTCCGATGTCGCGTGTTCCCGTAAGACACTTTGGGTGGAGCTGAGGGGACTCGAACCCCTGACCCCCTCGTTGCGAACGAGGTGCGCTACCAGCTGCGCTACAGCCCCTTGATGCGAGACCCCACGATAGCACCCGGCTCGCGGGCCCCAGAAATCCACCGCGACACCCGCTCCGAACAGCACAAACGCGCTCGGACACGACGTGGGGGCCGCTCCACCAGCGGCCCCACGACGTACCTCGACGCGCCACGCATGTGGCGCTCCTGTGCTACCCGACCGCGTCCCGCCGCCAGAGCGCCGCCTCGTACTCGTCGTCCACCTCGATCGGGACGGGAGCCGGGGGCGTCGCAAGCGCAGGCGGCAACGGGTGCTCGGCGCGGGCCTTCAAGGTGTACGTCGGGGGCGGCACGGGCACGGGGCTCCACGAGCCGTCGGCCGCGATGGGGTCGGCCGACTCGGCCGGGGTGCGAGCGCCTCGCTCGGCCGCCTCGGCGTGGACGGCGGCCTCGACCCGGGACCGGCTCCGCGAGCCCGCCGCAGGGGCGCCCGCCTCGGACCGCTCCAGCGCCGCCAGGTCGAAGAACTCGTAGCTGGCCTGGCGCGACGCGCTCGGCTGCGGGGCGTGCTCCTGCGCGACGGGCAACGGGCCGGCCTCGGGGCGCGCCTCCGCCGCGCGGCGGGCCAGCTCCGCGGCCTCCGCCTCGGCCAACCGGCGGGCCTGCGCCGCCGCGCGTTCGGTGTCGCTGCGCTCGGCGGTCGCCCGCCGCTCCCGCGCCGCGACCACCGTCATCCGGTCGACGCGCAGCCAAGCCAGGAGCCCGAACACCCCGGCCGCGCACAGCGCGGGCAGGAGCCACCCGATCCGTCCGGCGGCCGCGAGCAGGAACGACACCAGCCCGGCCAGCGCGAACGTGAGCAGGGCATAGGCCCGCAGGCGCCGCGGGTTGAGTCGATCCAGCACCCCGGTGAACCCGCCCCATGCCGCGAAGACGCGGTTGCTGTGCACGCTGCCGAGGAAGTCCCGCGCCACCTGCACGCGGCGCTCCACCGAAGAGACCGGCGCGGCCGCAGACCGGTACACCTCCTCGAGGCGGCCGGCCTCGTCCAGGGCCCCCGCCGCGAGGATCGAGCTGCGGGTGTTGCCCGAGGAGGGGGTCTCCTCCGGCTCGGCCGCGCTCTTGACCATCCGGCGTTGCAGCACGCGCATGTGCGCCGAGAAGCGGTCCACGGACCGCGCCGTCGACACCTGCTCGCGGCGGCGCGCCACGTACAGCGACAGATAGGTCGCCCAGATGAGGAGGACGACGACGAAGATCAGGCTGCCCACGGGCATCACGCTAAGGTCTCGGCGGGTCGCGCTACGGCAGGCGTACCGGTGTGTCGGCGAATCGAGTTACACCAGTGTGATTTCCGGGCCGACCAGCGCGTTGTTCGCCGGGACCGCGCCGCGCAGGGAGGGCGCCGGGAGCGTGCCGGTGCACGCCGGGAGCCCCCGGGCGGCCTCACCGGGCGCGCGCGTCCTGGGAGTTCCAGCGATGCACCAACGACTCCCCGGCGAGGTCCTCGACCGTGAGGGCGAACGAGCGGTGGTCCCGCCACGCGCCGTCGACGTACAGCACGCGCTGGCGCATCCCTTCGTCCCGGAACCCGAGCTTGCCCAGCACTTTCAGGCTGGCGAGGTTCTCGTGCTGGACGTACGCCGCCACCCGGTGCAACCCCAACGCGATGAAGGCGTGATCCACCAAGGCGGCCAGCGCGGTGGGCCCGATCCCCTGACCAGCGGCGTCGCGGGATACCCAGTAGCCGGCCTGCCCGCTGCGGGAGGACCCCCACACGATCTGCGTCAGGTGCATCTGGCCCACGATCGCCCCGTCGGTCTCGATGGCGAACGGCTGCGCGCGCCCCGCCCGGCCCTCGCGGTCGTAGTGCCGCACGAGCTGGCCGAACCGAAGCCGCCCGTCCGCCTGCGGGCTGGTCGCCTCCCACGGCCGCAGCCAGTCGACGTTGGCCGCGCGCAGTCCCTCCCACTCGGCGCGGTCCCGGCCGCGCAGCGCCCGCAACACGACGTCGGGCCGACCGGCCGGGCGGCGGACCCGCACCAGGCTGGGCCACAGGTCGGTCACGCCGACTCCGCGCCGGCGAGGCCGACGAGTGTGGCGACCCTGGGGAGGCTGGGACGGCTCATCGGTGATCCCCTCCGCGGATCTGGTCCAGCGCGTGGCCCAGCACGGGTTCCAGGGCGCGCAGCCCGTCGCGGACGCCGCCGGTGGAGCCCGGCAGGTTGACGACGAGCGTACGCCGAGCGACGCCGGCCAACCCTCGGGACAGCACGGCGCTCGCCACGCCACCGTCCAGCCCCACCCGACGGACCGCCTCGGCCAGTCCGGGAATCTGCCGATCGAGGAGCGGCTCGGTCACCTCCGGCGTACGGTCCGTCGGCGTCAGCCCCGTCCCCCCGCTGGTCAGCACCAGGTCGACCCCGGCGTCGATGGCCTCGCGCAGGGCGCTGGCCACGGGTTCGCCGTCGGGGACGACCACGGGGTCGGGGCAGTCCATGCCCCAGGCCCGGAGCTGCTCGACGGCGACGGGTCCGCTGCGATCGGCGTACACGCCCGCGGCGGCCCGGTTCGACGCGACGATCACGCGAGCGGTCCGCCCGGCCGGCGCGGCGGGGCCCGTTCCAGGCGCCGTCACGATTCGGCCCAATCCCCGGATCGGCCGCCCGCCTTGGCGACGACCCGAATATCCGTGATCCGGGCGTGCTTGTCGACGGCCTTGACCATGTCGACCAGCGCGAGCGCGGCCACGGCCACGCAGGTCAAGGCCTCCATCTCGATGCCGGTCCGATCGGCGGTGCGACACGTCGCCCCGATGTCCACCCCGTCGTCCGCCACGCTCAGGTCCACCGTGACGCCGTGGACGGCGATCGGGTGCGCCAACGGCACGAGGTCGGGGCACTTCTTCGCCGCCTGCAGGCCCGCAATCCGGGCCACCGCGAGCGCGTCGCCCTTGGGCACGGTCCCCTCGCGCAGCGCCGCGATCGCGACCGGCGACAGCAGCACCCGACCCGCGGCGCTCGCCGTCCGCGCCGTCACGGCCTTGGCCGACACGTCCACCATGTGCGCGGTCCCGTCGGCCCGGACGTGGGTCAGCCCGCCGGGCGTGGCCGACCTCGCATCGGGCCCCGTCACGACCCCTCCGTCAGGTCGTCCCGCACGGCGTCCACCGGGCCCAGCGGCAGGCAGGTCAGGATGTCCCCCGCGGCGACGCGGGTCACGTCGGCGGGCACGACGGCCAGGCCGTTCGCGTCGGACAGGCCGCCGAGGACGTGGCTGCCCTGGGCGCCGGCGAGCCGGATGGTGTGCCGCGACGGCGTACGGGCGAGATGGACCCGCGCGTACTGCACCTTCCCGCCGGGACTCGTCCAGCCGTCGGTGACCACCGCGCGGACGCTGTTCTCCTCGCGCGCCGGACGCCCCGCCATGACCCGCAGGGCCGGGGCCACGAACGCCTCGAACGAGACCAGGGCGCTGACCGGGTTGCCGGGCAGCGTGAACACCGGGACGTTCTTCGCGCCGAGGACGCCGAACCCCTGCGGCTTGCCCGGCTGCATCGCGACCTGGTCGAAGGCGACCGTCCCGAGCCGCGACAATCCCTCCTTGACCACGTCGAAGGCC
Source organism: Austwickia sp. (assembly GCA_016699675.1). Classification (NCBI taxonomy): domain Bacteria; kingdom Bacillati; phylum Actinomycetota; class Actinomycetes; order Micrococcales; family Dermatophilaceae; genus Austwickia; species Austwickia sp. The sequence continues at coordinate 2,709,923 of CP064985.1, read as the reverse complement.
CCCATCGAGACCCCACCGGTCGTGACGATGGCGTCCGCCCGCAGGAGCTGGTGGCGCAGGGTCTCCAGGAGCCCGTCGACGTCGTCCCGCACCCCCGCGACCCGGTACGGCACGGCCCCCAGCTCCCGCAGCGCCGCCACGAGCATGAGCGAGTTGCTGTCCACGACCTGGCCGTGACCCGGCACGCGCCCCGGCTCGACGAGTTCGTCGCCGGTGCTGACGACCACGACCCGCGGCGCCGGGATCACGTCGACGGCCCCGTGTCCCGCCGCCGCCACCACCGCGATCTGGCGGGGGCCCAGCCGGGTGCCGCTGCGCACGACGACATCGCCTTCGCGCACGTCCTCGGCGCGGCGGCGGATGTGCCGGCCCGGCTGCGCGGGCGCGCTGATCGCCACGACGTCGGCGCCGCCGTCGGTGTCCTCGACCGGGACGATGCCGTCCGCGCCGGCGGGCACCGGGGCGCCGGTCATGATGCGGTACGCCCGGCCCGGCGGCAGCGTGATCTCGCGCAGCTCACCGGCCGCGATGTCGCCGACCACGTCCAGCTCGACGGGCGTGGCGGGGCCGGCGGCGGCGACGTCGCACGCCCGTACGGCGTACCCGTCCATCGCCGAGTTGTCGAAACCCGGCAGGTCGACGCGGGCGACGACGTCCTCCGCGAGCACGGCGCCCTGCGCGTCGAGCAGGCCCATCCGGGACGCGGGAAGCCGCGTCACGGTGGCGAGAATACGTTCCAGGTGTTGTTCGACGCTGATCACGCCGGCACCTCCGAGGTGAAGCGGGCTGCTGCGGGGGGACGTTCGGGGAGCCGCACGGGACGGGATATGCATGCACCCTAACCGCGCGGGCACACTGGACCGATGAGCAGCCCCCGCGCGCCCGGCGACTTCTCGGGGGATTGCGAGGATTCCGGGTGGGAGCCGCCAGCGGGCAACCGCACCACCAGCGGGAACGACGCCGACGGAGGGGACGGGGGCGGCGCGGGGCGCGCCGGAGCGGCGGGGGTCGCGGAGGCGAAACGTACGGCGCGCGCCGGCGTGCGCACGCGGCGTCGGGACCGCGCGGCCCTGGCCGCCGACGATCCCCGACGCCGCCGGGAGGCCGAGGCGATTGCGACGGCGATCCTCGCGCGGCTGCCCCAGACCCGGCCCCCGACCCGCCGCCCGGCACGCACGAATCCCGACCCGGCGCCCGGATCGGCGGGGCTGACAGTCGCGTCGTACGTCGCGCTGCCCACCGAGCCGCCGACCACCGCGCTGCACGAGCACCTCCTGGCGCGCGGGATCCGCGTCATCGTGCCGGTGCTGCTGCCGGACAAAGACCTGGACTGGGTCGCGCTCGGCGGCGACGAGCGCCCCCTGGGGCAGGCGGCTATCGCCGCGGCGGGGCTGGTCGTTGTGCCGGCGCTGCTCGTCGACCGCACCGGGCGGCGGCTCGGCCAGGGCGGCGGCAGCTATGACCGCGCGATGGCGCGCCTTGGTGAGTCGACCGAGCGCGCCGACGGGGCCGATTGGGCCGACGACGCGCCGATGGTCCCCGTCGTTGCCGTCACCCCCGTCGTCCCCGTCGTCGCCGTCGTCGACGACGACGGGCTGGTCGATCACGTGCCCCACGAGCCGCACGACGCCGCCGTGACCGCCGTGGTGCGGCCCGCCCACGGCTGGACGGACCTCCCCCTGGCGAGGCCGATCTGCGAAAATCGATCCGCCCGTGCGGAGCCCCCGGCGAGCGCGAGCCGCCCCGCAGCGAACTGGAGTCCCTGACCGTGTGGGACCTCGGGGTGTGGCTGTTGTGGTCGTCCATCGTCCTCGTGGTCGCCGTCGCCGCCGTTCGCCTGGCCACGCGGACCGGGCTGCCGTCGCTGCTCAGCTACCTGCTGATCGGCGTCGCGATCGGCGAGGAGGGCCTGGGGTTTCAGTTCAGCTCGATGTCGCTGACCCGCGTGCTGGGCTATCTCGCGCTCGCGCTGATCCTCGCCGAGGGCGGCCTCACCACCAACTGGGCCGACATCAAGCCGTCCGCGCTGCCGGCCGCGCTGCTGGCCACCGTGGGGGTCGCGGTCTCCATCGGCATCGTGGCCGTGGCCGCGCACCTGCTGTTCCACCAGCCGTGGTCCGTCGCCCTCCTCCTCGGGGCCATCCTGGCCTCGACCGACGCCGCGGCCGTGTTCTCGGTGCTGCGCTCCGTCCCCCTCCCGCATCGCCTCACCGGCATCCTGGAGGCCGAGTCCGGTTTCAACGACGCCCCCGTCGTCCTCATCGTGGTCGCCCTCGCCGACCACCTGGCGGAGGCCGCCGGCACGGCGTACTCCCTCGGCGAGATCGCCGCGCTCCTCGGCAGCATCGCCCTGGAGCTGCTCGGGGGCGCCCTCATCGGGTTGGCGGTGGGCTGGGTCGGGGGACGCGCGATGCGCATCCTCGTCTCGGGGCACGCGGGGCTGTTCCCGATCGGGGTGCTCGCGTGGGTGATGCTCTCGTACGGCGTCGCCTCCGTCCTGCACACCTCGGGGTTCATCGCCGTCTACCTGGCCGGATTGGTTATCGGCAATCAGCGGCTCCCGCACCGCACCGCAAGTCGCGGCTTCGCCCAGGCGATGGGCTGGCTGGCCCAGATCGGCCTGTTCGTCATGCTGGGTCTGCTGGTCAGCCCGAGCAAGCTGCTTCCCCAGCTGCTCCCCGCGGTTGGGCTGGGGCTCGTCCTGCTGCTGATCGCCCGGCCCGCGTCGGTGGTGGCCTCATGCGCCTGGTTCTCGTACTCCTGGCGCGACCAGCTGTTCCTGTCGTGGGCGGGGCTGCGCGGCGCCGTACCGATCGTGCTCGCCACCGTGCCCTTCATCGAGGGCGTCCAGGGCGTCGATTGGCTGCTGAACCTGGTCTTCGTGCTGGTCGTGGTCTTCACGGTGGTGCAAGGCCCAACCCTGCCCTGGGTGGCGGCGCGGCTGGGGGTGACCGATCCCGAACGTGCCGTGGCCCTCGAGGTGGAGACGGTCGCCCTGGAGGGCATCGGCGCCGAGTTGCTGGAGGTCCGCATCGGCCAGCACTCCAGGCTGCACGGCATCGAGCTCTTCGAGCTGCGCCTGCCGCAGGGCTCCCACGTGAGCCTGATCGTGCGGGAGCGTCGGGCGTTCGTCCCCACCCCGACGACCCCGTTGCGGCGGGGCGACCAGCTGCTGATCGTGGCGACGCCGGGGACCCGCCAGGACGCGGAGCGGCAGCTGCACAAGATCGACGAGGGCGGCCGCCTGGCCGGATGGGGGCCGGCGAAGGGCAAGTGGGGGCCCCCGCGCCGGCCCGGACCGCCGACCGGGCACGGCCGACACGTCTGACCGGTCGTTCGCGGCCACCGGCCTCGCGGGACCGGCATAAGTCGACCAGCCCCGGACGTTAAGATCGTGACGAGCCCTTTCGTTTCGCTGGAGATGACGCATGCCCACGTACGCCTACGCCTGCACCGACTGCGACCACCACTTCGAGGTGCGGCAGTCGTTCACCGAGGACGCCCTGACCGACTGCCCCCAGTGCGACGGGCGCCTGCGCAAGCTCTTCAACGCGGTCGGCGTCGTGTTCAAGGGGTCGGGCTTCTACCGGACCGATTCCCGCAGCTCCAGCTCGTCCACCATCGGGTCGGGGAAGTCGTCGAACTCCTCCTCCGGCGACTCGAGCGGTGGATCGTCATCCAGCGCCACCGGCTCAGCCGGGTCCGATACGTCCTCCGGCGGGGGCGCCGCGTCCGGCGGCTCCTCCTCTGGTTCGGCCACGACGTCAGGGTCGGCCGCGGCGTCGGCCTGACCCGGCCCGCCCGGGCGACGCCCGCCTGTCCCGGTCCGCCCGGGCGACTCCCGGCCGATCGCGCCCTCCCGGCGACACCGGTCGACTGAACCGGTTCGAGCGACGCCCATCCACACCCCCACCCGCCGGATCGACTGTCCCCAGGCTTTGGCCCCGAGCCGACGGGCCGCGGCGGCACCCGCCGTAAGCTCCCCGAATGTCCCCCCGCTCCCCCGTCCCACGCCGCGATCGCCGGCTGCCGACCCTCCGTCGGGCAGCCCGGGGGCCGCGCGCCCGCGCGTGGCGCCGCGTCGTCCTGCGGCGCGTCGCGTCGGGCCTGTGCGCGTCGGCCGTCTGTTGGTTGGTCCTCGGACCGTACGCCGAGCGGGGCGGCCCACCCACCGCCCCCGGCCTGGTCAGCACGGCCGATCTGCCCGTCGGGCACGTGCTGCGCGCCGACGACCTGACGACCACGCGGCTCCCGCTCGCCGCCCTCCCCGGCTCCGCCCTGGCGGCGCCGGACCAGGCCGTGGGGAGACCCCTGGCCGCCGCCGTCGGCCGCGGGGAGCTCCTGACGACCAGCCGGGTGCGCACCGGCGGTCCCCTGCTGCCCGCGGGCAGCCGCGCCGTGCACGTCCCTCTTCTCGACGCGCCGGCCGCCGCGCGGTGCGCCGCCGGGGACCACATCGATCTCGTGGCGGTCGCCGACGGCGAGGTCGTGGTGGCGGACGCCGTGGTCATCGAGGTCGATCGCGCGGATACCGGGGCGTTCGGCGCCGCGCCGGCGGCCCGCGGCCTCACGGTGGCGGTCCCCGCCCACCGCGTCGGCCCGCTGACTACCGCCGCGCTCGGACCCCGGGGTGGCCTGCACGCGGCGGTCCGGTCCTCCTGAGGGGAGAAATAGGACAATTGCGACCGCAACTGGCGCCCTTAACACGACGAAAGTGGCAGTGAAGAGCTGAAAGTCGCGTCGATTTGGAGGTCCCGAGCAGTGGCTCGCTAGGGTGGTCCGCGGTCGTTCCGCCCAGCACAGCGAGGTGTCGGATCTCGCGGGCGATCGCCACCTATTTCCCCACCGAGGATTGTTCATGCTCAAGGGTTTCAAGGAGTTCATTCTCCGCGGCAACGTCATCGACCTGGCCATCGCGGTCGTCATCGGCGCTGCCTTCCAGAAGGTCGTCGACACGATGGTCACGGCCATCGTGACTCCGCTGGTCAACGCGGCCGGCGGCGCCAACTCCCAGGGCCTCGGCTTCTTCGTGAAGTCCGGCCAGGAGAACACCTTCGTCAACTTCTCGGCGATCATCAACGCGCTGATCGTGTTCCTGCTGACGGCCGCCGTCGTGTACTTCATCTTCGTCGTCCCGATGAACAAGCTGGCCGAGCGCCGCAAGCTGGGCAAGGAGCCGGAGCCGCTGTCCGACGAGGCCGCGCTGCTGGCCGAGATCCGCGACGAACTGCGCGCCCAGCGCCGCTGAGCCGCGCAGGTCGACGCCGCAGGTTGAGCGTCACCTCACCCGTAGAGCACCCCGAGAGGCCCCGATGCGCGCAGCGCGTCGGGGCCTCTCGGGTTTTTCGTACCCCGCCAGCGTCGAGGAGCGTCAGCCCCAGTGCGGCGGCCGTTGCTCGCGCAGCCACCGGTCGCGCTCGTCGTCGCCGGCGGGTCCGGCCGGAGTTCCCGGTGCGGTGGGCAGCGCGGGGCGCGCGTCGCGGTCGTCGTACGTCGGGTCCAGGCGCGGCACCACGCCCCCGGCATCCCGGGTGACCACGCGGCGCCGGCCCACCCGACGTACCGGCGGGCGCGCGCCCTCCGCCGGCTGATCCGGCACGGTCAGCCCCCGGCCCGGGCGGCGTCGACGATGCGGGCGACATCCCGCGCGGGGTCGCGGAACACATCGGTGCTCCACACCCGCACGGTCCGCCAGCCCAGCCGGTCGAGCTGCTCGGGCCCGAGCCGCTCCCGCTCCCGCACCGTCGCGACGGCCGCGTGCCGCGCTCCGTCGGAGTGGACGGCGACGACGACCTTGCCCGGCACGTACGGCTCCTCGACGGCCAGGTCGATGCGGGCCTCGCCGACGCCGTACCCCTCGTGCACCGTCAGGCCCTCCGACCGGAGGCGGCCGGCCAGCTCGCGAAGCAGGGCGTGCCGGTCGTCGTCGTCGGGCGCGGACCCGAGGTAGCCGTCCCGTTCCGCGTGCTCCAACAGCTGCGCCATCCGGACCTGACCCGCGGAGGCGGCCGGGATCTGCGCCATGTCCCGGGCCGTGAGCGCGGAGACGATGTCGAGGCGATGCCGAGCGATGCCCACCACGGTGTCGACGAGCCGGTCGCCGTCGGCGTGGTGCAGCCGCTCGGGGGCGCGCAGCCGCATGCCGGGCAGTGGCATCAGCCCGGTGGCGAAGACCACCGTGTCGCGGGTGGTGCCCGCGGCGCGGTCGACGGTGGTCACGAGGAGCCGTTCGTCCGCGCCCTCCGCGAGCACCGGCGCGGCAGCGGCCTGGGCGTCCCTGGTCAGCGCGTGCCTGATGTGCCGGTCGAGCTCGGCCGCCTGGGCCGGGGTGATCGCCAGCACCGCGAGGGAGGACTGCGGGGACTGCCGCAGGTGCTCCACGACGACATCGACGACCCGGCTGTTCTCGCGCGCCTCCGCCTCGCCGATCTGGTCCACGGAGGAGATGACCGCGCCGGTGCGCAGCAGCCGCAGCGCCGTGCCCCGGCGGGGGGTCGGCCAGGCCCGCGCCTCCTCCTCGCGCTGCCCCACCGCGAAGGAGACCAGGCGCGCATCCCGCTCGCCGTACGCGCAGGTCAGGTGCCGCAGGGGCAGGTACGCCGAGAGGGCCTCCAGCACCGAGACCGACGCGGCCGGTGCGTCGTCGTCCTCGTCCACGTCGTCCGCGGGCGCCACCGTCTCGAAGTGCCGCGGACCGAGCCCCTGCAGGTCGCCGGCGGCGACGACGCGCACGGCCCGGGCCAGGGCCGACACGGCATGCGCGACGGGCATCCGCCCCGCGTCGTCGATGAGGACGGCGTCGAAGGCCAGGTGGGTGGGCACGACGGATGCCAAGGTCAGCGGGCTCATGACCCAGATCGGCGCGACGGCCGCGACCACCTCGCCGCACTCGGCGAGCAGGGCGCGGGTGGGGCGGGGCAGCCGGTCGTACGCCGCAGCCTCCCGCAGGACGTTGACCTGGTCCGGCCGGGTGGAGGCCTCGACGCGGGCGTGGGCGCGGGCCCGCTGCAGCACCTGCTGGGCGCGCCCGGCGTGCAAGGCGCGGTCGCAAGCCACGAACTCGCGCACCAGGTCGTGCAGGGCAGCGCCGTCGTGGGAGCCGTACGCCGGGTCCTGGCCCGCCACCGCGTCCAGCACCGAGAGCCACCAGACGAATTCGGCCTCGTCGACCACTCGCTCGGGGGCGACGTGCCGGTGGGCCAGGTCGCGCAAGAACTCGCCCAGCCCGGCCTGCGCCAGGCGCGCCAACCGCTCCCGGACCGCCGGGACCACGTCCGCCCGGTCCGCGCGGGCAGCCAGCTGGGCGAGCCGGGCCTGCAGCCGGTCGATGGGCAGGGTCATCAGCGCCGAACCACCGCTTGCTCCCGCAAGCATCAGGTCCAGCCAGGCCACGTCCTTCTCGAGGGCGACGCACCGGGCCAGCGCCTCGGCCGCCTTCTCCGGCACGCGCGGCTCGTCGTCGCGGCCGGTCAGCGCGACCCAGCGCTCGCGCTGGTCGTGCGCGCGCCGCAGCGCTTCGTGGAGGGAGTCGATGCGGGCGTGCGGCAGGGCCAGCGCCCGGGCCTCCTTCTTGTGGCTGCTCCCCCGGGCCCACCAGGACGAGCGCGCCTCGGTGGCCGGGTCGGTAGCCGCGATGAGCGGTTCGAGATCGCGGCTGTAGACCTCCGGCCGGAACGCCATCAGCGTGTCCCGCACCCCCGCGACGAGACTCAGCGCCTCGTGCCAGTCCTCCACCGAGCGGCCCGGCGGCAGCCCGGCGTCGGCTAGCGCCGCGTCCAGGACGTCTCGGTCGGCGGCCAACCGGCCCCCCGCGAGATCGGCTGCGATCGCGACCGCGAGTTCCGCGTCCTCCGGCGTGGGGAGTTGTGCTCCCCACCAGGGGTCTTCGTCGCCGGGCGCGGTCGTCCAGGCCCCGTCGGCCGCGACCTGCGCGGCCTCCTGCGCCAACTGGCGCAGCCCGTCGCGGGTGAGCCGGCGCAGCGCCTCCGGGGGGATCCGGACCCGGGAGGTGGGGGCGTCGGCGTGCGCCGAGAGCCCGGCGAGCGCGGTCTGGGCCTCGAAGATGCTGACCCCCCAGGGCTCCCGGGGGGCGTGCAGCGCCTGCGAGTGGCCGGCGAGGCGCGCCCGCAGCCGGGCCAGCTCCCGGTGCGGGGAGTCCTCGTCGTCGGGGCGCGCTCGGCGTACGGTCGCCAGCGCCTCCTCCTCGGGACTCAACGCGGGCGCCGTCCGGGAGCCGGCCGCCGTGCCGGTCCCGTCACCGCTTTCGCGTCCATCCAGCTCCCGAGAGCCCGATTCCCCTGGGCCGGTGAGGTTTTCCCCGGCGGCGCCCGACGCGGGGTCCGCGCCCCGCTCGCCGTACCCCTCCCGCGAACCCGGCGGGATTCGGCGGCCTTCGACCCGCGCGATGATGTCCGTCGAGATCGTCCGCCGCAGCTCGTGCGGGTCGCGCGCGTCGAGGACCAGTTCGCTGAGGCCGGCCCGGTCCAGGTACGCCGTGAAGTCGGCCAACTGGCGCGCGCTCTCGCTCACGACGAGCACCCGCTGATCGCCGGCCACCAGCGCCGCGGCGATGTTGGCGAGGGTCTGGGTCGTCCCCGTCCCCCGGGCCGCGTCGAGCAGCACGTGCCGGCCGCTGCGGGCCGCGTCGATCACGTCCTGCTGGCTGGGATCGGCGTCGAGGACCAGCGACTCGCGGGCCAGGTCGGGTTCGGCGGGGCGACGATCGCTGTCGGCGAGGCCGCCGTCGCCGTCCGCTCGCAGGGCCTGCTCGGCGTTCGGGTCGCCCGCCAGCGCCGCGATCACGTCGTTGCCGGCGAGGATGTCGGCGAAGGCGGCCAGGTCGGCGACCATCGCCATCTTGCTCATCGCGAACGTGGAGATGACCCGGCGGTCGACGATCGTGAAGTCCGCGACCCCGGCGAGCACCCGGCGCAGCTCGCGATAGACGGGCAACGGGTCGAAGCGGCCCGTCGAGTGGGCGAGGTCGGCGAGGGCCTCCCCCTTGAGCCGAACGCCCTGCTCGGAGGCCATGTAGTGCAGGAACACCGGGTTGATCTCGACCCGGGTGGACAGCTCCATCTCCAGGTCGGTCTCGGCCCCGTCGACCGCGTGAAGCCGGGCCGAGCGCAGCATGATCGGGGCCTGCGGGCGCCGGTGGGTGCCGGGCAGTTGCCAGGTCGCCATGCCCACGCAGACGTACCCCGCGTCGAGGCCATGGTCGTCGTGCAGCTCCAGGGCCTTGTTGCGGATCCGCCGCGCCGTACCGAGCGCCTCCCGGAACGCCGCCGGCTCGCGCACCAGGTGGGAGAGGCGCACCCGGTTGCCGGCCATGAGCATCGACACGCCCGTAGGGTGCGCCTTGGTGAGGTCGAGAGTGCCGTCGGGGGTGTCCCGGTACCACAGCAGCGCGTTCGGCCCCCCCGTCTGCGCCAGGTCGCCCCGCCAGACCCGCAGCGCGGCGCCGACGCGTTCCCCCCGCGAGGGGGCGGCCCCGGGCTCCAGGGCGGAGTCGGCGATGGGGGTACGTCGAGCGCGGCGGGTCACCGGACGCCGGACTGGGACCTCAGGCGGCCGCTCCGCCCGGGGCGGGTCGGCGAAGCTCGGGGCGTCGGCGGCGGGAATGAAGGGCACATCGTGCGAGGTCGCGCCGGCATTTGCACCGGCCACGGCCCCGGTCTCGGCTGGCGGCAGGGCACCGGCGGTCGCGCCGAGATGGCCGCCGGCGACGTCGTCGTCCGCCGAGCCGGCCGCCCGGACGCGGGGTGGAGGCGCCGCGGAGTAGATCGTCTCGCCGCCCTTGTCGGCCCGGCGCTCGACCGTCTCGTTGGGGACGACGACCATCGGCGCGTGATAGACGTCGAGCTCGGCCGCCTCGTCTGCGGATTCGCCCGTGTCGTCGGGTCCGCGGCGCTGGTCGGCGGGTTCGCCGCGCTGGTCTGCTGCCGGTTCGGGTGTTGCCGTCGGCCCGCCCGGGCCGGCTCCGGCGGAGTCATCGCTTCCCAGGAGGTCCGCACGGTCGATCTCGGAGGCGTCCATCTCGGCGCCGATCTCGGAGACGGCGTCACCCGCGGGAGCATCGGCGGGAGAACCCTCGTCCACCGCCTGGCCGAACTGCGGCTCATCGCCCGCGGGCGCGCCGATCAGATCGGCGGGCGCATCGTCGTGGGCCCGCGGCCCGGACGCGCCACCACGACCCGTCCGAGAACTCGTCGGCCGGCGCGCGGTGTCGCTGCCAGGGCCGGCCGACTGCTGCGGAGGGGTCGGACTCACCCCCCAAGGTTAAGGGCATCCCGACGGTTCGCGGACCCGGGCCCGCCGGGCTTTCCCACCGACCGGTCCGTTCCGCCCGGATGCGTCGCCGCAGGTCACTGGACGTGCGTCCAGCACGGCTCGACCGCCGAGCGAGTCGGCGACCCCCGCGTGGGACCCAGCCTCGAGCCCCGGCGGGGGCTTCATCCGCGAGCCCCAGCGGGGGGTTAACCGCCGTGCGCGGCGGCCTCCTGCTCGCGCTGCGCCCACGCCGCCACATCGCCATGGTTGAGGGCCAGCGCGATGAGTTCGGGGAAGGCATCCGGCGTGCAACCGAACGCCGGCAACCCCTGATCGGCAAGGCGCTGGGCGACCTCGGTGGAGTACCCCGGCGTGCCCGCGTCCGTCAGCGCCAGCAGCACCACCACGCAGACTCCGCTGGCGCGCAGGTCGACCAGCCTGGCCAGCATCGCCTCGGGATTGCTGTCGAAGAGGTCGCTGATCAGCACGAGCACGGAGGCGCGCGGATCGGTGATGAGCCCGGCGCAGTAGGCCAGCGCGGGGGCCGTGTCCGTTCCGCCGCCGAGCTGGGTGCCGAAGATGACGTCGACGGGGTCCGCGAGCTGGTCGGTGAGGTCCACCACGGCGGTGTCGTACACCACCAACGACGTACGCACGGCCCTGATCGACGCCAGCACGCAGGCGAGGATCGAGGCGTACACCACCGAACTCGCCATCGACCCCGACTGGTCGACGCAGAGCACGACGTGCCGCTGGAAGCCGCTCTGCCGGCGCGCGTAGCCGACCAGCCGCTCGGGCACGACGGTGCGGTAATCGGGCTGGTAGTGCTGGAGATTCGCCCGGACCGTGCGGGCCCAGTCGATGTCGGCGTGCCGGGGCCGGCGGGTCCGGGCCGCCCGGTGCAGCGCCCCGCGTACGGCCTGCCGGAGCTTGTCGGCGAGGCGGGCCTCGACGTCGTCGACCACGCGGCGGACCACCTCCCGCGCCGTCGCCTTGGACGCCTCCGGGATGACCCCGCGCAGCGCGGCCAGCGTCGCGACCAGGTGGACGTCGGGCTCGACGCTGGCCAGCATCTCCGGTTCCAGCAGGAGGCGGCGCAGCCCGAGCCGCTCGATCGCGTCCGACTGCATGACCTGGACGACGCGGCTGGGGAAGTACGTGCGGATGTCCCCCAGCCACCGCGCCACCCGCGGGGCCGACGCGCCCAGGCCGGGGGCGCGGTCGGCCGGGGCGTCCGGACTGTCGGGTCGGTCCGTGGCGGGGTCGCGCGGGCCGCGGTCGTAGAGCGCGGCGAGCGCGAGGTCCATCGCCCGCTCGTCGCTGGTCAGGTCGGTGCGTTCGCCGTCCGGGTCGGCGCCGAGGGCCAGCCGCCAGCGGCGGTCCCGGTCGACGGCCGGATCCGGGATGGCGGCCGGGTCGCCTCCCTCCCGTTTGACGTCGCGCCCCGCGTCATATGTCGCGCCGTCGCCGTACGTCGCGTCGTCGCCGTGGGTCGCGTCGCCACCGCCGACGTCGTACGTCGGGTCGCGCGGCGAGCCCGAGGCGTCGCCGAGCACGTCGTAGGTCGGGTCCGCCCGGCCCGGGATCTCGGTCATGCCGCGCCGCCCGCCCCGGGCACCGCGCGGGCCGCGCGCCCGTGCAGGAGCAGTCCCGCCAGCTCCAGCAGCGGCGCCGCCGCGGCCCAGTCCTCCTCGGCGACCGCGTGACCCAGGGAGTCCGCACCGCCCGGCCCGCCTGGCCCGGCCGATCCGGCGGGCCCCGCCTGACCTGCCGCTATGCGCGTCGCGAGCCGGCGCCGGGCCGGCGGATGCCAGGCGCCGAACGTCCGCCGCAGGATCGGCAGCACGTCCTGGAAGGCCGCGGCGCCGATGCCGCTGAGCCAGTCGTCGAGGATCTCGATGAGCCGGTCGTCGTGCAGCACGAGCAGCGGGTTGCCGGCGAGGAAGCCCTCGACCCAGGCCGCCTGCCGGCCTGGGTCGGCGCCCGGCGACAGGGCCCGGGACAGCCGCGCCGCGCCGTCTTCCGCGTCGAGCTGGCCGGCGTCGAGCAGCAGCCGGACCAGCCGTCCCGCGACCAGCCCGGGGACGTCGCGCCGGTCGGCCGCCGTCCGCAGCGTCTCCGACCACAGCCGCTGCGACTCCGGGCCCAGCAGCGGCACCACCGCCTGGACCTCGTCGATCGCGTCGCGCAGCTCCCGCGCGGCCTCCTCGGCGAGCCCCGAGGCGGCCGGCGGCAGCCCGGCACACGCCCGGGCCAACAGTCCCTCCCCGACGCGCTCCACCGCGGCGGCAGCGGTGCGCCGCACGTCGCCGTACCGGCGCACCCGCGCCATCGGGGGCACCGCCCGCAGCAGGGCGCCCACGTCGGCCTCGTGGGCGGCGCGCCGGTCGAGCGCGTCGAGCAGGGGCGGCAGCGCGTCGTCGAGGCCGGCGAGCAGGGCGGTCTCGATCGCGGCGGTAACCCGCGGCAGGGTGTCGGTCTCGGCGACGAGCACCGCGGTGGCCGCGGTCGCGACGGTCGTCCCGTGCCGGGCGGCGTCGACGATGCGCACCGCGAACTCCGGCCGCCAGATGAGGGTCCAGCCCTCCTTGAACGTGCCGGTGGAGGTGAGCTGATCCGGCTCGCCCCAGCCGATGCCCAGCACGGCCAGCTGGCGCAGGAAGCGCGACTTGGCCAGGTCGTGCTCCTTGCGCAGGTCGAGCGCGACGGCCCGGGCGGTGGCCTCGGGCTTCAGGCGCAGCGACCTGGCCCGGGCGCGCAGGTCGGCGTCGAGAGGGACGGTGGGCACGGCGTCGGGCACCGCCCCGAGCTCCTCGCCCACCACGGCCTCCCGGGTGACGAGGTCGAGGGTCAGTGGGTTGCCGTCGCAGAGCACGGACCAGGTGGCTTCGGTGACCTCCCCGAGCCCCGGCATGGGGCGGCCGCGCAGCCCGGCGAGCGCGTCGGCGAGGCGGACGGCCTCGATGACGTGCGCGGTGCTGACCGGGAGGTCGTGGCCGCGCAGCACCGCGGCGACGCCGGTGAGCCAGCGGGCGATGGGGTCGGTCGGGGTGGTGAAGAGGTGGTGGTACCAGCCCGGGGAGGTCACCCCGGCGCCATACCCGCTCGCCGCCGCCAGCCGCGAGTGCGTCCACGGCACCCAGGTCAGCGCGACCTTGGCCTTCGGGGCGGTCTTCGCGGCGGCGCGCAACAGGGCGGCGTCGGCGGAGGCGGGCGGCAGCTTCCCGGCGAGGGCCGGGGCGTGCCACGCGCCGCAGACCACGGCGATGCGCTGATGGCCGGCCTTGCGGGCGGCGCGCAGCCCCTGCCGCATGTGCGCCTCGCGGCGCAGGGTCTCCGGGTCCGCCTCCCCGGTGACTGCGCGCAGCTGTTCCATCGCCTCGGTGAGCAGGTCGAACGCCGCCCGCTCGCCACCGGCCCGCAGCTCGACGACGTCCTCCCACCAGGCCTCCGGGTCGTCGTACCCCGCCGCCCGCGCCAGGTGCGCGATCGGGTCCGTCCGGATCGGGTGCGCGGCGGCGTCGTCGGAGGCGGCGCCGTCCGGCGTGGGTGCCTCGGGCGCGGGTTCGTCGGTGGCTGGGGCGCGCGACCGGGCAAGCGTGAGCGCGGCGGGCAGGTCGATGAAACGCGCCGGTACGCCGTGCGCGGCGGCCCAGGTCAGCGCCTGCCACTCCGGCGAGAAGACGGCGAACGGCCAGAACGCCGAGCGCAGCGGGGCGGCTACGTCCCAGGCCAGGAGCGCCACGGGCGGCACCAGCTCCGGGTCGGCCACGAAGCTCAGCAGCGCGTCGGCGTCAGCGGGGCCCTCGACGAGGAGGCAGTCGGGCCGGTACTCGGCTAGGGCCGCCGCCACCGCCCGGGCCGACCCGGGCCCGTGGTGGCGCACCCCGAGGATCCGGGTGGCCGGCGGGGACGCGGGTGCTGGTGCGACTGCGCCGACAGCGTCTGGCGTGCGGAGGTCCGGAGCGGCCACGGTGCTCGACGTACCGGCCAGGCTCGACGTACCGGCCAGGCTCGACGTACCGGCCAGGCTCGACGTACCGGCCAGGCTCGACGTACCGGCCAGGCTCGACGTACCGGCCAGGCTCGACGTACCAGCCAGGCTCAACGTACCGGCGACGTCCGTCACGGGACCGCCTCGCGGGCGGCGCGATAGAAGTCGGTCCACTCGCGGCGGTCGCGGACGACGGTCTCCAGGTACTCGCTCCACACCACCCGGTCGGCCACCGGGTCCTTGACCACGGCGCCGACGATCCCGCCGGCGACGTCCGGGGCGCGCAGGACACCGTCGCCGAAGTGGGCGGCGAGGGCGAGCCCATGGGTGACCACGGAGATCGCCTCGGCCGTGGACAGGGTGCCGGAGGGGGACTTGATCGAGGTGCGACCATCGACGCTGAGCCCGGCGCGCAGTTCCCGGAAGATCGTCACGACGCGGCGGATCTCGGCGGCGGCGTCGGCGACTCCCGGCAACTCCAGGGCCGCCCCCAGGTCGCCGACGCGGCGGGTCACGATAGCCACCTCGTCCTCGACCGAATCGGGCAGCGGCAGCACCACGGTGTTGAAGCGGCGGCGCAGGGCGCTGGACAGGTCGTTCACGCCCCGATCCCGGTCGTTGGCCGTCGCGATGAGGTTGAAGCCCGCGTGGGCCTGCACCTCGGCACCCAGCTCGGGGATCGGCATCGACTTCTCGGACAGCACGGTGATCAGGGCGTCCTGCACGTCGCTGGGCATGCGGGTGAGTTCCTCGACACGCACCAGGCTCCCGCGCTGCATGGCCACCACGACCGGGCTGGGCACCAGCGCGTCGCGGGAGGGACCGTGGGCGAGGAGGGCGGCGTAGTTCCAGCCGTACTTGACCGCCTCCTCCGCGGTCCCCGCCGTGCCCTGGACGACGAGCGTCGAGTCGCCGCTGATGGCCGCGGCGAGGTGCTCGGAGACCCAGGACTTGGCGGTGCCGGGCACGCCGAGCAGCAGGAGCGCCCGGTCCGTGGCGAGCGTGGCCACGGCGATCTCCATGAGCCGGCGGCTGCCGACGTACTTGGGCGTGATCGCCGTCCCGTCGCCGAGTTCGCCGCCGAGCAGGTAGGTGACGACCGCCCAGGGCGACAGGTGCCAGTTCGCGGGCCGGGGCCGGTCGTCGGCCTGAGCGAGGGCGGCCAGCTCTGCGGCGTACTGCTGTTCGGCGTGCGGCCGCAGCAGCTCTGCCGTCGGGCCGGCATCGGTTGCCGCGCTTGGCCGGGTGCTGTCGTTTGATGAGGCGGCGCCGCTTGGTCGGGTGCTGGCGTTTGACGAGGCGGCGGCGCTGGCTTCGGTGGCGCTGGCTTCGGTCATGGCTGATCCTTCTCCCCGCGCGCGGGGGTCGGCTGCTTGCTGGAGTGAGCGGTGAGCACGTCGGCGATCGCGCGGCGCAGCTGGAGCGCCGCGGCGGCCTCCCCGAACGCCCGGTGCAGGGCGGCGGATTCCTGGGGCGCGAGGCGGCGGTGGAGGGCCTGGAGGTGGGCCACGGTGTCGGGCGCGATGCTCAGGTCGGCGCGCATCGCGAGCCGGCGGAGCAGGTCCGGCAGCTGGTAGCGCGTCGTGGTGAGGGTGCCGAGCCAGTCGCGGACGACGTGGGTGAGGTCGGCGGTGCCGCGGGCGTCCAGCCGATCCGGCAGCAGCGGCAGCACGGTGGCGGCCGCCGCGGGGCGTTGGCGGAGGGCCGCGCCGACCCAGGCCGCGCGCTCGGGGTCCGGCAGGACGGGGAGCAGGCGCGCGGCCTGCGCGGGGGCGCCGCGCAGCACGACCCTGGCGAGGTCGGCGTCGCTCCACCGCTCGGCCGCGGCGGCCCAGGCGTCGGTGAGGTCGAGGGGGCCGCCGTCGATCTCGGCGGGGATGCGGGCGAGGTCGGCGGCCGGAGTCCCGAGGAGGTCGACCCAGTGGCTCGGCGGCACGATCGAGCAGGCGTGGACGAGCCGGGTCCGGTCGGGGCCGCCCGGCGGGTAGAGGTCGCGGGTGGTGGCCGCGGTGGCGGGTACGCCGGTCGCCATCAGCGTCGCTTGCCGGAGCAAGCGGGTGCGCAGGGTGAGGTGGGCGCGCACGTGCGCGTGGGCACGGGAGACGTACGCCGAGTGCGGCAGCCGCGCCAGGGCGTCAGCGGCGGCGCGGCGCACGCTCAGGGCGCGGTCGTCGAGCAACCGCTCCAGGAACGGCTCGTCGGCGTCGGACAGGCCGATGGTCAGCGTCCGGACGAACTGCTCGCGCGCGTCCGCGGTCTCCCGGGCCCAGCCGGGGCCGTCGAGGAGTGCGAGACCGGTGGGCGGGTCCACCCGGCGGACTCGGGCCAGGTGGGCGAGGCGCTCGGCGAGCGTGCCGCGGTCCCAGGCGTCGGGGTCCGCGGGACCGGCCGGTGCGGCTGGTGCTTCTGCCCGGACGGCGTCGGAGGAGTCGGCGGGCGCGGCGCGTGCAGCGCCGGTGGGGTTCGTGCCGGTGGGGTTCGTGCCGGTGGGGTTCGTGCCGGCAGGGCCGGCGCCGGTGGGGCCGGCGCCGGCGCGCGCCAGGTGTTTCGACCACGTGCTGTCGAGGGCGACGAGGGCGCGCCCGCGGTCGTCGAGGAGCGCGGCGACGGTGCGGGCGATCGCGGGCCGATGCGCGTCCGCGAGGAGGTCGAAGAGCAGCGCGGGCGGCAGCGTGAAGCCGCGCTCGGCGGCGCGGGAGAGCGCCTCGGCTTGGAGCGGCTCCGCGGCCCAGCCGCTCTCCCGGATGCGGTGCAGGAGCGCGACGAACTCGCGTGGCACCGGCGGGCGTGACGCGGGCGGGAGCGCCAGCGCAGGAACCGCGGTCGCGGCGGGAATGCTGGACCGGCGGACCAGCGCAACGGCCGCGGCGGCATCGAGCAGCAGCGCCGAGGCGGAGGCATCAGCGAGCGAGGGCTCGGGGCCCTCGGCCACGGGGGCCACCAGCGCCGCGAGGGGTTCGGGCAGGGCGTCCGCGGTGATCGGTCGGGTCGACGTGCCAAGCGCCGCCGCGGTCGCCAGCGTCGCCAGGGTGCGGTGGGCGTTCACAGCACCACAAGTCCCGCGTCGGTGACCAGCGCGCTGGGGCGTAGCCCGTCCTCGCCGAGTTCGCCCAGTAGCGTGCAGGGTTCGCCGCCGGTGTGCGCCGCGACATGCCAACAGCGGTCCCCGATGAGGGGCAGGGGTGGCGCCGGGCCGAAGTCGTCACCGGGCGCCACGTCGTCCGCGTCGGCCAGGGCGAAGGGTCCGTCGAGCCCACGACGTACGGTCCCGCGCACGCCCACCGGCCACACGTCGATCCAGGGATCGGCGGCGAGGGCATCCCGCCACGCCCGGCGGGCCTGCCCGATCGACAGCGCGGGCCAGGCGGGACGGGCCCCGTCGGGCCAGGCGTCGAGCGGCCGCGCGTGGTCCTCGCGCTCCCCCACCGCGGCACGCACGGCCGGCCGCCCGGGGTAGAAGTGCAGAGTCGCGCGCACGGTGGTGCCGGGGTACAGGTTCGACGTCAGCGCCTGCCCTCCGGCGGCGAAGAACAGCACCAGCGCGGGCCGGCCGGTCGCCAGGCCGCGCAGCCACACCCGGCGTACGGACACCCGTTCCTCGTCCGCGTCCCGCAGCCCGACGACGGCCCACGTGTCGGTCACCCCCGCGGTGGCCAGCACGTCCTCGGCCCGGACCGTGAACCCGAGGTGCGCCCGGACCGTGGCGACGAGGTCGTCGGGCAGGTCCGCGCGATGCTGCCAGGCGCGGGTGAGCAGGTGGATCTCGCCGAGTCCGGCGGTGAGCGTCTCGTGCCAGTCGGGCGCGGAGTCGGGGACGAGAGCCAGGGCGCGCAGCCGGGCGGCGACGCCGGGGGCCTGCGCGTCGACCATGCGGGCGGCCTGTTCGGCGAGGCGCTCGGGGCGGCGGACGGCGTCATGAGCGAGGCCCCGGGAGAGGAGGTCGTGCAGGTACCGGTCCAGGTCCGCCAGTCCAGCGTCCACGCGGGCGTCGCGCTCGGCGGCACGTTGGGCGGCGGCGGCCGGGTCGGCGGGGGCCCGGGTCGTGGCACCACCCGCCTCGGCGTTCGGCGCGGCGGCGCGGGCGCCTCGCTCGGCGGCGGCTGACCAGGCGGCGGCGAAATCCGCGGCGACGCCCTGCTCGTCCACGTGCCCGTCGGCCCAGAGATAGAGAAGCGCGATCGCGTGCTTGCAGGGGAACTTCCGCGAGGGGCAGCTGCAGGCATAGCGGGGGGCGGCGAGGTCGATCGACACTTGGTAAGGCGTGCTGCCCGACCCCTGGCACCGCCCGAACAGCAGCGTGCCGGTGTGGCCGACGTCGCGCCACGGGGTGGGGATCGCGAGCCGGCGGCCGGCCTTGCGGACCTGGTCGTCGGGGGCGGCGCGGTCGACCCGCTCGGGGGTCCATCGGTCGCGCGCCGCCACGCGGCTCACGATAGCCCGCGGGTCCGACAGCGGTCGCGGGCCTGATCAGTCGGGCAGCGCGGCGCGGGCCGCGGTCGCGGCCTGCCAGGTCTGGGTCGCCTCGGCGACGCGCGCGCGGGCCTCGCCGGCCTCCGTCGCGGCAGCGTCCGCCTGGTCGGCCGCGGCGCGCTCGTCGCGTTCCGCAGCGGCGAGGAGGGTGCGGATCTCCTCGGTACGTCGTCGCGCGGCCTCGCCCTTGTCGCCGGCGTCGACCGCGGCGAGTTCGGCCGCGGTGACCTGGCGCTCGGCGTCGCGCAGGGCCTGCTCCGCCTCCGCCACGACGGTCGCGGCGCGGTCGCGCTCGGCCTGGCGTTCCCGCGCCTCGGTTCGCTCGCGGGCCGCCTGGTCGGCCTGGTCGGCCTGGTCGGCCCGCAGTTTCTGAGCCTTCCGCCGGTTCGCGGCCGGCTCGGGCTCGGGGTCGGTCCCGGGCTTGTGTTCGGCCTGTTCGTCCGGCTGGGCACCTTCGCTGGTCCGCTTCGAGGCCTCGGCCTGGTCAGGCGTGGGGTCCGCGGTGGGGGCGCGCCTGGTCGGGGGCTGCGCCGCCGGGAGCGCGGCCACCGCATCGTCGAGTTCGACCTCGCCGAACCCGGCGTACGACAACGCCCGCACCAACCGCCCCGACGTCACCGCGTCCGCGGCGGCGGGATCGGCGAGCGCGGCGACGAACGTACCGCGCACCTCGTCGGCGGCGGCGCCCAGGGCTTGACCACGGGCGGCGGCGACGGTGCCGGCGGCGTGCACCGCCCGTTCCAGCAGGTCGTCGCGGTCCGGCCGGAGTGCCTTCAGCTCGGCCGCGTCGAGGGTCGCCTGGGCGTCGCGAAGCCGTACGCCGAGCGCGGCGAGATCCTGCGTCAGGTCCGGGTTGGCGCGGACCAGCTGGTTGATGGCCCAGGCGGCGACCGTGGGGCGGCCCAGCTTCTTGACCGCCGCGGCGGCCGTCTTGTCACCGGCCTTGCGCAGCGCCGCCGCGGCGGCGTCCCGGGCGGCGACGAACTGGTCGCGGTCGAGGGCGTACAGCTCCGCGATGGCGCCGGCCAGGGCCTCGTCGTCGGCGCCGCTGATGTCGCTCACCGGCTCATGATGCCCGCTGGACCTGCGGACGGCGCGCACAGCACCTCTTTCCTCCGACGGCGCCGGTTTGCGCCAGGAACACCTGCTGCAGCGGGTTCTTCTGTGGGAAGCCGACGCTTCGGTTGGAAAACCGCTCCTCCGTGAGATCGAGCCAGCAGCACGCGTGAGACACTGTCCCGGTGCCCGTCACCGGCGGGTCCAGCCCTCGTAGCTCAGGGGATAGAGCACCGCTCTCCTAAAGCGGGTGTCGCGCGTTCGATTCGCGCCGGGGGCACCATCCATTTCCGCAGGTCAAGGCCTCCCCTCGCACGGGCGGAGGCGCAGGCTGCCCCCATCACGGCCGCCGGTGGTCCCCATCTAGTCCGCGCCCCTGCGCGCCCGCGTGCTGCCCCACGGTATGACGGCTTGCATGACATCTTGCCGCGAGGAGCTTGAACAAGTTAACTTGATACCGTGGTGGTCGAGCCCATCGTCGCTCGTTCCGCTTTCAAACACGGCGTGAGCGAGGAGGACATCCTGCATGCGTACCGCAACCCAGTGCTGGTCTTCGACCTTGACGACAGGTTCACGATGATCATCGGGGCCAATGCCACCGCGATCATCTTCGAGGTCGGCGTTGTGGAAGGCGAGACAGCCGACGTCATCGTGCATGCGATGCGTGCCCGCGAGAAGTTCCTGAGGTGATGACCATGCCCCGCTCGGTTGACGAGATCCTTGCCCACGCCGACGAGCTCGCCCAGCGATTCGAGGACTTCGAGCCCGACCCCGCCCGGGAGCGCGACCCCGCCGCGATCCTGATGCTGCGCGAGGCCGCTCTAGAGCGGTCCGTCGCCGAAGCTCACGTGCGCGACGCCGTACGACGTGCCCGAGAAGCCAAGGTGCCCTGGTCGACCATCGGTGCCTACCTCGGCACCAGCGGGGAAGCCGCCCGGCAACGCTACGGACGAATGAGCGCCTAGTCACGCCGACCGTTGAGCCGCACCAGACGTCCTCGGTGACCGAGGAGCGTCCCTAGCTCGTATCAGCGCGGCCCGAGCGCGCTCTCTCCCGGCGTACCCCGTCGTCACTCAACGTCGAGAGCGCCTGGAGGCCAACCGTGTTCACGATCCGCTTCGTCACCGAGAGGTACGCCCCCAACCAGACCGTGGTCCTGCGCTGGGCGCCGCACTGGGACCTCGACCGCGGCGGGGTCTATATCGACGGTGCGTGGACCTTCGACATCGACGAGGCCGCCTTTCCCGGCGGCATCGAGTTCAAGTTCGCGCTCACCCCGGGTCGGTGGATGACCGGGAACAACCTGATGATCCCCGCGAACCAACTGGCTGGAATCCACGAGTACGCCGAGGCCCAGGTTGAGTTCGACTGGAACACGGAGGTCGTCACCGAGAACGGACTGGTGCCGCAGCGCTTCTTCGTGCGGAACACGTCCCCCGATCACGAGTACGACGTGATCGTGGTGGGCTCCGGCATGGGCGGGGGTGTCCTGGCCTCCGAGCTGGCGCACGCCGGCGCCGACGTACTGGTCCTCGAAGCCGGCTCCTACCTGTTCCCGACGCACGTCGGCAACCTGCCCCGGCGCCTCAAGGTCGGCGCCTTCGACAAGCACATCTGGTCCCTCTGGGACGACTTCAAGGTCGTGAACTACGCCCCCAACCCGGCGTTCCAGGGCGGCCAGGCCTTCGCGCTGGGCGGGCGATCCCTGTTCTGGGGCGGCCTGATTCCGCGGCAGACGCCCTGGGAACTCGCGGCCTGGCCGGCGCCGATCCGCACCGACCTGCTCGCCGGCGGGTACGCCGCAGCCGAGCGCAAACTCAACAGCACCCCGCTGACGGCCAGCCAGTACCAACAGGACAGCAAGACGCACCTCGCCAAACTGCTGCCCGGGTTCACCGCGACGGACGCCCCCATGGCGGTGCAGTATCGGGGCTCGACCAGCCTCGCCGTCTCGGCCGGGCTGTTCTCGACCGCCGATCTCCTCATGGAGGACCGCCTCCTCGACGATCCGGGGAAGAACCACCGGCCGCCGACCATCAACCTCAACACCGCCGTCTGGTCGGTCCTCATCGACCCCGCCAGCCCGCACCGCGTCACCGGCGTCGCCGCCTGGGACCTGCTGGCTCGCCGCCAGCGCACCTACCGGGCCAAGACCGTCGTGCTCTGCGCCGGCACGATCGAATCCGCCAAGATCGCTCTCCAGAGCGGCCTTCAGGACCCCAACCAGCTCATCGGGGTGGGGATCACGGACCACACGATCCGGTACCGCCACTTCACGCTGCCGCCGAACTCGCCGTACTCCAGTCACGACGAGTCCGCCAAAGTGCTCCTCCAACACCCCGGCGCCACCGCGGCCGCGCACCCCTTCGACGTCGTGGTCGAGTTCGGGGCGGAGTTCAATCAGGGACGGTACGTCGACCCGGCGCACCTCGCCCGCGAGCGGGCGTTACGGGCCGACTGGATGCTCTGCGAGGCCGTCTTCATGTGCTACGCGGACCTCAACGACGCCAACAGACTGACCGTGACCGGCAACCCGGCCGACGACGCCCAGATCACGATCGCCGCGTCCCCGCCCCCCGCGGCGGTGCTCGCGGAGATCGAACAGCTCGCCCAGGGCCTGTTCGCCGGGCTGGGGGCGCAGCCGGTCCTCGGGGAGGCCAACTGGCCGACGCTCGACACGGGCGCGCTCGGCGGGGTCGCCCACGAGGTCGGCACCCTGCGCACCGGGGCGGGCGGCGCGGGGGTCGTCGATGAGAACCTGAAGTTCCACGCGTACGCCAACCTCTACGCCTGCGACAACTCGGTCTTCGCCGCGTCGCCCGCGGCCAACCCGAGCCTCACGACCGTAGCGCTCAGCCTGCGCCTGGCGAGTCACCTGACGGCGTGAGCTCGCCGCATTGCAGGGCGGCCGTCGGGTGTCTCCGGGCCGGCGCGTCCTGGGCCGTGCGCCGAAACGGTCGGTCCGCGACCATCGCCAGCGTCCCGAGGGGTCGCGGTGGTCGCGGTGGACGCGGTGGACGCGACGGTCTCGATGGGCGCGGACCAGCCGAATCGGACTTGGTCAACCGCTCAAGTTGGGCCCCTGCGGACCGAATCAGTGTCCGACGGTGAACGGCCGTCACGTCACAACCTCGGGGGAGGCCAAGATGCGGTTCTGCGCGCAATGTGGAGAGGCGGTGACGGCGGCCGACGCGTTCTGTACGTCGTGTGGCCACCGACTAGCTCCGCCACCACCATCGACCGACCAGCTCGCAAAGATCCTCGGTGAGCAGGCCGACGCGGCGGGACAGGCCGCGGATCAGTCCGCTGCCGCTCCGCTCGTCGCCTCGACGCTCTCGGCCGGTCCTGGCTCGGCCGCGCCGGCCGCGTCCGGCCCCGACTCACCGGGGATTGCCGAGACCGCTCTGCCGCCCGCACCGCCCGCCTCACCAGCACCGCCCGCGCCACCGGCGCCACCGGCCGGCGTCGAAGCAGCTGGAATTGCGGCCGCCGAGATGCCTCCCGCGGGGACGTCGGCGCCCATCGTGCCGCCGGCCTCGGCCCTGCCGCCCGCTGCACCCTCGACGACCGCCGTCGCCCTGTCGGCGCGCACCGAGCAGCTTCGCCGCATGGCCCTGCGCAGCAGGGAAGGCCTCACCTCCGGCCACGTCCTCGGCGCCGCGGCGGCCGGGGCGGCCGCGGTCGTCGGCCCGTTCCTGGTCTTCTGGGGCCTCATCGGCCTCGCCATGTCGCGCAGCGAGCTGGGCCAGGTGTCCGACACGAGCGCGATCGCGGCACTGAATGCCTCCGGCCTGCTCGGGATGGGCCTCGGGGTCCCGATGACGGGAGAGGTCGCCGGGTCCGTGAAGTCATTCGGCTCCGGCGGGGTCCAGGCCAGCTCCTCGATCATGCTGCTGACCCTCACGCTGCTCCTCGCGGTCGTCCTGGCCGTCGCGGTGCGGGTAGCCCAGCGATCGGTGGCGGCCACGCCCCAGCAAGCCCCCGCTCTCGGGCTCATCAGCGCCGGCGCGTTCGCGATCGGCTCGGTGCTGCTCGTCGTCGTGAGCCGGGTGAACCAGGCCGTCGAGGTGCCGGAGCTCGGCTCGGTCTCGGTCGCCTCAGGCGTCGATCCGCTGCGCTCGGCACTCAGCGCCCTGGTCCTGGGCGCGGCCGTTGCCAGCGTCTCGTGGTGGCATGTGGCGGCCGATCGGGCCGACCGCAGGATCCGCGACAGGATCAAGCGGCTGCCCGCCGACTGGTACCGGGCAGTAGCGCTGGCCCTGCCCATCGTCGCGCTGCCGGTTCTCCTCGGGTCCGTGATCGTCGTGGTCGCCTCGGCGTACAGGGTCGCCACCAGCTCATCGGACCTTCCCGTCGGGGGTTTCTCCCTGGGTGTGGCCTTCGTCCTGGCCGTGGTGAACGCCGCGGTCCTCGCCGGCGGCGCCCTCATCGGCGGGAGCCTGTTCGCCTCGGCGGGTGCCGCCGCCGCGACGCTGGCGTCCGGGTCCGTGCGCTTCGGCCTGATCAGCGGCGGGCTGCCCACGCGGATCGTCGTCCTCTGCGTCACGAGTCTGGTGCTCATGGTGCTCCTGCTGGGCCTGCGCACCGGGCTGCGGTCCGCCCCACGGCGGCTCTCCGGCGCGGTGGCCTGGCGCACGGTTGCACTGGTCGCCGGATGCTGGTTCGTGCTGGCCAAGTTCGTGCGCGTGACGGTCGACGTCAACGCGTCCGGCTCGCTGCCACCGTTGCTGGCGAGGGAGCTCCTCGGCACCTCGTCGATCGGCGCCAGCATGCACACCAACGCCGGGCTGGGCTACCCGTCCATCCTCGTGGGATCGTCGGTGTTCACCCTGCTGGTCCTCCTCTGCGGATGGCTCCTCACCCCGCAGGTCGCCGGCCTGGCGCCCCGCTGGGCGCTGCGGATCGCCGGATCCGGGATCGACGCGGGCTGGGTTCCCCTGCTGCAGGCGGCGGCAGCCGAGCGCGGCGAGACGGCCCTTCCGGTCGCGGCCGTCGCCCCAGACACCCCAGACGCCCCAGACACCCCGGCCGAGGCTGTCGCAGCAGCGCCGGTCGACCCGACCGCACCAGTCGCGCCGGACGCTCAATCGCTCCCGGACACCCCGGCCGTCCAGGCCGACGAGCCCGTTCGGACCAGCGAACCCGTCCCGGCCAGCCAACCGATGCCGGTCGCCCAGGCAGCGGCGCCGCAACCGTTGGCCACTCGGCTCACGATGGTGGACCCCCGCGCACGGCTCGCCCTGGTGGTCTGCGGGGCCATCCTGGCCCTGGCCGTTCTCGGGCTGATCGCCAAGGCGGCGTACGGCAGCTTCATCGCCACGCCCACGAACGCCGCCGCGGGCTACCTCGACGCGGTCGCGGCCAAGGACGCCGCCGCGGCCCTCGGTCGACTCGACCCGGCCAGCAAGCGCGACCTCGACACCACCCTGTTGACGTCGCAGGCGATGGGCGAGCTGCCGAAGTACACGCTCACCGAGATCTCCGCCGACGACGACCACGCCACGATCCGGGTGGCGTTCGAGCAGAACGGGGTCGCCAACGGCTCGGTCCCGACGAACCTCCTGTTGCATCGCACGGACGGGCCCGCCGGAACGCCGGTGTGGCACGTGACGAACGGCCTCGGGTCCCTCGGTGTCGACGCTGGCTCCGGGGTGGACCCCGCGTCCGTCACCGTCAACGGCGTACCGGCTTCCTCCGGGCAACACCCGGCCTTTCCCGGCCGCTACACGGCCAGCGGCAAGAGCCTGCCCCTCAGCGCGGTCAAGGAGGACTCGTCGTTCGTCGGCGTCGGCAGCCGCAGTTCGCTGTCGGTCGGCGCGGTGATCCCCGAGCAGTACACGAAGGCCATCGAGACGGCCATCAAGGCGCACGTGGACGAGTGCGTGGCGAAGGGCCGCTCCGAGGCTCCGGGCTGCCCCTTCTCGACGTACGGCAGCTACTCCTCCCTGACGTGGTCCGTCACGCAGTACCCGGTCGTCCAAGCCACCCTCGACCAGAACGTGATCCGGGTGCGGAGCCAGCAGGACGGCCAGGTGGCCTACACGGGCGTCGGCGCGTACGCGTCCTCGGCCTCCCGCGGCACCGACCGGTTCGGCATCAACGGCACCGTCAGCTGGGACGGCAAGGCCGAGAGCCCGATCCGGTTCACGCCGGACCACTGATCGTCGGACCACTCGTCGAAGGAGCAGCACCATGCCCACCTGCGCCCACTGCGGCAGTGACCAGCCGGTCGAGGGGCTCTTCTGCCCGAACTGCGGTACGGCGACCGCCGCGCTCCCCGCCGAACCAGCGCCGGTGGCGCTGGCGGTGACCGACGAACCGCGGGTACGGCGCCGCGGGGTCGCCATCGCGGTCGCGGCCTGCGTCGCCCTGGCGGGCGTGGGCGGTACGGCGTTCGCGCTGTCGCGGCGCGGCCCGGAGCGACCGCCTGAGGCCGTCGCGACGGGCGCCACCACCGGCGCGGCGGCGTCCGGCACGACCACGGGCGCGGCGATGCCGGCCGCCCCGGCGGCGGCCACGACGGGCGCGTCGACGGCTCCGTCGACCGTCACGCCGGCGGCTCCGGCACCGGCGCCCGCAGCTCCGAGCGCGCCGGCGCCCCAGCCGGACGCATCGTCGGGGTCAGGCCAATGGCCCAAGGCTCAGCAGGAGGTCCAGTCGATCCTCGAGCGCGACTCTGATGCGGTGTACGCGCGCCTCGACGGGCGGTGGGTCGCCAAGCTCGCCTCCAAGACCGACGGCGTCACCGACATGCGGCAGCTGAGCCTCGCCGGAACGCACACGTTCGGCTGGGACGACGTACTCAACGAGCACCTGTCCCTCCGCCGCAATCCGAACCTGAACGCCACGATCCTGCTGCTCAGCAGCACCCTCGTCGGGGACGGACTCGTCTTTCCGAAGACCGGCCGGCCCTACATGACCACGATCGCGGACGGCGGTTTCGGCAGCTCCGACGCGGTTACGGCGTGGTGTCGGCGGTCCTTCCCGAGCCTGTGGGGCGACGACCTGCGCAACGCCTGTATGCCGATGCGGATGACGCGGTACTGACGCCGCGGCACCACACGGCGTACGTCCTTCGCCGCAACGCGGCCTTACGGCCGTGGCGACACGGTCTGCGCCGCCGCCCGGAGGCGGTCGGTGAGGTCGCCGACGCCGTACGAAATCACCGCAACGACGGCCCCCACCGCGGCCCCCGTCAGCGCGACGGCGCGCGTGGGCTCGAGGTGGGGGTGTGCGCGCCGCAGGGCCTCGGCGAGCTCGGGAACGTGGCCGAACAGCAGCACCGTCTGGCGCGCCGCCAGCTCCGGTTCGCGCTGGACCACGGCAAAGCGCAACCGCGTGAGCGGGTCCTCGATCGGCCGCGTCCAGGGCTGATCGTGGACAGCCCGCTGGAGAGCTCGGGCGAGCGTCTCCTCGGGCGTGGGCCTCGGGTCGAGCGGCTCGGCGAACCGATACAGGTCGGCGTCGGCGAAGAAGATGTCCACCTTGGCGGGGAAGTAGTTGAACACGGTCGCCGGAGACACCCCGGCCGCCGCCGCGATCTGATCCACGGTGGTGCCGTCCAGGCCCAGCTCATCGACCAGCCGGAGTGCGGCCTCGATGATGGCCGTTCGGGTCGCTGACTTGCGTTGGGCCCGCTTGCTTTCGACGGGCGGGCGCTCGGCGTACGGCACAATCGTAGAGTCTCTCTAAGTTTGGGATGGTGCGGCGTGCCTCCACTCTCGCGGTCAGTCCTCGTCTGTGTCCTGCCGGCGCGCGGCCATGTCGCGCCCGCGGTGGCCGTGGTCGACGAGCTGATCAGCGCCGGCCACGCGGTGCACGTGATCACCGGGCGGCGCTACCGGGACCAGTTCGTTGCCGCCGGCGCTTCGGTGACCCTGCTCGAAGCCTGCGCCGACTTCGACGACGCCGACCTCGACGCGTCGTTCCCCGCGCGTCGCGGTCTCCGCGGTCTCCGTCTCGCCCGGCACGACCTGATCGAGGCCTTCGTGCGACCCATCCCGTCGCGATGGGCCACGGTCCAGGCCGTGCTGGCCGGGTTCCCTGCCGACACGGTGCTGGTGGACCCCTTCTTCCTCGCCGGGATACCGCTGGTCCTGACGCGGCGGGCCGGCGGTCCCCGGGTGTTCGTGCTGGGGATCACCCCGGTGATGCTTCCGCCGCACGCCCCACCTGGGCGGACGGCCGGCATTCGGGAGCCCCTCACCGCGTGGGCGATGCGCCGAGCGTTGGCGCCGGTCCAATCCCTCGCGGAACAGCTTGTGCTGGAGTCGACGGGGCGGCCCCTGCCGACGTGGTTCACCCACTGGGTCGGGCTGACGGATGGGATCCTCCAGCTGACCTGCCCCGGGTTCGAGTACCCGCGCCCTCGCGCGACGACCCCCATCCACTTCGTGGGGCCGACGGCGACGAGCACCGCCCGCGACCATCCCCTCCCGCCATGGTGGGACGACCTCGAGCAGGAGAAACCGGTCATCCACGTGACGCAGGGGACGATCGCCAACGGCGACGTCAGTGCCGTCATCGAACCCAGCCTGGCGGCTCTGGCCGACCGGGAGTGCCTGGTCGTGGTGTCCACCGGCGGGGCGCCCCCGCCCGCGAACCTGCCCAGCAACGCGCGAACGGCCCGGTACCTGCCCTATGACGCCCTGCTCCCCCGCTGCGCGCTGATGATCACCAACGGCGGGTACGGCGGCGTGAACCACGCCCTGCGCCACGGGGTCCCGCTCGTCGTGGTCGGGGCCAGCGAGGACAAGCGCCCCGTCGCCCAGCGCGTCGCCTGGAGCGGCGCCGGCATCGGCATCGGCCGGGCCCAGGTCAGCGCCGCGCGGATTGCGCTCGCGACGCGACAGGTCCTCGCCGACCCCTCCTACGCGGCACACGCGCGGCGGCTCGGTGCGCAGATGGGCCGGTGCCCGCGAATTCTGGACATCCTGTGTGGGTGAGTACGCCGAGCCCCCCACGGACGACCCCGTTCACCGACAAGCCGACGTTGCGCGGCGAACTGGTCACCCTGCGCCCGATCCGCGCGGAGGACGCTGACCTGATCGACGCGATCATCGACGCCGACGACGACATCGCCGCCTCACGGGCTCCATCCACGCGAGCGCCGAAAGGCCGCAGCTCGGCGCCATCGAGCGCGTCCGCGAGATCTACGCCGGATGGGCGCGGGCCGACGATCGTCTCGTGCTCGCCATCATCGACAACACCACCGGCCACCTGGTCGGCGAGGCCGTCCTGAACGACTGGGACGAAGCGAACCGATCGTGTGGCTTCCGCACGTTCATCGGCGCGGCCGGACGCGGCCGCGGGCTCGGCACGGAGGCGACCCGGCTCATCGTCGCACACGGCCTGACCACGATGGGACTGCACCGCATCCATCTGGAGGTGTACGCCATGAACCCACGCGCCCGTCACGTCTACGAGAAGGTCGGTTTCGTTCACGAGGGCACCGGACGCGAGGCGTTGCTGTTCGACGGCGACTGGTACGACGTCCACTACCTGGCCATCCTCGGCGACTGACCGGCCACGACGTACGCCGTGCCGCCGCCTGCGTACGACGTACCGACGCCGCGCGACGTACGCGCTCGCGCGCCGCGACGACGTACGGCGACGCGCGGCGCGACGGCCCGCGCGGGCGGCCCTAGGCGGCGTTGTCGGAGCCGCCCCTTATGGTGTCGCCCGTGCCCGCAATCCCCTCCACCCAGGCCGGTATGGGCGCGGTCTGCCACGACGGCGGCGTGACCTTCCGCGTCTGGGCCCCGCACGCCCGCAATGTCGCCGTCATCGGCGACTTCTGCGGCTGGGCGATGCCGCGCAAGACGATGCTCGCGCGCGACCACGCCCGGGCCGGCACGTGGTCGGCGTTCGTCCCGGACGCGGGGCCGGGCTCGGAATACAAGTTTCTGGTCCGCCGTGGCGGCCCCTACCTGTGGCGGATGGACCCGTGCGCCCGCGCCGTCACCCATTCCGTCGGCAATTCCGTGGTCTTCGACCCGACGTCTCTGGACTGGCCCGACACGCCGTACACGTCCCCGGGCTGGGACGACCTCGTCATCTACGAGCTGCACATCCGCACCTTCGCCGCGGACGAGCACGGCCCTGGCACGTTCGACAAGGCGATCGGCCGCCTGGACCACCTGGCGTGGCTGGGGGTCAACGCGGTGGAGGTGATGCCGCCGTTCGAGTTCGCGGGGACCGTGAGCTGGGGTTATAACCCCTCGCACGTGTACGCGATCGAGAGCTCGTACGGCGGCCCGGCGGCCTTCGCGCGCTTCGTCCAGGCCGCGCACGACCGGGGCATCGCCGTCATCCTGGACATCGTCCACAACCACCTGGGTCCCACGGACCTCGACCTGTGGCGCTTCGACGGCTGGGCGAAGCGGCGCTACGGCGGGGCGTACTTCTTCAACGACCGCCGTGCCCACACCCCCTGGGGCGCGACCCGACCCGACTACGGCCGCAAGGAGGTTCGCAACTTCCTGCGCGACTCGGCGGTGATGTGGCTGGAGGACTTCCGGGTCGACGGGCTGCGGTTCGACGGTACGAACTTCATCCGATCCCGCTGGGGCGACGTCCGCAACCCCGCCGACTACATCGCGGCCGGGCACCGCTACCTGTCCGCGATGACCGCCGACCTGTGCGCCCGCCAGCCCTGGAAGCTGCTGATCGCCGAGGACATGCAGGGCGACCCCGTCGTGACCCGGCCGAGTGACGCCGGTGGGCTCGGCTTCCACAGCCAGTGGGACGCGGGCTTCGTGCATTCGGTCCGGCACGTGCTGGAGCAGCCGCGCGACGAGGACCGGGACATGGCCCCGCTCGCCCGGGCGGTGGTGGGGCACGACGTCCACATGCCGCATCAGCGCATCGTCTTCACCGAGTCCCACGACGAGGTCGCCAACGGCAAGGCCCGGGTCCCCGAAACCATCACGCCGGGCGCCGCGGACTCCTGGCACGCCCGCAAGCGCGCCGCGCTGGGGCTGGCGCTGGCGCTCACCTCGCTCGGCGTACCCATGCTCTTCCAGGGTCAGGAATTCCTGGAGGACCGGTGGTTCGACGACCGCCGCTACCTGAGCTGGGACAAGGCGCACCGCTTTTCGTGTTTCCTGCACCTGGCCCGCGACCTGATCCAGCTGCGGCGCGATGGTGCGCGGGCGGCGGCGGGAGGGCGCACGATCACCCGCGGCCTGTCCGGGCGGCACGCTCACGTCCTGCGGGCCGATCAGCACCGCAAGATCCTGGCCTACCACCGCTGGGAGAACGGCGGCCCCGGCGACGACACGGTCGTGATCGCCAACCTCAGCACGCATCCCGTGAGTGGGTACGCAGTGGGCCTTCCCAGGGCGGGGCGCTGGCGGCTGCGGGCCAACACGGACGCGCCGCGGTACGGCGACGGGTTCGGTGCGGTCCACGCGGGGGACGTGGTGACGAGGGACGGCTGGTACGACGGGTGCCCGCAGCACGCCGAGATCACGATCGGACCGTACGCCGCGCTGATCTACTCGCAGGATCCCTGACGGGGCGGGCATCTGACGGGGTGGCCGTCTGACGGGGTGACCGCTGAGGGGAACCGTGCTGGACCGGCGACCCGCGACCCGTGATCGCGGTCGGAGCCGTGTTTTATACGGATCTTCTTGTTCAAATAAGACGGTGGGGAGTGCACTCCGGAACCCATCGCGCGGCCACCAGCGGGAACAGCCTCGCTGGTTGCACGGGAGGGATGAAACTCCACGCAAACGGGACCGGCGTGGGATGGCGCGCGCACGCCACGTGCGACCACGCCCCTGCCCTCGGGATGGCCGCCTTGGCCCGCGTGGACCGGAACGGTGCCGTGCCATAGCACCTCATCTCGCCGACACTCAATTCTTGTTCCGGGTCGTTCATCCGGTTCTCCGCGGCTGTGGCTGGCCGGAACGGTGATCTGCGTGACGTATTAAATCGACCCGGCCACCGGCTACACCACTATGCGGGACTCAACTCCGGAACTCCATGACTGCCGCGGTGATTCGAGGGATGACGAGCCCTTATCCGGTGGAAACACCACCGTTACCCGCACCTAACTGCTTGACACATCGCTGTTGTGTTCGAGAAGATGAGCCATGACCGCATCGCACACCCTTCCGCTATACGGGGAAACAGCAGAAGGGCTCTGGGCCGAACCCGGGTCGCTGCCGGCGGGTGCGTCGGCGTTCGAGGCGATGTTGTGGTTGTCGGCGGCGGCACGTCGTGCGGTGGCCGGGTTGGCGGGGTTGACCCGCAACGACCAGCGCGACGCGGAGGGCGAGGTGTCAGCGCCCGAGGTGTCAGCGGCCGTACAGACGGCTGAGCAGCCGGCGTCTGGACGGGGAGCCACGGAGCGGCAATCGGGGGACGCTGACGATCCGGCGTCGGCTGTCAGAGCTCTGCCGGGTGCTCTGCCGGGGTTGGCGCAGGTCTTGGCGTTGGTGCCGACCGCGGAGTTGGCGGGCCTGTTCGGGGAGCTGGTGGCGCTCAGGGCCCTCGCCGAGGGCATCTCCACGGCGGTGCTGGCCGAGGCCGTGGCCCGCGGGGTGGTCGCTGGCAGTGACGGCTCGCCCCGACCGATCGGGCCGAAGATCACGTCCTGGGTGGGTGAGCAGGCCGCGCAGGTGGGGCACCCGGTCACCACCGCGGTCGCCGGGACATACCGGCGGGTCTGGGAGGACTCCCGATGTCCCGAGCTGGCCCCGCTGACCGCGGCGATCCAGTCCGGGCGGATCAGTCTGGCGGTCGGGGCCCGCCTGGGTGGGGACCTGAAATTGTTGGCCGTGGCGATCCCGCCGGACTGGTGGGAGCCGGCCGCGCAGGAGCTGATCAGCCACGCCGCGTCCGGGGCCAGCATCAGCGCGTTGGCCTCGATCCGGGAGGCGTTGATCGCGAACTACGGCGGCGAGGGTGATTTCGAGGACCAGCAGGATCGGCTCCACCAGGAGCGGTGTTTCGCAACCCCGGTCAAGAACGCCGCGGGGTTGTGGGTCGGCACGTACGCGATGGACAACGACGCGCACGCCGCGCTGCAGGCCGCCCTGGATGCGTTGGCGGCGCCGTGCCGCACCGCCGAAGGCGAGGTCGACACCCGTACGGCTGGGCAACGCAACCTCGACGCGATCATCGAGATGTGTCGGGTGGTCGCCACCGACCCCACCCTGTCCGGGCACGTCCGGCCGGCCTCCGCGACCAAGGCCCAGATCATCGTGACCCTGGACTACGACACCCTCGCCACCCACCTGAGCACCCCCACCAGACCGACCAGCCCGACCAGCCGTCCTGCTCCTGCCGGCGCTGGCGCGCCCGGGCGCACGAACTGCGGCGGGAACACATGGACAGGCGGCCCGAAGCACGGTTGCTGCGGACCCGTGACGGGCGAGACCGGCTGTGACTTTGGCGCGGCGACGTCTGCTGACTCCGCCGCGGGTGAAGCTGCGCGCGACGCTGAGCCGGCTGAGCCGGCCGACATGGCCGGGCGAACCGGGCCAGGACGGCGGGGCCGGGGGTACGGGGTCGATGGGCACGGCAACCCCCTGACCCCCGCCACGATCCGTCGCCTGGCCTGCGACGCGCTGCTGATCCCCGCGGTTCTCGGCAGCGACTCCGCGGTCCTGGATCTGGGCCGGGCGGCGCGGTTCGCCAGCGCCGACCAGATTCGCTTTCTGCGGCTGCGAGATAAGGGCTGCACGTTCCCCGGCTGCGACCGACCACCCTCCTGGTGCGACGCCCACCACCTGCGCGAATGGGAAGCCGACCAGGGCGAGACCACCGTCGACAACCTCGCCCTGCTCTGCACCCGCCACCACACCGACATCCACCGCCGCGGACTCATCGGCCGCCTCAGCGACGGCACCATCCACTGGACCCGCCGTGCGTGAGTCTCGACGACCCGGTGGGCGAGGGCCTACCCGACGTGACGGCGCTGGCCGGCGCGGTTCCACCGCGTGCGGTGCCACACCCACGCCGATAGCCGATGCACGGCGGCGACCCGCACTAGCCCCGGTCTTTCATGACGGTGCCGACGACGGCATCGCTGCGTGGGGTGAGTCGATGACGGTGCGCGGGTACGACATTGGGCCGGCTGGCGCTGCCGGGCTGCGGTTCTCCGGGTCGTGATGTCGTGGGCGGACGGGGGTCAGGCGGGTTGTGGGATCGCGGCGATGTTGGCGAAGACTGCGACGATCGCGGCCGCCCATGGCCACGACTCGGGTATCCGCAAGCGTCGTCGGCGGGCGCTGTGAGTCAGCCGGGCTGGGACGTGAAGGAAGCGGTAGCGCAGCGCTTTCGGCTCACACGCCGCCAGCGACTTCGCGTCTCCGGTCAGTGCGAGGAGCCGGGTCCATGCGGTCAGGTCGGCAGCGATCTGCACCAGCATCAGCCACACCCGGTTGATCTCGAACTCCCGCGACGGGAACCGCCCCAGCCCCGAGTCCTTGGCGTGCCGGATCCGGTCCTCGACCCGAGCGTGCGCCCGATGCCGGGCCTCGAGGAAAGCCAGTTGTCCGGTCGTGGTGTTGGTGACGAAGGCTTGGTAGCGCCAGCCGTCACGTTCCTCGAACAGCGACAGTTGGGCGCCGGGATGGGGTCGTTCGCGGCGCACGATGACGCGCATTCCGGTCGGCCAGCTGCTCAGGTCCAAGAGCCCGGTGAGCTCGGCGACGTCACCTCCTTCGCGGATCCCACCGTCGGCGTCGAGTGCCGGGGTCCAGACCTTCTTCGGGACCAGGTCGATGGCGTCGCGGATCTTCTCGGTGACCGCGAAACCCACGCTGTACTCCACGCTGCGGCCACGGACCCGGTTCTGCTCGGTAAGCCAGTCCAGCAGCTTGTGCGATGCGCCCGCGCCGTCGGAGCGGATGAGCAGCTTCTTGCGGTGCGTGCCGGGGATCTGCGCGATCGCGTCGGTGAGGACCTCGATGTGGTCGGCGGCGGTGTTCGAGCCGGCATTGCCAGCGCGGAGCTTGGCGGCGAGGAACTCACTCGTGTTGTCGCACCACACCCCGAGTGGGTGGAACCCGAAGGTCCGCTTGAACGTGGCCGCCGCGTTCTCCTTCTCGCTGTGGCTGATCACGATGGTCGCGTCGGTGTCGAGCACGATCAGATCGTCAAGATCGGTCCCGGCGACCTTGCTCGCCGGGACGCCGTCAGGCAGCTGGGACCAGACCTGGCGGCGGACCCGCGCCCGCGCGTTCTGGATCCTCTTCAACCGGCCAGGTGTGACCTCGTCCAGTGCCCGCCACACCGTCGGCGCCGACGCGACACGGCCCAGCACGCTGGACTGGTGGCGCAGCACGTCGATGTCGGCGATCGCCTCCCCGCCGTCGGCGAGCATCACCGCGACGTCGGTCAGCACCCTGCCGCGGTCGTGACCGGGGACGAAGTTGCGGCGGACCATCACCTTGGACAACTCGGACGTGAGGCCGACCCGGTCGGCCAGAAGGCGGGTGGCGACGCTGCCCGCATGGGCCACCACGCCGACACCATCGGAGGTCACGGACAAGCCGGTAGACCACGAAGTACGCTTCACCTACGGAGTGCCTTCCGGTTCGGAGATCTTGAGTCGTCGCAAACCCAAGTTTCCCTTGCTGGACAGGCACTTCCGTGCTTCTACGCGCCGATCACACCCGAGTCTCGTGAACGATCCGGGCTAGGGGACGGGCCGCCCGACGTGACGGCGCTGGCCGGCGCGGTTCCACAGGGGTGCGCCGCCACACCCACGCCGATAGCCGATGCACGGCTGAGTGGTCCCGTCCCGCCGCCCCTCGACGATGACGATCCGCCGCGGCCGCGGCCCCGCTGCCGGACCGCCTCCAGGCCGGGTTCCGAGCAGGTCAAGCCGCGGCGCCGCGCCGCAGCCCACGTATCAATGCCACCACGGCCGCCTCTTTCCTTCCAAGACACCGGATCTCGGTGTCCGCCGCGAACGAAGGAAACTGTCATGACCTCGTCATCCATCCGAGCGCTGACCCTGGCTACCGCCCCCTTGGCTGCGCTCGCCGTTCAGCTCGGCGCCACATCCGCAGCGCACGCCGCCCCGTCGCCGCTCCCGTCGCCCGTCACCAGCACGGCGAGCGTCGACACAGCCACCCTCTCCCCAGCACTCCCAGCAGCGCTCGGACTGCGCAGCCTCACGATGGCGCAATCGACCGTGACGCCGTACGACGGCTGGGTCGCCAGCGGGTCCGGTCTCAGCCAGGGGCGTACCGACGTGCAGCTGTGGATCGTCAACACCACGCGCGGCGGTTGGTCCACCCACGAGTACCAGTCCGGCCTGAGCACCAGCAGCTTCTCCTGCAGCGGCTACTTCTGTCGCGTGGGCGGTCGCCTCTCCACGAAGGGTTCCCAGCGGTGGGTCCCCGCCGGCGGCATCTTCCCCGCCATGTGGTGGGCGAACCACCCGCTCACTTGTGGCCAGACCTATCAGCCCGTGGCGTACGACCCCGCCGACGGCTACGTCTACGGCACTCCGTTCGCGACGGCCGCGTGCCCGATCATCCACTGACGCCCACGCCGCGGTCCGCTGCGGCGGGAGGCCATCCGGCCACCCGCCGGCGCGGCCGGGCGAGGCCAACCGGGCCGGCGGGGCGGCGGCGGGTGGCTCGGCGTGGGCGGCGGATCGGCGGGTCGGCGCGCTCGGAACTCGGTTTCGCGCCGCCCCGCGCGGCCCCGCGCCCCCGCGCCGCCCCGCGCCTCCGCTCAATCCGCCACCACGACGACGACGGCACAGCCCCGGGTCGCCTCGATCAGGCGAGCATTCGCTGCGTCGGTGCCGGACACGCTGCGCTCGTACGCCTCCTCCCGGGACCGCCCGAAGCGCACGTGCCGGGCCACCAGCCGATCGAGTCGGGTCGCCTCGGCAACCTCGACGTACCAGATCTCGTCGCACAACTCCCGCACCGGCGACCACCGCTCGTCGTCCAGCAGCAGGTAGTTGCCCTCGGTGACGACGAGTCGTACGTCGGGGGCCAGCCCGCGCACCCCCGCGATCGAATCCTCGATCTCCCTGCGGAACTCCGGCACCCAGATGGTCCGGGGCTCGCCGGCGCGGACCCGACGCAGCAGCGCGACGTAACCATCCGCATCGAACGTGTCCGGCGCGCCCTTCCGAGCGACCGTCCCCAGCCCGACGAGCGTCTCGTGGGCCAGATGAAACGCGTCCATGCCGACCAACACGGCGCCCGAATGACTCGCCACCAGACGCGCCGCCAGCGTCGACTTCCCCGCCCCCGGCGCGCCGGTCAGGCCGAGGATGACCCGCCCGTCCGCCCCCCGCAGCAGCTCCGCGAGCCGCGCCTGCGCCGCCGCGACCGTCACGCGCGGCTGTCGCCCGTCCACCACCATCCCCCCAGCCTGCCGCATCCGCCGGCCGGCCCTGGATCGACGCCTAAGCCCGAGCAGCCACCAGCCACGTAACTGAGAATCTTTATCACCGACGGAGATTGATGGCCCAGCCCCCGCTGGATCGTGACCCGAAGTTGACCCAGCACCTCCTCGCCATTGAAGCCCGGAGCGGGAAACTCGCGCGCATGGACCCGACAGATCCAACAGATCGCACAGATCGCCCAGCGTCCGCCCCGACCCCGGACGGCCTCGGCAGTGCGGCACCCGTACGCCTCATGAACCCCCACGACCAGCAGGTCCAGGACCGCGGCACCATCGTCCTGGAGGATCTGCGCGACATCCTGCACGGCATCGCCTATCAGGAGGGCCCCAACGGCCCGCAGTCCCCGATCACCCAGTACATCCTTTGCGAGGGCGCCGCCCACCTCGCCGCGGCCCTCGCGGCGGACGTCACCGGCGCCCAGGGCGAGGTCCCCGCGGTGCTCGCCACGCTCCTCGGGCACGACTCGTTCGCCACCCGGGTGCTCGACATCAGCCGCAACCACATGCGCCGCCGGTGGCCGTTGGCGAGCGCCTGGTACGCCGACCTGATCGCCTACGCCCTTCGCCCTCAGCGGTATTCGATCAACGCCATGAACTTGTTGCAGCAGGTCCCGGTCTGGATGGACGGCCCGCTCGGCGTCCTCATCGCCGAGTTCGCGAGCGCCGAGGTGGAGTCCTCCCAGGATCCACACCTCTACCGCCTCGGCGACACGATCATGACGCTGTGGCCCGACTACCCGCCCGTCCGCCAGGCCCTGCGGGTCTACCGGGAGTCGGTGTCGGAGACGTGGGCGCCGGTGTACGAGGGCATCCTCGCCCGCTACGGGCTCCGTCTGCGCCACGGCGTCGACATCAACGACGCCTGCTGGGTCTTCCAGGCCCTCGTCATCCGCGAGGGCCAGGAGCGGCGCATCGATGCCGACACCCGCACCTCGGCGATCCCCGGCGTCGCGCAGGCCCCGCTGTCCGCGCTCGCCATCCTGACGTACGTCGCGGGCGCGGCGACCACCCTGGACGGCCGCACCCTGGACTACCGCCAGCTCGCCGAGCTCGCTCCCGTGACCAGCTCGCCCACGCCCGCGGGCAACGGGCACCCGAGCCCCTAGTGTCGTGAGTCGTTAATTCGTTTGCAGTAGCCGGCGAGGGTTTCGAGGATCTGGTCGGCGCTCTTGGTCCAGACGAAGGGCTTGGGGTTCTTGTTCCACTCCTGGGTCCAGGTGACGATGTCGCGTTCGAGCTCGATGACCGAGCGGTGGGTCGCGCGTTGTAGCTTGCGGCGGGTCAACTCGGCGAACCAGCGTTCGACGAGGTTGAGCCAGGACGCCGAGGTCGGGGTGAAGTGCAGCACCACGCGGGGGTGTTTGAGCAGCCAGGCCTTCACGGCCGGAGTCTTGTGGGTGGCGTAGTTGTCCAGCACGAGGTGCAGCTCCAGCCCGGCGGGGGTGACCCTGTCGACTTCCTTGAGGAAGGCCAGAAACTCGCTGCTGCGGTGGCGCCGGTAGTTCCGCCCGATCACTGCCCCGGAGACGATGTCCATCGCCGCGAACACGGTCGTCGTGCCGTGGCGGACGTAGTCGTGGGTGGCCCGCGCGGGTGTACCGGGCATCATCGGCAGGATCGGCGCGGTCCGGTCCAGCGCCTGGACCTGGGACTTCTCATCGACCGCGAGGACCAGCGCGTTCTCCGGTGGTGACATGTACAACCCGACGATATCGCGGACCTTGTCCACGAAGTCGGGGTCTTTGGACAGTTTCCAGGAGTCCACTGCGTGCGGTTTGAGCCCGAACGCCCGCCAGATCCGCGACACCTGGGTCTGGTTCAGCCCCTGGTCGGCGGCCATCGACCGGGTCGACCAGTGCGTATCCCCGTTCGGCGGCGTGTCCTGCAACGTCCGGGTGATCAGGGCGTTGATCTGCTCATCCGTGAGCTTGCGCGGCTGCCCCGGTCGCGGCGCGTCCTCCAGCCCGTCGAGACGACCGGCCGCGAACCGGTCGCGCCACTTCGTGACCGTCGCAGCGCTCACCCCGAGCCGGCGCGCCACCCCGGCCACGTGCGGGTCATCGGCGTACGCCAACACGATCGAGGCCCGCTGCACCAGCCTGGCCGCCGACGTCGGCCGCTTGATCCACCCCGTCAACACCGCCCGCTCATGATCGGTCAACACCAACGGCTTCGCGGCAGGACCCGACATACACGAATCCTACCCAACAGCAGGCGAATTAATGACTCACGACACTAGCGTCCGGAAGCGCATCCCCTCGTTCGGTCAGGGGGACCTTCCCCCTGACGAAAGTCGCCGAGTGCGAGGACACTTCCGCGAGTCGACGGCCGCACGGCAGCGGGGGCGCCAAAGCGCCCCCTCGCGGCGCCGACGCCGGTCATCCCTCGCAGGGCCGACGCGCTCAGCGCGCGCCCGGGCGGGTACGTCGTGGGCTGCGACGTACCCGCCCTTTACCGTGCGAAGGTCGACGTCATCAATCGCGTGCGCTACAAAGAGAGTTCACCCACCAGGCGAAGGGACGCCATGGATCCCATTGCCCTACGCGACCTCGTCACCGTCCTCAAGCGCCGCGACAGCCCTCCGGAGCAGCCCGGCCAGCCCATCGTGCTCGTCGACCTCGAAGGCCTGGAGGCGCTCTCGCCGCCAGACGCCAACCTCGTCGCGCACCGGCTGCCTGACGATCTGCGGGTGTACGTCGGCGTGCGGCGTACCCCCCTTCCCGTCCCGCTCATCGGCCCCGGCCAGCAGATCCTCGAGCGCCTCACGACCACGGTCAGCCCCCGCGTCGGTCCCGTCGCCGACGGCACCCCGCAGGGCCGGGTCACCGCCACGTCCGCGGTGGTCCGCGTCGCGGACCCCATCGAGACGGCGGCGGAGATCCTCGCGCAGGGGCGCCGCACCCCCGATACCGTCCACGTCCTGGACACGGCGCTGCGCATCGCCGAACGGGCCACGGCCCGCGAGACGATCATCCTGGAGTCCAACGGCTACACGAACCTGTTGGCGGGACCCGAGTACACGGCGTGGCGGCGCGTGTTCGGCGAGGTGCTGACCGGTCCCCCAGCCGAGGTGCGCACCGCGGACGACGGGGGGCGCCGGGTCGTCACGCTGGACTGGGCCACCGAGGCCAGCGGCATGGACCACCGGCTGCGGCGCGTCGTCGCCGAGGCCCTCCTGGCGGCGCGCAGCGACGACGTCGAGGAGATCGCCCTGCGCGCCTCCGGCCCGGACTTCTGCGCGCAGGCCATCCCGGACGACGACCCGGCCCGGCGCAGCGACCCGCATGCCTATCTCACCCGCCTCAGCCGGCACGTCGGGGTGGCAGGCTGGCTCGTCCACCGCCGGCTGACCGCCGCGGTGCAGGGCCGATGCAGCAGCGCCGGACTCGAACTGGCCGCCTTCGCCCAGTCGGTGACGGCGACGCCGGATGCCCGCTTCTCGGTGCCGCACGTGCGCTTCGGCCTGTGCTTCGGGGCCGGCGGCACGTGGAGCCTGACCCGGCGGATCGGCCGATGGCGCACCGCCTATCTGGCGCTCTCCGGCGCGGAGATCGACGCCGCCACCGCACTGCGCTGGGGGCTTGTCGACGAGATTGTCGATGAGGCCGTCCCACAGTCCGCCCTGGCCGGCGCCGTCGCGACGACCTGACGTTGGGCCGGGCGGGACCGTCCGGGCGGGACCGTCCGGGAGGGAACCGCCCGGGCGTGGACCTCGACGCGACCCAGCTGGCGGCCGGATCCCAGCAGCCCGGCCGGATCCGAGCAGGGCGCTGCCTAGACTGCCGTGGTGGACTTCTTCTCTGCCTACGACCAGGGATTCCTGCGCGTCGCCGCCGCCACCGTGCCGACCGCGATCGCGGACCCGCAGGCCAACGCCGCGACGATCCTGCAGTCGGCGCGCGAGCTGGCCGACCAGGGCGTGGGACTGATCGTCTACCCCGAGCTGAGCGTCACTGGGTACGCCCTCGACGACCTCCTGCTCGGCTCAAGCCTCCTGGAGGGCGTCACAGCCGCGCTGGCCAGCCTCGCCGAGGCCACCACCGAGCTTGCGCCGGTGATCGTCGTGGGCGCCCCCCTCGCCTGGCGCAACCGCGTCTACAACTGCGCGGTCGTGCTGCACCGAGGCGAGATCCTCGGGGTGGCGCCGAAGTCGTACCTGCCGACGTACCGGGAGTTCTACGAGCGACGGCACTTCGCGCCGGGCGACGACGTACGGGCCATGCTGACCCTCGCCGGTCGGGAGGTGCCGTTCGGACCCGACCTGCTCTTCGCGGCCAGCGACGTGCCGGGGTTCGTCCTGCACGTCGAGGTGTGCGAGGACATGTGGGTGCCGATCCCGCCGAGCAGCGAGGCGGCGCTCGCCAGGGCGACCGTGCTCGCCAACCTTTCGGGGTCGCCGATCACCGTCACCAAGGCCGAGGACCGCAAGCTGCTTGCTCGAGCGAGCAGTTCGCGCTGCCTCGCGGCGTACGTGTTCGCCGCCGCCGGCGATGGCGAGTCCACCACCGACCTGAGCTGGGACGGGCAGACCTTCGTCTACGAGAACGCCGACCTGCTGGGCGAGTCCGAGCGATTCCCGCAGGGGCCCCGCGCCACCGTCGTCGACGTCGACCTGGACCGGCTGCTCGCTGAACGCCGCCGCCAGGGCACCTTCGACGACAACCGGCGCACCCACGCCGCGCGCGCCGACGCGTTCCGCACGATCGAGTTCGGGCTGCGGCCGCCGCGCGGCGACGTCGGGCTGCGGCGGGCGGTGGACCGGTTCCCCTTCGTCCCCGACGACGCGGACCGGCTGGCGCTGGACTGCTACGAGGCCTACAACATCCAGGTCAGCGGCCTGGTGCAGCGGCTGCGGGCGATCGGGTCCCCCAAGGCCGTCATCGGCGTGAGCGGCGGACTCGATTCGACGCACGCGCTCATCGTGTGCGCGCGGGCCATGGACCTGCTGGGGCGGCCGCGCTCGGACATCCTCGCGTACACGATGCCCGGCTTCGCGACCTCGGCCAGAACCCGCTC
This sequence comes from Austwickia sp., assembly GCA_016699675.1. Classification (NCBI taxonomy): domain Bacteria; kingdom Bacillati; phylum Actinomycetota; class Actinomycetes; order Micrococcales; family Dermatophilaceae; genus Austwickia; species Austwickia sp. The sequence continues at coordinate 2,667,730 of CP064985.1, read as the reverse complement.
GAACGCCGAGCTGCTGTCCCGCGGGCTGGGGGTGACGTTCGAGGAACTCGACATCCGGCCAGCGGCCGAGCAGATGCTCGCCGACATGCGACACCCGTACGCCGTGTGCGCCCCGGCAGAGCGGGGCCGCGAGGTGTACGACGTGACCTTCGAGAACGTCCAGGCGGGGCTCCGGTACGACTATCTGTTCCGGCTGGCCAACCAGCACGGCGGCATCGTCGTCGGCACCGGCGACCTGTCGGAGCTGGCGCTGGGCTGGTGCACGTACGGCGTCGGCGACCAGATGAGCCACTATGCGGTGAACACCGGCGTGCCGAAGACGCTGATCCAGCACCTCATCCGCTGGGTCATCGCGTCCGGGCAGTTCTCCGGCGAGGTCAACGACGTTCTGCAGGCCGTGCTCGACACGGAGATCAGCCCGGAACTGATCCCGGCCGGAGCGGACGGCAAGGTGCAGTCGACGCAGGACTCGATCGGGCCGTACGCGCTGCACGACTTCGCGCTCTATTACCTGCTGCGGCGTGGCTATCCGCCGCGCAAGATCGCCTTCCTCGCGTGGCACGCCTGGCGGGACGCGGGGGTCGGGGAGTGGCCGCCTGGGTACCCCGCCGACGAGCACGTCGCCTACGACCTGGCGACAATTCGCCGCTGGCTCACAGTGTTCGTGAAGCGGTTCGCGACCAACCAGTTCAAGCGCTCCGCGATTCCCAACGGGCCCAAGGTCATGGCGGGCGGGTCGCTGTCGCCGCGGGGCGACTGGCGGATGCCGTCGGACGCCAACGCGCGGTCGTGGCTGGCCGACATCGAAGCGAACGTGCCCCAGTCCTGAGGCGACCGTTCGTGACCTGCGCAAAGGGTGCCATGGCACCCAAAGAGCAGGTCACGAACGGTCGGCCTGGGATAACGAGGCGGGTCGGGTCCGGCTGCTCAGCGGCCGAGGATCTTGCCGACCTCGGCGATGTACGCCTCTTCGGCCTGCTCGGTGCTCATCCCGGTGCGGCCCGCCCACGCGTCGTACTTGGCCCGTCCGACGAAGTCCGTCAGGCCCGGCCGTTTGCCGGTGACGTCCCCGGCGGTGACCTGCTTGAACAGGCCGTACAGCGCGAGCTTCTGCAGGTTGTCGGGCTGGGCGTCGGAGGCTTCGAGTTCGGCCTTCGCGGCCTCGAATGCTGGGCTGGCCATGGGGCCAAACTAGCCCCGCGGGCCCCGACGTACCGTCCCTTTGCCCGCCGCTGTCGCGCGCCTCACGGGGAGTCGCGCGCCGTTGATCAGCCCTCGCCGGGCGCCGGGACCACCATGGTGACGGTCGGCGGGGTCGTGCTGGAGTCCCACCGGCGCACCCAGCCGGCGCGGACCCGCAGCAGCGAGAACCCCGGCAGGAGCGCCTTGGTCCCCGGGAACCGGCGCGCGAACTCCGCACCCACCTGGTCGCGCTCGTCGCCGTCGAGCACCTCGGCGGTGCCCTCGACCTGGTACGTCACGGTCCCGCAGCAGCCGATCACCACGGCGACGCGAGCATCGGCGGCGATGTTGGCCATCTTCCGGGCGTCGGACTTGGAGCCGAAGAGCAGGCTCCCGTCCCGCATCGCCGCGAAGTCCACCAGGGCGGCCTCGGGCCCGCGGCCCGCGTCGTACGTCGACACCACCCCGAGCGGGTTGGCGGTCACGAAGTCGTAGAAGTCCTGCGTCGCGCTGCTCACGGCCCCACCCTAGGGCGCGCGAGACGCTCAGGTCAGGCGGTCGGCGATCCGGTCAACCCGCGACCGCCACACCCGTCGCGCTCACCGTGCCGCCACCGCGTCGTGGGTCGTCTCGGCCAGCCCCGTGTCGGCCGGGTAGATCATCGACTCGGGCGGACGCTGGGTGCGCTTGGCCACCGGGTAATACACCGCGGCCGTCAACACCAGCCCGACGATCCACGAGATGTCGGTGCCGCCGAGGGCCTTGGTGAGCGGGCCCGTGTACATGGTCTGGGCGAGGAACGGGATCTGCGCGACCACGCCCAGCACGTAGATCGCCAGGGCCGGCCAGTTCCACGCGCCGTACCGCCCGCGCGCGTCGTACAGCGCCGGGATGTCCACCCGCTCCCGGCTGATCAGGTAGTAGTCGACCAGGTTGATGGCGCTCCACGGTGTGAACACCATCAGCAGCACGAGCACGAAGTTCTTGAAGTTGTTGAGGAAGTCCGCCGAGGCCAGCAGCGCGACCAGCACGGACGCCGCGATGAACACGCAGATCCAGACGGCCCGCCACACCGGCGGGACGGTCGCCGACTTCTGGAACGCCGAGGTCGTGGTGAGCATGGTCATCGAGCCGCCGTACGCGTTCAGCGTGTTGACCGTCAGCTTGCCGATGACGATGACGAGGTAGAGCACGATCGCGACCGCTCCCCCGCCGGACAGCTCGCCGAGGAAGCCGACCTGGTTTTTCAGGAAGCCGGACTTCGGGATCGAGGCGATCAGCGCGCCGAGCGCCATGGACCACGACGAGCCGAGCACGCTGCCGGCGAACGTCGCCCAGAAGGTGGTCGAGCCGGGCGTCTCCGCGGGCAGGTAGCGGGAGTAGTCCGCGACGTACGGCCCGTAGGTCAGCTGCCAGCCCGCCCCGAGCGAGACCGCGAGGAGGAATGTCACCAGGTCGAAGTGCGGCTTGGCGAAGAAGGAGCCTACGTCGTACGTCGTGACGAGCTTGACCGCGAGCCAGAGCCAGCCCAGGATCCCGGTCACGGTGGCGACCCGGCCGAGGGCGTGGATCCACCGGTACCCCACGATCGCCACCAGCGCCGTCAGTGCCCCGAACACGACAATGCCCACGGCCGGCGTGGTGATCCCGAACATCTTGTTGATGGCCTGGCCGGACAGGACGGTGCCGGTCGAGGCGAAGCCGAGGTACATCAGGACGACCAGCACCAGCGGCACGATCGCGCCGACGACGCCGAACTGGGCCCGGCTCGAGATCATCTGCGGGAGCCCCAGCCGTGGCCCCTGCGCCGAGTGCAGCGCCATCACGACCCCGCCGAGGATGTTCCCCAGGGTCAGGCCGATGATCGCCCACAGGGCGTCCGCCCCGAAGACGACGGCGAGCGCGCCATCGACCAGGGCCGTGATCTGCATGTTCGCCCCGAACCACAGGGTGAACTGGCTGCCGGGGCTGCCGTGTCGCTCGGCGGCCGGGATCACGTCGATGCTGCGGCGCTCGACGCGCGTGGGTGCTGCCGTCATGGCTCCTCCTGGGGCGGGACGCGGGGTGCGTGCGCGCGCTGTACTGTACGGCGACGCCCGGCGCGCCCGCACGAGAACCGGGCCGAACCGGCCGAGTTGTGCCCCGCTGCGCACCGGACGATCCCGCGCGCCGAGCACCGTTCGATGCGGCGGGGACGGGCCGAGGGCGCCCAGGCTCCGTCCAGGCGGCCCGGCTACGGTAGAGTCACCGGCCGTCCGCGAAGGTGCAGCGATCCCAGGCACTGCGCGGGACGGCCATTGCTGTGACCGCAACCGAAGTCCCGCACCGGAGCATGACCGGGCGACCCGACCGAAGGAACCTCAGAGCACCATGAGCACCACCCGGACCGGCTCGACCGCCGAGCAAGACGCCAAGGAGATCGCCGAGGAGGAGGCCGAGCGGGTTCGCCCGTCGTCGGCCCAGGTGATCGGCAGCGCAGGCGCCGCTGTGAGCGCCGCCCTCGTGGCCTCCCGGCTCGGCGTCGCGGGCACGCTCATCGGGGCGGCGGTGGCCTCGATCGTGTCCACGATCGGCGCGGCCTACTACACCAGCTTCGCGAAGCGGACCCACGCCCAGGTACGACGGCTCGGCTCATGGTCCCCGCGGGGGTCGTCCGCGGCGGGCCTCGGCTCCGAGGCGCCCTCACGCAACCCGCGGTTCCCGGGCCGGCGCGGCTGGTGGGTCGGCGCCGCGGGCGCCGCCTTCCTCCTGGCCGTCGTGGCGATCACCGCCCTGGAGCTCGGCCTCGGGCATCCGGTCTCGGCCACCGAGCAGTCGGGCACCAGCGTGGGCCGGGTCGTCAGCCCCGAGCCCGCCACGCACTCCCCGACGGCTCCCGGCGCGACACCGTCGTCGACGTCCGCCCCGCGCGCGACGTCGACAGAGGGGCCGACGTCCACGCCGACCGACGGCGCGGGCACGTCGGGTCCGGAGCCCAGCCCGCCGAGGACGACGTCCCCGACGGACTCGGCCGGGTCCGGTGCCCCCGCCGACCCGTCGGGGCCGGCGACGGCTCCCCCGCCGAATGCCTCCGCGCCGGTCAGTGCCCCTGCAGCGCCTCAACGATCGAACTGATCAGCCGGGCGGCGGCGCGGGCGGTGCGGCCGTCCACGTCGTACGGCGGCGCCACCTCCACCACGTCCAGCACGGCGAGCTTGCCGCTCGCCGCGACGTGCTCGCCGACGGCGAGCAGGGTCTCCATCGGTACGCCGTACGCCGCGGGCGCGCTTACCCCCGGCGCCACCGCCGCCGGCAGCACGTCCATGTCGATCGACAGGTGGACCAGCTCCGCGTCCGCGACGCACGCGTCCACCACCTGCAGGACCGAGTCGAGGCGGTGCGGCTGGCAGTCGCGATCGAGCAGGTACGTCGCGTCGAGGGCGTCCGCCGTCTCGAACAGGGCGCAGGTGTTCGACGGCGCGGCGATGCCGAGCACCGTGTAGTCGAAGGCGCGCCCGGCGGCCGCGTCGTCGCGGGCCATCTGCAGGAACGGGGTGCCCGACGAGGCGCGGGGGGCGTCGCGGAGGTCGAAGTGGGCGTCGAGATTGATCACCCCGGTGTGCGCGGCGCGGCCCCGGGCGGAGCGGCGGCGGCCGACGAAGGAGCCGTACGCCGTCTCGTGGCCGCCACCCAGCACCACGACCAGCCGGTGCGTGTCGAGGAGCCCCGCGACGGCGTCGCCCAGCGCCGACTGGGCACCCTCCAGGTCGTCGCCGGCCACCACCACGGTTCCGGCGTCGTGCAGCGCGGCGGTGCCCTGCCGCGCGCCCGTGCGGTGCAGCGCCAGGGGGGCCAGCGCCCGCCGGATCGCGTCCGGCGCCAGCGCCGCACCGGGACGGCCGTGATTGCGGCGGACGCCCTCGTCGGAGGCGAACCCGAGCAAGGCCACGTCGCCGGCGGGGATGCCGGCCGGGTCGGCGGCCACGTCGCTGGCCGGGTCGTTGCCCGCCGCCCGGTCCGCCCCGGGTGCCCCGCCCGTCGGGCCCGCGGGCCGGATTGCGGTCACGACCTGGTGCCACCGCGCGTGCTCGGGACCGTCTCCGTCGACGCGGCCGGACCATACGCCGTCGGGGGTCGGCATCCACCGGGAGGGCTCCATGGGCCACATCCTCCCCCGGTCGGGGCCCGGCGGCCCGCCGCTCCCGACGTACCGTCTCCGATCCGAGACACGCGCGCCGCCGCAGCCGTGGCGCAAAGGGGACCGGACGCGCTTGCATGGGTTTGCAGCACGTCCATCCGCCCCACGTCAGGAGCACCCATGGCCCTCCCCGGCGCCCGCGAGGTCCGCGCCCCCCGCGGAACCGAGATCTCGACCAAGTCCTGGCAGACCGAGGCCCCGTTGCGGATGCTCATGAACAACCTCGACCCGGAGGTGGCGGAGCGGCCGGACGACCTCGTCGTCTACGGCGGCACCGGCCGGGCGTGCCGCTCGTGGGCGGCGTTCGACGCGATCGTCGCGAGCCTGCGCGACCTCGAGCCGGACGAGACGCTGCTCGTGCAGAGCGGCAAGCCCGTCGGCATCCTGCGCACCCACGAGTGGGCGCCGCGCGTGCTCATCGCGAACTCCAACCTGGTTCCGGACTGGGCGACCTGGGAGGAGTTCCGGCGGCTGGAGGCGGAGGGCCTCATGATGTATGGCCAGATGACCGCCGGCTCGTGGATCTACATCGCGACGCAGGGCATCCTGCAGGGCACGTACGAGACCTTCTACGCCGTCGCCCGCAAGCTCCGCGAGGCCGGTCGCCTGCCCGAGGCCGACGGCGAGCCGTCCCTGGCCGGCACCCTCACCCTCACCGGCGGGTGCGGCGGCATGGGCGGGGCCCAGCCGCTGGCGGTGACGCTGAACGGCGGCGCCGTGCTGGTCGTCGACGTCGACCGGCAGCACCTGGAACGGCGCGTGGCCAAGCGCTACCTGCACGAGATCGCCGACGACGTGGACGACGCCGTACGGCGCGTCGCCGCGGCCAAGGCCGAGCGCCGGGCGCTGTCGGTGGGCCTCGTCGGCAACGCGGCCGACGTCTTCCCCGAGCTGCTGCGGCGCCACCGCGCGGGCGAGGTCGCCGTGGACATCGTCACCGACCAGACCAGCGCGCACGACCCGCTGTCCTATCTGCCGAGCGACTTGCCGTTCGAGCAGTGGCGCGCGGAGGCCGAGGCGGACCCGACCGGTTTCACGAAGAAGGCCCGCGAGTCGATGGCGGCGCAGGTCCAGGCGATGGTGGAATTCGCCGACGAGGGCGCGGAGGTCTTCGACTACGGCAACTCGATCCGCGACGAGGCCCGGCAGGCCGGCTACCAGCGGGCGTTCGAGTTCCCCGGGTTCGTCCCCGCCTACATCCGGCCGCTGTTCTGCGAGGGCCTCGGCCCGTTCCGGTGGGCGGCGCTCTCCGGCGACCCGGCCGACATCGCGGTCACCGACGCTGCGATCAAGGAGCTCTTCCCCGACAACGCCCACCTGCACCAGTGGCTGGACGCCGCAGGCGAGTACGTCGAGTTCGAGGGGCTGCCCGCCCGGATCTGCTGGCTGGGGTACGGCGAGCGGCACCGCGCCGGACTGCGCTTCAACGAGCTGGTCCGCGACGGACTCGTCAAGGCCCCGATCGTCATCGGCCGCGACCACCTGGACTCCGGGTCCGTGGCCAGCCCCTACCGGGAGACCGAGGGCATGGCCGACGGCTCGGACGCCGTGGCCGACTGGCCGCTGCTCAACGCGCTGGTCTCGACCAGCTCGGGCGCCACGTGGGTGTCGATCCACCACGGCGGCGGGGTCGGCATCGGGCGCTCGATCCACGCGGGTCAGGTGGGTGTGGCGGACGGGACCGAACTCGCCGCCGCCAAGCTCGAACGCCTCCTCACGAACGACCCCGGGATGGGGGTGCTGCGGCACGTCGACGCGGGGTACGAGCGCGCCGCCGACGTCGCCACTGAGCGCGGCGTGCGCGTGCCGATGACCCCGACGCCGCGGGCCTGAGATGAGCAGCGAACTCATCACCGGGATCGGCGAGCTGTGGAGCGTCGACCCACAGGTGTCGGAGGACCCGGCGCTCGGGTACGGCTGCGGAGTGCTCGCCGACGCGGCCGTCGTGATCGAGGACGGCCGGTTCGCCTGGGTCGGCCCCGCGGCCGCGGCGCCGGCGGCGGACACCCCCTGCGAGGTCGGCGGCCGGGCTGCGCTGCCCGGCTGGGTGGATTCGCACTCGCACCTGGTCTTCGCCGGGGACCGGGCGAGCGAGTTCGCGGCCCGGATGGCCGGGCAGAGCTACGCCGCCGGCGGCATCGGCGTCACCACCGCGGCCACCCGGGCGGCGAGCGACGACGAGCTGCGGGCCTTGCTGGCGAGCCGGGTGCGCGAGGCCGTGCGCGGCGGCACGACGTACCTGGAGACCAAGACCGGCTACGGGCTCTCGCTGGCGGAGGAGAATCGGGCGGCGCGGCTGGCGGCGGAGTACGTCGATGAGGTCACCTTCCTCGGGGCGCACCTGGTGCCGAGCGAGTACGCCGGGGGCACGCCGGGGCACGACCGGACGGCGTACGTCGACCTCGTCTGCGGGCCGATGCTGCAGTCCGTCAAAGACCTGGTGGGCTGGGCTGACGTCTTCTGCGAGGAGGGCGCCTTCGACGTCGCGGAGTCGCGCCGCGTGCTGACGGCGGCCCGGGACGCCGGGCTCGGGCTGCGGGTGCACGGCAACCAGCTCGGGCACTCCGGCGGGGTGGGGCTCGCGGTGGAGATGGGCGCGGCCAGCGTCGACCACGTGAACCACGTGAGCAGCGCCGACGTCGACGCCCTGGCCAGTTCTGAGGTGGTGGCCACCGTCCTACCCGCCTGCGACCTGTCCACCCGGGCGCCGCTGGCCCCCGCGCGGGACCTGCTGGACGCCGGCGCCACGGTCGCGATCGCGAGCAACTGCAACCCCGGCACGAGCTACACCAGCTCGATGAACTTCTGCGTCGCCACCGCGGTGTTGCAGATGCGGCTCACCGTGGCCGAGGCGGTCCGCGCTGCGACGTACGGCGGAGCCCGCGCCCTGCGCCGCGACCCGGACTCCCACGCCAGCCCCGACGCCGGCGGCTCCCCCGAGGGCGGTTTCCACGGCGACGCCACCCATCGCGACGGCCGGGCGGCGCCGGTCGGGATGGTGCGCGTCGGCGCGCGGGCGGACCTGCACGTGCTGGACGCGCCGTCGGCGACGCACCTCGCGTACCGGCCGGGGATGCCGTTGACCTGGGCGGTGTGGCGCGCCGGCGAGCGGCTGCATTGATCGGGACGGTCGCTCACGACATGGATACGTCCAGCCCGGGGGCCTGTGCGGACCTGCGCGTTAAGACGCTTACCATGGAGTTGAACGACCGCACAGGTGGAGGGTCGCGTTGGAATATCGCAGCCAGGACCCCGACATCGACGTCCCCCAGCAACGGCTGGACCAGTGTGTCCTCGACGCCGTGGCCCGGGTCGACGCTGCCCGCGTCGCGGTGCGGGACGGGGATTCGGGGCAGGAGCTGCGGTACGGCGAGCTGGCCGGACAGGTCAGCCGCGTGGCGGCCGCACTGGCGGACCTCGGCATCGGACCCGGCGACGTGGTGGGCCTGCACCTGCCGAACAGCGTCGAGTTCCCCGTGGTGTTGCTCGCGGTCAGCGCCTGCGGCGCCACGACGACCCTGATCCCGGCCGGGCAGACCCTCGACGAGGCCCGCACCCAGATGCTGACCGCCGGCGCGGGGATGCTGGTCACGCACGCCGACCTGTTGGCGGTGAGCGCGCCCGCCGCGGCGGACCTCTGCCTCGATGCGGACCGATTCGTCGTGGTGGGCGGGGCGGACGGGCCGGGCGGGGACGCCGCGACGACGTGCCCGCCTGGTACGACGTACGAGGATCTGCTCGCCCATCCCGACATGCGACTCGACGTGGACATCGACCCGGCCACGCACCCGGCGTGCCTGCCGTTCTCCTCCGGGACGACCGGGGTGCCGAAGCCCGTGATCCTGTCGCATCGGGCGATGGTGGCCAACACGCTGCAGTTCTCGACGGCGCTCAGCCTCCGGCGGGGTCAGCGGACCCTCGCGCTGCTGCCGTTCAGCCACGTCTACGCCCTCACGACGGGGCTGCTCGGGAGCCTGGTCCGGGGCGAGACGGTCATCACGATGCGCCGGTTCAGTCCGAGCAAGGCCCTCACCCTGCTGGCCGAGGAGCGGATCACGCTGGCGTTCATCGTCCCCCCGATCGCGACGATGCTCGGCACCCATCCGTGCGTCGATCCGTCCCGGCTCACGCACCTGCGGGTCATCGTCTCCGGGGCCGCGGCGCTCAACCCGGCGATCGCGCGCGCGGTGTGCGACCGGCTCGGGGTGGAGCTGTTGCAGGGGTACGGGCTCTCCGAGATGTCCCCCGTCACCCACATGAAGCGGCCCGGGGCCAACATGCCGGTCGAGTCGGTGGGCACAGCCCTGCCCGGCATCGACTTCCGCGTCGTGGACCCGGAGACGCGCGACGACGTCGCGGCCCCGCCGCCGGGCGGGACGAGCGCCCGGGGCGAGCTGCTGGTACGGGGGCCGAACGCCATGACCGGTTACCTGGCGAGGCCCGAGGCCACGGCCCAGGTGCTCGACCCCGACGGGTGGGTGCACACCGGCGACCTGGTCACGGTCGACGACCGAGGCTGCGTGCGCGTGGTGGACCGGCTCAAGGAGGTCTTGAAGAACCGCGGGTTCCAGGTGCCGCCGGCCGAGCTAGAGGCGCTGCTGCGGGAGTACCCGGGCGTCGCCGACGCCGCCGTGACCGGCGTGATCGTCGAGGACGACAGCGACGAGCGGCCCTTCGCGCTGGTGGTGCGGAACGTGAGCGCCGGTCCGGGACCGAGCGAGGAGGGGCTGCTGCGGTACGTCGCCGACCGGACCGCCGACTACAAGCACCTCGTCGGGGTGGCTTTCGTTGACGGGGTGCCGCGCTCGGACGCGGGCAAGATCATGCGTCGCCAACTGAATGGCCTGCTCCCGGCGGATCGAACCCCGTCCCGCGCATCGGCCTGAGCCGGCGGGTCTGCTTACCGCGCCACGCCCGGTTGGGCCAGGAATTATCACCATGGTTGCGGTTTTGCGTGTCCCATCACCACGGAGCGCCAGCTCTGACCACAAACCATCACCATGGTTGCGGTTGTGACCACGGAGGATCGTGCGTGGTCACTTCTTCGGTCAACCCGGGTCAGCCCGCCGCGCGGACCGGGGGCGCGGTTAGGGCATCCAGCCGGATGACGTGGGCGCCCACGATTCCGTCGTACCGTCCGGGCGTGCACGTCAGCAGGATGACCTGAGCATCGGCGCCGACGAGCGAGAAGGCCGCGGTCATGCGCCGCAGCCGGCCCGGGTCGCTGTAGCCCAGCGCATCGTCGATGACGACCGGCACCCCCTGCTGGGCGTCGACGAGGGTGGCGACGGCGAGCCGCGTCAGGATCGCCAGCTGCTCCTTGGCGCCGGTCGACAGGGCGTCGTAGCCGATGCGGTCACCGTCGAGGACGCGGGCCTCGATGGCGAGGGACTCGCTCACCTCGACGTCCAGGCTCGGCCCGTAGACGACCTTGCCGAGGCGCTGAATCGCCGCGGCGAACGGGGCGACGTAGCGGCGCTTGGTGGCCGCCCGATGGGACTGCAGCGTGTCGTGCAGCAGCCGGGCCGCCTCGGCACGCCGCCGCACGGACGCGAGCTTGCGCTCGGCATGTTCCAGGTTGCCGCGCGCGGCCTCGAGCGCGTCGTACCGACCTTGCCGCCCGCTGTGCTCCAGCCGCGCCTCGATCGCCAGGCGCTGGTCGCGGAGTGCGCCCACCCGCTCGGCCGAGGCGCGCACGGCCTCCGCACCGGCCTGCGCCCGTAGGCGGGTCTCCTCGACGTCGATGCCGTCCAGGGCCGCGGTCGCGGCGGCGAGACGGTGGCGGGCGCCGAGTCGCGCGTCCTCCGCGTCGGCCAGGAGCGCGGCGAGGCTGGCGTCGTCGTCCGTCTCACGCAGCCGGGCGAGCCGGTCCTGCGCACCGGTCAGTTCCCGGCGAGCGGCCGATAGCAGGGACTCGGCCCGTGCCTGCGTCATCCGGGTCTCGGCGACGGCGGTGCGCAGGGCCTCTACCCGCGCTGCGTGCCCCGCAACCTCCCCGGCCGCCGCCTCGGCACGACGGCGCAGGTCGGCCAGATCCGGCGCGGCCTCGGGTGCGGCGCCTGCAGCGGCGTCCGGGGGCGCCTCCTGGTCCCGAGCGCGTGGTTCGAGCCCGTCCAGAGCCGTCAACGCCTCCTCGTCCCGGGCCCGTTGGGCCTGGGCCGCGGCGAGGTCGTCGCGCAGCCGGTCGAGGGTGGCCCCGGCGAGGACGTCGGCGAGGCGGTCCGTCGCGCGGGCCAGTCGGTCCGTCAGCGCGCGCTGGTGATCGAGTCGGTCGCGGGCCGCCTCCAGGTCGGACACGCCTGCGGCCGCCAGAGCCGCGGCGAATTCCTCCTCCGCGGCCGAGACCGCCGCAGCCCGCGCCGCCGCGGCCGACTCCGGATGCCAGCGCAGCGCCAGCCGGCCCGGGAGGACGATCTCCAGTTCCCTGGCCAGCGTCCGTTCGCACTCCTGCCCCGCGGCCAGAACCACCTCGGTGCCGTCGATCAGGATCGTTTGGTCCCGATCGAGTGCCGCCACGCTCACCCGCGCGCTGTCCGCCTCGTGGTCGGACCGGGCCAGATCGAGGGCGGCGAGGGCACGTTCCGCCCGCCGCACCGTGCGCTCATCGATCGCGGTCCCGGCGAGCTCGGCGGCGACCTCCCGTCGCTCGCGGTCGACCGACTCCGCCCGGGCCAGGCGATCCGCCAGCGCGGCGGCCTCGGCGGCCGACCGGGCAACCTGCTCGCTCAGTTCCGCCCGGCGGACCCGGACGGCGTGCCCATCCAGGCGAGCGGCGGCCTCGGCCTGGGCGGTCACCGCCTCGGCGAGGGCGGCCTCGTCCGGACCCAGCGTCTCCACCAGGAGCGCCACGCCCTGCTCGTGGACGCGCACCGATTCCGCGCGCTGCTCGATGTCGGCGACCAGGCGCGCCCGCTCCGCGTGCCGCTCCCGGGCCCGCTCGGCCTCCCGGTCCGCAGTCGCCGCGTCACGCCGGGCGTCGGCGTGCTGCTGTTCGAGGGCCCCGATCGCACTCCAGCGGTCCGCCAGGGCGGCCGCGTCGGCCACGGCCGCCTCGTGGGCGCGGGTGACCTGACGGGCCTCGACGACGAGTTCATCGTGCCGGGCGACGTCCGCCTCGACCTCGGCGACCGTGCCGGCCGCCGCCCGCTCCGCCGCCGTGGCGGCGTCGACCGCGTCAAGCGCCGCCCGGAACTCCCCGGTGGGCTGGCCCCGGCCCGCCGTGTAGTAACGCGCCAGCTCGGCCTCCGCCGCGGCCACCAAGCTGTCGGCAGCGGCATCACCGCCGGCCGCACCACCGCCCTCGTCCGCACACCCGCCGGATGACCGGTCGAGCGCCGACGGACGCCCAGCGCCCCCGCGGCCCCACCCAGCGGCCGAGCCGCCGGCCGATCCGCCGGCCGATCCGCCGCCCGACCTGTCGAGCGGCTCGTCGGATGACTCGTCGGCTGCCTCGCCGTTCCCCAGGCCGTCGTGGTCGGCGCCCTGATCATGGGCCGCCTCGTCCGCCGCGAGCAGCGCCTGGGCCGCCGCGTCCAGGGCCGTTGACAGGGCGGTGCTGCCGCACAGTTCCACCTGCCCCAGCGCGGTGGCCTGCATGAGGCGCAGGGCGCGCCACAGCGCCACGTCGGTGGTCTCGGCGATGATCGCGGCCACGCGGTCGTGGGCGGCCACGCCGGAGAGCTGCTCCACCCGGGGCGAGGTGACGTGCAGCTCGGTGGCGGGCTGCCGGAACCACTGCTTGCGGTAGCGGAAGCGATAAGGACCCGACGACAGCTCGGCCTCGATGGCCGTCGGAACGTCCTGGCCCACCGGCCGCAGCGCGACGACATGGCGCTTGCGGCTGCTGTCCTTCTCTTCCAGCAGCACGTCCAGGGCCTCGAGCATCGTGGTCTTGCCGACCTCGTTGGGTCCCTCCAGGACGATGACGCCCCGATCGGGGAAGACGACCTCGCGGTCCTCGACGCCCTTCACGTTGCGCAGCCGCAGGCGGTGGATCCTCATCGCGCGGCCGCCCTCGCCAGGCGATAGAGCAGGGCGAGCGCGTCGCCCGCCCGCGGGTCGGTGCGCCCGGCCTGCCGCAGTTCCGTCACCGCGGCCCCCACGTAACCCGCCACCCCGATGCCGGCCAGGTCGTCGTCCCCGCAGCACACCGCCAGGTCGGTGTAGGCCTCCCAGGGGAAGCACCCGGCCAGGCGATCGGCGTGCCGATCGAGGACCTCCTGGAGCGCCGCGTTGTCGGCCAGCGACACGGTGCCGATCAGGGCGTGCCGCACCACCGTCCGGTCGGCCTCCGGAAGGCCCGCCAGCTCCGCGTCGAGGGTCTCGATGTCGTCGCGGCCGTCGACGTTGTGGGTCCAGTCGAGGAAGCGCCACCGCCCGACGCGGACCGCCTCGGTGCGAACCGTGCCGTCCCGGGCCAGGTCGACGACGAGCACGTCGCCGGCCGCGGTATCGCGGAAGTCGGTGACCTCCGGAGACCCGCTGTAGTGCACCCGGCCGGTGGCACCGACGCTGAGCCGGGAATGCCGATCGCCGAGCGCGACATAATGCACCGTCCCGGCCTCGATCACCGCCTCCAGCGTCGCGAGCCGGATCGCGGCCGGGCTCGGGGTGTCCGGGGACAACACGTCGACCTGCCCGTGCGCCGCGAGCACCCGAAGCGTCCCGTCGGCCGCCAGGCCGGCCAGGGCGGCCACGGTCGGGTCCCCGAGCGGCATGTTGGACGCCAGCGGCGCAGCCACCAGCTCAACGCCCGGCGCCACGACCGTGGGCGTCGTGCCCGCCAGGACGTGGACGTTCGGCGGACACTCGCGCGTGAAGACCGCGCTGCGATAGATCGTCGCCGCGTTGTAGGCGTCGTGATTCCCGGGCAGGAGATACACCGGCACCCCCAGGGCGGCGAGCACGTCGAGTGCCCGACGCACGGTCTGGGTGGCCAGCAGGTTCGAGTCGAAGACGTCGCCCGCCACCACGACGAAGTCGCAGCCACGGTCGCGGGCCAGGGCGCCGAGCGCCCGAACGGCGTCCAGCCGCGCCCCGGCGTACCGAGCCTGAGCCTCCCCCTCCAGGAAGTGCCGGGTCATTCCGAGCTGCCAGTCGCTGGTGTGCAGGAAGCGCACGCCGCTCCCCTGCGTCCGGCCGCCCTCGCGCCCCCGATCCGCCCCCTGACTCGACACGACCTGCACCTCCCTTCGCCGTCCGCGCTCTCGACCGAGCCTTCACAGCGAGGCTAGCCGGGTCGACCGACAACGCTTCGGCAACGCTCCGCACCGGCCGGACTCGACCCGTCGCCGCTGCTCACGGCCCCGAAGCGGTGGGCGGCGTAGGATGACGCGACCCCCGCCGACCGCCGCCAGCGATCAGCACCGCCCGCCGTCCTCGATCAGCAGCGCCGCCCGAAAGGCCCGCCTCGATGTCGACTCCCCCGCCCCAGCCGAGCATCGAGCGCATCGCGCCTGTCGCGGGGCACCCGCTCGTCGTCGCGGTGACCCCCGGGCAGCCGGACCTCGTCGTCCGCACCGCGGCCACCTGGGCTCTCGCGCTCGGCGCCGGCCTGCACTGCGCGTACGTCGACCCCACCCGCGCGATCGTCGAGGAGCTGCCGGACGGGACGGTCACCCACACCGCGCTCGACGTCGACGGCGTGGATGACTCGTGGCGCGATCGCGAGGAGGAGCTGCGGACCCAGCTGGAGGCGGCGTTGGGGCCCGCCGAGGAGCGCAGCGCAGCGTTCGGCCCCGCGTCCGGCCCGGCGCCCGTCCGCTGGGCGTTCCACTACCTGGCCGGCCGGCCGGACCGAGCGCTCACCCACCTCGCACGAGCGGTCGGTGCGAGCGCGTACGTCGTGGGCACGCACCGCCCCGGCTTCACCGCCCGGGCCCACGAATTCCTGGACTCCTCACTGGCCCACCGCCTCTCGCAGCACCAACATCGACCGGTGCTCGTGGTCCCCCTCAGCGTGGTCGACTGGCACGCCCGGACACCCTGGTCGTGACCGCGGCACCGCAGGGCTCGCGGCGCCGGCCGGCGTACCTTCGACCCGCGCTCCTGCTGACCGTCGCCGCCGGCGGATCGGTGGGGACGCTCACCCGGGCGCTCCTGGCCGCCGCCTTCCCGCCCGCGCCCGGGGGATGGCCTTGGGTGACGTTCGGCGTCAACGTCACCGGGGCGTTCCTCCTCGGGCTGGTGCTGCAGGCGCTGGCCCTGCGGGGGCCGGACGAAGGCGCCCGGCGGCTGACCCGGCTCGCGCTGGGCACGGGCGTGCTCGGCGGGTACACGACGTACAGCACGTTCGCCGTCGAGACCGCCGCCCTGGGCCGGGACGGTGAGGTGGTGCTGGCGACGGCGTACGACGCCGCCAGTCTCCTGGCGGGCCTGGTCGCGGCCTGGCTGGGAGTCCTGCTGGCCGAGGCCCTCCCGCAGCGCGCGAGCGGACCGGACGCGGGCCGCCGATGATCCTGCTCATCGCGCTCGCGGGCGGCGTGGGTGCCGTCCTGCGGTTCGTCGTCGACAGCGCGCTGGCCGCCCGCAACCGGCGCAGCTACCCCGTGGGCACGCTCGTCATCAACGTCACCGGCTCGGCGCTGCTGGGCGTGCTCGTCGCCGGTGCGGCCCGGCACGGCCCGGGCGCGCAGGAGCTCCGGTCGGTGCTGGGAACGGGTCTGCTCGGGGGTTACACGACGTTCAGCACAGCCAGCGTCGAACTCGTGCGGTTGGCGCGCGCCGGACGCGGCGGCACGGCGGCAGGGCTCGCCCTGGCGATGGTCGGCCTCTCCGTCGCGGCGGCCGCCGCTGGCCTGGCGCTGGGCTCCCTGCTCTAGCTCGGCCCGCTCACGACACCGGCCCCGACGTCCGAAGACGTCGGGGCCGGCGCGGGAGGTGGTACGTCGTCGCGTCAGCCGACCCGACCGAAGGTCACGTCGCTGCTCCAGATGCTGTGCAGACCGGTGGTGCCCCCGGAGGACGGCGAGTCGTACATCATGTTGCCGCCGGCGTAGATGCCCACGTGGTACGTGCCGAAGAAGACCAAGTCGCCGGGCACGGCGCTGGCGCGGGAGATGTACCGCGTCGCGGCGCGCTGGGCGCCCGCGGTGCGCGGCAGGGAGATGCCCGCCTGGCGGAAGACGTACTGGGTGTAGCCGGAGCAGTCGAAGCCGCCCGTGCTGGTGCCACCCCACGAGTAGGGGATGCCGGACAGGCCGGCGGCGATGCCGAGGACCCCGCGGGCGGGGGCCGGAGCCGCACCGACGTTGGCGGCGACGGTGCTGACGCGCGCGGCCGGAGCGGCGGTCGCGGTCGCGGTGCGCGCCGTCGTGGTTGTCGTCGTGGTGGTCGCGGCCACGGTGGCGGCCGGCCGCTGACGGTTCGCGACGGTCACGGTCTTGAAGGTGGTCTTCGCCGGGGCCACGGCAGGGGCCGGGTTGACCAACTGCAGTCCGTAGGAGACCCGAGCAGAGCTGATGCCGGAGAGAACGACCGACTCCGAGGACGGAGCCTGCGGGGCGGCGGGTGCGGCGCTGGCGGGGCCGGACAGGGCGGCCACCATGCCACCCGCGGCGGCGACCGAGGCGGTGGCGGTCAGCGCCGGACGGGCACCGCGCACCAGGGCCGCCGACAGGGAATGAACGGGATTCAGGCGACCGGAGGCGCGGTGGCGCCCCTGAGCAGATGTGGACACGAAGGGATAACCTCTCCAGCCGCCTGCGAGGTGAGCTGTCGGGTTCGGGCTGGAGATGCTGCCCGGCCGCGGTCGAAGGGCCCGCGACTTCACCCCTAGGTCTCGCAGAGACCCCGTGTGGGTCCCCCGCTCCTGCCTGTGCGTGTGACAAATGATTCCCGGCGACGGCAGGCAGGATTAGGCGTTCCGCTCCGGGAGCCGCCCCAGGGGTGGACGACGGGTTGACGCTATCCGTTGGTTCGGCGCAATGTCACGTTCCCATCACGAAAAGCGCAAGGTAAGGTCACGAAAGCCTCCGTGAATGGCGGATAATCCCAGGTCACAATTAGTTCCGGACGTTACTGTGAAATGAGTCACAACCGTGACCTGACGGCCGAGTCGGCCCCGCTCCTGGCCCGAGCTCGCGGCCCTAGAGGTGGCCCAGGGGACGGGGCAGGGTCACCCATACCTGGGCCGCCACCTCCCGGGAGACCTCGACCGTGGCCTCGGCCCCGGCAATGTGCCACCGGCCGCCCTGCGCGAGCACGTCGACGCGCTGACCGGGGACGGCACCCGCCTCCTGCAGAAGGCTCAGCAGCGCGGCGTCGTGTTGCACGGGCTCGCCCACCCGGCGTACCTCGACGCGGCACTCACCCGCGCCGTCGAGCTCGGCCAGGGGCACGACGACCGAGCGCATCTCGTGGTCCGGCGTGATGCCCAGCTCGGCCAGGCCGGGGATCGGGTTGCCGTAGGGACTCTGCCGGCGCTCGTCGAGCAGCTCCAGGATCTTGCGCTCCACCCGGTCGCTCATCACGTGCTCCCAGCGACAGGCCTCGGCGTGCACGTGTTCGTATTCCAACCCGATGACGTCGACCAGCAGCCGCTCGGCCAACCGGTGCTTGCGCATCACCCGAGTGGCCCGAAGGCGACCCTCGTCGGAAAGCAGCAGGCTGCGGTCGGGCTGGACGGACAGCAGGCCGTCGCGCTCCATGCGCGCCACGGTCTGCGAGACGGTCGGGCCGGAGTGACCGATCCGGTCGACGATGCGGGCGCGCAGGACCGGGGTGCCCTCCTCTTCGAGTT
This sequence comes from Austwickia sp., assembly GCA_016699675.1. NCBI lineage: Bacteria > Bacillati > Actinomycetota > Actinomycetes > Micrococcales > Dermatophilaceae > Austwickia > Austwickia sp. Next base: position 2,649,632 of record CP064985.1, on the reverse strand, counting down.
CGAAGATGATCCGCAGGTACATCTCCGTGGTGTCGATGAGCTCCGTCACGCCCCCATCTTCTCAGCTCGCGCCGCGTGGTCGCCCATGGCCCGGCCTGGCCGCCCGACGATCCCGGCGGGGACCATGGGCTGGCCGCCCACCGGAGACCCACCATGGACCCGCCCCACGCCCCGCCCCGACCCGTGTGCGATCAACCCGCCCGGAACGCCCGCCTTAGCGGCCGCCAAGACTCTTGAACGGGAGCAGAGTTCAGTTTGGGCAAAGACTTGCCGTGCCTTCGGCCCGTGGTTTAGCCTTCAATCACGCCGGGCGGACGTGGCCTAGGACCCCCGAGCTGGGTCACGCCCGCCGGTCAGAAAAAAAGAGCGCGCTGGCGCACCCCCTGGCTGCCGGCGCCTCGACCGGGCCCACCCTGGCACCGGTCGTCGAAGGGCCGAGTCGTTTCGACTCAGCCCTTCCGCGTGCCCGGATCCTCGTGCAGCCGCCCCCCCGCGCCCGCCCCCGCGGCACCCTTGGTCGCTGCTTCGGAGAAGTCAGGGACAATAGGCGGCATGGCCGCCCCTTCGGATCCCATCCCGGCGATGCCGACCGCCATCGCCGAGGCCGACGGCGCCTCCGGTCGGCTGCGCTACCGCGGCGTGGACGTGGCCGATCTCGTGCGGCGGGTCACGTTCGGCGAGGTCTGGGGGCTGCTCGTCGATGGCCGCTTCGGCGCCGGACTCCCACCCGCCGAGCGATTCCCCCTCCCCATCCGCACCGGTGACGTGCGCGTCGACGTCCAAAGCGCCCTGGCCATGCTCGCCCCGGTGTGGGGCTTTCGCCCGCTGCACGACATCGATGTCGCCACGGCGCGCGAGCAGCTGGGCCGCGCCTCGACGATGGCCATGTCGTTCATCGCCCAATCCGGCCGCGGCACCGACCAACCGTTCGTGCCCGAACACGAGATCGGCCAGGCCGACACCGTGGTCGGCCGGTTCCTGACCCGGTGGCGGGGCGAGGCCAACCCCGCGCACCTCGCGGCGCTGGACGGGTATTTCACGGTCGCCGCCGAGCACGGCCTCAACGCCTCGACCCTGACGGCCCGCGTGATCGCCTCCACCGGCGCCGACGTCGCCGCGTGCTTGTCCGGGGCGGTCGGCGCGATCAGCGGACCCCTCCACGGCGGCGCCCCCACCCGGGTGCTGCGGATGATCCAGGAGGCCGAGGCCACCGGCGACCCGGCCGGCTTCGTCCGGCACGTCCTCGACAGCGGCGCCCGGCTGATGGGGTTCGGCCATCGGGTGTACGTCGGGGAGGACCCGCGCGCCGCCGCCGTGCGCGAGCTGGCCGTTCGCCTCCAGGCACCGCTGGTCCCGGTGGCGCTCGAGCTGGAACGGGCGGCCCTGGACGCCCTCGCCGAGCGCCGGCCGGACCGGCCGCTGGGCGTGAACATGGAGTACTGGGCGGCGGTGCTGTTGCACGGTGCCCAGGTGCCGCCGCGGCTGTTCACGGCGCTTTTCGTGTGTGCCCGCACCGCGGGCTGGTCGGCGCACATCCTCGAGCAGAAGATCCTCGGGCAGCCGATCCGGCCGGTCGCGGCGTACGCCGGTGAGGGGCCCCGTGACCTGGCCGCCGTGCCCGGCTGGACGGACATCCCGCCGAGCCACCGCCTGGCCGGCTGACCGTCTGGCCCGGCTGTCCCTGGTCAAGGAAGCGCCACGCCCGCCTAGCGCTGGAAGAGCGGGGCGATCAGCACGGCGGCGAGCAGGCCGGCGAGCGCCACGAGCACGATCACCCGTCGCGTATGGGGCGTCATCACACGTCCTTCCGGAAACGACTGATACGCCGCGGGCGGGCCGTGGCCCGGGGCCGCGAGGTATCACTGGGTGATCTCGGGCAACGGCTCCGGCGGCGGGATCGGTCGGGCCGGACGGGCCGCCACCACGAGGTGGGGACTCTGTCCGCGACGGTAGCGCACCCGCACGCCGCGGTAGCCGACGAGGTACCCCAGCGAACCGGCCAGCGCGAGCAGCGCGGCCGCCGCCCCCACCAGGAGGGTCCACCTGGCTCCCCAGGCGTCGCCGATCCATCCGAGCAGCGGGGACCCCAGCGGCGTACCACCCATGAAGATGGCCAGGTAGATCGCCATCACCCGGCCGCGCATCTCCGGCTCCACGCTCAGCTGCACAAGGGAATTGCAGGTCGGCAGGATCGTCATCGCGGCCAGGCCGACGGGGATGAGCAGGACGGCGAAGGCCTCGTACGTCGGGGCGAGCGCGGCAGCGACCATGGTGACCGCGAAGGCGGCCAGCGCGACGAGAACGGTCCGCAGGCGCGGGTTCTGGCGCCGCGCCACGAGGAGCGCGGCGGTGAGGGATCCGACCGCCATGATCGAGCCCAGCAGCCCGAACTCCCCGGGCCCCTTGTGGAAGACCGTCGTGGCCATCAGCGCCGTCGTCATCTGGAAGTTCATGCCGAAGGTGCCCTGGAGAAACACGATCGCGAGGATGAGCAGGATGTCGCCACGGGCTGCGACGTACGCGATGCCCTCCCGGATCTGACCCTTCCCGCGGGCCGCGGGCGAGGGGAAGAGCCGCCGTGGGTCCATGCGGGTCAGCGACACGATGATGGCCACATAGGAGAGCGCGTTGATGGCCAACACCCAGCCGGTGCCGACGACGGCGATGAGCAGCCCGGCGAGGGCGGGGCCGATGAGGCGGGCGGCGTTGAAGTTCGCGGAATTCAGCCCCACGGCGTTGGGCAGCAGGTCCGGCCCGACGACTTCGCTCACGAAGGCCTGCCGGGCCGGGGCGTCGACGGCGGCGAACGCGCCGGTGAGGAACGACAGGACATAGACCTGCGGCAGCGTGACGACGTGGGCCAGCGTGAGGACGGCGAGCAGCCCCTGCATCAACCCCATGCCCAACTGGGTGACCACCAGGACGCGCCGCTTGGCAAACCGGTCCGCGATCAGGCCCGCCCACGGGGCCAACACCAGCATGGGGAGGAACTGGGCGGCGGTGACGTAGCCCAGGGCGCTCGAGGAGTGCTCGGTCAGCTCGACGAGCACGAGCCAGCTCTGCGCCGTGCGCGCCATCCAGGTGCCCGCGTTGGAGGCGAGGGCGCCGGCGAAGAACAGCCGGTAGTTGCGCTCGGCCAGCGAGGAGAAGGTCGGCCCTGCCCTCACAGGGCGGCGACGCGGGTGAGCACGCGGACGACGTCCGCGACGGTCGCCAGGTCCTCCTCGCCGAGCTGACGCAGCCGAGAGGTCACCCACAGGTCCTGGCGGTGTCGGGCCTCGTCGATGAGAGCCCGCCCGGTGTCGGACAGGCAGATCAGGACGACGCGACCATCCGTGGGGTGCTTGGTGCGGTCGGCGTAGCCGGCGTCGACGAGCCGGTTCACCGTGCGCGTCATGCTCGGCGCGCTGACCCGTTCGAGGTCGGCGATCTCCCCCGGCGGCAACGGACCGTCCTCTAGCCGGGCCAGGACCGCCAGCTGGTGCGGGGCGACCGAGAACGGCGTGGACTCGTACCGCACCCGGCGCGCGATGCGCTGACAGGCGAGCCGCAGATCGAGCCCGAGGCGCGCGAGTTCATCGAGATCGCCCGCGGTCTCCGAGGGGCGATCCAGCGGGTCGGGCGCAGCGGCGGCCGCACGGGGATCGGCGTGGTCCAGCGGCGACGCGGCGTGGTCGTCCTCGCGGTCGGGGGTCATCAACTCACCTGCTTTCGCGCGACACTCACGTCGCCGTGGAAATCCTGACCTAGGCTAACAAACTGCGGCTTGTTCTGCCGCGGCGTCAAGCCCGTTGCGCGACAGGCGCATCGGGCCGGGGGTTGAGCCCGCGACCGGAGGTGCGAGACGGCGCGACGTACGCTGAGGGCATGACCGCGCGGGCCTCTCGGGAGTGGCGACCGGACCCGGAGCCCCTGCGCTGGCCGGCGACCCGGGTGCTGGGCTCGCTGCTGCCGCTGTGGGCGCTCGGGCTGCTGGTCACGCTCGTCGTCCCCGACCTGCACAACGGGGACCGCTCGTGGTGGCCGTGGTGCTGCGTGGCCGGGCTGGTGCTGGGCGCGCTGGGCTACCTCTACCTGCGCCGCGGCCGCGGCAACGCCGCCGACGCCTGAACCGCGTGCTGGACCGACTCGCTGGACGGGCTCAGACCGGCTCGTCCGCCAGGACGTCCCAGGTCATCTCGTCGACGATGGGCGGCCCCACCGGCACCGGCGGGGCCGGCGTGACGTCGGTCTCGCTGTGCGCCCCACAGCCGTGGTCTAGGCTCACGACCTGGCCATCGCTGGGTGACCAGGCATTGGCGCACACCCCGAAGAGGGCGCGCAGGGCGCCGGCCATCGGCACGTAGTAGCCACACGACGTACAGCGCTCCCGTGCCTTCTCCGCGATGGCGCTGTGCGGGCCGTGCGTGCCGTCGTACCACCGCTGCGCCGCCTTGTCGCGGCCCTCCGCCGACAGGACCCGCGGCCTGCCGAGCCCGAGCTCGAAGAACGCCATGCGGTCGACGTCCTCCTCGCCGGTGGCCTCGAAGCCCGGTTCGAGGTTCTGATCCTCCTCGATGAACGGCAGCACGTCGCCGACGCCCAGGTCGCCGGGGGCGAGCCGCTGCGCGTACGGCAACCAGGCGGGCGCCAGCAGCGCATCCTGCCCGGGCACCAGGTGGGTCTCGCAGATCGTCACGTGCTTGGCGCGCGGCACCCGGGCGATGGTGACCGCCCACGTCCAGCCGCGGTACGCCGGCGCAGTGCAGGCGAACAGGTGGGTGGCGAGGCGCTCGCCCTCCATCCGCACGCCGAGGTGATCGCCGACCGTGCCCGGCTCCGCGATCTGCACCGCAGCGGCGCGGGCGTCATCGACGGCCGCGGCCAGTACGGCGTCCTGCTTGGTCACCATCGCGGCTCACTCACCGTCGAGGTGTCCGGCCACGGCGCGCAGCACCGCGGCGACCTTCTCGGCCTCCTTGCGGTCGGGATAGTGCCCGCGGCGGAAACTGTTGCTGAGGCGGTCCAGCATCTTGATGAGGTCCTCGGTGATGACCGTCATCTCCTCGGCGGACCGGCGGTGCTTGGCGTGCTGCGCGGCGGCCACCGACACCGGCGCCTCCAGGACCTTGACCTGCATCGCCTGGGTGCCCCGCTTGCCCGCCGCGATGCTGTATTCCAGCTTGGTCCCCGGCTTGAGTGTGGCCACCCCCTCGGGCAGCGACTTCGCCGGGACGAAGACGTCGTCGCCGCCGGAGTCGTCGGACACGAAGCCGAAGCCCTTCCCTTCGTCGAAGAACTTCACCTTGCCAGTGGGCACGTCGCCGATCACACCTTTTCGCCACGTCACGGATGCCTCGCCCATGCGGGCGGCACGTTCCAGGCTATCGGCAACCTCGCGTCGGCGCCGAACGTGAATCGACGTACGGTCGGGGTAGCCTCGGGCCGTGCCCGCCGACCTGGCCCTCGTCGAGGCCCTGCGCGCGGCGCTGGCGGCGCACGCCGACCCGGCGAAGGCGGCCGAGCAACAGCGCTACATGAAGTCGGCGATGCCCTACTACGGGCTGGGCCTGCCCCTGACCCGCTCCGTCACCCGGCCCATCCTGCGCGGCTACGCCCCGCCCGGCCGTGCCGGTCACGAGGCGACGGTGCGCGCGCTCTGGGACGGCGCGGGGCATCGGGAGGAGTGGTACGTCGCCATCGCCCTGGCCCGGCATCGCGCGGCCGCCCCCTGGCAGGACGTGGCCTCCCTCGACCTCTGCCGCCACCTGGTCGTCACCGGGGCGTGGTGGGACGTGGTGGACGAGATCGCCGCGCACCTGGTCGGCGGGGTCCTCGCCGGCCATCGCGCGGCGGCGACCCCGATCCTCGCCGACTGGGCTCGGGGGCCGGACCTGTGGCTACGACGTACGGCCGTGCTCGCCCAGCTGCGCCACGGCCGGGACACCGACACCGACTTCCTGCGCTCGGCGATCGAGGCGAACGTCGCCGATTCCTCGTTCTGGCTGCGCAAGGCGACCGGGTGGGCGCTGCGGCAGTACGCCCGCACCGACCCGGACTGGGTCCGGGCCGAGGTGGCCCGGCTCGGCCCGCGCCTGGCGCCGCTGTCGCGCCGCGAGGCGCTCAAGCACCTCCGTTAACGATCCCCCGGCGCCCGACGCCGTCCCGGCGCGACCTGTGGCGTCGAGCCCGGAGGCGTCCGCACGAGGCAGCGCAGCCCGGGAGCCCCGGCCAGGCGGCGATCCAGTGTGACCAGGGGGGCGCCCAGCAGCTCGGCGAGCGCGACGTAGCTGGCCTCGTACGCCGTTCGGTTCGCGCGCCCTTTCCCCTCGGCGAGAGCGACATTCGGAATATGTCACGGGCTTCTGACCTGCAGTGATAAAGTGAGTCATGGTTATTTGGCGGGGCTGGGGAATTCTGGCGGTGCTCTTTCTCGGCGCCGGTGCCGGGCTCGGCAGTGCCGTCGGTGGCCGGGTCGGGCTGGTGCTCGGTTTGCTCGTGGGGGCCGCGGCATGCTGGGCGGTCGGGCAGCGGATGAACGCGACCGGCCCGGCGGCGAAAGTGGCCGCCTATCGAGAAGCGCGGGCGGCCGAGCTCCATGCGATGGCCGACGCGGGCACGTTCCATCTGCGCGCGGGGCACGCCGCACCCACCTCGTACGAGGAAGCCCATGCCCAGGCCGAGTACCTCGCGAACGCCGAAGCCGACGCCCTGGCCGGACGCGGTCACAACGCCCACACGCTCTTCTTCATCCCGATGCAGTTCTGGGCGTTCGTCGGGGCGCTTCTCGCGGTGCTGGCGGCGGTGGGCGTTCTCACGTAGCGGATCGGCATTCTGACGAATCCTGGTGTTGCACAGCCTCTCTGCCGATAGGACCGGGAGCACCCCGCCGCTCGCGAGGAGACCCCGTGCCCGCATCCCTGTCCCGTCGTCATGTCCTGCGCCTCGGCGCGGGCGCCGGCCTGCTGCTCGGGGCGGCCGCGTGCTCGCCCTTCGGGGCCGGCACGACCGACCCCGGCGCCTCCCCCGGCGCCGCCGGTACGACGTCCTGGCCGCCGCTCCCGCCGAGCCGTCGCGAGGTCGCCAAGGGCCCGCGCGCGCCGAAGCCGGGCCGCACGGCCGGCGGCCTGGCGATGCTCGCCCAGCAGGACGGCGAGCGCCTACTGCTGCACACCACCGGAGGCGACCTGGACTTCTGGGGCGGGGTCAACCTCGGCAGCACCACCCCCGGCCACCAGCCCGGCGAACTCGCCATGACCGCTGAGGACTACCGCCGCTGGTTCCCGATGATGCGGGCGCGGGGCGTGCGGGTGCTGCGCATCTACACGATCCATCCGCCGGCGTTCTACACCGAGCTCAAGGCCTACAACGAGGCGCACGCCGACGACCCGATCTACCTCGTGCACGGGATCTACCTGCCGGACGAGAGCTACCTCGAGTCGGCTGACCTGTTCGCCGACGGCCCCACCCAGGCGATGATCGCGGAGGTCCGCGACGCGAGCGCGGCGGTGCACGGGAGGCTGCGCCGGGACCGTACGCCGGGGCGGGCGAGCGGGGTCTGGACGGCGGACGTCTCCCCCTGGACCGCGGCCTGGCTGGTCGGCGTCGAGTGGGACCCCGTCGCGGCGACCGCGAGCGACAAGACCAACGCCGGCCGACCGGCGGTGCGGGGCCGCTACTTCGCAACCACCCCGGAGGCCTCCCCCACCGAGCGCTGGATCGCCGCGCGCATGGACGAGCTGGCCACCGCCGAGGCGGCCGCCGGCTGCTGCGTGCCGATCGCGCTGGTCAACTGGCCGACCGCCGACCCGCTGAAGCACCCGCAGGAGCCGCTGGAGCGCGAGGACCAGCTCTCGGTCGACGCCAATCATGTGCGGCCCACCGCGAGCTGGCCGGCCGGCACGTTCGCGTCGTACCACGCCTACCCCTACTACCCCGACTTCCAGCGGCTGCAGCCGAGCTACACCTCGACCGCCGACCCCTACCGGGCCTACCTGCTCGACCTCAAGGCGCACCACGCGGGGATGCCGCTGATGATCACCGAGCTCGGCGTACCGGGTTCGCTCGGCTCGGCACACATCGGCACCCTCGGCCGCGACCAGGGCCACCACGACGAGGCCGAGCAGATGCGGATGAACGCCGAGATGGTGCACCTGGTGGCGGACGCCGGCCTGGCCGGGGCCCTGCTGTTCGGTTGGGCCGACGAGTGGTTCAAGTTCACCTGGAACACGCTGCCCCGGCACGCGGCCGTCGCCCCGGACCGGCGGGCCCTGTGGCACGACGTGCTCACCAACGAGCAGTGGTTCGGGCTGATCGCGAGCGATCCGGTGCCGGTGGGGCGGCGGGTCGTGCACGAGGCCCGCGACGGCGTACGGTCGGTGGCCCTCGACCACGACGCGTCGTACCTCTACCTGACGATCGAGACCGACGGCGAGCCCCCGACGTACGAGATCGGTTTCGACGTCCTCCCTGGCACCGGCGCGCGGCTGCCGTCCGGCGCCGGTGCGGGCCGCGACGACGTGGCGCTGGTGGTGGACGCGAAGGCCGGTACGGCGCAGTGCCTCGTCCGCGCCGACCTCGACCCGGTCGCCCTCGACGGCCTGCCCGCCGGGACCGCCCCGAAGCCGCGCGAGGACGGGTGGCTGCTGCACCGGCTGACGCTGAACAAGCCGTACGACGTGCCGACGACCACCATTCACCGGCCGCCCGAGCTGCAGGACGTCGGTGACCTGATCAAGGGACGCTGGGAGCCGGACGCGGCGGAGCGGGACAGCCGCGCGACCTGGCGGATCGAGCGCGGCGACCGACTGACCACGCTGCGGGTGCGGCTGCCGTGGGGGCTACTGCTGTTCGCCGACCCCTCCAGCCGCAGCGCCTACGCCCCCAGGGGCGGCAAAGCCGTCGCCACCGTGGTGGACAAGGTGACGACGACCCTGGTCGCCGACGGGCGCACGGTGCGCTTCGACATCGGCTGGGACGAGTGGAACGCGGCCAAGCACGTCGAACGCCCGAAGCGCGGGATCGAGCAGGTGGGGCAGGAGCTGGCGCGGTACGCCGGGTGAGGTGCCCGCTCAGGCGTGCTTGATCGCCGCCGCCTGCTCCAGGTGCAGCAGCCGGACGGCCTCCTCGCGCATCTCGATCTTGCGGATCTTGCCGGTCACGGTCATCGGGAAGCTGTCGACCACGTGCACGTAGCGCGGCACCTTGTAGTGCGCCAGCTTGCCCGTGCAGAACTCCTTGATGTCGTCCTGGGTGGGCGCCTGATGCCCCTCCCGCACGATGATCCAGGCCATCAGCTCCTCGCCGTACTTCACGTCCGGCACGCCGATGACCTGCACGTCCGCGACGTCCGGGTGCAGGTAGAGGAACTCCTCGATCTCGCGCGGGTAGATGTTCTCGCCGCCGCGGATGACCATGTCCTTGATCCGGCCGACGATCGAGCAGTAGCCGTTCTCGTCCATGACGGCCAGGTCGCCGGTGTGCATCCAGCCGTCGACGTCGACGGCCTCCTGGGTCTTCTCGACGTCGTTCCAGTAGCCGATCATCACCGAGTAACCCTTGGTGCAGAACTCGCCGGTCTGGCCGCGCCCGACGGGCTCGCCGGTGGCCGGGTCGACGACCTTGATCTCCAGGTGCGGCATGACCCGGCCGACGGTCTCGGTGCGCAGCCGCAGGTCGTCGTCCCGGCGGGTCGAGGTCGAGACCGGCGAGGTCTCGGTCATGCCGTAGTTGATCGCCACCTCGCCCATGTGCATCTCGTTGATGACCCGCTTCATCACCTCGATGGGGCAGGGCGAGCCCGCCATGATCCCGGTGCGCAGGCTGGACAGGTCGTAGTCGGCGAATCCGGGCAGCCCCAACTCGGCGATGAACATCGTCGGCACGCCGTACAGGCTCGTGCACCGCTCCTGCGCCACCGCCACCATCGTCGCCTCCGGGTCGAACGTGGGGGCGGGGATCACCATGGTCGCGCCGTGCGAGGTGCACGCGAGGTTGCCCATGACCATGCCGAAGCAGTGGTAGAAGGGCACCGGGATGCACACCCGGTCGGCCTCGGTGTAGTGCAGCATCTCGCCGACGAAGAAGCCGTTGTTGAGGATGTTGCGGTGGCTCAGCGTGGCGCCCTTGGGGAAGCCGGTCGTGCCCGAGGTGTACTGGATGTTGATCGGGTCCTCGGCCTTCAGCGAGGCGGACCGCTCACGCAGCGCCTCCTCGGAGACCTCCGCGGCCGCGTCGAGAATCTGCTGGTAGGAGGGGTCGTCGAAGAACGCGACCCGCTCCAGGCTGGCGATCTTGGGGGCGACGATCTCGACCATCTTGCGGTATTCGCTGCTCTTGTACGTCGTCGCCGACAGCAGCGCCTTCATTCCCGACTGCTCCACGACGTATTCCAGCTCGTGGGTCCGATACGCCGGGTTGACGTTGACGAGGATGGCGCCGATCCTGGCCAGCGCGTACTGGAAGATCGTCCACTCCGCCCGGTTCGGCGACCACACCCCCACCCGGTCGCCGACCTCGATGCCGCGCGCCATCAAGCCCCGGGCCAGCAGGTTCACGTCCCGGTCGAAGTCGGCCCAGGTCCAGCGCCGCCCCGACCACACCTCGACGAGGGCCTCGCGGTCGCCGTGCGCGGCCACGGTGCGCTCCAGGTTCGCGCCGATGGTCTCCTCCAGGAGAGGCGCCTCGGCGTCGCCGCGGTCGTAGGAGAGGTGGGCGGGGATCTGCTCGGCCATCGTGGTCCTTCGGACGTCGGGTGCGGGGCCCGCGGGGCCCCGAACGGTACTCCGCAGTTTGCCGACGCCTCGGCGGCCGCGCTAGGCCCGGCGCGCCGATGGCGAGGCGAAGCGCCTGCTGCGGGCGCCGGGCGGCCGGGTCGTACCGTGGTGCGGGTGAGCCCGAATCGCCGCCCTGCAGGTACGTCGGGTGCCGCGGGCGGCCGCCTCGCCGGTACGCCGGGTGCCGTGGCCCGCAGCCTCGCCGATGACCTGCGCGGTCGCAGCGACGCCGACCTGGCGACCCTGTTGGCGGCGCGCCCGGACCTGACCCGGCCCCGGCCCGCGGACGTGACGTCGCTGGCCGCCCGGGCCGCGACCGGGGCAAGCCTGACGCGCGCCGTCGACGGCCTCGACGCGGGCGCGCTCGCCGTCCTGGAGGCCCTCGTCGTGGCGGGCGACCCGGTCGAGCTGGACTGGGCGGCAGAGCTTCTCGGGTTGACGCCCGAAGCGCTCGAGGCGCCGCTGACCGGGCTGTGGGGCCGGGGCCTGCTGTGGCGCGGCGAGGATGGTCTGCACGTCCCGCGCGCGGCGGCCGAGGCGCTGGGACCGTACGTGGCGGGGCTGGCTCCAGCGGGTCCCGACGGCCGCGCCGGTCTCGCCCGCGCCGGGCCCGACAGCCCCGACGGCCGCGCCGGCCACGCCGGCGCCGAGCCCGCCGACCGGGCCGCGGTGGCCGCCGCGGCGCAGGCCCTGGCCACGGCGACCGACGAACACCGAAGCATCGTCGAGCGGCTGGCCTGGGGCCCACCCGTCGGCACGGTCGGGAGCGCCGCGTGGGGCGAGCGCCTGGAGCCGCTGCTGGCGGCCGGCCTGCTGCAGCGCCGAGGACCGGGCGAGGTGATCATGCCGCGCGCCGCGGCGCTCGCGCTCCGCGGCGGCCGCCTGCATCGCGCCGTCGAGCTGGCGCCCCCGCCGGTGCCGGTGCGTGCGGTGCCGACCGAGCGCGTCGACGCCGGAGCTGGGGCGGCCGCCGCCGACCTCCTGGCGATGATCGACGAGCTCGCGGCCCTCTGGGGGCCGGAGCCGCCCCGGGTGTTGCGGGCCGGCGGCCTGGCCGTGGCGGACCTGCGCGCCACGGCCCAGGCCCTCGACCTGGAGCTGCCCCACGCCGCCTTCGTGATCGAGGTGGCCTATGCGGCCGGCCTCGTCGACGACGACGGCGAGCTGGACCCGGTCTGGGCGCCGACCGCGGCGTACGACGATTGGCAACAGTCCGAGGCGCCCCGCCGCTGGCTGGAGCTCGCCCAGGCCTGGCTGGCGACGACGCGCGCCCCCGCGCTGGTGGGTCACCGGCGCGACCCCAAGGCCTCGGCGATCAACGCCCTGTCGGAGGGCGCGGCCACGGCGTGGGGGCGCGCCGTTCGCCACGACGTCCTGGCCCTGCTCGCGGACGTCGCGCCCGGTGCCGCCCCCGACGAGGCGGCGATCCTCGACCGGCTGCGTTGGGCGCGCCCGCGCCGCGCGACGGAGGTGTTGGGCGACCTCGCCCGGGCGGCGCTGGCCGAGGCGGCCTGGCTGGGCCTCACGGGGTACGGGGCGCTGGGCTCCGCCGGCCGCGCCCTGGTCACCGGTGCGGCCGACGACGACGTCGAGGCCGCCCTGACGCTGCCCCTGCCGGTCGAGCATGTGCTGCTGCAGGCCGATCTGACCGCCGTCGCGCCGGGCCGGCTCGAGGGCCGGCTGGCGACGTTCCTGCGGTTGGCCGCGGACGTCGAGTCCCGCGGCGGCGCCACCGTGTACCGGTTCACGCCCGCGAGCCTGCGACGGCCGCTCGATGCCGGATGGGATGCCCAACAGCTGCTCGACGCGCTGGCGGGGGCCAGCAGCACGGGCGTTCCCCAGCCACTGTCGTACCTGGTCACGGACGTCGCCCGACGGCACGGCGGCCTGCGGGTGGGGACCGCGACGGCGTACGTGCGCAGCGACGACCACGTCGCCATCGACGACCTGGTCGAGCGGCGCGATCTCGCGGCGTACCGGCTGCGCCGCCTCGCCCCCGGCGTCGCCGTCGCGCCGGTCGCCCCGAACGTGCTGTTGAACGCCCTGCGCGACGCCGGGCTCCTGCCCGTCGCGGAGGGGCCGGAGGGGGGCATGGTGCTCCCGGCGGCGACGCACCACCGGGCCCGGACGCGGCGGGGCCGGCACACCCAGCCGGGGATGCCGCGGCACGTCGGGGGCCTCGGTGGAGGCCCCGGCCCGGGGGCCGCGGCGGACGCGATCGAGGAGACGGTCGCCGCGCTGCGCGCGGGTGAGGAGGATCTGCGCCGGTCGGAGGCCCACCGGGAGGGGCTGGCGCGCGAGCCGCTGCGCGAACTCGACCCGGCCGCGCTCGCGGCGGCGCTGCGGGACGCCGCCGCGGCCGAGCAGACGGTGTGGATCGCGGTGGTGGACGCGGCCGGCACGCCGCGCCGCGTCCGGTTGCGTCCGGAGCGGGTCGAGGGGGGCCGGGTGTACGGCGAGGCCGATGCGGGACCCGGCCGGTCCTACTCGCTGCACCGCATCAGCGCCGTGGGCCCCGCCCAGTGAGCTGTGGGCCCCGCCCAGTGAATCGCTGCGCAACGGACGGCGCGACGGATCTGGAAGGCTGCGGCGGCAGCGCCGTGGGGTATCTAGGCTTGTTCTCGTGGTGAGCATCGCGAACGTCGTCGTCGACTGCTACGACGCGCCCGGGCTGGCCCAGTTCTGGGCCGCCGTACTGGGGACACCGGTCTCGTTCGAGGCCGAGGAGTACGTCGTGCTCGCGGGCAACCCCGCGATGGCGTTCCAGACGGTGCCCGAGCCGACGCCCGGCAAGAACCGCCTGCACATCGATCTGGCCGCCGAGGATCTCGAGACCGAACGACAGCGCCTGGTCGGCCTCGGCGCGACCGTCGTGGAGCACGTCACGATGCGCGGCGGCAGCTGGACCGTGCTGGCCGACCCCGAGGGCAACCAGTTCTGCCTGGTCGGACCCTTCGACCTCGACAACGCCTGAGCCGCCGCTAGCGCAGCGTCAGCTCCGCCCACACGCCCCGGTGATCGGTGCCGGGCACCTGCTCGGTCCCCGCGGCGCGGACCTGGAAACCGCGCGTGAGTACGTGGTCGATCTGGGTGAACGCCGGTGTCCGCCGTGAGACGGGCCACGTCGGGGCCCAGGCCTGGCCGGTGGCGCGCAGGGCGTCGTCCAGTCCGTCCGCCAAGGTCCGGAAGGCCGGATGCGGCCAGCCGGCGTTGAAGTCCCCGGCGACGATGAGCGGCCCGGTCGTGCCGCGCTGCCAGTCGGCCAGGCCGAGGAGGTCGGGGCGCCAGGACGCGATCTTGTCCTCGGTGGGGGACCGCGGGTGCACGCCGCGGACCAGCACGTCCGTGCCGTGGACGTCGAGCCGAACGATCGGCTGCTGGTGCTTGGTGGGGTCGGCCGCGTCGCGGTCCAGCACCGTCATCGGGTAGCGCGACAGGACGATGGTGCCCGCGGCGCCGCCGAGCGTCGCCTCCCCCGAGGTGTGCGGCAGCAGATCCGCCACCGTCCGCGCCGCGTGCGGCGTGTACTCCGGATCGGCCTCGGTGAGGATCAGCACGTCGATGGCGCGGTCGGTCACCACCTCCCGGATCCGCCCCAGGTCGGCCATGCCGAACTGCGTGTTCAGCGCGAAGACCCGCACGCTCTGGCCGGCTCCGTCCGCCGCTCCTGGCGACCGCGCTCCGCCGGGCGCAGCCTGCGCCGCCGTCCCCGCCCCGTTGGGCGCGAGTGAGCCGGCGGCAGCAGCCGCGGTCGATGCCGGCAGCAGCGTCGGGACCACGGCCACCGCCGCGACGACGACCGCCGCCAGGGCCACCAAAGCCGCGGCGCGATGCCTGACCAGGGCCGCGAGCACCAGGAGCAGCACCGCCCCCACCGCCACGGCGGGGTAGAGCGCCTGCAGGATCGGCACCGGGCCGCTCAGATCCCACCACCAGCTGGTCGCCGCGATCAGCGCGAGCCCCGCGGCGCCCGCGACGATCCTTCCCCCCACGCGCCTCACCAGATTCGAACCCGATCCTCTTCCGCCAGCCAGAGGCCGTCGCCCTCGCGCACGTCGAAGGCCTCGTAGAACTCCGTGAGGTTGCGCACGATGTTGGCCCGGAACTCCCCCGGCGAGTGCGGGTCGACCGCGAGCAGGCGCTTGGCCTCCTCCGGCCGGGCCGCCATCCGCCAGATCTGCGCCCAGCCCGCGAAGAACCGCTGGTCCCCGGTCATCCCGTCGATGACCGGCGACTCCTCCTCGCCCCGGGCGATCCGGTAGGCCAGGTGCGCGATCGTCACGCCGCCGAGGTCGCCGATGTTCTCCCCCACCGTCAGCGCCCCGTTGACCTTCTCGGCGGGCAGGTCGCGCGGGTGGAAGGCGTCGTACTGCGCGATGAGGCGCTCCGCGCGGCCCTCGAACGCCGTGCGATCCTCCGCCGTCCACCAGTCGACCAGCCGCCCCGTGCCGTCGTACCGGCTGCCCTGGTCGTCGAAGCCGTGCCCGATCTCGTGGCCGATGACCGACCCGATGGCCCCGTAGTTCACCGCGTCGTCGGCGTCGACGTCGAAGAACGGCGGCTGCAGGATGGCCGCCGGGAAGACGATCTCGTTCATGCCGGGGTTGTAGTACGCGTTGACGGTCTGCGCCGTCATGAACCACTCGTCGCGATCGATGGGTGCGCCGAGCTTGCGCCACATGCGGTCGGTCTCGAACGCGTACGCCGTGCGCACGTTGCCGACCAGGTCGTCGCGGGCGAACGTCAGCCCCGAGTAGTCCCGCCACCGGTTGGGCCGGCCGATCTTGGGGGTGAACGCCGCGAGCTTGGCCAGGGCCTTCTCCCGCGTGGCGGGGGTCATCCAGTCCAGGTCGGCGATGTCTCGGCGGTAGGCCTCGACGAGGTTGTCGACGAGGTGGGTCATCCGCTCGGCGGCGTCGGGCGGGTAGTGGCGCGCGACGTACAGCTGACTCGCGTCCTCCCCCACGAGCTGGTCCACGAGCGCGACCCCGCGCTTCCACCGGTCCCGCTGCTGCGGCGTGCCCGACAGGGTGCGGCCGTAGAAGTCGAAGTTCTCCGCGACGATCGCGTCGTGCAGGTAGGGGGCGTAGGCGTGCAGAATCGCCGACCGCAGCCAGGCCCGCCAGGCGGCCACGTCGGTGGCGACCAGCTCGTGCGAGAGGGCCTGCAGGAACGAGGGCTGCCGCATGACCAGCGCCTCGCGGGCTGCGTCGGGCGCGCCCAGCGCGGCCAGCCACTCGGCCCACGGCACCTCGGGCGCCTGCTCGGACAACCCGGCGAGGTCGACCAGCGTGTAGCTCTTGACGGCGTCGCGCCGGCTGACCCGGTCCCAGTGCCCGGCGGCCAGCCGCGTCTCCAGGTCCATGACCAGCCGCGCCTCGGCGTCGGCGGTGGGCCCGTCGGCCCCCGCGATCACGAAGACCTTGGCCAGGTGCGCCAGGTACGCCGCACGAATCGGCGCGTAGGCCTCCTCGCGGTAGTACGCCTCGTCGGGCAGGCCGATCCCCGACTGTTCAAGGAACGTGACGTAGCGATCCGGCTGGCCCGGGTCGGTGTTGACGTAGGCCTCGACGAGGCCGCCCACCCCCTCGCGTTGCAGGTGCCCCAGCAGGATCATCGCGGCCCGGCCGTCCTCGACGCCGGCGGCCTGGGCCAGCAGCGGAGCGATGGGGGCCAGGCCCTCCGCCTCGGCCGTCTCCTGGTCGAGGAACGCGGCGTAGAGGGTGCGGGCCAGGGTGCCCGGCGTGGTCGCTTCGGCGCCCGCGTCGACCGGCGCGGGCTCCTCGAGCAGCGCCCGCATGTTCTCCTCGGCGCGCTCGCGCAGGATGTCGAACGTGCCATAGCGCCCGCGATCGGGGGGCACCGGCGTCGCCGCGATCCACGCGGCGTTGACGTGCCCGAACAGGTCGTCCTGCGGCCGGATTGCCGCCTCGATCCCGCCCTGATCGATCCCTGATCGCATCTCGGCCTCCTTCGTCGCGTCCTGGAGACCAACTTACGTGCCGGCTCCGACAGCCCCAACCGCACGCCCGCGACGAGACCGCGTCGGCCCAGCTCAGCCCGGCTCAGCCCGTCAGTGCCCGCACCACGCTGCTCGCGGAGGGACGCCCCAGCTGCTGCGCCATCCAGGCGCTGGTGGCCACGAGCTTGTCGAGGTCCACCCCGGTCTCGACCCCCATGCCCTCCAGCGCCCACACCACGTCCTCGGTGGCGAGGTTGCCGGTGGCCGACTTCGCGTAGGGGCAGCCGCCGAGCCCGCCCGCCGAGGCGTCCACCGTGCGCACGCCGTACCGGATCGCCTCGACCGTGTTCGCCAGCGCCTGCCCGTAGGTGTCGTGGAAGTGCACCGCGATCTTCTCGATGCCGATGCCCGCGGTGACCAGCCCGTCGAGCAGGGCCACCGTGTGCCCGGGGGTCGCCACGCCGATGGTGTCGCCGATCGACAGCTCGTCGGCGCCGAGGTCCATGAACCGCTTCGCGCTGTCCACCACCTTCGCGACCGGGACGTCGCCCTCCCAGGGGTCCCCGAAGCACATGGACACGTACGCCCGCACCCAGGCCCCCGCCTCCTTCGCGCGCGTCGCGACCGGCCGGAACATCTCCACCGACTCGGCCACCGATCGGTTGAGGTTCTTCTGGCTGAACGTCTCGGTGGCGCTGCCGAAGATCGCCACCGCGCTCACGCCCAGCTCCAGCGCGCGGTCCAGCCCCTTCTCGTTGGGGGTCAGGACGGGCCGGTGCCGCCCCAGGCCGTCCGGGCCGAGCATCGCGATGAGCTCGGCGGCATCCGCGAGCTGCGGGACCCACTTCGGGGAGACGAAGCTGGTCACCTCGATCGTCTCCAGGCCCGCGTCGAGCAGCCGCCGGACGAACTCGGCCTTGACCTCGACCGGCACCGCCTGGCCCTCGTTCTGCAGGCCGTCGCGCACCCCCACCTCGTAGATGCGCACCCGCTCCGGCAGGCCCGGCATCGGCTCTCGCTGCGGGTGGCGCATGGCGGTGGACTCCTGTTCGGTGGGTGACGGGGAGCGGACGGTACGTCGGAGCCGCCGCTAGGCGAGCTGCGTCGTAGCTGACATCATGCCGCGCCGCTGGGCCCCGAGCGCCCGGCTCGACGCGCCGCACAGCGCGGCGAGGTAGCGTCGATGGCACGGACACCGCCGCGCGCGGTCCTCAGGACGGAGATCCGATGAGCAACGACGGATGGCGACCGAACGAGGGCGAGCCCGGCACGGGCGGTCGCGCCTCCTGGCAGGGCGGCGCCTCGAACCACGGCGAGGGCGGTCAGCCCCCGTACGGCGCGGCTGGCGAGCAGCCCTACGGCGGGACCGGCCAGCCGACCTACGGCGACGCGGCCCAGCCGGCGTACGGCAGCCCCATCCCGCCGTACGGCTCGGGGCCCCAGGACGACAACCAGCAGTGGGGCGCGCCGGCGCCGTACGGGCAAGCCCCGCAGGGACAGGCGCCGTACGGGACCGCCGTGCACCCGCGGGCGCAGTCGCTGCGCACGATGGGCATCGTGGCCATCCCGCTGGCGCTGTTCTGCAATTTCTTCGGCATGATCATGGCCATCGTCGTGCTCGCGCAGTCCGGCGGCGTGTCCCGCGAGATCGCCGCGAGGCAGTGGGGCGGGGCCGACCAGGTGAAACAGGCCCGGATCTTCGCCATCGTCGCGCTGGTGGTCGGGCTCCTCGGCGGGATCGGGAGCATCGCCCGGTACGCGTGGTCGTGGCAGTGAGCCTGCCACCGGAATCGCGAACGCTCGTCGCGCGTTGACCCACCCGCTATGACCGACGGCCCCCTCATCGTCCAAAGCGACAAGACGCTCCTACTCGAGGTCGACCACCCGCAGGCCCCGGCCGCGCGCGCCGCGATCGCGCCGTTCGCCGAGCTGGAGCGGGCACCCGAGCACGTGCACACCTACCGGGTGACCCCGCTCGGCCTGTGGAACGCCCGAGCCGCCGGGCACGACGCGGAGCAGGTCGTGGATGCGCTGGTGCGGTTCAGCCGCTATCCCGTGCCGCACGCGCTGCTCGTCGACGTCGCCGATGTGATGGATCGCTACGGCCGGCTGGTCCTGGCCAAGGACGGCGACCGCCTGGTCCTGGAGACCACCGACATTCCGGTGCTGGAGGAAGTGCTGCGCTCCAAGCGGATTCGGCCGCTGCTGGGCGATCGGCTCGACGACCGCACCGTGCTGGTCCACCCGAGCGAGCGCGGCCACCTCAAACAGGAGCTGCTCAAGGTCGGCTGGCCGGCCGAGGACCGCGCCGGCTACGTCAACGGCGAGGCGCACCCGATCGCGCTGGTCACGGACGACTGGGCGCTGCGGCCCTACCAGGAGCAGGCCGTCGACGGCTTCTGGCACGGCGGCTCGGGCGTCGTCGTGCTCCCCTGTGGGGCCGGCAAGACGCTGGTGGGCGCGGCGGCGATGGCCAGGTCCGCCACGACGACGCTCATCCTCGTGACGAATACGGTCAGCGCCCGGCAGTGGCGCGACGAGCTGCTGCGGCGTACCTCCTTGTCCGAGGACGAGATCGGCGAATACAGCGGCGCCCGCAAGGAGATCCGGCCGGTCACGATCGCGACGTACCAGGTCATGACCACCCGCCGGAAGGGCGCCTACACGCACCTCGACCTGCTGGACGCCCGCGACTGGGGGCTGATCGTGTACGACGAGGTGCACCTGCTGCCCGCGCCCATCTTCCGGATGACCGCCGACCTGCAGGCCCGCCGTCGGCTGGGGCTGACCGCGACCCTGGTGCGGGAGGACGGGCGCGAGTCCGACGTGTTCTCTCTGATCGGGCCGAAGCGTTATGACGCGCCGTGGAAGGACATCGAGGCGCAGGGGTACATCGCCCCGGCGGACTGCGTCGAGGTGCGGGTGCCGCTGCCGGACTCGTTCCGGATGGCGTACGCCACCGCCGAGCCCGAGGAGCGCTACCGGCTCGCCTCGTGCGCGCCGGTCAAGGACCGCGTGGTGGAAGAGCTGGTACGCCGTCACGCGGGCGAACCGACGCTCGTGATCGGTCAATACCTGGACCAGCTGGAGTCCCTGGCGGGGCGACTGGGCGCCGAGCTCATCACGGGCGAGACGACGGTGCCGCAGCGGCAGCGACTGTACGACGCCTTCCGCACCGGGGCCATCTCGACGCTGGTCGTGAGCAAGGTCGCCAACTTCTCCATCGACCTGCCGGAGGCCTCGGTGGCGATCCAGGTCTCCGGGACGTTCGGGTCCCGGCAGGAGGAGGCGCAGCGCCTCGGCCGGGTGCTGCGGCCGAAGGGCGACGGCCGGACCGCGCACTTCTACACGATCGTGGCGCGCGACACCGTGGACGCCGAATTCGCCGCGCATCGCCAGCGATTCCTCGCCGAACAGGGCTACGCCTATCGAATTGTGGACGCCGACGAGCTGCCGACATTGTGAACTCGGCACGGCGCCAATCATTTCCGTTCTTCGAATGTCGATTCCCGCTTCTCGGTGACATTCCCGTTGTGCACCGGGCGTGAGATTCGCATTCCGGAGGGTGGGGGGATTCCCGGCCGGGGCGTGTGATCTCCCCGATGATGTCCCCGTTGCTGCTCCTCTGAGGACAGCGATCGGGCGATCATCGGGGCGATCATCGGCGACGTCATGATGTGGCACGCTGAGCGCTCACCGTGACGGCAGGATCGGCCGATCATCCGCCACCTCGTCGCTCTGACCTCGGTTCAAGGCGTACGCCGCTCACCGAGCAGATGCGCCTCTCATCGTCGCCAATGACCGTTCACGGAGTCTGGCCGACTCCTGAGACGCGGCGGCCGCCGTATTGAACCTCTGATCGACGACGTCCAGGCGCCCCCTCGAGCCCGTGCCCAGCCACCGGCAATCGGCCTTTCGGGCAACCCGATTCGACAGGGCCCGTCGCCCGAGCAGGTCCGCTCGCGACAATCGACCCCCACCCAAGAAGGCAACCGAGGCCCGCTCCGACCGGATGGACCTGTTATCCACAGGCGGCATCCGAGCCCGCGCCAACGTCTTCCCCATCCGTTAGATTGTCGACCAGCCGGGCCTCGTGAAACCCGCCCGGCAAGCATTTTTCGGGGTGGCCAGAAAAGCCATGGGGAAGGCCAAATTCATACCGTGAGAATCGGTTTCGCGACATGTGCGGGTCGCCGGAGGGGTCCGGGCGGCCGCCGGGGCCTGCGCTCATGACCGGGACCGGCTCCCCGGGCCTGTGGGCGCGGGTGGAGTGGGTGACCGTCCCGGGGGGACTCGCCGCGTACGTCGAGGGGCGGCGGATCGCCACCGGGGATTGGGACGAGGCCGCCGACGTCGTCCGCACCCACCTGAGCCGCCTCGCCGCGAAGTCCCCCGACGGGGTCATCCGCGCCGAGTTCGAGCACGAGGGCAGCCCCCTCGGCACCGTCCTCGTCACGGCCGACGGCGATGTCCGCGAGGCCGGGCCGCCCGGCGGGGATGACGAGTCCGCCGACCAGGGCGCCGGCGCCGACGCCCCCGGCCAAGGCACCGCCGACGAACGCCTCGGCCAAGGCGCCCCCGACGAACGCCTCGGCCAGGCAACATCGGACGGGCGGGCCCCAGCGAGCCGCCCCGTTCGCCCGCTCGAGCAGAGCGCGCCGCCGGGCTCTCTCGGCCAGAGCACACCCGCCGACCTCGCCGGCGCGGCCCACCAGAGCGGGCCCGTCGGCCCCCGACAGGTCGACACCAGCCCGTGGGCGGTCGATGGGGACCCCGCGGCCGCGGTGGTCGCCACGCTGCGTCGAGACGCCGGCCCGACCCCGACGACGGTGCCCGGCCGCCGCCCCTCAGCCCCGTCCCCACCAGGGCCTCCGCCGGGCGGATTCGAGCCGGCACGGCCCGCGACGTACCGTCCGGCGACCGCCCCTCGCGCCCCCAGCGCGCCCCGGGGACACCGCGCCACGCCCCGGCCGCGCACGGGCCGGCCGGCCGTAGCTCTCCGGCCGGGCCGACGCATGCTGGTGCTGGGCTGCGTGGCCCTCGCCTGCCTGCTGGTCGTGGCCGCACTCGTCGCGATGATCTCCCGCGACCGGCCCGGGGTGATGCTCGTCCGCGACGAGACCATCGGCGTGCCGCCTCCCGCCGAATGGCAGGCCAAGTCGATGTGGCGAACGCCGGCCCTGCTCAAGGACGCCGGTCGGGTGCTCATGGTGGACGGCACGCAGATGGCGTTCGTCACCAAGGACCGGACGATCACGCTCGTGGACGTCGAGCGGGGTGAGGTGCGGTGGAGCGGCCGGTACCCCGACGCCAAGCCCGGCACCGACCTCACGGCCACGACCATCGACGGGCGGCGGGTCGTCGCGGCGCAGGTCGGCGACCGCCTGGCCTGGTGGGATCTGGAGAGCGGCGAGGCCCACGACCTGGGGCTTCCCGCGGGGGCGAGCGTGAGCCTGCAGGGCTCCGCGCCGCTGGTGATCGGCGACCAAGGACGTACGGCGGGCACGGTCGCCGCCGGCAAGCTCGTGACGATGCCCGTTCCGGACGGGGCGAAGCCGCTGGCGGCGCGCGCAGACGGCACGGTCACGGCGACCGGCGCGGCCGGGTGGTGGCACCTCGCCGCCGGGCGCCCCGCCGCGCAGCCCACCCCTTGGGAGAGCCCCGGCAACTCGGGCCCGCCCACCATCGTGGGCTACCTCGGCGACTCGGTGGTGACCGTGCTCCCCACGAAGACCAGCGGCACCGCGTACGTGGCCGTCTACAGCGACCGGCCGCAGGACGTGCGCTTCGCGTGGGGTGGCGCGGCCTGGTTCGACGGGGGCTCCGCGGACTGGTACCCCTCTCCCTCGCGCCGATGGGGCATCCTCGGCCGCACGCTCGTGGACCTCACGACCGCCCGATCGATGGACCTGGGCGCCTGGACGACGCAGCTGGTCAGCGCCGATCGGGCGCTCGGCATGCTCGCCCGGCAGCGGGTGCTGGTCGGCCCGCAGATCCCGGCGGGTGTCCTGCCCGACAACGAGGCCTTCCCCGAGGATCTCGCGACGACCGCCGCGGCGGTGCGGGCCGAGTCCGGCGGCGACGAGTACGTCTATCTCCTCCCGCCGAAGGCGACGCCATGACGCCCACCCCGCGACGTCGCCCCGGGCCGGCCCGGCGCTGCCGCGACCGGGGCGACCCGCCGGTTTGACCGGCCCGACCCGCCCGGCCGCACTGACTCCGCCCCTCCACACGAACAGGTCAGCAGCATGCGCAGGAATCTGAACAGCAAGGCCCTCACCGCCGCCGCAGCCCTCCCGGTGGCGACCGCGCTCGTGGTGTGCGGGGCGGGTACGGCGTCCGCGACGGAGGTCGCCCCGAGTCCCGGCACGCCGGTGGCCGCGACGGGTACGTCGAGTGGCGCCGCGACCGGGCGCCCCACAGCGCCCACCCGGACCGGCACGACGGTCACCAGCCCGACCCGCACCACAGCCAGCCAGCAGTCCGGCACGACGAGCGGCGCGACGGCATCCGCCGCGAACCGGACCGGCACCGCAGTCGCCCCGTCCGCCGCACAGCCCGCAGCCCCGGGCGCCCCCAGCCCCTCGACCCCGTCGTCCCGCACCTCGGCACCGTCGAACCGCGACGGTGCCCAGCCCGCCCAGCAGCCGGTCCAGGGTCAACCGGTGCAGCCCGGCCAGCAGGTGCCGGCCCAGGGCCAAGCGGTGCAGCCGAACCAGCCGAGCCAACAGGTGCCGAGCCAAGAGGTGCCGGTCGAGCAGCCTGCGAGCCAGATGCCGACGCGGCAGGTCCCGAACCAGCCGGGCGAGGTCGTCGGGCAGGGGCAGCCCGGTCAGGCCGAGCGCCCGAGCACGCCAGAGGGCACCGTGACGCTGCCGGCCAGCCGCGAGCACGACCCGTACCCGGCGCCTGCCACGGCCACGCCCGACGGCCGGATCCCGGTCGAGACGACCGCGCCGCCCACGCCGTACGTTCCCGCGCCGGCACCCACGCCCGCCCCCACCCGCGCACCGGCCCCGCCCGCGACCAGCGTCCCGGCCCAGGCCACCCCGCCCGGAGTAACGCCGACCGCCCAGGTAACCACCTCGGCACCGCCGCCCCCAGGGCACCTGCCGGACCAGCCGCTGCCCACCGGCCCCGCGTCGGTCCGGACGGCACCCAGCGAGGCGACGACGGCCCGCCCCGCCCCAGCGCAGCCGTGGACGACGCCGGCCGAGCCGAGCGGGACGGCCTCGGGAGCGTCGGTGCGACCGGCGGCGCCCGCCACGCGGGTCCCGAGCGCCCCCGAACCGGCCACGGTCATCCTGGTGCCGGCCCGCGCGGACACGCCCGTGCGGATCGTCGTCGAGGCGGGGCCGGGCACGGCCGCAGCGGCGCCCGGTGCCTTCCGGCCCACCTCACCCAGCGCGCCCGTCGCCACCAGCCCTGCGGACGCCCCCGTGCCGTTCCCGCCGACCGAGCCCTCGGCGACCGGCCGCCCCGCGGGCGACTCGGCGGCACCCCACTCCCCGGCCGTGACCGAGCCGCCGCGCTGGCCCACGTCCGAACCGAGCTCGGCGGCCCAGCCCACGACGCGTGGCACCGCGCGGCCCGGCCAGCCGTCCTGGACCACACCGGCCGAGCCCACCACGCGTGGCACCGCGCGGCCCGGCCAGCCGTCCTGGACCACGCCGGCCGAACCGAGGGGGACTCGCTCGTCGACCCGGACACCGGGCCCGACGTCGAGCACCTGGGCCGCGCCGACACCCACGACGCCGACCGCCTCGGTCCCCACGCGCTCGCCCGAGTCGACCGATACCAGCGTCCCGGCCAGCGCCTCGGCCACCACTGCGCCCGCGCGGCCCCATTCGACGAGCCGACAGCCGACGCTCCCGGCGACTTCGACGAAGTCCCCGTCGGCCGGCCCGAGGGACGTCTCGGTCGACGGCTCGCTCACCGACGACGGCCTGACCATCACCCTCACCGGCCCCCCGGTAGCGCGCCCGTCCAGCGGCACGCCGCGCCCTTCGGCGGCGACCCCCCGCGCCAACGCGACGACGACCACCCCCGTGCCGCTCCCGATGCCTCCCCGGGTCACGCTGCCCGTCCCGTCCCGGCCGCAAGCGACGACGTCGCCGGATAAAGCCCCCGGCAAGGCCGCCGACAAGGCCAAGGACTCGGCCCCGGCCCA
The DNA here is from genome assembly GCA_016699675.1 of Austwickia sp. NCBI lineage: Bacteria > Bacillati > Actinomycetota > Actinomycetes > Micrococcales > Dermatophilaceae > Austwickia > Austwickia sp. Next base: position 2,624,746 of record CP064985.1, on the reverse strand, counting down.
GACCGGCAAGCCGTCCGCACCGCCCGCCCCCGCAACCCCGGTGCGACCCCGCGCGACGGAGCCGGCGGCACCCGCCAAGCCCGCCCCGAGCACGCCGGCACCGGGCGGGACGACCGCGCCCCCGACGTCCACGAAACCCACGTCGACGACACCCACCAGGTCGACGACGCCCACCGCGTCGACCGCGCCCACCACGTCATCCGTTCCAACCAGCCAGCCGCCCACCAGCGGCGCCCCGACGACCTCACAACGAGGCACCTCGTCGGCCGCGCCCAGCTCCGCGCAGCCGTCGGGTCCGCGCGCGAGCGCCCCGACCGCCGGGCCCGTCCGCGGGCCGGCGACCACCCGGCCCGCGCCCACGCCGGCACCCACCGAGGCGCCGAAGGCCGCACCCACCGAGAGCGCCCCGACCGGGACTCCCGGGAGCGGCTGGGCCAGTGGTGTGACCGCGCCGAACAACGACGTCGCCGCGGCCGCGGCGACGGTGACCGCCCGCGGTCGCGCGGCGGACGCGCTGAGCCTGCGGGTCGACAGCGCCGACCTCACCACCCTGTCCGCCACCGCCCCCATGTGGACGAAGGCCGCGACGACGGGCGCCCAGCTCGTCGTGGAGGCTCCGCTCACGCTCGGCGGCGAGGACCTGGAGGCCCTGGCGAAGGGCACCGGCACCCAGCCGTGGACCACGCTCGGCACGACCCTGCGCTCGGTGTCCGCCAAGCCCGCAGTGGTGCGGCTGACCACGCCGGACGGCGCCGACCCCGCCCGCGCCAAGGCGGCGGCGGAGCGGGTGGCCGCCACCGTCAAGGCCGCGGCGCCGAACGCGCTCATCGAGTGGGCCGCCCCGCTGGGCACCGACCCCGAGACCGCGGCGGCCGCCTTCCCGGGCGATGCGATCGACCTCATCGGGCTGAGCATCCCCGCCGACAAGCCGTGGCCGGTCCTCGTCACCGGCAAGGGCGGCCTGACCGACTGGTCTGACTGGGCCGCGAGCAAGGGCAAGCGGCTCGGCATCTCGTGGACGATCGGCCGCTCCACCTCCGCGTGGCAGGTGAGCAGCCTGCGGTCCTGGCTGGACATCACGGCCAACGCCAAGCGGCTCGCTGTCGAGACCGTCACGATCGCGCCGGACGCCGACGCGGCGGCCGTGGCGGCGTACAACGCCGCCTGGTGACGATCGCCGGACAGCGTCGCGCGACCGCCCATACGCTCCCGTCATGGAGACTGTCAGCGTCCCGGCGCCCGTCGCGGCGCTGACCGCCGCCGTACGCCGTCGGACCGTGGCCGGGCCCGGCAAGGACCCCGCGGAGTTCGACGGCCTGCACGCCGATCTCCGGGCCCACTTCCCGCACGCCTTCGCCGCCTGCGAGACGACCGATCTCGGCGACCACGCGCTGCTGCTGCGCTGGCCGGGCCGCGATCCGCAGACCGACGCGGTGGTTCTGCTGGCCCACCAGGACGTCGTCCCCGCGGGGCCGGAGGAGGCGTGGACCCACCCGCCGTACGCCGGGAGCGTCGTCGACGGCGCCATCTGGGGCCGAGGCACGATCGACGACAAGGGCAGCCTCGTCGGAATCCTCGCTGCGGTGGATCGGCTCGTCGCCGCGGGCCACCGCCCGACTCGCGACATCTGGCTGTCGTTCGGCAGCGACGAGGAGGTCATGGGGGTCACCGGCCGACGCGCCGTGGCGGAGCTGCAAGGCCGCGGGGTCACCCCCTGGTTCGTCCTTGACGAGGGGGGCGCGATCGTCTCAGACGCCCTGCCCGGGGTCTCGGCGCGCATGGCGATGATCGGCCTGTCCGAGAAGGGCAACGCCGCGATCGACCTGGCGGCGAGCGGGTCCGGCGGCCACGCGAGCCAGCCGCCCCGGCACGGCGCCGTGGCCCGGCTCGCCAGGGCGCTGGTCCGGATCGAGGACTCCCCCGCACCGCCGCGGATGACCGAGCCGGTCGCGAAGATGATCACGGCCCTCGGCGGACACCTTCCAGGGCCAGCCCGGCTCCTCACCGACCGGGCCGACCGGCTGGGCCTCCCGATGGCGCGACTCCTCAGCCTCCTCGGCCCCGAACTGGCCGCGCTGACCCGCACGACGATCGCCCTCACCGAGCTGCGCGCGGCCCCCGCCAACAATGTGCTGCCCACGACCGCCACCGCGGGGCTCAACGTGCGGATCGCGGTCGGCGAGACCCGCGACGACGTCCTGGCCCGGCTGCGACGTACCATCAACGACCGCCAGGTCACGGTCACCCTGCGGCACGGCGACGACCCGAGCCCGGTGTCCCCTACCGACGCGGCGTACGACGCGCTCGTCGCCACCCTGCACCGCTGCGAACCGGACACCGGCGCCATCCCCTATCTCGTGATGGCCGCTACCGACTCCCGGCACTTCCATCGCATCTGGCCGCGGGTCTACCGGTTCGCGCCCTTCCACGTCACCAAGGCCCAGCGGCAGAGCATCCACAACGTCGACGAGCACCTCGGCGTGACGGACTTCCTCGCCGGCGTCGACTACTACGCGGACCTGCTGGAGCACCTGTGACCGCCCCCGCGGAGGGGTCCCGGGGCGCGGTCGCAAACCGGAGCACAGCCGCCGTCCCGATCGCCTCCATCGTCGGCTTCCTCGTCTGCGTCGAGATCGCCAGCGGCACCATTCAGGGCTACTTCACGCCGTTGTTCACTGACATCGCCCGGCACCTGAACCTGCGCGACGCCGAGGTCAACTGGTTCGAGGCGGCCCAGTTGGCGCTGTCCGCGATCGCCGTACCGGTGCTCTCCAAGCTCGGCGACCTGCACGGCCACCGCCGGATCCTCCTCGCCAGCACCGTCGTCGCGGCCCTCGCCTGCTGGGGGGTGGCGCTCGCGCCGACGCCGGTCGCGTTCGCCGCGGCGTGGGCGCTGGTCGGCGTGTACGTGGTGTGGCTGCCGATGGAGGTCGCGATCGTGCACCGCCGTACGGCGGGTGACGACCGGCGCACCCGACTGGCCTCGTCCGTCCTCGTCGCCGCGCTGGAGACCTCGGTGATCGCCAGCGCCCTGCTCGCGGGCGCGCTCGCCACTCGGCTGTCGATGATCGCCCTGCTCGCGGTGCCCGCCGTCGTCGTCACGCTCTCCATCGCGGCGATCTGGTGGGGCGTCCCCGCCATGCCTCCCGCCGGGACCGGCCGCTTCGACGGCGCCGGCACGGCGTGGCTCACGCTCGGTCTCGGCGCGATCATGGGCGGCCTCATGCTCCTGCGCGTCCTCGGGTCGGCCTCGCCGTGGCCGTGGCTGCTCCTCGCGGTCGGGGCGCTCCTCGGCATCGCCTTCGCCCGCGTCGAGCTGCGGGTGGAGACGCCGCTCGTCGACCTGCGCGTGCTCGGCTCGCGCCGGCAGTGGCCGATCCAGGTCGTGGCGATGCTGTTCGGGGCGTCCGTGCTCGGCGCGCAGATCCCGTTGTCCACGTTCGCCCGCACGGACCCGGCGGTCGCCGGCTACGGGCTCGGCGCGACCGCCTCCGGGGTGTCGCTCATCATCGGGGCGTACGTCGTGTCCCTGCTGCTCGGCGCCCTGTGCGTGCCGCTGCTCACTCGGTGGCTGCCGGCGCGCGGCACGATGGTCGTGGGCTGTGCGCTCGTGGCGGTCGGTTATGCGCTGTTCCTGCCGAGCCACGGGTCACTGGTGGCCGTCCTGGCGAACATGCTCCTCGCCGGGCTGGGATCGGGGATGCTCGTGGCGCTGTTGCCGGCCGTCGCCGCCCAGTACGCGCCGCCGACCCACACCGCCGTCGCCACCGGCATGACGAACGCCATCAAGACGGTGGGTGGCGCATTCGCCTCGTGCGCCTACGCGCTCGCCCTGGGCGGCGCCGGCCTCGAAGGCCCGGCGGCGAACCACGCGCCGCTGTCGGGTTACCTGACCGTGTGGGCGATCTGTGCCGGTACGGCGGGGGTGGCGGGCACCCTCCTGCTCCTGACCCGCCGCCCGCGACCCGGTGCCGACCGGGAGTGAGATGCGCCACCTCGGCCTTGGGGGACGGAGCGCCGTAGGCCTGCGACACACCGATATCCGTGCCCAGGAGGGCTCCGGGCCCCCCGTCACCGTCGCTCTCACCGGGCATGCATGGAAAACCACGCGCGGAATCAGGCCACCCCGGGCGGGGTCGGTGGAACGCTGTGCCCGTGCACCACGCGGAACGGTCCGCGGTGCGCTGGCGGTGAAAAGCCACCACCGACGATCAAGGAGTAGGGACATGGAGATCTGGGACCGCATCGTGGCCAAGTTCGACGAGCTGCGGGACACGCCGATCCTGGCCCGTCTGCAGACCGCCCTGCGCGACGGGGCGACCAAGCTCCAGGACGCGGTCAAGGACGGCCCCGCCAAGATCCAGGGCGCCGTGAAGGAAGGCCCCGCGAAGATCCAGGGCGCGGTCAAGGACAGCCCGGCCAAGATTGAGGGCGCCGTGAAGGAAGGCCCCGCCAAGATCCAGGGCGCGGTCAAGGACAGCCCGGCCAAGCTGCAAGGCGCGTTGAAGGACGGTACGCACAAGGTTCAGGACACCCTGAAGGAGGGCTCCTCGAAGCTTCAGGACCTCGTGGGCTCCCACAAGCCGTAGCGACACGGTGGCCGTCGCCGGCGGAGGCCCGCAGGGTCGTGCCGCCGGCGGCGCCTAACCTGTCCTGATGGACAACACCTCGGGGGACGGGCAGATCGCGCCCGTCGGGATCATCGCCGGCACGGGCTTCTACTCCCTCGCGCAGCTCCTGGACGCCCGCGAGCGCGACATCGACACGCCGTACGGCGTGGCCCGCGTCACCGAGGGCACCTGGCACGGCCTGCCCGTAGCGTTCTTGACCCGGCACGGCGCGGGCCACGCCGTGCCCCCGCACCTGGTCAACTACCGCGCCAACATCGCCGGCCTGAAGGCCGCGGGGGTGCGGGAGATCATCGCCGTCAACGCCGTGGGCAGCATCGACCCGGGGCTCGCGGTCGGCGACCTCGTGCTGATCGACGACTTCCTCGACTTCACGAAGGGCCGCGAGACGACGTTCTTCGACGGCGCCACGCCGGACGGGGTGGTGCACGTCGACGTGACCACCGCCTACCACCCCGACCTGCGGCGCGAACTCCTGCAAGCAGCCGCGGACTGCGGGCAGCCGCTGCGCGACGGCGGCGTCTACGCCGCCTTCGAGGGGCCGCGCTTCGAGTCGCCCGCGGAGGTCCGGATGGCCGGGCTCCTCGGCGGCAGCGTGGCCGGGATGACCGGGGTGCCCGAGGTGACGCTCGCCGTCGAGGCCGGCCTGCGGTACGCCGCCGTGGCGCTCGTCTGCAATCCCTGCGCGGGGTTGACCGACGAGCCGGTGAGCATCGTCGAGGTCGGCCGCGTGCTGGCCGACACGAGCCAGCGCGTCCTGGCCGTCCTGGACCGGTTCCTGCTGCGCCGGGGGGCGGCCGAATGACGGCCGCACCTGTCCTGCTGGCGGGGTGCGCCTGGGTCGTCGTGTGCGACGACGCGGCGACCGTGCTGCGCGACCACGACGTACTCCTTCTCGACGGCGCCATCGCGGCGCTCGCGCCGGCGCCGAGCGACCCGACCGCCCACTCGCCGGTGCGGGAGCGGGCCGTTGCCCTGGGCGCGGCGACCATCGACGCCCGCCGCCGGCTGGTCATGCCGGGCCTGGTCAACCTCCACACGCACACCCCGATGACCCTCCTGCGCGGGCTCGCCGAGGACGTCGACCTGCAGGGCTTCCTGGAGCGGGTCTGGGCCGCCGAGGGGGCGGTGATGGACGCCCCCACCGTCGAGCTCGGCGCACGGCTGGGGGCGCTGGAGGCGCTGCGTGGGGGTACGACGTGCGCGGCCGACATGTACTTCCACCACCGCTCCGCCCACGTCGGCGCCGTCGCGGTGGGCCTGCGCCACGTCGGGGGCCCGACGTTCTTCGACATGCCCGGCCCGGACGGGCTCAGCTGGGACCGGCGCCTGGCGGACCTGGCCCGCTGGCCGGGCGAGCTGGCCGAGATCGGCGGCCCCGAGACCCCCCAGTGCGTGGCCCCGCACAGCACCTACCTCGTCTCCCCCGCCCACCTGCGCGACCTCGCCGACGTGGTCCGCGGCTGGCGGCGGCCGTTGCTGCACACCCACGTCTCGGAGAACCTCGCGGAGAACGCGCAGGTCAAACACCAACAAGGCCGTACGCCGACGCGGGTCCTGAGCGACGCCGGCGTGCTGGACGGGTCGTTCCCGGTGGTCTTCGGCCACGGCGTCCACCTCGACCCGAACGACGTCGCCGTGGCGGTTGCGGCGGGGGCGACGGTCGCGCACTGCCCGGGTTCCAACCTCAAGCTGGCCTCGGGCGCGCTGCCGTGGGCGGCCTACCGCGAGGCCGGCCTGCGGCGCGGGATCGGCACCGACGGCTGCTCGTCTAGCAACGACCTCGACATGTGGGTGGCGATGCGGCTAGCGGCCCTGCTCGCGCGGCTCACGGCGGGACGGCCGGACGCGGCCGCGGCGGCGGAGATCGTCCGCGCAGTCACCCTCGACGGCGCCCGCGGGCTCGGGATGGGGGACCTGATCGGCAGCGTGGAGGCCGGCAAGCGCGCCGACCTCGTCCTCCTCGATCTGGACGCGCCGCACCTGACGCCGGTGCACGACCCACACGCGCTGCTGGTCTACGCGGCCGGACGCGGCGACGTGGTGGACGTCTTCGTCGACGGGGAGCGGGTGGTCGCGGACCGGCGCAGCACCCGGCTGGACGAGGCCGACCTGCTCGCGCGCTGCCGGGAGCGCGGCGCGACGGCCGCGGAGGCGGCCGCCGGTGCGCAGGCCGTCCGGGCGGACGCAGGCGTGCAAGCCGTCCGGGCGGACGGAAGCGCCAGTGCCGCGCCACTGGCCGGCAGCGGCAGCATGGCACCACCAGCTGAGGATGCCGCGCCGTGACGGGCTGGCCCAGCCCGGACACCCCGGCGGAGGAGGTCCGCGCGCGCTACGACCTCTCCCCGCTGCCTGGCGAGGGCGGGCTCTGGGGGCCCGGACCGCGGACCGGCGCGCTGAGCACCATCCGGTTTCTCATCACCGATGGGCCCCGGGGGGCCTCCGCCCTGCACTCCCTCACGGTCACGGAGGGCTGGCAGTGGCTCGCGGGTGCGCCCGCCGAGCTGGTGCAGCTGGCGGCGAACGGCACCGCCCGCAGCACCTGGCTCGACGCCACGGCGAGCCAGCTAGTCGTGCCCCCGGGGACCTGGATGGCCGCCCGGACTGCGGGGGCGTGGACCCTCGTGTCCTGTTGGTGCAGTCCGGCCTTCGACTTCGAGGTGTTCACGCTGGGCAGCCGCGCCGAGCTGCTCGCGACGTACCCGCAGCACGCCGAGCTGATCCGGGCGTTCACCTTCGTGGGCCGCACGTGAGCTTGCCCGCTGTGTCCCGGACGGCGCTGATCACCGGAGCCACCGGCGGGTTGGGCCGCGCGGTGGCTATTGCGCTCGCGGAGGCGGGGCTGGCCGTCGCGCTGCACCATCGCCGTTCGGCGCAGGCGGCGGAGGAGCTCCGGGACGACCTGGCGAAGCGGGGGGCCCGCGCCACGGTCGTGATCGCCGACCTGTCAGCCGCCGACGTCGACGCGGTGTGCGCCCGGCTCCTCGATGACGTGGCCGCCGCGCTCGCCGTACCGGACGTCGTCGTCCTCGCCGCCGGCGCGCAGGAGGTGACGCCGTGGGACGGGCTCGACGCGGCGGCGTGGGACGCGATGTACGCCGGGACGCTGCGCCACACCGCCGTCCTGCTGCACCAGGCGGCCGCACGGATGCGGCCCGAGCGGCAGCCGGCGATCGTCGTGGTGGGCTCCGTCGAGGGGCTGCGGGCCGCGCGGGGCCACGCGCCGTACGCCGTCGCCAAGGCCGCCCTGCACCATCTCGTCGGCGCGGCCGCCGAGGAACTCGGCCCCCGGGGGATCCGGGTCGTCGGCGTCGCCCCCGGCCTGATCGATCGGCCCGGGCTGGCCGAGGAGTGGCCCCATGGGCATCGGCGCTGGTCCCGCGCCGCCGCGCTCGGACGCCCCGTGGCGGCGGCCGAGGTCGCGGCCGCCATCGCCTTCCTCGCGTCGCCGGGCGCCTCCGGCATCACCGGCGTCGTGCTGCCGGTCGACGCCGGCTGGAGCTGCGCGCCCGGCTGGTGAGGATTCACGCGCCGGCCGCCTGCTCTTCACGCGTTGGCGACGCGCTCCTCACCGCCTGCACGCGAGGCGTTCGCCCGGATAGGCCAGAACTGGACGGGTGACCGCACTCCGCCTCGACGACCGGTCGGTCGCCGCGCCGACCCGCCCCGGGCGCCTTCCGCAGCATCGGAAGCCGAGCCTGCCACCCCTGGCCGGCTCGGTGGCGCTGCTCGCCGTCGCGGCCACCGTGCTGGAGGCGGTCACCGACGCCCTGCCGGACGCCCCGGTGTTCGCGCTGTTCACCCCGCTGCGGCTGGCGATCCTGGCCGGCTGGGCCGCGGTGTTCGCCGGGTGGCTCGGGCTGGGCGCAGGCGCCCGCGCCCGGCTGCCGAGATGGCGGCGCGGGCTGTTCAGCTATGCGGGATCGCGCTGCTCGCAGCGGCCGAGGTGACCAGCCTGGTCACGGGGACGGGCTGGGCGCCGTGGCGAGCCCTGCTCACCGGCGTCGGGGTGACGGCGCTGACGGCGCGACTGCTCACGCTCGACGCCGGTGCCCACCGCGGAATCGGCCTGCTGGCCTGGCTGGGCGTCGGCCTGGCCGGGACCGCCGGGGTGACCCAGGCGGCCTCGGGGACGGCGACGGGGTTCTGCCGCGGGTCGTGGTCCGGCGCGCTGGATGTCTGTGCGCCTGGGGCGTTCGTCCGCGTGACGGGCACGTACCCGAACCCCAACCTGCTCGCCGCGGCGCTCCTGCTCCTCCTGCCGCTGGCCGTGGGCTGGGTGGCGAGCACCCAGCGCGACCCCGCCCAGCGGCTCATCGGGTGGACCGTCGTCGCGGTGGGGGTCGTCGCGCTGGCGCTGACCGGGTCCCGGGCCGGCGCCCTGGGCGCGCTCGTCGCGGTGGCGGCCTACCTGGTGCTGCGCCGGCCGTCGCGGGTGCGGGTCAGGATGGGGCTGGCCGGTGGCGTTGCGGCCGTGGCCCTGCTCGGCGCAGGCGGCTGGTGGCTCGCCGGTGGCGACCTGGGGGTGCGCGGCACGATCTGGCGGGCGGCCGTGCGGCTGGTCCTCGACCATCCGCTGGGTGTCGGGCTCGGCCAGGGCGGCGCGGCGTTGCAGGCCACGGCGGGGGTCGGCCCGGCGTATCAACACGCCCACAACCTCTGGCTGAGCTGGTTCGTGGAGACCGGCGTGCCCGGCGGCCTGGCCGTCCTCGCGATCACCGCCGCGCTGGCGATGGGCGTGGTGCGGGCCGCCCGGGACGGGTCCACGTGGGCCACGACGTACGGTTGCTCCCTCGCCGGGTTCGCCACCATGGGTCTGCTGGACCATGCGGCCAATGCCGAGCGGATCGCCCTGCTGCTGTGGGTGGTGGTCGGGGCGACCGCTGCGGTCTGGTCGCACCGTGCCCCTCGCCCCTAGCGTCCGTTCGTCGCCCGAGCTGTGGGGGTGCGATGGGGTGAGCCGCGCGCCCACGATGATCTCCCCCAAGAAAGCCCCAGCGCTGTTGTGCTGACGACAGTGATCGGGACTTCAGGGGGTGTCAACTCTTCTGTGTAAGGGTCTTCGGGCCTGACACGAGAGGACGCAGTACGCGTGAGCATGATGGACGAGATGACGGCATCGACGAACGGCGCGGAGGCGACGGCGGCGATGGCCGAGGAGCTGGTGGCTTCTGGCGCCTTGGACGGGTTGTTCTCCCGGATCGATTCCGGTGAGGTGCAGCTGACCGGTGAGGGCGGGATGCTGCCGGCGATGATCAAGGCTGCGCTCGAGCGTGGCCTGCGGGCCGAGCTGACCGATCACCTGGGATACGACAAGGGCGACCCGGAGGCGAAACACTTCCCGAACTCGCGTAACGGCACGACGCCCAAGACGGTCTCGACCGAGGTCGGCGACGTCGCCCTGGAGGTGCCTCGGGACCGGGCGGGGACGTTCACCCCGATGCTGGTACCCAAGGGTGCGCGGCGCCTCGGCGGCCTCGACGACATGATCATCAGCTTGTATGCGGGTGGGATGACGGTCCGGGAGATCGCCCATCACCTCGCGGCCACGATCGGCACCGAGCTGTCCCACGAGACGATCAGCAACATCGTGGACGAGATCGCCGATGAGGTGATGGCCTGGCAGAACCGGCCGTTGGAGGCGTTCTACCCGGTCATCTACCTCGACGCGATCATCGTCAAGATCCGCGACGGCGCGCACGTGCGCAACAAGGCCGCGCACATCGCCGTGGGCGTGGACATGGACGGGATCAAGCACGTCCTGGGCATCTGGATCGAGAACACCGAGGGCGCGAAGTTCTGGGCCGGGGTCTGCGCCGAGCTCGCCAACCGCGGGGTCCGTGACGTGCTGATCGTGTGCTGCGACGGCCTCAAGGGCTTCCCCGAGGCGATCGAGGCGACCTGGCCGAACTCACTGGTCCAGACCTGCGTGGTCCACCTGATCCGCGCCGCGATGCGGTTCGTCTCCTACGGCGACCGCAAGGCCGTCGCCGCGCCCTGAAGCCGGTCTACACCGCCGCGAACGCCGAGGCCGCCCTGGACGCCCTGGGAGCGTTCGAGGCCAGCGAACTCGGCCGCAGATACCCCCACGCGGTCGCGACCTGGACCGGGGCCTGGGAGCGGTTCACCCCGTTCCTGGCGTTCCCGCCCGAGCTGCGGCGAGTGATCTACACGACGAACTCGATCGAGTCGCTGAACTACCAGCTGCGGAAGGTGACCAAGAACCGTGGTCACTTCCCCTCCGACGACGCCGCCCGCAAGCTGCTGTGGCTGGCGATCTGCAACATCGAGGACCGCCGCGCCCGCGAACGAGCCAAGGAACGCGGCAAGCCCGCGAACGAGCGCAAGGCCTCAGGCCGGCTCGTCGAGGGCCAGGTCACCACGAACTGGAAGCAAGCCCTCGCCCAGCTCGCCGTGGCCTACCCCGAACGCATCAACCCCTACCTGACCTACTGAAAGCCCGACCCGCTTACACAGAGAAGTTGACAGGCCCGGACTTCACGAGGGACGTCATCCCCGAGGCTCGGACTCGAGATGACTCCACCGCCGCCGGCTGCGCACTGCCGCCCCGCTTTGTGCACTGCCCCTTGTCTTTTGTTCCCGGCCGCCCCGCTATGTGCACCGCCGCCCCTTCTCTCCCACTGGCGCCCTTTTTCCCTCACTGGCGCCCCACATGACGGCGGGCGCCAGTAGGAGAAAAGGGGCGGCAGTCGCGGGGTGCGCCCCCAGTGGGGGACATGTACGCCCGGCCCACCGGCGTCCGGCGGACTCCACGGCGGCCAGGCGGCATCGGACGGTGCCGTCGTACGCCGTACCACCTGCGCTGTTGCCGACCGGTAACGACACGGCCAAGCTCCGGGCGGCCGACGAGGCACAGAGGTACGCTGACCGCTAGCTCCGGGCCGACCGGAGGCCGACCGGGCTGCCCACCGGCGGCGTACCGCGGGCCACCCGCCCGCGCGCCGCACGACGGGACAGCCGCAGGTGCGACAAAAGGAGTTGCAGATGAAGTCCACCCGAGCCCTCGCCCTCCTGCCCGTGCTCGCCCTCGGCCTCGCCGGCTGCGGCGGCAGCACCGGACCCGCGGGCAGCAGCGGCAGCACCTCCGGCACCGCCGCCTCCGGGGACTGCAGCTCCGCGGACGTCTTCTGCGTCGGCCTGGTCACCGACATGGGCAAGGTCGACGACAAGTCGTTCAACCAGTCCGCCTGGGAGGGCGTGGAGGCCGCCAAGAAGGCCATCTCCGGGTCGCAGACGAAGTACGTCGAGACGACCGACACCAAGGACTACGCGGCGAACATGAAGAAGTTCACCGACGCGAAGTACGACGCCGTCGTCACCGTCGGCTTCCTCATGGCCGAGGCCACCGCGAAGGCGGCCAAGGACAACCCGAACGTCAAGTTCATCGGCGTCGACCAGGACCACAGCAAGGCCGCGCTGAACAACCTCGTGGGGCTGGTCTTCCCGGAGGACCAGGCGGGGTACGCCGCGGGCTACCTGGCCGGCAAGATGACCAAGGCCAACAAGCTCGGCCAGGTGCTCGGCATGCAGATCCCGCCGGTGGAGAAGTTCGCCAAGGGCTTCGAGGCCGGCGCGAAGAAGGCCAACCCCGCGGTGGCCGTCACGACCGTCTACCACCCCGCCGGCGACACCGCCTTCACCGACCCCACCTGGGGCGCGGCCGAGGCGCAGAAGCAGCTCGACCAGGGCGCGGACCTGATCTTCGGCGCCGGCGGCAAGACCGGCAACGGCGCGCTGGCGCAGGTCGCCAAGGCCTCCGGCGCGGGCGAGAAGATCTTCTGCATCGGCGTCGACACCGACCAGTGGAACACCGTGCCCGAGGCGCAGAAGTGCCTGGTCACCTCGGCCATGAAGCTCATCACGGAAGGCACCAACGACCTGCTCAAGCAGGCCAAGGACGGCACCATCAAGGGCGGCAACTTCACCGGCAAGGCCGGCCTCGCCCCGTTCCACGGCCTGGAGGCCAAGGTGCCCGCCGACGTCAAGACCGAAGTCGACAAGCTCGTCGCCGACCTCAAGGCCGGCACCGTCACCACGGGCGTCAAGCTCGGCTGAGCCGGGCCGCATCCGATGTCGGAGGTCAAGTCCGACGGCCCGGCGCACGCCACTGCTCGGCCCGCCGCCCCCTCGCAGGGCGGCGGGCCGCTGGCCGCCCTGGCCCGGTTCCAGTCCCTCCTCGTGCCCGTCCTGGCATTGGCCGTCGCCTTCGCCGTCGGCGCGATCTTGATCCGGGCGCAGGGGGTCAACCCGACGTACGCCTATCAATCCCTCTTCTCCTCCGCCTGGCTGACCCCGGACGGGATCCTGCGCACCCTGCAGAAGGCGACCCCGCTGATCCTCACCGGCCTGGCGGTCGCGATCCCGCTCAAGGTCGGACTGTTCAACATCGGCGCGCAGGGCCAGCTCATCCTCGGTGGCCTGGCGACGGCGTACGTCGGCTACCGCTACGCGGACCTGCCGGGACCGCTGCTCGTGCTGGTGGCGCTGCTGGTGGGCGTCCTCGCGGGCGGGCTGTGGGCGGCCACCGCCGGCCTGCTCAAGGCCACCCGCAACGTCCACGAAGTCATCAGCACGATCATGCTGAACTCGATCGCTGCGGGGCTCATCGACTACTTCATCTCCGGGCCGATGAAGGAGCCCGGCCAGGTCATCCCCCGCACCCCGGAGATCGCGGAGGGGGCCATGCTGCCGAACCTGGGGATCGTCCCGATCGGCTTCCCGCTGGCGGTCCTGTTCGCGGTGGCCGTCGCGTGGATGCTGTCCCGCACCACGCTGGGCTTCCGTTTCCGGACCGTGGGCGAGAACCCCAACGCCGCGACGTACGCCGGCATGAACCTCGGCCGCACCACCGTCCTCGGCATGGTCCTGGCCGGTGGCTTCGCCGGCCTCGGCGGCGTCATCGAGACCCTCGGCGTCACGCACCGCTACGAGAGCGGGTTCAACGCCGGCCTCGGCTTCGACGGCATCACCATCGCCCTGCTCGCGCGGGGCAACCCCCTCGGCACGATCCCCGCCGCGCTGCTGGTGGGGACCCTGCGCGCGGGCGCCTCCAACCTGCAGTTCGACACCGGGATCCAGCCCGAGGTCGTCGACATGCTGCTGGCGATCACGCTGCTGCTGGTGTCCATCCCGATCCTGGCCAAGCTGCTGTTCCGGCACCGCGCGGAGGCCCCGGTGAGCACCCCGGTGTCCGCGCCCGAGACGGGAGGCCTGGCGTGAACGATCTCCTGGACGCGGTCCGCAAGAACCGCATGATGCTCCTGATCCTCGCGGCGGTCCTGGTGATCGGCTTCGCCTGGTACGCCGTGGACGGCACCAAGGCCACCTCTATCCTGCGGTTCGCCTGGAGCTTCTCGATCCCGCTGGTGCTCGGCGCCCTGACCGGCATCGTCGGGGAGCGCTCGGGCATCGTCAACATCGGCATCGAGGGGCAGATCCTGGCCTCGGCGTTCGCGGGCTTCTTCACCGCCGCCGCCACCGGGTCGGTCTGGATCGGGCTGCTCGCCGGGGTCCTCACCGGGCTGGCGATGGGGGCCTTCCTCGGTTGGGTGGCCGTGAAGTTCCAGATGGACCAGATCATCGCCGGCGTGGTGCTCAACATCGTCGCGACCGGCATCACCTCGTTCTATTACGTGCAGGGCAAGGCCCTGCCGGTGGCGATGCCGACCTTCGAGATTCCGCTGCTGAGCAAGATCCCGCTGATCGGCCCGGTGTTCTTCCGCGGCGGCGTGATCGCCTTGTTCACCCTGCTGGCCGTGGCCGGGCTGTCGTACGCCCTGTTCCGGACCCGCTGGGGGCTGCGCACCCGCGCGATCGGCGAGTACCCGACCGCCGCCGACACCGCCGGCATCAACGTCAACCGGATGCGGCTGATCAACACCACCTTCGCGGGGCTGCTCGCGGGCGCCGCGGGGGTCTACCTGTCGATGGAGCAGACCAGCACCTTCGAGCGCGGGATGAGCGCCGGCAAGGGCTTCCTCGCCCTCGCGATCATGATCTTCGGCGCCTGGTTCCCTGGCCGGGCCCTCGCGGCGGCGCTGTTCTTCGGGCTCACCTCCGGGATCGCGTCCCAGCTGCAGGCCGACCGGGTGGTCGACATCCCGCAGCAGTTCGTCAACCTGCTCCCCTACGTGCTCACACTCGTGGTCCTCGCGGTCGCGGCGGGCCGGGTCCGGGCGCCGGCGGCGGAGGGTACGCCGTTCGTGAAGGGAGAAGGCTCATGACCGGATCGTCCGCGGCACCCGACGTACCGGCGGGATCGCCGCGCTCCACGGCAGCCGCGCCCGGCACTCCCGACTCGCCCGACTCGCCCGACTCGCCCGGCGCTCCCGCTCGCGAGCGCCTCCTGGAGATCACCGGCCTGACGAAGGTGTACGGCTCGGTCCGGGCCAACGACGACATCTCCATGCACGTGGACCGCGGCGAGATCGTCGCGCTCCTCGGCGAGAACGGCGCCGGCAAGTCGACGCTGGTCAAGCAGATCTTCGGGCTCGTCACGCCCGACTCCGGGACGATCGTCGTGGGCGGCGACCAGGCCCGGATCAAGGACCCCACCGACGCGATCCGGCGCGGCATCGGGATGGTGCACCAGCACTTCCAGCTCGTGCCCGTCATGACCGTGGCGGAGAACGTCATCCTCGGGCACGAGCCCATCCAGGGCGGATCGCTGGACATGGCCGCCGCGCGGCGGCTGGTCCGGGACATCTCCAGCCGGCACGGCCTGGACGTGGACCCGGACGCTGTCATCGAGGACCTGCCGGTGGGCACCCAGCAGCGCGTGGAGATCGTCAAGGCGCTCTCCCGCGAGGTCAAGCTGCTGATCCTGGACGAGCCGACGGCGGTCCTCACCCCGCAGGAGACCGACGAGCTGCTCGCCGTGATGCGGGAACTGGCCGATCGGGGCACCTCGATCGTGTTCATCACGCACAAGCTGCGCGAGGTCCTGGCCGTCGCCGACCGCGTGTACGTGCTCCGCCGCGGCGCCGTCGTCGGCGAGGTCCGGGCGGCCGACGTCGACGCGGCCGGCCTGGCCCAGCTCATGGTCGGGCGCAGCGTCGTGCTGCGCGTCGACAAGGCCGAGCCGAAGCTCGGTGAGGAGGTGCTGACCGTCCGCGACCTGCACGTCCGGGACGACCGCAAGCTGCCCGCCGTGGACGGGTTCAGCCTCACCGTGCGCGAGGGGGAGATTGTCGGCGTCGCCGGCGTCGAGGGCAACGGCCAGCGCGAACTCGTCGAGGCCATCGCCGGGATGCGGCGGGCCGAGTCGGGCTCGCTGACCCTGCTGGGCCGGGACATCACGAAGGCCGATCCGCGCGACACGCACCGGGCCGGGATGGGCCACATCCCCGAGAACCGGGAGAAGCACGGCCTGGTGGCGACCTACTCGATCGCGGACAACCTGGTGCTCAACCGGTACGACGAAGGCGAGTTCGCCAATGGCTTCGTGCGGGACCGGGGGGCGATCAGGGAGAACGCGGAGCGATGGATCGGCGAGTTCGACATCCGTACGCCGTCCGGGGATCTGCCCGCCGCCAGCCTGTCCGGCGGCAACAAGCAGAAGGTCGTGGTGGCGCGCGAGATGAGCACCCGGCCGAGGCTGCTGCTGGCGGCGCAGCCGACCCGCGGCGTCGACGTGGGCTCGATCGAGTTCATCCACCGGCGCATCGTCGAGGCCCGCGACGCGGGCGCGGCCGTGCTGCTCGTGTCCGCCGAGCTCGACGAGATCCTGTCGCTCTCGGACCGCATCGCAGTGATCCACGCCGGCAAGGTCGTCGCGGAGATGGACCCCGAGACGGCGGACCGCACCGAGATCGGCCGGCTGATGGCCGGCGGCGACCACTAACGACGTGCGTCACGCGCTCGGGTCGCCAGCCAGCACCCGACGTACCGCGGTCAGCTCCCGAGCCGCCACATCCCCCTCCGCCGCGAACGCCACCACGAGCACGTCCCCCGTCGCGGCCGGCTCGATGTGCGCGCGCTCGCCGAGGCCGGCGAGCACGTCGGCCAGCCGCTCGGGGTCGGCGACGGTGTCGTCGAGGTGGGTGCGGAGGAGCAGCGGTACGGCCGGAGCGGACACCCCCGCCACCACATCGGCATAGGGCCCCGCGAGAGCGCGGGAGACCACCAGGTGGCGGACGCCCGCCGCCCGGCCGGCCGCAGCGATCTCCTCGTCCGGTGGAACCGCGCAGGCCGCCTCCTCGGCCCACAGGGTGATGTCTTCGCCGATCCAGGCGGGCTGCGGTTGGACGACGATCTGCCCCTGCATCCGGTCGCCCTGGATGCTGGCCGTGAACGCCTCCGGCGAGGCCGCGGCCGCGCGCTCGGTGAGGAGGTCTGGGTCCCACTCCCGCTCGGCCGGCTCGAGGCCCCCAAGGGCCATGGGTGCGGGCAGGCCGACCGCAGCGGCGAGCGCCGTCGCGGCGGTGCCGATGCGCACGTCGGCGTCGTACGGGTGCCGCAGCTGCCCCTCCACGCAGACGGTCCAGACCTCTGGCGACGCCGGGATTGGCTCCGTTCCCGTGGCCACGAACTGCGCACCGTCCCAGTCGAGGGGGACCGCGGTGTTGCCATCCATGAAGGCGTCCTGGTCGTCGGCCACGACCCAGCGGCCGCCGACGCCGACGACGAAGTCCAGCGCAGCCCGGGTGAGGCGGGTACCCGTGGGCGTGAGCAACACCGGGGCCAGGCCGGCCCGCTGCGCCCACGACAGGGCCTCGATGAGCCACCCCGTGAGCTGCACCGTCGCGCGCGAGGAGAGCAGGATCGCGGTGGGCTCCCCCACGATGTCGCAGGGGCAGTCGGGCGGGCCGTCGGCGGGGGCCGACTCGCCAGGGGTCGCCGCGTGGGGAGAGCGCGGCGCCGCCGAGAGGCGGTCCGCGCGGCCCCCCGTCCCGGTGGCCAGCGCCTGCGCGACGGCAGCCACGAGGGCGGCGCCAGTGGGACCGGTACGCCGGGGGCGGCCGGCCACCGCCCCCGTGGCCTCCGTCCAGTGGTCCAGGTCGGCACGCTCCGCGTCGGGGAGGCCGAGCCGGACCGCGTCGTACGGCGCCTGAGCGAGCCGGCGCGGCAGCCCGATCCACACCAGCGGCGCCTCGTCGTCGTCGACGACCACGACGTTGCGCTGGGCTGCGTCGGCGCGGACGAGCAATTGGCCGTCGACCTCGGCGAGGGCGCCGACGATGTCGGAGAAGTCCACGAGCCTCGGCCCCCGGACGAGCCAATCCTCCGCCATCGTGCCCCTCCCGCGATGCCCTCCCGTCGGCGCCGCGCGACGCCGAGTCTTTCGCGAGGATACGTGCGGCGAGTCGCGAGCCACTCTCGCCGCCCCGGGCGCGCGGCGAATCCTGCTGCGCCCGTGGGGTATCCGCGAGCGCCGCGAAACAGCTCGTCGGAGCGGTTGCGCCGCAGGTCAGAGCCGTGATTGCCTACGGACACACGTCGGGGGACGATGTGCCGCTCCGTGCGCGATCGGCGCCCCCTCCGCCGCGGCAGCCGCGCCGCAGGATCGACCGAGATGGGGGAACGGCATGAAGTTCGACATGGGTCAGGACATCCTGGCCACCCTGCAGCAGGGCACCTCGGGGTCCCACGAGGACCTGGGCGCCCTGGTGAAGTCGTTGGTGGCCTCCGCCGAGCCCCTGGAGGGCAGGTTCAACGGCGCCGGCCGCGCCGCGTTCGATGCGTTCAAGGTCCGCACCGATCAGGTCAGCGCAGACCTCAACGACTCCCTGGCGGCGATCCTCACCGGGCAGGGCGGCATGGACACCGCATTCAAGACAGGGGACGCCGAGGCGGCCGACAACGCCACCTCCGCTCAGGCCCAGGCCAACTTCGACGCCGCCAACTTCCGCTCGCGCCGCTGACGCCGCCGCATCCACCCCTACCGCCGCGCGAGAGGACCCTCCGAATCATGGCCAGCACCGACCGCATCTCCTTCGACACCGGCGTCTCCGGCACCGTGCAGGGCGACATCGCCGGCATCGTCGCCCGACTCGAGACTCTCATCGCCGAACGCGACCGGCAGGTCGCCGCCGCGATGGCCGACTTCCAGGCCGACGGGGTCTCGGAGCAATACCAGTCCGTCGAGCTGCGCTGGAAGAACGCGAGCCACGAGGTGCGCACCATCATCGACCTCGTCAAGTCCACCCTGACCCGCAATGACGAGACGGCCACCGCCGCCCAGGGCCGCGCCCGCGGCGCGGTCGAGGCGATCGGCTGACGGGTGCGATAGACATGGCGCTGACCTGGGACATTGAGTACCCGGCCGCGATGGGCGTCGTAAAGAAGGCCCTGACGGCCGCGGACGGATACGAGAAGGTCGACGTTCCGGCGCTGACGGCCGCCCTGGGTGGCTGCGAGGCCGCACTCACCCACAGCCCGAAGGTCGTCCAGGCGCTGGGCGGCTACCTCGAAAGGGACGCCACGCCCCAGCTCAAGGGCGTCTTCGGGCATACCAACTCGGCGATCCAGGGGACGGCGACGGCCATCAACGCCTACTCCCACGGTCAGGTCGAGATGGCGCAGACGGCGCAGCGGAACGCGACGCTGGCGAACTACCCCGACGACCTGCCTGGCCGGGCGGGCCCTGGCGGCGCGACCAGGTAGGAGACGCAGACGATGGAGGACAAGCTCCCCGAGCTGGATCGGGGCTCGGAGGTGCGAGCTGCCGCCAAGGCCCTGATGAAGGTCGAGACGACCATCTCGGAACGAGCCAGCACCATCCGCAACGGGTGGGTCGCCCTAGGGCGTGTCTGACAAAAGGCGGGTCCAGGCGATGACGCCGTTGAGGACCACGGCGGCGCGGTAGAGCAGCGCGTGTTTGTCGTACCTGGTGGCCAGGCCGCGCCACTGCTTGAGGTGGCAGTAGCGCCGCTCAATGACGTTGCGGTTCGTGGAGTCGGCGCGGTCCAAAGCCACCGGGCGTCCCCCACGCGAGCCACGACGACGCCGGTGACGCTGCTGGTCGGCAGGCTCGGGGATGACCGCCTTGATCCGCCGGGCGCGCAGGTGGGCGCGGTTGGCCCGGGAGGAATAGGCCTTATCACCGCGCACCGCGACCGGCCGGGTCCGGGGCCGGCCGACGGCGCGGGGGACGCGCAGTTGGGCCTGCAGCGGCACCAGCATCGGGCAGTCCCCGTCTTGGCCCGGGGTGATCGCGGTGACCAGCGGTAACCCGTGACCGTCGACCAACTGGTGGATCTTGGTGGACAGCCCGCCACGGGAGCGGCCGATGCCGTGATCAGGCGGCTCGTGGTGGGGATTCGTGTAATTCGATCCAGCCCCCCGTGAGCCGGGTCGTGTTCGTGGCGTGCTGGTGGGCTCGGGCGATCGTGGAGTCCACCGACAGCGACCAGTCGATCAACCCCGCCGCCTCGGCCGCCGCGGTCAGCTGGGTGCTCACGGCATCCCAGGTGCCGTCCATGGCCATCCGGTGGTGCCAGGTCCACACCGTCTGCCACGGCCCGAACACCTCGGGCAGATCCCGCCAGGCGATCCCGCACCGGTACCGGTAGATGATCGCCTCGACCATCAACCTGGCCGGCGCAAACGGGCGGCCACGCCGACCCGTGGGTCCGGGCAGCATGTCCTCGATCAGCGACCACTGAGCATCCGAGAGCATCTGAAACCGCGACATGCCAGCCAGACTGGCAGCCCAGCCACGAACCCTTTGTCAGACACGCCCTAGGCGTCGGCGCCGTGAAGACCGCCCCATCCGGGGCGTTGCGCGGCACGTTGCGGGCGGGCCTGGCCGGGGTGACCCGGCTGGCGCCGACGAGCTCGGCACGGGTGGCCGATCTGGCGTCCGCCATGAAGGTGGCCGGCACGGCCAAGGTCGCCGCCGGGATGGCGAAGGTGGACGTCGTCCTCGACAAGCCCGCGGTGACAAAGGCCCTCACCGCGGCCCGCAACGCGAACTACGTCCGCTTGGATCTTCAGCAGTTTGTCGCGGACGCGCCGGGCAAGACGGCCGCCGCCGTCCAGTCCGGGGCCCGGTCGGTCAGCACCGGCATGCGCAGGGCGGCCGGCAAAGCCGTCGACGCGTTCCGGCCGGTCGGCTACCAGATGGAGGTCGCGGGCATCGGGAGCACCCGCGCGGCCGGCCAGTCCGAACGGCTCCTGGACGTCATGGCTCGGGAGGGTCGGGCCGCCTCGGGCGGGGCCTCCGGGGGAAGCAAGGCCGTGGCCGTGGCGAAGACCACCGACGAGGCCAGGGGGCTCATCGACAAGGCGGGCTGGCCGACCCGGCTCCAGGATGCCTCCGAGGCACCGCGGAAGGGAGCGCTCGTCCGGCCGGCGTACGAGGGCGAACGCGACGGCAGCGGCATGCTCGGCAAGCCGCCGGCCGTCACCGAGGGCGTGCATGAGCGGTTAAAGGTGGACATCAAGGGCGAGTACGCCGACCTGATGCCGAAGGCCCGGCAGACGTTCGGCGAGACCAACCTGGTCAAGCTCGCCGAAGAGCTCGGCATCAAGGACGCGGGCAAGCTGGCGAACGCCCGCATCGAGGTCCGCGGCCGCGGCGTCTTCTACACCGAGCACGGCGAGGTCACCTTCGTGGAGGCCACCCGGCGGAACATCAATGTGCGGGGCCTGGGGATCTCCCGGGAGCTCGGCGAGCAAGGCCAGGTCCAGCTGAGCCCCGGCCGCGAGGTGCCGGTCCGGGGGGATGACGTCGATGGGGCAGCCCAGGTCGGCCAGGGCCGCGGCCGCCGCGGCGGCGGACAGTCCGGTGGGGGACCCGGTGTCGCAGACGACGAGCCGGGTGCACGCGCCGGCGCCGAGCGCGGTCAACCACCGCAGGAGCCCCCGGGCGGCCGCCACCGCGGTGATCCGGGGGGCAACCACGACGACGACAGCATGCGCCTCCCCCAACCCCGCGCCCTCGTCGTGCGCTCGGGCCTGGGCCTGGCCGCCCGGGCCCAGGTCGGCGATCGCGTAGGACCGCTGCCGCGCGAGCCGCTGCAGCGCGAGCCGCGTCGATGCGCCGGGTCCGGGGGGGGACGAAGACCGTGACGGGGACGTTCGGGAGGGCGTCCGGGAGTGCGTCCGGCGCCCCGGGACCGGCGGGGGACCACAGCTCGGGGCACGTCAGCACCGCCTCGGGGGCGACCCGCGCGAGGACGCCGCCGCCGTCGCCGGGCGCGCCGAGGACGACGGTCGCCTCCCCGCGGACCGCGGCGAGGATCTCGGCCAGGGCCAGGGCGATCGTGCTGGTGCCGGCCCCACCACAGGCGCCCAGGATGACGACGCGCCGCCCCGTGGCGACCGGCCGCTGGATGACCGTGCCGCAGCGAGCGAGGACCGTCGGCGCGTCATCCGCGCGCCAGAGGCTGGCCACGCGGCGGGCGGCCCGCCGCCACGCAGGGGTGCCCGCCCGGCGCGACAGGCGGGCATACTCGGCCGCCAGCGCCGCATCGCTCCCGACCTGGCGTGTGGTGAGGCGAGGCGCGGCGCCGGGACGGGAGCCGCCGGCCGGTCCCGGCATGGGCAGGGTGGCTCGACGCGGGTCCGCCGCCTCGCCGGCGGATCTAGGGGTCGCGCGCTCATCTGGGACTCCCGCCGACGGCACCTCCTTCCCCCGCAGCCGCGCGGACAGCGCCGCCTCCCAGGATTCCTGTGTCGTCACGCGCCCCCCTCAGCAGAACGTGGCCAAGAGGTCGCCGTACACGCCGAAGACCCCCACGGCCACGGGAACGGTCGCGAGCATGGCGGCCGTCTCCACGACCGCGGCGCCCCGGCGCAGTTGCGCCGCGCGCAGGTCGCTCAGGCGGGTGTACGCCGCGAGGAGCAGGAGACCGACGAGCGCCGCGGCACCGAGGACGACGAGCGGTTCGATCCGCGGCGCCGCGTGCAGGCCGGACCGGACGAGCCCCACGATCCCGACCATCGCGGCGAGCCAGAGCGCGCCGCGTTCGAGCGCGAGCGGGAAGTGACGGGCACGAAGCGCCACGGCCAGCACGAGGACGGCGGTCAACCCGGTCGTCCAGACCCCCGGCCGGGTCATCGCCAGGACGGTCAGCGCGATGCCAAGACCCAGCGCGGCCACCAGCAGGCCCCCAGCGAGCGCCGCATGCGCCTCCGCGACCCGGGCCAGCGCGTCCCGGCGCGGCAAGCGACGACCGGCGCCGACCTCGACGCCGAGCCGGAACACCCCGACAGCGGCCAGCGCCGCGCGGGGCAGGATCCCCACGATGAACAGCGCCGCGATCGCGACGACGGCCGCCGCGGCGGCCTTGTCGGGCAGCGCCCACGTGAGGACGTAGCCGAGGCCCCCGAGGAGCGCACCGGTCCCCAGGGTGGCCGCCGGGGCGACGAGGCGCCGCCGACACCAGCCGGCCACCAGGACGGCGAGCGCCGGCACGGCGCTCCACCACCAGGCATTACGCGCGTCGCCGGCGAGTCCGGATGCGACGAGCAAGACCGCCGCCGCGCCGAACGACCACGCCGCCTCCGGCCCCTCCAGGGCGGCGGCGCCCAGCGACACCACGACCCCGATCGCCGCGGCCGCCCACCACAGGCGCACCGCCTCCGCCGGATGCCCCGCGGCGGCGATCCACGCCACGACGACCCAGGTGACGGCGGCCAGCAGGGAGAGCACCCAGCGGCGGGAGACCGCCGACCAGACCCCCCGCGGCACGACATGGTCGACCACCTCGACCATGTCGTAGACAATCGGCGGCGGCGGGGCCTGCGCGGCCTCGACGAGGCGCAGTTGCACCCCGTCCCGCAGGCCGGCAGCGGCCAGCTCGGCGTCGGCGGGCAGGACGCGGCCCTCGGGGGTAGCCAGCTCGTACGCGGCCGTGCCGTCGGCCGTCCCCACGACATCGAGGATCTGCGGGACGAGCAGCGCGGTCGGATGGTTGGTCGGCAGCACGAAGTCCGCGGGACGCCGGCCGCCGAGCACGGTCACGCGCAGGTACGGCGCCGCGGCGCTCACCGGCGCATCCCCGCCGGATCGGTTCCCGGCTCGCGGCCTGGGTCTGCGCCCCGATCGGCGCCGCTCCCGGTGGCCGACCCCCGCTCCGTGCCGGCCGACCGGGCGGACGCGGCGGACGCGGTGGCTGCGGTGGGGGCCGACGCAGCCGGCCGGGGCCGGCTCAGCGCCGGGTCCGTCGCCAGGAGGTGCGTCACAAAGGAGACGGCGACACAGCCCGCGCACAGCAGCGTCGCGAGGAACGCGCTGTGCCACAACGTCCTGACCCCCGACCGCCATTGGCGCCGTGCCCGATCCGCGCGAAACAGCAGCCCCATGCCGAGCCGTTGTCGCCGCATCGCCGCGGCGTCGATCAGTTGTTCGTCATAGGAATACGGCATATCAGTCCCCCCAGCACGGCGTCCCCGCTGGTCATGGTGCGTGAGGCGCGCGTCGCGGGCATCCCCGTCCGGGGGTTCCCCTGAGGTGCCCGAGTCTCGCCGCGGGCATTCAGCGAATGCTCAGCAACCGGTCGGAGACTGGGACGGTGACCACCGCACCGCCCGAGGCCCGGCTCCTCGTCGTCGAAGACGAGCCGAACATTCGCGAACTCCTCGCCACCTCCTTGCGGTTCGCCGGATTCGAGGTCTTCACCGCCGCCGACGGCGCGACCGCCATCGGCATCGCCGAGACGGAGCAGCCCGACCTCCTCGTGCTCGACGTGATGCTGCCCGACATGGACGGCTTCACCGTGACCCGTCGGCTGCGCGAGAATGGCCGGCACATGCCGATCGTCTTCGTGACGGCCCGCGACTCGGTCGAGGACAAGGTCAAGGGCCTCACGGTCGGCGGCGACGACTACGTCACCAAGCCGTTCAGCCTCGAGGAGGTCGTGGCGCGGATCCGGGCCGTGCTGCGCCGTACCCGCGGCGACACCGACGAGGACGAGGTGCTGCGCTTCCACGACCTCGAACTCAACGAGGACAGCCACGAGGTACGCCGCGGCAAGCGGGTCATCGACGTCTCCCCCACCGAGTTCAAGCTGTTGCGCTACCTGCTGCTCAACCCGAACCGGGTGCTATCCAAGGCGCAGATCCTGGGTCACGTCTGGGACTACGACTTCCGCGGCGAGGCGGGCATCGTGGAGTCGTACATCTCCTACCTGCGCCGCAAGGTCGACGCCGAGGAACCGCACCTCATTCACACGCGTCGCGGCGTGGGCTACGTCCTGCGCATGCCGCCCGAGCAGTCCTGACCGCCCGGCCGTGACGGCAGTCTCGACGCAGGCCCCACCGACGGCGGGGGCCGGTCCCCAGCCCGGCGGTGGCGCCCGCGGCCTGATCGAACGCCTCGAGCGACTCCTCAAGCGCTGGCCCCTGACCTGGCGGCTCGTCACGGTGCTCGTCGTCACGCTGCTCGCCGCGCTCGCGCTGACCAGCCTCGTCACGCAGCTCGTGCTGCGCAGCTACCTCGGCAACCGGACCGTCGAAGAGCTCACCGCGGCCGGCCAATCGGCGGCGGAGAACGACGCCCAGGACCTGATGCGCACCAACCACGTGGCGACGCCGGGGATCCCGAGCCGCTACGCCGTCCTCTACTTCGACGCCACCGGCCGGCGACTGTCCGTCCAGC
Source organism: Austwickia sp. (assembly GCA_016699675.1). Lineage (NCBI taxonomy): Bacteria > Bacillati > Actinomycetota > Actinomycetes > Micrococcales > Dermatophilaceae > Austwickia > Austwickia sp. The sequence goes on along the minus strand of CP064985.1, from coordinate 2,599,552 downwards.
CCTCGGCCGTGGAGCCCGCCGACCCCGCCGTACCGGCGTTGACCCTTCGCGATCCGCGGGTCCTCAGCGGCGAGGTGTTCCGGGTCGGCTCGGTCGGCGCGGGTGGCAAGACCTCGGACGAGCCGCGCTGGCTCGTGACGGCCGGCCAGTTGAGCAATTCGAGCGGGACGTACGCCGTGGCCGCCTCCCTCGGCGCCATCGACGACACGATCGCCAAGTTCCAGGCGGCGTCCCTAGGGATCGGCCTGGCCGTGGCGGGAGCCTGCGCAGCGCTTGGGTACGCCGGCGTCACCCGAGGCATGCGCCCGCTGCGCGAGATGGAGGACACGGCCGCCGCGATCGCCGACGGCGACCTCACCCCGCGGCTGCCCGAGCATCCCGCCCGCGACGAGGTCGGCAGCCTGTCGCAGTCCCTCAATGCCATGCTGGCGCGCCTGGAGAGTTCGCTGGCCGTCCGCGAGGCGTCGGAGGAGCGGATGCGCCGGTTCGTCACCGACGCCTCCCACGAGCTGCGCACCCCGCTGGCCACGATCCGCGGCTACGCCGAGCTCTACCGGCAGGGCGCCGCCGCGACCCCCGAGGCCACCGCGGCGGCCATGCGCCGCATCGAGGACGAGGCCACCCGGATGAGCCTGCTGGTGGAGGACCTGCTCACGCTGGCCCGCCTCGACAACCGGCGGCCCATGAGCCTGGGCGAGGTCGACGTCACCGTGCTTGCCGCGGATGCCGTGCAGGACGCCCGGGTGCGCGAGCCCGGCCGGTCGGTGCGGCTCGTCGGGCTCGGGGAGCGCCCGCTGGGCCCGGCCGTCGTCCGCGGCGACGAGTCCCGCCTGCGCCAGGTCGTCACCAACCTCGTCGCGAACGCCCTGCAGCACACGCCCGCGGGGACGCCCGTCGAGGTCGCCGTCGGGCCCACGCCGGTGGGGGCCGCGGTCGGCGACGGCGTACGGCTGGAGGTCCGCGACCACGGCCCCGGCATCCCCGAGCACGAGATCGACAAGGTCTTCCAACGGTTCCACCGCGGGGACCCCTCGCGCGGGCGCAGTTCCGGCGGCAGCGGACTCGGGCTCGCCATCGTCATGGCGATCGTCGCCGCCCACTCCGGCCGCGTCGGGGTCCGCCCGACGCGCGGCGGGGGCGCCACGTTCGTCGTCGAGCTCCCCGAGACGGCGCCGGTGGCACCAGGCACCGCCGTACCGTCCCGTCCCTCCACCCCCTCGACCCCCAGCCCGGCGACACCCACCGAAGGAGCGCGATGAGCCACTCCCAGACCCCCCCTCCTCTGCCCGAGGGTCACGACGACCCCCGCCACCCGGGGAGCGCGGGTTCACCGTCGGCGGCCCCGTGGGACGGTGGCACGCCGAAGGGTACGACGTGGGCGCAGGGCGACACGGCGGGCCGCCCGAGCCAAGGCTACCCACCCCCGGGCTATCCGCCCATGCCTGGGCCGGGAATGCCGAGCGCGCCAGGTGCGTCGGGAACGCCGGGCACGACCGGTACGTCGGGCGGGGGCGGGGCATCCGGAGCGTCGGGCACTGCGGGCCCGGCCGGGGCGACGACCCCCCTGCCCCAGGGCTATCCGGCGGGCTGGGGCGCCCCCAGCGGTCAGGCCTGGCCGCCACCCACGACACCGGCCAGTCAGGCGGCCCACGCGGCACCGGCCACACCGGGGGCAGCGCCGGCGCCGTACCCGCCCAATCAGCCGGTTCGGCGGTCGGGGCTCGGCCGCCTGGGCCAGCTCCTGCTGGTGGCGCTGCTCACAGCCGCCCTGGCCGCGGGCGGGATGTGGGCGCTGCTCCGGGGCAGCACGACTGCGGGCGACACCGCGCCCGCTCGGATCGTCGAACAGGCCGACCCGGGCAACCCGAACTGGACCGCGACCGCGAAGGTGGTCACGCCGAGCGTGGTGTCGATCCGGGTCGGTTCCGCGCGGTCGGGCGGGGAGGGCTCCGGGGTCATCATCGACGGCAAGGGGCACGTGGTCACGAACAACCACGTCGCCGCCGCCGGCGGATCGAACGCGCCCATCACGGTCGCGCTGGACGACCGGCGCGTGTACGACGCCCAGATCGTCGGCGCGGACCCCGACACCGACCTGGCCGTGCTTCAGCTCAAGAACGCGCCCTCCGACCTGCGCTCCATCGCGCTCGGCGACGACACGAAGCTCAAGGTCGGCGACCCCGTGATGGCCGTCGGCAACCCGCTCGGCCTCGCCGGGACCGTCACCACCGGAATCGTCAGCGCGCTGAACCGGCCCGTGAGCACGCAGGGCGAGGGCTCGAACTCGGCCACCACGGTCGTCACCAACGCCATCCAGACGAGCGCGGCCATCAACCCCGGCAACTCCGGCGGCGCGCTGGTCAACTCGGCCGGCCAGCTGGTGGGCATCAACTCCTCGATCGCCTCCCTCTCGGCGACCTCCGGCAACATCGGCATCGGCTTCGCGATCCCCGTGAACGAGGTCAAGAACGTCTCGGACCAGCTCATCAGCACCGGGAAGGCGAGGCACGCGCAGCTCGGCGTCCAGGTCGAGGACACCGTCGTCGCCGACGGCCCGGACCGCCGCGCCGCCGCGAGCATCAAGTCGACGGTCGAGGGCGGCCCGGCGCAGAAGTCCGGCATCAAGGCGGGCGACGCCGTCGTCTCCGTGGACGGGGAGACCGTCGACAGCGCCAGCGCGCTGCAGGCCCAGATCCGCGAACGGCAAGTCGGCGACCAGGTCACTCTCGTCGTCGTCCGCGGCGGCACTCGGCAGGAGCTCAAGGTGACGCTCGGCGAACGGTCCTGAGGAGGGGCCCTCCGGTGGCCCGGGCGGGGCACCGGGGGGGGCTACTCGACATCGTCGCCCCGCGATCGTCCACACCCCCGCCCCGCTGCCGAGGCTGTGGATGACGCCGGAGGGCCTGCGACGGCCGCGCCTAGCGTGAGGCAAGTCGCGGCCGCCCGGTCGCGACGCCGCACGGCAGGGCCCGGCGAGGACGCCGGACCGCCCTCGCCGCCCGACGAAAGGGCCCGCCATGAGCAGCCAGTTCCAGGTCGACACCCAGCAGATCACCGCCGCCGCCGGCGACATCCGACGCATGTCCGGCCAGATCGAGTCCGACGTCGCCAGCATGATGGCCCGGCTCTCCGCGCTCCAGGGCGCCTGGCGCGGATCCGCCGCGGCCGGATTCCAACAGGTCGTCACCCAGTGGAGCGCCACGCAACGGACGGTGCGGGAGTCGCTGGACTCCATCGAGACGGCGCTGTCGCGGGCCGGCACCCAATACGCGGACGTCGAGGCCGCCAACGCCGCGCTATTCGCCCGCTAACGGGCGGGCCCGGCTCTCCAGGGGCTGACTCAGGGCGCCTTAAGCGAACATCAGTTGAACTGTCAGAACAAAGCGCCAGGTCAGGCCGCATGGACAAAGTGAACGGCCGTCCAATGGGCATGATCACCAAGGCGGACGCGTCACAATAAGGCATGTGGACGTAGCCCTGCTCCTCGTGGCCCTCGTGGTCGTCACAGCCCTGGCCTTCGACTTCACCAACGGCTTCCATGACACCGGCAATGCGATGGCCACGTCCATCGCCACCGGTGCCCTCAAGCCCAAGACCGCCGTCACCTTGTCTGCCCTGCTCAACCTTGTCGGCGCGTTCCTCTCGGTGGAGGTCGCCCTCACCGTGACGAACGCCGTCATCAAGATCCAGGACAAGTCCGGCGCACCCAAAGCGGAGTTCCTCGCCAACCACGGCGAGGCGCTGCTGATGATCGTGCTCTGCGGACTGGTCGGCGGCATCGTGTGGAACCTGTTGACGTGGCTCCTCGGGCTCCCCTCGAGTTCATCCCATGCCCTGTTCGGCGGCATGATCGGCGCGACGGTCGCGGGGATCGGCTGGGCCGGGGTCAACTGGGCCGGCGACGGCAGCAAGCTCGACGGGGTGCTCGGCAAGGTCATCATGCCGGCGCTGCTGTCCCCGGTCGTCGCGGGCCTGGTGGCCGCCGTGGGCACCTGGCTGATCTTCCGCATCACCGCCAACGTGGCCGAGCGCTACAAGGAGACGGGCTTCCGCTGGGGCCAGATCGGCACGGCGTCGCTCGTCTCCTTGGCGCACGGCACCAACGACGCCCAAAAGACGATGGGGGTCATCACCCTCGCGCTGATCGCGCACGGCTCCTGGAGCGACACCCACAGCATCCCGCTGTGGGTCAAGGTGGCCTGCGCCTTCGCGATCGCGCTGGGCACCTACCTCGGCGGGTGGCGCATCATCCGCACCCTGGGCAAGGGCCTGGTGGAGATCTCGTCGCCGCAGGGGATGGCGGCCGAGTCCGCCTCCGCCGCGGTCATCCTCACCTCCAGCCACCTGGGCTTCGCCCTGTCGACCACACACGTCGCCACGGGCTCGATCCTGGGCACCGGCGTCGGCAAGCCCGGCGCCGAGGTGCGCTGGGGCGTCGCCGGCCGCATGGTCGCCGCGTGGCTGATCACCCTGCCCAGCGCGGGCCTGGTGGGCGCCGCGACCTTCTTCATCGGGCATGCCTTCGGTGGCTACGTCGGCCCGCTCGTCGTCTTCGCGATCCTGCTCGGCCTCTCGACGTACATGTTCCTGCGCTCGCGGCGCGCCCCCGTCGACCACAACAACGTGAACGACGACTGGGACGAGAACCAGATGTCGCGCCGCGCCGCGGCCGCCGCGGACGACGACGCCACCACCCCCGCCGCGGCCGCTCACCTCGCCGCGGCCGGCTCGGGCGCCACTCCCGGTGGCGACACCATCACCACGACCGACGCCCCGCGCGCCTGAGGAGGACCTCGACATGCTCACCCTGCTCGCGTCCGCGGCCTGGAAGGTCCTCGCCATCTCCCTGCTCGTCGGCGCCGGACTGCCCGCGCTGTTCGCCCTGGGCGTGAAGTCCATGGCGTACGGCGCGGGCGGCGACGCCGAACTCGATCACGCCAGCGGTCACCCCGTCGGCAAGGTCATCGGGCTGGCGATCTTCGCCCTGGTCCTGTTCTTCATCGGCACCGGCATCGCCATCGTCGTCGCGTCGGGACTCGGGCAGACCGTCAGCTTCGAGCACGTGTTCCCGACGTTCGCCCCCAAGGCCAAGTGATCGCCGCACACTGACGCCACGACACCGGCCTGACCGGCCGAGCTGGCGGGGCCGGCGCCCGGTTACCCCCGGAAGCGTCCGCCCACTACGATGCGGGAAATCGCCGGGATTCCTCCGGCGCCCCCGCATCCAGCGTGACCAGGCGGTGTCCCATGGCGTTTTCGTTTTCCCGAATCCTGGATTGGCTCCGGGAGGGTTACCCCCAGGGTGTCCCCCGGGAGGACTACATCGCCCTCTTCGGTGTGCTGCAGCGGCACCTGACCGAGGAGGAGATCGTCAAGGTCGGCGAGCAGATCCGAGCCGCGAATGGCGATGAGCCCATCGATGACGACGAAATCCGTCGGCGCATCGAAAGGCATCTGCGGGGGCACGCTTCCGAGGACGACATCCGCCGCGTTGCCGCGCGGCTGGCCAGCGGAGGATGGCCCCTCGCCGACGCCAACGGCGGCGCCGAGCCCGCCCCCGCCGGCTGACACCGGGGCACCGCGCACCAGGCGGGCGCGCCAAGAGTTTGCTTGCGCCACCGACATTCCCGGGCGACGATCATTCCCGAGCTCGCGGAAACCGACATGCGGGACAATGCATCAATCGGCGCCTCGGTCGGCGTACCGTCAAGGTTTCGACGCACCACGCCGCACCGTACCCACCACGAGTAGGGCCGAAGGGAGGCCACGTGGGTCCCTTAGACCGATTCATCAACTGGGTGCGCGCCGGATATCCCAACGGCGTTCCCGACCAGGACTATGTCCCTCTCATGGCCCTGTTGCGCCGGCGGCTGTCGGATGACGAAGTGACCGATCTCGGCCAGGAGCTCGTCCGCAAGGGGATCATCCCCGCGGATCGGATCGACGTCGGCGCCGGCATCCTCAAGCGCACCCTCGAGCTGCCCTCCCCCGACGAGATGGATCGCGTCTCGCAGCGGCTGCGGGTCGGCGGCTGGCCCGTCACCGCCGACGACTAACCGTCGCTCGCGCTCGAGGCGCGCGTCGGGGGCCGCGAAGGTCGCTAGAGCCCGGGAGGTTCGGCCGCCGGCCGCCGCCGGGGCTGGTCCATCCGAACGACGCCGGGCCGTACGCCGAGGGCCATGAGCACCCCCACCGTGACCACCACGCCGCCCAGGACGCCGATCCACCCGGGCTCCTCGCCGCTGTAGAAGTACGCCGCGATCGTCCCGATCGGGGGCACGAGCATCGACCACGGGGCCACGGTGGACGCCGCGTGCCGGGACAGCAGCAGGTTCCACAGGCCGTAGCCGAGCATCGACGCGCCGTACGTCACGAACGCCAGCCCGACCACCGAGCGCGCCGACATGGTGGTCAGCGCCGCCCAGTCCCGCTCCCAGCCCTCCACGAGCAGCGACAGGGCGAGCAGCGGCACGGGCGAGACCAACGCGGACCAGACCACCAAGGAGAAGCCGTCACGCGGCGGCCGGCGCCGGGTCAACACGTTGCCGGTGGCCCACGAGGCCGCCGCGGCGACGGTCATGAGGAACGGCAGGATCGGGGCCGCCGCGAGGTGCTTGGCGCCTACGACGGCCATCCCCACGACCCCCACGGCGATGCCCGCGAGTTGGTAGGGGGTCGGCCGCTCCCGCAGCCACAGCGAGGCGATGACCACGGTGAACACCGTCTGCACCTGCAACACCAGCGACGCCAGGCCCGCGGGCATCCCCCAGGACAGCGCGGTGTAGAGCAGCCCGAACTGGCCGGCGCCCATCGCGAACCCGCAGGCCACGACGGTCTTCCAGCCGTTGCCCGGCGGCCGCACGAAGAACACCGCCGGGATCGCCACCAACGTGAAGCGCATCGCCGCGAACAGCAGCGGCGGCACCGACTCCATCCCGATCGAGGCGGCGACGAAGTTCACGCCCCACACGACCGCGACGGCCAGCGCCAGCAGCGCGTCTTTGCGGGGCATCGGGCCTCCGTGGGGGATGGTACGTCGTACGCCGGCTCAACCCTAGGTCCCCCCAGGTCCCGGGCCGTGACCGGGGGTCCACCCCGGCCCCGGGCGCGGCGTGTCGCGCGAACTCATTGAGAACCGCCGCGCGCCGCCGATTTCACTGAGGGAGTGGGCGATCCAGCCGCACCGAGCGAATGAAGGGGGTCCGATGGCCCGCGTCAACATGACCGTGCACGACGGGGCGCTGCGGTGCGCGCTCTCGGAACGGGAGTGGCTGCCCCTCACCGCCGGACTGCGCCACCTGCGCCTGCCCGATGTGTTCGTGCCGCCGGCCGATCAGGTCGCCGCCTGGTGCGAAGCCGCGGGCGTCGAGGCGGGCGACCCAAAGATCCTCGACGGCGAGGACGAACTCACCCGCCGGGCGCTGCGCCTCAAGGCGGCGGCCGCCGCCGAGGTCGATCTGCAGGTCTCCGTGTGCGGCGAGGGCGCGATGGTCCTCGCCTGGACCAACGGCGTCGCCGCATCCTCCCTCGCCCGCGCGGTGGTCGTCCCCGCGGACGACAGTCCGCAGCTCGTGGACGGGGTGACGGTCAGCGCCTTCCCTGTGGCGCGACTGGCCCAGGAAGTGCTGAGTCATCTGCCCTCCGGCGGGTCGACCCCGGACGGCGTGCGTGCCGCAGCCATCGCCCCCGACCTGGCGCGCGAACTCGTCGTCGCGCTGCGGTCCGGCGATGACGCCGCCGCCACAGCCGTCGCCCACCGAGCCGGATTCCCTGCGGCGCCGCCCCTGCTCGCCTCGCTCGCGACGGGGCTCATCGGGGAGGCCAGCCTCGTCGTCCGCGGTCAGCGCGGCCACGTCCGCCTCCGGCTGGTCCTGTGCGAAGCCGGCTGGGTCGAGATCCACGCCACGGCGGACGGGCGGCTGGCCCACACGCCGTACGACACCGACGGCCTGCTCGAACTCCTGCGCCGCGAGCTGGCCGCCCAGCTCTCGGCCGCCGCCTAGGTCCCCCCACCCAGAGCGAAGGCCCGGGACGGGCGTCCCGGGCCTTCGACCTGCGCTGAATGCTTCGTCAGAAGCCCATGGCCAACTCGGCTTCCTCCGCACACTCCACTACAGCCGAGAGCCCGGGAAAAAAACCCCCGGGCCCTCGATTTACGCTGCGCAATTCGTCAGAAGCCCATGCCGCCCATGTCGTCGCCGCCACCCGGCATCGCCGGAGCGGACTTCTCGGGCTTGTCGGCGATGACGGCCTCCGTCGTCAGGAACAGGGCCGCGATCGACGCCGCGTTCTGCAGGGCAGACCGCGTCACCTTCGCCGGGTCGATGATGCCGGCCGCGACCAGGTCGACGTACTCGCCGCTCGCCGCGTTCAGGCCGTGCCCGGCGGGGAGGTTGCGCACCTTCTCCGCCACGACGCCGCCCTCCAGACCGGCGTTGATCGCGATCTGCTTGAGCGGAGCCTCGACCGCGACGCGCACGATGTTCGCGCCGGTCGCCTCGTCGCCCTCCAGGCTCAGCTTGCCGAACGCCTGGTCGCCCGCCTGGATCAGCGCGACGCCACCGCCGGCGATGATGCCCTCCTCGACGGCCGCCTTCGCGTTGCGAACGGCGTCCTCGATGCGGTGCTTGCGCTCCTTGAGCTCGACCTCGGTCGCCGCGCCGGCCTTGATGACCGCCACGCCGCCCGCGAGCTTGGCGAGGCGCTCCTGCAGCTTCTCGCGGTCGTAGTCGGAGTCGGAGTTCTCGATCTCGACGCGGATCTGCTTGACCCGGCCGGCGATCTGGTCGGCGTCGCCGCCGCCCTCGACCACGGTGGTCTCGTCCTTGGTGACGACGACCTTGCGGGCAGTGCCCAGCATGTCGAGGTCCGTGGACTCCAGCTTGAGGCCGACCTCCTCGGAGATCACCTGGCCGCCGGTGAGGATCGCGATGTCGCCGAGCATGGCCTTGCGGCGGTCACCGAAGCCCGGGGCCTTCACGGCGCAGACCGAGATGTTGCGGCGCAGGTGGTTGAGCACCAGCGTCGCCAGGGCCTCGCCCTCGACGTCCTCGGCGATGATCAGCAGCGGCTTGCCGGCCTGCTTGGTCTTGTCGAGGATCGGGATCAGGTCCTTGATGGAGCCGATCTTGGAGTTCGCGATGAGGACGTACGGGTCCTCCAGCACGGCCTCCATGCGCTCGGGGTCGGTCACGAAGTAGCCCGAGATGTAGCCCTTGTCGAAGCGCATGCCCTCGGTGAGCTCCAGCTCGAGCCCGAAGGTGTTGGACTCCTCGACGGTGATGACGCCTTCCTTGCCGACCTTGTCCATGGCCTCGGCGATCATGTCGCCGATCTGGGTGTCGGCGGCGGAGATGGACGCCGTGGCGGCGATCTGCTCCTTGGTCTCGACGTCCTTGGCCAGGGCGAGCAGCTCGTCGGAGACGGCGGCGGTGGCCTTCTCGATGCCGCGCTTCAGGGCCATCGGGTTGGCGCCGGCGGCCACGTTGCGCAGGCCTTCCTTGACCATGGCCTGGGCGAGCACGGTCGCCGTGGTGGTGCCGTCGCCGGCGACGTCATCCGTCTTCTTGGCGACCTCCTTGACGAGCTCGGCGCCGATCTTCTCGTACGGGTCCTCCAGCTCGATCTCCTTGGCGATCGAGACACCGTCGTTGGTGATCGTGGGGGCGCCCCACTTCTTCTCCAGGACGACGTTGCGGCCCTTGGGGCCGAGCGTGACCCGGACCGCGTCGGCGAGCTGGTTCATGCCGCGCTCGAGACCGCGGCGGGCCTCCTCGTCGAAGGCGATGATCTTGGCCATTCCGGTGGTTTCCTCCCACAGAGGCGGATGTGGCGACCGGGCGGCGCCCGCGACGGACGGCCCGACGTTGCGGTGCGCCGTTCGCGCCGCTCTTCCGGGCCTCACCGGATCCGGTCAGGGTGGTCTCCCAGCTCGTGACACGGGGTCGTCCCACGAGCTCACTGCCCGGGTGCAGGGACTCGGCGCGGGACCCGCGTCGGTTATCACTCACACACCGAGAGTGCTAACTCCATGATTAGCACTCGACCCCCCCGAGTGCAAATACGCGCCGGCCCTCTCGACGTACCCGAACGACCGCTGACCGGCGCGGGCTCCTCCCGGGCGCTCGCGCGAGAGGCGCGGGGGGCCCGACGATGTTACGTTCCACGCATCGATTGCGCGATAACCCACGCGTGACCCTGCGGCCGCGGCGGACGACGGACGACGCCCGCGGCGGCCGCGCAGCCGCCCAGGAGTTCTCCCGTGACGCCGTACCGCACCCTCCTTTCCCCGCTCGACCTGGGATTCACCACGCTGCGCAATCGCGTGGTGATGGGTTCCATGCACACCGGCTTCGAGGATTCCCCGGCGACCTTCGACCAGCTGGCTGCGTTATATGCCGAGCGCGCACGGGGTGGCGTGGGCGCCATCGTCACGGGCGGCTTCTCCCCGACGCCCGAGGGCGCGCTCTATCCGGGCGCGGGTGGGCTGTACGCCGGACGCCACGTCGGCAGGCACCACCTCATCACCGACGCCGTCCACGAGCACGGCGCCAAGATCCTGTTGCAGCTGCTGCACGCCGGCCGCTATGGGATGCACCCCCTCGTCGTGTCCGCCTCGCGGGTCAAGGCGCCGATCTCCACGTTCACCCCGCTGGCGTTGTCCGAGGCCGGGATCCGACGTCAGATCGCCGGCTTCGCCAAGGCCGCGGAGCTCGCACGCGAGGCAGGTTACGACGGCGTGGAGATCATGGGCAGCGAGGGCTACTTCCTCAACCAGTTCCTGGCCCCGCGGACCAACCGGCGAACGGACGACTGGGGCGGCAGCCCCGCGAACCGCCAGCGCATCGCCGCGGAGGTGGTGCGCGCGGTCCGGCGCGCGGCCGGCCCGGACTTCATCGTCCAATACCGCCTGTCCATGCTCGACCTGGTTCCCGACGGCCAGTCCTGGGAGGAGGTCGTCGCCACCGCCCAGGCCGTCGAGGCGGCCGGCGCGACCCTCATCAACACCGGCGTCGGCTGGCACGAGGCGCGGGTGCCCACGATCGTCACGTCGGTGCCCCGGGCCGCCTTCGCCGAGGTGACCGGCCGGATCCGGGCCGCCGTGGGCATCCCGGTGTGCGCCTCGAACCGCATCAACACCCCCGAGGTGGCCGAGCGGATCCTGGCGGCGGGGCAGGCGGACCTCGTCTCGATGGCCCGGCCGTTCCTCGCCGACCCCGCGTGGGTGGCCAAGGCGGCCGCCGGCCGCGCCGACGACATCAACACCTGCATCGCGTGCAACCAGGCCTGCCTCGATCACACCTTCACGGGACGCCCGGTGAGCTGCCTGGTGAACCCGCGGGCAGGCAGCGAGCTGACCCTGGTGGTCCAGCGGGCGCCGTCGCGCCGGTTCATCGCCGTGGTCGGGGCGGGCGTGGCCGGACTCGCGGCCGCGACGACCCTGGCGGAGCGCGGGCACGCCGTGGACCTCTTCGAGGGGGCGCCGGCGATCGGCGGACAGTTCGGGCTGGCCGCGCGGATCCCCGGCAAGGAGGAGTTCACCGAGACCATCCGCTACTTCACCACCCGGCTGGCCGAGACCGGGGTGCGCGTGCACCTCTCGACGCGGGCGGACGCGCAGCTGCTGATCGAGGGCGGGTACGACGACATCGTGCTCGCCACCGGCGTCGAGCCACGGCTGCCCGACCTGCCCGGGGTGGACCATCCGTCGGTGGTGACGTACGCCGACCTGCTGGCCGGGCGGGCCGTCGCGGGGCGGCGCGTGGCGGTCCTCGGCGCGGGCGGGATCGGGGTGGACGTCTGCGAGTTCCTCACCCACGATCACTCCCCCACGCTCGACCTCGACCTCTGGCGGCGCGAGTGGGGCGTCGGCGACCCGGAGGACGCGCCCGGCGGCCTGGTGCCGGCGCGGCCCGCCCCGAGCCCGCGCGAGGTCTACCTGTTGCAGCGCAAGACCTCCTCGATCGGCAAGGACCTCGGCAAGACCACAGGTTGGGTGCACCGCGCGTCGCTGCGCGCCAAGGGCGTCACGCTCCTGACGGGGGTGACGTACGAATCGATCGACGACGCCGGGCTGCACATCACCGTCCCGGCGCCGCCCGAGCCGGAGCGCGCCTCCGGTCACGACGGCGGCGACGGCCTCGACGTGGGCGACAACGCCGCCGCGGCGCTGCTGCGCAAGGCCAAGGTCGGGGGGCGCAAGGCCGTACGGCGGGCCGGGTCGGCCGCCAGCCGCGTCGGGTCGATGGCTGCCTCGTCGGCGCAGGTCGCCGGTCACCTGGGCGGCATCGGCCTCGCGCGGCTGCCCGGCGCGGCCCGCACCCAGGCGGAGGCGGGCATCGAACGGGCCGGCTCCGTGACGTCGGCGATGTCCTCGGCGATGGAGGGGCTGCGGGGGCGCGCCGGGCTGGGCCCGCGGGAGGCGTCCATCCCGCGCGAACCGCGGGTGATCGAGGCGGACACGATCGTGCTGTGCACGGGGCAGGAGTCCGTCCGCGAACTCGTGGAGCCCCTGCGCAAGACCGCCATCCGGGTGCACCTGATCGGGGGGGCCGATGTCGCGGCCGAGCTCGACGCCAAGCGCGCCATCGACCAGGCGGTTCGCCTGGCGGCCAAGCTCTGAGGGCTTTAGACCTGGATCCCCAAGCGGCGCGCGGAGCGTTGCCGCTGCCGGGATGAGCGAAGCCGCCGAAGCCGCTTGACGAGCATCGGGTCGAAGGCCATCGCCTGCGGCGTGTCGATGAGGGCGTTGAGGGTCTGGTAGTAGCGCGTCGAACTCATGTCGAAGAGGTCCTTGATGGCCTGCTCCTTGGACCCGGCGTACTTCCACCACTGGCGCTCGAAGGCAAGCAACTCGCGCTCCTGCGCGGTGAGCTCGCCCCGCTGGCCGGCGCGGTCCTCGTAGGCCACGGCCTCCATGAATGCCCTCCTGACGTCGCTGAACGCAGCTCCACTCTGCCAGGAAATGACAGCAGTGTCATTCGCGGACGCGCCGGTGTTGCGTCCCAGCCGGACCGCGCTGTGGCGGCGACGAGACCGAGATCTCATCCCAGGTTGCGCAAACGGGTTCATTCGGACGGCGCCGTGTCGAAGGGCTCCGTAAACGTCGCTCAAACAAGGGGTTTCGACGTGAAGCTCACCATCCGCCTCTCATCGCGCTGTTGTCCATAGCGTTGGTGCTCGGGACCGCGCTCACCTTGTCGGCCGTCGCCGGGCTGCGAACATGGCCTTCGCCGACGACGCCGAGGCGGACCTGCGCCATTCGGTGGCCGAGCGGGCCGACGCCACCGCCGCGGGCCTCTACAACATCGTGGCCACCCAGGGGGACTCGATCGCCCAGCGCGTCGCCACCGACATGCGCGTGGCGCAGGAGAAGCTGGCAGCGGCCGGCGGCTTCCGCGAAAGTGCGGGGAGCCTGTCCTGGCAGGCCAAGAACCAGACCACCGGCGCCATCACCCCGGTCGCGCTGCCTGCGCCGATGATCGGCGGCACGCCCCTGCGCCCGCAGCCTTCGGCGCAGGCCACGGTGCCGGTTGTGGATGCCGTCAAAGCGGCCGTGGGCGACACCACGACCATCTTCCAGCGCATGAACGACGCCGGCGACATGCTCCGGGTGGCCACGAATGTCATCGGGGCCGACGGGAATCGAGCCATCGGCACGTACATCGCGGCCAAGGGTGCGGACGGCGCCGCGAATCCGGTCCTGGCGGCGGTGCTGGCCGGCAAGACCTATACCGGCACGGCCAGTGTGGTCGGCTCTTGGTACGTGACGCAGTACGCGCCGTTGACGGACGGCGCCGGCCGGGTCATCGGCATGCTGTACGTCGGGGTCAAGCAGGAGAGCGTCGCCACGTTGCGTGACGCCATCGTCGGCACCGCGGTCGGGGCGAACGGTCAGGTCATGACGCTGGCCACCACCGGCGCCAACAAGGGCATGGTGCGCCTCGCGCGGGACACCGCCCAGCAGGGCAAGAGCCTGATCGACCGGACCGGCAAGGACGGCACGAAGTACGTCGAGAAGGCGCTGACCGCCGCCGCCACGCTGGCGCCCGGCCAAACCAAGGCGCTGCCCTATGTGGACGAGAACGGGGAGCCGGCCCAGGTGCGCGTGGCTTACTACGCCCCCTGGGACTGGACCATCGCCGTCGTGACCCGCGACGCCGACTTCAACGCGCCCGTCGACCGCCTCGACAACGGCCGCCGGCAACTCCTGGTCACCCTCGTCGGGCTGTCGCTGGCCATCGGCGCGATCGGACTCGCGGCCGCGCTCGGGCTGGGCCGGCGCATCACCGCCCCGTTGACGGCCCTGCGGGACCGCATGGTCGAGATCGCGGACGGCGACGGCGACCTGACGGCCCGGGTCGCGGAGGATCAACACAGCGAGGTCGGCCAGCTCGGCGGGGCGTTCAACCGGTTCGTCGCCAAGGTCGCCGGCACGGTGGCCGCCGCCACGTCGGCCGCCGCGGGGGTCCACGAGGCCGCCGGGACGATCGCGACGCTGACCCGAGACCTGGACGCCTCGGCCAGCAGCTCGGCCGAACAGACGGCCCGCGCCGAGGAGGCCTCCCAGGAGGTCGGCGACAGCGTCGCCACCGCCGCGGCCGCCACCGAGCAGATGGCCCTGTCCATTCGCGAGATCGCCGGCAGCGCCTCCCGGGCCGCCGAGATCGGCGCCGAGGCCAGCCGGCTGGCCACCGACACCGAGGCGGCGGTGACCACGCTCGGGCACTCCAGCGCCCAGGTCGGCGCCGTCATCAAGTCGATCACCGCGATCGCCGAGCAGACCAACCTCCTGGCCCTCAACGCCACCATCGAGGCGGCCCGCGCCGGCGACGCCGGCAAGGGCTTCGCCGTCGTCGCCAGCGAGGTCAAGGACATCGCCCAGGAGACCGCCGCGGCGACCGAGGACATCAGCAAGCGCATCGAGGACATCCAGGAGGACACCCTGCGCGCCGTCGAGGCGATCACCCGCATCGCGGCGGTGGTCCGCGACATCAACGACGCGCAGGCCACGATCGCGGCAGCCGTGGAGGAACAGAGCGCGACGACCGCGGAGGCCGCGCGGGGCGTGAGCCACGCGTCCGCGGGCATCTCCGGGGTGCGCACCTCGATCTCCGCCGTGAACGCGAGCAGCCAGCGCTCGGCGCAGGCCGTGCGCTCGGCGCGCCGACGAGCTCGACGAACTCGCCGGCCGGCTGCGCACCCAACTGGGCGCGTTCCGGATCTGATCCGCGTCTGAACCGCGCCCGGCGCGGGTGCTTCCGGCGCGTGTGCTTCCGGCGGCGGCGCGGCCGGCGCAACGCACAGGGGCGGCACTCCGATGGGAGTGCCGCCTCTGTTCGTCCGTGGCCAGGCCCCTGTTCCCGGCCAGGGACGGCGACCGGTTCCGCACGACCGGTCCGCCGGGGCCTTGCTACTCGGTAGCGATGGCCCGCAGCACGTCGAGATTCGTCGCCCGGACCGCGGGCCAGACCCCGGCGAGCACGCCGATGATCAGCGCCAGCACCAGCGAGATGGCGAGCTGCGGCCAGGGCAGGGCCAGCTCGGTCAGGCCCTGGTCGGCGATCGCGCGCTGCAGCGCGAACCCGAAGAGCAGCCCGAGCCCGATGCCCAGCGCCGAACCCAGCAGCGCGATGGTCGTGGACTCCAGCATGATCATCCGCCGGACCTGCCCCTTGTTGAGGCCGACGGCCCGCAGCAGGCCGATCTCCCGGGTGCGCTCGATGATGGACAGCCCCAGCGTGTTCACGATGCCGAAGATGGCGATGATGATGGCGAGGCCGAGGAGGGCATAGAGGACGTACAGCACGATGTCCAGCTGCTGCGCCTGCGCCTGGGCGTACTCCTTCTGATCCGCGACGCTCACCAGCGGCAGCGGCTCGACCGCCTTGTCGAGCTTGGCCTTCACCGCGGCCTTGTCAGCCCCGGGCTTGAGGTCCACGGCGAGGAAGCTGTCCATCGAGCGCATCCCGACGGCGTCGATGGTGTCGATCGTCGTCAGCGCCGAGCCCATGCCCGCGCCCTTCTCCACGGAGAAGAGGCCCGCGACGCGCAGGGAGATGCTCTGGCCGTTAACCTCCGCGGGCAGGGTCTGACCCACCGACCAGCCCTTCTCCTTGGCGTACTCGTCGAGGAGCAGCACGGTGTTCTGCCGGAAGTCGCTCAGGGAGCCGCCGGCCATCGTCTGCTTGATGATCTTGTCGAAGCTGTCCGGTGCCATGGCGCCCATGTAGACGTCCTGACTGGAGACCTTCATCGGCACGAACCGCAGCCGGTAGACCGACTCCACGCCGTCGACCTTGGCCATCTCGTCGCCGATCGCGGGCGAGAACGGCATGCCGCTCATGGACTGCACGACGTAGTCGCTGCGCATCGACTTCGCGATCGCCTTGTCCGTGCTGGCCTTGGTCGAGGACGCGACGACGCCGAACGCGGTGACCAGCGCGAGGCCCACCATCAACGCCGACGCCGTGATCGCGGTGCGCCGCGGGTTGCGCACGGAGTTGGTCTCCGCGAGCCGCCCGGTGGCGCCGAACAGGCCGCTGCCGATCCGACCGAGCAGCCAGATCACCGGCGCGCCCAGGATCGGGCTGATCGCGGCGACCCCCAGCAGCACGCCCACGGCGCCGCCGCCGATGGCGATCATGCGGTTGAACGAGGGATTGCCGAAGAGCCCGTAGAGCAGGGCCGCGGCGCCGAGCGCGGTGAGCAGGCCGCCGAGGACCGCCCGCCAGCCGAGCCCGGAGGCGCCGGTGGCGTAGTCCCCGCTCATGGCCGCCACCGGCGGCACGCGGCTCGCGCGGATGGCCGGGATGGACGCCGCGACCAACGTGACGAGCAGGCCCACGCCGTACGTCGCGAGCACGGCGGGCACGGTGAGCCGCATCGGGGCACCGGAGATGTCGAGGCCGACGCCGCCAAAGAGCTTGGATATCCCGAAGGCCAGCCCGAACCCGAGCGCCAGGCCGAGGGTGGAGCCGATGAGCCCGAGCAGGAGCGCCTCGAACATCACCGACGTGCGCACCTGGCCGCGACTGGCGCCCATGGCCCGGAACAGCGCCAGCTCCCTGCCCCGCTGGGCCACCAGGATCGTGAAGGTGTTGACGATCAGGAACGAGCCCACCAGCAGGGCGATCCCCGCGAAGACCAGCAGCAGGACCGTGAGGAACTTCATCGACGAGGCCATCATGTCGTTGAGCTGCTTGGCGAGCGCGTCGCCCGTCTGGGCCTCGAAGCCGCTCGGCAACACCTTCGCCACCCGGTCGGCGACGGTCTGCGCGTCGACCCCGGGCTTCGCGACGACCCACACGCCCTGGTAGACATCCTTGCCGTCGGTGAAGAGCTGCTGGGCGGTCGGCGTGTCGAAGATGGCGTAGGTCGCGCCGCCCGTGCTTCCCTTCGAGCCGTACAGGGCGGTGCCGACGACCTTCTTGGACACGACCCCGGCCTTGCCGCTCGTGTAGATCTTGATGGTGTCGCCGAGCTTGGCGCCGAGCTTGCCCAGGGAGTCGGGGTCGGTCACGACCTCGTCCGGGCCGCGCGGCGGGTTGCCGGACTTCATCACGAGGCCCTGCTGGTTGCCTGCGGCGGGGGCGTCGATGTAGTTGGACCCGATCCCCGGGGCCCCCATCGTCAGCGGCTTGCCGTTCTTGCCCAGGACGTAGGCGTCGCTGGCACCAACGGTGCCGTAGGCGTGCTTGACGCCGTCAACGGCGGCGACCTTGTCGACCACCTCGCGGGTGATCGTCCGATCCGACATGCCCATGGACTCCATGGAGTTCTTGGCCTGCACATTCACGTCGGCCACCGAGCCGCTCATGATGCCGTTGAAGGCGCTCTGCAGCATGTCGGTGAACGTGAAGGAGCCGCCGACGAACGCCGTACCGAGCACGATCGCCACGGTCGACAGCAGCAGCGAGACCTTGCGCGCCCACAGGCTCTTCCACGAGGCCTTGAGCATGGCTCAGGCCCCCGCGCGCTGAGCCAGGCGTTCCTTGGCCTGGCGGTCCAGCGAGGTCATCGTCGCCAGCACCGTCTCCGGGGTCGGCTGACGCAGCTCGGAGACGACGTGGCCGTCGGCGAGGAAGACGACCCGGTCGGTGTAGCTCGCCGCGGTCGGGTCGTGCGTGACCATGACGATCGTCTGGCCGAACTGGTCCACGCTGCGGCGCAGGAAGCCGAGCACCTCGGCGCTGGAGCGGCTGTCGAGGTTGCCGGTGGGCTCATCGGCGAAGACGATCTCCGGGCGCGACATCAGCGCGCGGGCGCATGCGACGCGCTGCTGCTGACCGCCGGAGAGCTCGCTCGGCTTGTGGCCCAGCCGGTCGCCGAGGCCGGTGGCGGCGATGACCGTGTCGTACCACTGCGGGTCCGGCTTGCGCCCCGCGATCGACAGCGGCAGCAGGATGTTCTCCTGGGCCGTGAGCGTGGGGATGAGGTTGAACGCCTGGAAGACGAATCCGACCTTGTCGCGGCGCAGCGTGGTCAGCGCCTTGTCGCCCAACTGGGACAGGTCGGTTCCGCCGATCACGACGTGGCCCTGGGTGAGGTGGTCCAGCCCGGCCATGCAGTGCATGAGGGTGGACTTGCCCGAGCCCGACGGACCCATGATCGCGGTGAACTCCCCCGCGTAGATCTCGACGTTCACCTTCTCCAGGGCCACCACCTGCGTGGACCCGGTGCCGTAGACCTTGACGAGCTCGTGGGTGCTGGCCGCCACCCGGCGATCCGGGCGGGCTGCGCCGGGCTGGCCCGCCCCCGGAGCGAGGGGTGCGGGAGCGGCGGTTGCCGGCGGGGGCATCGGGGGTTGCGGTGTCGTCGCGGTGGACGCGGCCCCCGAAGCCGTGTCGTCCTGCCGCGTCTTACGTCCGAACAAAGCCATCGAAACCCCTGGTCTGGAGTGAACTCGGCGTCGGTCGACCCCCGAGCGAAGCCCTCGGTCGCGGTGCGGCCGCGCCGTCGAGCGTCCTTCTCACTGTAAGGAGGGCGATTCGCCATCCACGTCAGGGAACCGCCCGGTTCCACCCTGAGACGGACCGATTCCCACCCTGAGTCGGACCCTCCTGCGACCCCGGTCGCACAGGCTCGTCCCGGCGGCCCCACCACGGTCGGCTGTTCCGGGGCGAGGCGGCTCCAGGGGGACGGACCGGGACCGCAGGGTTAGGGTGAAACGCGTGTCCACCGCGCGCCCACTCTCGGAGCTGATCCATCCGACCTGGGCGGACGCGCTAGCCCCGGTCGCCGACCGGATCGCCGCGATGGGCGCCTTCCTGCGCGAGGAGCTCGCCGCCGGCCGCGGCTACCTCCCCGCCGGTGAGCACGTCCTGCGGGCGTTCACGCGGCCGCTGCCCGACGTCCGGGTGCTCGTGGTCGGCCAGGACCCCTACCCCACGCCGGGGCACCCGGTGGGCCTGTCGTTCAGCGTGGCCCCCGACGTCCGGCCGATCCCCAAGAGCCTGGTCAACATCTTCCAGGAGATGACCACCGACCTCGGCGTACCGCGTCCCTCCACCGGCGACCTCACCCCGTGGGCCGACCGCGGCGTCATGCTGCTGAACCGCGTCCTCACGGTCCGTCCGGGCGCGGCGGCGAGCCACCGCGGCAAGGGCTGGGAGCAGGTGACGGATCGCGCGATCGCCGTCCTCGCGGAGCGGGCCGCCGCTGGCCAACCGCTCGTCGCGATCCTGTGGGGCCGGGACGCGCGGACGCTGGCCCCCGCGCTCGCGGCGGTCCCGCGGGTCGAGTCCGCGCACCCCTCCCCGCTGTCGGCGCATTCGGGGTTCTTCGGCTCGCGCCCGTTCAGCCGCACCAACGAACTCCTCGCGGCCGCGGGTGCCGCACCGATCGATTGGAGCCTTCCATGAGCACGTCCGGAGACCTGTCGTGACCCTCGCGCGCATCGTGCCCCCGGAGCGTCCCTGGCGCCGGTACGTCGCGATCGGCGACTCGTTCACCGAGGGCATGTGCGACGCCGATCCCGCGCGGCCCGGGGAGTACGTCGGGTGGGCGGACCGCCTCGCCGGGATGTTGGCGCAGGTGGCGGCGACGGAGGGCACCGAGTTCGAGTACGCGAACCTGGCCATCCGCGGCCGACTGCTGGCCGATGTCACCGAGCGGCAACTGCCCGAAGCCCTGGCCCTGGCCCCGGACCTGGTCTCGATCGTCGGCGGAGGCAACGACATCCTGCGGCCCCGGGCCGACATGGCCGCGCTGGCCGCCGCGCTGGAGGAGGCGGTCCGCGCGATCCGCGCCACCGGCGCCGACGTCCTGCTGGCCACCCCGACGGACCCCGAGGAGGCGCCGGTCATCAAGCACCTGCGCGGCCGGCACGCCATCCACACGGCGAACATCTGGACGATCGCGCGCCGCAACGGCTGCCACGTCATCGACCAGTGGGGCATGCGGTCGCTCAAAGACTGGCGGATGTGGGCCGAGGACCGCATCCACATGAGCGAGGAGGGCCACCGCCGCGTCGCCCTCAACGCCTTTGCCGCCCTGGGCTACACCCCCCGGGACCCCGCCGACCACGACTGGGAGGTGCCGCTGCCGGCGCGGCCCACGCCGGGCCTGGCCGAGCGGGCTCGGGCCGACCGGGAGTGGCTCGCGGTGCACGTCCGGCCGTGGGTCGGTCGTCGCCTGGCCGGCAAGAGCTCCGGCGATACCCGGGCGGCGAAGCGGCCGCGGCTCACGCCGTACGACTGAAAATGCACGCCGCATACAATTCCCCGGCGACCTCCGGGACTCCGTGAACGAACGCGCACCGGGGAGTAATCACGCAAACACCCTGACCAGGCATCGAGACGGACGTTCAAGAAATGGTCTACTACCGATAGGTAGAACGCAAAACATTCGGCCTGGCCTGCGGCGGAGCCACCGTCGCGGCAGGAGAGATGCGATGGCCTCTAGCGCCCGCGAAACATAACACTTCTAATAGGTGCTATTCGCTTCGCAGCGGCAGGACGTGGGGAGACCGCTCATGGAAATACATCATTACGTGGACATCAGTGCCAGCCCGGAGGATGTCTGGGACGTGCTGACCGATGTCGTCGGCTGGTCCCGGTGGATGCCGGGCATCGTGGCCGTCGAGATGGTCGACCGGTCGCTGGGTGACGTCTACGAGGACGCGTACGTCGTGGCGCGCGTGAACGCGACCCCGAGCGTCTGGTACGTCCGGCCCGGTGCCGAGCAGACGCAGCTAGCGTGGGAGAACTCCTGCGCGGACTGCGACTCGCACGGGGACTACCGCCTCGAGGCCATCGACGGCGACACCACCCGCGTGCACATCTCTGTGTTCTTCGAAGGCGCGTCGTGCCCGGTGGCCGGCGTCCTCGGCCGGTACTCGCTGCGCGACGGCGTCATGGACCAGGCCGCCGCGCTGCGGTCGCGCTGCCAGATCGGCGTGCCCGTCCAGGCCCCCCTGCCCGCGCACCTCGAGCCGGTGTCCGCGGTCCGCAGGGTCGTCCCCGACCACCCCAGCGAGGCACGCTCCGCCTCCTGGGCGCGTCGGAAGAGCCACCGGGTGCCGAAGGTCGTACCCCAGGTCTGAGCCCTGCTCGGGCTCCTCACAGCCCCTCCGGAACCGGCCGACGACGCCGTCGCCGGAACCCCTCCGAGAAAGGCCGGCGATGCGCCCCACGCGCATCGCCGGCCTTTCTCGTGCCCGCAAGCACGCCGCTCGCGCCCGCTCGCGCCGATCCGGTCGCCTGTGCTGGGCGGCCTTCAGCGCAGGGCGGCCTTCAGGGCGGCGACGAAGCCGGCGATGTCCTCCTCGGTGGTGTCGAAGCCGCACATCCAGCGGACCTCGCCGCTGGCGGCGTCCCAGTCGTAGAAGAAGTAGCGCTCCCGCACCACCTCGGCCGCCGCCCGCGGCAGAACCGCGAAGACCCCGTTGACCTGCGGCTCCCTGGTGATCGTGATCTCGGGCACCTCGCGCACCCCCGCAGCCAGCAGGGCCGCCATGGCGTTCGCGTGGGCCGCCGAGCGCCACCACAGATCCGTCCCGTAGAGCGCCAGCAGCTGCGCCGAGACGAAGCGCATCTTGCTGGCGAGCTGCATCGCGAGCTTGCGCACGTAGAGCGGCCCGGCGACCGCCGCGGGGTTGATCACGACCACGGCCTCCGCGCCGATCAGGCCGTTCTTCGTGCCGCCGAGGGAGACGACGTCGACGCCCAGGTCGGTGGTCATGGCGCGCAGCGGTACGTCGAGGGCGGCCGCCGCATTGCCCAACCGCGCCCCGTCGACGTGGACGACCATGCCGTGCTCCTTGGCGCGGCCGATCAGCGCGGCCAGCTCGTCGATGCTGTAGAGCGAGCCGAGTTCGGTGGACTGCGTGATCGAGAGCAGCCGGGGCTGGGCGTGGTGCTCGAACCCGTAGCTGTGCGCCTTCGTGTCGAGCAGGGCCGGCGTGAGCTTGCCGTCCGGGGTGGCGATGGTGTCGAGCTTGAGATGGCCGACCTTCTCCGGCGCGCCACACTCGTCGCAGTTGATGTGGGCCGACTCCGCGCAGATCACCGCGTCCCAGGGGCGCGCCGCCAGCATGAGGCTCACGACGTTCGCACCGGTCCCGTTGAACACCGGGTAGGTCTGGGCTGCCGGCCCGAAATGGCCCTGCATGACCTCCTGCAGCCGCGCCGTGTAGGGGTCGTTGCCGTAGCTGCTGACGTGCCCACCGTTCGCTGTGGCGAGCGCGGCGAGGACCTCGGGGTGGGTCCCGGAGTAGTTGTCCGAGGCGAAGCCCCGGACGGATGGGTCATGCAGCTGTTCCAGGGGCGCCGCCGCGCTCGGCGTACTCGGCGTCCTCGAAGCGGTCGGCGCACTCGACGTACTCATGGCGGCAACCTATCCGCCGGGGTTCCGTCGGACGCGGACGGTGCGTAGGTCGGAGCGGTTGGTCGCCTCGGTCACCCCGCAGGCCCGGCGCCCATCGGCGGCCTCCCCGGACTAGCGTGGACGTCGTGAGCCAGAACGCTGCCCTCGATCCCCGCGCCCGGCGCCTGGCCGGGGCCCTCACGACCGGCGTGGTCGTGGCCGCCTGGGAGGCGATGCCGGATCTCGTGTCCTCCCGCCGTGGCGTGGTGGGCGCCCGATCGGCCGTGGCCGCGGCCGCGCTGCCGGTGCTCGTGGCGGTGGCGCCGCGGCGCTCGCTGGCGTTCGGCAACGCGGCCGACACCGAGCACGACCGGCACCGCGAGCTGGCCGAGTCCGCGTCGGCGCTGGCCGACCCGCGCCTCGCGGCGCTGGCGGCGGCCGGGGTCATCACGGTGATCGTCGTGCAGACCCTTGCGGAGTCCCGCGGCAAGCGCGCCGTCGTGCGGGGCCTGGCCGCGCGCGGCGTGCCCCGCCCCCGGGCGGCCCTGGGCGTGGGCCTCGGCGTCCTCGCCGCGGTGGCGACGTACCTCGACGAGACCAAGCGCGGCTGACCCCTGCCCCGGTCCCATCACCACGGTGACGGTGGTTTGCACCCATGCCCGTCACCATGGTGACGGCGTGTGACCAGCGAGAGCGCCGCTCTGGTAACTGCCTCCGTCACCACGGTGACGGTTTGTCACCACCGAGAGCGCCGCTCTGGTTACGCCCCGTCAGCGCGGGGCCAGCTCCTGGCGGGTGAGCTGGGCGCCGTGCCGGGCGACGACCTCGGCGGCCAGTCGGGCCCCCTCGGCCGCGGCGTCGGCCAAACTTGCGCCCCGGGCCAGGGCGGCCGCACAGGCCCCGACGTACGCGTCCCCCGCGCCCGTCGTGTCGACCACCTCCGCGGGGACGGCGGGCACGGCCTCAACCCCCGCCGCGTCCGCGACGACCGCCCCCGCGGCGCCGAGCGTGAGGACGACCGAGCGCACGCCGTACTCCCGCAGCAGTTCCGCGGCCGCGCGCGGCTCGCGGGCGACATCCGGTACGGCGTGCTCCGGTACCCCCAGGATCCGCAGGGCACCCGCCGCCTCGTGCGCGTTGGCCACCAGCGGATCCGCGACGCACACCGTGGAGGCGGGCAGCTCGACGACGGGCGCGAGGTTGAGGCAGACCCGCGCCCCGCACTCCAGCGCGAGCAGCACCGCCGTCGCCGTCGCCGATTCCGGCACCTCGCCCTGCAGCAAGAGGACGTCGCCGGCGCGCAGCGCACCCGCCTGGGCGAGCGACCCCACGTCCGCCGGCCCCACGAGAGAATTCGCGGCGGGCACCACCACGATGGTGTTCTCCCCGTCCGCCTCAGACACCGTGACCACGGCGAGGCCGGTGGGCCCGGGCACTCGGCGTACCCGTGACACGTCGCACCCCGTCGACCGCAGCCCGGCCAACGCGGTCTCGGCCCGCGCGTCGGACCCGACCGCGCCCACCATGACCACCCGCGCCCCCGCGAGCGCCGCGGCCACGGCCTGATTGGCGCCCTTGCCGCCGGGCCGTTCGAGACCCGCCGCGCCCAGCACGGTCTCGCCCGGGACCGGGTGGCGGCGGACGGACGCGACGATATCGACGTTGATGCTGCCCACCACGACCACGCGGGGACCCGCTTGCTCCAGCATGCATCTATGGTGCGGGGCGCCCGGGCCGCGTGGGGGGACCGCACGCAGCGAGTCGACGCGCGGCGCTGATCGCTTCGCCGAGACGTCACGCGTGGCCAGGGTTTAGGCTCTGTGACACGGGCCACGTGAAGCCATCCGCGCAGGCCGGGGAGCCTCCATCCGGGCATCCTCAGACGTACTCCGCAAGGAGGGGACATGGCACGACTGTTCCTCGATTGGCCCGTGATGCGGCAGCTCCGCACCGGCGACTTCCTGGGCCGCGGTCCGGCCGTCCAGTCGCAGCGCACCCGCGACTGGACCGCCCGCACGAAGACCGCCGACCGCGTAGTGAAGTCCGTCTGCCCGTACTGCGCCGTCGGCTGTGGCCAGCGCATCTACGTCAAGAACGAGCGGATCGTCCAGATCGAGGGCGACCCGGACTCCCCCGTCAGCCGCGGCCGGCTCTGCCCCAAGGGCAGCGCCTCCGAGCAGCTGGTCAACTCCCCCCAGCGCGCGACCAAGGTCCTCTACCGGCGACCGTACGCGACCGACTGGGAGAGCCTGGACCTCGACGTCGCGACCGACATGATCGCCGACCGGGTCATCGAGACGCGGCGCCGGACCTGGCAGGACCACGACGCCAAGGGCCGCAAGCTGAACCGCACGATGGGCATCGCCTCCCTCGGCGGGGCCGCGCTGGACAACGAGGAGAACTACCTCATCAAGAAGCTGTTCACCTCGCTGGGAGCGGTGCAGATCGAGAACCAGGCGCGTATTTGACACAGCGCCACGGTCCCCAGTCTGGGGGCCTCGTTCGGGCGTGGCGGGGCCACGCAGTTCGTGCAGGACATGGCGAACAGTGACTGCATCGTCATCCAGGGCTCCAACATGGCCGAATGCCATCCGGTGGCCTACCAATGGGTGACCGAGGCGAAGATGCGCGGCGCAACCGTGATCCACGTGGACCCGCGGTTCACGCGGACCTCGGCGACGGCGACCAAGCACGTCCCGATCCGGGTCGGTTCGGACATCGTCTTCCTCGGCGCCCTCATCCGGCACGTGCTCGAGAACGAGCTCTACTTCCGCGAGTACGTCGTCGCCTACACCAACGCCGCCACGCTGATCAGCGAGGACTTCCGCGACACCGAGGACCTGGACGGGATCTTCTCGGGCTACGACGCGAAGACCGGCGCCTATGACCTGCGCAGTTGGGCGTACGCCGAGGCCGATGGCGGCGACGGGCCGGCCGATGACGCCGACCCGCGGGACGGCGGGGCCACTGAAGGCGACGGCGGGGTCGGCGAGGCCGGGCCCGAGGAGCACGGCGCGGACAAGGCGGACCGGGCGGCCGGCGACGAGCACGGCTCGGGCGGGCCGGCGTTGGAGCACGCCGAGGTCCTCCGGGACGAGACCCTGCAGGACCCCCGCACGGTCTTCCAGATCCTGCGGCGGCACTACGCCCGCTACACCCCTGAGCTGGTCGAGCAGTTGTGCGGCATCAGCCAGGAGGACTTCCGGTACGTCGCCGAGGCGATCACGGCCAACTCGGGTCGGGACCGGACGACGTGCTTCGCGTACGCCGTGGGCTGGACCCAGCACAGCCTGGGCGCGCAATACATCCGCACGGCGGCGATCCTGCAGCTCCTGCTGGGCAACATGGGCCGGCCGGGCGGCGGGATCATGGCGCTGCGCGGGCACGCCAGCATCCAGGGCAGCACGGACATCCCGACGCTCTTCAACCTCCTGCCGGGCTACCTGCCCATGCCGGTGGCAGGGACGCACGACACGCTGGGCGACTACCTCGACGCGGTCTTCAGCCCGCAGCAGAAGGGTTTCTGGACCGGGGCCCCGGCGTACTTCACCTCCCTCATGAAGTCCTACTGGGGCGACGCGGCGACGAAGGAGAACGACTGGGCCTTCGACTACCTGCCGCGGCTGACCGGCAGCCACAACACCTACGCCACGGCGATGGCCATCGCTGGACGACGAGGCGGTGATTGTCAACGGCGGTGAGACCACTGGTCAGGATTTCTGTGTCTGTGTCTCCTTGGGGTCGGTGGTGGTGATGTGGCGGGGGGCTGGTTGATCCAGGCCTCGGCGGGAGGTGCTGGCGCGAGGGGTGACCGGGTAAATCGGTGCGGATTGGTGGCGTATGCGGCGTTCAGTGTTTGTTGGCGCAGGTATTGGATGTGGGGCCAGGTGCCGTTGTGCACGCTGGCCGGTGTGTAGAACTTCAACCCGGAATGGTAGTGGTGGTTGTTGTAGTATTCTCGGAGGTCGTCGAGGAATTCTTGTGACTCCTTGATGGAGTCGAAGGAACCGGGATAGGCCGGGCAGTATTTCGTGGTCTTGAACAGCGCTTCGGAGTACGGGTTGTCGTTCGAGACACGCGGCCGGGACAACGACCGGGTGATCCCGGAGCCGTTCGTAGAGATCAGTGACAGTTCCTGCGATCATCGCGGAACCGTTGTCTGAGTGAATCATCGCTGGAATGACACCGGCGAATCCTTCGATGCAGGCTGTGATGAATTCCTCGACGTACTCTTCCCGGGGCCCGGGGTATGACCGTGCGGCGGGCATCAGTCGGGAAAAGATGTCGATCATCATGAATCCGTAGTAGTAGTGGCCGCGGGGGGGACCAAGGAATGCAGTGATGTCCCAAGAAGCGACCTGGCACGGTCCGGTCGCGTGCAAGTGGGGCACCGCCCGCAGGGGTGCTTGGCCTGGGGTCGGCGCTCGGTGAGCAGGTCCGCGGCGGCCAGGACGCGGTACATGGTCCGTGGGGAGGCTAGGTAGCAGCCGCGCTCCAGCAGCGTGTAGTAGACCTGGACCGGTGCCTTGTCGACGAATTCTGCACTGGTCAAGACCTCGATGATCTGGTCACGTTCCTGCCGGGGCCAGCGCATTATGCGTCGGCCGGGGTAACGCCGGACCATGATGGAGTCGTTGAGGTTGCGCGACGCGGTATTTCCCGGCCCGAGACAACCCCACCAACTCACAGGCTGCCCGTGTGGATAGGTCGCCAGCGAGGTCATCCACGCAGGATGTTAACGCCGTCCGGACCTGGTCATGAGCGCCGAGCTCTCGGAGATCTGCTCCAAGAGCTCGAACGCTTTTCCCAGGGTCGCCACCGTCCGCTGAGAAGCCGCCAGCTCCGCCTCCAAAGCAGACACCCGATTCTGCAACGTGGCGACCCGGTCGGCGCGTTTGCGCTGCGCCCGCGCAGCCTCACGCTCGGGCTGGGCACGCCACTTGGTGATATGACTGGAATACAACCCATGCCCGCGCAGAAAAGCGCCCTTCTTCCCTTCCGGGGTGGCATCGTAGTCCCGCACAAACTCAGCCTTTTGGGCAGCTGTGAACACGCGTCGCTGGGGGCGAGCAGGCTGGGCCGGACGGTCGGCCTGAGTCATGGTCATGGCAAGTCCTCACGGGTCGTGCCCTCCACGGTCCTACACAACTTTCGAACCGAGTGGTCTCACCCCAGGCTGGCACGGAGGGAGGTCGAGGGCTACTTCCTGCTGGGTCAGAACCCGACCGTCGGGTCGAGCCACGGCCGGCTCCAGCGGATGGCGATGAGCCACCTGAAGTGGCTGGTCGTGCGGGACCTCAACCTCATCGAGTCCGCCACGTACTGGAAGGACGGGCCCGAGATCGCGACGGGCGAGCTGCGCACGCAGGACATCGGCACCGAGGTGTTCTTCCTGCCCGCGGCGAGCCACGCCGAGAAGGACGGCACGTTCACCCAGACGCAGCGCATGCTGCAGTGGCACGAGCAGGCGGTCCGCCCGCCGGGTCAGGCCCGCAGCGACCTGCACTTCTTCCACGAGCTCGGCAAGAAGATCCGGGCCAAGCTGGCCGACTCCACCGACCCGTGCGACCGGCCCATCCTCGACCTGGCCTGGGACTACCCCGAGGGCGTCGACGGAGAGCCGAGCGCGGAGGCCGTCCTCAAAGAGGTCAACGGCATGCATCTGACCGGGGAGAGGGCCGGCCAGATGCTGTCCTCCTTCGTGGAGATGAAGGACGACGGCTCCACGAGCGGCGGCTGCTGGATCTACGCGGGCGTCTTCGCCGGCGGCGTCAACATGGCCGCCCGCAAGAAGCCCGACGCCGAGCAGTCCTGGGTCGCGCCCGAGTGGGGCTGGGCGTGGCCGATGAACCGCCGGATCCTCTACAACCGCGCCTCGGCCGACCCCGACGGCAAGCCGTGGAGCGAGCGCAAGGCCTACGTCTGGTGGGACGAGAAGGCCGGGAAGTGGACCGGCCACGACGTACCGGACTTCCCGGTCGACAAGGCCCCCTCCTACCGGCCGGAGCCGGGCACGGGCGGCCCGAAGGGGCTCGCCGGCGACGACCCGTTCATCATGCAGTCCGACGGCAAGGGCTGGCTGTTCGCGCCGAAGGGCATGGTCGACGGTCCGCTGCCGACGCACTACGAGGCGCAGGAGTCGCCGGTCGAGAACGTGCTCTACGACCAGCAGGCGAGCCCGGCGCGCCGGGTCTACCCGCGCAAGGACAACCTCTCGGCGCCCAGCGCCGGCGAGGCCGGGACGGGGGTCTATCCGTTCGTGTTCACGACGTACCGGCTCACCGAGCACCACACCGCGGGCGGGATGAGCCGCTGGCTGCCCTACCTCGCGGAGCTGCAGCCGGAGTTCTTCTGCGAGGTCAGCCCGGAACTGGCCGCGCAGCAGGGGCTGGTGAACGGCGGGTGGGCGACGATCGTCAGCCCGCGGGCGGCGATCGAGGCGCGGGTGCTGGTCACCGAGCGGATGACGCCGCTGGTCGTCAACGGCCGGACGGTGCACCAGATTGGCATCCCGTACCACTGGGGCGTCGGCGGCAAGGGTGCCGTCGTCGAGGGCGACGGCGCCAATGACCTGCTCGGCATCACGCTGGACCCGAACGTGGCCATCCAGGAGAGCAAGGTCGCCAGCTGCGACATCGTGCCGGGTCGGCGCCCGCGCGGGGAGGCGCTCGTGCACCTCGTGCAGGACTACCAGTCCCGCGCCGGGCTGAGCGCGATGACGGGCAACGAGCTGCGTACGCCGGGGGCGAGCCCGCACTCCGGCGAGCCCCGCGGCGACGGCCCCCAGGAGACCGAGGAGAAGATGCACGCCGACGAGGGAGAAGAGCGATGAGCTTCTGGCGCCATCAGCTCTCCGGGCCCACCGACCCGGCCCGCGACGCCGGCTGGAACGACCCGCCGGCCCGCAAGGGGTTCTTCACGGACACCTCGATCTGCATCGGCTGCAAGGCCTGCGAGGTGGCCTGCAAGGAGTGGAATCAGCTCCCGATGGATCGCCTCGGGATGACCGGGGCGAGCTACGACAACTCCATCGGGCTCGGGGCGTCCACGTGGCGGCACGTCGCCTTCATCGAGCAGACCAGCGAGCGGATCGAGGCGGCCCGGGAATCCGGACGCGCGCTCATCGACCTCGGCATGCCCGCGCTGCGGACGTCGGCGCCCCAGCCGGCCATCCTCCCGCGGGCCACGGCCCAGGACGCGAGCCGCGCCCAGCCGCAGGGGATCACGCTCACCGGCCCCGGCACCTCGGCGGCCAGCGAGGTCGGGGTGGCCCCGACGGGTACGGCGGCGCTGGGTACCGATCCGGCCGTCGAGTCGGGGGTCGATCCTGGCGTCGTCGGGCCGGGGGTGGTCGACCTCGTCGCCGCCCAGGAGGCTGCGCTGGCGGCGGCCGCGACCGGTACCCTCCCGGACTTCCGGTGGCTGATCGCCTCGGACGTCTGCAAGCACTGCACCCACGCGGCCTGCCTCGACGTGTGCCCGACGGGATCGCTGTTCCGCAGCGAGTACGGCACGGTCGTCGTCCAGGACGAGATCTGCAACGGGTGCGGCTATTGCGTCGCGGCCTGCCCCTTCGGCGTGATCGAGCGCCGCGAGGACGCCGGGGCCGGCACGATCAGCGGCGTGGCCCGGGCGGGCTCCGGCTCAGCGTCCGACGGCACGGTGGCCACCCGCGCCGACACGGGCATCGCCCAGAAGTGCACGCTCTGTTACGACCGGCTGCACGCCGACGCGATGCCCGCCTGCGCACAGGCCTGCCCGACCACGTCGATCCAGTTCGGCGACCTGGAGGACATGCGGCGCCGGGCCGGCGAACGCCTGGCGGTGCTGCACGCCAACGGGTTCACCGAGGCGCGGCTCTACGGCGCCAACCCCGACGACGGGGTCGGCGGCACCGGATCGATCTTCCTGCTGCTCGATGAGCCCGAGGTCTACGGTCTGCCGCCGGACCCGGTGGTCACGACGCACGACCTGCCGGACATCTTCCGCAAGGCCGGGTACGCCGGCCTGACCATGCTGGCCGGCGCGGCCCTGAGCTTCCTGGGGAGGCACCCCTGATGACCGGCCCCGACACCGGCGACCGCGGCCTGCCGCACTCCATCGCCCCCGAGCAGGGCCGGCCCGAGGCGCCGTACGACGGGCGCCCAGTGCACCGCGTGGATACCTCGGGCGATCTCAACCGGCTCGACCCCTCGCTGGGCCGGCGCAGGCCGAAGGGCCGGCGCCGCAAGGAATCGGGGGTGGCGGCCGCGCGGCGCCGCGGCGGCGAGGAGGTCATGGTCCCCGACGCGAAGTTCGCCAGCTACTACGGGCGCAACATCGTCAAGCCGGCGCCGTGGGGGCACGAGATCCCGACGTACCTCTTCCTCGGCGGCCTCGCCGCCGGCTCCGCGCTGGTCGCGGCGGGCGGGGAGATGACGGGCCGCCGCGAGCTGCAGCGCAACGGCCGCCTCGTCGCGCTCGGCGCCCTGGGCGGATCGACGATCGCGTTGGTCTCCGACCTCGGCAAGCCGAGCCGGTTCTACAACATGATGCGCACGGTGAAGCTGACCTCGCCGATGAGCGTGGGGTCCTGGATCCTCGCCGGGTTCGGGGCGTTCACCGGGGTGGCGGCGTTCTCCGAGGTGATGAAGGAGGTCCTGCCGAACGAGGGGCGGGACCTGCCGATGGCGTGGTTCTGGCCGTACGGCGACCGCCTGGCCTCGATCGGAGCGGGCTTCTTCTCGGCGCCCTTGGCGGCGTACACGGCCGTGCTGCTGTCGGACACGGCGACCCCGACCTGGCACGCGGCGTACCGGGAGCTGCCGTTCGTGTTCGTCGGCTCCGCGCTCGCGGCGGCGGGCGGGGCGGCGATGGCGACCACCGGTACGGCGGAAACGGCACCGGCCCGGCGGATGGCGATCGGCGGGGCGCTCCTGGAGTCGGCCGCGATGGCCCTGCTGGAACGGCAGATCGGGGTGCCGGGTGAGACCCTGCACGAGGGTCGCGCCGGGCGGCTGCTGACCGCGGCGAAGGCCCTGACGGCCGGGGGCGCGGCGCTCACGCTCGTGGCCGGGCGGTGGCGGCCGGCTGCGGCGCTCGCCGGGGCCGCCCTGCTCGCCGGGTCGGCCGCCACGCGATTCGGGGTGTTCGAGGCGGGCATCGAGTCCGCCAAGGACCCGCGCTACACCGTCATCCCCCAGAAGCAGCGGCTCGCGGCCCGTCGCGCGCAGGCCGCCCTCGACGCCGTCAGCGACGCCACCGGGCTGCCGACCGCGGCCGCGCTGGCCCGCGAGGCGCATCACGATCCGCACGGCAGCACGATGAAAGGCCAGGCATGACCGACAACGACTCGCCCGTTTTCTCCGGGCCGCCGGACCGCGCTGCTGGCGGCGGCGCTGCCGGGACTGCCAGCTCGGGCGCTGGCCCGCAGGCCGGCGCGAACGCGGGTCCCGAGCCCGGCGCGAACCGCTGGCTGATCCTTGCCGGCGGCGTGCTGGTCCAACTGGCGATCGGCGGCGTCTACGCGTGGAGCACCTTCTCCAGCGCGTTCCAGGCCAAGGAGTCGTCGCTGCGGCTGAGCGCGGTCGAGGCGTCGCTGCCGTTCCAGGTCTGCATCGCCATGATCTTCATCGCGGCGTTCATCGGGGGCCGCATTCAGGACCGCCGCGGCCCGCGGATGGTCGCGCTGACCGGCGTCGTCATCTACGCGATCGGCATCCTGCTCAGCTCGTTCGCCCGGGACGCCGGCCAGCTCTGGCTGCTGGTGCTCGGGTACGGCGTGATCAGCGGGTTCGGGCTGGGCATGGCGTACATCGTGCCGATCGCGATGCTGCAGAAGTGGTTCCCCGACAAGGCCGGGCTCATCACCGGGCTGGCCGTCGCGGGCTTCGGCTTCGGCGCGGTCATCACCTCGCCGCTGGCGCAGGCCCTCATCGACCAGGACAAGGCCCACCCGGCGGCGCCGTTCCTGCCGCTGGGCATCGCGTACCTGGTCGCCGGCGTGCTCGGCGCGATGATCTTCCGCAATCCCCCGGCGGGCTGGAGCCCGGCCGGTTTCGCCAAGAAGGCGGACCCCAGCAAGCCGGCCCAGACCGTGGCGCTGACCCGGGACTTCACCCAGCAGGAGGCGTTGCGGACTCCGCAGTGGTACCTGCTCACCGCCATCCTCGCCCTGTCCGTCACGGCGGGCATCTCGCTGATCTCGGTCGCCAAGGGCGCGGCCTCGAACGTGGCCGGCTACAACAGCACCGCCGCGGCTAGCCTCGTCGGGATCATGGGCCTGTTCAACGGCGGTGGCCGCATCCTGTGGGCGTGGGTCTCCGACCGGGTCGGCAAGATGCCGGCGTTCGTGGGCATCCTGGCGATTCAGGGCGTCTGCCTGCTGCTCCTGCCGCGGGTCGGCGGCAGCGCGGCGATGTTCGCGATCCTGGCGGCGATCATCTACACCTGCTACGGCGGTGGCTTCGGCGCGATGCCGTCGACGGCAGGGAAGTTCTTCGGCCTGAAGAACGCGGGCGGCATCTACGGCCTGATGCTGGTGGCCTGGTCCATCGGCGGCGTGGTCGGCCCGCTGATCACGTCCTGGCTCGTCGGCGACTCGAAGAACTACACGCTCGCGTTCACGGTGATCGGCGTGATCGCGCTGGTCGGGGCCGCGATTCCGCTCATCACCAAGCCGCCGCGGCAGCGGACGACGATCGACGACGCCCCTCACCCGAGCGTCTGACGCGTCCGGTCCCCGCGCCGGCCTGCGGCGTCCTATTCGCGCGTCGGTCTCCGCCGAAAGCGGGTCTTCGCCACGCCGGGGCGCGACGTACCGGCCTGCCGCTGCCCACGCGGCGCCCCTAGCCTCGTGGGCAGCCGTCAGGACACGTTCCCCGCTGTGACCACGACCGGAACCATGTCCTGACACCTGCCCACTTCAAACCAACCCGCCGGCACGAACGCTAGAACGACCGTCGGCGCCGCAGTGCCCCCAGCGTCTGACCTCGTTGCGGCCTGCCGCGGCGCGCCGCGCCCGCCTCTGTCGTAGCGCACTGTGCCCGCGCCGGCCTGCGGCGTACCCGCCTGCCGCTACCCACCAGGCCGCTTCACCCCTGTGGACAGCGGTCAGGACACATTCCCCGCTGTGACCACAACCAGAACCATGTCCTGACACCTGCCCACACTGAACCGCGGACCGGGCGATTACCGCGCCGGCGTCCAGGCCGGTTCGCCAGCGTCAGCGTTCGACGTACCGGCCTGCCGCGGCGCGCCGTGCCCGCCTCTGCCGTAGCTCATTGCGCCCCTTCCGGCCTGCGGCGTACCGGCCTGCCGCTGCCCACGCGGCGCTCCTAGCCTCGTGGGCAGCTGTCAGGACACGTTCCCCGCTGTGACCACGACCAAAGCCATGTCCTGACACCTACCCACACCCAAACCCCGCCCGGACGCTGGATGACCGTGCGCTCGCAGCCGCCCGGTCTAGCCGCTGCCGTCACCGCGCAGTCTTCACGCGCCGTCGACAGCCGCCGGATGGGCGCTGCATCCACGCCCGCAAGGTTCAACGCAGCGACTGTCGCGTCGCCACCACCGGCGGCCGCCAGCCCGAGGCACGGGCCGTCCGGTAGGTCTGCTCGATCCTGCGCAGCACCCCCAGCGGGTCCCGTTCGAGGGATTCGGGGGTGAGCTGCAGGACCCGTACGCCGTGAGCCACGAGGTCGCCGTCCCGCTCGACGGTGCCGGCCCACCGGCTCCCGTCGTGGTACCTGCGCGAATGAACCATGACCGCCAGCGCCACGTCATCGAACCAGCCGTCCGGGGTAAGCAGCGGTTCGCCCGCCTGCGAGCGCAAGCGCGGGTTGCACCACATCTCCGGCAGCTCCCGACTGCGCGCCACCAGCCGCTGCAGTCCCGCCTCCGGGAGCGACCAGGCGCCGGCGGCCGCGGCGCGCAGCGCCCGCTCCGTCACCGCGGACCATCGTGCACCGAGGGCGCTGTTCAGGGAGGCAAGGTCGTCAAGCCGCGCCACTCCCCGCTGCACCGCCTCGATCACCAGCGCCTCGGCCTGTTCCTGTCCCCAGGCCGCACGCGTCGCGTCGACGACGGCTCGGGCCGGCGAAGCCAGGCTGACGGCGCCGCTGTGATGCTCCTCGTAGGGCACCCGCGTGCGTCGGACCCGCACCCATCGCATGTCCCGAGTGCTCCGTGACCGCGGGACGATAACCTGCACGACACCGCCGTCGTCAGCGTGCTCGAGCCCGTACCACGACGCCGCGCTCATCCCCGTGACCACCGCACCCTCGCCCGCGTAGAGCACTGCGGCGATCAGCCGCTGCTCGCGCGTCAGCGGGTTGCGCACGACGTGAATCACCTTGGGCAGCACGGCGTGCCAGTGGCGCGCGAGCCCCCAGCGGATGGCGGCGTCCGTGAGACCCGCGGCGCGGGCTTGGTCGTACGTCGCGAGGTCGCGCTGCCGGTCCAACAGCGCGGCGAGGGTGGGTGGTCGCATGGGGCCAGTCAAGGCGTCGGACGAGGCGGTCCGCTCCACACGCCGTACGTCGTGTGGACAACCACCCCTTGTGGACAACGCAGCGCTCCGACCACCCACCGCCCTGGCAACCGTCTTGACGGCCAACCGCTCTGAAGCCCAACCGATCCGACGACCGCCCGTGCCGGCGACCCGCCCCGGCCGCCCCCGGGTACTGAGCCCAGCGTGGACAGCTGTCAGGACACGTTCCGCGCTGTGAGCACAACCAGAACCATGTCCTGACAGGTGTCCGCAATCGTGTGAGGCGGCCGACCCGCCCCAAGCGAGGCGTACGAGGGCGACCACCGCCGGGTCAGGTCCGGGGCCGGTGCGCGCCCGGCCCGCTGTCCCGTCGCCGACCGGGCTCAACCGCGGGTCAGCGGACGCCGTACCCCACCAGCCCCAGCCCCGGCTCCACCCGGTGCTCCGAGACCCGGATGCCACCCGGCTCGTTGCCGCCGATCGTCGTGAGCGTGCCGTCGGTGAGCGCGAGCACGAAGTTGGTGTGCTGCCCGAAGGGCGACGGCTCGGCGTACACCGCGATGTCGCCGAGCTTCGGCGCGAAGCCGGACCCGGCCGCCCGCCACGTGCCGGCCGCCTGCAGCGCCTCCTGCATCGTGGCCACGCCGGGGATCCGCCGGGCGCCGGAGTTGGGGTTGCGCAGCGGCGCCCCGGCCTCCTTCGCCACCCAGCTCACGAAGTCGCCGCACCAGGGTTCGTCGACGCCCTGCGCGTACGTCGTGCCTGGCCGGTTCGCGGCGTACTCCGCCTTCGCGACCCGCAGGAATGCCTGCTGCCGCGGGGTCGTCGCGGCCGCGTCGAGGTCGGGAAAGGTACGTCGGGTGCCGGCGCCACCGACGCCCGGCAGCGAACCGCCGATGCCGCCGCCGGGGTCGGCCGAGCAGGCAGCGACCCCCGACGCCAGCGCCAGCGCGCCACAGACGGCGAGCAGCGCGACGCGGCGACGTACGGTCATGAATCCATGGTGACAGCCCCACCCGGCCCGCGACGGGACCGGCACCAACGGCGACGCCACCCGCCCTCGGGCGACGCCACCCGCGCGCGGCGACGCCCCCGTCAGCGGCGCAGGGCCACCAACGCATCCCCCGGACCTGTCGCAACGACCTGCCCGATGACCGGCGCGCCCGGAATCTCGCCGACCACGAGCAGGCCGCCCGAGGTCTGCGCGTCGGCGAGTACCAGCAGGTCCTCCTCGTCGACCCCGTCCCCGACGGCCAGCCGCGGCCGCACCCAGTCCAGGTTGCGCC
Source organism: Austwickia sp. (assembly GCA_016699675.1). Classification (NCBI taxonomy): domain Bacteria; kingdom Bacillati; phylum Actinomycetota; class Actinomycetes; order Micrococcales; family Dermatophilaceae; genus Austwickia; species Austwickia sp. The sequence continues at coordinate 2,562,991 of CP064985.1, read as the reverse complement.
GCGAGCCGCCGGGCACGAAACCGTCCCGGTAGGCCTCCCGCGCCCCGGCGAGCACGGGGACGGCGCTCACGTCGAGCACGGCCGACGTCCCCGAGGCCCGCATCATCTTCACGAGGTGGCCGAGCAGCCCGAACCCGGTGACGTCGGTCGCCGCCCGCACCCCCGCGGCGAGCGCTGCCCGCGACGCCTCGTCGTTGAGGGCCGTCATCGAGGCGACGGCCTCCTCGAATCGTTCCCCGGTGGCCTTGTGGCGGTTGTTGAGCAGGCCGACGCCGATCGGCTTGGTCAGCGACAGCGGCAGCCCGGGCCGCGCGGCGTCGTTGCGCAGCAGGCAATCCGGGTCGGCGAGGCCGGTGACCGCCATCCCGTACAGCGGCTCGGGAGACGCGATCGAATGCCCGCCGGCGAGCGGACAACCGGCCGCTCGAGCCCCGTCCAGCCCGCCCCGGAGCACCTCGCGCAGCAGCTCGTCGGGCAGCACCTCGACGGGCCAGCCGACCAGGTTGATGGCGGCGATGGGCCGCCCACCCATGGCGTACACGTCCGAGAGCGCATTGGCGGCAGCGATGCGCCCCCACGTGTACGCGTCGTCGACCATCGGGGTGAAGAAGTCGGCCGTGGACAGGATCGCCACCGCGTCCCGACCCGCAGCGCCCGCCGTATCCCCGGCGTCGCCCGGCGTGATCCGGACGGCGCACGCGTCGTCCCCGTCGTCCAGGCCGACGAGCAGGTCGGGATGATCGAGGCCCCGCAGGTCGCGGACCAGGTCCTCCAGTTGGCCGGCGGGCAGCTTGCAGGCGCACCCGCCACCCGCGGCGTACTGGGTGAGGCGAATCGGCTCGGGCATGGCCCGACCGTAGACCACCGCCCCGCCGGCCGCTCCCCGGCCGCTCCTCGGCCCCTCCGCGGCCCCTCCGCGGCCCGGGGCGTGGTGGGCTACCCTGCCCGGTGGAGGCGTCTGGGTTCCTGGTGGTCCCCCCGGTCTTCAAAACCGGTGAAGCCGAGCATCTCGGTTTGGCGGGTTCGATTCCCGTCCGCCTCCGCCACCACCGCCCCGTCCGCCCCGGTGTTGGCCTGCGGCAACCGGTCGAACGCCAGCGACAGCGCGAGCGCGTCCGCCGCGGTGCCCAGGTGGTGCCCCAGGGTCCGAACGGGCGGGGTGAGCAGGTGCTGGTAGCGGCCGCCCACATGCACGGTGAGGCCTTGCACCGCGCCCATCAGCCGCTCGGCCAGCCGCGCCGACCGCACCGCATCCTGCGGCCGCGGCACGGTGAGCACCACATGCCGGGCCCGGGCTCCGCGGGCGAGCGACTCCCAGTCCGCGTCGGGGACGCCGCCGCCGAGGAACGACGACGGTACGCCGGCCCGGGCGAGCAACCCGGCGAAGGCCAGAGCCCCGAGGTCGTGGCTCACGCCGCAGCCCACGCCGACGATCACCGGCGGGGCGCCGGGCGGCAGGCCTCGCAGGGCGTCGTCGAGGTCGGCCAGGAGGCGGCCGCGGGTCAGGTCCACCGCGACCTGGGTGTGGGCGGCGCTGAGCTCGCCGCGCTCATGGGCCTCCCCCAGCGCGGCGAGGGCCGGCATCAGCCAGCCGTCGGCCACGCCGTCCGGCCCGTAACAGCCCCACGCCGCGTCGAGGACCTCCACGAGACAAGGGGCATCCAGGCGCACCACCGCCGCGACGAAGGTCGTCGTGAGGTCGTCGGGGTTCCCCTCCCGCATGGGCGCCGCCGGAGGGGACCCGGTGGCGCGTTGCGCGCGTCCCTTGGCCTCGACCGCCGCCTCCGCCGGCTGCCAGCCGACCTCGACGAGGGAGGCCATCGCGGCAAGGCTGCGCAGGTCCTCCTCGCGGTACCGGGTCTGGCCCCCCGCCGTACGGCGTGGCGCGACCAGGTCGTACGACCGTTCCCAGTCGCGGATCGTTTCCTGGCACAGACCCATCAGATCGGCGGCGGTGGCGATCGAGTACATCGGGCTCCTCGCGGTCAACCCCGGGCAGGCGACGTCGACCCCCGGGAGTGCTCCCCCTCTAGACCGGGGCCACGAGCTGCGGTGACCCCCTCTTTCGAGGATGCGACGCGCTCGCTGCGAGCGCAACGCCGCTGAGCGGCAACAGCTCTGGGACGGCGTCGGGACGGCTCTGGGATGGCGCTCACGGCGTGGGCGGAGGTGGGATCGAAGGCCCGGCCTCCGAGTGGGCTGCACAGTGGCGCAGCCAAGCCTGGCCAACCCCTCCGAACGGCTCCACACCCCCGCGGACCTGGGCGAAGATCCGGTCGGCCGTCGCCCGCGTGGCCGCCACGAGGTCGGCCGGATAGCCGAATCGGACCTGGTGATCGGCGAACTCGTCCTCGTCGTCGATGTAACACTCGCCGGTGAACCGGCGCACCACGTCCAGGTCCAGGTCCGCGCAGGTCATCCGCAGACCCGGCCCACGGGACGTCGTCACCTCGACCCACCGCGGCTGGTCGGTGATGTCCACGTAGGTGCCCGCCCCCAGCGGCCCGCCGGGCTCGTTGAACGTGGCCACCCAGGCGCCCTCGGCGGGGACCAGCGTCACCCAGTGCACGCCGGGGTCGATGACCCGGCCGATGCGGCGACACAGGTCGCCCGGGCGCCCGCCGAGCCACACGCCGTACGCGTCGACGCCCAGCACCACCAGGTCGTACTCCCAGTGCGGGCTCCCGTCGTACTTCGTGAACCGCAGCTCCACCGGCGTGCCGGCCGCGGGTGCGTTCGCCAGGCCGTCGTCCATGGGTCGCCTCTCGTCGCGGGGTCGGAGTTGTCAGCCTAGAGTCGGCGCCATGGGCAGGGACACGACGGCCGGGCGGGACGACCGGCAGCCCGGGCAGGACCCCCGGCGACGGATCCCGCGCACCGATGATCTGCTCGCCGACGCGGGGCTCGCGCAGCTCGCGCGGACGTCGGGGACCGGCCTCGTCAAGGCGGCCATCGCGGCCGCCCAGGAGGAGGCCCGGAGCGGCGCCCTGGCGCCGGAGGAGGTCCGCGACCGCGCGGTGGCGCTGGCCGGCACGGCGCCGTACCGGCCGAGCCGAGCGCGTCGCGCCCTCAACGCGACCGGGGTCGTCGTGCATACCAACCTGGGGAGGGCGCCGCTGTCCGCAGCGGCGCGGGCGGCGGCCGCGGAGGCGAGCGGGTACGTCGACGTCGAGTACGACGCGGCCACCGGCGGGCGCGGCGTCCGAGGTCAGGGCACCGTCTCGGCCGTGCTGGAGGCCTGCCCGGCCGCAGAGGCGGCGCTGATCGTCAACAACGGAGCCGCGGCCCTGTCGCTGGCGGTGACGGCGCTTGCTGCGGGCAGCAGCGTGCTCGTCTCGCGGGGGGAACTGGTCGAGATCGGCGACGGCTTCCGGCTGCCCGACCTGATCGCCTCGACGGGAGTGCGCATCGCCGAGGTCGGGACGACGAACCGCACCCGCCTGACCGACTATGCGTCGGCCCTCGACCGGGACCCGGGCGGCGTCGGCGCCCTGCTCAAGATCCACCCCAGCAACTTCCGGGTCGAGGGCTTCACCGCCGAGGCCGGCGTCGAAGAGCTGGCCGAACTCGGCCGGGCTCGCGGCCTGCCGCTGGTCGTCGACATCGGCAGCGGCCTGCTGCACCCCGACCCCGCGCTGCCGGCGGAGCCGGACGCCACGACCGCGCTGGCCGCGGGGGCTGACCTCGTCACCTGCTCGGGCGACAAGCTCCTCGGCGGACCCCAGGCCGGCCTCGTCCTCGGCCGCACCGACCTCGTGGCCCGGCTGCGCCGGCACCCGCTGCAGCGCGCCTTCCGCGTCGACAAGCTCACGCTGGCCGCGCTGGAGGCCACGCTGCGCGGGCCCGAGCCACCGGTAACGACGTACCGTCGGCGCACCCCCGACGACCTGCGCATCCTCGCCGAGGACCTCGCGGCGCGCGTCGCCGCCGCCACGCCGGAGCTGGCCCCGAGCGTCGTCCCCGCCGCCGGCCGCATCGGCGGGGGCGGGGCACCCGGCGTCGAGCTGACCGGCTGGGCCGTCGCGCTCCCCGTCGCGTTCGCCGCAGAGCTGCGCGCCGGCGACCCCCTCGTCGTGGCGCGGGTCGAGGCGGGCCGCTGCCTGCTGGACCCCCGCTGCCTGGAGCAAGCAGAGCTTGGCGACGTCGCCGCAGCCGTGGCTGCCGCGACGGAGCGGCTGGGCCGCCCGAGTCGCACCGACGTCCCGGGGACGCCGGCGACGCCCGGCTCAGCCGGAACGCCGCGCTCACCCGGAACGCCGGCGTGATGGACGTCATCGCCACCGCGGGCCACGTCGACCACGGCAAGTCGACCCTCGTCCGCGGGCTCACCGGGATCGAGCCGGACCGCTGGGAGCAGGAGCGCCGGCGGGGGCTGACGATCGACCTCGGGTACGCGTGGACCGAACTGCCCGGCGGCCGCACAGTCGCCTTCGTCGACGTACCCGGCCACCGACGGTTCATCGGCAACATGCTGGCCGGCCTCGGCCCCGCGCCGGCGGTCATGTTCGTCGTGGCGGCCGACGAGGGCTGGCGCCCGCAGTCCGCGGAGCACCTCGCGGCCTGCGACGCGCTCGCCCTCAGGCACGGTCTCCTCGTCGTCACCCGCGCCGACCTGGCGGGTCCGGAGCGGACCGCGGGCACCCTCGCCGACGCCCGGTCCCGTCTGGCTCGGTCGTCGCTGGGCGAGGTGCGCGCGGTTGCCTGTTCTGCGCGCACCGGCGCCGGACTCGACGACGTGCGCGCCGGGCTGGCGGCCCTGATCGAGGACCTGCCCCGTCCGGATCCCGCCGCCCGGCTGCGGATGTGGATCGACCGGTCCTTCACGATCAAGGGCGCCGGCACCGTCGTGACGGGGACGCTCGCCGAGGGCGCCGTCGCGGTGGGCGACGACCTCGTGCTGGCCACGGCGACCGACGGCCCGCGCCGGGTGCGCGTCCGCGGCCTGCAGGCGCTGGAGCGCCACCGCGACCGGGTCGAGCCCACGGCGCGCGTCGCGGTCAATCTGCGGGGGGTAGACGCCGGTGAGGTCCGTCGCGGCGACGCGCTGCTCGCCCCGGCGGCGTGGCGGTTGGCCGACGCGCTCGACGTACGGCTGTCGCGGCCCGCGAGCGACCTGCCCGAGCGGATCACGCTGCACGTCGGCACCGCCGCGCTCCCCGTGCGGGTGCGTCCCCTCGCCGACCGGGCCGCCCGCCTGACGTTGCCGCGGCCCCTGCCCCTGACCGTCGGGGACCGTGCCCTGCTGCGCGACCCCGGAGCCGGCAGCGGCCCGGACGTCGCGGCCGAGGCCATCACCGGCCTGCTCGTCGTCGATGCCGATCCGCCGGAGCTGCGGCGCCGGGGGGCCGGGGCCCGCCGGGGCGCGACGGTGGCCGCCGCGCCCGCGCGGCTTGACTTGGTCGCCGAGGTCGCCCGGCGCGGGCACCTCGCCGTCGCCGACGCGGTCGGGCTGGGACTGCCGGATGCGCCGGAACCGCCTGAGGGGGTACGTCGGGTGGCCGACCGCTACGTCGCCACCGGCACGTGGGCAACCTGGGTCGACGCCCTACGGACCGCGGTGGCCGCGCGGGCCGCCAGCCACCCGCTGGACCCCCGGCTCACGTTCGAGGCGGCCCGCGCGGCCGTCGGGCTGCCGGATCTGCGGCTGGTCCCCGAGGTGGCCCGCGCCGCCGGCCTCGACTCCGCAGGTGGCCGCGTCGCCCTGCCGGACCAGGGCACGGATCTCGGGCCGGCCGAGGCGGGGCTGCGCCGCATCGAGGACCGGCTCACCGCGACGCCCTTCGTCGCCCCCGAAGCGGCCGAGCTGGCCGAGGCGGGCCTGGGCCCGCGGGAGCTCGCCGCCGCCGCCCGGGTGGGCCGGCTGCTGCGCCTGCCCGGCGACGTCGTGCTGCGACCGGTCGCCCCGGCGCAGGCCATGCGGGTGCTCGCCGGGGTGCCGCAGCCGTTCACGCTGTCCGAGGCCCGCGTGGCGCTGGGGACGACGCGCCGCGTCGCCGTACCGCTGCTCGAGCACCTCGACGCCCGCGGTTGGACCCGGCGGGTGGACGGACAACGACGCGAGGTGGTCCGCTGAGGCGGCCCCGACATTCCGCTGCGCCCCCGTCGGCGGCGCGTGCCCGATAGGTTGCCGGGGTGGCCGATACCGCTCTGCTCCGCGCCGCGTACGGACCCTGGCTGCGCCTCGCAGGCGGCCTGGATGAGGCGACCGGATGGCACCCGACGCGGCTGCCTGGCTGGACCGTGCGAGACCTGCTCCTGCACCTGTCGACGGACTGCCAACGGGCGCTGGTCGCGCTCTTCACGCCGGCCCACGCCGCGGCCGACACCGACGAGGTCAGCTACTGGCGGTCCTGGCAGCCCGGCGGCGACGAGACCCAGAGCGGCCTGCGCGGCACACGGATCATGGCGAGCGCCTGGTCGCGGGCGACGGGCCCGGCCGACCAGTTCGCCGGCACCGCCCGGGCGCTGCTGACCGCCCTGGATCGGGCCGACCCCGACGAGGTGATCTGCACCCAGGGGCACGCGCTGACGGTGGCGGGCCTCGCGCACACCCTGGCGGTCGAGGCGACGGTGCATCACGTGGACCTGGCGGACGCCACGGCCGAGACGCCCGACGACCGGTGCCTGGGCGAGGTGCGGCGCGTCGTCGAGGCGCTGCTCGGCTGCCAGTTCCCCCGGGACTGGACCGACGAGCGCTGCTTGCTGCTCGGCACCGGACGGCAGGAGCCCACCGACGCCGAGACCACGGCGCTCGGCGCCGTCGCGGATCGCCTCCCCGCGTTCGGCTAGGGCCCCACGACCTTCAGCCCGGGTAACCCGTGAACTGACTGGGGCGTTATGCGACCCCGGGCACGCATAACGCCCCAGTCACACGTTCGACCGGCCGGGCTCACCTGCGGGTCGCCGCACCGACACCGCGTTACCGCGTGACAACGCCGCGGCAACACGCCGGAAACGTCGCGTTCTTACCGTGATTCGCACGCGTCGGCGATCGCCGGCGACCGAGAGGAGTCACGATGACCACAATCGGACCCCCGCGGACCGTCGATCACCCGGCGGTCCCTTCATCCGCGACGACCCCGCCCCTGCGCTCCGTCGGCGTACTACGAAGCCTCGGCGTCGAAGAGGAGTTCCACCTCGTCGACCTCGCCAGCCGCCGGGTCACCCCGCAGGCCGCTGAGCTGCTGCGGGCCCTCGACGGCGGCCCGTTCGTGCCGGAGATGAACTCCAGCATGATCGAGACCAACACCGACGTCGTCGTACGGCTCCCCGAGCTGCACCAGGAGCTCCTCGCTCGCCGCACGACGCTGCGGCGGGCTGCTCGGGACCTTGGCCTGGGCGTCCTGGCCGCGGGCACCGCGCCGCTCCTTGGCCCGACGGCGCCGCCCGTCACCGACCGCGCGCGCTACCGGTGGATGCGCAGTCAGTACGGCGTCCTCGCCGACGAGCAGCTGATCTGCGGCACCCAGGTTCACGTCGAGCTGCCGGATCGGGACGAGGCGCTGGCGGTGGCGGAGCTCGTGGCGCCGTACCTGCCCGTCCTCCTCGCGCTCAGCGCCAGCTCGCCGTACGACGCCCGCGGGCACGACACCGGCTACGCCAGCTCGCGCTCGCTGGTCTGGTCCCGCTGGCCCACGACGGGCCTGACCTCGGGGGCGACGACGGCGGGGGAGTACGACGCGCTCATCGCCGAACTCGCCCGCGCCGGCGTCGCGCTCGACGAGGGGATGATGTATTTCGACATCCGGCCGGCCCTCGTCGCTCCCACCCTGGAGCTGCGGATCTGCGACTCCTGCCCGTCCGTGGACACGATCGTGCTGATCGCCGGGCTGTTCCGGGCGCTGGTCGACCGCGCGGTCGCGGCCCGGCAGGCGGGCGCCGTGGCCGAGCCGCGCTCCCCCGTGCTGGCCCGGGCGGCCGTGTGGCGGGCGGCCCGCTCGGGGCTGTCCGGCGACCTCATGGACCCGGTCACGGGCTTCCCGCGGCCGGCGCGGGACGTCGTCACCGACCTGGTCCAGCTGCTCGAACCGCAGCTGCGGCGCACCGAGGACTGGTCGTACGTCCGCGGGCTCGCCCGAGCGACCCTCGCCTCCGGATCGTCGGCGGACCGGCAGCGACGCGCGTACGCCGTCCGGGGGCGCCTCGCCGACGTCGTGGACCAGGTCCTCGCCGAGACGGCCTCGGCCGGCCAGATCGGGATGCCGGGCACAACGACCGTGACGGGCGCGCCGAACCCGGGCGCGGACCCGACGAACGCGGCCGACCTGTCGGTGGGCCAGCCGGGACCCGTCGTCGCCTACGGCTGCCCCGTCGGCTGCGGCCGATTCGACGTCGTCATCCCCGCCACCGACGCCCCCACGCTGTTCCGCTGCCCGCGCTGCGGGGGCCCCGCGACACGCGCCGCCGCGGGCGAGCCCGCCGCGCTTCGAGAGGTGCCAGGATCGGCTCCTGGGCGGTTCGGCTGGCGACCCCGGCCGCCCGAGCGCCACCCGTCGGCGACCCACTGAGCAGCGAAGGACCCCACCTCTGATGTGCCGAATCCTTGCCTTCGCCTCGGCGGCTCCGCGCACGTTCGTCGACACCGTGGGAGCGGCGTCGTGCGCGGAGTTCCAGCGGCTGGCCCGGCTGCACGGCGACGGCTGGGGGGCGATGTGGCTGGCGCCGGGGTTGGGTGGCACGTCGCTGCGGCGGTTCCGGTCGGGGCACGGCGGCCTGCTCGACGAGGACCTCACAACGGCGCTGGGGGCGCCGGCGGCGTACGCCGGGGTGGCCCACCTGCGGATGGCGAGCGTCGGCACGGTCGACGTACGGAACACCCACCCGTTCCTGGACGGCTCCGTCGGGCTGGTGCACAACGGGAGCATCACCCCGGTGCGCCGGCTGCGGGAGATGTTGGACCCGCTGGCGGCGACGCGGGTGGCGGGCTCGACGGACAGCGAGGCCTACCTGGCGCTGGTGGCCGCGCGGGTGCGCGCAGGTGCCTCGCTGCCGGAGGCGGTCTGGGAGGTCGTGCCGCGGATCCGGGCCGCCTTCCCGGCGACCAGCCTCAACGCCGTCCTGCTCGACAAGCGCCATTTCGTGGTCGTGCACTCCTGGGCGGGCGCGGTGGTGCCGGTGGAGGAGTTCCACGGCCGGCTGGTCCCGGGTGAGACGATGCCGCCGCACCACGACGCGGACTACTACCGGCTGGGCCGGCGACGCCTCCCCGACGGCACCGTCGTGTTCGCCTCGTCGGGGCTGGAGGCGGATACCTGGGAGAAGGTGCCGCCCGAGTCGGTGACGGTCCTCGACCTGCGCACGATGGCCGAGTCCGTGCACGAGCTCGCCGGCTCGGAGTCGTCGGCCGCCTGAGGATGAACACGCGTTAACCGACCGGTGAGTACGCCCCCGCGCGCCCCCGCGTCCGGCTAAGGTGACCGCCATGCCCGCGACGCGACTGATGCCGACCGACGAGTCCCGCATGCTCATGGACATGGTGCGCGAGTTCTGCGACGAGCAGATGCGCCCCATCGTCGACCAGTACGAGGCCGAGGCCGCATTCCCCCGCGAGGTGTTCGCCCACCTCGGCGAGCTGGGTCTGCTCTCGCTGGCCTACCCCGAGCAGTACGGCGGGGGCGAGCAACCGTATGAGGTCTACCTGCAGGTCATCGAGGAGATCGCGAGCGCGTGGATGAGCGTCGCGGTGTGCACGTCCGTGCACTCGCTGACCTGCTTCCCGATGTACAACTTCGGCTCCCAGGCGCAGAAGGACCAGTGGCTGCCGGGGATGCTCAGCGGCACGCAACTGGGCGCCTACTGCCTGTCCGAGCCGCACGCCGGCTCCGACGTCGCCGCGATCTCGACGTACGCCACCATGGACGGCGACGCCTACGTCCTCACCGGCTCCAAGGCATGGATCTCCAGCGGCGGGCACGCCGACTTCTACACGGTCTTCGCCCGGACCAGCGACGACGGCCCCCGCGGGCTGTCCTGCTTCCACGTGCCCGCGGGCACCGAGGGCATGAGCTTCGCCCCGCCCGAGCGCAAGATGGGGCTCGACTCCGACACGGTCTGCGAGGTCATCTTCGACGGCGCCCGCGTCCCCGCCGACCAGCTCATCGGCGCCGAGGGCCAGGGCATGTCGATCGCGCTCGCCGCACTCGACAACGGCCGCCTCGGGATCGCCGCGGCCGCCACGGGGCTGGCCCAGTCGGCGCTCGATGCCTCGGTCGCCTACGCCAACGAGCGCGAGCAGTTCGGCAAGAAGATCGGCGAGTTCCAGGGGCTGGCGTTCCTGATCGCCGACATGGAGGCCGCGGTGACGAGCGCGCGGGCGACGTATCTGCACGCCGCCCGACTCAAGGACGCCGGCAAGCCGATGTCCAAGGAGGCCTCGGTCGCCAAGCTGCTGGCCACCGACGCGGCGATGAAGGTGACCACGGACGCCGTACAGGTCTTCGGCGGCGCCGGATACACGAAGGACTACCCGGTCGAGCGCTTCATGCGCGAGGCGAAGGTGACCCAGATCTTCGAGGGCACCAACCAGATCCAGCGCCTGGTCATCGGCCGCCACCTGCTCGGCCGCTGACGACGCTCGCAGACTCAAGACCCCAGGTGCGGGCCAGTCGCTGAGCGACCGGCCCGAACCTGAGCTGTTGTGGACTTACGACAGGATGCGGATGAACTGCATCGGGTAGCGGTACAGCTCCCCGCGGTTGGCGCGCACCGCGCCGATGATGTGGAAGACGATCTGGCCGATGGCGGAGATGGCCAGCAGGATGACTCCGGGGATGGCCAGGATCAGCGTGAAGATGCAGATCCAGCCGATGATCGAGAGCACCCACATCGACAGGTTGAAGTTGAACGCGCCGGCCGCGCTCTGCCGTACGAACGCGCTCTTGTCCTTGTGGATGAACCACAGGATGAGCGGGCCGACGAAGCTGAGCCAGCCGACGCTGACCACCATGGCGACCAGCGTCGACAGGTGGGCGAGCAGCGCCATCGAGCGCTCCTCGCTGCTCGGCGTGGGATGCGTGGGATAAGGCTGATAGCCGTGCTGCGGTCCGGGCATGGGGGCGGTCATGGTGCCTCCGGTGTCGCGGGTGGGATGAGCCGGGCGGTTCCCACCGTACGGCGTACGCCGGGCCGCCCTCGCCGCCACCCCCGGGGCGGTCGCGCGGCCGGGCCCCGGTTCGATCGACCGGGCACCCGACGCGCGGATCAGGGCGCCGGTGGCGCAGTCAGCTGCGCTGCCAGCCCCACGTCGTGACCTGCACCGCGCACATCACCTCGTTGACGCGCGCCAGGTTCGGCTCGTCCGGGACGGCCACCGCCCCCTCCAGCAGGTCCGCGAGCCGGGCCCGCGCCTCATCGACCCGCCGCATCGCCTCCGCCCGGTCCACCTGGCCGGTCTTGACCTCGCGACAGGCGGCCAGATCGGCGGCGGCCATCGGGAGGGTCAGCATCCCGGTCGACATGAGCTCGACGCCCTGCAGGCCGAGGCGCAGGGCGTGGCTGGCGTACTTGGTGTCGTACCCGAACCGCTCGATCAGCTCCGGCCGGTACGGCACGTGCGACTGCTTGCCCCGACCCAGCATCCGCTCCCGCTGCCCGTCCAGATAGCCCAGATAGCGCCGGCCCGCCCGCCGGGACACGATGGCGTCCCGCGCCGCCAGCAGCAGCTCACCCCGCGCGTCCAGCACGTCGTACCGCGGCAGGTAGAGCATCGTCAGCACCGTCGGGTTGCCGGCCGTGGCCAGCCGCAGGAACTTGTGCAGCGAGTACAGCACCAGGTCCAGGTCGCCCGGGCCGGACCGGACACCCTCCGGCTGGGTCCGCGAGACGTAGTGGCCGGTGGCCGGCGCCAGGCCCAGGACCTGCTCCGGCGTCTCGACGTACACGCCCATCTCGTCCCGATCGTCGGTGCCGACGATCGCCATCCCGTGCGCCCCGGAGCCGACCTCGCCGCGCAGGATCGTGCCGGCCAACGCGACCTCACGGTCGCCGACGCTGACGTTCGGACTCATCGGTTCCTCCTCGCGCTGTGGGCAGTCGATCAGGATGCGGTACGTCGGGCGCGGCGCGCCACCCCTTTACCGCAACCAGATGGGTCGACGCCTTCTGTCGACGGCGCATCGGACCCTAGGTAGAGTTCTGGCATGGGACCGCCCCGGATGTCCACCACCACCCGCATGGTGCTGGCCGTCTTCCTCGCTGAGCCGGCTGCCCCGCGCTACGGCCTGGAACTCTGTCGGCTGGCCGGTCTGGCCAGCGGAACCATCCACCCGATCCTGGCCCGCCTGGAGACAGCCGACTGGCTGACCAGCGCCTGGGAGGACATCGATCCAGTCGCCGCCGGCCGCCCGGCCCGGCGCTACTACCGCCTCACGCCGCCAGGTGAGGAGCAGGCCCGCGCCGCTTTGGCCGCCCGTCCGCTGGCGAACCCCTTGCCGACCGCCGCAGCCCACGACCCGGAACCGATAGCGCGACCCGGGCCGCTGCATCCGGGAGGGCGATCCGCTCCGCTTCGTCCGGCCGGCTGGGGAACGGTCCCGGGGATGGCCGGGCCATGAGCGCCTCGCGGGCCACCGGGGCAGGTGGAGCGTGACCACGATCGAACGGGTGCTGTCCGCCGCGACGGCCATCCTGCCGGGGACAGAACGCGAGCGCTATCGACGCGAGTTCGCCGCCGAGCTGGCCGAGCTGCGGGGGCACCACCGATGGACGTACGTGCTGCGCGTGCTGGTGCGGCTGCCGTGGCTGCGGCGGACGCTGCGCGCCCCCGGTACGCCGAGCCCCCTGCTGTTGATGGTGACAGCGCTGTGTTTCGTCGGATCGGCGGCAAGCGGCGGCTGGGCCGCCTACCAGCGATGGTGGCCGACCTGCTTCGCCCCGGATCCACGGTCCGAGTGGGCCGACCCGAGCTTCGGGCCACTGGCTGCCAAGGGCGTGGCTGCGTCATGGGCAGCGTCCGGTCACGGCAGCTACTGGGCCTGCCTGAACGCTCAGGACAATGACCTCAAGGACTACCTCCACTCGATCAGCGCGGGCGTCCACCCGTTGCTCGGCGCCCAGGCCGCCGCATACCTGCTGCTGGGCTTGGCGGTAGCCCTCTTCCCGGTCGCCGTGGGGATGCGGGGCGCCGGGCCCGCCATGGGAGCCGGTTGGGGAGTGGCGCTCGCCCTGCTGGGTGGCTGGGTGCTGATCCCCCCTGGCATGGGCCGACAGGTCTTCATGGCGCTCACGCTCGTCCCCGTGCTGATCGCGCCGGCCTGCGTTGTCGCCCTGCTGGTGTGGGCGCTGGGCCACCTGGCCCCCTGGGGGCTACGGCACGTCCGGGTGTGGCAGGGCCTCGTGGGCCTGGCGTCATTCGTCGGCTTTCCACTTCAGGACGAGTGGGTGACGACGCTGGTGACCCGAGCTTCCCCGCACGACACCGCGCCGGGGGCCGGGGTGCCCACGGCTGTGGCGGGCCTGGTCCTCGCCGGTTTCGTCGCCCACTGCGCGGTCGCTGTCCAGCGGCACCTCCGCCGTCGAGAGAGCCACCGACCCCTCCCGGCGCTCCGACGCGAGAGGCGGCTCACCTGAGGGCGGGTGAACACTCCAGCGCACGTGAGCTCGCCCGCCCTCGCGAGAGCCAACTCTCACCTCGGCAGGGGATGGTGAGCCAGCGCGGGCCAGGGCGGAGCGCTACGTCAAGCTCGGTGGCTCAGCTGGGAAGGGTCGTGATCGGGCGGGCCTGGACCACCCAGAGCCGATGCCCGTCCCCCGTACCCCGCTCGATGGCCCACTCCACGTCGACCGGCCGGCCGAAGAGCTCCTCGGCCGCGAGCACCGCCGCCCACACCGAGCGCGCCTCGTCGCCCGCCAGCGTGGGCGCCCCGCCGGGCGTACGCCGTACCTCCAGCGAACCCGACCGCTCGTCGAAGGCGTGCGCCACGCGCTGTACGCCGGGCCGCTGCGCGACCACGGTGCCGTCGGCCCGCGCGACCTCCACCATCGTCGGCACGAGCAGGCCGTCGGTGACGACGTCGCCGAGGCCGCTGCCGACCTCGATCAGCACCCGATCCCGCGAACCCGTGACGGGGTGGGCCGTGAACGCCACACCCGCCGCGTCCGCGCGGACCAGGGCCTGCACGATGATCGCTGGCGCATCCGCCGCCGCCGGGCCGCCGTGTCCGAAGACCCCCTCGGCGTACCGTCCCAGCCCCTCCCACGCCGACGGGTGCCGCAGCTCCGCGATCGTCGCCTCGACGGCCTCGGCGCCGCGCACCCCGAGGCGCGACGGCAGGATCGCGGCAGCGCTGCGTTCGGCGAGGTCCTCGTGCGGCGACGAGCTCCGTACGGCGACCGCGAGATCCGCCGCGTCCGCCAGCGCGGAGCCCGTCGCCGGTGTGGTGCCCGCGCCCGGGGTCGTTCCGGCGGCCTCGCGGCACAGCTCCGCGTACGCCGTGCGCGCCGCCGCCCGCCACCCGTCGTCCACGGCCGGCGCCACCGCCACGATGAACCCCGCGGGCACCGGCAGCCCGGCCGCCGACAGCCGCGCCAACCCGGCCGCCTTGTTGCCGACCAGCCCGCCCCGGCACGCCGCCTCGTCCGTGAGCCGCCACACCCGGTTCATGCGCCGACCTCCCGACTCGTCGCCGCCGGATCACGCCACAGCAGCCGCACCGTGCCGGCCCCGCCGTCCACCTCGACCACGTCTCCGTCGCGCAGCGTCGTGGTGCCGGTGAACGTGGCACAGACGCGCGGCACCCCGTACTCCCTGCTGATGATCGCCGCGTGCGTCAGCAGCCCACCGCCGTCGCAGACCGCGGCCGCGATCCGGTCGAACGCCGGGGTCCAGCTCGGCGACGTCGCCTCGCACACGAGCACGTCGCCCTGGCGCAGCAGCACGAGTCTTCGGCGTGCCGGACCACCCGCACGGTCCCGCGGCCGACGCCCGGTGAGACCCCGTAGCCCTGCAGCAGCTCGTCCCCCAGGTGGTCGACGGGGCCGCCGACGCCCATGACCTGCCGGAAGACCACGTCGTCGGGGGCCTCCCGCCCGTCGCCCAACCCCGCGGGCAGCTCGCGCCGCCGGGTCCGGCAGGCGGAGGTGAACGCCAGCCGGGACGCCGCCCGACCCGAGACGTCGCCCCAGGCCTGCTCCCCCGCGAGCACCGCCTCGAACTCCTCGGCGAGCAGGTGCCACACCTGGTTCGGGGCGAGTCCCCAGCGCCGCGCCGCCTCCCGCGCGACATCCGCCGCGGGCAGGTGCGCCCGCAGGTCGATCACGGAGTTGTGTTCCTCGCTCCACCAGGAGGCGTTCCCGGCCACCGCGAGCTCCCACGCGGCCCGCACCTCCGCCGCCGCCCCCGGGGCCAGCCGGGACACGACGGCATCGGCGAGCGCCGTGGCGTCGGCGGGGCCCCAGGACCGCTTGGGCGGGCCGGCCACCAGCGCGGAGCGGACGAGCGCCAACACCGCGGTCGCGTCCGCCGACCAGGGCGCCGACTCCAGGTCGAAGAGCGCGGAGGTGCGCCGGCCGTAGCGGGCCTGGACCCGCGCCAGGTCCGCGACGAAGGCCTGCGCCGCGGGCTCGCGGCGCAGCTCGGCGAGCACCCGGGTGGTGGGCGTTCGCAGCAGCAAGCGGGCGAAGCCGCCCTCGCGGGCGGCCTCCGCGAGCGCCCGCACCGCGCGGTCCGCGTCGCCGATGACGTGCGACTCGCCCTCGATCATCCGGGCGGCGTCAACGTCGGGTACGCCGTGGCGGCGGCACACCGCGACGTAGTGTTCGTGGACGGTCATGAGCCGGTACATCACGTCGAAGTGGATCCGCCACGCCCGCGCGTGCAGCGCCCGAGCCCGCCGCCAGTGCGCCAGCAGCGCCGGCTGCGACAGCCCGGTCAGGTCGACCGCGTCCAGGTCGTCCAGCTCCCCGGTCAGGTCGGCCGAGAGCGCGGCCCAGCGGGCGCGGAAGCCCAGGACGTACGCCGTGAGGTCCGCAGGCAGCGCCCCCTGCGGCGTACCGGCATGCTCTCCCGTCGTCGTCTCCGCGCGCGACACCCCGGCGTCCCGCGGGACGACCCCGACGTAGAGGTGGCAGCCCACCAGGCGGGCCTGCAGACCGCCCGGCAGGCCCAGCTCGTCCGCGGCGGCGACGGCGCCCGCGGCGAGGTCGTCCACGAGCGCGATCACCAAAGGAACGAGGCCGCGGGGCGTGTGGAAGTCCAGCGCCCAGCGGCCGGCCCGATCCGCGGGGGTGAACGCGGTGACCCGGTCGCGGCCCGTGGGCGGCGCCCAGCACGGCAACGCCGGCTCGGCCGCCACGGTCCACGGGTCCACGGATCCCCTTTCGGCAGCTACCGCCAGGCGGTCAGCTCCCGTCGCGGTTGATCTGCATGACCACGGCCTTGGGTTCGGTGAAGAACTCGCGGCTGAAGTCGCCGCCCTCGCGGCCCACTCCAGAATCGCCCCCGCCGCCGAACGGCGTCCGCAGATCCCGGATAAAGAAGCAGTTCACCCACACCGTCCCGGCCCGCAGCCGGGAGGAGACGCGGTGCGCCCGCGACAGGTTTTCCGTGAACAGCATCGCGTTGAGGCCGTAGCGCGTGTCGTTGGCCATCGCCACGACCTCGTCCTCGGTGGCGAACCGGTTGACGATGCAGACCGGACCGAAGATCTCCTCGCAGTACGGCGCCGCGTCCAGCCCCAGCCCGTCGGCGATCGTGGGCCGGACCACCCAGGACCCGTCGTCGGCGACGCCGCCGGTGTGCACCGTGCCGCCGAGCGCGCGGATCTGCTCGACGTAGCCGGCGACCTTCTCGAAGTGCTTCCTGCTGCTCAGCGCCGAGAACGTCGTCGCCGGGTCGAACGGGTCGCCGATGACCAGCGACTCGGCCTTGGCGACGAATCGCTTCAGGAACTCGTCGTAGATCTCGTCCTGCACGAACAGCCGGGAGCCCGCCAGGCAGATCTGGCCCGCGTTGCGGAAGATGGCCTCGACGGCCCAGTACACGGCGTTGTCGAGGTCGGCGTCCGCGAAGACGATGTTGGCGCCCTTGCCGCCGAGCTCCAGGCTCACCGGCGCGAGGTGCTCCGCCGCCGACTTCATGACGAGCTTGCCGGTCTGGCTGGACCCGGTGAACGTGACCCGATCGACGTCCCAGTGGGAGGTCAGGGCCGCACCGGCCGGAGCCCCGTGCCCGTTGAGCACGTTCAGCACCCCCGGCGGGAACCCGGCCTCGGCCGCCAGCCGGCCCAGCAGGGTCACCGACGCGGGGGTGTCCTCCGAGGGCTTGATGATGCAGGTGTTGCCCCAGGCGATCGCCGGCGCGATCTTCCAGGTCGCCATCATCAGCGGGAAGTTCCACGGCGAGATGGCCGCGACGACGCCGGCCGGGCCGAACTCGCTGTAGCTATGGTGCCCCGAGTCCATCGGGAAGACCTGGCCGCAGTTGTCCCGCTGGTGGTCGGCGAAGAACCGGAAGTTGTGCACCGATCGGGCGATGTCGTGCTTGGCCTGGGCGAAGGGCTTGGCCATGTTGCGGGAGTCGTACGTCGCGAGGTCGTCGGCCCGGGCCTCCATGAGGTCGGCGAGCTTGTGGATGGCCTTGGCCCGCTCCACGCGACCCATCCGCGGCCACGGCCCCTCGTCGAACGCTGTGCGGGCGCTGGCCACTGCGCGCCGGGCATCCTCTTCCCCGCCCTCGGCGGCCTGCGCCCAGACCTGCTGGGTGTAGGAGTTGTAGACGTCGAACCGCGCCCCGTCGACCGACTCGACTTCCTCGTTGTCGATGATGTGACCGAAGAACTTCAGGTCAGCCATGATTCACGAGCCTTTCTCGGCGGCGGCGCCGGTGCTGGGAACGGGCTGCACGGCCGCGGCCCGACGTTCGGCGAGGGTGACGTCGCCGGCGGCGAAGTGCTCGGCGGGGACCTCGCGCAGAATCACCCGCACGCTGTCCTTCGGGGCGACCCCGGTCTGCACCACCGCATCGGTCAGCGCGGAGATCAGTTGGCGCATCATCGCCGGGGTCCGGTGCTCGGCCGTGGTGAAGGTGCACTCGATGAGCGGCATCAGCCCGCCTCCCCCGAGGGCGCCGCGCCGCCGGCGACGAAGACGGAGCCGAGGTGGGCGAAGTGGGCGGCGATGCTGGAGCCGGGCGGGGCGAAGACGGCGTCGGTGATCCCGCCGGTGAGGACGATCCAGCCGGCCTCGATCGCCAGGCCCCGCTTGGCCAGGTCGTTCGCCGCGAGCGCGAGGGCCTCCCCGGGGTGGCCCTGGACGGCGGCGCCGGTGGCGGAGTCGACGATCTCGCCGTCGACCTCCATGAGCACGGCCTCGGTGGCCAGGTCGATGGCCTCCGGGGGCAGGGTGATCCCGCCGGTCACGAACGCCCCCGAGGAGGCGTTGTCCGCGATCACGTCGCCCGCGGTGAACTTGAAGTCCTTGTATCGGGAGTCGATGATCTCCACCCCGCCCAGGATCGACCCGACGGCCGCCATCGCCTGTGCGCCCGTCACCCCCGGACCGGCCAGCCTCTCCCGCATCACGAACACGATCTCCGGCTCGATGCGCGGGTGAATGAGCTGGTCCTGCGGCACCGGGTCCCCGGCGGGCAGGATCATCGCGTCGGTCAGCCACGCCACGAACGGGGTGTCGACGTTCATCCGCTGCTGCTTGGCGCGGCTGGTCAGGCCCAGCTTGACCCTGATCAGCTTCTCCCCCCGCGCCAGGCGCCGGCGCAGGGTCTCGTCCTGGATCCGATAGCCCGTCTCCACGTCGAGCTCGGGCCACTCGTCGGTGAACTTGACCCGGTCGCGCCGCTCCGCCTCACACGCCAGCAGCTCCGTGGCGACGCTGTCGACATCCCATCGCTGCGCGGTCATCACTTCGCTCCGATGATGTTGGGATCCGACGCCTCGTTGAGCAGCTCGATCGCGACGTCGATGATCATGTCCTCCTGGCCCCCGACGTACCCGTACTGACCGACGCGCTCCAGGATCGCGTGCGCCGGCACGCCGTACCGCTCACTGGCCCGCTCCGCGTGCTTGAGGAAGGAGCTGTAGACCCCCGCCTGGCCCTGCGTGATCGAGCCGCGGTCCATGTAGGGCAACGCGGGCAGGAACGGGCGCACCACGTTCTCCGCGGCGTGGAGCAGCTTGTCGGTGTCCAGCTGCGTGTCGATGCCGAGCCGCTCGAAGGTCACGGCCAGCACCTCGGTCGGGCTGTTCCCCGCCCCGGCACCGAGCGCCGACAACGCGCCGTCGATCTGCCGCGCCCCGGCCTGGTAGGCCAGGATCGAGTTCGCCACCCCCAGCGACAGGTTCTGGTGGCCGTGGTAGCCGACCTGGGCGTCCTTGCCGATCCGATCCACCACCGCGGCGACCCGCTCCTTGGCCTGGTCCAGGATCAACGCCCCCGCCGAATCCACCACGTAGACGCACTGACAACCCGCGTCGACCTGGATCGCGGCCTGCTCGGCCAACTTCTCCGGGGAGACGCGGTGGCTCAGCATGAGGAAGCCGACGGTCTCCAGCCCGAGGTCGCGCGCGGCGCCGAAATGCTGGTACGACGTGTCGGCCTCGGTGCAGTGCGTCGCCATCCGCACCACGGAGATGCCGACGTCCTGGGCCCGCTTCAGGTCCTCGACCGTGCCGACCCCGGGCAACAGCAACGAGGCGATCTTGGCCTGCCGCGCCTCCTCGACCGCGACCTGGATGAGCTTGAGCTCGTCGGTGCCCGAGAAGCCGTAGTTGAAGCTGGAGCCGCCCAGGCCGTCGCCGTGGCTGACCTCGATGACCTCGACGCCCGCGTCGTCCAGCGCCCGCACCGTGTCCCGCACGTGCTCGACGGTGAATTGGTGGCGCATCGGGTGGCTGCCGTCCCGCAGCGTCATGTCCGTGATGCGCACCTGACGCTTCGTGCCCACCGCATCGGTCGTGGTCCGCTCCTGCGCGAACAGCACCTCGCTCATGCCTTCGCCTCTTCCTTGCTCGTCCCGGGCTGGGTCGCCTCGTCCTTGCTGGTGTCGTGCTTCGCGGCCTGCTTCAACGCCCGATCCGCGGCGCTGCCCGGAAGCGGCGCCGACGTCGCGGCCCGGAACTCCACCTGCTGCGCGACGCCCTTGACCGGGTGCGCCTGGCGGTAGGCCATCAGCTTGTCGCCGATGTGCGCCGACGCGGCGGTGATGATGTCGAGGTTGCCGGCGTAGTCCGGCAGGTAGTCACCGGCGCCGACCACCTCGAGGAAGACCGCCACCCGGGCCATCCCGTTCCAGGTGTCGCGGGCCTCGTCGTACTGCGGGTCGGACTTCATGCTGTAGCCGGGCACGTACTTGCGGACCTGCTCCACCATCGCCGTGATCGAGGCCGTCAGCTCGTCCTGCTTGGGGCCCGCTTCGGCGTACTCGGCGGGGATGGCCACGAAGACCGTGTTGCGCATCTTCATCGGCGGCTCGACCGGGTTGAGGATGATGATCGCCTTGCCCTTGCGGGCGCCGCCGACCTCCTCGATCGCCTTGCTGGTCGTCTCGGTGAACTCATCGATGTTGGCCCGCGTGCCCGGACCCGCGGACTTGCTCGACAGCGACGCGACGATCTCCGCGTACGGCGTCGGGCCGGTCACCCTGGTCACCGCGTGCACGATCGGGATCGTGGCCTGGCCACCGCACGTGATCATGTTGATGTTCATCGCGCCCTCGTCGAAGGCCTCCGAGACGGCCGGCGAGACGAACGGGCCGACCGCCGCGGGAGTCAGATCCACGGCCACGATGCCCTTCTCGGCGAACCGCGGCGCCGAGGCGGCGTGCGCCTTGGCCGAGGTCGCGTCGAACACGATGTCCGGCAACTCCTCCGTCGGCAGCGACAGCAGCCAGTCGACACCGCCGGCCGAGGCGGTCAGGCCGACACTCTCGGCCCGCCGCAGACCATCGGAGTTCGGGTCGATGCCGATCATGTATTTCGGCGTGATCATCTCGGACCGGCGCAGCAGCTTGAACATCAGGTCGGTGCCGATGTTGCCGGAGCCGATGATGGCCGCGGTTGCGGGGCGAGTGGGCAGGGCCACGTCACTTCTCCTTCGCAAAACGAGCGGTCACGCTGCCGAGACCGGCAAACGTGGCGGTGACCGAGTCACCAGCACTCACCGACACCATCGGGGTGCACGAACCGGGCAGCACCACGTGCCCCGGCTCCAGGGTGATCCCCAGCGCACCGACGGTGTTGGCCAGCCACACCAGGGAGTTGATCGGGGAGCCGAGCACGGCGCCACCGGCGCCGGTGGCGACGACCTGGGCGTTCTGGTGCAGCACGCAGCCGGTCAGCCGCAGATCGACGTCCTCGATCCGGGTCGGCCGGCTCCCCAGCACCACCGCGCCGGAGCTGGCGTTATCGGCGATCGTGTCGAGGATCGAGATCCTCCAATCCCGCACCCGGCTGTCCACGATCTCCAGGGCCGGCAGCACGAAATCGACTGCCGCGAGCGCCTGCGCCACGGTCACCCCGGGGCCCTTCAACGGCGCCCGCAACACGAACGCGATCTCCGGCTCGATCTTCGGCTGCAAGAAAGCACCGCGGGGATCGGCGCGTGCTCCAGGTAGAACATGTCGTCCAGCAGGTGACCGTAATCCGGCTGGTCAACCCCCAACTGCCGCTGCACCGTCGCCGCCGTCAACCCCACCTTGTGGCCCTTGACCACCGCCCCCTCGGCGAGGCGCTGACGAATCTGCAGCAGCTGAATCTCGTAGCTGTCCGCCAGCTCCAGGCCCGGGTAGGTGTCGATGAGCGGCTCGATGGCCGCCCGCGTTCGATAGGCCTCCAGGAGCCGAGCGGCGGCCTCTGCGCGCAGGGACGGGTCCACGACGACGCACTCCTTCATGCTTGACGTCCCGGCGGCCAGGCGGACGCCAAGGTCCGATGGGGCGACGCTACGCCGCTCCATCGCGAGGTGATCAGGGGTGTTCCCCGGTGGGGAACGCTCAGCTGGCCATCGCCAGCCGGCCGGAGATGCGCTTGCCGACGGTGGCGACGAGCCGCGAGGAACGGTCGACCTCGCCCAGCATTCGGGTCGTGGGCGCGACGAGGCTGATCGCGGCGTAGGCGCGGCCGGTCAGGTCGCGGATCGGCGCCGCCACGCTGGACAGCCCCGAGACCGCCTCGCCGTGCGTGATGCCCACGCCGAGCTTGGCCCTCTGCGCCACCTCGGTCCGGTAGGCCTGGGCCGAGCGGATCGTCCCCACCGTGCGCGGCGGGAAGCCACGGTCGAGCGGGTCCGGGTTGAAGGCCGCGATGACCTTGCCGGAGCTGGTGCAGTGCGACGGGAAGCGGCGCGGCACCGCGGTCATCAGGCGGCGACACTCCGGCGACTCCAGGCGCTCCGCATAGACGATGTCGACGCCGTCGAGCACGCCGAGGTGGACGGTGTGCCCGGTGAGCTGCCGCAGCTCCTCCAGCATCGGGAGTGCTACCTCCCGCAAGCGCAGGCGCTGCTGGGCCAGCTGGCCGAGTTCGAACAGGTGCAGCCCGAGGCGGTATTGCCCACTGGCGGCGTTCTTCTCCACGAGGCCGCGGCTGCACAGCGTGGTCAGGAGCCGATGCGCCGTGCTCTTGGCGATCCCGAGGCGCCGCGCGATGTCCGAGACGCCCAGCTCGGCGTCGCGGCTGAAGCAGTCCAGCACGTCAAGGGCGCTGGCGACCGAGCGGAGCGTGTCCGGACGGTCCCCCGCAGCGTCGAGCGCGGTCAGCGTCATAGCGATCCCTTCCCCGACGGTGGTGACCGTCTGGCCATACCTCGACAGTCGCCGATCGCGATGCCAACATCAAGGAATGTGTCCCGCTGAGCGGAACGCGACTCCCCCGCCGTCGCGTCCTTCCATGATGGCCGCCACCCCGCGTGCCCGCAGGCCAAATCCGGAAGCTCCCCCCTCGCAGGTGGCCCGCCAAATGCTGCTCTTCGACGCGCTGTATCGCGCCGAGCAGGCGTTGCCGCTGGCGGAGCTGGCGCGCCGCGCCGGCCTGCCCAAGACCTCCACCCACCGCCTCGCCGAGGAACTGTGCCGGCACGCGCTGCTGGAGCGGGCCGACGGGGGTTACCGGCTCGGGATGCGCCTGTTCGAGCTGGGCGCCGGCGTACCGCCGCAGCGCGCCCTCCGCGAGGCCGCCCTTCCGCTCATGGCCGACCTGCGCGAGGCGACCCGCTGCACGGTGCACCTGGCGGTCTTGGACGGCATCGAGGTCGTCTACGTGCAGATCCTCAACAGCCCCGGGTCGACGCGGCTGCCGAGCCGGCTCGGCGGCCGCCTCCCCGCGCACGCGACGGGCGTGGGCAAGGTGATCCTCGCCTACTCCCCGGCCGAGGTCGTCACGGCCCGGATCGACGCGGGCCTGACCCGGCTGACCCCCCGGACGATCTGCACGCCCGGCACCCTCAGCCGCGAGCTGGAGACCATCCGCGCCAACGGGGTGGCTTATGACCGCGAGGAGTCGACCGTGGGGATCCACTGCGTGGCCGCGCCGGTCTTCGACGCCCAGGACCGCGTGGTCGCGGCCCTGTCCGTAACGGGCCGCTCGACCCGCGAGGTCGTGCGGGTAGCCCCCGCCGCGCGGACGGTCGGGCTCGCGTTGGGTCGCCTGTTGCAGGCCCGCACGCCGCCGCCGGCGCACCCCCTCGATGCCCAGTGACCAGCGCCGACGCCGCCGGTGAGGCGCCGCAGAGCTTGGTGGCATGATCGTGCTACTTTTGTGGCATGGCGCGCGTGCGGATCAGTACGACGGTGGACGGCGACCTGTTGACCCAGGCCCGCGCCATCAACCCCGACCACAACGACTCGTCGATGGTCGAGGACGCCCTCCGGCTGCTGCTCAAGCGGCATCGGGACGAGGAGATCGCGGCGCAGTATGCGCGGGCGTATGCGAACGGCAACGACGCGGTCGACGAGTGGGGCGACCTGAACGAATTCCTCGACGCCGCCGTAGCCAGCCGCTCACCCGAAGATGTTTACTGACCTGCCATCCCACGGCGAGCTGTGGTGGTCCAGCATTGCCGAGGTGGGACCGCGACCCGCAGTCGTCCTGAGCCGTGATGAAGCCATCGCGGGTCGCCGGCGCACGATGGTGGCCTTCTGCAGCACTCGCCGTCGCGGCCTGCTCACCGAGGTGCTGCTGGAGCCCGGCGACGACCCCGTCACAAAGCTGTCGGTAGTTCAGCTGGACTCGCTGACGGACGTCGCGGTTCACCAGTTGACCGAGCGGCTCGGCCGGCTCAGCCCGGCGCGGATGCAGCAGATCTGCCAGGCCCTGGCCACGGCTGTGGCCTGCGACTGACCCCGCTCAGTCGCGTTCGACCTGCGGCCCAGGAGGTCAGCTGGTCGGTGAGGTTCATCGCGATCCCGGCGTACCCGTTCGTGTCGCACATCAGGTGCTCGGCCGCGGTGCGACGGCCGCCCACGGCCTCGGCCAGGATGCGGCTGGCGGCGCGGTGGAAGTCGGCGTGCGTGGCGCGGGCCGTGGCCGTGCGGGTCCGGTCGAGGGCCTCGGGCTCCCCGGTGCCCAGCCACTGACCGAAGGCGCACCCGTCGTCGCGGGCGGCCGACTCGACGGTGACGCCCTCGGGGAGGGTGCCGGAGTCGATCGCGGCGCGGAGCCGCTTCTTCCAGGCCGCGTGCGCGGTGATGGCGGCCCGCAGCGGATGCACCGTGACGCTGCCGGCGATCGCCTCGACGGCCTGCCGCTGCGCGCCCACGACGTGCTCCACCTGGTCCATCTGCTGGTGCGACCGGGTGAGGCTGGCCCGGGCCTGATCGGTGGCCGTCACGCAATCGGCGACCTCGGACCGCAGCTCGGTGGTGGCGTCGGCCACCTTGGTCGCGGATCGGGTGATCTCGGCGATCGTCGCGTTCTGCTCCTCGATGGCGGCCGCGATCGAGGTCTGGCTCAGCTCGACGCGCCGGAGCATCTCGTCGATGCGCAGGACCGCCTCCCGAACCTGCTCGCTGTTGCTGGCGAGCTGGGCGAGCTTGTCGCCGATCTCGGCGGTGGCCGCGGTCGTCTCGTGCGCCAGGCTCTTGACCTCCTCGGCCACGATGGCGAAGCCCTTCCCGGCGGCGCCGGGAAGGGCGGCCTCGATCGTGGCGTTGAGGGCGAGCAACCGGGTCTGGTCGGAGATGCTGGAGACGGTCTTGACGACGCCATCGATCTGCCCGGCCGATTCGGCGAGCGAGTCGACCGCACCCCGGACCCCACGGGCCGCCTGGGAGGCGTCCGCGACGGCCGCGGTGGCCTGGGAGGCGGCCTCGGAGACCTCGCGCATCGCGGCGGTCATCTCCTCGGTGGCCGAGGCCACGGCCTGCGCCTCGTCCGCGACGGTGCCCGTGGCCACGGACATCGACGCCGCGGCGGTCGCCGTCTCCTGCGTGGCCGAGGTCATCCGGGCCAGACACTCGGTCAGGTCGACCACCGCGACGGTGACCTGGTCCCCGCGGGAGAGCAGGCTGCGCAGCGTCGACTCGGGCAAGCCCGTGCCGGTCGGGGAGGCGGACATCTGGCGACCATGACCGAACACGGGGGGATCCTTCTCTCGCACGGAAACTCGGCGGAGAACCATCGACGGAGAAGCCCTTGACCTGCGAAAGTGAACGCCCGTTACCTCGGGCGCACAACACGGTGAACACCCGGCTTCCGAGGGCCCCCGAAACTAGCCGGCCTGCACCGCCTGGGCGCCCGCGGTGGCGACCTGCGCGTACTGCTCAGCGGAACCCCCCGAGCAGCCCACCGCGCCGACCAGTTGGCCGTCGATGACGATCGGTACGCCGCCGCCGAAGACCACCAGCCGATCCCGGTGCACGATCCCGGCGAGCAGCGCGGGCTCGTCCTTGATCATCCCGTACCACTTCTGCGTGGGCACCCCGTTGAACGCCGCCACCGTGTAGGTCTTGTCCCGCGCGATGCCCATCGACAGCAGCGGCGCCCCGTCCGGCCGCAGGAACGCCAGCTCGTTGCCGGCGCCGGCGCAGACGGAGATGTTGATCGGCACGCCGATCTCGAGGCTCTGGTGCCACGCCGCGTCCAGGGCGCGCATGGCGCCCGCCGCGGTGAGCATGGGCCGGTTCGCCGTGATCGGCGCGTTCTCGTGGTGCATGGCTGGGTGCTCACCTCCCGCGACCTACGGCTTAGCGCTTGATCAACGGCGACTTGACGCCGCCGGTGGCCTTGTCGGCCTCGTTGAAGAAATCCTCCCGGAAGATGTCGCGCGGGAACAGCCGCCGCGACATCAGCGACTTCAGCGCCGCCTCGACCATTGCCGGGAACCCGCACAGGTAGCCCTGGTGCCCCTTCAAGGTCTCGTGGTCGGCCTCCAGGACGGCGGTCACCGTGCCCTCGGCGTACCCGTCCTCCCCCGTCTCCGACAGGCAGGGCCGGTAGGTGAACTGCTCGGGATAGTCCTCCTCGAGCTGCCGGAAGACGTCGACGTCGTACAGCCACTCCTTGCTGCGGCCCCCGGCGTAGAGAGTGATGTGCCCGTCGTACTCGCCGTTGACCAGCGCGTGCTTGATCATCGACGCGATCGGCGCGAGCCCGGTGCCGCCGGCGATCATGATGGCGGGCGCGTCGCCGCCGACCTTGAGGACGAATCGCCCGTACGGTCCGGACAGCGCCACCTCGTCCCCCACCGCGAGGTCCTTGAACACCCACCCGTCGGTCGCCTTGCCGCCCTCGACGCGCCGCACCTGAAACTCCAGCAAGCGCTGCTCGGTGGGCGGGTTGGCCATCGAATAGGTCCGGTCGACGGCCGGCTCGCCGTCCCGCGCGGGCACCATGACCCGCATGTATTGGCCGGCGTTGAACGCCAGGTCCCGGTCGATCTCGATGGTGAGGCGCTTGGTGTCGGTGGCGATGTCCTCGATGGCCACGACGGTGCCGGTGTAGTCGTCGACCGGGTGCACCTCGATGTCCTCGTCCACGTCCACGTCGGCCTCGATGGTGACGTCGGACCGCGGGAACGCGCAGCACACCAGCGTCTTGCCCTCGTCGCGCTCGAAGTCCATCAGCGCGAAGCTGGAGGACTCGCCGTGGTCGACGTCGCCGTCCAGCACCTCCACCTTGCAGGTGGCGCACGTGCCGTGGGTGCAGCTGTGCGGCACCCACACGCCGCTGCGCAGCAGCGCGTCCAGGATCGTCTGGTCCTCGCGGCATTCGACCTCACGGCCGAGCGGTTCGACGGTGACGGTGTAGGTCTGCGACATCGGGGCGCTTCGCCTTCCGGGTCTGGAGCGGAACGTGGTGACGGGCGCCGTACGACGGGTCACGTCGTACGGCGCCCGTGGTCTGGTTTCGGGTCTGGCCTTGGCCGACGTCAGGTCAGGTCAGGACGGTCGTGAAGCGCTCGTTGAGCTCGCGCTGCAGGTAGAAGATGCCCTTGCCGAGCTGGTCGACGGTCCAGCGGACGGTCGGCCGGTCGCGGTAGGCCATGTAGCCGCCCGCGTAGACCTCGTTGCGGTTGCCCGAGGGGTCGAAGAAGTAGATCGTCGTGCCGCGGGTGATGCCGTGCTGGGTCGGGCCCACGTCGACGGACACGTCGTCCATGGAGAACAGCGACCCTGCGCGGCCGACGGCGCTCCAGTCGAGCAGCTGGAACGCGAAGTGGTGCAGCCCGCCCTGCGGGCCGCCGATGATGGCCAGGTCGTGCACCTTCTGGGAGGCGGACAGCCAGGTGCCGACCAGCTCGTGGTCGTCGTCGAGGCTGGTCTGGACCCGCTCGGTGGGGTACCAGTCGAGCACCTCCGTGAAGAACCGCTCGGCGAGCCCGGGGTCCTCGGCGGTGATCAGGGCGTGGTCGATACCGGGGACGCCGACGCCGACCAGGTCGCGGGGGAAGACCTCGGGGTTGATGAAGCCGACCTCGTTGCCGACCTCGGTCATCTCGGCGTACAGCTCGACCCGGTGCTCGCTGGGCAGGTTGAACCGTACGCCGTCGCCGACGGCCTCGTTCTCGCCCTTGCTGAAGCGCTCGACGGTGACCCCGAACTGCTGGGCGCGGCTCTCGTAGGCGGCCAGGTCGTCCACGGAGGAGACCTTGTAGCCCAGCTTGACCAGGCCCACGCCGCCCTCTTCGAGGACCAGGCTGTGGTGCTCCCACTCGTCCCAGCCCTTGAAGTACTGCTTGCCGTCGATCATCCCGACGTTCTTCATGCCCAACGTGCGCTCGTAGTGCGACACGGCGTCCGCCATGTCCGTCACGCGGGCGTGCACATAACCCAGCCGCAGAACACTCATGATGACTCCTTCTCGTATTGCGCGAGCCGGTACTGCCGGAGCATCGCGTTGGTCAGCCGGATCCGCTCGTCGCGCAGGCGGATCGTGACGTCGCCCCGCGGGACGGCCCGACAGCTCAGGCACGTCCCCTCGGCGCGCTCTTGGTCGGTGAGCACCGTGTCGCACACCGGCTTGGCGTAGTCCACCTCCCCGGTGAGGAGGTCGACCTTGCAGATGGCGCAGCCCCCACGGCGGCAGCCGATGCGGTAGGCGTAGCCCGAGTTGTACATGGCGTCGAGGATCGTCTCGCCGGCCTTGACCGGCACCTTCTCGCCGTCGGGTTCGACCGTCATCATCGGCATGCGCCGCTCCTTCGCGGGGCTACTGCTGGCTCAGCGGGTTCCCGCCGGCCATCGAGATCGTGTGCTTGTGGCCGACGCCGAGGTCGGCCAGCGTCGCGTCGTCCCGGGGGCTAAAGGCACCGCCGTCGTAGCCCCAGTCGAAGGCGAAGGACGGATCGTACGCCGGGTCGCTGGCGGCCCACGGATCGATCATTCCGGCCTTGAAGTCCGCCCACGTCATGGCCGTCGGCGCCCGGAAGGTGGCGGCGGCGCAGAACATCGGGTTGTCCTTCCACCAGACGTGCACCAGCATGTCGTCGCCGTACAGCTCCTGGCGCGACCGGCTCGGGAAGTCGTAGTCCGCGAGGGCCTTGATCGCCATGATTCAGACCTCCTTCACCGCGGCCGCCACGGCGGCCTCGTCGCGTGCGTCGGCGTGATTGCCGGAGATGTCCTCGACCTGGTCGTGCCACTTCTTCCAGTTGGCGTGGTCCACGCTGCCCTCGTATTCGCCGTTGTCGCCCTCGGCGATGCCGTACCACTCCAGCACCTCGGGAACCGACGGCCCACCGCAGTTGCCCTGATAGATCTGGTGCACCGGCAGCCAGGCCTGCACATACTTCTCGGGCTCCCGCTCGAAGATCCACTGGCAGCCGTCGGAGCAGAAGTTGAAGTTCTCGCCCTGATATTCGCTGCTCCGCTGGCAGATCGTCGTCGGGTCACCCGGCTCGGGGAACGTCATCGGGATCTGGCCGACCTGGCACAGCTGGGGGAGCCCGCCGAAGAAGAACCGGCCGCCGCCGTCGGCGATCTCCTTGGCCCGGTCCCAGCGCGGCTGGTAGTACTTCTCGAACGTGTCCGGGTAGGACTGCTTGAGCCAGGCCAGGTGCTCCTCGGTCGGGATCGTCGTGGTGAAGTTCGCCGCGAAGCTGAAGTTGTAGAAGACCAAGTAGACCGCGTGCGAGAGGATCTCCTTCTCGTCGATGGCCTGCTGCACGAACCGCGGGGGCTTGATGCCGTAGTAGGCCAGGTCCGGGAACAGTCCGTCGAGCATCTGCCGCTCGAAGTACAGCTCGAAGGCCTCCTTCCAGCTCATCACGGGCCGCGGGAGCATGTAGTCGAGCATCTGCGCCACGATCGCCGCGACGCGGTAGCCGCGCCAGAACCACTTGTCGACCCATTCCTGCACGATCGGCACGTTGTCCTCGTCCTGCTCGAGCAGGAACTTGATGGCCTCGAGCCCGAGGGTCATGTGCCGGGACTCGTCGGACTGGGCCGAGAAGCCGAACGTCATGGTCGGCAGGTCGCCGTTGAAGCTGGCGGCCGACATGAACGGCACGAACAGCAGGTTCGTCAGCAGGAACTCGAACGAGAACCCGATGGCAATGAGGAACTCGAACGGGCCGGCCGACAGCGCGTCGTCGAAGTAGGACTTCGGCACGGACAAATACCAGACCCGGTCGTGCTGCTGGGTGAAGTTGTGGAACCCGCTGTAGTACTTGTTGTAATTGCTCAGCGTGTGGATCTCGGTCTGCGCGTGCCGCATCTCGTCGATGCTCTGGCACAGCGCCGCGAACCGCGGGCCCGGGCCAGCGAAATGCCGCGAGAGGTAGGCGAAGTGGCGGTGCGCCTGGTATTCCAGCGGGGTCACGCCGCCGAGGAAGATCTTCATCGCGTTGAGGTAGCGAGCCTCGGACAACGTGAGGTGGCCCTGGCCCTGCGCGAATCCGTCCAGCACGGAGTAGAGGCGCTTGTCCTTCTCCGCCTGGTACTTGTAATAGGCGTCCACGGTCAGCCGGAAGGGGTCCTCCCACTTGCTCCAGTCGTGGATCTTGATGCCCTCGTACGTGACGTGCGGGTAGAGCTTGTCGAATTCGACGTAGCTCGGTTCCCAGTCGAGGTCGCGGGTCAGCGCGGAATACCGCGCCTTCATCGAGAGTTTCTTGGGCTTCTTCGGGGTGGTCGTATCTCTGCGTCAGTCCCTTTCCTCAGTGCTCCCAGGCGATGACGATCTCGTCTTCGTCCCCACTCGGTGAAGTTGCCGGCCACGGTGACGATGGCCATCTGGAATTCGTGGGTCTCCCACTCGCGGCCGAGGCGCTCCTCGACGGACTCGCGCTTGACGAGGATCTTCGTGGGCGACTGGAGCTTGACGACGCCGGGGAAGTGGTTGGCCGTGAGGTCATCGTTGTCGGCGATGATCGCCTCGATGAGGGCCCGGTGGTCCTCGGTCTCCTGCAGGTCCACGCTGACGAAGCGGGCCTGCGCGACGCGCTCTGCCATGCTCAGTTCTCCTTGACGTCGAGGCCGAGGCCGGCCAGGTGGTCGGTCAACTGGGTGCGCACCCGCCCGAGCGCCTCGACGGCGCCCACCGCGGCGAAGCTGTCGATGTGCTCGGCCATCGCGGTCACGGCGGCCACGGCCTGAGGCAGCTTGGCGGCGACGATGCGCTCGAAGGCCGCCTTGTTGGTCGCGCCGTACTCCGGGTCGGCCAGCCACGCCTTGTAGAGCGCGTCGAGCCAGCGGCGCTGGTCGGCGAACCAGCCGGACAGGTGCTGCGCGACCAGCGAATAGGCGCCGGCGCCGCCGAGCAGCGCGGCCTCGTCGAGCTCGCGGTAGAGCAGCCCGTAGGTGAGCTGATCGGTGAGGTCGTAGGCGATGACGGTGTCGGCCAAGTCGGCCTCGACCATTGCTTCCTCGGCGTACCGGCGCATGCCCTGCAGGTGGGCGTCCTCGACCCAGGCCGTCTTGGCAGAATCGAGCAGCTCCGCGCCGCCGCCGCCGAGGGCGATGCCGACGCGCGAGATGAGCTGGGCGATGCCGATGCGGTCGAACGCCGCGTAGGCGCAGCACTGCGTGATGGAGGTGCCATAGCCGAAGCGGCAGGCCCCCGAGAAGATCAGCTGGCCCGCCGACTCGTAGTGCCGCATGGGCACGAACGTGTCGGCCATGATGCTGCGCCACGCCTCGGGCAGCTTCGCGAACAGGTCCCGGGTGTCCAGGTAGTCCAGCGTCTTGCCGAACGCCTCGTGCATCCCGGTGCGGGTGGTGACGTACGGCGTGTAGTAGAGCTGCCGCGGGTCGGTGAAGGAGTACGGGTCGGTCAGCTTGAACTCGCTGTACGCCGGGTCGTACAGCTCCTTGTCCGGCGCCCAGGTCGGGCGGTAGTGGAAGTTCTCGGTCGCTTGGAGGCCGATCGTGCCCTCCTCGTAGCGGGACGCCGGTCGGTCGCCGAACCGCTCGATGAGGTGCGTGAACGTCTTGCGGCGCTGTTCGATGACTTGGGTCTTGAGCTCGTATTGCAAGGGGGTTACCTCCTTGGCTGGTCAGGCAGGGTAAGGCTGGATGTGGCTGGATCAGGCCGGGTGCGGATGCCGGGCGACGCCCGACTCGAGAAGGAGCAGCATGATGAGGTCGGGCAGGGCCTCCGGGCCGACCAGTTCGCGGGGCTCGAGGGTGGCGACGCCGTCGCCGACGATCTGCCCGTACGCCGCGCCGCCGAGGTAGCGCGTCGAGACGCGGGCGCCGCGGCCGCGGTAGTGCACGGTGAAGGCCAGCTCGCTGCCGCCGACCTCGTCCTCCAGCGACAGGTGGTCGTCGGCCGCGTCGAGGACCGCGTTGGCCTCGCAGACGAGCTGCTCGGCCAGCGCGCGGATCGCGATCTGGCGGTCGGTGCCCTCGTTGACGGCGTACGCGACGCTCGGCCGGGTCGCGGGCGCGGGCAGCTCGTCGGGTTCGACGTCGCTGCCGACAAGCTCGGCGACCCGCAGCATGAACGGTGTCACGGCACGCCCCCTTGCGTGACGGGGGCCCAGCACCCGCCGGGCCCGTGGTCGCTCTACTCCAGCCGCTGGTGGGGGCGTGCGCCAGCGCCGTTCCTTCCTCCGGAACGGCTGGTCAGCCAGGGGGTAGGGGCACGACCTTGCCGGGGTTGAGGATCCCGTGCGGATCGAGGGCCCGCTTCACGGCCTGGAACATGGCCATCGCCTCGGGGGAGACCTCGGCGGCCAGCCCCTCCATCTTGAGCAGGCCCACCCCGTGCTCCCCGGTGACGGTGCCGCCGAGCTCGATGGCCGCGGCGATGATCTCGTCGAAGGCCGCCTGGGCGCGCCGGCGGGCCGCGTCGTCGCCGGCCGGCACGATGAGCAGCGGATGCAGGTTCCCGTCGCCGGCGTGGGCGATGTTGGCCAGCCGCACCTCGTGCCGCCGACCGATGTCCTCGATGCGGGCCAGCATCTCGGGGACCCGCCCCTTGGGGACGCAGACGTCCTCGGTGAGGACCGGCCCGAGCCGCTCCAGCGCCGGATACGCGAGCCGCCGGGCCGCGAACAGGGCCTCGCCTTCCAGCTTGTCCCCGGCGACGGCGGCGAACGTGGCGCCGCCCGCGACGAAGGCGTCCCGGATCGCGGCGGCCTCTGCGGCCCCGGCGTCGCCGGGCAGGTCGGTGGCGGCCAGCAGCATCACGTTGGCCTCGGTCGACAGGCCCATCGAGAGCCACTCGTCGACCGCCTGGAGGCAGGCCGAGTCGACCAGCTCCAGGGCGGACGGGGTGATCCCGGCGGCGGCCACCTCCGCGACGCCCCGGCCGGCGTCGACGAGGCGATCGAAGTAGCCGGCGATGATCGCTCCGGGGGCCGGGCGCCGCGCAGCCGCACCGTGACCTCGGTGATGACGCCGAGCGTCCCCTCGGACCCGGTGAGGAGTCCCACGAGGTCGTAGCCGGCCACCCCCTTCGCGGTACGACGTCCGAGGCGCACCATCTCGCCGAGCCCGTTGACGACTTCCAGGCCGAGCACGTAGTCGCGGGTGACGCCGTACTTCACGCAGCACACCCCGCCCGCGTTGGTCGCGACGTTGCCGCCGATCGTCGACCAGGGCGCGGACGCGGGATCCGGGGGGTACCAGAGGTCCTGCTCGGCGCACGCCGCCCGCAGGGTGTCGTTGACGACCCCCGGACCCACGACGGCGAGCCGCTCCAGCGGGTTGATCTCGTGGATCTGCGCCATCGCGGACAGGTCGAGCAGCACGCAGCCGTCGACGGCATTGGCGCCCGGAGAGCCCGGTCCCGGCGCCCCGCGGGACGACCGGTACGCCGTAGGCGAGGCACGCCCGCACGACGGCCTGCACCTCGGCAGTGGAGAGCGGCATGACGACCGCGGCGGGGCTCCCGACCGGAGCCCATTCGGCGTCGTCGGCGGCGTACGCGGCCATGACGTCCGGGTCGCGGGGCAGCACGCGGTCCGCCGGCAGCGCCTGCAGCAGCGCGGCGACCACCGGCGCCTCGGCGACGGCGTCGGCACCGCTCACGGCGCTTCCATCAGGTGATCGATCTCGTCCTGGCTGGCCGCGTGCTGCGGCCGCGGGGCGGCGCCCAGCACGAGCGTGAGCACCCCGGCGAGGCCCATCATGGCGCCGATCATCCACATCGCCGGCTCGTATCCGCCGGTGGTGTCCTTGAGGAAGCCGGTGACGTAGGGCGCCACGAAGCCCGAGGTGTTGCCCAGGGAGTTGATCAGGGCGATGCCGCCCGCCGCGCTCGCGCCGGTCAGGAACGTCGTGGGCAGGTACCAGAAGGTCGGCAGCGCGCAGAAGATCCCGACGGCGCCGACGCAGACGACGGCCATCACGGCCACGGCGCTCTGCATGTAGAGGGCGATGGGCATGGCGATCGCCGCCAGGAAGACCGGGCCGGCCACGTGCCAGACGCGCTCCCGGCTCCGGTCCGCGTGCCGGGTCCACAGCACCATGGCGATCGCCCCGCAGAGGAACGGGACCGCCGTGATGAGGCCGGTCTGCACCAGGCTCAGCTTGGTGTTGAACATCTTCCGGAGCCCGCGACGATCGAGGGCAGGAAGAAGCTGATGGCGTACAGCCCGTAGACGGTGCCGAAGTAGACGAACGACAGGGCCAGGACGCGGGGGTTCGTCAGCGACCGGCGCAACGGCCAGTGGTGCTGCGCCACCGTCTCCCGGTGCTCCTCGTCCAGGGTGTTCTGCAGCCAGGTGCGCTCGGCGGGCTCGAGCAGTGGGCGTCCGCGGGCCGGTCGGTGAGGAAGAACCAGGTGATCACGCCGAGGAGGATGGCCGGCAGGCCCTCGATGAGGAACATCATCCGCCACCCGGCCAGGCCGAACATCCCGTGGGAGTACTCCATGATCGCGGCCGAGAGCGGCGACCCCAGCGAGGACGAGATGGGGATCGCCAGCATCAATAGGCCGGTGGCCTTGACGCGCTCCTCGCGGGGCAGCCAGTAGGTCAGATACAGGATCATGCCCGGGAAGAACCCGGCCTCCGCGATGCCGAGAAGGGCCCGCAGGACATACAGCCAGGGGGCGTTCGGCACGAAGGTCATCGCCGCCGCGACGATGCCCCAACTGACCAGGATCCGCGCGATCCACTTGCGCGCGCCGAACCGATGCAGCGCCAGGTTGCTGGGCACCTCCAGGACCAGGTAGCCGAGGAAGAAGATGCCCGACGCCAGCCCGAACATCGTCTCGGTGAGGGCCAGGTCCTTGCTCATCGTCAGCTTGGCGAAGCCGATGTTGGTGCGGTCCAGGTAGTTGATGAAGTAGAGCAGCCCCATTAACGGGATGAGGCGGCGAACGACCTTGCGCAGCACCCGACGCTTCATCTCGGCGTCGATGGGTGGGGCGCTCGGGGTCCCGGGTCCCGCTGCGGTCATCGCCTGCCTCCTGTACACGTGTCCACGAACGTGGGCGCGCTAGGCGGCGGACCAGAGAAGCGCCAGGGTGTGGCGCAGCTCACGCGCCGAACGGACACTACCGACGATTACCGGGCAATTCGGACGGGAATCCGCCGACGGCGATCAGCCCTGGGTGACGATCTGCCGCACCTTGGCGGCGAACTCCTCCGCAGTCAGCACGCCCTGAGCGTGCAGGTCGGCCAGCACCCCGAGCAGGACTTCCTTGTCGGTGGCGGGCCGGGACCCGGTGGCTGGCTCGGGCGGGAGCGCGGGCGCCGGCATCGCTGCCTGCGGCGCCGGTCGCACGGGCGAAGGATGCGCGGCGGCGGGAGCCGGGGTCGCGGGGGAGGGTACGGCGGCCGGGGCAGGCACCGGCTGCGGCGCGCCGTTCGCAGCGCCTCCGGCAGCGGCCGAGGCCGCAGCACCAGCGGCGCCCGCGGCTCCGGCGGCGTTGACCACGCCGTGGGCGGCGCCGGCCTGGGCGGCCGCGGCCGCGCCCAGCGGCGACGTCCCAGGGGACGCACCCGGGCTCGCGGGCTTGCGGTGCCGACCGAGGCGCCCGAGCTGTCCGCCGAGCTGGGGGTCGGGATGCGCCACCGGCGCGCTGGCCGGGCGCGTGACGTGGACGGCGATGTGCGGGGCGTGCGTGAGCAGCGCGTCGACCAGGCGGTCGCCGTCCTGCCGCCGCATCTTGCGCACCACGAGCCGACCGGTCGAGGTGAACAGCGCGAAGCCATCGTGGACGGTGGGGTCGTAGTCGACGGTGACGACCTCGGCGACGACGACGAACTGCACCTGGTGCTTGCTGTAGTCATCGCGGATCGCGATGACCCGCTGCGAGGTCAGCGCGACGAGGCCGGCGGCCCCCGCGTAGGTGCACGCGGCGAGCTCCAGCACCTGCTCCCCCGGACCGAGCTCCTCGGCCAGGTCGCGCATGGCCGAGCGCGTGCCGAACGTGACGGCCATCCGGGCTGCCGCCTCAGCGATGTCTCGACGCACTTCACTCACAGCGTCACATACGGTCGGAAACGCGCGAACCTGAGCCTGTTTCGCAGCCATCGCAGACGCTCGACCTGCCCCGTTCCGTCGCAGGTTTGGCACTCTAGAACCGTGGACACCGCCGGCCCCCCAGATCCATCCGCCCTCCCCCCCACCGGGCCCTGGGCCGAGCGGGCGGACGAGGCCGCCCGCAGCGTCGTCCAGACGTTTGGCCGAGAGTTGCTCGGCCTGCCGGGCACGCACCTGGCCGCGCGCAGGTATCCGGCCCCGCCGCGGCGAGATCTCGCCTGGAACTACTGGTGGCAGGCCCACTACCTGGATGCGCTGGTGGACGCCGGGTTGCGGCACCTGCACGAGGGCGGGGTGGCCGCGGCCCGCGCCTACCTCCGGCTCGGCCGTGAGCTGCTGCGCGCGGTGTGGCTGCGCAATGTCGCGCACTACACCAACGGCTTCTTCGACGACATGGCCTGGATGATCCTCGCGGCCGGCCGCCTCGACGCCCTGGCGCGGGACCTGGGCGAGGCACCCCCACGCGCCTCGCGCCGGCTGGCGGCGCGGATCGCCCCCAAGCTGCGTCGGGCCGAGACGGAGGAGCTCGGCGGCGGCCTGTACTGGACCAGGCGCCGGGACCGCAAGAACGTGCCGGCCACGGCGCCCGCAGCGATCTACTTCGCCCGTACCGGCGACGTCGATCGGGCCCGGCGCCTGGTGGAGTGGATCTACGCGACTCTGTGGGACGAGACCGAGGGGCTGGCCCTCGACACGGCGTACTGCGACGGCCGCCTCGACCGCACCGTCTACACCTACAACCAGGGGACGCTCCTCGGCGCCCTGCTGGCGCTCGGCGACGAGGTGAGCCTGGCGCGCGCGGCGGCCCTCGTGGCCTCCGTGGACGCCGCCCTGCGCGCGCCCGCCGAGCGGCCCGTGCTGCGCACCCACGGCGACGGGGACGGTGGCCTGTTCACGGGGATTCTCGTGCGCTACCTAACGCTCGCCGCGGCGGAGCCGCGGCTGCCCGACGACGTACGCCGAGTGGCGGCCGCGCTTGTGGCCGGGACCGCGCAGGCGTTGTGGGAGGGCAGCGAGGTACGTCGGCTCGGGGCGCCGGCCCGGGTGTTCTCCCCGGACCCGGGCCGACCCGCGGCCGAGACGCTGCCGGGCGGGGCGACGCTCGACATGAGCCCGCAGCTGCAGGCGTGGACGGTGCTGGAGGCCGCGGCGCGCTGCCCGGCGCTCCCGTCCGCTTGAGCGCGGCCGCTCGCCGACACCCGGCGGAAGATGACGGCCGCCGTGCTTGCCCGCGCCAAATGCGGGTAACACCTCCACATGTCGTCCGACGAACTCCGCCGCCGCGCGCAGAGCCTGCGCGCCTGGTGGGCGCGGCTGGACGGCGTGAACCTCTTCCGGGCCGTCACCTGTGACCTGCAGGTCGCGACGGAGGCGGCTCGGGGCGACCTCCTGCTGCACGGCGCGAAGCGTCCCCTGGTTGCGGCAGCAAGCGACCCCTTGGCTGCGGCGCTGGGCTCCAGCGTCAAGGCCGGGATTTCGCCCGGCGCCCGGGCGCTGCTCACCGGCGAGATGGTGTGGATCGATGACGTGCTCGACGGCGCCGACGGTGCCGACCCGTGGTGCGCCCTCGCGGTGGCGAGCAATGTCACCGCTGTCCTCTCCGTCCCCCTGCGCACGCAACTCGGCACGGTCGCGGCGGTGACCCTGTTCGCGGACGCGCCCGCACACTTCACCCCCGAGCGGCGCGAGATCGCGGGTGCCATCGCGGCGGAGGCCGCGGATCTCGTCCTGCAGGAGCTCACCCGCAGCGGGGTGCACCCCGGCGCCACCCCCCTGTCCGCCATCGCCTTGGGCGGCCATCGCGTCGCCGTCGCGCTCCGCGGCGAAGCGACGGCGCAGCGGGGGCTGCGCGTCCTGCGCGGCATGGCCGAGCGGCAGTCGGTCCTCGCCTTCCCGCCCGTCCCGACCGTGCGCGACCTCAGCGATCAAGACCGCAGCGGCTGACGACGCGGAGAAGGGGGGCACCGCATCGCGGTACCCCCCTTCGCGCCGCACCCCTACGACGCTCGCCCCCTGGCGAAATCAGCGCGAGCGCGCCCACTGGCGCGCCAGCGGCTCGCTCACGAACGGAGCCCCCCAGCTGGCCGCCGAGGCCGAACCCACGAACCACTGCGACACCCCCCGGCGGTCTGTCCTGCACCGGATGGCGTAGTCGCGACCCGACGCACCACGAACGCAGTCAGCCGCCCCCAGCTGGTACCGACCCATTGCTCTCCCCCTTGCTCAAGGTCGCCCGCCGCGACCCGTGTCGTCCTGACACTTGCCCATCGGCGACCAAGACGTCCGTCTTGAACGGAATGACGGATGCCTGATTCAGTCCTGACCGACTCTTTACCTTGAGTGAACAGTGTGAATGGTGGCTGAGCCGACCCACTCACCCCAGGCTGGGCACCGGCAGGCCATCCTCCAGGTAGGCGCACGACGCCACCTCCAGTCCGACGCGGACGCGGCGGGCCACCGGCGCGCGCAACAGCGCGAGCGCCTGATCCGGTGGGGCGAACCGATACTCGCTCGCCTCGCTGCGCTGCAGTCGAATGTCTCTGGTGACCTCGGGTGCGAGCACCCCGCAATGGAAGAGGAATCGCAGGCCGAGCTTTCGGCCCGGCTTGCCGGGCCGGGTATCGACACACACCAGCCGCCCTGCGGAGACGACGAGCCCGGTCTCTTCGAGGACCTCCCGCCGGCAGGCTTCCCACGGCGACTCGCCGTTGTCCTCCATGATCCCGCCCGGGATGGTCCAGCCCTTCTTGTAGGTGGGCTTGAGAATCAGCACCGCGCCCGTGCCGTCGAGGATGATCGCCCCGGCCGAGACGGGGACCTCCGGCAGAGCCCAGGACACTCCAGTCGCCACGACCCCAGCCTGCCGCATCCCGCGCGACGGGGCCTCCCCATCCAGCCCCGGCGCGCCGGTTGTCGCTGGGCGTTGCGGGTTGTCGCTCGGGGTTTGCGGCTGACGCTCGGGGTGCGGTTGTCGCTCGCGGTGGTGGTTATCGCTCGCGGTGGTGGCTATCGCTCACGGTGGTGGTTATCGCCGCAACCGTGAGCGCTATCAACATCCGCGAGACCGCGGACACGGCATGACAGCCACGGGGAGGGCATGACGGCACGCGGGGCGGCTCCCCCGGGTCCCGGCAGCAGCCGTCATCGAGCCTTGGCGCGCCGCGCGGGCCCCCTCAGCGCCAGGGCCGCGCGGCCGCGCGCGCGTCGTCGAGGTAGCGCTGGGTCCGCAGGGCCAAGGGCACGAACACCAACTCGCCGCCGACGGCCGGGAGCACCCCGCCCGCGCCCCACTGGGCGATCACGATGACCGCGACCCCCACGGCGAGGAGCGCGACCCCGACGGCGAGCACGATCGGCTGGACCATCGGCACGGTGGGAACGCGCCCGCGTTGTTCGGCCCGGCGAACCTGCCTGGTCACGCCGAGGCCCTGCCACGCCACGCCCCCGCCCGCCACGCCGAGGACCAAGACGGCCCAGAAGGCCGCCACCGCCGAACCGCTCCGGTCGGGAGAGCCTCCCACCAGGGCAAACGTCGCCAGTGCGGCGCCCAGAACGTGCCCGAGCAGCATCATCGCCCAGGTCATCAGCAGAGCGTCGGCGCGAACGGCCGGCGGCTCCCAGTCGCCGGGGTCCGACACGGGCGCGCGATCGGCAAAGGCCACGTCCGCATTGTCGCGCACGCGGGCGCTGGCCTGGGCGCCTGCGCCGTACGTCGTACGAACTGGACGTCTGTACTATTTAGCACCTGAACGTCTGACCTGTTCAAATCGCCGCTGAGCAGCTCGGATTAGACGGCGCGTCGTAATTTCACGATGTCGTCCGAGCCATGTCAGACTCCGTCCCGTGCCCTCCCCGCTGCCTGGCGCTGCCCGCACGCGCCGTCCCCGCCGTCCCCTCCGGCGCCGCACCTCGCTCATCGCCGCGGCCACGCTCCTGACGACCACCATCGGCCTGGGGTCCTCCGGAGCCCACGCCGCGAGCGCCCCGGCCACCGGCGTCGTCGCGGGTGCGCGCATCGCCAGCCCTGCCGCGGCGGCCACCCCCGGGTCCGTCAAGGCCCGC
The DNA here is from genome assembly GCA_016699675.1 of Austwickia sp. Taxonomy (NCBI): domain Bacteria; kingdom Bacillati; phylum Actinomycetota; class Actinomycetes; order Micrococcales; family Dermatophilaceae; genus Austwickia; species Austwickia sp. The sequence goes on along the minus strand of CP064985.1, from coordinate 2,522,607 downwards.
GCCGGTGTCCCCCGCTCGGGACTGCCGTGGCACTCCGGGGTGTGGTTGGGCGGCAAGACCACCTCCATGGACACCGCGGGCGCGCAGGCGTGGGGCTCGTGGCGCGGCGCGCCCGTGGACTCGGTGACCGTGTACCCGGAGTACTTCGACGGCTGGGACGGCATGGCGCGCAGCCGCTGGGCGGTGGACAGCTTCGCCGGGTTCCCCGGCCTGCTGCTCTACGGCCTGCCGATGATCCCCTATCCGGGCGGCACGTTCGCTGAGATCCTCGACGGGTCCCGCGACGGCGTCTTCACGGCCATCGGCCAGGACCTGGCAACGCACTCCGGGGCCGTCATCGTGCGGATCGGCTGGGAGGCGCAAGGGGAGTGGATGCCCTGGTACACCACCGCGACCACTGCACCCGACTACCGGGCGGCTTTCCGTCGGATCGCCGGCCTGGTCAAGGCGCAGGCGCCCCAGGCCCTCATCGACTTCGACATCAACTGTGTGACCCCCCTGAAAGGCCAGCGGAATCGCCTGGACTCACTCAACCTGCTCTACCCGGGCGACGACGTGGTGGACATCGTGGGCTGCGACCACTTCGACTGGTGGACCCAGAAGGCCAGCAACGAGGCCGCCTGGGCCAAGGGGATCAGGCCGGCCGACAGCCCCGGCCTGGCCGACGTCGCCGAGTTCGCCCGGGCGCACGGCAAGGGCATGAGCATCCCCGAGTGGGGCCTCGCGGCACCGGCCCGCGAAGGCCTGGGCGACAACGCCCTGTACATCCAAAAGATGCGGGCGTTCATGGCGGCCAACGCCGACATCATGGTGGTCGAGAACTACTGGGATGACCCCTCGGACGTGGGCGGCGGGCTGATGGGCGGCCAGAACCCGAGCGGCGCGGCCGCCTACCGAGCGACGATGCCGCGCTAAGCCGAAAGCCACTAGCCCGGACGTCGCCCGCCTCCCGGTCCCCCGACCCAGCGCGCGGCGACGTCCGGTACGCACCTCATCGGCACCTGAGCCGACCGTCCGACCTGGAAGCCGTCAAGAGCACTTCAAGGTTGGGTAAAGCCCACCGCCGGCTAATCCTGGGCGTAGTCGTAGAAGCCCTTGCCCGACTTGCGACCGAGTTCGCCACGAGCGATGTAGGAGTCCAGCAGCTCGATCGTGTTGGTCGGCAGGCCTGGCCGCTCCTCCAGGTAGTGCAGCTCGATGTCCCGGACCACGTCGAGACCGACCTTGTCCATGAGCTGGAACGGGCCCCAGTCCATCCCGAAGTTGATCATCCACATCTGGTCGATGTCCGCCGGGTTGCTGACCCCGTCGGCGACCACGGCCAGGCACTCGCGCTTGATGGCGGCCCAGATGCGGTTGAAGATGAACCCCGTCGACTTCTTGGCGGCGACGAATCCGTAGACGCCGTGCTTGGCCAGCTCCTCGCGCAGGAACGGCAGTATCGCCGGATCGGTGTGCCCGCAGCTCATGAGGTCCGCGGCGGGCAGCTCCGGGGGCTGGTAGAAGTGCACATTGCAGACCCGCTCGGGGTTCTTGACGAGGTCGATCATCTCCTCGCTGGCGTACGAGGAGGAGTTCGTCGCCAGGATCGCGTCCGGGTCGGCGATCTGGTCCAGCTCGCCGAAGATCGCCTTCTTGAGCTCCAGCTTTTCGGGGATGCACTCGACGACCAGCCAGGCCCCCTTGACCGCGTCGGTCATGTCCTCGTAGAGCTCGATGCTGCCCACCGCGCCGCCGTCGATGGTCTCCACCAGGGCCGGCAGGTTCTCCTCGACGTACGCCTTCGCCGCCTCCCGCACCTCCGGGATCTTGTCGACGACCCGGACGAGGCCGCCCCGATCCGCCATCATCAGGGCGATCTTGCGACCAAGGGTGCCCCCGCCGATGACGGTGACGGGGCGCGACGCGGTGTCCTGCGGCATGCTGAACGGCATTTCGGTGAACCTCCCGGGGTTATACGGCCCAGATCTTCCAGATGTTGACCAGGTAGTCGTGCATCGATCGGTCCGAGGAGAAGAAGCCGCTGCGGGCCACGTTGAGGATCGCCGAGCGGGTCCATCCCTCGGGGTCGGCGTACGCCGCCTCGACGCGGCGCTGCGCCTCGATGTACGACTCGAAGTCGGCCAGCGCCATGAACGGGTCGTCGTGCAGCCAGTTGCCGACGATCGACCCGAAGCGGCCGCGGTCGCCATTGCTGAAGGTGCCGCTCGCGACCAGGTCGATGGCCGCCCGCAGCTCGGGGTTCGTCTCGTAGTACGACCGCGGGTGGTAGCCCTTCGCCTGCAGCTCGGCGACCTCCGGCTCGGTCATGCCGAACAGGAAGAAGTGCTCGTCGCCGACGAGCTTGCGGATCTCCACGTTGGCGCCGTCGTCGGTGCCGATGGTGAGCGCCCCGTTGAGCGTGAACTTCATGTTCCCCGTGCCGGAGGCCTCCTTGCCGGCGAGCGAGATCTGCTCGGAGAGGTCCGCGGCCGGGATGAGGGTCTGGGCGAGGGTCACGTTGTAGTTCGCCGGGAACGCCACCGCCAGGCGGCCCTCGACGCGTGGGTCGGCGTTGATGGTCGCGGCCACCGCGTTGATGAGCGCGATCGTCTCCTTGGCCAGGAAGTAGCCGGGGGCGGCCTTGGCGCCGAACACGAACGTCCGGGGGGTGATCTCGGCCGGCTTGACGCGGCCGGAGAGGATGCTCTCGTACAGCGAGAGGATGTGCAGCAGCTTCAGGCTCTGCCGCTTGTATTCGTGCAGCCGCTTGACCATCACGTCGAGCATGTGGCCCTCGGGCAGCTCGATCCCGTCGCGGTTGCGCAGGAGCTCGCGCAGCCTCGTCTTGTTGCGCTCCTTGGCCGCGCGGAACTGTTCGCGGAACTCGTCGTCCTCGGCGTACGGCTCCAGCTGCTGCAGGCGATCCAGGTTGGTCTCCCAGCCGACCCCGATGGCGTCGGTGATCACCTGCGACAGCGAGGGATTGGCCAGCTTGATGAAGCGCCGCGGGGTGATGCCGTTGGTGACATTGGTGAACTTGTCGGGCCACATCTCGCTGAAGTCCGGCAGCACCTTGTCGCGCAGCAGCTGGCTGTGCAGCTCGGCGACGCCGTTGACGCGGGTCCCGGCCACGGTGGCCAGGTAGGCCATGCGCACCGCGCGCGGGTGCTCCTGGATGATCGACATCCGCGCCAGCCGCTCCGCGTCGTCCGGGAAGGCCTCGCGGACCTGCTCGAGGAACTCCTCGTTGATGCGGTAGATGATCTCCAGGTGCCGGGGCAGCAGCCGGCCGAGCAGCTCGACGGGCCACACCTCCAGGGCCTCCGGCAGCAGCGTGTGGCACGTGTAGGCGAAGCACTTGCTCGTGATCGCCCACGCCTCGTCCCAGTCCATCCCGCGCTCGTCGACGAGCAGCCGCTGCAGCTCGGGGATGGCGATCACCGGGTGGGTGTCGTTGAGCTGGAAGATGATCTGGTCGGGCAGCTTGTGCAGGTCGAAGTCCGGCTTCAGGGTCTGCTCGACGTAGTCCTTGAGCGAGCAGGCCACGAAGAAGTACTGCTGCTGCAAGCGCAGCTCACGGCCCTGCGGGGTGGAGTCCTCCGGGTAGAGGACCTTGGTGATGTTCTCCGCGAAGGTCTGCGCCCGCACCGCCTGCGCATAGTCGCCCGAGTTGAAGATCTGCAGGTCGAACTCCTGCGTCGCCCGGGCGCTCCACAGCCGCAGCGTGTTGACCACGCCGTTGCGGTAGCCGGGCACCATGAACTGATACGGGATGCCCTCGACGTTCCAGTCGGGGATCCAGCGCACCCGCTCGACCCCGTCCTCGACGTACCGTTCCGTCCGGCCGCCGAAGTCGACCCGTACGGCGCGGTCCGGCAGCGGGAACTCCCACGGGCTACCCAGCGACAGCCAGCTGTCCGGCACCTCGTGCTGGCGGCCGTCGACGAAGGTCTGCCGGAAGATGCCGTATTCGTAGCGGATGCCGTAGCCAACGCAGGACACGTCCATCGTCGCCAGGGAGTCGATGAAGCAGGCGGCGAGACGGCCCAGGCCGCCGTTGCCCAGGCCGGGCTCGATCTCCTGCTGGCGCAGCTTGGCGGGGTCGATGCCGCAGACGTCCATGGCCTTGGCCGCGATATCGCCGAGGTCGGTGGCCAGCAGGGCGTTGCCCAGCTGACGCCCGAGCAGGTATTCGGCCGACAGGTAGCCGATCATCTTGCTGGGCTTGGCCCGCCGCTTCCGGGCGGTCTCCAGCCAGTCGGCCATGAGGTAGTGCCGCACGGTCTTCGCCAGCGCCATGTATTGGTCGTTGACGGTGGAGCGCGAGAGGGCCACGCCTTCGCCGTAGTTCAGTTCGCGCAGGAACTCGCGCACGAAACCGTCGACGGTGTGCGGCGGCGACACGACCGGTCCGACGGCCAGCGGATGCGTGGGCTCGTGATCGGGGCCCTTGGTGTGCTGGGCCATCTCCGGAGCCTCGGCGACCGGCATCGCGTCAGTGGCGTGGGCGGGGCTCGGTTGCTCTGTCGTCATCAGGTCTCCATGGGCCAGTGCGGGCAGGCTCTTCGGGGGGCGCGACAAAGGGACATCGCGCGGTCTCGCAGGGTCGTGCTCGGGAACTAGGCGGGACTCGGGCCCCAAAGTAGCCGGATCCGGAGTCCAACAGGTGAGTAGCGTCAGGCCAATGCAGTGGGTCTTGCACGTCGACATGGATCAGTTCCTCGTGGCGGTGGAGCGCCTGCGCCGTCCTGAGCTGGTCGGCGTGCCCGTGGTGGTGGGCGGTCGGGGCGATCCCACGGAGCGTGCCGTCGTGTCGACGGCGTCGTATGAGGCGCGCGCGCACGGCGTACGGTCCGGGCTGGCCCTCAAGATCGCGGCCCGACGCTGCCCGCAGGCGGTGTTCCTGCCGGTGGACTTCCCGGTGTACGAGGCGGCCTCCGCGGAGGTGATGGCCACGCTGCGGGCGCTGCCCGGCGCCGTCGTCGAGGTCCTTGGCTGGGACGAGGCGTTCGTGGGCCTGACCTGCGACGACCCGATCGTCGCGGCCCGCGAGGCGCAGGCGGCGGTGCTGGCCGCGACCGCGCTGCACTGCTCGGTGGGGATCGGGGACACGCTGGTGCGCGCGAAGATGGCGACGGGATACGGCAAGCCGGCGGGGATCTTCCAGCTCACGAGGGACAACTGGTACGCCGTGCTCGGCGAGCAGCCCACGACGGCGCTGTGGGGCGTGGGGTCGAGGATCGGTGCGCGCCTGGCGGCCCTGGACATCGGCACGGTCCGCGAGCTGGCGGACGCCGACGGGGCGGTGCTGATCGACGAGTTCGGGCCCACCAACGGTCCCTGGTTGCGACGGCTCGGCCGCGGCGAGGGACGGCGGCACGTCGACGACACCCCGTGGGTGCCCCGGGCGCACGGGCACGAGACGACCTACCAGCAGGACCTGGTGGGGTCCGAGGCCGTCGCCGGCGCCTTGGCGGTGCTCGCGGAGCAGGTGGCGCAGGACATCCGCCGGGCCGGGCGGCCGTGCGTCCGGGTGCATCTGAAGGTGCGGTTCGCGCCGTTCTTCACACACACGAAGGTCCGCAAGCTGCCCGCGCCGACGACGGACGCGCTGGTCATCGCGGAGACGGCGGTGGCCCTGTACGCCGCGCTCGGCGACGATCGGCCCGTTCGGCTGCTGGGCGTCCGAGCCGAGATGGAGCCGCCGCCGGGCGGCTACTGAGCGGGACGGCGTCAGCCGGCGGGGCGGCGTCAGTCGGCGGGGCAGCGTCAGCCGGCGGGGCGGTCCAGGTACTCGCTCAAGGTCGCCGTCCGCAGCCCGCGACGCAGCAGCTCGGGCAGGCCGAGCGCGTAGCCCGCCGCGGTCTCCCGGGTCGGGCGGTTCATGTGTCCGATCACGATGTCCCCGGGCCCGGCGTGGCGCAGCGTGTGCTGGATCTGCGACCGCGGGAACGTCGCCCCGCCGTCTGCGTTGACCGAGAAGCCGACGGGACGCTCCCCCAGCTCGCCGACCAGCCGCACCGCCACGTCGTCGTAGTGCGCCGTGCCCGACCGGAACCACCGCGGGGGCCTGCCGAGCAACCAGGTCAGCGCGTCGTGGTTGCCGGCCACCTCGTCGTACGCCTCCCCCGCGTCGCGGGTGCCGATCTCGCCGTACGCCGCGCGCCCGGACACGGACAGCGGCAGGTGCCGCGTGCCGTGGTTGGCGATCTCGAAGCGGGGATCATCCGCAATGTCGTCGAAAACCCGCGGGTTGGCCGCCACCCAGCGGGAGTTGAGAAACAGCGTGGCGCGCACGTCGTGCCGCCGCAGCAGCGCGATGAGCGCCGCGTCGACCCCGTTCCCGGGTCCGTCGCGCCGCGAAGCGCCGCACGCGTCGAAGGTCAGCGCAACCGCCTTGTCGGCGACGGCCTGCGACCCGAGCGACGTCACGATTCCCGGCAGGGCGAGTCCCCAGCTGGCCGGCCGCACCCGGCCATAGCGGCCGACCACCTGCTCCCGGCCGGGACGCGCCGCGGCGGCCCGGCCCTGCGCCAGCGTGCGCAGCGACTCGGACTCGTCCTGAGCGACCTGACCCTGGGCGACCGCGGTCTCCGCCAGTCGATCGGGAGGACGGACGAACGCCGCGGCACCGGCCACCGTGGCGGCCAAGACGACGCGACGCGAAACCCGCGCCCCCCTGCTCAACTGCCCGAACTCGAGGTGACGCTGGCGGAGGCGCTGGTTGCCGTGGTCGCCGCCATGATCGCGACGATCACCGCGGTCATGTTGTTGATCGCTTGGGCCACCTGCTCGCCGGCCCAGTTGCCCGCGCTGATCTCCTTGCCGCGGCGCTTGAGGTCGCCCTTGTCGAGGTGCGGAAAGACCTTCGGCAGGGCCCCCACGGCGTACAGCAGGGAGATCAGCGCGCCGCTGCGCTCGTCCGGGGTGGCGCCGCGGGCCAACACGTCCTCGAGGCGGCCGCGAACGTCCCGCTCGACGGCGTCGTCGAGGCTGGGGTACCGGTCGACGGGGAACAGGCCCAGCACGCGGGCCTTCTCCGCGCCGAGGATCCCCGCCGAGACCAGGCGGTGCAGCTCGCGCTCCCGCAGGGACTTGGCGTGGTTGGTGAAGCTGGTGAACCCGGCGAGCTTCTCCACGGCGTTGCCGAACTTGCGGTCCTGCACCGTGCGGACCACCTCGGCGAGGTCGGGATCAGCGGGCGCAACCCCGGTGGCGTGCAGCCTCTGCTTGCCGGGCTTGCCGTCGGCATCGAGCGCGAGGTGACCCTGCCCGATGAGATCGAGCAGGGTCGCCGCGGCGAGGCCGGTGTCGACGTACCGCTTGTCGACGAGCAGCTTGCCTTTGTCGTCGTCGAGCAACAACAAGAGGTACGTCGCGGCCAGGGTGAGCTGGTCTTGGGTCATGGTGTTCTCCCCGAGAGTGCGTTCGGCCGCGCCCCTCGCGGCCGAACGTCAGCTTCCCAGACTCTCGCGCGCCTGCGCATCCTCCCCGCGACCGATGCCCGGCCGACGCCCGGCCGGCGCCCGGCCGGGACGACTCCACCGGGCGAGGGAGACGCGATCAGGCGAGCGGGTTGTCCTCGCCGATGATGCGGGCGAAGTTCACCGGGTCGGTCACGCCCTCGGTGAGGAACACCAGCACGTCGTCGTCGGGCTTCAGGCCCAGCTCCGCACCGTGCGCGAGCAGCGCGGCGAGGCCGGCGGCGCCGCTTTCGCCGGCGTTGATGTAGTCCCGGTACAGCAGGCGGGTCGCCTCCTCGGCGTCCTCGTCGGTGACGGTGGCGTAGCGGTCGAAGCCGTACAGGTTGTCGGGCCACGCGGTCAGCGACGGCGTACCGCAGTCCAGCCCGGCCATCGAGGTCCCAGGCAGCTCGGCCAGCTGGACCATGTCGCCGTTCTCGACGGAGGCGGTCACGCAGTCCGCCGTCACCGGCTCGACCCCGACGAGCATCCGGGCCGGGCGCGGCGCGAAGGCGGCGGCCACGGCGGCGCTGAAGGCGCCCACCCCCATCTGGGCCAACACGACGCTGGGCTCGGGGGCGTGGCCGGCCTCGATGCGCGAGATGACCTCGCCGAGCATGGTCGAGTAGCCGTCGATGACCCACTTCGGCGGCTCGGTGTAGCCCTCCCACGACGTGTCGGAGACCACGATGTGCGTCGCGTCGGCCAACGCCGCGGACTCCTTAATGGCGAGGTCGTAGTCGCCCGCGACCACGCGGACCTCGGCGCCGTTGCGGGCGATCGCCTTCTTGCGCGACTCGACCATGCTCTGCGGCACGCAGATGATCGAGTTCAGGCCAAGCAGCTTGGCCATCCGCGCCACGGCCCGGCCGTGGTTGCCGTCGGTCGCGGCGACCAGGGTGAGGTCCTGGCCGGACTGCGTCACCAGCTCGCGCAGTTCCTGCAGGCTCGGGTTGGCGCTGGGCTCCTTGCCGAAGTGGCGCATCATGACGCGGTACGTCGCCCAGGAGGCGCCCAAGATCTTGAACGCCGGCATGCCGACGCGCATGGACTCGTCCTTGACGTGCACGGACCGTACGCCGAGAGCCTTGGCGCACTCGGGCGCCGGCCGCAGCGAGGTCGGCGCAAAGCCGGGCAGGGTCTCGTGGAAGGCCGCCGGCGCCGTCTCCATGGGACGCACCTTCGACCGATCGACGTGGGCGTTGACGACGACGCGGGACGGTTTCATGACCAACCTCCGATGGACGCGAACTAATCTTATACCTAGCTTACTGTCTCTTAGACTTTTGGCAAAGTATTCCGACGGCCCAACCTGTCGGAGTTCACTGGGGCTCCTGTGGCGGGTGTTACCGTGATAGGGGGTTCCGTGCGTGGAGACCGATGGTCCCATCGCCACCCTCGTCGCCGACCACGCCGTACGCCGCAGGGGGCCCCCATGCGCACCGCCACCGCGCTTCGCGCGCTCGCCGCCACGACCCTCGCGATCGCCCTGGGAGGAGCCGGCGCGACGGCCGCCCCCGCGACGCCCGCCCCCGCGGCGCCCGCCCCCGACGTCGACGCCGCGAGGGCCGCGGCCGGAACCACGGTCGACGTACCCGCGGCCGACCTCCCGGCGATCTGCCGGCAACAGAAGAACATCGTGTGCATCGACAAGGCCACCCGCACCCTGTCCTACCTGGAGAACGGCCAGGAATGGCTGTCGGCGGAGGTCCGATTCGGCCGCGTCGGCTACGAGACCCCCAAGGGGACCTGGAGGGTCGACACCAAGGCCCCCGACCAGTGGTGGTCCTATCCGTACCGGGTGTTCATGCCCTGGGGCATGAAGTTCGACAGCAAGCAGGGCCTCTACATCCACTATTCTTCAGGCTTTGCCCTGAATCCCCAGACCTACATCGGGAGCCATGGCTGCGTGCAGTTGGGCGACTGGGAGACCGCCCGCAAGCTCTACGAGCGCGTGCCGGTCAACACCATGGTGCACATCTACTGAGGCCCCGCCACCCCCCGCACGCCCGGCGCTCGACGCGCGACCGGCACCAGGGTGCAGCCTCAGCGCTTCTTCCAGGTGGCACAGTCCCTGGTCTCGAAGTACACGTCGGTCTTCTCGATCGTCACGGTGCTGCGCCCCTTGACGACGTAGTTCGCGATGAGCGGATCCGGGGAGTCCCGCTTGGCCAGCCGGGCGGCGTAGCAGGTCTTGTCCGCCGCCGTCTCGGAGACGTAGGTGCCGGGGGGTACGTCGCCGCCGACCTCGAAGAGGCCCGTGCCGGGGATCGTCCCCGGTTCGACCGAGGGGCGGGCCGTCGTGGTGGTAGAGGAGGCCGCAGCCGTGCTCGTCGCACCCGAGGCCCCCGGCGACCCTGCCGTGGTCGCCGACGTCGTCGCCGCTGGCTCCGACGACTGGCCGGAACAACCCGAGATCGCCAGCCCGAGGACCGCCAGCACGCCCGCCGCCACCGTCGACCCCAACGTCCCCGCACGCATCGGCTTCACGCGTGCACCCTAACCCGGTCGGCGGTCTCAGCTCAGGGTTCGACTCGAGCGTCCGATGACGTGACTAGCCGAGGCCACTACCTTGGGGGACGCCGATGACACTGCTTGGGCCACGCCGGGGCATCGAACCCCGCTACAGCGCGCTGGGTGAGGAGACCGCCCAGGCCGTGCGCCGTGCCGCCCGCCTCATCTCGGCCACCGCCCCGCTCAAACCGACCGACATCGACGACATCGAGGTCCGCCGCAGCATCGCCGAGGAGACCCAAGCGTCGCGCTCCTCGATTCGAGCGGTGGCCGCGATGCGCGCCCTGACCATCGTGTTGGCCACGGCGGTGACCGTGCTGGGGGTGGTCGCCGCCCTCGGCCACATGATGCAGCGCGCCGAGCTGACGCGCCTGGGGGTGCCGGGGATCGACCCGGTGCGCTGGTGGCCGGCGGCCTGCTTCGTCGTGATCGGCGCGACCACGGCCGCGCACGCCGTACGACCGAGCCGCCGCACCCGCCGCGCGTCCCTCGCCGCCGGCATCGCGTCCGCGCTCGTCGCCGCCGCGAACATCCTGTAACACCGCACCGGGCGGGACGTGCTGCCCGACAACCCGTTCCTGGCCACGACGGCCCACCAGCCGGAGCGGATGCTGGAGATCGTCTCGATCGCCATGCTCGGGCTGGCCCTCGCGGCGATCCTGCACTCCGTGGGCCGGCACGCCCTGGCGCAGGCCGTCGCCGCCGTGCCGATCGGAATCGGCTTCCTCGCCGTGTTGGCGTGGGCCTTCGGCGTCTCGGACGCCTACCGCGTCGTGCTGATGGCCGTCCTCTCCCCACTGACGGCCCTCGGCATCCTCGCGGCGGGGCTGGCGATGGTGGGGGTTCGCCCGGACCGCGGCTTCGCCCGCACGATCACCGACACCACCGCGGGGGGCCGGATCGCCCGCCAGCTCATGCCGGTCATGCTGCTGGTGCCGTGCGTGCTCGGCTGGGTCGTGCTGCAGTTCGCCCGGTCCGGCGCGGTCGATGCTCCCTTCGCGCTGGCGCTGGTCGTGACCGTGGTCTGCCTCGTGGGCGTCATCGCCGCCGCCGTCGAGGCGCACGCGCTGCGGCTGCTCGACATTCGCCGCGCCGGCACGGCCGCCGTCCTCGACAAGGCGCGGGAGGCCGAAGCGCGCCAGACCCTCCTCGCCGCCGAGCTCGCCGAGAGCGAGCGACGGACTCGCGCGGTGCTGGAGAGCGCCTTGGATGCCGTGGCCGAGCTCGACGAGGACGGCGTCATCACGGCCTGGAACCCGGCGGCTGAGCGGCTGTTCGGCTGGCCCGCCAGCGAGGCGGTGGGGTCCCGGCTGGACTCACCCAGCTGTCGCGCGACGCCTCGGCCCGACGCCAGGCCCAGCGCGAGCTGGAGGACCTCAACAGGCAGCTCGACGAGTTCGCCTCGATCACGGCCCACGACCTGCGGGAGCCGCTGACGACCGTGCGCGGCTACCTGGAGCTGCTGGAGGACCTCCTGGCCGAGCAGGGCGACGAGCGCGCACTGGAGCTCATCCGGAGGATGACCCACGCGTCCCAGCGCGGCTCCCAGCTCATCGACGACCTGCTCGCCTACTCGCGCGCCAGCCGCGGGTCCTTCGAGCCGACGCCGGTCGACCTGGCGCACCTGGCCCGCGCCGCCGCCGACGACGTTCGGGCGCGGGTGCAGCGACCGTGCGACATCCCCGTCGCCGACGTGGGGCCCGTGCTCGGCGAGGAGGGGCCGCTCCGCCAGGTGATGGCCAACCTGATCTACAACGCGGTCCACTACTGCCCCAGCGACCGTACGCCGCAGGTGCTCGTCGCGGCGCAGGCCACGAACACCGCGCACACCGTCCTGACCGTCACCGACAACGGGGCGGGCATCCCCCGTGAGGAGCGGGAACGCATCTTCGAGATGTTCCACCGCGGCTCGACCGGGTCGGGTCGGCAGGGCACCGGCGTGGGCTTGGCCCTGTGCCGCCGGGTCGTCGAGCGCCACGGCGGCGACATCTGGGTCGAGGACGCCCCCGGGGGCGGCAGCCGGTTCGGCCTCACCTTGCCGCGGCACGCCGCCTGACCTGCCGCGGCACGTCGCCTGACCTGACGAGCCCCGTCGACCCTGGCGGGGACGCGGACGGCCGCGTGACGCCACGCCGCCGATGCGGCAGAGTCGCCCGCATGACCAACGACGCCACGGGACGCTCGGAATGGGGCGCGTCGCCGGAGTATCGGGCGGCCCGCGCCCTGGAGATCCTCGCCGACGACCCGGCCGTCATCGCCAACGGCATCGTCCCCGGCGAGATCACCGACGAGGCCGCCGTGATGACCATGGTGGTGCGCCCCGATCAGGCCAACTCCCACGAGATCTGCCACGGCGGCCTGGTGCTCGCGCTGGCGGACAGCGCGACGGCGTACGCGTTGAACACCGCCGAGGCCAGCAGCCTGTGGGTGACCTCGAACCTCACCGCGCAGTTCCTGCGGCCCGCCCGACTCGGCGAGGAACTGCGCGCCACGGCCCGGCTCGCCTGGGACGGTGGGGGCCGGCAGCGGCTCTACGACACGGCCGTGACCAACGCGGCCGGCGAGACGGTGCTGCTGATGCGGGCCCAGATGACGCGCCTGAACGCGCCCGCCTAGCCTTCGGGTCTGATCGCGGAGTCTCACAGCGGACGAACAGCGCGCGCAGGCGGGGCGAAAAGGGGGCCTCGGCTTACTAGGAGTCGACATCGCACTCCTAGGAGCCCCCACATGAACCCCGCCTTCCTCGCCGCCGACCTCGTGGCGATCACCATGTTGGTCTTCGCCATGTTCGTGCCGCGGCACGGCCGCCGCGACATGGTCGTGTCCTTCCTCGTCGTCAACATCGCGGTGTTCGCGGTGGCGGCGGCGCTCTCGGTGAGCACGGTCGCCGCGGGCCTCGGGCTCGGGCTGTTCGGGGTGCTCTCGATCATCCGGCTCCGCAGCGAGGAGCTCTCCCAGCACGAGGTCGCCTACTACTTCGCGGCGCTGTCCCTCGGCCTCATCGGCGGCCTGTCCGCGCTCGAGGCCCCCTGGGTCGGCGGCCTCATGGCGCTCGTCCTCACCGCCCTGTTCGTCGGCGACCATCCCGCGCTGACGCGCGGCACGACCCGCGTCGACCTCATCCTCGATCGGGCCCACCCCGACGAGACGAGCCTGCGGGCCCACGTCGAACGCCTGCTCGGCGACCCGATCACCGATCTGGTCGTGCGCAAGATCGACCTCGTCAACGACACCACGTGGGTGAGCGTGCGCCGCTGCGCACGCCGTACGGCGATCGCCACCTCCCGGCCCGTCCTGGCGGAGTCGGCGTGACCCTGACGACCTTCGCCACCGCCGCGGCCCCCATCTCCCTGGACGACCTCGTCGCCAGCGCCGGGCTGCAGACGCGCCTCGACCGCAAGTACCTGCTCACCGCCGCCGACCTCGACGTCGTGACCGACCGCCTCGCCGGCGAGCCGGACCGCGGCCTGGCGGTGCTGGACATCGCGGGGCGACGCACCTTCGGCTACCGCTCCACCTACTTCGACACCCCCGACCTGCGGGCCTACAGGAGCGCGGGGCGTGGCCGGCGGCGCCGGTTCAAGGTCCGCACCCGCGAATACCTCGACACGGGCACCACCTGGCTGGAGGTCAAGACCCGCGGACCGCGCGGCAGCACGATCAAGCAGCGGGTCCCGCACCTCGGCGACCCTCGCCGGCTCGGCACGGCCGGCACCGATGCGGTCGCCCTGTTGCTCGCCGGGCAGGGCATCACCGACGTGGCCGTGGCGACACTGAGCGCCACGCTGGCCACGACGTACCGCCGCACCACCCTGCACGTCCCCGGCACCGGCGACCGGCCGGACACCCGGGCCACCATCGACACCGACCTGAGCTGGCACGCACTGCCCCACGGCATCCGCGTCGACCGGCCCGACCTCGTCATCGTCGAGACCAAGGGGGTGCCCGCCCCCTCCCCCCTCGACCGCGTGCTCTGGCGGGCCGGGCATCGCCCGCGCAGCGTCAGCAAGTACGGCGCCGGCCTGGCCGCCCTGCGCACCGACCTGCCGCCGCTGAAGTGGCACCGGGTCGTCGCCGGCCTCCTCGCGGCCTAACGCCCACCCCGACGTCCCGTCCGCGGGCCACCCCACTCGGCGTACGCCGGGTGCCGGCGCGGCCCCATCCCGTCCTGCCCGACATCCGACCCCCAAGGAAGCCCATCATGATCAAGCCCACCCGCCTCGCCCACGGCATCGCCGCCCTGGGCCTCGCCCTCTCGGTCGCCGCGTGCGGCACTGGCGCGACCACCGGACTGGCCGGCGCCGTCAGCAGCGTGGCCCAGGCCACCTCCGGCGCGACCACCGCGGGCAGCACCCTGACCGGCACCGCCGCCACGCTCCTCGCCGACAACGTCGCCTCCCACGCCCAGGCGGACGACGTGGACTACGACGCCGCCGACGCCGCCGACGCCGTCACCGTTCGCCTGTCCGACGCGGGCAGCACCGCCTCCGGGGCGGGCGTCACGGTCAGCGGCTCGACCGTCACCATCACCCAGAAGGGCACCTACGTCCTGTCCGGCTCGCTGTCGAACGGTCAGGTCCTGGTCGACAGCTCCGCCGAGGGCAAGGTCCGCCTCGTGCTCGACGGCGTCTCGATCAGCAACAGCAGCTCGGCCGCGATCTACGTCAAGGCGGCCGACGAGGCGGTGATCGTGCTGAAGGACGGCACGAGCAACACGGTCAGCGACGCCGCCACGTACGCCGCCGGCACCGACACCGATGCCCCCAACGCCGCCATCTACTCGATGGCCGACCTCACCATCGGCGGCGCGGGCAGCCTGACCGTCCGCGGGAACGGCAACGACGGCGTCGCCAGCAAGGACGGCCTGGTGATCCTCGGCGGCTCCGTCACGGTGACCGCGAAGGACGACGGGCTGCGCGGCAAGGACTACCTGATCGTCGCAGGCGGCACCCTGCAGGTGACGGCCGGCGGCGACGGCCTGACATCCGACAACGAGACCGACGACACCGTCGGCTCCGTGCGCCTGTCCGACGGCACGGTGACGATCAGCGCGGGCGACGACGGCGTACACGCCGAGGGCGACCTCGCGATCGAGGGCGGGAGCCTCACGGTCCAGAAGTCGACCGAGGGCCTGGAGGGCGCCAACATCGTGCTGGCCGGCGGCACCAGCACCGTCACCGCCACCGACGATGGCGTCAACGCCTCGGCCGGGGCTTCGTCCGGGAGCCAGGCGGGCCAGGGTGGCCCGGGTGGTGGCGGCGGCATGGCGAACACCGGGGAACAACTCCTCATCACCGGCGGGACGCACGTCGTCAGCTCCGGCGGCGACGGTCTCGACTCGAACGGCACGATCAGCATCTCCGGCGGCACGACCGTCGTGAACGGCCCCACCACCAACGGCAACGGCGCGCTCGACTCCAACGGCGGCATCACCGTCACCGGCGGCACAGTGCTTGCTGCAGGCAGCGCGGGGATGGCCGAGGCGCCGGGCGCGGCCTCGACCACCGGATGGCTGCAGGTCTCGCTGCCCAGTGCGGTCCAGGCGGGCAGCACCGTGCAGATCGTCAGCGGCGGGACGGTCGTGGCGAGCTACACGGCCCCCCGCACCGCGGCGAACATCGTCCTCGCCGGGGCGGGGATCACGAAGGGCCAGAGCTACGACGTGTACGTCGGGGGCCGGCTGGCCGCCGAGTCCGTCGCCACGACCTTCTCCCTCGGCGGCTCGACCACGGGCGCGGCCAAGGTCGCCACGGTGACCGCCGGATCGGCCACGGGCAACAGCATGGGCGGTTTCGGGGGTCGGCCGTGAGCGGGCCGGCGGTGCGAGAGCCGGTCGCGAGCGGGCCCGCCATCACCGATCCGGCCAGCAGCGCAGCGCCCGGCCGAGGCGTCACGCGCCGCGGCTTCCTCGGCGCCGCGCTCGGTGGCCTGGTGGCCGTCGGCTCCGGCGCCGGCTGGGCGGCCAACCGCTACCTGCTCGACCACGTCGAGGTCGCCCAGGCCTCGGCCGTCAAGGCCACCAACGTCTCGGTGGCCACGGCGGCCAGCGCGGGCCGCTACACCGCCACCGGATACACCTCCGACACGGCCACGATCAGCATCGCCACGAAGGTGATCGGTAGCGGCACGGACCGGATCACGGCCTACGTCGCCGACGTGCGGGTCAGCGATGCCACCATCGTGCGCTCGGCGTTCGCCGACGACGAGTTCGGCACCAACATCATCGCCAATCCCTCGGTCATCGCGGCCCAGGCGGGGGCGGTGCTCGCCGTCAACGGCGACTACTACGGGTTCCGGGACACCGGCATCGTCATCCGCAACGGGGTGGCCTTCCGGGACGCCGGCGCCCGCCAGGGTCTCGCGTTCTTCAGCGACGGCAGCGCCCGGCTGTACGACGAGACCACCACGACCGCGGCCCAGCTCCTCGCCGACGGGGTGTGGAACACGCTGTCGTTCGGACCCGGGCTCGTCGAGAACGGCGCGATCCTGCCCGGCATCGACGCCGTGGAGATCGACACCAACTTCGGCAACCACTCCGTGCAGGGTCAGCAGCCCCGCACCGGCATCGGGATCGTGGCGGCGAACCACCTGCTGTTCGTCGTGGTCGACGGGCGGTCCCCCGGCTACAGCCGCGGCGTGACCATGACGGAGTTCGCCCAGCTGTTCCTCGATCTCGGCGCCCGCACGGCGTACAACCTCGACGGCGGCGGCTCCAGCGCCATGCTCTTCCACGGTGCCCTGGTGAACAAGCCGCTCGGCACCGGTCAGGAGCGCGGGACCAGCGACATCATCTACGTGGCGGGCTGAGCGGGGGTGCGCCATGATCGTCCTGATTCCCAGCTACGAGCCCGACGGGCGGCTCCTGGAGCTCGTGCGGGCGCTGCGCGCGAGCACGACGTACGACATCCTCATCGTCGACGACGGGAGCGGGCCCGCCTACGCGCCGGTCTTCGCGGCGGCGCGTGAGCTCGGCGCGTGGGTATGCACCCACGCCGCCAACCGCGGCAAGGGTGCGGCGCTGCGCACCGGGTTCGCCCACCTCGCCGCCCACCATCCCGGCCGGGACGTGGTCTGCGCCGACGCCGACGGACAACACACCCCCGCGGACATCCGGCGGGTGGCGGCGGCGTTGCACCCGAGCGACACCGGGGCGGGCCCGGACATGGTGCTCGGCGTGCGGCACTTCACCGGGCGGGTGCCGGCGCGCAGCCGGTTCGGCAACGCGGTGACGACGCGGCTGTTCGGGGCGGTCACGCGCCTGCCCGTGGTGGACACCCAGACGGGGCTGCGGGCCTACCCGGCGCGGCTCCTGTCCTGGTTGCGGGGGGTGCCGGGGGACCGCTTTGAGTACGAACTCCGGCTGCTCCTGCGCGCCGCCCGGGAGCGGCTGACGGTGCGCCAGGTGCCCATCGCGACCGTCTACCTGGAGGAGAACACCTCGAGCCACTTCCGGCCGGTCCGGGACTCGGTGCGCATCTACGCACCGTTCCTGGCGTACGGGCTGTCCTCCTTCGCCGGCTTCGCGGTCGACGTCGCGCTGCTGTGGCTGCTCGCGGCCGCGACGGGCTCGCTCACGGCCTCGGTCGTCGGCGCCCGGTTGGTCAGCGGCGCCGTCAACTTCACGGTCAACCGGGTCTGGGTCTTCACCGACGGCGGCCGGGCGCCGCTGCGGGCGGCGCTGCTGCGGTACGTCGTACTGACGACGGTCCTGCTCGCCGCGAACCTGACGCTGCTGAGCGCCCTCGTCGGGATCGGCGTCCCGCTGTTCTGGGCCAAGCTGGGCACCGAGGCCGCGCTGTTCACCGTCGGCTTCGTCGCGCAGAAGGTGGCGGTCTTCTCTCCTCTCCGCCGCCCGGAGAAATGCGAGCCGTCCGCCGCGAAATCGCGCGACCCCCTGTCGGGCTCGGCCACGCGGGTGATTGGCTGACGGCCATGAAGAAGCTCATCAACGATCCGGCTTCTGTGGTGGCGGACGCCCTGCGCGGGATCGAGCTGGCGCACGGCGACCGGCTGCGGGTCGACCACGAGCAGCGCGTCATCTTCCGGGCCGACGCGCCGCGGCCGGGCAAGGTCGGCCTGGTCTCCGGGGGCGGCAGCGGGCATGAGCCGCTGCACGGCGGGTACGTCGGGTTCGGCATGCTCGACGCCGCCTGCGCGGGCGAGGTCTTCACCTCCCCGGTGCCGGACCAGATCATGGCCGCGACCCGCGGCGTCGACGGCGGCGCGGGCGTCCTGCACATCGTGAAGAACTACACCGGCGACGTCATGAACTTCGAGATGGCGGCCGAGCTGGCCGAGGCCGAGGCGGGCACCCGGGTCCTCGCGGTGGTGACGAACGACGATGTTGCGGTAGAGGATTCCCTCTACACCGCCGGGCGCCGCGGCGTCGGCGGCACCGTGCTGCTGGAGAAGATCGCCGGCGCGGCGGCCGAGGAGGGCCGGGACCTGGCGGCCTGCGCCGCGCTGGCCGGCCGGGTCAACGACCGGGTGCGGTCGATGGGCATGGCGCTGACCTCGTGCACGGTGCCCGCGGCGGGCGTGCCGACCTTCGACCTCGGTGAAGACGAGATGGAGGTGGGCATCGGCATCCACGGCGAACCCGGCCGGCGACGCGTGCCGCTCGCTCCCGCCGACGAGGTCGCCGCGATGCTGGTCGAACCGATCCTCGCCGACCTCGCCGCCGCCCAGATCCCCACCGACGGACCCGCAATCGTCCTGGTCAACGGAATGGGTGGGACGCCGCTGCTGGAGCTGTACGGCGTCTACGCCGAAGTCGCTCGGATCCTCGCCGCCCACGGCGTACGCATCGCGCGCAATCTGGTCGGCAACTACATCACCAGCCTGGAGATGGCCGGCTGCTCGGTGACGGTGCTCGCGGCGGATGAGGAGATGCTGCGGCTCTGGGACGCCCCGGTGGACACCCCCGGACTGCGGTGGGGCCGGTGATGACGCCGCTCCCGCTCGAGCGGACGGCGGCCTGGCTGCGCGCGTTCGACGCCGCGGTCCACGAGCACGCCGCCGAGCTCACCGACCTCGACCGGGCCATCGGCGACGCCGACCACGGCAGCAACATGGACCGCGGCATGACGGCGGTGGCGGCGCTGGACCCGGCAGCGTTCACGGACGCGGCGGCCTACCTGAAGAAGGCCGGGATGACGCTGGTCAGCACCGTGGGCGGGGCGAGCGGACCGCTGTACGGCACGTTTTTCCTGCGCTTCGCCGCCGCGCTGGAGCAGCCCGCGGTCGACGCCGGCGAGCAGGGTGCGGACCTCGCTGCCGTAGTCGGAGCGGCGCTGCGAGCGGGCGTCGAGGGGGTCGTCGCGCGGGGCAAGGCGGCCCCGGGCGACAAGACGATGCTGGACGCGCTGCTGCCGGCGGTGGACGCGTACGACGCCGCGGCCGGCCAGGGACTCGACGCCGCGCTGTCCGCCGCAGCCGCTGCCGCCGCCGACGGCCGGGCCGCCACGATTCCGCTGGTCGCCCTCAAGGGCCGGGCCAGCTATCTCGGCGAGCGCAGCGCCGGGCACCAGGACCCGGGCGCCACGTCGGCGGCGCTGCTGATGGCCGCTGCCGCCGCGACGCTCGGGGCGGCGGAGGCGTCGTGATCGGCCTCGTGGTCGTCTCGCACAGCCGGCCGCTGGCCGAGGCGGCCGTGGCGCTCGCGGCTCAGATGGTCTCGGGAGCCGGGCCGACGTTCGAGATCGCGGCGGGCACCGCCGACGGCGGGCTGGGCACCGACGCCACGGCAATCGCGGCGGCGATCGAGCGCGCCGACGCCGCGGCGCGCGGCACGTCGACGGACGGCACGAGGACGGACGGCACCGAACCAGCCGACGGCGCCGACGGGGTGCTGGTGTTCGTCGACCTCGGCTCGGCCATCCTGTCCACCCAGCTGGCCCTGGAGTTCCTCGACCCGGACGTCGCGGCGCGCACCCACGTCAGCGCCGCACCGTTCGTGGAGGGAGTCTTCGCAGCATTCGTCACCGCGTCGACGGGGGCCACCGCGGACGCCGTACGGCGGGAGGCCGACGGCGCCGCCGCCGCGAAGGCCGCGCAGCTGACGACCTGACCGGGTGGGCGTTGGCCGGCACATCCGCGGCGACCAGCCCGCAACAGCTGGTTGGCCTACTCCTCGGCGTCGGCGTCCTCGCTCGGCGCGCGATCCCCGCGGATCGCCGAGGCCACGGTCTCCCCCGCGGCAACCAGGGCCTCGCCCCGCTCGTCGTCGTCGTCCGCGTTGTAGGTCAGGACGCCGACGAGGATGTCGGCCGCGTCGCCGTACCAGACCGTGAATCCGCCCGTGCGCTCCACGACCTGCTCCGTCTCGTGGCCGCCGCCCCACGCGGCGTACTTGATCGTGTGCTCCCCGATCGTGCTCCAGAAGCCGGGCACGTCCGACCACGCGCGCTGGGCGCCGTCGGGCGCCGCCGCGTTCGCGCCGGCCAGCTTGCCCATCGCGAGGGCATCGCCCCAGTGTTCGACCGAGAGGGCTCGCCCGGCGGTGGCGTTGACCGCGCGGGCCGAGTCGCCCGCCGCCCAGACCCCCGGCGCCGCGGACAGGTGCTCGTCCGCCACCACCCGTCCCTCGTGCAGCTGCAGCCCGGTGCCCTCCAGGAAACCCGCCGCGGCCTCGATGCCGACCGCCGCGAGGATCAGATCGGGAGCCAGCGTGGTGCCGTCGCTGAGGTGCACGGTGCGGGGCGCCCGAATCCCCAGCACCTCCACCCCCGTCCGCACCTCCACGCCGGCGTCGGTGAGCCAGCTGGTGATCTGGTCGGCCACGTGATTGCCGAGGCGCTTGCGCTGCGGGCCATCCGCCGGGGTGACCAGGGTGGTCGCCAGGCCGCGTCGGGCCAACGACGCCGCAGCCTCGCAGCCGATGAACCCCGAGCCGATGACCACGGCCGAGCGGGCGTGCCCGGCCGAGGTCCACAGGCGCCGGGCGTCATCGAGGCTGCGCAGGTGGTGCACCTCGGCATTGGCGTCCGCGACCGGGAGCTGGCGCGGCCGCGCCCCGGTGGCGATGACCAGCCGCTCGTACGTCAGCTGCTCCCCGCCCGCCGTGACCGTCCGCGCGTCGAGGTCGACCGCGCTCACGGCGGTGTCCAGAATTAACTCGACTGACGCCGGCAAGGGGTCCTTGCCGATCTGGGTGCCCACGGGCTCGGTGTCGCCGGCGAGGACGCGCTTGGACAGCGGCGGGCGCTGGTACGGCGGGTCCTGGTCTGCCGTCACGATGCCGACCGGGCCCGGCCCACCGGCCGCGACGTACGCCTTGGCGGCGTTGACCCCCGCCGGTCCGCTGCCGATGACGAGAAGTCCGTAGGCGCTCATGTCGCGCTCCTACCCCGCAGCCGGGCTCGTAACCCCGCCTCGCGCGCAGCGATGGTTGGCGAGTCCGCCTCAGCGGCCACGGAACCGGTCCAGGTCCCGCCGCTCCCGCTTGGTCGGGCGACCGGCTCCACGGAGCCGCAACGCGACCGGCGCCGGCCGCTCCTCGCGCGGAGGCGGCGGTGGCGACTCGTCGAGGTAGGCCTCCGCGGCCAGCGGGGCGCTCACGCGCTTGGCGAGCAGTTGGCGTACGACGAGGATGCGCTCGCGCTGTTCGCCGCGGACCACGACCCGCTGGCCGGGGTGGACCAGTGTGGACGGCTTCGCCCGGACGCCGTCGACCGCGACGTGCCCGGCTTTGCAGGAGGTGGTGGCGAGCGATCGGCTCTTGTACACGCGGACCGCCCACAGCCAGGAGTCCACGCGGACGCTGCTCTGTTCCGCCATCGTTCGAGAATAAGGGCCCCCGGGTCGGGCGCCGCCGGGCGGCTCGATGGTCCTCGCCCGGACGGAGACAGGTGGCTCGCGGCGGCCGATTCGGGACCATAGCCCCTGCCGCACCGGCCGCGACCAGGAGGATCGTCGAGTCATGGCGGGGGACGATGGGCTGCGGCGACCGAGCCGCGCCATGCGCCTGGTGACCCGCATCCTGGCCACCGAACCGAAGCTGATGGCCGACGCGGAGGCCTTTGCCGCGGCGCACCTCGGTCGCGACTACCCCGAGCCAGTCCCGCCGCCCGCCGCGCTGCGCCGCGTCGCGGAGGTCAGCACCGAGGAGATCGCCGGCCGAACGGTCTTCACCGCGCGGCCGCGCCGGGGCGGCACCCCGTGGCACCTGCTCTATCTGCACGGCGGCGGCTACGTCAGCGAGCTGTTCGGCGTCCACTGGGACATCGTGCTGCAGCTGCTGCGGCACACCGGCGCCACGGTGAGCATCCCCATCTACCCGCTGGCCCCCGAGCACGACCACCGGGAGGGGAATGCGTACGTCGAGGCCGTCTACCGCGAACTCATCCGGCGCTACCCGCCCGAGCGCACCGTGCTCGTAGGCGACTCCGCGGGCGGCGGAATGGCGCTGGTGCAGGCGATGCGCTATCGCGACCGCGGCCTCCCCCTCCCGGCCCGGCTCGTGCTCTTTGCGCCGGCCACCTCCGTCGTACCGACCAATCCCGAGGTCGACGAGATCGAGCCGCGCGACGTGATCCTGGCCCGGCCCGGCGGCGCGCTCGCGGGCGTGTGGTGGGCCGGCCCGGACGAGCCCTCACACCCGGACGTCAGCCCGCTCTACGGCGACCCGCGCGGGCTGCCGCCGGTGGACATGTACGTCGGGACCGCCGACATCCTCTGGCCCGATGCCCGGATCATGGCCCGGCACATCGCCGAGGCGGGCGGGGAGGTGCGGCTGGTCGAGTACCCCGACGCGATCCACGTGTTCGTCGGCGCGACGTTCACGCCCGAGGCGCAGGACGTCTACCGGCGCCTCGCCGTGACGCTGGGCGTTGCGCCCCTCGCGCCGCGGCTCACCCGGGACCCCGGCGTCGCCATGCTCGGCGCCCCCGCGGTGATCTTCCCGCACCAGGTCGCGCTGCGGCTGCACGCGCGGGGCACACCGTGGATCCGACACATCGGGGCCCGCGCCCACCTGCGGTTCACCGTGCGCGGAACCCGGCTGGAGCAGTTCGTGGCCGGCCGCCGCCTGGCCCGGCCGTAGCGGCGGCAACCCAGGGTCGGTTCCAGCGGCTCTCTCCGGGTGGCATCTTCCCCGCGAGTGAAGGGTGGCCGTCATGAGCGCCACGTCCCGGTCTGGTTCACGGGCCACGTCCCGCCTCCCCCGCCGATCGGTCGCCGCCGTCGGATTGGCGGCCGCCGTGGTCGCCGCCGCGGGCGCGATCGGGCTGGCGGCGCCGGACGGTACGCCGAGTGCTGCCGCCGCCCCGGCGCTGCCGACGTTCGGGACCTGCGCCGAGGTGGACGACTGGCTGGCGCAGCGATGGACCGAGCAGACCGGTGGGGCCAAGTCCGGGAGGGCCGATAATCTCGCCGGACCGGCGGCCGGCGCCTCGGTCGAGCGGTCGACGGTCGCGGCCGCAGGGTCGGTGGCCGCGGACGCCACCGGTGCCGTCGGCAGCAGCGGCACGGGGACAAACACCCAGGAGGCCGGCGTCGACGAGGCCGACGGAGTCAAGGCGCGCGACGGGCTCTTGTACACCGTCGACGCGGCCGGGCTACGCGTCCTGGACGTCCGCGGCGCCGCGCCCGCGCTGCTCGCCACGCTGCCCCTGTCGATCTCCCGCACCGGTGCCCACGACTCGATCGCGCCCTCCGAGTCACCCGAGCTGCTCCTGGTGGGCCAGCGCGTGGCGGTCTTCACCACGACCTTCACTCCGCCCACGACCGCCCCCACCACGGTGCCGCCGACCACGGTGCCGCCCAGCGCCGCCGCGCCGCGGGACTTCTCGATCACCCGCGCCACCGTCGTCGACGTCGCGGACCCCCGCTCCCCCAAGCTGCTGACCAGCATCGAGACTCCGGGACGCACGATTGCCGCCCGGGAACACGGCGGGCTGATCCGCTGGGTGACCAGCTCCCTGACCCGGCCGCAGGGCCTCGACTGCACCCGGATCGCCCACCCGCAGGAACCGTCGGGCGCCGGGCTGCTCGCCGTGCGGTCCCTCGACCCCGCGAAGACCCGCGCCGGCGAACCCGGCAGTCCCATCGCCGACGCGGCGGGCGTGACCGCCGCGGGGGAGATGGTCTACGCGAGCGCCGATCGGCTCTACGTCGCGACCACCGCGGGTGGCTGGTGGGGGCCGATCCGACCCGCGATCGGCGGGGTGGCCGACATTGGGCCCGCGCCGGGGGACGCCGGGCCGAACACGTGGATCCACGCCTTCGACACCGCGCCGGGGTCGCCGCTGCGGCACGTGGCCTCGGGCCAGGTGGAGGGGATCCTGCTCAGTCGGTGGTCCATGTCCGAGCGCGACCGGCGGTTGCGCGTGGCGACGACCCGCTCGCTGCCGGCGGCGCCGTCCGTTCCGGGGCCCGGTTCGCAAGGCGCCCTACCGGCGCCGGTCACCAGCGACGCGGCGGTCTCGGTGCTGGTCGAGGACGGCGGCACGCTCCGGCAGGTCGGTCGGGCCACCGGGCTCGGCAAGGGCGAACGGGTCAAGTCCGTGCGCTGGTTCGACGACCTGGGCGTCGTGGTCACCTTCCGGCAGACCGACCCGCTGTACGTGCTGGACCTCGCCGACCCCACGCGCCCGGCCGTCCGCGGGGAGCTGAAGGTGCCCGGGTTCTCGACGTACCTGCACCCCATCGGCGACCACCGGCTCCTCGGGGTCGGGATGACGGCGACCGACCAGGGTCGGATCACCGGCGCGCAGGTGGCGACGTTCGACATCGCCGACGCGGCCCGGCCGGCGCGGCTCGATGTGGCGGAGGCACCCGGCAGCCGGGCGGACCTGACGTACGACGCCCGCGCGTTCGCCTATCTGCCGGCGGCCCGCACCGCGCTGGTGCCGGGGTTCTGGTCGGCGAGCGAGGCTCCCGGGCCGTTCGCCCCGGCCGTCCGAGGCTTCACGGTCGATTCCGGGGGCCGGCTGACCGTGATCGGCACGGTCACCGGCACCGGTCTGCGGGGCGGGCCGCTGCGGCAGGTGACCATCTCGCCGACCCGCGTGGCGCTGGTCGCCGGGGGCGGTGGGGCGCCCGCGACCCTGGAAGTCCTCGACGTGGCCGGCGGCACGCTGAACGCGACGGGAACCCTGACCCTCCCCTCGCAACCACGGTGACGGACCCCGCAACCATGGTGACGAGTTTCAAGCGCACGACGGGCCCCGTGGTAACGAACCCCGCAGCCATGGTTACGAGAACCGCAACCATGGTGACGGACTTCCACTGCGGGAGGGCCCCCCCTCAGGCGTCCCGCTTGCCGCCGACGTACCGCTGGAATTGCGTCAGGCTCGCGTAGTCGTCGACGGCGTCAGGGGCCGCGACCGACTCGAGCGGGTGCCCCTGGATCAGCCGCTTGACCGGGACCTCGAGCTTCTTGCCGGTCTTGGTGTGGGGCAGCGAGGCCACCGCGATGACGTCGTCGGGCACGTGCCGCGGGGACGCCCCGTCGCGGATCGCGGACTTGATCGCCGCGGCGGTCGAATCATCGAACGTCACCCCCTCGGCGGGCACCACGAACAGCACCAACCAATACCCGCCGCCGTCCAATTCCGCTCCGATGACGAGCGATTCGGCGACGTCCGGGAGGGTGTCGACCACCTCGTAGATGTCGGCGCTGCCCAGCCGTACGCCGTGCCGGTTGAGCGTCGAGTCTGAGCGCCCCGACACGATCAGCGACCCGCGCCCGGTCACCTCCATCCAGTCCCCGTGCCGCCACACGCCGGGGAAGTGGTCGAAGTAGGCGTCGTGATAGCGGGCGCCGTCGGGGTCGGCCCAGAAGTACAGCGGCATCGACGGCATCGGCCGCGTGATCACCAGCTCGCCGACCTGCCCGACCACCGGCTGGCCCTGCCCGTCCCACGACTGCAGCGCCACCCCGAGCATCGGTCGCGGGAGTTCGCCGGCCCAGATCGGGGTGTTGATCGCGCCGCCGGTGAACGACGTCGCGACATCCGTGCCGCCGCTCATGGAGTAGACCCGCACGTGCGCCCCGACGTGGTCGCGGATCCAGGGGTACGGCGACGCCGGCAGCGGCGCCCCAGTCACCCCGACCACGCGCAACGCGTCGAAGTTCAGGCCCTCCCCTGGATTCAGCCCAGCCTTCTCACACGACAGCAAGAACGCCGGGCTCAACCCCGCCACGGCCACGCGGTGCTCGGCGATGATCCGCCAGGGCCGCATCGGGTCGGGGTAGGACGGCGACCCGTCGTACATCACCGTCGGCGCCCCCGCGAGCGGCGCCGACGCGACGATGTTCCAGAGCATCCAGTTCGTCGTCGTGTACCAGAACAGCCCCCGCCCCGGCCCCATCTCCATGTGCAGGCCGAGCATCTTGAGCAGCTCCAGCAGCACGCCGCCGTGGCTGTGCACGATCCCCTTCGGCTTGCCGGTGGTGCCGGAGCTGAACAGGATCCACAGCGGCGCGTCGAACGGCAGCCGCGCGTAGTCCGGCCCCTGCGGCGCCCCGGTCGCTCCCGTCGCGGCGCTCGCCATCGCCTCGTCCCAGGACACCCGCGGTACGTCGGGTGCGCCGGGCGCCCCACCCGGCGCCGAGGTCTCGGGACCGAGCCCGAGGTGCGGCATCGCCACCACGGCGCGCAACGTCGGCAGCGCGGCCGCCAGCCGGTCGACCTCGGCGCGGCGATCCATGACCTTGCCGTTCCAGCGGTACCCGTCGGCGGTCACCAGCACCACCGGCTCCAGCTGCCCGAATCGGGCCGCTGCCCCCTCGGCCGAGTAGTCCTGACCGCAGGCCGACCAGACCGCCCCGATCGCGGCGGAGCCGAGGAAGGCGACGAGGGCGCGCAGCTCGTTGGGCACGTACCCGATCACCCGGTCCCCCGGCTCGACGCCGACCGAGCGCAGCCACGCGGCGAACGCGGCCACTTGGGCGCGCAGCTCGCGCCACGTCGCGGTGACGCGCACGTCCTCCTCGTCGATGGAGGTGACCACGACCTCATCGGCCAGGGCGGGGTCGTCGGCCCAGCGCAGCAGGTTCTCGGCGTAGTTGAGCCGTACGTCGGGGAACCACACCGCTCCCGGCATCCGGTCCTGCGCGAGCACGGTGTCGGGGCTGCCCTCGGCCACCACGTCGAAGAAGTCCCACACGGCGCGCCAGAACCCGTCGAGGTCGCGCACGGACCAGGCCTGCAGGTCGTCGTACGTCGAAAGGCCCAACCCGTGCCGCTCGTTGACCATCGCCGTGAACTTGGCAAGGCGAGACTCGGCGACCGCCGCGGGGTCGGGCCGCATGAAGGGTTCGACGTCGTAAGCCTCGATGTCGGCGTCGAGGGCGTGGGCGTCGACCGGGGTCGGCTCGCTGGCGGGTGGCGTCGTCATTCCCCCATCAAACCCCGCCGAACGCCCGACCGGTCGGTAAGCGGGGTAGTCAACTTGGCCGACTCTGAATACCGCTGTCTGCCATCGAGACTCGGCCAGTCCCGCTTGGCGATTCCGCCCCGGCGTGTGACCCTGGCAGAGGGCCGATCGTCATCCTCGGCCTGAATCTGGTCATCCTGAAGGGCTCGTCATGCGCGCCGCGTTCCGTCGTACCGCCGTCACCGTCCTGTCGAGCGCAGTGCTCGCCGCAGGGGGCATCGCGGGCTCGCCCGCGGCCTCGGCTTCCGTCCCGGCCACGCCGGGCGAGTCCGCCGAGTCCGCCGCGTCGTTCACCGTGGCGTGGGTGGAGCACCCGGTCGAGGAATCGGGCTATGTCTCCTACGTCGAGCGGGTCACCCTCACCAATGCGGGGAAGAGCACGCTGACGCTGGTCAAGGTTGGTGCGGACGGCGTACCGTTCACCGGCGTCACCAGCGAGTGCGTCATCGCCCCGGGCGAGTCCTGCCGCGTCGGCGTCGCGTGGCCCTTCCTGGGCGGCGACTATCCCGAGGTGATGACCACGACGCTGTTCGCGACGATGCGGACCGACGCGGGCACCGAGATCACCCAGACGCAGGCCCTCCGGCTGCCCGTGGTGGACACCCCACCGTGGGAGCCGTACGCCGTGCAGGTCCCCGCGGGCGACTACGACCCGGCGGACCGTCCCGCCCTGTGCCTCAGCACCCCGAGCGAGCGGAACCGTATCATCGAACCCAGCACCATGGTGGCGCTGGTCAGCGACCGGTTCGGGGACCTCCTCGCGGCGGACAACCCCGCGATGCAGCAGAGCAACCGGTGGGAGTACTACTGCGAGCGCGCCTGGGAACTGCGGGACTCGGCGCTGGCCGATGCCCCGACCACGGACGTGGTCCACATGACGTACGTCGATGACGAGGGCAACCGCGTCACCACCGACTACCCGCTGACCTACCCGGCGCCGACCGAGCCGCCGGAGCCTCCGCAGCCGCAACAGCCGCCGGTCGAGGCGCGCCTGGTCGCCGACCCCAGCACGCTGGCCGAGACCGGTGAGGTCGCCCACCTGACGCTGACCGTACGCAATCCGCGCACGGTCCCGGCGGTGCTGGAACACCTCGTGACCCGCGCCGGCCGGGATCTTGCCGTCGAACGCGACCAGCCGAAGACCGGCACCGTCTGCACCGGAAGCCTGACCCTCGCGCCGGGCGAGAGCCTGGTCTGCCGCTACACCTCCCCGAACCCCCTGGTCGGGCAGGCCGGCACGACGCAGCGCGCGACGGTCACTCTCTCCGGGCCGGACGTCGCCGCGGTCGCCGAGACCGACCTGACGTTCCGCGACGTGCCGCCGGACGCCCGGGTCACGCTGGCCCGGCCGGCCGCGGGCGGGCTGGCCGTCACGGTCACCGGCATGTCCGCGGAACCGGGAGTCATCGAGGGGATCGACGTCCTGAGCCTCGCCGACATGGGCAGCTCGACCTGTACGCCGGGAGCGCGGCTGACCCGCGACGCCACCTACAGCTGCACGATCGGCGGCGCCCCGACCCAGCCCGGCGCCCCCGCCGATCCCAGCGCGGCGTGGCCGATGTCCCCGCTGGCGTTCCTGCCCGTCGTCGTGGCCGTCCAGGTCAAGGACGACGACGGCACGAGAGCGACGGCGTACGGCTGGAGCTTCCCGACGAGTTAGGCGACGCGATGCAGCGATTCCCGCTCCCAGGCGCTCTGTGGCCGCGGCTGCGGCTGCAGAGACAGCCCGGCCTGCGCCGCAGGGCCGCCGCGTTCGTCCTGGCGGTGGCGACGACCCTCACCGCCACGGTCACCCTGGCCGTATCGACCGTCGCCCTCCCCGCTGGCGCGGCGTCGGCCGCGGAGGGGACGCCGGACTTCACCATTCAGTGGCACGAACACCCCATCCACGAGTCGGGGGACGGCAGCGGTTTCGAACGCGCCACGATCACCAACACGGGCACCACGGACCTGGAGTTCTCCTTCGCCGGCTTCGACGGGCGCCGCTACCCGTGGCCCAGCATCTGCCCCATCGCTCCGCGTGAGTCGTGCCAGGTCACCGTCGGCGATCTGATCATTTATGGCGACTACCCGCGCACGTGGACGAGCGTGCTGTCCGCGACGATGAGAACCCCCGACGGTCGCACGCTCACCCGGTCGCAGACGGTGACCTTGGCGATGGTGGACGACCCGCCGATGTCCGTGGACCTCATGATGGCGCCGTCTGAGAGCGATTACGCGTACGACAGACCGACCTTCTGCCTGGGTTCCGGGAGCGTGCGCTTTATGAACTTCGAACCGGTTCGGCTGACGGGACTGACGAGCACGACCTACGGTGACCTGCTCGATCCGGCCAATCCCCTCGTACGGCGGGTGCCGCCGTGGACGCCCTATTGCCAGCGGGGGTTCGCCTGGCAAGCGGTGGCCGAACCGTCCCCGGACGACCCCCGCACGGAAACCTTCTTCCTCACCCACGAGGACGACGACGGCGGCCGCGCGACCACCGAGCAAACGGTCACCTGGACCTCTGCCAGCCCGACCGTCCCCCGCCCCACGATTGAGGCGACGCTCACCGCGGAGCAGGAGTCGCTCGCCGAGACCGGAGAGGTCGCGAGCTTCGTCCTGACGATCCGCAACACCGGCACGACGTCCGCAACGCTCACCAGCATGCGCACCGCCTCCGGACGCGAGCTGTTCGTGGAGTCCAGTCCAACCGGCGACACGCACTGCGACAACTCGCTCGCCGGGCTCTGGCCCGGAGGGGAGCTGACGTGCCGGTTCACCTCCAGGACGCCCCTGCGCGGGGACGCGGGGGAATTCTTCACGACCAGCGTCACCGTCCTCGGCACCCACCTACATCAGGTCGCCGAGCTCTCGATTCCGTTCCGGGACGTCCCTCCGGACGCCGCCGTCACGCTGAGCGCCGTACCCGTTGACGGGCCGGGATCCACCCGGCGCCAGGCCGCCGTCACCGTCCGGAACCTGACCCCCGAACGGGGCACCATCGAGCGGCTTGAGGTGCTCGCCCTCGGCCAGCAGATCGCCAACACCTGCACGACGGGTGCAGCGGTCGAGGAGGGGACCGGCTACCGCTGCACCGTAACCCTCGCCGCGCCGCGGTGGCTGGCCAACGTCCCCGTGGCGGTCATGGTCCGGGTCCGCGACGACGAGGGCAACGTGGTGACGCGCTCCGCGTGGACCCTCCTGCGCCCCTGGGGTCGGTGAGCCATGCGAACCCGCGACGGCGCGCCCCGGCTACGACGTACGGTCAAGTCCGTCCTGCTGGCGGTCGCCCTCGCCGCCGGCGTCGGCGCCGTGCCCACGGGGGCCGATAGGGCTGCGATGGCCGCGGTGGGCACCGCCCACTCGTTCACGGTCACGTGGTCGGCGCATCCGGTGCACGAGACGGGGACGGTCGACGGCTCGGAGTGGGCGACGCTCCGCAACACGGGGACGACGCGGCTCAGCCTGCTCTCCTCCGGGTGGGAGGACGACGTCGTGCCGGCGCGGCCCTCGGCCTGCGTCCTGGAACCCGGCGGGTCATGCCTGATCAGCGTCGGGACGGTGATCGTGGGCGGCGACTACCCGCGGACCTGGACGCGAACGCTGGTCGTCACGATGGCCGCGCCGGACGGTACGGCGATCACCAGGCGCCAGCCCATCACGCTCGCCATGGTCGACGACCCGCCCGGGGAACCGTTCTCCGTGCGGATCATGGGTGCCGTGTCCGCCGAGCAGCCCACGCTCAGGTACTGCGCGCCGTTCTCGATGGGCGGCCCGGCCCGGGTCCGCGAGCCCGTGACCCTGGTCTCGCTGACCAGCGACCGGTACGGCAACATGCTCGACCCGGCCAATCCCCGGTTGTCCTCCGACGGCAGCCGAAACCGCTGCCAGCGCTCCTGGACCGCCAAGGCGACGGTGCCGCCGGCGCCGTACTACACCGACATGGTCCGGATGGGGTACGTGGACGACGAGGGCAACCGCGGTTCCGCGGAATTCCCCCTCAGCTGGCCGGGCCCGGTCCCCGCGCAGCTTAGGCTCGCCGCCACCCTGACGGCCGATCGGACCTCCCTCGCCGAGACCGGCGACACGCCCACCTACGGCCTCACCCTGCGCAATCTCGGCAATGTCCCGCTGCGACCCCACGAGATGACGACCCGCGACGGCCGCGACCTGCTCGCGGAGCTCCGCGCCGGGACGCTGCGGTGTGACGGCCTGACGGGCTCTGGCTACCTGAGCGAGGGCGCCACCGCGGTGTGCCGGTTCGCGCCTGCCCAGCCGCTGACGGGGCGCCCGGGCACGACGTACGAACAGGCCGTGCGTCTGCGGGTCGGTGGGCTGGTGGGCGACGGTGAGGTCACGGCCGACCCGGGCGTGGCCGTGGCGTTCCGCGACGTACCGCCGGATGCTCGCGTCACCCTCGCCCGCCCGGATCGGGTGACCCCCGGACGCCCGTCCGCGGTGGCGGTCGTCGTGACGGGGACGTCGGCCGAGGCGGGCACGGTGGTGGGCATCGATGCGGACGTACGCGGCACGGACCGCAGCGTGGACCGCGGCGTGGCGCGTGTCGCCAGCACCACCTGTACGCCGGGGGCCACGCTGGCCCGAGGCGCGACGTACCGATGCTCCGTCGTCGTGGTCGGGGCGGGACGACGGCACGCGTCCGCCGTCGAGGCGGTAACGGTGCGGGTCCGCGACAACGACGGCACCGAGGTCGTCCGGCGGGCCGAGGTGACGCTGCGGCGGCCGGGTTCGGCGCAGGAGCGTTGAGGTCGGAAAACGCGTGAGGGGCAGGCGTCCCCACGCCTGCCCCTCGGTCATCCAGACCGTTCGCGCCGCCGCCAGTCCTGGCGGCGAGTCCCCAGCCCCGTTGGTGCTGTTCCCTATTCCCCGGTCGTGCTGCCGGCTCCCCTGCCGGTCGTGCTGCCGGCTCCCCTGCCGGTCTTGCTCCCGGCTCCCCTGCCGGTCGTGCTGCCGGCTCCCCAGCCGGTCGAGCCTCACGGTCGGCGACCCCTCACCGTCCGTCCACCCTCCCCATCGGCGTTCAAGACGTCTGTCCAATCTGGGATTTCTCGGGTTTTGTTCAAGACATCGCAAAATCCGTCAGGAACGATCACGGTCCACGACGTCCTGCGGCCCCGGCAGTTGGCCGCGCCGCTGATCGAGGGCGCGCAGGCGCTCGGCCTCGGCGGCGATCTGCGCTTCGCTGGGCGGTTCGTCCCACCTGAGGGACACGATGTGGAAGGCAAGCCCGATCCCCCAGCCCAGCATCGGCCAGACCGGCCACGGGTAGCCCCGCGAGGTGAGCGCCCAGATGATCCACAACGCGCCGATGACGATGGCGTAGCTGGTGAGGTGCTGGCGAAGCTCCCGCTTGCGCTTGATGCGCTTGGCCGCGCGGCGACGCAGATCGGCCTCGGCCGCCGCCGGGAGGTAGGGCTGCAATGGTTCAGTCATCCGTCCGATGCCCCCGCAGGTCGATGTCAGAACGTCTCACGAGCCACGCTACCCGGCTGACCGACCAATGGCTCCGCTTGGCTGGCCTATGGCTCCGCGTGGCTGGCCTTTGGCTCGCTCCCATTGGGCGAGGCCCAGCACTGGTCAGCAGGATGAACCCCGCACCGACCGCCGCACACTGAGCGCCGGCCGCTCTCGCGCAGTCCGCCGACGGCTCGCAGCGCCACCTGCGACACCGCCTCTCACCTGTCGCACCGAACCCTCCGGCGTGGCGGGCGGTCCTAGAACGGTGGCGGGCCGGGGTCGGGACGTGGCGAGTCAGCGAACCGCTGTTGGCGACTCATTGGCTCGTCGCGTCGCTGCCGCCCAGCCCCCCTGCCTGGTGGCCGGAGCAATGATCAGAACCTGTGGATGGCGCTCGGCGAGGTGACGTGAGGTGGACGTACCTCCCGAGCAAGATCGAAGTCCATGCTCAAGTTCGGATCGGGGTCGGCGTTGGCGCGCCGGCTCGGGAAGGTACATCCATGCTCAAGGTAGTTCACGACGCTTCGGCGTCCAACGAGTCGGCCGGTGGTTCGCTGTTGGATGAGATCGTCCGTGACGGCGCTCGGCAGATGCTTGCGGCAGCGTTGCAGGCCGAGGTCGCTGTCTACATCGAGGCGTTCGCCGACGAGGTCGACGAGGCGGGTCGGCGGCTGGTGGTGCGCAACGGTCATCACGGGTCGCGGGAGGTGACCACGGCGGCGGGCGCGATCCCGGTGCGTGCACCGCGGGTCAACGACAAGCGCGTCGACCCGATCACCGGGCAGCGGCAGCGGTTCGCCTCGGCGATCCTGCCGGCCTGGGCGAGGAAGTCGCCGAAGGTTGCCGAGGTGTTGCCGCTGCTGTACCTGCACGGCCTGTCCAGCGGCGACTTCGGCCCGGCGCTGACCCAGTTCCTCGGCTCCGGTGCGGGCCTGTCGGCGGCCACGATCACCCGGCTGACGAAGGACTGGCAAGACGAGGCGGCCGCGTTCAACAAGCGCTCGTTGGCCGAGACCGACTACGTGTACGTGTGGGTCGACGGGATCCACCTCAAGGTCCGTCTCGAGCAGGACAAGGTGTGCCTGCTGGTGATGATCGGCGTGCGTGCCGACGGTTCGAAGGAACTGATCGCGCTCGACGACGGGCACCGGGAGTCGACCGAGTCCTGGCTCGACCTGCTCCGGTGCTGCAAGCGACGTGGCATGCGGGTACCGGTGCTCGCGGTCGGCGACGGTGCACTCGGGTTCTGGGCCGCGGTCCGGCAGGTGTTCCCCGAGGCTCGTGAGCAGCGCTGCTGGTTCCACAAGATCGCCAACGTCCTCAACGTGCTGCCGAAGTCGGCCCAGCCCGGCGCGAAGGCCGCGCTGGCGGAGATCTGGAACGCCGAGGACAAGGACCACGCGAAGGCCGCGGCGAAGGCGTTCGTAGCCGACTACGGTGCGAAGTGGCCCAAGGCGGCCGCGAAGATCACCGAGGACCTCGACGTGCTCTTGGCGTTCTACGACTACCCGGCCGAGCACTGGATCCACCTGCGCACGACCAACCCGATCGAGTCGACCTTCGCCACCGTCCGGCTTCGTCAGCGGGTCACCAAGGGACCCGGCTCCCGGGCTGCCGGGGTGGCCATGGCGTTCAAGCTCATCGAGTCCGCGCAAGCACGCTGGCGCGCGGTCAATGCACCGCACCTGGTCGCGTTGGTCCGCGCGGGTGCGACCTTCAAGAACGGCCAACTCGTCGAACGCGACGACGACGAGACGGGAGCGGCCGCGTGAGCTCGGCACCGATCGGGACCATCCACCACGTCGAGCTATGGGTCCCCGACATCGACCGCGCCGCCGCGCAGTGGGGATGGCTGCTCACCGAGCTGGGCTACCAGCCGTTTCAGGAATGGACCGGTGGATGCAGTTGGCGCCTGGCGGACACCTACATCGTGATCGAACAGTCGCCCGACATGCTCGCCGAACCTCACGACAGGAAACGCCCCGGGCTCAACCACCTAGCCTTCCACGCCGGCGATCAGGCCCAGGTCGACGCCCTCACCGCCGCTGCCGCCGAGAACGGTTGGGCACTATGTTCGCCGACAAACACCCCCACGCCGGCGGCCCGCAGACCTACGCCGCCTACCTATCGAACACCGACGGCCACGAAGTCGAGCTCACCGCGAGCAACCCCGTAAAACTCACCCATCCACAGGTCTTGACGATTCCTCTGGTGGCCGTCGCGCTGGCCTGGTCGCGGGAGTCACGCCCCTGGCGCGGTAGTCGATCGGAGGGCGATAGTCGATCGGAATACCGCCGTCCTCGAGGCAGGTCTCGTCACCGCGTCCGAGCTCACCGTCGCCGACGAGTGGGTGGCCCTTCAGGGGGTAGCTCTCGCCACCGCGTCCGAGCTCACCGTCGCCGACGAGTGGGTGGCCCTTCAGGGGGTAGCTCTCGCCACCGCGTCCGAGCTCACCGTCGCCGACGAGTGAGCTGCCATACGGGGGGTAGCCGTGGTCGTCGCCGTGGTGGTCGTCGTCTGCGCCCGGCGCATCGGGCTCAGGTCTGGGGGACGTCGACCCGCGGGAATCACGACTCGACGTGGGACGTCCGGGTGCGGTGGGGTCGTACTGGTACGGGTACGTCGTGTACTGCCGCCCCGTCCCGGTGGTCCACACGATCGTCCCGTCCGGGGACTGCGTCGTGGTCCATTGCCCCCGGGTCTTGTGTCCGTGGGGGCGCCGAGACTTAGCCGACAGATTGGCTGCGGACGTGGCTCCGCCTTGGTCCCAGGGCAGGTCATGGTCCAGGTCGCACCGCTCCGCGGGATGGGTGCTCCCCGGGGCGCGGCAGGTCCCGTCCCGGACGTGGACCGCTTCGCGGAGCCGCGGTGGTGGGGCGTAGCTGGTGGAGATCAGTTCGATGGCCTCTCCCGTGACGGGATCGGTCACGAGGCGTCGCCAGGTGGAGCCAGCGGCGTAGGCCAGGTCCCGCACGATGTGCGCCGCCAGCGGCTCCCCGTCGGCCAGCGTCCCGGGCTCCTCACTCAGACCGAGCAACGCGGCCGCGGAGATCACGATCCGCAGCTCCGCCGGCGGTAGTCCCCCGGGCAGGTACGCCAGCCACGACGCGGTGACCTCCTCGAGATCCTGCAGAGTGTCGCTGGTGTCGCCCCTGCCGCCGGTGCCACCGGCGCCTGGCCCGGCCCCTGCGTCCCCTGCGTCCCCTGCGCCCGCTGCGTCAGGGGCGCCCGAGGCGGGAGTCGCATCGTTGGTGCCGCTCGACTGGGTGTCCGCTACGGCAGTGGCATCCGTCGCGGCAGAGACTGTGGCAGCACCCGCGGCGCCGCCCGAATAGGCGCTCGGCGCAGTCCTGCTCGTGAGATCCGACGCGTCGGAGCCAGTAGTGCCGGTAGTGCCGGTAGTGCCGGGGGCGCGCGTCGCGCCGCGCTTCGGGCCGTCCGTCGCGGCAGCGTTGGCGGCGGCCGCCGTCGCAGAGGACCCACACGCCGAGGAGCCGGACCGGTCCACGCCGACGCCGGTGGTGGGAGTAGCAGCGGGCGCGGCGGCCGCAGCAGCGGCGGGTGCCGGAGGCGTGTGCTCGGTGTGGCCGAAGACGTTGCCAGCCGGGACCGGGGTGACCAGGCCGGGGATGTCGCCGTACAGGATCAGGTCCAGCTAGACATCACTGCGGAGCTGGCCCAGGGTGCGGCCGTCAACGCGGCGACGGGCCGCGCGGGCGATGGCATCGATGCGTAGCGCTGCGGCGGTGACCCGCTCCGCCGCCCCTGAGATCAAGTACTCGCCGGTGCCGTGCGGGGTCAGGGTGGCGTAGGCGTCCCGACGGGACAGGTCGAAGTCGCGCTGTTCCTTGGCCGGGACATGCTCGGCGACCAGCCGGTCCAGCCGGCACCGGAACGTCCGATACGACAGTGCCGCCCCGTCCCTGGTGGGCGCTAACGCCGCCGCGCCGATCTCGGCGGCCAGCTCCGGGGCCAGGGTGGCGGTGCGATCGGCCCAAGCCCGAGCCATCGCCCACGTCGCGGTACCCGCCGTCAGCGCATCACCGAGGTCCGGGTCGGTGAGCCGGCGCCGAGACGGACCCGCCCCACGGCGTCGTACAGTCCCAGCCCGGTGGCCAACCGGATCTCATCGACCACCGCCGCCTCAGCCTCCCCCAGAGCCCGGTCCCGCGCCGTCTTCGAGGCATCGGGTCCGACCTCATCGACCGCCAGCGCGCGACGCCGACCCGCCAACAAGCCCGCGGCCTGCGCCGACATCGCCGCCGCTCCCGCGGTCGCCTTCTCATAGGCCGCCATCGCGTCCAGGAGGTCGTCATCATCGAGCAGCGCCAGGCGGGCCGGGTCTGGCACGAACACGGCAGCGCATCCCTCCGGCACGCGCACCGCCCCACCCGACATCCCGATCCCCTGTACGTCATACCGAAACCAGTACTTCGTTGTTGTGTTCGATCCTAGCGGAGCGAAAAGCGCAGGGGAACCCGACTGGATAAGTCCAACGAAACCGTTTCTAACCATCGCTCCGGCGCTGCCAGGCAACTCCTTTTCCCGGCCTACGCCGGCACTATCAAGGACGGAGACGAGCGGCGCCGTCCCATCGGCGTGCCCATTGCGACCGAGAGCGAGCCTTCACGACCTGCGGTTTTGGTGCCATGGCACCCAAACCGCAGGTGACGAACGGTCACTGCCGGGGCACACGGGCCCGGATTGAGGCCTGCGCCGCCGACGCCCAGCCGCCCGGTCGCCGGCCCCATCAGAGCGGTCGGTCGATCGCCAGCAAAGATGCCGAAGTTGAGTCCCGCATAGTGGTGTAGCCGGTGGCCGGGTCGTCATGGACGACGAGGCGGTCACCGCGTGATCCTTCGAGTCAACCTTCCAC
Source organism: Austwickia sp. (assembly GCA_016699675.1). Taxonomy (NCBI): domain Bacteria; kingdom Bacillati; phylum Actinomycetota; class Actinomycetes; order Micrococcales; family Dermatophilaceae; genus Austwickia; species Austwickia sp. The sequence continues at coordinate 2,484,930 of CP064985.1, read as the reverse complement.
AGAATCCTCGAGGACCAACACGATGACCGCTGCTCACATTGTCGATCCCGCTGGCCTGCTTGGCGAAGCCCTGGCTCAGGCCAGCCCAGACCTGATGCGGCACCTGCTGCAGGAGGTGATCAACACTCTGCTGTCCGCGGACGCCGACGCCGTCGTGGGCGCCGAGTACGGCAGGCCTTCCACGTCGCGGACCGCGCAACGCAATGGCTACCGCCACCGCGACCTTGATACCCGGGTCGGCACGATCGATGTCGCGGTCCCGAAACTGCGCTCAGGCACCTACTTCCCGGACTGGCTGCTGCAACGCCGTAAGCGGGCCGAGTCCGGTGATTGTCAACGGCGGTGAGACCACTGGTCAGGATTTCTGTGTCTGTGTCTCCTTGGGGTCGGTGGTGGTGATGTGGCGGGGGGCTGGTTGATCCAGGCCTCGGCGGGAGGTGCTGGCGCGAGGGGTGACCGGGTAAATCGGTGCGGATTGGTGGCGTATGCGGCGTTCAGTGTTTGTTGGCGCAGGTATTGGATGTGGGGCCAGGTGCCGTTGTGCACGCTGGCCGGTGTGTAGAACTTCAACCCGGAATGGTAGTGGTGGTTGTTGTAGTATTCTCGGAGGTCGTCGAGGAATTCTTGTGACTCCTTGATGGAGTCGAAGGAACCGGGATAGGCCGGGCAGTATTTCGTGGTCTTGAACAGCGCTTCGGAGTACGGGTTGTCGTTCGAGACACGCGGCCGGGACAACGACCGGGTGATCCCGAGCCGTTCGTAGAGATCAGTGACAGTTCCTGCGATCATCGCGGAGCCGTTGTCTGAGTGAATCATCGCTGGAATGACACCGGCGAATCCTTCGATGCAGGCTGTGATTAATTCCTCGACGTACTCTTCCCGGGGCCCGGGGTATGACCGTGCGGCGGGCATCAGTCGGGAAAAGATGTCGATCATCATGAATCCGTAGTAGTAGTGGCCGCGGCGGGGACCAAGGAATGCAGTGATGTCCCAAGAAGCGACCTGGCACGGTCCGGTCGCGTGCAAGTGGGGCACCGCCCGCGGGGGGTGCTTGGCCTGGGATCGGCGCTCGGTGAGCAGGTCCGCGGCGGCCAGGACGCGGTACATGGTCCGTGGGGAGGCTAGGTAGCAGCCGCGCTCCAGCAGCGTGTAGTAGACCTGGACCGGTGCCTTGTCGACGAATTCTGCACTGGTCAAGACCTCGATGATCTGGTCACGTTCTGCCGGGGCCAGCGCATTATGCGTCGGCCGGGGTAACGCCGGACCATGATGGAGTCGTTGAGGTTGCGCGGCGCGGTATTTCCCGGCCCGAGACAACCCCACCAACTCACAGGCTGCCCGTGTGGATAGGTCGCCAGCGAGGTCATCCACGCAGGATGTTAACGCCGTCCGGACCTGGTCGTGAGCGCCGAGCTCTCGGAGATCTGCTCCAAGAGCTCGAACGCTTTTCCCAGGGTCGCCACCGTCCGCTGAGAAGCCGCCAGCTCCGCCTCCAAAGCAGACACCCGATTCTGCAACGTGGCGACCCGGTCGGCGCGTTTGCGCTGCGCCCGCGCAGCCTCACGCTCGGGCTGGGCACGCCACTTGGTGATATGACTGGAATACAACCCATGCCCGCGCAGAAAAGCGCCCTTCTTCCCTTCCGGGGTGGCATCGTAGTCCCGCACAAACTCAGCCTTTTGGGCAGCTGTGAACACGCGACGCTGGGGGCGAGCAGGCTGGGCCGGACGGTCGGCCTGAGTCATGGTCATGGCAAGTCCTCACGGGTCGTGCCCTCCACGGTCCTACACAACTTTCGAACCGAGTGGTCTCACCCCAGGCTGGCACGGAGGGGTCCGCGTTGATCACGGTCGTCGCGGACTGCTATCTCGCCGGTGTCTCGACTAGGCGCATGGACAAGCTCGTGAAGACCCTGGGGATCGACTCCCTGAGCAAGTCGCAGGTCTCCAGGATGGCAGCAGAGCTCGATGAGGTCGTCGCGGACTTCCGTCACCGCCGCCTGGACGATGCCGGCCCGTTCACCTTCGTGGCCGCGGACGCGTTGACGATGAAAGTCCGCGAAGGCGGGCGCGTGATCAACGCTGTCGTTCTGCTCGCCACCGGCGTCAACGCCGACGGACACCGCGAAGTCTTGGGCCTGCGGGTCGCGACCAGTGAAACCGGCGCGGCGTGGAACGAGTTCTTCGCCGACCTCGTGGCCCGTGGCCTGGGCGGGGTCCGCCTGGTCACTTCCGATGCTCACTGCGGACTGGTCGAGGCGATCGCGGCGAACCTGCCAGGCGCCACCTGGCAACGGTGCCGCACCCACTACGCCGCCAACCTGATGAGCATCTGCCCCAAAAGCATGTGGCCGGCCGTCAAAGCGATGCTGCACTCGGTCTACGACCAGCCCGACGCCCCCGCGGTCCAAGCCCAGTTCGACCGACTCCTGGACTACGTCGCAGAGCGTCTCCCCGCGGTCGCCGAGCACCTCGACACCGCACGCGCGGACCTGCTCGCGTTCACCACGTTCCCCAAAGACGTATGGACCCAGATCTGGTCGAACAACCCCACCGAACGGCTCAACAAGGAAATCCGCCGACGCACCGACTCCGTCGGGATCTTCCCCAACCGCGAGGCGATCACCCGCCTCGTCGGCGCCGTCCTGGCCGAGCAGACCGACGAATGGGCCGAAGGACGCCGCTACCTCGGCCTCGACATCCTCGCCCGCTGCCGCCTCGGCGTCATCACCAACCCAACCGCCAACATCGAGACCCACATGCCCGCCCTGACCGCCTAACCCGGAGATTTCATGGTTAGTGTGGCCGGTAAACGCTGAAAGGTGCTCTTGACCTGGGAGAATATCGATTGCTGAGGTCGATCTTGGCGGGTCGAAGGGAGCACCTTTCAGGTGAAGCACACTACCCGGATCTACCCCAGAATCAAGGTCGACGCGGCCACCGTTCCGGCGGTTGCCCAGGCCGGTGGGGCGCTGCTGGCCCAGACTGCGACAGTGTCGGGGCTGGCCGCGACGTTGAGCGCTGCGCTGACGCCGTGGCGTAAGCCGTTGGCGCGGCACGATCCGGCCAAGGTGCTACTCGACCTGGCGATCACGCTGGCCCTGGGTGGGGACGCCTGCCGCGACGTGACGTTGTTACGAGTCGAGCCCGCCCTGTACGGGCCGGTCGCTTCCGATGCGACGATTAGCCGGACGATCGCGTCCCTGACCTCGCAGGTCACCGCCGTGGAGAAGGCCGTGGCGCGGCCCGAACCGCGGCCCGCGCCCACGTGTGGCATCGGGCCGGAACCCATGCCCCGAACCACGCAGCCTCAGCAACCGATCCGCTGGTCATCGACCTTGACGCGACGCTGATCACGGCCCACTCCGAGAAGGAGAACGCCGCCGCCACGTTCAAACATGGCTACGGCTTCCACCCGCTGTGCGCCTTCCTCGACCACGGCAAGACGGGCACCGGCGAACCGCTCGGCATGCTGCTGCGAGCGGGGAACGCTGGGTCGAACACGGCCGCTGACCACATCGCCGTGACCAAGACGGCGCTGGCGGCGGTGCCCGGGATCAACCCCTCCCGGCCCGGCAAGAAAGTCTTGATCCGCACCGACGGCGCCGGTGGCACCCGGGAGTTCCTGACCTTCCTGGACCGGCGCGGCCTGTCGTACTCCATCGGGTACACCCTGCCCACCAGCACGCCCCAGCTGTACGCGCTGATCCCCGAGACCGCCTGGCAGGTCGCCCTCGACGCCGACGGCGACGTCCGGGACGGCGCGGCCGTCGTCGAGCTCACCGACCTCCTCGCGGCTAAGGGTCTCCTCACGGGGTACCCGGCCGGGATGCGGGCCATCGTCCGACGCGAACGACCCCACCCCGGCGCCCAACTCCGCTTCACCGACGTCGAGGGGTACCGGCTGACCGCTTTCGTCACCAACACGACCCGTGGGCAACTGGCCGACCTGGAACTACGCCACCGGCGCCGGGCCCGCTGCGAAGACCGGATCCGCATCGCCAAAGACACCGGCCTGACCAACCTGCCCCTGCAGGGCTTCGCCCAGAACCGAATCTGGCTCCTGATCGTGCAACTCGCGAACGACCTGATCGCGTGGATGGGCATGCTGGCCTTCACCAGCACCGATGCCCGCCGCTGGGAACCCAAGACGCTACGGCTGCGGCTCTTCACCATCGCAGCCACCCTGGCCCACACCGGTAGGCAACGCCTGCTCCACGTCAAGGTCACGGCGCCCTGGGCGGGACTCTTCACCACCGGATGGGACCGCCTCGCGATCCTGGCCCCGCCCTGAGCAACGCCACCACCCCGCCCCGACAACCCGCAACACAGCCCTCGTCCGTGGAAGACGACGCCCACCGGAAGCGCCGCCCCGGGACATTGTCATACCCACCGGCCAGAATCAGCCCCACCGAGGCGTCAACGACGGCCCGGCCCCCACCAGCAAGCCCCCATGCAACATCCGGGCTAACCCCACCCCAAGGAAAACGCACGGCTACACCACTACCGGGGACTTGACCATCCCGGCTCCCCAGCCGGCCCCTACTCCCGGCTCCCCTGCCGGCCTTGCTCCGGTTCCCCAACCGGTTCCGCCCCGGTTCCCCAACCGGTTCCGCCCCGGTTCCCCAACCGGCCCTGCACCCGGCTTCCCTGCCGGAAACCTTCCCCATCGGCCTCCACCACGGTCGGCCCACCTGGGCTCGGTGAGGTTTAGCTAAAGAAATGGTCAACATCGTCAAGGACCCCGCATAGGTCCGCACCAGCGGCCTTTCGGGCCGGCTCCCGCCTGGGCAAGAAACCCGGCGGGAGCCGCCCATGTCTCAGGAAGACATCCCCGGCTCGTGGGCCGACAAGAGCCGAGCCGCTTGCGGCTGTAAGACCGCCATGAGCTCCCTGAGGCTGTAGGTCCGATCCGCCTCCAGGCCCGGGGGCACCGGTTCGAGCGGCCGGAACTGGTCGTGGTCAGGGTTGTCGGGACGGTGCAGCCAGAGGGCCATGAAGTACAACGCCGAGCAGCGCAACACCCGGACCTCAACGTCCGCCTCAGAGTCCGCTGCGCTGGCCTCCAACCGGTCGAGTTCGCGTTCGGTCGAACCCACGTACGGGCCGGAATTGACCTGGCTCAGCGCGTGGCTGCCTGGCGGCGGCGATTCGCGTGGTTCGGCCTGGACCGTCGGCCCTGCGGCCCCGGTGGCACCTGGCTGCCCGGACGCGCCGGCGGGGACCTCGTGCATTTCGACGGCCACCGCGGAGTCTCCCCGCCCGACGAGCCCACGGACACTGGTGAGGCGGGCGGCGGATACATCGCCACCAGCAGCAACGGCGTCCGCACCGATGTCGTACACATCGTGCGGTCGGGTGAGTTCCGGCGTCGGGGCACCGACGTCGGATGCTTCCGAGGTAATCCCGGCGGTCACGGCCTGCTCAAGGCCCGCGCGGACAATCTCCGCGGCATTGTCAGGTGGTTGCGTATAACGGATGGACATGTCGTCTCCCTGCGCTCTCATCACTTGGTGTAGTAGGAGCAGTACCAGCTCCCACCGCCGTTGTACTGACTGGGGAACGCGTCGAAGTTCTGCACGGATGCCCCATACCACGGGTCCTGCACCACGATCGTTCCCGTCGTATCGAAACCGTCCACGACGGGGTTGTGGCCGCCCCCACCGTTCCATTGGACGTTCACCGAGATCGGACGCCGCGCGGTGATCATTTCTTGCACCTTCTGGAAGGTTGGCTTCCCGTTCACCTTCGCATCAAAATGACCAACGATCGGCAATGATTTTTCGGGATACCACGGCTGATTGCAGGCGGCGGAGGAGCCGTTGGTGCAACAACTCGTCTGGCCGAACGCCTGGTTGACCAAGCTGCACTGCGACCAGGTGCTCGACGGGTCGTAGAACTTGGCGATGCTGACCGAGGACGCCGCCCAGCACCATTGCGTTTGCTGCTGGTGCTCCTCATTCAGCCACAACCGACCAGTGGCCGGCAGGGTCGTGACCACGTCAAGACCGAAGTTCCAGCTCGACCCGGCGCCACTAGGGCTCGCGGACTGGTGGGGACTGTGTTCCCCGCCCGTCGGGCATTGCCCCGCCGACGAATAGCCATACCAGAACAGGCCGAAACATTTCGTGCAGAAGCGCCAATTGCTTTGGCGGGGCACGCCGGTGCCGCCGCCGCCAGCACGCGCCGGCGGAGCGTTGGTGTCGACCACCGGCAAGCCGAGGTTGATGCTGCTCCACGCGCCGGTAGGGCTGGCCGATCGGTGCGGGGAGTGGGCTCCCCCGAGCGGACAGGACCCCGCCGTCTGGTAGCCGTACCAGAACAGGCCGAAGCATTTGGTGCAGAACCGCCAATTGCTCTGCACGGGGGGGCCGGAACCTCCACCACCTGGATTCGGCGCCGGGGGATTCGTATCCAACACCACCAGCGAGAAGTCCCAGCTGCCCCCGGGATCATGACCGCCACCGCGCGGACACGTGCCCTTTGTGGGATAGCCATACCAAAAGAGACCGAAACACTTGACGCAGAAGCGCCAATTACTCTGGGCGCCCATGTCAACGCCCGGATCGAGAAACTGACGGGAACAAGACGGCTGCTCGGGCAACCTTGGCTGAACCACACATGACGGACCTTCCTCTCGACGTGTGGACATCTAGTGTCGTGAGTCATTAATTCGCCTGCTGTTGGGTAGGATTCGTGTATGTCGGGTCCTGCCGCGAAGCCGTTGGTGTTGACCGATCGAGCGGGCGGTGTTGACGGGGTGGATCAAGCGGCCGACGTCGGCGGCCAGGCTGGTGCAGCGGGCCTCGATCGTGTTGGCGTACGCCGATGACCCGCACGTGGCCGGGGTGGCGCGCCGGCTCGGGGTGAGCGCTGCGACGGTCACGAAGTGGCGCGACCGGTTCGCGGCCGGTCGTCTCGACGGGCTGGAGGACGCGCCGCGACCGGGGCAGCCGCGCAAGCTCACGGATGAGCAGATCAACGCCCTGATCACCCGGACGTTGCAGGACACGCCGCCGAACGGGGATACGCACTGGTCGACCCGGTCGATGGCCGCCGACCAGGGGCTGAACCAGACCCAGGTGTCGCGGATCTGGCGGGCGTTCGGGCTCAAACCGCACGCAGTGGACTCCTGGAAACTGTCCAAAGACCCCGACTTCGTGGACAAGGTCCGCGATATCGTCGGGTTGTACATGTCACCACCGGAGAACGCGCTGGTCCTCGCGGTCGATGAGAAGTCCCAGGTCCAGGCGCTGGACCGGACCGCGCCGATCCTGCCGATGATGCCCGGTACACCCGCGCGGGCCACCCCCGACTACGTCCGCCACGGCACGACGCCCGGGTTCGCGGCGATGGACATCGTCTCCGGGGCGGTGATCGGGCGGAACTACCGGCGCCACCGCAGCAGCGAGTTTCTGGCCTTCCTCAAGGAAGTCGACAGGGTCACCCCCGCCGGGCTGGAGCTGCACCTCGTGCTGGACAACTACGCCACCCACAAGACTCCGGCCGTGAAGGCCTGGCTGCTCAAACACCCCCGCGTGGTGCTGCACTTCACCCCGACCTCGGCGTCCTGGCTCAACCTCGTCGAACGCTGGTTCGCCGAGTTGACCCGCCGCAAGCTACAACGCGCGACCCACCGCTCGGTCATCGAGCTCGAACGCGACATCGTCACCTGGACCCAGGAGTGGAACAAGAACCCCAAGCCCTTCGTCTGGACCAAGAGCGCCGACCAGATCCTCGAAACCCTCGCCGGCTACTGCAAACGAATTAACGACTCACGACACTAGAGGAGCAACTGAGGTGGGGTTTAGATACATGCGCCAGGCACTCGGTGGACCCACCCAAGGTGTTCGGGTCACCTGCTCGTGGCGCGGCGGGCAGGGGCGGCGCGGCGGCGGTGCTCCGGCCGGACGTTCCCCGCGGTTAGGATCGTGGGGTCGCCTGGGGCTGTTGCGGTTTCCCGTACGCCGTGGGCGCCCGCTGGAGTGGCGCAATCGGTAGCGCACCTGTCTTGTAAACAGGTGGTTGAGGGTTCGAGTCCCTTCTCCAGCTCTGCGCGGGTGGCGAGGGGTCGGGAGCAGCGAGCGCCCGTCGCCACCCGCGCAATGCAGTAGGTGACTCGAACCCGCAGGTGGGCCCCCGACGTTTTGCGAGCGGAGCGAGCCGGACGGTGGGATCGAGTCCCTTCTCTGGCCGGACGGTGGGGATCGAGTCCCTTCTCCAGCTCGGCACCCCGAGGACACGACGGAGGCCCGGACCCCCCTGATGGGTCCGGGCCTCGCCGGTTTTACCGCGTAAGCGGACGAGCATCCACCCGAGGCGGGCGGGAGTTGATCAGCGGTACGACGCGGGGGCCACCGCGAGCTGCAGCGTGCTCTGCGAGATCGAGCCACCCTCGGCCGCGGACGCGAGCGCCTTGGCGCTGGCCTCGGCGAGCTTGACCTGCGCGTACGCCGAGAGCTTGTCCAGCATCGGCTGCGTGAAGTAGTCCAGGCCGGAGGCGGAGAGGCCGACCAGCTTCTCGGCGGCGGCGATGGTCTGGACGTCGGTCTTGCCGGTCGCGTTCGCGCCGAGCTTGGCCTGCAGCGCGCTCAGCGCCTTGGCGTCCCAGACGCCCGCACCGGTGCCGGTCCAGGACTGGACCAGCTTCGTGTCGGCCGGCTTCAGGGCGCCGGCGGCCGGCTTGACGACCGCAGCCGGGACGGCAGCGGCAGCAGCGGGCGTGGCGGCGGCGGCCTTGGCCTGGGCGGGAGCGGCCGCGGCGGTACGAGCCGGGGCAGCAGGCGCGGCCGCGCGGGCCGGCGCCGGGGCGACGGAGCCGCCACCGCTACCGCGGGTCAGGCCGGCGCGCACCGAGCAGACGGGCCAGGCGCCCGGGCCCTGCATGGCGAGGAGCCGCTGACCGACGGCGATCTGTGCTTCGCGGCTGGCCAGGTCCGCCCGGGAGGCGTAGGCGCCACCACCGGCAGCGAGCCAGCTGGACTGGGTGAACTGCAGGCCCCCGTAGAAGCCGTTGCCGGTGTTGATGTTCCAGTTCCCGCCGGCCTCACAGGCGGCGACGCTGTCCCAGACGTCCGCGTGCGCGGCCGAGGGGACGATGGCAACGCCGACCGCCGCGGTGGCGAGGGTAGCGATGCCGGTACCGATAGCGCGGCTGATGTGCCGGCGCGGGGCGACGTGCTTAGGGGTATGGGCCATGTGCCTTCCGATGTCCTTCCTGACGGGCGCCTGCGGGGTTAGCTGTCGGGTTCGGGCGTCAGGTGCCCGGCCGGTCTTGCCGGCTTAACCCCAAGCCGTGTCCCCACGGCGCACCGGCCACTGCCGGTTGGTTCCCCCACCCTCGTCTGCTCCGGCTCAGGGGCCGGCCGTGTCCGCCGACGAGGTTGGGCGCGCGGACACGTTGCGGTATGTGCGGATATCGCGCGCGTCACGTCGCCGTACATTCGATCGCTGGACGACCCCCCAGACCGGGGCGTCGTTGCGTGGCAGGGATACGGCGGCGCGCCGGAAGCGCGACGTTGGCCAGACTAGCGGCGCACCCATTGAAACGTCACGGTTGCGCAACGGCGAAGTCACGAAACGGTACGCATCGGCGTGGCGTCCCACGAAACGGCGCAGCTCACAGGCCCGCAGGTCAGGAGCCTGCCGCGCGCGTCGGGTCACGAATGTGAAAAGGGTCTCAAACTAATGGTCGCCGAATAATCCACATCGTGAGATTTCCAGGACTCACGAGCTGCGGAGGCCCGACGCCGAGAGACCCCGCACCCACGCGAACGGGTCGTCTCCTAGGGGCGCCCAGGTGGGTTCGAATCCGCTCGACTGGGAGATCAACGCGACCACCGCGCCTGCCAGGAGCAAGACCGCGGCCACAACCGTGGACCCGTGTCGACCCGGGGTGAGAGCTCGCGCGACCACCCGCGACCCTCGACGTACCGTGGATCCCCCCGGCCCCCACCAGCCGACGAGCAGCGCGGCGGCAGCCCCCGCGAGCAGAGGCGCCGCGGCCGAGGTGTCGCTCGCCGACCCGGGGACTGGCCCAGCCCCCTGCAGCGCGATGGCCCCCGCGAGGGCACATCCCCCCGCGAGCGCGGGAAGGATCGCACCGAAGATGCTGCCGAGCGCCGCCCCCACGGCGTACGCCGGAGAACGCACCACGGCTCCCGCCACGTCGCCGCGCCGTACGCCGTACTCCCCGCGCCGCAGGCTCAGCCCCACGACGGCGCGGTCCACCGTGCGCGCCACCCAGGACCACGCGGTCCCGGCAACCAGCGCAAGCACCGGCGCGACCAGCGCAAACGCCGCGAGAAGCGCCGCTCCCGCGACGATCACCCCGGTCCGTCGGGCCCGCGGGACGGCCCCACTTCCGTACGCCGCGCCCGGCGGCGGGGCGTACGGCGCGTACGGCGCCGCGGCGGGCGGCCGGGACGGGGACCCATGCGGCGCAGCGACTTGATGCCCGGAGGCCGACCCGTGCGGCGCAGCGACCGGTGCTCCGTACGCTGCGGCCCGCACCCCAGGAGAAGCGGGCGACGCCGGGACGATCGGGACGGGCGCCGTCCTCGCCACCGCGGGGATGACCTCGGTGCGGGGCAACGCGGGCAAGGACGCGGTGGGCCCACCCCGCGCGGCGTATCGCTCCAGCCCCGCCAGGATCTGCGCCTGCGTCGGCCGCGCTGTCGGCTGGGGATCGAGGGCCGCGCGCAGCAGCGGCGCCAAGGCGGGGTCGACCCCGGCGAGGTCGCACTCGCCAGCCCGGATGCGGGCCAGGACCGCATCGGCCGGGCCCTCGCCGAACGGCACCCGGCCGGAGGCCGCGAAGGCCAGCGTCGCGGCCCACGCCCACCAGTCCGTGGCCGAGGTGACCTGCGCCCCGTCGAGGATTTCCGGGGCCAGGAACCCCGGCGTGCCCATCACCAGACCCGTCGACGTGATCCGGGCGTCGTCGGTGCCGTACGCGATCCCGAAGTCGATGAGCACGGGCCGCCCGTCGTGCAGCAAGACGTTGGCGGGCTTGAGATCACGGTGCACCACGCCGGCCGCGTGCACCGCGGAGAGCGCCTCGGAGAGGTCCCGCGCGAGGGCGAACAGGGCCTCGGGGGGCAGTGGGCCGTGTTGGGCGACGTACCGATCCAACGGCGGGCCGGGAATGTACCGGGTCACGACGTACGGCCGCGATCCCTGGACGTCGGCGTCGACGATGCCCGCGACCCCCGGGTGCCGAATCCGCCAGAGGTGATCGACCTCGCGCGCCAGCCGCGCGCGCGTCGCCGGGTCGTCCGTCACGTGGTCGCGGAGCACCTTGACGGCCACCGCGCGGCCCCGATCGTCCAGCGCCAGGTGAACGACGCCCATGCCGCCGCGGCCGAGCTCGGAGCAGAGGCGGTAGCGGCCCACCATCCCCACCTGTGACCCCCCTCTCCTGGCGCCCCGACGACGGCCCACCCGGAGCCTCGCTCAGGGTACGGCGCGTCGCTGGAACCCCCCTGGGAGGGGCGAGCACGCCGGGACGGAGCTTCCCCTACGACGTCTCGACCCGCCGATCCGCTCCCCCGGGCAGGTTCGCCCAGTCCCTCCCGCCGGTGGGCTCGCACCCCGGCCATAGAGTGGAGATCGCCCGATTGGTGAGGAGCTGAGACACGTGAGCGAGCGCACGACAGCGCGGCCGGACGTCGCACCTGCCACCGAGCAGACCTACGACTTCGTGATCGCCGCGAACCGCCTGCCCGTCGACCGCAAGGAGGCTGCGGACGGCACGGTCAGCTGGCAACGCAGCCCCGGTGGGCTGGTCTCGGCGATGGACTCGGTGATGCGGGGCCGGGAGGGCGCCTGGATCGGCTGGGCCGGGGACGCGGGCGAAGCCCCCGCCCCGTTCGAGGACGCGGGCATGTATCTGTACCCCGTCCCGTTGAGCGCCGAGGAGATCGCCGACCACTACGAGGGCCTGTCCAACGACACGCTCTGGCCGATCTACCACGACGTCATCGTCCCTGCGACCTTCCATCGGCGCTGGTGGCAGGCCTACACGAGGGTCAACAAACGCTTCGCGGAGGCGATCGCGACTGTCGCTGCGCCGAACGCCACGGTGTGGGTGCACGACTATCAGCTGCAACTGGTGCCCGCGCTCGTGCGCGAGCTGCGCCCAGACGTCCGGATCGGCTGGTTCAACCACATCCCGTTCCCGCCGGTGGAACTGTTCGCGCAGCTCCCGTGGCGCCGCGAGATCATCGACGGCCTCCTCGGGGCGGACTTCCTCGGCTTCCAGAAGTCCTCGGACGCGGCCAACTTCCGGCGCGCCTGCCGGGAGCTCGCCGGGCTGCGGTTGAAGCGCGACATCGTCTACACCGCCGGACCCCCCGGCCAGCACCGGGCGGTGCGCGCCGCCGGCGTGCCGATCTCCATCGACACGGCCCACTTCACCGAACTGGCCGCGCGGCCGGAGGTCCAGGCGCGGGCCAAGGAGATCCGCGAGTCGCTGGGCAACCCCAAGGTGCTCATGCTCGGCTGCGATCGCCTCGACTACACCAAGGGCATCCGGCACCGCCTGAAGGCCTACCAGGAGTTGCTCCGCGACGGGGCCATCGCCCCGCCCGAGCAGTGCTTGATCCAGGTGGCCGTGCCCAGCCGGGAGCGGGTCGACGCCTACAAGGACCTCCGCGAGCAGGTCGAACTCACGGTGGCGCAGGCCAACGGCGACTACAGCTCCCTGGGCTCGGCGGCGATCGAATACCTGCACCAGAGCTTCGACCAGGCGGAGATGGCCGCGATGTATCGGGCCGCCGACGTCATGCTCGTGACCCCGCTGCGGGACGGGATGAATCTCGTCGCGAAGGAATACATCGCCTGCCACCCCGACGACACGGGCGCCCTGGTGCTGTCCGAGTTCGCTGGCGCCGCAGAGGAACTCACCCAGGCCTATCTGTGCAACCCGCATGACATCCAGGGCCTGAAGGCGACGATCATGAGGGCGGCCACGGCGCCGAGCGCCGAGCGGCGGCGCCGGATGCGGGCGCTGCGGCGCCGCATCACGCAGTACGACGTGCAGCACTGGGCCGCCAGCTTCCTGCAGGCGCTGGAGGCCGCGCCGGAGCGGCCGGCCGCGGAGCCCTCGACCCAGGCGGCGGGGAGCCGACGGTGACCGCGCGACCGGGGGGTGCGCAGGCCGCCGCCGAGCTGAGCGCTGACGTGCACGAGCTGGTACGTCGGGCCGCGGCGCTGCCGACCGTGGTGCTGGCCACCGACTTCGACGGCACGCTGGCGCCGTTCGTCCAGGACCCGATGCAGGCCCGGCCGGCACCCGGCGCCATCGAGGCCCTCCGGGCGGCGCTGGCCCTGCCGGGCGTCACGGTCGCCCTCGTCTCGGGGCGTGACCTCGCCGTCCTGCAAGATCTTTCGGGGTTGGCCGACGACCCCCGTGTCGTCTTCATCGGGACGCACGGGGCCCAGTCGAGTCGCGTCGTCGGCTCGGGTCAGCTCACCCCCGCTCAGACCGACCTGCTGAGCGCCCTGGACGAGGCGCTGCACGCCGTGGTCGCGGCACATCCCGGCAGCCGGATCGAACGCAAGCCCGCCGCGGTGGTCCTGCACACGCGCGGCATGCCCGAACCCGCGAACTCGGCGGCGCTGACGGCGGCCGGCGAGGTGGCCGAGCAGTTCTCGGACTGCCATCCGCTGCGCGGCAAGGACGTCCAGGAGATCGGGGTCATCGAGGCGAACAAGGGCTCGGCGCTGCGCGGCCTCGCCGCGGAGGTGGGCGCCGACGCCACGATCTACCTGGGCGACGACGTCACCGACGAGATGGCGTTTCGGGCGCTGGATCCCGCCCGCGGCGACGTGACGATCAAGGTCGGTGGAGGGAGCACGGCCGCGTGCTGCCGCGTCGCCGACGTGCCGGCCGCGGTCGCCGTACTGGCCGCGTTCGTCGCCGCGCGCACGGCGAACCCGCCCCGCTAAGCCGACCGCCCACCGCGCCGACCGCGGGCCGTCCGCACCGCCCCCTCCAGCCGCGCGGACAGGCCCGCCTCGCCGCGTCGCATCGCCGCGTGCGCCGCGCTGGTCTGCGGGGCGGGGCCAGTGGAGGAGCGAACGACGAAATCGGGACGGAACACGAGTTCGGCACGCGGCGTCGGCTGACCCTCGATCTGCGCGAGGAGCAGCGACACCGCGGCCTGGGCCATGCCCGTGGTGTCCTGCCGGACGGTGGTCAGCGGCGGGTCGGTGTAGGCCATCAGCAGCGAGTCGTCATAGCCCACCACGGACAGGTCCGTCGGGACGCTCAGCCCGCGGCGCCGCGCCTCGGCGATGACGCCCAGCGCCATGATGTCGCTGCCGCAGGTGATGGCGGTGCAGCCGGCGTCCAGGAGCTGGGCCGCCGCCTGACTGCCGCCCTCAACCGTGAACAGCGTGCTGGCGATGAGGTCGCTGACATCGTCGAGGCCCACCAGGTCGGCCATGGCCTGCCGGAAGCCGGTGATTTTGCGGTGCGAGGGGACGAACCGCTCCTGGCCCACGGCCAGGCCGATGCGACGGTGGCCGAGCCCCACGAGGTGACCGACCGCGAGCGCCATCGCCCCGACGTCGTCGTTGCTCACGAACGGGGCCTCGACGCTCTCCTGGTAGCCGTTGACCAGCACGACGGGCAGCCCGCGCTGGGTCAGGGCGTGGTAGCGCGACATGTCCGCCGTGGCGTCGGCGTGCAGCCCGGAGACGAAGACGATCCCCGAGACCCCCCGCTCGAGCATCATCGCCACGTAGTCGTCCTCGGCGATGCCGCCCGCGGTCTGGGTGCACAGGATCGGGGTGTAGTCCCGCGCCGCCAGGCCGGACTCGATGGCCTGCGCGAACGCCGGGAAGACCGGGTTCTCCAGCTCCGGGACGACGAGCCCAACCAGCCCGACGCTCGCGCGCCGGAGCTTGGCCGGGCGGTCGTAGCCGAGCATGTCGACGGCGGCGAGGACCGCCACGCGAGTGCTCTCGGCCACGCCGGGCTTGCCGTTGAGGACCCGGCTCACGGTGGCCTCGGACACGCCGGTCTGCGCGGCCACGTCCGCTAGCCGCGGAGCTCGCATGGGTCCTCCTCCGTACGTCGGCGGCGCCTGTGGCGGGAGATTACCAATGGGGCTGAGTCCCCCACGACGCCGCGGCACCTCACGACGCGACTATCCCCGAGGTAACGAAATTACGCAAGAAGTCTCCAAAGGCTTGTGCAAGATCTTGCAGAGCTTTAGGCTCCCGGGAAGAGCGGGCGAGGGCGCCCGCCGCGAACTACCTAGGAGCACACACCCATGCGCCGGAGCGTTTACGCTGCAACCCTGCTCACCACGACGGCGATTGCGCTGACCGCCTGCGGTGGCGGCGGCAGCACCACTGCAACGACTTCCAGCGCCGCCTCCAGCGGTGCGTCCGCGAATGCTGCGGACATCAAGGGCGACCTGACCTGGTGGGACACCTCGGATGCGACCAACGAGGCCCCGATGTACAAGGAGATGATCGCGGAGTTCAGCAAGCAGTACCCCAACGTCAAGATCAACTACCAGTCGGTCCCGTTCGGTGAGGCCCAGAACAAGTTCAAGACGGCCGCCGCGGCGAAGTCCGGCGCTCCGGACATCTTGCGCGCCGAGGTCGCCTGGGTGCCCGAGTTCGCTTCCCTCGGTTACCTCTACAAGCTCGACGGCACCGAGCTGACCAAGGACATGGACGACTTCCTGGCCGCCCCCAAGGGTTCGACCCAGTTCAACGGCGGCACGTACGGCGTCCCGCAGGTCACCGACACCCTCGGCCTCATGTACAACAAGAAGATGCTCGCCGACGCGGGCGTCCAGCCGCCCAAGACCTGGGACGAGATGAAGACGGCCGCCGCCGCCATCAAGACCAAAACGGGCAAAGACGGCGTTTACCTGAACCCGGCCGGCTACTACCTGCTGCCGTTCATCTACGGCGAGGGCGGCAACCTGCTCGACCCGCAGGCGAAGAAGATCGTCGTCAACGACGCCCCCGCCGTGGCCGGCGTCACCAAGGCCCAGGAGCTGCTGAAGTCTCCCGGCTTCACCAAGGCCCCCGCCACCGAGGCCTACAAGGCCATGATGGACGCCTTCAACGCCGGCAACGTGGCCATGCTCGTGCAGGGCCCGTGGGAGACCGCGAACGTCTCCAAGGCCGCCACCTTCGGCGGCAAGGACAACCTCGGCATCGCCGCGGTCCCGGCCGGCTCCAAGAAGGCCGGCGCCCCCGTCGGCGGCCACGACTACGTCGTCTACCAGGGCATGAGCAGCGACAAGGCCAAGGCCGCGATCGCCTTCATCAAGTTCATGACGAGCCCGGAGAACCAGGCCAAGATCTCCGACAAGCTCGGCGTCCTGCCCACCCGCAAGTCCGCCTACGACAAGGTCACGAACCCGCTCGTCAAGGCGTGGCAGCCGGCCATAGACGTTGCGGTCGAGCGCGCCTGGATCCCCGAGGGCGGCCAGCTGTTCGCGCCGCTCGACAAGGCCGCGACCAAGCTTATGGTCAACCTCGCGGACCCGAAGGCGACGCTGACCGAGGTCGCCAACACCTACAAGGCCGAGGTCGTCAAGAGCTACAGCACCGTCGGCTGAGTGCGCCGTCTCAGCTGATCCCGCACGCCGTACGGCGGGCGGCCACCCCGGCCGCCGTACGGCGTGTCCCATGACCTGTCTGTTCCGCACCCACCGCAGCACCGCCGTACCGCTCTCAAGGAGTTCCATGTCGGTCGTCGTCAGCATCGGGGGGAGCCGATGAACCGGCTCCGGACCCTGTGGGGCAAGCACTGGTACGCGTGGGCCTTCGTCGCGCCCGTCGTCATCGTGCTCGCCGTGCTCGTCTTCTACCCCCTCGTGCAGGGCATCTGGCAGTCCTTCACCAATCTCACCGAGGCCAACCAGGCCGCCGAGGTGTGCACCAAGACCCTCGGCGGCGACCAGGAGTGTCGGCCCAACCCGAACCAGGCGCACTTTATCGGGCTCGGCAACTACGCCGACCTGCTCACCGGCCGGGTCGGCGAGTTCTGGCATCAGCTGCTCATCACGCTGATCTGGACCGCCGCCTGCGTGTTCTTCCACTACACGCTCGGGCTCGGCCTGGCGATCCTGCTGCACCGCGAGATGCGCCTCCGCAGCATCTACCGCGTGCTGCTGATCCTGCCGTGGGCGGTCCCCGCGTTCGTCTCGGCATTCGCGTGGAAGTTCATCTTCGACCGCGACGCGGGCATCATCAACGCAGTCATCACCGGGATGGGCGGCCAGGCCGTGGACTTCTTCGACACGACGCCCAAGGCCCTGATCGCCTGCATCATCGTCAACGTCTGGCTCGGCGTGCCGTTCATGATGGTCGCGCTGCTCGGCGGCATGCAGGCGATCCCCGGCGAGCTTTACGAGGCCGCCGAGATGGACGGCGCCACCGGCTGGCAGCGGTTCACCAATGTCACGCTGCCGGGCCTGCGGCCGGTGTCGAACTCGGTGATCCTGCTCGGCACGATCTGGACCTTCAACATGTTCCCGATCATCTTCCTGGTCAGCCGCGGCGGCCCGTCGGGCGGCACGGAGATCCTCGTGACGGGGGCGTATCGCGCGGCCTTCGAGGGCATCCGCAACTACGGCTTCGCCGCGGCGTACGGCGTGGTCATCCTCTCCATCCTCGTGCTCTACTCGCTCGTCTACCGGCGAGTGCTCCGCAGCCAAGGGGAGGTGTGGTGATGGCACGCCGGACCCGTCGTGGCCACCGTTCCCCCGCCGCCTCCGTGGGCCTGCACGCCACGTTGCTCTTCGCGACCTTCGTGGCCGTGTTCCCCATCGCGTGGATCGCGTTGGCCTCGTTCAAGCCGGCGGCCGAGGTCGGTCAGCTCGGCCTGCCCACCAGCCCCACGCTGGAGAACTACTCGAGCCTGCTCGGGACGACCGACTTCGCCAGGTGGTTCGCGAACTCCGTCGTCTGCGCCCTCTTCACGATGCTGATCGGCATCGCGATGTCGGCGACGGCGGGCTACGCGATCAGCCGGTTCAACTTCCCGGGCAAGCGGTCGCTGATGTGGACCTTCCTCGTCACCCAGATGTTCCCGGTCTCGATCCTCATCGTGCCGATCTACACGATCATGTCCCGGCTGGGCCTGATCAACACCCACGTGTCCCTGGTCATCGCGTACTGCACGATCGCGGTCCCGTTCTGCACCTGGATGCTCAAGGGCTACTTCGACTCGATCCCCGGCGAACTGGACGAGGCCGCGCACGTCGACGGGCTCGGGCCGTTCGGGACGTTCTGGCGGGTCATCCTGCCGCTGGCCCGGCCGGGCCTGGCCGTGACCGCGTTCTACACGTTCCTCACGGCGTGGGGCGAGGTCGCCTATGCGAGCGCCTTCCTCAACACCGACGACAAGTACACCCTCGCCTACGGCATGCAGATCCTCGTGCCCCGGCCGCCGGCGCTACCGCACTGGGATCTGCTGACCGCCGCGGCCGTGCTCATCACGATTCCCGCCGCCGTCGTGTTCTTCTTCGCCCAAAGACACCTGGTCGCGGGGCTTACTGCGGGTTCCACCAAGGGCTGATCGGCCGATGGCGTAGCCTGCTCGTGGCGGGCGCGTTTCGCGCAGTTCCGCTCGACAACCGCATATCGCCTGGACCCTCGGGTCTCCCCAAGGTCGGGGCATCCATCCTTTACAACGGATCGTCCGGCACGTTCCTGCCGGTGAAGGGAAGACAACGTCGTCATGGCTACCGTTCGTTTTGAGAGCGCTACCCGCACTTATCCGGGTAATGACAAGCCGTCCGTAGACGCCCTGGACCTCGACATCGCCGACGGCGAGTTCCTGGTTCTCGTGGGCCCGTCAGGCTGCGGAAAGTCCACCTCGCTGCGGATGCTCGCGGGCCTCGAAGAGGTCAACGCCGGCAAGATCTACATCGACAACAAGGACGTCACCGACCTGTCGCCGAAGGACCGCGACGTGGCGATGGTGTTCCAGAACTACGCCCTCTACCCGCACATGTCCGTCGCCGACAACATGGGCTTCGCCCTGAAGATCGCCGGCGTCGACAAGGGTGAGATCCGCCGGCGCGTGGAGGAGGCGGCGAAGATCCTCGACCTCACCGAATACCTGCAGCGCAAGCCGAAGGCCCTCTCCGGCGGTCAGCGCCAGCGCGTCGCGATGGGTCGCGCGATCGTGCGCGAGCCCAAGGTCTTCCTCATGGACGAGCCGCTGTCCAACCTGGACGCCAAGCTGCGGGTGCAGACCCGCACGCAGATCGCCTCGCTGCAGCGCCGGCTCGGCATCACCACGGTCTACGTCACCCACGACCAGGTCGAGGCCATGACAATGGGCGACCGAGTGGCGGTGCTCAAGGACGGCTTGCTGCAGCAGTGCGACAGCCCGCGCCGCATGTACGACCACCCCAACAACGTCTTCGTGGCCGGCTTCATCGGCTCCCCCGCGATGAACCTCTTCGAGGTGCCCGTGGAGGGATCGTCGGTGAAATTCGGTACGGCGACGCTGCCGGCCAGCTTCGGAGCTGCCCCGAGCGGCGGGCGCGTGACGCTCGGCGTACGGCCCGAGGATCTCGACATCGCGCAGCAGGGGCTTCCGGTGACCGTGGAGGTCGTCGAGGAGTTGGGCGCGGACGCCTATGTCTACGGCTCCATGGACGGCGCCGAGCCGACCGACAAGCCGATCGTGGTGCGGGTCGACGGGCGGGTTCCCCCGGAGAAGGGCACCCGGATTCACCTGATGCCCAAGGCGGATCACGTGCACTACTTCGACCCGAACACCGGCGAGCGCCTCGGCGACTGAGCCGCTCGACGACGCATGCAGGACTGCCTTCAGCCCCACAGCTGGGGGCAGTCCTGCATGTCGGGCTGCATTTCAGGGCTCCGGGTGGTCCAAACCCCGCGGTCGGTCCTGGCGATCGTGCAACACCCGGACGATGCGAACCTCTGCCGGCTCGGAGAGCTGATAGAAGACGCCATACGGGAACCGTCGCATCCGGGCACGACGCAAGTCGCTGAAGCCCTCGACCATGGTGCCCGAGCGGGGAAACGCCGTGAGGCGTTCGACGACTCGGCCGAGCGCCTCGACGAAGGCGTCCGCCAGTTCGGCGCTGACCTCGGCGTAGTGATCCCGGGCGGCACGCACGTCGGCGACCGCGGCGGGTGCGAGGACGACGTTTATCGCTGTCCCCACAGTTCGCGATGCACCTCGCTCCAGGGCCGCGCGGCGTGGGGCTGTGCGGCGTCCTCGTCCAAGGCCTGCTGCAGCAGGCGTCGCTCCTCCTCGGACGGGCAGTACTTCGCTTCGCCGAAGTGCGTGCGGATCGCCTCCTGGATCATCTCGGACCGCGACCGGTGTTCGATCTTGCGGGCCCGCTCGACCAGCTCGTACAGCTCCTCGGGCAGCGTCACCGCAACCTTCCGCACCGCCATGCCGGACCTCCTCGGTATGAGTTCAGCATACCGGCGAGCGCGCCCGAGACCCTGACGTTGTCAGTACGCCCCTACGCCCGGTGCCCCCTGGAGGGAGATAATCGCGGGATGCCGCTGCAGATCACCGCGTCCCGCCCGGATCCGGCGCTGCTCGACCTGCCCTGGTCGACGCCGCTGGAGGAATGGGACGGCCCCTACCTGGCGCACCTGCCCCGCGGGATCTCCCGGCACGTGGTCCGGTTCGTCAAGGTGTCGGGGCGGGTCCTCGCGGTCAAGGAGATCAAGGAGGAGATCGCGCGTGCGGAGTACGGGCTGCTGCGGTCGCTGCGCCGATTGGAGCAGCCGACGGTGAAGCCGTTCGGGGTGATCAGTGGACGGACCACCCCGGACGGCGAACCGCTCGATGCCTGCCTCCTAACGCGGCACCTGAAGTTTGCGCTCCCCTACCGGGCCGTGTTCAGCCAGCGGATGCAGCCGGACACGGCCCGGCGGCTGCTGGACGCGCTCGCGGTCCTGCTGGTGCGGCTGCACCTCGCGGGGTTCTGGTGGGGCGACGTGTCCCTGTCGAACACGCTGTTCCGGCGCGATGCGGGGGCGTTCTCGGCGTACCTCGTCGACGCCGAGACCGGCCAGCTGCTCCCGTCGCTGACCAAGGGGCAGCGCGAGCACGACCTGGACATCGCGCGGGTCAACATCGGCGGCGAGGTCATGGACCTCGCGGCGAGTGGCTCCCCCGCGGCCGAGGGGCTGGACCCGGTCGCCATGTCGGAGCGGGTGCTGATCCGCTACGAGCAGTTGTGGGACGAGCTGACCGGGGTGGAGCGGTTCGAGACCGGGGATCGGTGGCGGGTCGACGAGCGGATCCGGCGGCTCAACGCGCTCGGCTTCGACGTCGACGAGCTGGCGTTGTCGACGGACCTGGCCGGTACGACGATCCAGATCCAGCCCAAGGTCGTCGACGCCGGTCACCACAGCCGACGGCTGATGCGGCTCACGGGCCTCGACGTGCAGGAGAACCAGGCCCGCCGGCTCCTCAACGACCTGGACAGCTACCGCGCGAGCGAGGGGCGGCAGGGCGACAGCGAGGAGATGGTGGCGCACGACTGGATGTCGCAGGTGTACGAGCCGATCGTGTCGAACGTCCCGCCCGACCTGGCCGGGAAGCTGGAGCCGGCGGAGATCTTCCACGAGGTGCTGGAGCACCGCTGGTACATGTCCGAGAAGGCCGGTCAGGACGTCACCACGTTGTGGGCCTTCGTGGACTACCTCAACACGGTCTTGCCGGGCAAGCGGGACGAGGAGGCCATCGTCGGCGTCGACACGGTCGAGATGCCGGTGGTCGCCATGTTCGAGGACTAGAAGGTCGACGGATTTGCCGGCCGGCCTCAGGCCTCGGCGCGCCTGGTGGCGACGGCGTACAGCGCCACCCCCACCGCGACCCCCGCGTTGAGCGACTCGATCGAGCCGATCGGGATCGAGACGACCTGGTCGCAGGTCTCCCGGACGAGCCGGGACAGGCCCTTGCCCTCGGAGCCGACCACGACGACCAGCGGCACGTCGGCCAGGTCCAGCGCAGGGAGCGAGACCGTGCCGTCCATGTCGAGCCCGACGACGAAGAAGCCCGCCTTGCGGTAGTCCTCCAGCGTGCGGGTGAGGTTGGCGGCCTGCGCCACGGGCACGCGCGCCGCGGCCCCCGCGGACGTCTTCCAGGCGGAGGCGGTCATGCCCACGGATCGGCGCTGCGGGACGACCACGCCGTGGCCGCCGAAGGCCGCCACCGAGCGGATGATCGCCCCGAGGTTGCGCGGGTCGGTGATGCCGTCTAGCGCCACGACCAGCGGAATCCCGGGCGCCTCGGGGTCGATGAGGTCGCGCGGGTCGGCGTACGCGTACGCCGGCACGGTCAGCGCGAGGCCCTGATGCACGCCGCCGTCGGTGAGCCGGTCCAACTCGGTGCGCGGCGCCTCGAGGACCGGCAGCCCCTGCTCGTGCGCGAGCTTGAGCGCCTCGCGCACCCGGTCGTCGGAGTCGATCCGGCTCCCGACGTACATCGTGCTCACCGGCACGTGCGCGCGCAGCGCCTCCACGACGGAGTTCCGGCCGAAGACGATCTCGGTGGATCCCTTCGTACGCCGAGTGCCGGCGCGCGCTGGCGCCTTGGCGCCGCGGCCGGCGCCCGCGGCGTTGGCCGCGGCGCGCTTGGCCGCCTTGTGCGCCTTGTGGTAGACGCGATCCTCCGCCTTCGGGGTCGGCCCCCGACCCTCGAGGCCGCGACGGCGCTGCCCGCCGGACCCGACGGTCGCCCCCTTCTTGGATCCCGTCTTCCTGGTGGCCCCGGGTCGGCGCGCGTTGCCGGCCATCAGGAGGCCTGCTCGCTGCGTCGGGCCAGGCTCCAGCGCGCGCCGGCGGGGGTGTCCTCGACGAGCACGCCGACCGCCGCGAGTTGGTCCCGGATGGCGTCCGCCGTGGCGAAGTCGCGCGCCTTGCGGGCTGCGGCCCGCTGTTCGATCCGGTCCGCCACGAGCGCCTCCAGGGCCGCCGCCGAACCGTCGTCGCCCCCGGTGCCGTCGCCGGCCCAGATCGGGTCGAGCGGGTTCACGCCGAGCACGGCCGTCATGGCGACGACCTGCCGGGCGGCCGCCGCGGCGGCGTCGGGGTCGCCGTCGTCGAGCGCGGTGTTGCCGGCCCGGACGGTGTCGTGCACGACCGCGAGCGCGCCGGACACGCCGAGGTCGTCGTCCATGGCCGCGCGGAAGGCCGCGGGCAGCTCCACGTCGGCCGGATCGACGGTGTCTCCGTGCGCCCGGCGCAGGAAGCCCTCGATCCGCTCGACGGCCGCCTCGGCTTCGGCGAGCGAGCCCTCGTGGTATTCGAGCGTCGAGCGGTAGTGCGACGACGTGATGTAGTAGCGCACCGCCAACGGCCGGGCCACCTTGGTCACCTCGGCCACGGTCATCCCGTTGCCGAGGGACTTGCTCATCTTCTCCCCCGCGGCGGTGAGCCAGGCGTTGTGCATCCAGAACCGCGCGAACCCGTAGCCGGCCGCCCGGGACTGGGCCTGCTCGTTCTCGTGGTGCGGGAAGCGCAGGTCGACGCCACCACCGTGGATGTCGAAGGTGTCGCCGAGGTACTTGCGCGCCATCGCCGAGCACTCCAGGTGCCAGCCGGGCCGACCGCGACCGTACGGCGTGGGCCAGCTCGCCGTGTCCGGCTCACCCGCCTTGTGCCCCTTCCAGAGGGCGAAGTCCCGCGGGTCGCGCTTGCCGCGGGGATCCGCGTCCTCGGCGGCCTCCATGTCGTCGATGCCCTGATGGGTCAGCTCGCCGTAGCTGGGCCAGGACCGCACGTCGAAGTAGACGTCCCCGCTGCCGTCGGCCGCGGGATAGGCGTGCTCCCGCTCGACCAGGCGCTCCATCAGCTCGACCATCTCGGTGATGTGGCCGGTGGCGCGGGGCTCGTACGTCGGCGGCAGCACCCCGAGCGTTTCCAGCGCCTGGGTCGTCTCCCGCTCGTGCGCGTAGCTCCACGCCCACCACGGCTCGTCGTTCTCGGCCGACTTGCGCAGGATCTTGTCGTCGATGTCGGTGACATTGCGGACCATGGTCACGGCGTACCCGTGCCCGATCTCGAGCCAGCGGCGCAGCACGTCGAACGCGACCGCGAAGCGCAGGTGGCCGATGTGCGGGGTGCCCTGGGTGGTGAGCCCACAGATGTACATCCCCACCCGGCCAGGCTCCAGCGGCGTGAACTCGCGCAGATCGCGAGTGGCGGTGTCGTAGAGATGAAGGCTCACGAGTGCTCACCCTACCGGCCGCGCATCCGGACCCTCGGGGGTGCTTACCGGCGCCGGGTCACCAGTCCGTGTCCGCGTGCCGGCTCAGGGGGCGCAGGACGCCCTGCAGGTCGCCCCACAACAGGGAGCTGGGTCGGCCGGCCAGCATGACCGTCGCGTCCTCGGCGTGGCGCACCAGGTAGGTGCCGAAACCCTGAATGTCCACGTAGTCCAGCGCGATCTCGCGGGCGTCGCACTGGGCTCCCCACGGCCGCCACGGGGCGGCCCACATCGCCGCCAGCGCCGGCTCGGCCCCGCCGGGAACGGGTTCCGCGGGCGAGTGGCAGCGCCGCCGGAACGCGTCGCGGCGGATGGGTCCATGCTGCTCGTCCGAGCTGTTCAGCATCGGTTGCAGCCGGCCCCAGCCGGCCAGCACGAGCGGTACGGCGTCCGCCGGGAAGACCAGCAGCTCGCTGGTCTGGCGGGCCTCCTCGGCCGGGTGGATGCCGAGATACATCATGCGCTGGGCGCCGACGTACAGCCGGGCGCGCCGGGTCAGGCCGCTCGGGTCGGTGGCGAAGTCGGTCGAGTACAGCAAGACGAGTGCCGCGTGGCGCAGGTCGTCGCGCAGCCGCCGCCCGGCGGGCGTCAGCTCGCCGTCCTCGCTCACGAGGCCGAGTTCCGCGAGGGCGGTTCGGTCGGTGGCGGGCAGGGCTGCGGTGCTTCCCAGCCCCCGCAGCGCGTCTGCGGCCTGCGGGGTCACGGGCATGGCGGGGAGCGATTCGACGTTGGTCTGCCGCATCTCAGGCCACCTTGGGTCGCACGTGCGCCACGATGTCGGCCAGTTCCTCCTCCAGCGGCAACAGATCCGCGAGCGCGCACTCCACCTCGATCTGCACGGCGCGCCCGGCGTCGTCGAAGACATAGCAGTCGTGCGCGACGGTGGCGTCCTTCTCCACGCGCGCGGTCTGGACGAGGCGACCCTCTCCCCACACGGGGTGCGGCCACACGTCGCTGCTGGTGAAGACGGCGTGCGGGTGGTGCCGCCGCACGGACTCCCAGACCCGATAGGGCGCCTCGCCCACGGTCCCGATCCCGTCGACGACCCGGATGGAGACGGTGGGGCGCGGGCCCCGACCGCGGTGGGGTCCGATGAGGACGAGATCGGCGGCTGTCGCGTCCGGCACCGGCGCCTCGTCCGCCGCCCACCGACCGGGCGCGTCGACCATGACGGAGGCGCGACCTTCGAAGCGCCGACGTTCTGTTGTCTTCATCCGTTCCACGCCTATCGAGACCGGGCTGCGCGCCATCTGACTGGGGATCCGCCCTTGGCTCGGGCGGCGATCCGGCCCACGAGTCCAGACGGCGACCCGTGCACGTTTCTCACCGTTGAGAGTGCACCAGGACACGGCTATGTCACCAGATTTGCGCCGGGCAAGTTTCACACTTGCTCTTAACTCCCACATTTTGAGACGGTCTGCTCGCCTCGCGGACGCGAGCCTCATGTCCCAAAAGACGGTTTGGCCAGCCTGTTTCCCCGATCTCGTTGACCTGCTGCGGCGTTAACAGCCCGATCCTCCCGCCGCCCGCCCGAAGGGTCGCCCTTAACAGTTACACCCGAGGTTACGTTGTGACACGGACGTCCGACTCACTGTGTTCGAGAGTGACCCGGGGCGTTCGAGAAGAATTCACGCGGGCAGCACGAGGGCGGTCGCCACGGCGGCCACCCCCTCGGCGCGGCCGGTCAGCCCCAGCCCGTCCGTCGTCGTCCCGCTCACGCTGACCGGAGCCCCACAGGCCGTCGCCAAGACGCGTTGAGCCTCCTCCCGCCGGGTGCCGATCTTCGGGCGGACGCCGATCACCTGAATGGCGACGTTTCCGATGTCGAATCCTGCGGCCCGTACGAGCCGAGCAGCCTCCCGCAAGAGCACCACCCCGGCCGCGCCGGCGAACTCCGGGCGGTCCGTGCCGAAGTGTGCCCCCAGGTCGCCGATGCCGGCCGCCGAGAAGAGGGCGTCGCAGGCGGCGTGGGCGGCCACGTCAGCATCGGAGTGGCCCGCCAGGCCAGGCTGGCCGGGCCATTCCAGCCCCGCCACCATGAGGGGCCGGTCGGGGTCGGCGCTGAAGGCGTGGACGTCGACGCCCACTCCCACCCGGGGGACGAGGTGCGCTGGGGCAGGTCCGCTCACCTGGGCAGCATAGGCCGCGCGCCGTGCGCCCGAATCGTCATCCAGAGTTCACCCGTCGGACGTCTGGGAGCGATGGCGGCGACCCCTCGACGGGAGGAACGTGCGAGGCGTCGAAACCTCCCCAGACAGAAACCGCCGATGCGCCTCACCCGTTCCCTCACCGTCGCTGCCGCCGCTGCCCTGCTTGCGGCGCCCGCGGGGGCAAGCCTCGCCATCGCCGCACCCGCCGCGGGCCCTGCCCACGACGCGAAGGGCGCGCTGCCCGGCGGGTACAAGAACCTCGTCGTCATCTACCAGGAGAATCACTCCTTCGACAACCTCTACGGGCGCTGGGGCCAGGTCGGCAAGGACCAGGTCGACGGCGTCTTGACGGCACCCGCGTCGGCGCTCACCCAGGTGAAGCAGGACGGCACGGCGTACCGTTGCCTCCCCCAGAACGACGTGAACCTCGCGGCCGTGCAGCCGAAGTGGTGCACCGGCGACGCCGGCGCGGCGCCGAGCGCGTTCGGCAACGCGCCCTTCAACGTGGACGACTACATCGCCGCCACCGCCAAGACCTGCCCCGACCCGAAGGCGCCGTACGCGCCGAACGGCGTCCTGGCCGGGACCGCCGGGGCGACCCCGGGCGGCTGCACCGAGGACCTCGTGCACCGGTTCTACCAGGAGCAATACCAGCTCAACGACGGCGCGATGAACCGTTACGTGACCGGCTCCGACGCGCTCGGCCTGACCATGGGCCACTACAAGACCGGGGACCTGCCGATCTATCGTTACCTGCACGCCAAGGGCGCCCCGAACTATGTCGTCGCGGACCGCTTCTTCCAGGCGGCGTTCGGTGGTTCGTTCCTCAACCACCAGTTCCTCATCGCGGCGCGCGCGCCGCTCGACACGAGCAGCGGCGCCATGGGAGCGGCCTACACCAAGCTCGACGCCAACGGGATGCCGACGAAGTACGCGCAGTACACCCCGACCGTCGACCCGACCACCCTCAAGGACGGGCAGCTCACGGCGAAGTGCGCCGGCGACGCAACCGGGACGGTCCACGACTACGCCAACGCCTGCGGCGCCTACGCGGTGAACACCACCCAACCGGCCGTGCCGCCCTTCGGCAAGGGCGCGCAGATGCCGCTGATCGATGACGCGGAGTACCCGAACATCGGCGACCGCCTCACCGACGCCGGGGTGTCCTGGAACTGGTACGCCGGGGGCTGGGCGGACGCCGAGGCGGGCCACCCCGGGCCGCTGTTCCAGTACCACCACCAGCCCTTCAACTACTTCAAGAACTACGCCCCCGGCACCACCGGCCGGTCCCACCTGCAGGACGAGACGAAGTTCTTCGCGGCCGCGAAGGCGGGGCAGTTGCCCGCGGTCAGCTTCGTCAAGCCGTACGGCGCGGAGAACGAGCACCCCGGCTACGCCAGCGAGCCCGACGGCAGCGACCACCTGGTCAAGCTCGTCGAGTCGGTGTTGAGCGGCCCGCAGGCCAACGAGACGCTCATCGTGATCACGTACGACGAGTTCGGCGGCCAGTGGGACCATGTGACCCCGCCCGGGCAGGGCGGCCAGGGCGGCGTGGCCGACGCCTTCGGCCCGGGCACCCGGATCCCGGCGCTGCTCATCAGCAAGCGCATGACCGCCTCCGGGGTCGATCACACGAGTTACGACACGACGTCGATCCTCGCCACGATCGAGAAGGCCCACGGCCTGGACCCGCTGGACGGTCGCGACGCCCGCGTCGCCCCGCTGACCAACGCGATCGCCAAGGGCATGCCGCCCGGTCAGATGAAGGACCGCTGACCTCGCGCACGATCGCGAAACTTCGGACGCGCGCTCGCGACTCAGCCCGCGAGCGCGCGTTCGGCGGCCGCCAGATCGTCGGGCGTCGTGATCTTCGCGGCGCGGGGATCGCCCGGTACGACCTGGACGCGGCCACCGCAGGCCTCCACCAGCCCGGCGTCGTCGGTGACCGCCACGCCGCCCGCGGATTCGCTGGCCCCGTCGGTGGTCCGCTCTTGTGCCCAGCCGTGGGCTCGCTCGTGCGCGTGCAGTAGGACCTCCCGGACGAAACCCTGCGGGGTCTGGATCGCCCGCAGGGTGGCCCGTTCCGGCGTGGCCACGACGTACCCGTCGGCGTCCACCTGCTTGATCGTGTCGACCACCGGCAGGCCCGGGACCACCGCGCCATGGCCGCCGCGCAGCGCGGCCACCACCCGATCGAAGAGTTCGGGAGGGGCGCCGCACCGAGCGGCGTCGTGGACGAGCACGAGGCCGTCGTCGGGACGCAGCAGCGCGAGGCCGCGCGCCACCGAGTCCGTGCGCTCCGCGCCTCCGGCGACGATGTCGACGTACGGCGTCTCCTCGGCGGCCACGAGCCCGCGGGCCTGGGTCAGATGCGTGACGGGCGCGACGACGACCACGTGCCCCACCTCCGCGCAGGCCAGCGCGCCGTCCAGCGCATGACGCAGCAGGGGGCGCCCGGCGAGCGGCACGAACGCCTTGGGAACGTCACGGCCGAGGCGGTGACCCGCCCCGGCCGCAACGATGATGACAGCGACGTTCACACGTCGAGAATAGGTGCGCGGCGAGGCCGCGAGCAGCTCAGGAAGCCAGGACCTCGTCCAGCATGGTCTCGGCCCGGTCCTCGTCGGTCTTCTCGGCCAGCGCGAGTTCGGAGACGAGGATCTGGCGCGCCTTGGCGAGCATCCGCTTCTCGCCGGCGGACAGGCCGCGGCCCTTTTCGCGACGCCACAGGTCGCGGACGACCTCGGCGACCTTGATCACGTCACCGGAGGCGAGCTTTTCGAGGTTGGCCTTGTAGCGGCGGGACCAGTTGGTCGGCTCCTCGGTGTGCGAGGCGCGCAGGACGGCGAAGACGCGGTCGAGGCCCTCCTGGCCGACGACGTCACGGACCCCGATGTCCTCGCAGTTGTCGGCCGGTACCTCGATGGTCAGATCTCCCTGTGCGACCTTCAGAACCAGGTAGAGCTTCTCCTCGCCTCGGATGGTGCGAGTCTTGATCTGCTCGATCAGAGCCGCCCCGTGGTGCGGGTACACAACTGTCTCGCCGACATTGAAGACCATGTGTCTTATTCCCCTTTCGCGGCCTCCAGAGTATCACGACCGACTCAGTAGCCGTAACCCCGGTCTCGCTATTTGCGCTGGTCAGTGACTCACGGACGAGCGCCCATCCATCGATCCGGGCTTGACAGCGCGCCGTGGTCCGTGCCACCCGCGAGGGTCCGGCGACCCTGTCGGATCCGGTTTCCGGGACCTGATGGGTGACCGCCCGTCGCGTCGGCTGACCGCCGGTCGCAGCCGGGTCGCGCTGCGCGAAGGCGCGGTCGTTGCGGGCTACTACGCTGACCAGCGTGACCACCCGTACGTCGTTCTCCCCCACAGCCACCCGCCGAGCCCAGCGCGCCGTCGCCGTGGGACTGGTAGGCCTGGCCGCCTCCGTCAGCCTGTCCGCCTGCCAGTGGACGTCGCCGATCACGACCCAGCTGCAATACGACGC
This sequence comes from Austwickia sp., assembly GCA_016699675.1. NCBI lineage: Bacteria > Bacillati > Actinomycetota > Actinomycetes > Micrococcales > Dermatophilaceae > Austwickia > Austwickia sp. The sequence goes on along the minus strand of CP064985.1, from coordinate 2,455,035 downwards.
CGCCGACGGCAAGTCGACCGAGGTCGGCAAGGTGAAGGTGCTTAACGCCCTCATCGTCGCGGATAAGCAGGACGGGCCGGGCACGCTGGTCGCCTCGTTCGCGAACCAGGGCTCCGACAAGGCCACCATCCAGGTGCGCGTCGGCCAGCAGGTCGCCGGGTCGGTCGAGGTCCCCGCGGGCGCGGTGGTGCAGGCCAGCACGGGCGAGAAGCGGCTCCAGGTGGCCAAGGTGCCGGCCGCCCCGGGTGCCACGACCGAGGTCATCTTCCAGGCCCCCGACGGCTCGGTCTCGCCGATCGCGGTCCCGGTGCTGCCCGCGACGGGCCCGTACGACACCCTCAAGCCCAGCGCCGTCGCCTCGACGAGCGCGCCGGCCTCACCCAGTGGGTCGGCGACCGCGACGCCGGCCGCTCCCGGGGCCACCAACGCCCCCGCCACCACGACGCCGTAAGCGGCGCCGCGACACCCAGGAGGGCGACGGCTCAGGCGTCGCCCTCCTCGAACTTGTACCCCAGGCCGCGCACCGTGATGATGTGCCGCGGGTTGCCGGGGTCCGGCTCGATCTTGGCGCGCAGCCGCTTGATGTGGACATCGAGGGTCTTCGTGTCCCCGACGTAGTCGCTGCCCCACACCCGGTCGATGAGCTGCATGCGGGTGAGGACTCGACCGGAGTTGCGCAGGAGCATCTCCAGGAGCTCGAACTCCTTGAGCGGCAGGGCCGCCTGCGTTCCCTGCACGGTGACGATGTGGCGCTCCACATCCATCCGGACCGGGCCCACCTCGATAGCGGTGGGCATGAGGTCTTCCGGCTCGGAGTGCCGGCGTAGCACCGCCTTGATGCGGGCCAGGAGTTCGCGGCTGCTGTAGGGCTTGGTGACATAGTCGTCCGCGCCGATCTCCAGCCCGACGACCTTGTCGATCTCGCTGTCCTTCGCCGTAAGCATGATGATCGGCACGGTGGAGCGCTGGCGCAGGGTGCGGCACACGTCGATGCCGGAGATCCCGGGCAGCATCAGGTCCAGCAGGACCAGTTCGGCTCCGCCCCGGTCGAACTCCTCCAGCGCCTGTGGCCCGGTCTCGGCCACGACCACGTCGTACCCTTCCTTCTTCAATAGGTACGACAGGGGGTCGGAGAACGAGATCTCGTCCTCGACCACCAGGATCCTGGTCATCTGCTCACCTCTCCGCCGGCGGGTGCCGCCGACTCCTCTTCCCAACCCAGCGGCGGTCGCGCGGGTACGGCGGCCAGGGCGGAGTCCTCCGGACCGACGGCGGGCAGCCGGATCGTGAACGTCGACCCTTGGCCCTCCTCGCTCCAGACCTTGACCTCGCCGCCGTGATTGCTGCAGATGTGCTTCACGATGGCCAGGCCCAACCCCGTTCCCCCGGTCGCCCGCGATCGGGCGGGGTCCACCCGGTAGAACCGCTCGAAGATCCGGTCCAGGTCGGCGGCGGGGATGCCGCAGCCCTGGTCGGAGACCGTGATCTCGACGATGCCGTCGACCTGCCGAACGCCCAGTGCCACGCGGGTGCCGTCGCCGGAGTAGTTGACGGCGTTGGTCAGGAGGTTGTCCACGGCAGTCCCCAGCATGTGCGCGTCCCCGAACACGACGGCGTCCTCGTCGATGGCCACCAGCACGTCCATGCCCTTGGCCTCGGCCAGTGTCTGCACGCGATCCGCGGCCTCCCGGGCCACGTCCGCCACGCGCACGGGCACCGGGTCGGACAGCGATTCGGAGGCCTGCAGCCGGGACAGGTCCACGATCTCCCGGACCAGCTGCGTCAGCCGCGCGCTTTCCACCCGGATCCGCTTCGCGAACCGCTGCACCGCCTCGGGGTCGTCGCTGGCGTCCAGCACGGCCTCGGCCAGCAGGGAGATGCCGCCGACCGGCGTCTTGAGTTCGTGGCTGACGTTCGCGACGAAGTCCCGGCGCACCGCCTCGACGCGTTGGGCGTGGGTGTGGTCCTCGACCAGGAGCAGCACCTGGTCACCACTGAGCGGGGCCACCCGCGCCTGAACGGTCAGCGTGCCGGGGCCCAAGGGGCCGCGGGCCAGCTGCAGCCGCACCTCCCGGGTGACGCCGTCCCGCCGGACCGCGCGGACCAGTTCACGCAGCTCCGCATGGGCGAGATCGCGGGATCGGATCAACCCCAACGCCCGCGCTGCCGGGCTGGCGGTGACGACGGCGTCGCCGGCATCGAGGATGACGGCGCTGCTCCGCAGGACCCGCAGGACCTCCGCGACGGCGGGATCGGGCGCCGTGGCCAGGGTGGGGGTCGGCGTGGCCAGCCCGAGCCCCGGCGTCGCCGCGAATCCCCCGGGCCCGCGCGGCGAGTCTGCTCCACGCCCGGGCGCCTGCTCGGCGGGTCGCATCCGGTCGGCCGAGGATCGGCCGCGCCAACGCATCCCGCACCACAGGCCGCCGGCCCCACCGGCGCAGAGGCCGCCGACGAGCGGCACCCACTGCGACACGTCCACGTCTAGCAGCGTACGCACACCGTACGCATGCCAGCCTCCTCACCTGCCATTCCAGGCCGACCGGACGTAGTGTTCACCTAGCGGCCGGGCGACGTTCATCCGCGACTGAAAGCCTTTCGACCGCGGCTTCGGCCGCGGTCGAACCACCAATCCGAACCACGCGAAATAAGGACACCATGCGCGACGCGTTCCACGAGGACCTGGACCGGATCTCCGATCAGCTCGTCGAGATGACCCGCCTGGCGGGCTCCGCCATGTCGCGGGCCACCACGGCGCTGCTCGATGCGGACGTGTCGATTGCCGAAAGCGTCATCGCGGCGGACAGCCAGCTCGACGAGATTCGGATTCAGGTCGATGACCGCTCGATCGACCTCCTCGCGCGGCAGCAGCCGGTGGCGACCGATCTGCGCATGGTCGTGACCGCCATGCAGATGGCCGCCGACCTGGAGCGCATGGGCGACCTGGCCAAGCACGTCGCCAAGGTCGCGAGGCTGCGGTTCCCCACCTGCGCGGTCCCCGACCAGATGCGCCCGATCATCGTCGAAATGGATGCGGTCGCGCGCGCCATCGCCGAGCAGACCGGCGACATCATCGCGAGCAAGCGCGCGCAGGGGGCCGGCGAGCTGGTCCAGGCCGACGACCGGATGGACGCCCTCCACAAGGAGGTGTTCGCCAAGCTGGCCGATACCTCGTGGCCGCACGCCCCGGAGACGACGATCGACGTCACCCTGTTGGCGCGCTACTACGAGCGCTTCGCCGACCACGCCGTCCTGGTGGCGCACCGCGTCGCCTACCTCGTGACCGGCGAATGGCGCACCGTCGACGTGCCGTCCGAAGAGAGCATCCTCGACCGCCACGAGGCGCCGCCGCAGTGACAATGGTGCCGAGCGCCGATGGTGACAAGGTGACGACTGGGTGAACACCCAGCGCTTCGGCCCGTGCACCGTTCGGGCCGAAGCGAACGAGGCCCGCCCCAGGTTTCCCTGGGACGGGCCTCGTCCCGTCGTACGGCCGTCGTCTGACGGCTGCGCGATCAGCGGCCCTGGTTGGCGACCGCCTGCGCGGCGGCGGCGGCGGCCTCGGGGTCGAGGTAACGCCCACCCTTGGTGACCGGCTTCAGGTCGTCGTCGAGCTCGTAGACCAGCGGCTGCGCCGTGGGGATGTTCAGGCCCGCGATGTCCTCGTCGGAGATGCCGTCCAGGTGCTTGACCATGGCGCGCAGGCTGTTGCCGTGCGCGGCGATCAGGACGACCTTGCCGGCCTTGAGGTCGGGGACGATCTCGCTCTCCCAGTAGGGCAGCAGGCGCGCCACCACGTCCTTGAGGCACTCGGTGGGCGGGTTCTCGCCGTCGATGTTGGCGTACCGCACGTCGTGGGCCTGGCTGAACTCGTCATTGGGGTCGAGCGGCGGCGGCGGGGTGTCGTAGCTGCGGCGCCACAGCATGAACTGCTCCTCGCCGAACTCCTGCAGCGTCTGCTTCTTGTCCTTGCCCTGCAGCGCGCCGTAGTGGCGCTCGTTGAGGCGCCAGTTGCGCTTCACGGGGATCCAGTGCCGGTCGGCCGCGTCCAGGGCGATGTTGGCGGTGTTGATCGCCCGGCGCAGCACGGAGGTGTGCACGATGTCCGGAAGCACGCCCTCCTTGACCAAGAGCTTGCCGCCGACGATGGCCTCCTCCCGACCCTTGTCGGTGAGGTCGACGTCGACCCAGCCGGTGAACAGGTTCTTCTGGTTCCACTGGCTCTCGCCGTGGCGCAGCAGCACGAGGGTGTAGGTCATGCGCTCACTCTAGTTGCGCGGGGTTCCCAGGTGAGGGGATGACGGAGGCCCGCTCGACGGTCTCCTCCGGGAGGGGTTCGACGTGGTACGCCGGGTCGTCCTCGCTGCCCGCCAGCACGTCGCGGAAGGCCTCCAGGTTGCGCAGCGACTCCCCCCGCGCGACCCGCCACGCCCATTCCCGCTTCATCGACGTCAGGAAGCCCAGGAGCAGCAGCTCGTTGAACGCCGCGTCGGCGCTCTCCAGCACGACGCCGAACAGCCGGTCCAGCGCGTCCTCGGTCACGGCCTCCAGCGGCAACCGGGCCACGACGTACACGTCGTCGTTGCTGTCCGTCGCGTAGGCGACGCCGGGGGTGCGCAGGTTGCGCCGCAGGAGGTGCCCGAAGAACGCGGCGTGGTTCTCGTCCGGGTGCCGGATCACGAAGGCCGACAACGACGCTTCCCGCTCGGTGAAGACGATCGAGCAGACGGTCTTGAGCTTCTTCTCGCCGGGCAGGACGAGCACGTACTCCCCCGCCCGGGTCCCCGGGTCCAGCGTGAGCTCCTGGTCCGCGGCGAACGCGCGCAGGGCGTCCTCCGCCTGGCTTCGGACGTCGGTCATCGCGATCCTCGCCTCTCGCTTGTCGCCGGGTCAGGCGCTGCGGCGCACCTCGGCTCGAGCGCTCGCCCGGGCCAACGCCTCCAGTGTGTCGGATCTGCGGCTGGCGGCGGCCTCGGCGTACACGTCGAGCAGCCGCCCCGCGGTGACATCCCAGCCGAACCCGCGCGCATGCTCGACCCCCGCGGCGCCCAGCGCCGCCCGCCGCGCCGGATCATCGAGCAGCCGCTCCAGGGCGCGACTCCAGTCGCCGACGTCATGCCCGGGGACGAGCTCGCCGCCACCCGCGACGGCGGTCGGCAGGCCGCCCACGTCGGCCGCCAGGACCGGGGTGCCGCAGGCCTGGGCCTCGAGGGCGACCAGGCCGAAGGACTCGTTGTGGGAGGGGACGGCGACGAGGTCGGCGGCGCGATACCAGTGCGCGAGCCGGTCCCGCGCCCCCGGCGCCTCGAACCGCACCCGATCCGCGATGCCGAGCTGCCGGGCCAGGTCGATCAGCGCCGTCGGGCGTTGCAGGCCGGTCCCGCTCGGCCCTCCGTTGATGACCACCCGCAGCCGCCCGCGCAGGTCGGGACGCCGATCAATCAGCGCGGCGGCGGCCGCCACCAGCAGGTCCGGCGCCTTCAGCGGTTGGATCCGGCCCACGAACGCGACGACGAGGTCGTCCGGGGCGACGCCGAGCACGGCGCGGCTCGCCGCTCGGTCGCCCGGGCAGAAGGTGCGCAGGTCGACTCCGGGGTTGACGACCCGCACCCGGCCGGGCTCGGCGTCGTAGAGCTCGATGAGCTCCGCGGCCTCGGTGTCGGTGTTGGCGACGAGACGATCGGCCACCGCGACCACCTGGGCCTCCCCGAGCTCGCGGTCCTCCGGTTCCGGGGTGTCGCCGTCGGCGAGGTAGGCGTTCTTCACCCTGGCCATCGTGTGCATGGTGTGCACGAGGGGCACGTGCCAGCGTTCCGCAGCCAGCCAGCCCACCTGACCGGAGAGCCAGTAGTGGCTGTGCACCACGTCGTAGTAGCCCTCCGGGTGGGCGGCGACGGCCTGCATGACCCCCGCCGCGAACGCGCAGAGCTGGGCGGGGAGGTGTTCCTTGGCCAGGCCCTCGTACGGGCCGGCGGGAACATGCCGTACGACGACGCCCGGCGCCGCCGCCACGATCCCCTGGTCGCCCGACGTCGCCCGCGTAAAGACCTCGACCGCGACGCCGCGGCGGGCCATCTCCAGGGCGCTGTTGAGAACGTAGACGTTCAGACCGCCGGCATCCCCGGTGCCCGGCGTCGCCAACGGCGAGGTGTGCACGGCGATCATGGCGACCCGCTCGATCTGGGGGCTCATGTCTCGGCCCCTCCTTCCCTGGCTCTCGGGCGTGGCGCTTCGCCCCTGCGGTGCAACGCGCGCGGGGCGGCGACCCTTCCCGGCTTACCGTGTCCCTGTGCCCGCCCGAGTGCCTACGCCGTCGCCCGTGCGCGTGACGCCCGCCACGCGCCCCGCGGCCATGGTCGGCACCATCACCCGGGGGACCACGAACCCCAACCGGCTGCGGCGCTGCGATCGGTGGCTGGTCGCGACGCAGGCCTGGCGGCTGCGCAGCGAACCGGACCCCGTGGCCGTGGACCTCGGGTACGGCGCCTCGCCCGTCACCACCGTCGAATGGGCGGCCCGGCTGAGCCGGGTGGCGCCCGACGTGCGGGTCGTCGGGCTGGAGATCGATCCCGACCGGGTGGCGGCGGCGCGCCCGCTCGAGGCGCCCGGCCTGACGTTCGCGGCCGGCGGCTTCGAGGTGCCGCTGGCGGCGGGCCGCACCGCGGCGGTGATCCGGGCGTTCAACGTGCTGCGCCAGTACGCCGAGGCCGACGTGCCGGGCGCCTGGGAGCGGCTGCGCGGCCGCCTGTCACCGGCCGGGCTGGTCATCGACGGGACGTGCGACGAGCTGGGCCGCCGCGCCACCTGGGTGGCCCTGGACCGGGACGGGCCGCAGTCGCTGACGATCGCCCTGCGGCTGGCCGATGTGGATCAGCCCTCCGAGGTCGCCGAGCGGCTGCCGAAGGCGTTGATCCACCGGAACGTGCCCGGGGAACGGGTGCACGCCTACCTCGGCGCGCTGGACGCGGCGTGGGCGCGGGCGGCGCCGCTGTCGGCATACGGTCGGCGGCAGCGCTTCGTGGCCACGGTGCGGGACCTGCGCGACGCGGGCTGGCCCGTGCTCGGCGGCGTCTCGCGGTGGCGCCTGGGCGAGGTCACGGTGGCCTGGGAGGCCGTGGCGCCCGGCGGGGTTCAGACCCGCTTGTAGTCGTCCTCGAGCCGCACGATGTCGTCCTCGTCGAACTGGCCGAAGCCGACCTCGAGGATGCGCGCGACCTCGGTGCCGGGGTTCGCCATGCGGTGCACCGCCCCCTGCGGCACCCAGATCTGCTCGTCCTTGCCGGCCCGCCAGGTGCGGTCGTCGACGGTGACCTCCATGGGCGCCTCGTCGAGGACGGTCCACATCTCCGCCCGGTGCGCGTGCTTCTGCAGCGAGAGCCGCTGCCCCGGCTTGACCGTGATGACCTTCACGGTCACGGTCTCGTTGGTGCAGAAGCTGCGGAAGTCGCCCCAGGGCCGCTGTTCGGTAAAGACGCCCTCGGTGCGGTCGTCGATGGTGTTCACGAGCTGTCCCCCTCCGCGTCCCGGCCGGATGGAGCGGCCAGGAATTCTGTCACCAACCCTCTCAGGGTAACCCGGTGCGCCCAGAGCAGGCCGCCCGGAGGGAGCACCACCAGGCGCGCCGCGGGCAACGCGGCCGCGAGCTCGCGAGCCACCTCCACGGGGTGCACCGGGTCCTCCTCCTGCGCGATGACCAGCGCCGGGGCGCGGACGCGGGCGAGTACTGCCGGGTCCGGGACGGGCGCCGACCGGGGGACCCGGCGGAACGCCTCGGCGGTGCCGGTGCGGGCGCTTGGGGCGCCGGAACCGACGAGCCACCGGGCGTGCGCGTCGGCCCAGTGGGCCACCGCCGCGGCCGCCTGCGGCCCCGCGGCCTGCTCCTGCGCGAGCGCCCGGGCGAGGGCATCGGCGTCGCCCGCGTCCAGCAGGGCGGCGAGGCGATCGGCACGGGTCGTCTCCGGGCCGGCGCGCGGGGTGTCGAGCGCTGCCGGCAGCACGAGGATCACGCGCTCGAAGCGGTCGGGCGTCTGCGCCAGCAGGGCGCACAACGCCCCGGCGCCCATGCTCACGCCGAGCGCACGGGTCGCCCCGGACGCGTCGGCGACGGCCCGCAGCTGGGCGGCCAGGCCGCCGTACGACCAGGCTCCCGCCCCCACCTCCGAGCGACCGTGACCCCGGAAGTGGAAGAACACCCGGCGCCCGCGCACCCCGGAGGCGAAGGGGCGGGTGGACTCGATCGACTGGCCCAGGCCGTGCGCGAACACCGTGACGGGCTCACCGCGGCCGAACTGCGTCCACTCCACCCGGCCCGCGGGGGTCTCCAGGAGCCGGGGCTCGGATATCACCGCGGCTCCTCAGCGGGCCGCGGTCACCAGGACCCGTAGGGCCCGCGGCCCGACGCGCCGCCCTTTCGCCGCACCGGCGTGTAACGCCGGATCGCCGGACGGACGTCGGCGAGGAAGACCCCGGCCGCGACGACGGCGATGAGCCCGATCCCGAACGGGTTGAAGATGCTCACGAAGCCGATCAGCATCGCGACGGCGGTGATGCCGACCCACCACTGCTTGCTGAGCTTTTCTGCCGTGGCGTAGGCGGCGGACGGATAGCGCAGGGACTCCACGAACGCGAAGACCTGCATCGCGAGGGCGGCGACGCCGAGCAGCATCACGACCAAGGCCTGGGCGTTGTCGAGCGATTGCATCATGACGTCCAGGGTACGTGGCCCGCCGCAGACCTTCAGAATCACGGCTGCTCGCGCGGGCGCCCGTCCGACCCAATCCCCGACCCGGCCAGGACGCAGGCGCAGACCGGTACGCCGCAGGGCCGGGACGCCTCGGCGTCCCGGCCCTGGTGCAGCCGCTGGTTCAGCGCGCTGGGCCCCGGCGTACGGCGCCCGGCGTCACTCGCCCGAGCTCGCGGGCAGGTGGTCGCTCGGAGTGTCGGGCAGGGCCGGCTCGGCGATGATCGGCGTCACGGCCGGCGTGGCCGGCATGTCGGCGGGCGTGGCCGTCACCGGCTTCGCCGCGCGCTTGGTCGTGCGCTTCGCGGCACCGGCGACGGGGGTCGAGGACGCCCGCTTGACGGCCGGCTTGGCCGCAGCCTTCTTGGTCGCTGCCTTCTTGGCGGTGGCCTTCTTCGCGGCCGGCGCCTTGGCGGTCGGCGTGGTGGCACCGGCGTCGACGCCCGCGCTCATGACCGGCCGGGTCTCCGCGGTGGGCGCACCCGGGGACCGGCGGCGACGCGCGATCGGCTTGCGCACCTCGGCCCCGACGGTCTTCGCGGTGCTCATCGGGTGCCGGGCGCCGTGGCTGACGGCCTCGACGACGTGGCTGGCCTGGTCCACGACCTTGTCGGCCTGGTGCGCGGCGGCGCGGCGGGTGCGCTCCGCGGCGCGGCGCCCGTCGGCGACCCGCTTCTCCGCCTCGTGGCCGACCTGCTCGACGACCCGGCGGCCCTCGGCGACGCGCTTCTCGGCCTGCTGGCGACCCTGCGCCACCACGTGCTCGGCCTGGTGGCGACCCATGGCCACCCGCGCCTCGGCCTCGTGCTTGCCCTGCTCCACCAGCGAGGTCGCCTGGTGCACCTTCTTGTCGACGGCCTGGCCGGCCTCCTTGCGGCTGCGCCCGGCAAGGTCGCCCGCCTGCTTCATGAGGCCCTGGGCGGTGGTGGAGGCCTGCGCCGCGAGGTCCACGTCCTTGCCGCGCCGGGCGAGGTCGGCGTACTGCCGGCGCCCCTTGGCGACCGCCTTCTTCGCCTGCTTGACCGCCTCCTTGGGGAGGTGCTTGGCGCCCTTGATCGCCTTGGACACGTCGCGGTTGGCCTTGAGCTGAAGGTCGTCAGCCCGCTGCTGGAGCTCGTCGATGCCCTGCTCAGCGTCCTTGGCGGCCCGGTGGCCGAGCTCGACGAGCTTCTCGACGGCGAGGTCCGACGCGCCGACGACAGCGTAGATGGGGGTCAGCGCCGACTTCTCGGCATCACGGTCGGACTCGTGGGGCGTGGCCGACTTGGCGTTCATGTACATCTCCTTGGATCCATGGTGGTACGACGGCTTGTTCCCGTCCGGAACGGAGGCCCCGGTGGCGAGCTCCGCAGGTGCGTCGACGACGGCGTACCATCCGTCCTCGACGATCCGGGAATAGGCGTCGAGGAGTGCGCGGCGCTGCGGACCGTCGAGCCTGGGGTCGTTGCGGATCGCGACACGCGCGTCCGCCCCGTGCGGTGCGTGGTCAGGGTCGAGAAGCCCGGCACGGACATACAGCGACTCGGCGGACAGGGACAGGCCCTGCGCGAGTTGCTGCAGGATCTCCGCGCTCGGCCGACGAAGGCCGCGCTCGATCTGCGACAGATACGGGTTGCTGATACCCGTGACGGCGGACAACTGGCGAACCGAGAGATTTGCCGCGATGCGCTGCTGGCGAAGGTATTCACCGAGTTCCCGCATCCCCGCCGCCGGGGACGGAATCGTGGTCACGGTGCTTAGTCTGCTAACCATGGCAAGCAATGAGCAAGCGCCGTCGCTGCGATGTTGAACACGTTTTCGCCGCGGCGCTTGCTCCTGCTAACGGTGTGCTTGCCGGGCCCGACGGCGACGGTCAGGGCTGTACGACGACCGTTGGGGCCGCACTGATTCCGCCGGCGACCAGCACCGCATCCACCGGGGTGTTGCGCCGCACGACGCCGAGTGCGATGGGGCCCTCGAGCGCATGCCGGGCGACGCTCGTCAAGCGCCCGACCGAACGCCCGCCCGCGGTCAGCTCTGCGCCGGCTTCCGGCAGCACGTGGCCCGACCCGTCGAGGTGGCAGAACACCAGTCGCCGGGGTGGCCGCCCGAGATTGTGCACGCGGGCCATCGTCTCCTGGCCCCGATAGCAGCCCTTGTGCAGGTGCACCGCCGTGCGCAGCCAGTCCAGCTCGTGCGGGATGGTGCGGTGGTCGGTGTCCGCCCCGAGTCGAGGGCGCCAGGAGGCGATGCGGGCCGCCTCCGCCGCCCAGATCCCGGCCAGCGGGCGATCCCCGACCGCCGCACGCAGCTGCTCCCGCGGCACGATCACCTCGCGCCAGGCGCGCTCGGCGCCGGGGTGGTTCTCGGCGGGTCCGTAGCACGTCGTGTCGCCCACCGGCCCGGGCCACGGGTCGCGCCACGTGGGGGGCTCGCCGGGTCGTCCCTCCGCCGCAATCGGCTCACCCAGTACGGCGTACTCCGCGGTGACCTGTCCGACCTCCACCCGCAACAGGAACTGCATCCGCCGCAGCCACTCAGCCAGGGCGGCGCCCGTGCCGGGTTCCACCGTGATCCAGATGCGCTCGCCGTCGTCGACGAGGTGCAGGGCGTGTTCGACGTGCCCGTTCGGGGTGAGGACGAGCGACTCCGCCGAGGTGTGCGGCGGTAGGTCGGTCAGGTGTTGGCTCGTGAGCGAGTGCAGCCAGGAGAGCCGGTCGGGCCCGGCGATGGTCAGCACGTCGCGGTGAGCCAGGTCCACCACGGCCAGGCCCTCGGCAAGCAGGCGTTGCTCCCGCACCGGGTCGCCGTAGTGCGCGGCGACCCCGGCGTCGAGGCCGCCGGCCGCAACGGCGCCCGGCACCTCGTCGAGCAGTGGCGATCTCATGCTTCCTCCCTCTCGCAGGCGCCGCACCAGCCGTGCACGGCCATGTGCCGCACGTCGACGACGAACGCGGTCTCACGCATCAGGGTGCTGGCGAACGAGTCGGCCACCTGCACGGGCGCCTCGCTCACCGCGCCGCACCCCAGGCACACCAGGTGCAGATGATTGGCGTGCGTCGCGAGGTGGTACGACGGCGCGCGGTGCTCCAGGTGGGTGTGCGACACCGCACCGACGCGCTCCAGCGCCTCCAGATTGCGATACACCGTGGACAGCGACAGCGGCGGTCCGCCGTCGGCGTCGATGGACTCGGCGACCGCGTCGGGCGTCGCGTGGCCCAACGCCCCGACCGCGGCCAGCACCCGCTCGCGTTGCGGCGTCATCCGCATCCCGCGGGCGCGCAGCGCGTCGGCGACCTCCGCCGCGCCCCGCAGCCCGCTCACTCCACCCGCTTGAGGCGGGCCGACAGGTGGCTCTGCAGCGGGTGACCCGTCGCGGCCATGTCCATGGCCCACATGAGCTCACCCTCGACGTAGCCGTACATGCGGGTGCCCGCGTTGTACTCCTTCGCCTCCGGGCTGCGCATCACCCCGTCGGTGCGCAGCTGCACCGCGGGTCGGGCGGGATCCTTCGCCCCGACGTACATCTCGACGATCCCCGTGGGGTGGGTGAGCAGCAGCTCGATCTCTCCCGAGCCCAGGACGCGCCAGAACCCCAGCTCGGTGGCGGAGGGGCGCACCTGGTTGCCGGCCTCGTCGAGCAGCCAGGTCCGGCTCTCCCAACGCAGGAATGCGCGTTCGTCGTGGGTGCAGATCACCTCTTGGCCGAAGTTCATCGACGTCATGCTCGGGTAGCCGACCACGCCCGCGCCCTCCCACCGGCCGACGAGCCAGGCGAGCGGGGCCAGGACGGGTTGCAGGGTCACGTCGAGTTCGAAGGGCATGGCGCCATTCTCCCGCACGCTCAGCGCACGAGCGCGACCAGGAGGCTCACGACGACCCCTACCAGGAGCCAGGAGCCGGCGCCGGAGGCGACCTGCGGTCGGCGGCGCGACTGGGTCGGCTGGACGAAGAAGATCTGGCGCAAGGCGTAGGACCCCAGCCCGGCCACCACGCCGCCAGCGGCCACCACTCCGGCCGCCAGGCCGGCCACGTCGACGAATCGGGCGGCGCCGACGGCTCCCGCACTGGCCAGCGCCGCGGCGATGACGACGGCGGGGACATCGTCGACCCATCGGCCCCGGACGATGTCGGCGAACGCGGCGCACCCCACGGCGGACGCGACGACGACGACCGCGCCCAATGCCCCAGGGCGCGTCAGCGCCGGGAGCGACCCCGCCCAGGCGGCGATCAGCAGGACCCCGGATACCTCCGACGTCAGGGACTCGACGAGCCGGGGCCGACCGTCCCGGCGCGCGAGCTGGTGGACGAACGCGGCGAGGATGCACAGCGCGAAGGCGGCCACGACGGCGTCGAGGTCACCGATGCCGGAGGTGACCGGCCGGGCCACCCACCCCGTCACCCCCAGGACCACGGCGGCGAACGCCAGGACGGCCGTGGTGCCCCGCGGGCTGGGCAGGTTCAGCAGCGGGACCCAGCCCACGACGACGGCCAGCACGCCCAGGGCGCCGACGAGGGCCACGCCCAGCGGCTGCCCGGCCCAGGCGCAGGCCGCCGAGGCTGCAGCGGACAGGACGGCCGCGGACGTCACCAGGGGACGCCACGGCCGCACGGGCATGAGCGGTCCGGCGATGGCGCTCGGCAGCGGACCGGTTGACTCGGCCGACATGACTCAGCCCCCCGCGAACGGGGGCAGGATCTCCAGGACGCTCCCCGCAGGCGCCACGTCGTGGGGCGCCGCCGTGGTGCCGTCGATCAGCGTCGAGGCCACGGCGAGCACCGGAACCAGGTCGGGGTGCTCCGTCGCCGCACCCGCCAGGATGTCGGCGACGACGCCAGCCGCCCGGGTTTCCTCGTCGACGCCGGCGGCGGCGCGGGCCGCGGCCCAGTACCGCACGGTCACCGTCCCCGCCGCCGCGGTCGCTGCCACGGTCGCCGAGGTCGCCGCTGCAACGGGCTCGGCGCTGGGGTCGGCGGGCGGCGCGGGAGTGGGCTCGGTCACGGCCCTAGCCTGCCACGGGCCGCCCACGCCCCGGCGGGGGAAGGACCATCCAGCGAGACGGCCTACTCTTGAGGGGTGGCGGAACTGGTGGTGATGACCTCCGTGCTGGGGCCCAGCGCGGAGGTGTTGCCCGCCCTCGGATTCCTGCCGCACCAGGTCCGCATCGTCCCCCCGGACCTCACGGCGCTCCTCGACGACCGGCACGTGGACGCGATTCTGGTCGACGCCCGCCGCGATCTCGCGGGCGCCCGCACCCTGTGCCGGCTGCTCGCGACCACCGGCACCCCTGGCCCGATCCTCGCTGTGGTCTCCGAGGGTGGCCTGGTCGCGGTCTCCGCCGATTGGCAGCTCACCGACCTGCTGCTGGAGACCGCGGGACCCGCGGAGGTCGAGGCGCGGCTGCGGCTCGCGCTGACCCGCCAATCCGCCCAGGAGCCGGAGTTCGCCACCCCGATCTCCTCCGGCGAGCTGGTCATCGACGAGACCACCTATTCGGCGCGGCTGCATGGCCGCCTGCTCGACCTGACCTACAAGGAGTTCGAGCTGCTGAAGTATCTGGCCGGGCACCCGGGCCGGGTGTTCACCCGGGCGCAGCTCCTCCAGGAGGTGTGGGGGTACGACTATTTCGGCGGCACCCGCACCGTCGACGTCCACGTGCGGCGGCTGCGCGCCAAGCTCGGCTCCGAACACGAGGCGCTGATCGGCACGGTCCGCAACGTGGGCTACCGGTTCGTCCCGGAGGAGTCGCTGGTCTGACGCGTCAGCCCTTGGTGATCCGGGTGAGCGCGGCGGGGCTGTAGGGCGAGTGCGCCTGCAGGTACGCCGCGAACCCGTCGATGTCGAGCCCGCCGAACACCTTGTTCGTCGCCTTGGTGAACGCCGCGAAGCCGTCGCCGCCGTCGGAGAGGAACGAGTTCGCCACGACGCGGTACGTCGCGGCCTTGTCCACCGCCTTGCCGCCGAGCTGCACGCTGCCGTCGACGATCGTGCCCGTCCCGGTCCAGCGGTAGCTGAAGCCGGCGCTGACCTGGAGGACCTTCGGGGCACTCGCGTTGGGGCCGGTGAACTGCTGGCCGAGCAGGTCGTAGATCTGCTGCCCGGTCATGTCCATGCTCACGAGGTAGTTGTTGAACGGCTGGACGTTGAACGCCTTCTGGTAGGTCACCTCACCCGGCTGCTCCCCGCCCATCGGCGCCGCGCCCAGGTCCGCCCGGATGCCACCGGGGTTCATGAACGCCACGACCGGCTTGCCCTTCGCGGCGACGGAGGCGTCGGCCAGCTGGGCGTCGGCGATGAGGTCGCCTAACGCGCTCTCCCCCGCCGGGTTCTGGGCCTTGGTCACGTCGGCGGTGATCCGGCCCAGCACCTTGCTGGCGATGGGCTTGACCAGCTCGGCGTACCGGGCGATGAGCGCCGCCACCTGCGGGTCCGCGGGCACGTCGCGGGTCACGACCTGCTGCCGCGTCCAGGTGCGCTCGCGGACGACGTCCTTGGTCGCCGGGTCGTAGGCGAAGTGCAGGTCGGTGACCAGGCGCCCGAACGCGGCCGCCTGGGTGACCGGCCGCGGCTTGCCCGCCGGGTCCGGCACGTCGCACTGATAGGCGACGTGGCTGTGCGCCGTGAGGATCGCGTCCACGGCCGCGTCGGCCCCCTTGACGATGGGCAGGATCGGGGAACCGTCAAGAAGGTCGGTGGTGCCGGGGGTGCACCGCGCGTCGTACGTCGTGGTCGCCGGGTAGGACTTGCCGTCCGGACCGACCCAGGCGCGCTTGGGGCCGTTGCCGCCCTGGTGGACCAGCGCGACCATCGCGTTGACGCCGTGGGCCTTCAGCTCGGCGGCGGCGCGGTTGATCGCCGCGACCTCGTCGCCGAAGTCGAGGTCCTTGATGCCCGCCTGGGTGACGATGTTGGCGGTGTCCTTCAGCACGACACCGATGACTCCGAGGCGAACGCCGTTGTCCTGCAGGACGGTGTACGCCGGCAGGATCGGCGTGGTCGTGCCCTTGCGGTAGACGTTCGCCGCCAGCACGGGGAAGCCCGCGCCGCGGTAGGGCTGCGCGGCGCACGAATTCTGGTTGTCCTTGCCGGCCCCGTCGTCGATGCAGCCGCCGCGGACGATGCGTAGCAGCTCGGCGTACCCCTCGTCGAACTCGTGGTTGCCCACGACGCCCGCCTGCACGCCCATCAGCCGGGCCGCCTCGATGGTCGGCTCGTCGTGGAACGCCGCCGAGATCAGCGGCGAGGCGCCGATGAGGTCGCCGGTCTCCAGCGTGAACGAGGTCTGCTGTCCGGCGCGCATCCGGGCGAGGTGGGTGGCGAGGTACGCTGCGCCGCCCGCGTCGACCGTCGCGTCGGTGACCTTGCCGGCGGCGTCGACGGTGTGGCCCACGACGACGCGACCCCCGCTGCCCGCTGGGGGCTCGAGGTTGCCGTGGAAGTCGTTGAACGCCAGCAGCTGCACGTCCTTGAGCCGGCGATCCGCGCCCCGCTGACCCTGGGCGTCCGGCGTGGGGGCTGGGGCGTCGTCGGCGGCGAAGGCCGGGGCCGCGAACGCGGCCGTGGTCAGGGCCAGGCCCAGGGATGCGGTGACCAGGCGGGCGAGCGTCGTGGACGACATGCGTCCTCCTCGGGGGGTTCGGGGAGCGCGGCGGCGCCGTACGGCGTGGGGAGTCAAGGCGGCTGGCGTCGCGGCCGGGTTCGATGACGGTCCCACGCTAGAACGGACGTCCGAGTTCACCGTGGTGGAATGGCCGCATGTCGCCGATGAACACTGGGCAAATTCGTCCCGCGGACCGGGCCGCCGTGCTCGAGCTGGTCCGCCGCGTGCAGGCGAGCGACGGCGTCGCCCCGCTGTCCGAGCAGGGGCTGCTGCACCTGGCCCACGGCGCGCGGGAGCCGATCGACGGCGTCCGCCACCTCCTCCAGGCCGCCGAGCCCGGACCGGGCGTGGCCGCCTACGCGCAGCTCGACGCGCGCGCGGGGGGCCAACCCGCCGCCGAGCTGGTCGTCGACCCCGCCCACCGCCGCTGCGGGCATGGCGGCGCGCTCCTCGACGCGGTGCTCGCGAGCGAACCGGCGGTCCGCGTCTGGTCGCACGGCCTGCTGCCGGGGGCCGGCGAGCTGGCCGCATCCCGGGGCATGCAACCCGTCCGAGAACTGCTCAAGCTGGCTCGGGCCCTCGCCCCGAGCGACGCCTTCGACACCCAGGTTCCGCAGGGCTACGTGCTCTCGACGTACGACCCGGACGACCCGCGCGACGCTCGGGACTGGCTCGCGCTCAACGCCGCCGCCTTCGCCGCCCACCCCGAGCAGGGCCGGATGACGATGGCGGACCTGCGCGCCCGCCAGGACGAGTCGTGGTTCGACGCGGCGGGCCTCTTCCTCGTGCGCGACGCCGCCGGGAGCCTCGCCGCCTCGCACTGGACGAAGGTCGAGGACGGGGTGGGCGAGGTGTACGTCGTGGCCGTCTCCCCCGATCACCAGGGCCGGGGGCTGGGCCGCGCCGTCACCGCGGTCGGCCTGGCGCACCTGCGTGACCTGGGCCTTCGCACGGTGGAGCTGTACGTCGACGGGGACAACGCGGCGGCGCTCGCGACCTATGCGGCGCAGGGCTTCCGCACCGTGACCCGCGATGTGCAGTTCGCGGCCGGGGTGTCACGATAAGCGCATGGCCCGCGCCCGCACCGTCCCCGAACCACCGCCCGACGCGGAGCCGCTCGCGCTCGCAACCGCCCTGACCTCGGCGCCGGAGTCGCCGCGCCCCCGCGCGGCCAACGGCCGGTTCGTCCGGCTCCGAGAGAGCGCCACCGACCGCCCCGAGGCCGAGCAGCTCCCCGACGAGCGGTTCCTGGACCGCGAGATCAGTTGGCTCCAGTTCAACGAGCGCGTCCTTCAGCTCGCCATGGACCCCGACCTCTACCTGCTGGAGCGGGCCAGGTTCCTGGCGATCTTCGCCAGCAACCTCGACGAGTTCTTCATGGTCCGCGTCGCCGGGCTCAAGCGGCGGATCGCCACCGGCCTCGCCGTACGGTCCGCGTCCGGGCTGGAACCGCGCGAGCTGCTCGATCGCATCCTCGGGGGCGCCAAGCAGCTCATGGAGGCCCACGCGCGGACGTTCGCCGACGAGGTGCTGCCCGCCCTCGCCGAGGAGGGCATCGTCCTGCTGCGCTGGACCGAGCTAGCCGACGACGAGCGGCGACGGCTCTCCTCCTGGTTCCGGGACCGCGTCTTCCCGGTGCTCACCCCGCTGGCCGTCGACCCGGCGCACCCGTTCCCCTACATCTCCGGGCTGTCCCTCAACCTCGCCGTGACCCTGGTCAACCCCAAGACCGGCAACGAACACTTCGCCCGGGTCAAGGTGCCACCGCTGCTGCCGCGCCTCGTGCGGGTCGAAACCGAGGACGGGTCCACCGACCTGTACGGCGCCCGGTTCGTCGCCCTCGAGGAGGTCATCGCCGCCCACCTGGAGCACCTGTTCCCGGGCATGGACGTGCACGAACACTTCACCTTCCGGGTCACCCGCAACGAGGACCTGGAGGTCGAGGAGGACGACGCCGAGAACCTGCTCACCGCCCTGGAGAAGGAGCTCACCCGGCGCCGCTTCGGTCCCCCGGTGCGCCTGGAGGTCGACCGGGACATGGACGACCACGTCCTCGGGATGCTGATGCGGGAGATGCAGATCGGGCCGAAGGAGGTGTTCCGGCTGGCCTCCCCGCTCGACCTGCGCTGCCTGAACACGGTCGCGGACCTGGATCGGACCGAGCTGAAGTACCCCAGCTTCGTGCCGCGCACCCATCCCGACCTGGCCCGCGTCGAGTCGAGCAAGGCCGCCAACATCATGGCGGCGGTGCGCGCCAAGGACGTCCTCGTTCAGCACCCCTACGACAGCTTCTCGACGTCTGTGCAGGCCTTCGTGGAGCAGGCCGCGGCGGACCCCAAGGTGCTCGCCATCAAGCAGACCCTCTACCGGACCAGCGGCGACTCCCCCATCATCGACGCCCTCATCGACGCCGCCGAGGCCGGCAAGCAGGTCCTCGCCGTGGTCGAGATCAAGGCCCGGTTCGACGAGCAGAACAACATCGAATGGGCCCGCAAGCTGGAGCATTCGGGCGTGCACGTCGTGTACGGCGTGGTCGGCCTGAAGACCCACTGCAAGCTCTCGCTCGTGGTGCGCCAGGAGACCGACGGGCTGCGCCGCTACTGCCACGTCGGCACCGGCAACTACCACCCCAAGACGGCCCGCCTCTACGAGGACTACGGCCTGTTCACCTGCGACCCGAACGTCGGCGAGGACCTCACCCGGCTGTTCAACCAGCTGTCCGGCTGGGCGCCGCGCAGCAAGTACAAGCGCCTGCTCGTGGCCCCGCGTTCGATCCGGTCCGGGCTCGTCGAGAAGGTCGACGAGCAGATCGCCCGGGCCCGCGACGGCAAGCCCGCCTACATCGGCATCAAGGTCAACTCGATCGTCGACGAGCAGGTTATCGACGCGCTCTACCGCGCCTCGCAGGCCGGGGTCGACGTCGACGTCCTCGTGCGCGGGATCTGCGCCCTGCGACCCGGGATCCCCGAGCTGTCGGAGCGGGTGCGGGTGCGCTCGGTGCTCGGCCGCTTTCTGGAGCACAGCCGCGTCTTCGTCTTCGGTCCGGGCGGCGCCGACGGGGTGTTCATCGGCAGTGCCGACATGATGCACCGCAACCTCGACCGCCGCGTCGAGGCGCTCGTCAGCATCAACGACCCCGGCCACGTGGACCAGCTAGTCAGCAACGTGGCGCGGGGCATGAGCGATGCCACCTCCAGTTGGCATCTGGAGGGCTCGGGCCGCTGGACGCGGCACCATCGCGGCCCCGACGGCGAACCGCTGGCCGACCTGCAGGACGAACTGATCGAGGAGCACGCCCGCCGTCGCAAGCGGAACCGGGGCCGATGACGCCAGCGCGCCAGTCCGGCCGGGGCAAGACGCCGGTCGACGTGCCCACCGCGGGCGCGGTGCCGTGGCGCCGCCGCCACGGTCGTCTCGAGGTCGCCCTCGTGCACCGGAGCCGGTACGACGACTGGTCGTGGCCCAAGGGCAAGCTCGAGGCGGGTGAGCCCTGGGCCGCCGCTGCCGTCCGGGAGGTCGGGGAGGAGACGACCTTTCGGGTCCGGCTCGGGATCCCGCTGCCGTCGTCCAGCTACCCGATCGCGCCGCGCTCGGGCACGCCGCAGCGCAAGGTGGTCCGCTACTGGGCCGCCCAGCCGACGGGCACCGAAGGCCGGCTGCGGCGCGAGGTGGACCACGTCCGGTGGGTCTCGGTGCGTTCGGCGCTGAAGCTGATGACCTACCGCCGCGACGCCGAGCAGCTCGACGCGTTGGTACTGGCCGATGCCGCCGGGGACCTCGCCACGTGGCCGTTCGTGGTGGTTCGGCACGCCCATGCGGTGCCCCGGAAGGCGTGGCACAAGAAGGACTGGCTGCGCCCGCTCGACGCCCGGGGGGCGGCCCAGGCGCAGGATCTCGTCGGGGTGCTCTCGGCGTACGGCGTGCGCAGCGTCTCCTCGTCCTCGGCAACCCGCTGCGTGCACACGATCGCGCCGTACGCCAAGGCGGCGCGCGTCAAGGTCTGCTCCACCGGCTGGCTCTCGGAGGAAGGCTACGAGGACAAGCCCGCGAAGATGCCCCAGCTCGTCGCCGCGCAGCTCGACGCCGGCAGGCCCGCGCTGATGTGTAGCCACGGCCCGGTGCTACCCGACCTCGTGGACCTGTTCGTGGACCGCTGCCCCAAGGGTGCAACGCGCGATGCGCTCAAGGCCGCGGGGCAGGAGAAGCTGGTCAAGGGCGAGGCGCTGGTCATCCACCTGCGCGGTCGGGGCAAGTCCGCGCGGGTCGTCGCGGCCGAACGGCACCTGCCGTTGCGCTGACCGGCACGCGCTGCCCGGCTTCCGTCGGGCGCACGACGAGGGCCCCCCGGTTGGAGCGGGCCGGACCGTGCCGATACGGTAGTTCAGGTGTGTCGGGCCGTGGCAGCCCCGGGTCCCAATATCAGCCGCTACGAGCGGCCTCGCGCCGAGAGGCGCTCCCGGCCCGGCACACCGTTATCCCGCGTCGCGGGCCCCGACACGCGAGGCGGCGATGGCCGCCGGTTACGGGGTCGAGGCCAGTCCGTGGTCCAGCCGGTCCAGGACGTGCTCCACGAGCCCGCGGATGCGTTCCGGTTCCAGGGCGGCGCCCGTGCCGTCCGGCACCGCCCGAGACAGCGCGCCGCTCACCACGCCGAAGACGGCGCCCAGCACCGCATCGAGCTCCGCCTGCCGCGCCGGATCTGCGTTCCTGTCGTGTTCGAGCACGTGATCGCCGGCCATGGCCCACAACCGCCACTGCGCCTCGCGCACGTAAGGAACCAGTTGCCGGTGCTCCACGGCGAGGTTGCCCACCGAAGCCAGCCGGGCGAGGACGCCCGCGTCGAACTGGTGCTGCACGAGGCTGCGCACCAGGTCGATGAGCCCGACGGCGGTCCAGTCCACCGGTGGCCAGCGGGACAACCCGTCGGCGGCGTCATGAAGGATGACCGCCGCGACGGCCTCCTCCTTGCAGGCGTAGTAGTTCGAGAAGGTTCGGCGCGAGACGTGCGCCTCTTCGGCGATGTCGTCCACGGTGACGTGCGCGAAGCCACGCTCCCGCACGAGGGCGTAGGAGATCGCGGCGAGCCGCTGCTGGGTCTCGGCTCTCTTGACCTCGCGCAATCCGGGGGGGGCCACGACCAGCACTATGGCACGCGGTCCAGGTGCTGACGAAGCCGGTCGCCTTCAATGTCGACCCGCGGCAGCAAGCGATCGAGCCAGGCCGGCAGCCACCACGCCTTCTCGCCCGCGAAGTGCAGCAGCGCCGGCATGAGGATCATCCTGACGAGGAACGCATCGATGAGGATTCCTACCGACAGGGCGAACCCGAACTGACGGATCGTCGTGTCAGCGCCGAGGACGAACCCACCGAACACCGCGACCATGATGGCGGCCGCCGCGACGACCACGAGGCTGGCGTGGTGGAAACCGGTGCGCACCGCCTCCCGGGCCGACGCGCCGTGGACGTGGTCCTCACGCATCGAGGTCCCGAGGAAGACCTGGTAATCCATCGCCAGGCCGTAGAGGATGCCGGTCGCCATGATCGGCAGGAAGCTGAGGATCGGTCCTGATCGGTCGACCCCGACCAGCCAGGTGAAGCGTTCGTCGCCGAACGCCCGAGCGACGAGGCCCAGCGTCGCGCTGATCGTCAGCAGGAAGCCCCCGGTCGCGACGAGTGGCACGACGAGCGATCGGAAAACCAGCAGCAGAATGACGATCGAGAGGGCGACGACGACCCCGACGTAGACGGGGATCGCGGAGCGGAGCACGTCGGACAGGTCGATGTTGATGGCGGTGAGCCCGGAGACTCCCAGCGGCGCGACGCCGGACAGTTCCGTGCCGCGGAGCCGGTGAACGAGCGCCTCGGTCGCCGGGTCCGTCGGGCCATCCACCGGGATCACCTGGAAGATCGCCAGAGTCCGGTCCGACGTAGCGCCCATGAGTCGAGCGCTGGTGGCACCTTCGACGCCGGCCAGTTGGTCCTGGCGGCTCAGCAGCTCCGCGGTGTCCATGGCGGAGCCATCGGAGTGGGCCACGGTCACCACCAGCGGGGCGTTCGCCCCGGTGCCGAACGCACGAGTCGTCGCGTCGTAGTTCACGCGCTGCGGCGAGCCCGCAGCGGCCACCCCGCCGTCCGGCATGCCGAGCCGCATTCCGGTGACGCCGCTGGCCACGGCCCCCAACCCCAACGTCACGAGCAGCGCGGTGAGCACGGGCAGCGCCGTCACGGCGCGGATCCATCGCCGGGCGACGGGGTGGTGTCGGTGAGCAGGTCGATCGGCGTGCCGGGCCTGAGCGCGTCGCCCGACAACACGGCTGCCCACGAGGCCGAGGAGCGCCGGCAGCGCGGTCAGCGAGATCGCCACGGCGAGCGCCACGGTCGTCGCGGCCGTGAGCGCCATCGTAGAGACGAAGTCGATACGCAGGATGAGCAGGCTGAGGAGAGCGGTGATGACGGTCAACCCCGCGAAGAGCACCGCACTGCCCGCCGTACCGACCGCTCGGCCCACGGCGTCGCCGGGGGTGAGCGACTGGGTGACGATGAGCTTGCGGTGTTTGTGCAGGATGAACAGGGCGTAGTCGATCCCTACGGCGAGCCCGATCATGAGCCCGAGCGCCGGCGTCGCGGTCGTCATCACGTAGTGGGAGGACAGGGCGAAGGCCCCACCCACTCCGATGAAGACGCCGACCAGCGCCGTGAGGACGGGCAATCCGGCAGCCACCAGTGAGCCCAGGGTCAGGAGCAGGACGACGACCGCGATCGCCACTCCGATGAGCTCGTGGCCGCCGAGCGGCGGCTTCGTCGGGTTGAGCGCGGTGCTGGGGTAAGCGGTGAGGCCCGTGCCCTCGACGGCCCTCTCGGTCGCGGTCAGCACGTCCGGGAGGGCGGACTCAGGCAAGTGCGCCAGGGACGCGGTGAACTGCAGCGGCAACATGGCAACGCGGCCGTCGTCGCTGACGCGGACGGACGCGAGCGTGCGATCACCTACCGTCAGCGCGTGTCCTTGGGGTGTCGTGCCGGCGGTGAGCCGATCCAGGTCGGCGTACACCTGCGCGCTGGCCTTCGCCACCCCGTCCGTCACGGCGGTCGTGGGGTCGGTCATCGCGGCGGATCCGGCGGGCAAGCCCAAGGCCTGAGGGGAGATCCCCTTCGCGCCCATCGCCGCGGTCAGGGTCTTGAGGTCGGCGAGGAGGGAGGTCGTACCCACGATCCGCTCGTGGGGCGAGGCCGTCGCCAAACTCCGCGCCCGGGTCGCGAGCCCGCCAAGGGACTGCGCGCCCGGCCGGGTGGCGGCAGCATCAAGGGTTGTGGCAAGCGTGGTGAGTTCGGGGCCGAGTTTGGCGGCTACGCTCTGCTCGACCCGTGCGGCGATCTGCTCACGCACCTGGCCGCGCTGCTCGGAGAGCTTGGCCTCGCGGTTCACGACGTACGGCGTGCTTGCCGCGCGATCGGCCGCTTCGGCGATCGCGGCGGCCCGGGCGGGGGTGTCGATGCGGCCCCCGTCCCTCGCGGTGAAGACCAGCGTTCCCTGCGTTCCCCCGGCCTCCGGCAACCGCGCGGAGACGGTGTCGAGCACCTCCTGGGAGGGAGTGCCGTGCAGGCTGAAGCCGGACGCGATCGAGCGTGGCTGCGTTGCGAGCAAGGCCGCGACCACGCCCAGCAGGACGAGCCACCCGCCAAGGACGCGCTTGGGGTGCCGGAAAGCGAAACGGGCGAAGCGGTGCAGCGCGATAGACATCAGGCGCTCCTGAGGTGTGGTGACGACCGTGAACCGTCCCCACACCGTAACAGCGAACTATGCCCATTGAGCATATTTGCATGATGAGCAACATTGCTCGGTTGAGCACCCCCACCAGGCCCCGGGTGTCGCGGCGCTGGATGCAGGGGTCGCACCCACCCCACCGAGGAGCTGCTCGGCCTCGACTAGGGCCTGGCGCGAAGCTGATCCGGACCGTCGGTTCCGACGTCCGACCACGTCTGTGCCAGCGGGACGGCGAGGTCAGTGCACCCCGTCCGGGCATGTCCGTCGGCGTCCAGGGCGGCCACGCCACGAGAGCGCCGGCCAGGCCCCTCCCAGCCGCATTCCCCGCAAAACGCGTGGGCGAACGAGCCGCGCTCCACGACGGGAGCAGGGACCCCGTCCGAGACGCCCCGGCGGTTCCGACTCCGCCCGTGGGCTTTTCTGTGCCCCCACCTGCGCGTCATACTCCCTGCCTCGACCCGGGCCCGGACTGCTCCAGGACTCCCGACCATCTTCACACGCCGGGCCGCGGATTGCGCAAAGACTGGGGATCAAGGCTGGCGCGGAGAAGGTTCAGCCGAACCGCCCGGAGATGTAGTCCTCCGTCGCCCGCTGGCCCGGATTGCTGAAGATCTTCTGGGTGTCGTCGATCTCGATCAGCCGGCCGGGCTTTCCGGTGGCCGCGAGGTTGAAGAACGCCGTACGGTCACTGACCCGCGCCGCCTGCTGCATGTTGTGGGTGACGATGACGATCGTGTACTTCTCCTTGATCTCATTGATCAAGTCCTCGATCGCCAGCGTCGAGATGGGGTCGAGCGCCGAGCACGGCTCGTCCATGAGGAGCACCTGCGGCTCGACCGCGATGGCCCGGGCGATGCAGAGGCGCTGCTGCTGACCGCCGGACAGGCCCGCGCCGGGCTTGTCGAGCCGATCCTTGACCTCATTCCACAGGTTGGCCCCGCGCAGCGACTTCTCCACGACCTCGGTCAGCGTCTTCTTGTTCTTGACGCCGTTGAGGCGCAGTCCCGCGGCGACGTTGTCGAAGATCGTCATCGTCGGGAACGGGTTCGGTCGCTGGAAGACCATGCCGACCGTACGCCGTACGGCGACCGGATCCATGTCCGAGGCGTAGAGGTTCTTGCCGTCGAGGGCGATCTCCCCCTCGACCCGACCGCCGGGGATGACCTCGTGCATGCGGTTGAGCGTGCGGAGCACGGTCGACTTGCCGCAGCCGGAGGGTCCGATGAAGGCGGTGACGGAGCGGGGCTCGACGGTCATCGAGACGTCCTCGACCGCCTTGAAGCTGCCGTAATAGATGTTGACGTTGTTCACGTCGATGCGCTTGGCCATGGTCTTCCTAGATCGAGGTCGGATGCGGCATGCGTCGGATCACTTCAGCTTGCTGAAGTGGGCGACCAGGCGCCCGGCGACGTTGAGGACGAGGATGAGCAGGATCAGCGTGAGGGCGGCGCCCCAGGACCGTTCGATCGCGGGGGCCAGCGCCTCCGTGCGTTCCTGGTTGATCATGGTGGGCAGGGTGGCCATGTAGCCGCCGAACAGGTTCAGGTTGATGAACTTGGTGTACGGCGTGAGGATCAGCAGCGGCGCCGTCTCCCCCATGACCCGCGCGAGGCCGAGCAGCACGCCGGTGACGATCCCGCCGAACGCGGTCGGCAGCACCACGCTCGCGATGGTCTTCCACTTGGGCACCCCGAGCGCGTACGACGCCTCCCGCAGCTCGTTCGGCACCAGCTTGAGCATCTCCTCGGTGGAGCGCACGATGACCGGGATCATCAGGAGCATCAGGGCCAGCGAGGAGGCGAAGCCGGTGCGCTGCCCGCCGAAGGTCGTGATGAACACGGCGTAGATGAACAGACCCGCCACGATCGAGGGCACCCCGGTGAGGATGTCGACCGTGAAGCTGACCACGCGGGCGAGTCTCCCCCGGCCGTATTCCACGAGGTAGATCGCGGTGAAGATGCCAATCGGCACCGAGATGATCGAGGTGACCGCGGCCATGAGCAGGGTCCCCATGATCGCGTGATAGGCGCCGCCGCCGCTGATCCGGGAGGTCATGTTCGCCTGCGAGGTGCTCCACCAGCCGCTGGAGAACAGCATGTGCAGGCCCTCGCTGAGCACGGCGTACAGGATCCAGACGAGCGGGACCATCGCCGCGAAGAAGCAGGCCCACATCACGACGGTGGCGATGACGTTCTTGGCGGCGCGCCCGCCGGACTTACCCCCCATGCCGGCGCCCAGCGGGGCGGCGGGGTCGTCGCGACGGATCTCGGTGCTGGCTGCGGTGCTCATTCGGAGAAGGCCTTCCTGCGCTCGATGACGACGCGGGCGATGGCGTTGACGACGAACGTCAGGAGGAAGAGCACCAGGCCGGCCGCGAGGTACGCGCCGGTCTTCTGCGGCGTGTCGAACTCGCCGGCGTTGTTGGCGATCCGCGAGGCGAAGGTCTCGCCGCCGGTGAAGAGCGAGAAGCTCCAGGGCGCGCCGGGGGCCAGCGCCGACACGATGAGCATGACGGCGACCGTCTCACCGAGGGCGCGGCCCAGTCCGAGCATGGCGGCGGAGATGACGCCCGGCTTGCCGAACGGCAGCACGGCGGTGCGGATCATCTCCCACTTGGTGGCCCCCAGGGCGAGGGCGCCCTCCTTGTGGGTCACCGGGGTCTGGGCGAAGACCTCGCGCGACAGGGCGGTGATGATCGGCAGGATCATGATGGCCAGCACGATCCCGATGATGAAGATCGTCGAGGCCGACGTGACCTCGGCGGCTCCGGGCGGCGTCTCGAAGATGGGGATCCAGCCGAGCGCGCGGTTGAGGAACTGCTGCAGCCCGATGTCGCGGATGAAGAAGCCGAAGTACAGCGCCCCCCACAGGCCGTAGACGATCGACGGGACCGCCGCGAGGAGGTCGACGAGGGCCGCCGCGGGCTGTTGCAGCCACGGCGGGGCGTACTGAGTGAGGAAGAGCGCCACGCCCACCCCGAGGGGTACGGCGAGGAGCAGCGCGATGACCGAGCTGCTCACCGTCACCCACAGCATGCTGGCGATGCCGAACCGCGGGTGCTCACCGCCGGGGGTCCACTCCGAAGAGGTGAGGAAGTTGGCCTCGTTCTTGCCCAGGGCGGGGATCGCCTGCATCAGCAGGAACACCCCGATCAGCGTGACCAGCGCGATGACGAAGGCGCCGGCCCCGACGGACAGACCGAGAAAGACGGTGTCGCCGGCGCGCCGCTTGCCGTGCCCGCCCTCCGAGGACGGTGCCGGCGTCATGCCCCCGTCACCGGCGCGCATCTGGGGATCACTCGGGGGGTCGGTGTGGGGGACTCCCGTGGAGGACGTGGTCATCGATCCTTCTGACGTGGTCGGGGAAGGGGCGTCACAGTGGTCCCGCCGGGGCGTACGCCGTACGACGGGGGACGCACGCGCTGGGCCGGCCGGGACCGACCCGGCCGACCCAGCGCGGTGGCGTCACGAAATGGCGTCGATCGCCGTGGCGACCTTGTCGGAGATGCTCTTCGGCAGGGGCGCGTAGCCGACCTGCTCGATGAGCTCCTGGCTGTCGGCGCTCGCGAAGTGCTTCAGGAAGGACTTGACGTTCTTGCCCTTGGTCGCGTCCGGGTACTTGCTGCAGACGACCTCGTAGGTGACCAGCAGGATCGGGTAGGCGCCCTGCTCCTTGGTGGCGTAGTCGAGCTTCAGCTTGAGGTCATTGCCGCTGCCCTCCTGCTTGGCCGCCGCGACGGCCTTGCCGACATTGTCACCGGTCAGCTCGACGGGACCACCGCCGTTGTCGACCTGGGCGATGCCCAGCTTGTTGTCCTTGGCGTAGGACCACTCGACGTAGGTGATCCCGCCCGGCGCGGACTTGACCGCGGTGGCGACACCGGCCGACTTCTCCTTGCCCTCGCCCTTGCCGGTCCACTTCTTGCTGGCCTCGGCGGTCCACTTCTCCGGGGCGGCGGCCTTGAGGTACTTGGTGAAGTTCTCGGTGGTGCCCGACTCGTCGGAACGGAAGAAGACCTTGATGGGCGTCGCGGGCAGCTTGGCGTCCTTGTTCGCCGCGGCGATGGCCGGGTCGTTCCAGGTGGTGATCTTGCCGCTGAAGATGTCGGCGAGCACCGCCGGCGTCATGACGAGCTTGCTGACGCCCTCGAGGTTGTAGCCGATGGCCACCGGGCCCGTCACCATCGGGAGGTTCCACGCGGGGGCCTTGCACTGCTTCTCCGCGGCGGTGGCCTCGTCGGCCTTCAGCGCCGAGTCGGAGCCGGCGAAGTCGACCTGGCCGGCGTTGAACTGCTTGATGCCGGCGCCGGAACCCGTGGGGTTGTAGTTCACCTTGGCGCCGGAGCACTTCTGCTGGTAGGTCCGGGAGACCTCGTCCACCGCGTTCTTCTGGGCCGAGGAGCCCTCGCCGTTCAGGGTGCCGCTCGCGCAGTCGCCGGCTGCGGCGCTGCTCCCGGAGCCCCCCGCGGCCGAGCTGGTGCCACCCGTCGTCGGGTTGTCGGAACCGCACGCGGCGAGCGCAAGCACGCCGGCGAGCGCCATGGTCGAGACGGCGGCCATACGCTGCGTCTTCACGATATTCGTACCTCTCCACTGACGTTCGTACGGAAACGGCCCGTGCCATTCCGCCTCCGACCCTAAAGAGGACGGATGTCCCGCTGCGTTCGGGATCGTGAACGCCGGGTGAACAGCCCGCGGACGTGTGGGAAGTCACACGCGACCGGGGCGTGACCAGCGGGGGAATGGGCGCGCGTCAGTCCAGCTCGCCCCGCCGCCAGGCGCGGGCGCATCCGGTGAGATCGTCAGCCATCGCCAATACCGCTGCGGCGGAGCGCGCGTGTCGGGCGCTCACCTGATCGAGCGTGAGGTCGAGGCCCCCCGGGCGGCCCCCCTGGCCCGCGGCCGACGGGGGCATATCCGGGTCTCGAGAGGCCCGTCCGGAGGCCACGACCCGGCAGAACGCCGCCGCGCGGTCGAGGGCGATGCCGACGTCCCCGTCGTACATGCCGCGCAGAATCTCGTCCGCGAGCTCGCGCATGGCCGCGGGGCCCGGCGGCGTGCCCGCGCCCGCGATCACCACGGCGACGTCGGCGTGCCGAGTCCCCTCGGCGAAGTCGTTGCTGGCGCCGACCGGGTCGCGGCGGACCCACTCGCGCAGCACGTAGAGCCGCCACAGGGCCCCGGGCAGGCTGCGCGGCGGGCGCTGGGCCCACAGCTCGGCGACGGTGTCCAGACCCAGCTCGTCGACCAGCCGGACCAGCCGCTCGGTCGTGGCCGGGTCGTCGGAGGCGCGGCCGGTCCGCAGCAGGATGGCCGCGGTCTCGTGGGCAATCTCCGAGATGACCGCCGGGTCCAGCCGGTCCGCGCCGAACGAGTCCATCGCGCCGGGGTCGAGGGGGGCGGGGCGACGGTACGCCGGGCGCGAGCGGCCGCTCGCCGCGTTGTCGCTCCCGCCGGGCCCGCCGTACGCCGCCGCCACTCAGTCCGCCGTACTCGGGCCGACGACGACGGCTCCGTCCGCTAGCAGGGTGACGTGGCCGTCCTCGCCCAGGCTCGCCGTACGGTCCGTGGCGAGGAGCACGACGAGCCCGCGGGTGGACTCCAGGCCGAGGTTCGCGTCGACGGGGCTGGCGCCGAGGTTCACGGCGACGCGGTGCCGGCCGCGCTCGACGACGACCAACCCGGTGCCCTCGATGTGCCGGACGCGCACGGCGGAGAGGTCGGGGTCGCGCAGGTCGCTGCGGGCGCGACGCAACGCGATGAGCGCGCGATACCAGCGCAGCGTCTTGCGGTGGTCGCCCTCCCCGACCTCGCCCCAGTCGAGCACCGAGCGATCCCGGGTGGCCGGATCCTGCGGGTCCGGGACGTCCTCGGCGCCCCAGCCGTGCCGGCCGAACTCGGCCCGCCGCCCGTGCCGCACCGCCTCCGCCAGGGTGTCGTCGACGTGGTCGGTGAAGTATTGCCACGGGGTGCTCGCCCCCCACTCCTCGCCCATAAACAGCATCGGGGTGTAGGGGCTGGTGAGCAGCAGCGTGGCGCCACACCGCAGCCGCCGGGGCGACAGGGTGGCCGAATGCCGGTCCCCGGCGCGGCGATTGCCGACCTGGTCGTGATTCTGCAGGGAGGCGACGAAGCGCCAGCCCGCCACGCCCTCCGGGACGGGCCGGCCGTGTCGCCGGCCGCGGAAGGCCGACCAGGAGTCCGCGTGGAAGTACGGCGACGTGAGCACCGTCGCCAGCGCCCCGGGGCGGCCGAAGTCCTCGTAATAGCCCTGCCGCTCCCCCGTGAGCGCCACGTGCAGCCCGTGGTGGACGTCGTCGGCCCACTGACCATCCAGCCCCAGGCCGCCGCGCTCGACGGGCTGGACCGTGCGCGGGTCGTTGCGGTCCGTCTCG
The DNA here is from genome assembly GCA_016699675.1 of Austwickia sp. Taxonomy (NCBI): domain Bacteria; kingdom Bacillati; phylum Actinomycetota; class Actinomycetes; order Micrococcales; family Dermatophilaceae; genus Austwickia; species Austwickia sp. Next base: position 2,424,562 of record CP064985.1, on the reverse strand, counting down.
GCGACGACCCACACGTGCCGGCCCAGGTCCTCGGCCAGCTCGTGGACCCGCTGGGACACCTCCTCCAGGATGTGCACCGCGCGGTTGTCGTGCAGCTCGTGCACCGCGTCGAGGCGCAGCCCGTCCAGGTGGTAGTCGGTGAGCCAGTGCACGACGTTGCCGACGATGTAGTCCCGCACGGGGTCCGACAGGGGTCCGTCCAGGTTGAGCGCGAGGCCCCACGGGGTGTGGTGCCGATCGGTGAAGTACGGGCCGTAGTTGAACAGGTAGGCGCCGTCGGGCCCGAGGTGGTTGTAGACCACGTCGAGGCACACCCCGAGCCCGCGGGAGTGGCACGCGTCGACGAACCGCTGCAGGCCCTCGGGCCCGCCGTAGGGCTCGTGCACCGCCCAGGTGGCCACCCCGTCGTACCCCCACCCCGACCGACCGGGGAACGAGGCCACCGGCATGACCTCGACGATGTCGATGCCCAGCTCGACGAGATGGCCGAGGTGTTCGATCGCCGCGTCGAAAGTGCCCTCGGCGGTGAACGTCCCCACGTGCATCTCGTAGAGGACCGAGCCCTGCAACGGCACACCCTCCCAGCCCTCGTCGGTCCAGGCGAACTGGCCCGGGTCGAAGATCTGCGACAGGCCGTGCGGGCCGTCGGGGAGCCGGGTCGCCCGGGGGCTGGGCATGACCGGGCCCCCGTCGATGCTGTAGCCGTAGCGGTCGCCCGGGCCGGCCGGCACCTCGGTCGCCCACCAGCCCTGCCCGGCGGGCTCCATGGCGTGACAGACGCCGTTCAGCTGCAGGTCGACGCTCTTGCTCGCCAGCGGCGCCCACACCGAGAACGCGCGGCCGCCGCCCGCGCCCGCTTCGTGGCCCGGGTCGTGCGCGGCCACCTCGCCGTCGGACTCGCCGTGGTCCAGCGGTGGTGCGTCGGGCAGGAGGTCGCGGTCCTCGCTCATGTCTTCCTTCACGTACGTCGGGGGCGGGATCAGCGTTGCACGAGCACGGCCACCGGGAGGTCGGCCAGGAGGGTCGCGACGCTCGACGTACCGCCGGGCACCGCGGCGCCGGTGAACAGGTCCACCCAGTCCCCCTCGGGGAGCTCGACCGTGGCCTCCCGCCACCCGCCGGCGGCGGCGAGGCGGGCGGGCGCGCGGGTCACGAGGGTGACGAGCCGGGCGCGGCGGCCGAGCCCGAGGGCGCCGGCGACGGCGCCGGCCACCGCCCCGGCGAGGCCCGCCGGCCCTGCCTCGCGGACGAAGCCTAGGGCGTGCTCGCTGCGGCACTCCAGCGGCGTGTAGGCCCCCGTGAAGAGCTCCGGTTCCTCGCGGCGCAGCCGCAGGATCGACGAGGTGACCAGCAGCTTCTCCGCGTCGAGGCGGTCGTTTTCGGGCACCATGGAGCGGCCGCCGTCGTCGAGCCGCGCCAGCAGCGCGGCCCGCCGCTCGTAGTCCACGGGGCGTCGGTTGTCCGGGTCGACGAGGGACAGGTCGACGATCTCGCAGCCCTGGTAGCAGTCCGGTACGCCGGGCATGGTGAGCTGCAGGGCCTTGGCGGCGAGCACCGTGGCGCGGATGGCCTCGGCGTTGCGGTCCAGGGCGGCGTCGATCGCGTCGTGCAGCCGGCCGTCGCGACGGACCTGCTCGACGAACTCCAGGACGGCCCGCTCGTAGCCCTCGTCGCCGTCGACCCAGGCCGTGTGCTGCTTGGCCTCTCGAAGCGCCTTGAGCAGGTAGTTCTCCATGCGTTCGGGGTCGATGTAGCCGACCCCGAGGATCGTCTGCCAGAGCAGGTGGGCCGTGGGCAGGTCCACGCCGAAGTCGGCGGCGCGCTCGCGGGCGACCCGGGAGCAGTCGACCCACGCCTGCGGGTCGCCGGCCACCGCGAGCAGGCGGGCCCGCACGTCCTCGCTGCGCTTCGTGTCGTGCGTCGACAGCGTGGTCATCCCGCGCGGCCAGTCCTTGGCCTGCCGCAGTGCCCACTCGTGCAGCTCGTCCGCCGAGCCGGTTTCCAGGCCGCCCGGATCACCGCCGACCTCGTTGAGCGCGATGAGCCGGTGCCAGCGATAGAAGGTGGTGTCCTCGATGCCCTTGGCCATGACCGGGCCCCAGGTCTGCTGCAGGCGCACCGAGAAGTCGAGCGCGTTGGGCTCGTCGTCGGAGGGGACGCTCAGCGGGATCAGCCGCGCCAGCTCGTCCTCCAGGTCGGGGCGGGCCCCGATGGCGGCGGCGAAGGCGTCGGTGAGGCGCTCGCGGGCCTCCGGGGTGAGCCGTTCGTCCGGGCGGACGTAGGCCCGGTAGACCTCGCCGGCCACCAGCAGCTCAACGATCGCCTCGCGGAGCCGCTCGGGGTCGTCGTCGGGCAGCGCCTCGCGGGCCCGGCGGACCAGCCGTTCCACCTCCGGGGTCAGCGACTGCGAGACGACCTGCCGCTTCGACTTCTGCACGGCCTCGGCGAGCGTCGCGTCGCCGCCCGCGGCCGCCCATTCGCGGCTGAGCACGTCGGCATCCGCGGTGTCGACTAGGGCATCCTGCAGCGCCCGCAGCGCGTCGTACCCCGTCGTGCCGTCGCAGGCCCACGAGGTCGGCAGGTCCTCGCTGGCCTCCAGGATCTTCTCGACCACGACGTACGTGCCCTTCGCGGTCGCCCGCCGGAGCTGCTCCAGGTAGCCGGCGGGGTCGGCGAGCCCGTCCGGGTGGTCGATGCGGAAGCCGTCGATGAGGCCGGCGTGGTTGAGCTCGAGCAGGAGCCGATGCGTCGCCTCGAACACCTCGGGCAGCTCCACGCGGACGGCGATCAGCTCGTCTACCTCGAAGAACCTGCGGTAGTTGAGGGTCTCGGCCTTGTCCCGCCAGTTCGCGAGCCGGTAATGCTGGCGGTCCAGGATGCCGCGGATGGCGAGGGCGTCGGTGGTGCCCGTCTCGTGCGTCCCCTCGGTGCCGATCGCGACGGGCAGGACGTGTTCGAAGTAGCGCAGGACGGGTACGTCGCGGCCGGTGAACGGATCCTCCATCTGGTCGAGCTGGATCTCGCCGCGGTCCAGGACCGGCTCCAGGTCGTCCCCGAGGATGGGCAGCCCGAGCCGTCCCCCGCCGGCCTTCCAGTCGATGTCGAACCAATCGGCCGTCGGCGCGTCGCGGCCCTCGCGCAGCAGCTCCCAGAGCGGCCGGTTCTGGCATTCGGGGGCGATGAAGGCCATGTGGTTGGGGACGACGTCGACGATGAGGCCGAGCCCGTGGGCCTGGGCCGCGCGCGCCAGGGACTCGAAGGCCTCCCGGCCGCCCAGGCCGCGGGCGATCTGGGCGTGGTCGAGCACGTCGTACCCGTGCATCGAGCCGCTCGCGGCCTGCAGGATCGGCGACAGGTAGAGGTGGCTCACCCCGAGGTCGGCCAGGTAGGGGACGATCCGCTCGGCGTCGGCGAACCCGAAGTCGTGGTGCAACTGCAGGCGGTAGGTTCCGGTGACCGGCATGGGGGGATGGACTCCTCGAGGGGCGGCAACGCCGCCCATTGTTTCAGTCCGCGCCAGGCCCGCGGTCAGTAGCCCTGGGCCGCCTCGAGATCGCGGTCCGGCTGCGGGACGACGATGCCGCCGGCCTGCGCGAGCCGGCGGGCGCCCTCGACGATCGCGACGGTGCTGGACGTGCCGATCCGGGTCGCCCCCGCGGCGACCATGGCCAGCGCGATCTCGATGTCGCGCACGCCGCCGGACGCCTTGACGCTGACCCGGTCCGGGACGTTGGCGGCCATGAGGAGGACGTCCGGGACGGTGGCTCCGCCGCCCGCGAACCCCGTCGACGTCTTGACGAAGTCGGCGCCCGCCTCGGTGGCCGCCCGACACGCGTCGACCTTCTCGCCCTGGTCCAGCAGCGCGGTCTCGAAGATGACCTTGACGAGAGCGCCCCCCGCGTGGCCGACCTCCACGACCGCGGCGATGTCGTCGCGGACCGCCTGGAACTGGCCGCCCCGGAGCCGACCGATGTTGAGCACCATGTCGAGCTCGACCGCCCCGTCGGCCAGCGCCTGGCGGGCCTCGGCGACCTTCGCGGCGGTGCTCGTCGTGCCGTGCGGAAAGCCGATGACGGTGCAGACCTTGGTGTGCGCGTCCGCGAGTCGGCGCGCGGCGTCGGCGACGTCGCTGGGCCGGACGCAGACGCTCCAGGCCTGCTGCGCGGCGACCTCATCGACGCCGGCCGCCACCTCGTGCGGGGTGAGGTCCGGCTTGAGCAGCGCGTGGTCGACCAGGTCGGCGATCTGCTGCACGGTCAACGTGGTGCCGGGAGCGATGCGGGTCATGGCCCTCAGCGTACGTCGCTGCCTGACGTGCGGTTCGCGCCGCCTGCCCGGCCCCCTCACGTGAGGTGACGTGCGGTTCGCGCCGGCTGCCCGGCCCCACCCCACGTGAGGTGACGCGCGGTTCGCGCCGTCTGCCCGGCGCCACCCTCACGTGAGGCGCCTCTCCTCACAGCGAGACGACTCACGTCCATACGTGAGCTCTCTCGATCTCATGAGAGGCGCCTCAGCGTTGGGTGAGGCCCGGGAAAGGTCAGGCCCGGGACAGGTCCGTCGCCCGCAGGACCAGCTCGCCCGCCGCGTCGCTGGCGGCCAGATCGACCTCCGCGGAAATGCGCCAGTCGCGGTGGGCCTCGGGGTCGTCCAGGATCTGCTCCACCAGCCAGAACCCCGGCTCGGACTCGGTGTCGACCCGCAGCAGCCCCGGGCCGCGTGCCTCCGGGCCGATTCCCACCAGATCGGTCCCCTCATGACCGGGGTAGTCCGCGGCCAGCTCGTCGTACGCCTCTTCCCACTCGGCCGCCTCCAACGGCTCCCCACCGGCCCCCACGTCCGCCGTCGCGGCGTCGAGTGCGGCGAGGTCGTCGAAGCGGCAGAGCGCGAGGAGCTCGACCCGCCGCCACATCGCCGAGCGCACCAGCACCCGGAACGCGCGCTTGTTGGCGGTGATCGGCTTGGGCCCGGTGCTCATGACGTCTCCGGGCCGCACCGGCGCGGCCTCGTCGCGGTCCGGGTCGGTCAGCGCCTCCCACTCGTCGAGCAGCGAGGAGTCGGTCTGCCGGATCAACTCGCCGAGCCAGGCGATGAGGTCTTCCAGCTCCTCGGTCTTGGCCGCGTCGGGGACGGTCTGGCGCAGCGCCCGATACGCGTCGGTGAGATAGCGCAGCAGCAGCCCCTCGCCGCGTTGCAGCTGGTAGAACGCGACGTACTCCCCGAACGTCATCGCCCGCTCGAACAGGTCCCGGACGACGGACTTGGGCGAGAGATCCTCCTCGGCGAGCCAGGGATGCGCGGGACGGTACGTCGCGAACGCCACGGTCAACAGGTCTTCGAGCGGCTTGGGCCAGGAGACGTCCTCGAGGAGTTCCATCCGTTCCTCGTACTCGATCCCGTCCGCCTTCATCTCCGCGACCGCCTCGCCGCGCGCCTTGAACTGCTGCGCGAACAACACGGCCCGCGGATCGTCCAGGGTGGCCTCGATGACCGAGACGACGTCGAGGGCGTACGTCGGGGCGGCCGGGTCCAGCAGGTCCAGCGCGGCGAGGGCGAAGGCGGACAGGGGCTGATTCAGCGAGAAGTTGCGCTGGAGGTCCACCACGACCGCGAGGGTCCGGCCGGTGGCGTCCGGTTCGGGCAGCCGCTCCACGATCCCTGCTTGCAGGAGTGAGCGCAGGATCGCGATGGCCCGGCGCTGCAGGTGGGCCTGGCTGCGGGGGCTCTCGTGGTTGTCGGTGAGCAGCCGGCGCATCGCTGCGACCGGGTCGCCGGGGCGCTGAATCACGTTGAGCACCATGGCGTAGGTGACCCGTAGCCGCGGCGGCAGCGGCTCCGGTACGGCGCCGACCAACCGCTCGAACGTGTCCTCGGAGTAGTTGACGAAGCCCTCCGGCGGCTTGCGCTTGGCGAGCTTGCGCTGCTTGCGGACGTCGTCGCCCGCCTTGATCATGGCGCGGTGGTTCTCGATGACGTGGTCGGGGGCCTGGACCACAACGGTGCCGGTCACGTCGTACCCCGCCCGTCCCGCCCGCCCGGCGATCTGGTGGAACTCGCGGGCCTTGAGCAGCCGCTGCCGGTTGCCGTCGTACTTGCTCAGGCTCGTCAACAGCACCGTGCGGATCGGGACGTTGATGCCCACCCCGAGGGTGTCGGTCCCGCAGATGACCTTGAGCAGCCCGGCCTGGGCGAGGGTCTCCACGAGGCGGCGATACTTCGGCAGCATCCCCGCGTGGTGCACCCCGATGCCGTGGCGCACCAGCCGCGCGAGCACCTGCCCGAAGCCCTTGCCGAACCGGAAGCCGCCGATCGTGGCCGCGATGGCGTCCTTCTCCGCGCGGGTGGTGACGTTGAGGGACATCAACGCCTGCGCGCGCTCGAGCGCGGCGGCCTGGGTGAAATGCACGACGTACGCCGGGGTCTCGCGCGCGGTCACGAGGTCCTCGATGGTCTCGTGCAGCGGGGTCATGGCCCAGCGGAAGTGCAGCGGCACGGGTCGCGGGGCATCCGCGACCACGGCGGTGGGGCGGCCCGTGCGTCGGGTGAGATCGTCGCGGAACATCGTGACGTCGCCGAGGGTCGCGCTCATCAGCAGGAACTGGGCGTGCGGCAGCTCCAGCAGCGGCACCTGCCAGGCCCAGCCGCGGTCGGGTTCGGCGTAGAAGTGGAACTCGTCCATGACCACCGAGTCGACGGCCAGGTCGCGACCCTCGCGCAGCGCGAGGTTCGCGAGGATCTCCGCGGTGCAGCAGATGATGGGCGCGTCGGCGTTGACGGAGGCGTCGCCGGTGACCATGCCGACCTGCTCGGCTCCGAAGGTCTCGCACAGGTCGAAGAACTTCTCGCTGACCAGAGCCTTGATCGGCGCCGTATAGAAGGTGCGGCGCCCCGTCGCGGCGTACCGGCTCAGGCTGAAGAAGGCCAACCCCGCGGCGACGAGCGACTTCCCGGACCCGGTCGGCGTCGCGAGGATGACGTTGCTGCCCGTGACGAGCTCCAGGAGCGCCTCCTCCTGATGCGGGTACGGCGTCAGTCCCGCTCCGCTCACCCACTCGGCGTACGTCGCGAAGAGCTCGTCGGGATCGTCGGCGAGCCGCTGGGGCTGGCCGGTGAGGGTGCTGGTGAGGCGGTCGCTGAGGGTGGGCATGGTGGCTCCATCCTCGCAGGTACGCCGTGCGTGGGCGCCGAGGCGTCTTGACAGCCAGTCAGTTGGCTTTCCTGACAAGCGAATTACAGGATTTCGATTTGCTGTGATCTATATCACCATAGATACAACTCAGTAGACGGTTAACAACAAGTACGCAGCTCGCGATGATCGAGACGTGCGTTCAGTACGGATGTCCGTGCTGAGGGTGGGCGCCATGGGAGGCGCAATTCACCGGTGACTGGGGAGTCATCCGCACTTGGGGAATTCGAATACTGGGGGAAGTTCTTTCATGTCGCTTCGTCGTTTCACCATGCCCAAATCCGCCATGTCCACGACCGCCGGGCTCGCCATGGCCGTCGTGGGCCTTGCCGGGGCTTCCGCACCCGCCTTCGCGGGAGAGGTCGCCCCGATCGCCGTGCCGCCCGCCAGCGCCGCGACGAACCACGCACCGATCACCCGGTCCACCACCAGCTTCGCGCCGGTGGCCGACGCTGCCGCGAAGGGGGCGGCGGCCAAGGCCACCGTCGCCGTCAAGGCCAACGACACCAAGCCGGCCGACACCAAGGCCGTCGTCACGAAGGCTGCCGACACCAAGCCCGTCGAGACCCCGAAGAACGTCCCGGGGAACGGCCAGCCGACCACCCAGACCGCGCCGAGCAACGAGCAGTCGGACGGCTGCGACCACGGCAACACCGGCAAGCCCTGCAAGGACGACCCGCAGGCTGACAAGGGCAAGGACTGCGACCTGCACGGCAACAGCGGTGGCGTCAACGAGGACCACTGCAAGGGCACCACGCCGGCGCCGGTACCGACCACGGAGGCACCGAAGCCCACCACCGAGACGCCCAAGCCCGGCACGGAGACGCCGAAGTCCGGCACGGAGACGCCGAAGCCCGGCACCGAGACACCCAAGCCCACGACCGGCCACGGCGAGGAGTCCGACGGCTGCGACCACGGCAACAGCGGCAAGCCCTGCAAGGACGACCCGCAGCCCGACAAGGGCAAGGACTGCGACGTGCACGGCAACCACGGTGGCGTCAACGAGGACCACTGCACGCCGGTGACCTCGCCCGCTCCGCCCGTGGAGACCCCGTGCCCCGAGGACGAGGCGACGGACCCGGAGTGCGAGGAGCCCACGGACCCGGAGTGCGAGGAGCCGACCGAGCCCAGCACGCCGCCCACCAAGCCCACCACTCCGGTCAAGCCGACCACTCCGGTCAAGCCGGTCAAGCCGGCTCCGGTCGCCCCGGTCAAGCCCGTGGTGACCCCTGCCGCGCCGGCTCCCGTCGCGGCCCACACCCCCGCGCAGTCGCCCAACCAGCTGCCGTACACCGGCGCGAACGCCGAGGCGACCGTCCTCCTCGGCGGCGCGCTGCTCGCCGGTGGCGCGACCCTGCTCCTGGTGGCCCGCCGCCGCGAGCAGAACTGAGCCGAGCCGGCCACCCGCCGGCCTGACTCGGGTGTATGACTCCCGCGCCGCCGTTTGCACGCCTCGCGCGTGCGGGCGGCGGCGCAGGTGCTCGAGCGGCGTCCCCGGAGCGCCCCGCAGAGACCGACGCAGCGGCTCAGGCCGGGAAGACGATCGTGGTCGCGCCGCGCATCATGACCCGGTCCTCGATGTGGGCCCGCACCGCGGAGGCGAGCACGCGGCGTTCGATGTCGCGGCCCTTGCGGACCAGGGTCTCCGGGCCGTCGCGGTGCGTGACCGGCTCGACGTCCTGGGCGATGATCGGTCCCTCGTCGAGGTCCGCGGTGACGTAATGGGCGGTGGCGCCGATGAGCTTGACGCCGCGCTCGTACGCCTGGTGGTAGGGCTTGGCCCCCTTGAACCCCGGCAGGAAGCTGTGGTGGATGTTGATGCAACGCCCGGCGAGCGCGGCGGTCATCTCCGGGGACAGGATCTGCATGTACCGCGCCAGCACCACCAGATCGACCCGCTCCTCCTCGACGAGCCGCAGGATCGCCTGCTCCTGGTCGGGCTTGGTCTGCGGGGTCACCGGCAGGTGATGGAAGGGGACGTCACCCAGGTCGCCGTACGTTTCCCGCGGGTGGTTGCTCACGATCGCCACCACGTCCATGGCGATCTCGCCGATGCGCACGCGGTAGAGCAGGTCCGCGAGGCAGTGGTCCTCCTTCGAGGACAGCAGGAGGGCGCGGGCGCGAGTCCCCGCCTCGCGCACCTTCCAATCGGCGCCGAGAGAGGTCATGACAGGATCCAGCGCCGTACGGAATCCCTTGTCCCCCAAGTCCGCCCGCACCGGACTGAACGTCATCCGCGCGAAGAACCGCCCCGAGCGGCGGTCGTCGAACTGCTGGCCGTCGGTGATGTCGCAGCCGAGTTGGGTGAGCGTGGTGGTCACCGCGGCGACGATGCCCGGGTGGTTCTCGCAGGAAAAGGCAAGGATGTACGTCGAGTGCACGGCAGGCCCTTGGGACGCGGGGACGGGTGAGAGGACGGGTGACGCGGGGACGGGTGACGACGGGACCGATGCGGGCATTCGCTGCTGCCGATCAGACGAGGAAGCGGTAGAAGGGACTGTCGGCGGGGATCCGCTCGACGACCATCCGTGAGGAGGCCATCCGCTCCAGGAGTCCGTCGAGGTCGCGCGGGTCGCCGAGCTCGATCCCGACGAGCGCCGGGCCGGTCTCCCGGTTGGAGCGCTTGACGTATTCGAACAAGGCGATGTCGTCGTCCGGGCCGAGGACGTCCTCGACGAAGCGGCGTAACGCGCCCGGTTCCTGCGGGAAGTTGACGAGGAAGTAGTGCTTGCGGCCCTCGCTGATGAGGGAGCGTTCCAGGACCTCGGCGTACCGGCTCACGTCGTTGTTCCCGCCGGAGAGGACCACGACCACGTCACTGCCGGGCGCGAGATTGAGCTCGCCGACCCGGTCGAGGAGCGCGGCCGAGGCGAGCGCGCCGGCGGGTTCGGCGATGACCCCGTCGGTCTGGTAGAGCTCCAGCATCTCGGTGCAGACCCGGCCCTCGTCGACGGCCACCAGATCTAGACCGAGGTCGCGGACGACGGCGTACGGCAGCTCCCCCACCCGGCGTACCGCCGCGCCGTCGACGAACGTCTCCAGCTCGGCGAGGGTGATGGGGCCGCCCGCGACCATGGCCGCCGCCATCGAGGCCGCACCCGCCGGCTCGGCCCCGACCACGCGGGTGTGCGGGTGACGGGCGGCGAGCCAGGTGGCGCAGCCGGCGATCATGCCGCCGCCGCCCACCGGGATCACCAGCAGATCAGGGTCGCGGCCGAGCTGCTGGAAGACCTCGATGGCCAGGGTGCCCTGCCCGGCGATCGTGTCGACGTGGTCGAACGCCGGCACGATGACCGCGCCCGTCGTGTCGGCATCGGAGCGCGCGGCGGCGTACGCGTCGTCGTACGTATCCCCCGTCACGATGAGGTCGGCGCGCCCCTGCCCCAGGGCCGCGATGCGGTCGCGCTTCTGGCGCGGCGTCGTGCGCGGCACGTAGATCCGGCCGCGCAGGCCGAGCCGGGCGCAGGCGAAGGCGACGCCCTGGGCGTGGTTGCCCGCACTGGCGCAGACCACGCCCCGGGCGGCGGCCTCCGGGCCGAGCTGAGCGATGAGGTTGTAGGCGCCGCGGAGCTTGTAGCTGCGCACCGGCTGCAGGTCCTCGCGCTTGACCCACACGTTGACCCCGGTGCGCTGGCTGAGGCGGTCGCTGCGCATCAGCGGCGTCTCGGCCACGATGCCCCGCAGCCGCACGTACGCCGCCTCGACATCGAGGGCGGTCGGTACGGCGGGGGAGGGCGTCACGCAGGCATTATCGCGCGTTCTGCTCAGCCTGCGGGACGGCGGTCTCGTGGGCCGAACCGGCCCGATGGCCTGCTCGTCGGCTCGGCGGCGAGCCTAGGCTCAGCCGCGATAGGTCTTGAGCCGGTTGAGGAAGAACGGGACCGACTCGATGGGCGCGACGTACTCGAAGTGCATCGTGTCCTTCTTGTTCGTGTAGTGCCCGCCCCAGTAGAAGCCGTGGTCGATCCACAGCTTGACGACGGCGGGCGGGATGTCGGACTGGAAGTAGGACGCCATCGGGTTCTCGTCCCAGTTCATGTCGATGGCGCGGCCGTAGGCGTGGTTGGAGACGTTGGCCGACCCGTCGATCATGCGGCAGCTGAACGCGCCGGTGAGGCCGCGGCGCAGGTCGTAGCCGTAGCGCTGCTCGGTGGCCCGCATCAGCGCCTGGAACAGCGGCGCCAGCTCCGTGCGGACCAGGATGCGGACGTCGCCGGAGGTGGCGGCCGCCAGCGGCACGTTCTCGCAGTGCGGGATGAGCTGGCCGTTGCGCTTGGTGACGTAGACGGTCGCCGCGTCATCGAAGCCGCCGGGATGCCAGACGTAGGGGCGGACGGGGCGCGGGTACGCCGACTGGGGGGCGGCCTGCGCGGCGGTCGAGGCCCCGATCGCCCCGGTTACGGCGAGGCCGGCGGTGAGGACGGTCGCGCCGAGGCGGGCGCCGATGCGCCGGGCGGGACGCGTGCGGGCATGACGAGATGAACTCTTGAACACAGCGGTGACTCCACTTCGGTGGGGTTGGCCAGGGATGACGCGCTCATGGTAAGCACCTGAATTCGCGTGCCTGACATCGACATTCGCTGTGCGTTCGTTCACCAGGTCTGGATTGGGCGGGTTCGGTACGGCGCCGTGTGTGGCTCCTGGTCGGTCCGCTGCGGTGCCCGGCCGGTCCCGGAACGTGCCCACGGGCGCGGTACGCCGGGCCGGGCGCCGCGTGGCCTAGGCTGGTCCGTGCTGCCGCGACGGGCGTCGCTCGGCGTCGGGGCAGCGGTACGTCGAGTGCACGCGCTGGCCGGATCCGTTCTCCGGCAGGGCTGATGGCCTGCAGCCGACGTACGGGGCCTTAGCTCAGTTGGCAGAGCAGCGGACTTTTAATCCGAAGCGCGTGGGTTCGAGCCCCACAGGCCCCACGGCGTTCGGCGTCCGGACTCGAGTTAAGTGACGCCCGTGGCGGACGATAGCATCACTTAAGTGCTTAAGTGATGCTATCTCAATTGCGATGAGCCAGTTTTGTGGGGTTACGGCCACTTGCGCATCTGGCACGCCGGCGGGGTCATCGAGCTGGACCTGGTGCCCCACGTAGCCGAGGTGACCGACCGCCTCGCAGCGCTGCTTGCGGCGGTCGACGGCGGCCGCTCGCGGTCCCACCCGGCGTACCCCTAGGCTCGGCGGGACCAGGCGTCACCGCACGCGAACTCCGCAACTGCGCAGGAGCCGTCCATGACCGAGGCAGAAGCCGCCAACTCGCCACAGGGCCGCCCCATCTGGCTTGACCTCATGACCCACGACGTCGAGGGCGCGAAGGCGTTCTACGGCGAGCTCTTCGGTTGGCGGTTCGCCGACCAGGGCGAGGACTTCGGGCACTACCACCTGATCAGCTGCGGGGATGGTCTGGTGGGCGGCCTGATGACGTCGTACATGAGCCCCGATGGCCCGACAACCGAGCCCTCCGGGCCGACCCTGTGGACCGTCTACCTGGAGACCGGCGACATGGACGCGGCCCTGGCGGCCGTTCCGGGCGCCGGCGGTCAGGTCGTGTTCGGCCCCATGGACATCCCCGGCCAGGGGCGGCAGGCCATGATCGTCGACGCCGCCGGCGCGCACGTGGGGCTCTGGCAGCCGCAGGGCATGGACGGTTTCGCCACGCCGCTGACGCCGGGCACCCCCGTCTGGTTCGAGCAGCTCAGCACCGACCTCGACGCGGCCATCCCGTTCTACCGCGACGTCCTCGGCTGGGAGATCTCCTGGATGGCAGGCTCGGCGGAGGAGCCCGGGCAGGGCTTCCGCTATGCCACCAACGGCGAGGGTCAGCACGCGGTCGCCGGCCTGTGCGACGCCTCGCAGATCCTGCCTCCCGGCGTACCGTCCTTCTGGCGGGCGTACGTCGGGGTGGCCGACGCCGATGCCACGGCGGCAAGAATTCGCGAACTCGGGGGTCAGGTGCACGATCAGCCGGCGGACTCGCCGTTCGGCCGGTTTGCCCAGGTCGCCGACCCGCAGGGCGCGATCTTCATGATCAACGAGGAGCCCAAGGTCGGCGGCGACGCCAGCTGATCCACGGCTGATCGACTGCTGAACCCCCGGCCGGGGTCGGGGGTTCAGCCGCGCCCGGGTCCGGCGCTGGTGCTTGCCCAACGAGCGCGGCTCGGGAGCGGTGAGAGTAGCGTCTCTGTCGTGACCACCGCACCGGCGCAGCGGTCCTTTCGGAGCCCCCTCCGCGTGGCCGTCGCCCAGCCCATCACCCGCCTGCGCGACCTGGCCGGCAACGTCGCGGCCCATGCCTCGACGGTCATCGGCGCCGCCGCCCGACTCGTCGTCTTCCCGGAGCTGTCGCTGACCGGATACAGCTACGACGCCCCGATCGTCGACCCGCGGTCCCCCGCGCTGGCGCCGCTGGTCGAAGCGTGCGCCGAGACCGGCTCGACCGCCCTGGCCGGGGCGCCGATCCGAGTGGGCAACCGGGACAGCGGGATCCGCGGCATCGGGGTGCTCGAAATCGACGGGCACGGCGTCCGCCCGGCGTACGTCAAGATGCACCTCGGCCGTCGCGAGTCCAAGCGGTTCGCCCCGGGGCGCTCCCCCGCGGCGATCCACGTGGACGGGTGGCGCGTCGGGGTCGGCGTCTGCAAGGACACCCGGACGAGTTCGCATCTCGCGGAGACGGCCGCGCTGGGCATCGACCTGTACGTCGCGGGCCATGTCCACGCACCCCACGAGGTGGACGAGGTCGCCTCGCGGGCGGCCCGCATCAGGGACCGCTACGCCGTACCGGTCGCCTTCGCGGACTTCGCCGGGCCGACGGGCGGTGGGTACGCCACCACCAGCGGGCGCTCCGCCATCTGGGACGTCGACGGGCGCATGCTGGCCAGCTGCACCCAGCAACCCGGCGACGTCGCCGTGGCCGTCCTCACCTAGGCCTCAGCCGCCGAACAGCGCCGTCCGACCGATGCGGTCGAAGGCCTCGTCGATGCGCTCCTGCGAGACGGTCATGGCCAGGCGCAGGTAGCCGTCGCAGCCCGCCCCCAACGCCACCCCCGGCAGCGTCAGCACGTGCGTCTCGTCGAAGATCCGGTCCGCCACCGCGACCGATCCCAGCCCGGTCGCCCGCACGTCCACCCACAGGTAGATCGACCCCTGCGGCTCCAGGCAGGTCATCCCCGGCGTCGCGATCACCCGCTCGTAGGCCCGCATGAGCCGAGACCGATACAGCTCCCGGATCGGCGGCTGAATCTCGTGCCGATGCCGCAACGCGTGCAGCGCCGCGCGCTGACTCACCGACGGGGCCGTGAAGACGTTGTTCTCGTTGACGTCCTTCATCGCCCGGATGACGGCCGGCGGCCCGAGCACGTACCCGATCCGCCACCCCGTCATCACGAAGTCCTTGGACAACGAGTTGATCGTGATGGTCCGCTCGGCCATGCCGGGGAGCGTGACGAAAGGTACGAACGGCTCGGCATAGCTGAACAGCGGATAGATCTCGTCCGCGATCACGATCAGGTCGTGCGCGACGGCCAGCTCCGCGATGGCCTGCTCGGTCCGGCGGGACAGGCAGGCGCCGGTGGGATTGGCGGGGGTGTTGAGGGTGATCGCGCGGGTCCGGTCCGTCAGCAGCGTCGCCAGGCGGGTCGGGTCGGGTTGGAAGCCGTCCTGCGCGTACGTCGGGAGCACGACGGGCACCCCACGGGCGAGCCGGATCTGATGCGGGTACGGCGTGAAGTACGGCTCGCAGATCACCACCTCGTCGCCGTCGTCGAGGATCGACTCCAGCACCAGCCACATGGCGTGGCACCCCGAGGTGGTGACCATGAGTCCGCCGGGCTCGGGGACGTAGCCGTACTCCGCCGCGTAGTAGGCGAGGATCTCGGCCCGCAGCTCCGGGTCGCCGTACGTGTCCGTGTAGTGGGTGTGCCCGGCGTGGGCGTCGGCCGCTGCGGCATCGATGATGCGGGCGTCCGTGGTGAGCTCGGGGTCGCCCAGGCTGAAGTTGATCGTGTCCGGGAAGCTGCGGGCCCTATCCACCGAGCTGGACATGGGCGTGCTGGCCATCCCGCGATAGCGGGACGACACGAGCCGGTCGCTCACGGCGCCGCGCCCTCAGCCCTGCGCCGGCAGCTCGGCCAGCTCCGCCTCGTCGACCCGCAGGTTGGGCACGATCTTGTGTCGGTCGGTGAGCGTGAACCCGACGTACGTGATCAGCCCGATGACCATCCCGACCATGATCGGGTAGTTGCCGCCGATGACCCACTTGGCGCCCTCGGCCGCGCCGAACTGCGCCGCGGCCGCGCCGGACTCGCCGAACCACATGGCCCCCGCCACGCCCAGGAAGCTCAGCGCCAGGGCCCACAGGCCGGCCCACGGGCTGACCCTGCGCAGGAAGAACGCCGCGATGACCGGGATGAACACGCAACCCGACAGGAAGCCGTAGGCGAGGTCCAGCGCCTTGAAGATGTCCTCGATGATCATGGCCAGGCCGATGACGACGATGCCGATGACGAAGGCGATGCCGCGGTTGATCCAGACGTCGCGGTCGGTCCCATGGCGCCGCTCGGCGCCACGGCGCCGGTCGGCGGCCAGGTCGCGCTCGACAGCCGAGGCGCTGAGCGCCGCCCGGTCGTCGGCGGCAGCGACCACGTCGGAGTCGCGCTGGCGCCGCACGAACCGCACGTAGAGGTCGTTGTAGACGACGGTGGAGCAGGCCAGGATCGTCCCGGAGGCCACGGACATCGCCGCCGCCATGGCGGCCGCGAGGAGGAGCCCGGCGAGTCCCTGGGGGAGGAACATCGTCACGCCCTCGTAGAAGGCCTGTCCGGTCTGCTTCTTGCCGAGCTGTACGCCGGCGGCGAGCACCGCCATTCCGAGGAGCACGGCCGCCAACCCGTAGACAATCGAGTAGACGCCCGCGAGGATCGTGCCGGTGCGGGCGACCTTCTCGTTGCGCGCGGTGAACATCCGCTGCCAGATGTCCTGCCCGATGACCAGCCCGGGGACGTAGAGCAGGATCCAATACAGGGTGCCGTCGAAGCCGTACGCGAACGGATCCCAGTGCCCGGCGGGCACGTGGTCGACGAGCCCGGACAGGCCGCCGATCTTGGGGCTGGCCAGCGCAAAGATCGGCACCAGGATGATGATGCCGAGCGTCTTGATGACGAACTGCACGATGTCGGTCAGGGTGACGGCCCACATGCCGCCCAGGAACGTGTACAGAACCACGACGGACCCGCCGACGAGCATCGCCAGCTTGACGTCCCAGCCGAAGACGCCCGCGAGGATGTCGCCGATAGCGATGACCTGCACGACCGTCAGTGCCACCGTGTAGATGATCGTGAGCACCGCACCCAGCACGCGGGCCGCGACCCCGTAATTGCGCTCGATGACCTCGTTGATCGACAGCGCCCGGAGCTTGGCCAGCTTGGAGCTGATCAGGACGCCGAGCAGGATGAGGCCCAGGCCCAGGCTGCCGCCGACCCAGAGGCCCGCGATCCCGTCGGCGTACCCCTTCTTGGCCCCACCGACGGTGACCGCACCACCGACACGGCCATCGCCGCCATGCAACCGAAGAACAACGGGAACCGCAGCCTGCGGCCGGCCAGGAGGTAGTCGTCGCGACCGCGCGCGAAGGTGACGGAGTAGACCCCGATGCCGATCATGACGAGGAAGTACAGCCCGATGATGCCGTAGTCCAGGGCGGAGAGCTTCATGCGGCCCAGAATCGCATACAGGATGTGCACAATACTGGCGAGTTAGCGAGCTCGGCTCGTCCGGTCGTTAAGTCGCGCCGGCCAAAGTTCGGGTTCACGTCCCGGGGGGACGCGACTCCCGCGTCCCCCCGGTCGACGGACTCAGAGTCGCACGCCCCCGAACGTCGCCGCG
Organism: Austwickia sp.; assembly: GCA_016699675.1. Classification (NCBI taxonomy): domain Bacteria; kingdom Bacillati; phylum Actinomycetota; class Actinomycetes; order Micrococcales; family Dermatophilaceae; genus Austwickia; species Austwickia sp. The sequence continues at coordinate 2,407,509 of CP064985.1, read as the reverse complement.
CAGATCAGGAAGATGACGAACGTGCCGATCGCCCATTTGGCCGAGGCCCGTTGCCAGGCACCCATGTCGACGCCCGTCAGGTGCAGCAGCAGGTAGATGAACCCGACCAACGGGCTGAGCAGGTGGAACGCCTGGCCCGTGGTGGAGGCCACGGCGATGTCCATCGTCGAGAAGCCGTAGCCCTCGCCGGTCTTGGCGAGGATCGGCAGGACCCCCAGATAGAAGGCGTCGTTCGACAGGGCGAACGTGCCCGGCACGGACGCCAGCGCCGTCACCAAACCCCAGTGGCTGCCCATCGAGGAGGGCACGGTGGTGGCCAACGCCTGCCCCATCGCCTCGGACATCTTCGACTCGTTGAGGATGCCCATGAAGATGCCGGCGGCCAGCACCATGATGATGACGTGCATGGCGTTGGCGCCGTGGATCTCGATGATCTCCCGCTGGTCGGACAGCTTGCGGTAGTTGGCCAGGAGGGCGATGGCGAAGCCGATCTCGAACAGGATGGCCGAGGACAGCTTCGGGATGATCCACATGCCGCCGAAGATCAGGAAGATCATCAGGATCGCCGTGAGCGCCAGGTTGAACCAGATGAGCTTCGGCCGCTTGAGCGCGTCGTGCTCGTTGTCACCCGAGGCCGGGGAGAGCTCGTGGATGTCGGCCTCGCTCAGGTGCACGATGCCCAGACGCTTGCGCTCGGCCAGCCCCCGCAGCACGGCCACGACGATCACCCACACGATGGCGAGCAGCATGCCGGGGAGGATGCGGCGCAGCAGTTCGCCCTCGTCGACCTTGAGGGCGGCGATGATGCGCGCCGTGGGGCCACCCCAGGGCAGCAGGTTCATGATCGAGTTGGCCAGGATGACGAGCACCGCGAGGTCCATCATCTTCATGCCCAGCTTGCGGTAGACGGGGATCATCGCCGAACACACGATCATCGTGGTCGTCGACCCGTCCCCGTCCACGGACACCGCGGCCGCGAGGATCGCCGTGCCGACGAGCACCTTCAGCGGATCGCCCTTGACGATGCGCAGGATGAAGTGCACCAACGGGTCGAAGAGGCCCACCGTGATCATCAGCCCGAAGTAGAGGATCGCGAAGAGCAACAAGAAGACCGTCGTCGCCACACCCTGCACGCCGGCCAGCGAGAACTTGCCGATGCTGTTCCCGAAGCCTGCCAACAAGGCGACCACGATCGGGGTGAGCACCAGGGCGGTGAACGGGGTCGTGCGCTTGGTCATGATCAACGCCAAGAAGGCGACGACGATGATCAGGCCCCACCAGGCGAGAGACATGGGGGCTCCTTATCCGTGACCCGGGCCGCTCTTGGAGACGAGCGGGTGGCCGGTGCCGAATCCGACGAGTACGGCTGGACAGTAGACCTGATCGGGGGGCGCGCAACAGGGGTAAGCGCCGATCCGCCGTCGCGTCGGGTCAGAGCGTTAGTGCTTCGTCTCGTACTCCGGGGCGCCGGTCGGGTCCTCGATCAACTCACCGTTCAGGTGTTCGCCGCCGACCGGGTGCTCGACCCAGCGGGTCATCTCCCAGCCGCCCGTCGGGTCGCCCTCGAGCACCACCATCCCGGTGTTGCGCAGCCAGTGCTTGGCCGCGTACTCCCAGTCGACGTTATGCGCCCGGGCTGCGGCGTACGCGCGGATCACCGCGCCGTGCGCGAGGATCACCACGTCGTTGTGGCCGGCCGCGGCGGCCTCGGCGACGACGCCGTCACACCTGGCCATCACCTCGCGGCCCGACTCCCCGCCCGGCATCCGGCGGTCGAGCTGCTCCGGCCAGGAGAAGACCACGTCGACGTAGGTGCGCATGGCGTCCTCGTCCGTGCGCATCTCCAGGTCGCCCGCGGCGATCTCCCGGAAACCCGGTCGCACGATCAGCTGCAGGCCGCGGGCCGACGCCAGCGGCTCGGCGGTCTGCTGGGTCCGCACCAGGGTGCTGGCGACGATGGCGTCGATGGACTCGCCGGCCAGCGCGTCCGGCAAGGCGGCGGCCTGGGCGCGGCCAAGGTCCGTCAGGTCGGCCCCGGGGACCGCGGTGTCGAGGGCGTGCAGGACGTTCGAGGGGGTCTGGCCGTGGCGGATCATCAGCAGACGCATGGCCTCATTGTCCCATGTCACGAGCGGTGTTCGAGGCCGCTGCTCGGCCGCCTCGGCGTCGCCACTGCCCATCGTGAACGGCGCGTGAGCGGCCTGCGAACTCGGCCCGTCCGTCAGGTGGCGGAGAGCTGGCTGAAGAGCTCCACGTCCGAGACCGAGCCGGTGACCAACAGCTCGTCGCCGCGATGGACGACCGTGTCGTGGTCTGCGTAGGTGTAGGGCTGCCCGGGCGCCTTCACCCCGACGATGGTCACCCGGTGCTTCTGGCGCACTCCCGAATCCCCGAGCGGTATGTCCCAGGTCAACGCGGGGGACGGGATGCGAGCCAGGGCGTACCCGTCGAACTCGATGTAGTCCCGCACCGAGGAGACGATCATGTGCGCGACCCGCTCACCCATCTCTCGGTCGGGATAGATCACGTGGTGAGCGCCGACCCGTTCAAGGATGGAGCCGTGCTTGGCGGTGATCGCCTTGGCCCAGATGTCCTTGACGCCCAGCTCGGCCAGCGCAAGGACGGTGAGCACGCTGGCCTCGATGTCGCTGCCGATCGCGACCACGGCCCGGTCGAAGTCCCGGACCCCGAGCTGGCGCAGGGCGTCCTCGTTGGTCGTGTCCGCCTGGACGACGTGGGTCAGCTCCGCCGCCCAGCGCTGCACCAGGTCATGGCTCTCGTCGACGGCGAGCACCTCCTTGCCCATCGCGACCAAGGCGAGGGCGACGGCCGAGCCGAATCTGCCCAAGCCGATGACGAGGATGCTCTGCGGGGTGCGCCGCTGGACCTTAGCCGACAATGGGGTGCGTCTCCGGATAGTGGTGGTACCGCTTGCGGGTGCGCAACGCGAGGGCGGACGCCAGCGTAATCGTGCCAACCCGGCCCACGAACATCAACGCCATGATGACGAGTTGAGCGGGCACCGAAAGGTGGGGCGTGATCCCCGTGGACAACCCGACCGTGGCAAACGCCGAGACCGCCTCGAAGACGACGGCGTCCAGCGGCAGGCCGGTCAGAACCACCACCGCGATCGTGCCCATCGTCACCGACCCCACGCCCAGCAGCGCTACCGAGACCGCCTGTCGCTGGGCTTGCGCGTCGATGCGGCGGTGTCCGACCACAACGTCGTCCTCGCCGCGGGCCTCAGCCAAGATGAGGAACCCGAGCAGGAAGAACGTCGTCACCTTGATCCCGCCCGCCGTACCGGCGCTGCCGCCGCCGACAAACATCAGCACCAAGGTGATGACCAGGGTCGCGCTCGTGATGGCGCCGTAGTCGATGGAGTTGAACCCGGCAGTCCGGGCCACGACCGACCCGGTGGTGGCAGCCAGCAGCTTGTCGCCCACCCCCAAGCCGGCCATCGTGCGCGGGTTACCCCACTCGAACGCGAGATAGGCCAGCGTGCCCAGCACGAGCAACAACGCGGTCCCGCCGATCGTGATGCGGGTGTGCACGGTCCACTCGCTGGGCCGGCGCCAGCGTTTGAGCAGCTCGAAGTACACCGGGTAGCCGATCCCGCCGGCGACGATGGCCGCGCAGATCGGCAGGCAGATGTAGGGATCGCCGACGAAGCCGACGAGATTCGTGCTGTACAGCGCGAATCCCGCGTTGTTGAACGCCGACACCGCATGGAACACGCCGTGCCAGAGGGCGGTGCCCACGTCGTCGTCGTAGGCCAGCCGAAACCGGACGGTCAGCGCCAACGCCACGACCCCCTCGGCGAGGAGCATCCGGACGGCGATGCGCTGGATCAGTCGCGTGACGCTGCCGCCCACGTCGAAAGCGTGCGTCTCGGCCCGCGCGCGCAGCGCTCCGGCGACCCCGAGTCGACCCCGGATCAGCAGGGAGAGCAGCGTGGCCAGGGTCATGATCCCGAAGCCCCCTACCTGGATGAGGAGCAGGATGACGACCTGGCCGAACGGCGTCCAGTAGGTCGAGGTGTCCACCGTCGACAGACCCGTGACGCACACGGCGGAGACCGTAGTGAAGGTCGCCACCATCAGGTCTGCCGACCTGTCGGCATGCGAGATCGGCAACAGCAGCAGCATGCTCCCGATGACGATGGCGCCCAGGAACGACAGCGGCACAAGGCGCACCGGGTGCAGCAGCGCCTCCGAGACGCGGCGGTCTGCCGTGTCCCGGTGGCCCCTGAGATCCTTGGCCACCCCGCTTCCTCCCGTCGAGATCCGCCGTTCAGGCCACCCCCAGCATGTCCTCTCGACCGGCGCTCAAGGTCAGAAGGTGCGGGCCTTCTTCAACGCGCGGGGCCGGCCGTCGGGGTCGTAGATGTTCTCGTAGAGGGGCGTCGCCCAGGCCCGTTGGGCCCGGGTCAGCTCCGGTACGACGAGGTGGCGCAGCCGCCCGCGCGGTCGCGGCCCGACTCGGCCGCCGGCATGCCAGGCGTCCAGCGCGTCGGCGCAGGCGGCCATGACCCCGAAGACCTCACGCGGGTCGTTCAGGTCCGGGTCGCCCTCGGCCGCTGTCGTCGGTTCGGCCGCCGGATCGAGTCCCAGGTGCTCGCGCACGAGGCGGGTGCGCAGTCGTACGGCGTACTGCTGTGTCTCGTCGAAGACCGCGGCGGTGAGCTCCGAATCGTGGGTCCAACTGCGGCGGTTGAAGTTGTCGGAGCCGATCGTGGCCCACGCGTCGTCGGCGATGCACACCTTGGCGTGGACGTAGATGGGAATGCCGGCCTCGTTCTCGATGCCGTAGATCGCCACCCGATCCGGCGCCGCCTCGCGGATCTTGGTGATGGCGCGTTCCCGGCCCACCACATTGGGCGGCAGGCCGGTGGCGCTGTCATCGTCGGGGATGAGCGGGACGACGGCGACGACGTGCAGCTGTGGGTTCTCCTGCAGCATCGTGACGAAGTCGGCGGCGACCTCGTGGCTCCACAGGTACTGGTCCCCGATATAGATCAGCCGTTCCGCGCGGCGCAGCGCCTTGGCGTAGCCCCGCGCCACGCTCCGCTCCCCGTCGCGGGCGAAGTCGTAGCCCGACCATAGGTCCGGATAGGTACGCAGCAGCTGCACGACGTGGGCGCCGCACGCCGGCGGCGGCGGGGCCTGCGCGGGAAGGGGATCCGGCGTCTGGTCCTCGTGCGCGACCTTGCTCTCCAGCCAGCGGACCGGGTGGCGGGTCAGCGGGTTGGAGTCCTCCCAGCGCTCGCGGAAGACGGTCTCGACGTCATGCACGATGGGGCCGCGCAGCCGGACCTGCACGTCGTGCCACGGCGGCGTCGGGCCGAAGCTGGCCGACATCTGCTGCGGCTGCGGGTCGCCCAGGTGCCGCTCGTCGTCGCGGCGGCTGTGGCACAGGTCGATCCCGCCGACGTAGGCGACGTCCCGCTCGGGGGCGCCGGGGTGGCGCAGCACCACGAACTTCTGGTGGTGGCTGCCCATCGTGCGCACCCGCATGTCCCGCAGGCATTCCCCGCCGGCCTCCTCGATCTCCTCGCCGAGGTGGCGGGCCTCGTCCCCGGTGTAGCCGAACCGGTCCCAGTGGCTGCGCCAGATCAACCCCCGTACGTCGACGCCGCGGCGGGCCGCGTCCTCGAGGACCGTGGAGACCTCTGAGCCCGGCACGCCGAGCAGCCTCTCGTCGGGGTCGCCCCGCCAGTCGGTGAAGAACAGGTAGTCCCCCGGCCCCATCGCGCGGATTCCGGGCACGAGGTCGGCGAAGTACGTCGCGCCGTGGATCAGCGGGGTGGCCTCGTTGCCCTCGGCCCACGCGGCGTCCCCGCCGTGCACCCGACGTACCCGCTCGTCCAGCCGCGTGTCCGGGTTGCCGCGCTCGCTCGCGCTCAGGAACCAGTCCGCGGCCCCCACCGCTCAGGCCTCCGTCTGCTTGGCCCAGAGATTGACGCCGGCGTCGACCGCGTACCGGTCGATCTCGGCGAGCTCGTCGTCGGCGAAGGCGAGGTTGGCCAGGGCGTCGAGGTTGGCGTCGAGTTGCTCGACGCGGCTGGCGCCGATCACCAGGCTGGTCATGCGCGGGTCGCGCAGCGCCCAGGCCAGCGCCATCTGGGCCAGGCTCTGGCCGCGCTTCTTGGCGAGCTTGTCGAGGGCACGCAGGTTCTTCAGGGTGGCCTCGGTCAGCTGCGTCTTGTCGATCGTGGAGCCCGCCTGGGCCGCGCGCGAGCCCTCGGGGATGCCGTTGAGGTAGCGGTCGGTGAGCAGGCCCTGCGCGAGCGCGGTGAACGCGATGCAACCCATCCCCTGCTCCTCGAGCTCGTCGAGGAGGTGCTGGTCCTCGGTCCAGCGGTTGAGCATCGAGTAGCTGGGCTGATGGACGAGCAGCGGCGTGCCGAGCTCGCGCGCGATGGTGGCGGCCTCGCGGGTCTTGGCGGTCGAGTAGGACGAGATTCCGACGTACAGGGCCTTGCCCGCGCGGACCGCCGCGTCGAGCGCGCGCATCGTCTCCTCGATGGGGGTGTCCGGGTCGAAGCGGTGGCTGTAGAAGATGTCGACGTAGTCCAGACCCATGCGGCGCAGCGACTGGTCGAGGCTCGCCAGGACGTACTTGCGGCTGCCGCCACCCTGGCCGTACGGCCCCGGCCACATGTCCCAGCCCGCCTTGGTCGAGATGATGAGCTCGTCGCGGTACGGCGCGAGGTCCTGGCGCAGCATCTGGCCGAAGTTGATCTCGGCCTGACCGTACGGCGGGCCGTAGTTGTTCGCCAGGTCGAAGTGCGTGACGCCGCGGTCGAAGGCGCGGCGCACGATGGTCCGCTGCACCTCGTGGGGCTTGTCGTCGCCGAAGTTCTGCCACAGTCCGAGCGACAGCAGCGGCAGCTGCAGTCCGCTGCGTCCGCAGAAGCGGTAGGTCATGGAGTCGTAGCGATCGTCCGCGGCATGGTAGGTCATGCGTGCATTCTGCCCACGCGATGCGGCCGGCGCAGTCCGGCCCCGGATCCACGGGGGCTCAGTCAGCCCGGACTTCGCTCCAGCTGCGCGGGCGACGGCGCCGCGAAGGGCGGCACCTGGTTCCACCGGGCGAAGGTCAGCGTCCCCATCTTCGCAGTCGTGAGGCGCAAGAGCTCCGCCGAGCCGTCGGCGGCAATCGCCAGCTCTGCCTCCGGGGAGGTCCGCCGCAACAGCCACGCGGGGCGGCCTTGCTCGGTCACGTCGACGCAGCTCAGCCCGCGGGGTTCCAGCGGCCCATGGGACGAGACCAGGTCTTTGACCTGCCCGGGGAGGAACAATGCGGTATCGGGGGACACCGGCCGATATGGCTCCGCCGATGCGGAGGCGCCGCCGGGCGGCAGCTCCCGCCCCCACGATGAAGGGCCGACCGTGAGCAGTTCGAGCGCGCCGTCCGACAGGTGCACCACCTGCCGATAGTTGTCATTCGTCGTCGCGCCGGCCACGTCCAGGTGGACGGTCCCCTCCTTCGTGTGGATCTCACCGGTGACCTGCACCGAGGTCGCGGTGGTGGCGCGCGCTGCCGCGGCGGCGTACAAGTCCGGCAACGGGGGACGCGCCACCCGGCCGCGGTCGACCGAGCCGGCCGCCCCGGCGGTCGCGGAGGTCGTGGGAGTCGCGGAGGTCATGGGGGTCGCGGCAGCGGCGGTTGAGCCGGGCCGCGCCGGCGGCAGCCACGCCTCCCCCGGCTGGCCGGACTGCGTGGGCGTCCCCGAGGGATCGGGCGCAGGCGCGCGCTGGTCCCCGAGGACCACGTCCCGGGCCCCGAACACCGCCACCGCAGACAAACCGATGATGGCGACAACGCGACGTACCCGCATGGCTTTCCCCCCTGGTCGACGATGGTCGCCAAGGTACGGCGACGCGCGCCCCCACCGTCGCGGGAGAGCCGCCGGCTGGGGATAACCCGCGCCTGCCTAGCGGGTGGGGATAACCGCTAGGACTTGAGCGAGGGGTACAGCGGGTACTTCTTCGCGATCTCCTCGACGCGGCGGCGCAGGAGCTCGGCCTCGTCGTCGGTCAGGCCGGCGTGCAGCGCACCGGCGATGATGTCGGCGACCTCGCGGAAGTCGTCCTCCTGCAGGCCCCGGGTAGCCAACGCGGGGGTGCCGATCCGCAGCCCCGAGGTGACCATCGGCGGCCGCGGGTCGTTGGGAATCGCGTTGCGGTTCACTGTTATCCCGATGCGGTGCAGCTGGTCCTCGCCCTGCTTGCCGTCGAGCTCGCTGTCCCGCAGGTCGACGAGGACCAGGTGGACGTCGGTGCCGCCGGTCAGGACGCGCACGCCGATCTGCGCCATGTCCGGCTGGGAAAGCCTCTCGGCGAGAATCCGCGCCCCGGCCAGCGTCCGCTCCTGGCGCTCCTTGAAGTCCGGCGTCGCGGCGACCTTGAAGGCGACCGCCTTCGCGGCGATGACGTGCTCCAGCGGGCCGCCCTGCATGCCGGGGAAGACCGCGGAGTTGATCTTCTTGGCCAGGTCGGCGTCGTTGGTGAGGATGACGCCGCCGCGGGGGCCGCAGAGGGTCTTGTGCGTCGTCGAGGTGACGATGTGCGCGTGGGGCATGGGGTTCGGGTGCAGCCGGGCGGCCACCAGGCCCGCGAAGTGGGCCATGTCGACCATCAGGTAGGCGCCGACCTCGTCGGCGATGCGGCGGAACTCGGCGAAGTCGAGCTGGCGGGGGTACGCCGACCAGCCCGCGATGATCATCTGCGGCTTGGTCTCCTTGGCGAGGCGCTCGACCTCGCCCATGTCGACCCGGCCGTCGTCGCCGACGTGGTACGCCGCGACGTTGAACATCTTGCCGCTGTAGTTGATCCGCATCCCGTGGGTGAGGTGTCCACCGTGCGCGAGGTCCATGCCGAGGATGGTGTCGCCCGGCTTGAGCAGGGCGAAGTAGACGGCCGTGTTGGCCTGCGCACCGGAGTGCGGCTGCACGTTGGCGAAGCCCGCGTCGAACAGGGCCTTGAGCCGGTCGATGGCGAGCTGCTCGACGACGTCGACGTGCTCACACCCGCCGTAATAGCGGCGTCCCGGGTAGCCCTCGGCGTACTTGTTCGTCGCCACGGAGCCCTGCGCCTGCATGACCGCGACGGGCGCGAAGTTCTCCGACGCGATCATCTCCAGCGTCGTCTCCTGGCGGTCGCGCTCGGCGTCCAGCGCGGCGGCGATCTCGGGGTCCAGCTCGGCCAGCGGCGTGTTCAGGAGCTCCATGCCGGTCATCCTTTCACGGCGCGCTCACCCGCCGTACGGTTTGCCGCATGAACCAGCCCGCGGCCATGGCGCCGATCGAGCCCGTCGACGCGCTGCGCCGGATCGCCTTTCTGCTGGAGCGGCGGCTGGCCGACAGCCACCGGGTCAAGGCGTTTCGCGGGGCGGCGACCACGGCGTTGCGGGTGGGGCGCGACGAGCTGGAGTTCCGGCATCGGGCGGGCACGCTGACCGAGCTGCCCGGCGTGGGGCCCAAGACGGCCGCGGTGATCGCGGAGGCGCTGGACGGCGGTACGCCGGCGTACCTGGCGGACCTGGAGCGCGAGGCCGGCCCGCTGGCCACCGGTGGCGAGGAGGTGCTGGCCGCGACGCACGGGGATCTGCATTCGCATTCGGACTGGTCCGACGGCGGCTCGCCGATCGAGGAGATGGTCGCAACCGCGATGGAGCTGGGGCACTCCTATCTGGCGCTGACGGATCACTCGCCCCGGCTCAAGGTCGCCCAGGGGCTGACCGCGGAGCGGCTCGCCCGGCAGCTGGAGGTCGTCGACGCCGTGAACGGGGCCGTCGGCGACGGCTTTCGGCTGCTGTCCGGCATCGAGGTGGACATCCTCGACGACGGCTCGCTCGACCAGACCGAGGAGATGCTGGGGCGGGTCGACGTCGTGGTGGCGTCCTTGCACAGCAAGCTCGCCATGGAGCCCGAGGCGATGACGCGACGGATGCTCGGCGCGGTTCGTCATCCGCGCGTCGCCGTCCTGGGGCACTGCACGGGCCGGTACGTCGTACGCCGCGCGGGCCAGAAGGCCAGGGCGCAGAGCCAGTTCGACGCCGAGGCGGTCTTCGCCGCCTGCGCCGCGGAGGGCGTCGCGGTGGAGATCAACTCCCGACCGGAGCGGGTGGACCCCCCGGACGAGCTGATCGAGCTGGCGCTGGGGACCGGGTGCCTGATCTCGATCGACAGCGACGCGCACGCGCCGGGGCAGCTCGACTTCGTGCAGTACGGCTGCGAGCGCGCGGCCCGGCTCGGCGTGCCTGCGCAGCGCATCGTGACCACATGGCCGCGCGAGCGGGTGCTGTCGTGGGCGGCCAAGGGCCGGTGACCGCGTCGCTGTCCCTGGCGGCGGCGGCTCAGCCGCAGGTCGGGACGCATGTCCATCTCGCTTTGGTGATTGGCGGGCTCGTCCCCTATGCTTTCGGAAGTCCTCGACGGATCCGAGCGCGGCTCGCTGGCGGCGACGGACCTGCACGGGTGACTCCGCAGGTCCCCATCGTCTAGCGGCCAAGGACCCCGCCCTTTCACGGCGGTAGCACGGGTTCGAATCCCGTTGGGGATACGCAGTACCTCTTCACGAGGCCCCGTAGCGCAGTTGGTTAGCGCGCCGCCCTGTCACGGCGGAGGTCGCCGGTTCGAGCCCGGTCGGGGTCGCTCAGTTTGTCCGGGCCAGGTAGCTCAGTTGGTACGAGCGTCCGACTGAAAATCGGAAGGTCGGCGGTTCGACCCCGCCCCTGGCCACCACGAAAACCCCAGACCAACTCCGGTTGGCGCTGGGGCTTTCTTCATTCGGGGGCACTCTGCTCACGCTCTTGCTCACCCGCTCCGCCACGCGATCGCCGCGCTGACGCTGTCATCCGCCCGTTGGTACTGTTCTCGTGTCAGGGCCCATGTCTACTGGGCTCATGGACTTCGCGAGATTCGTCGATCGCCGATTTACTACGCCACCGCGATCGGATGGCTCACCTTCGGGCTCATCTGGATTTTCCTCGCCACGCGTGGCTGGCCGCCAGACAACGCGTGGGTGTCGGCCGTTGCCGGAGCTCTCGGGATCGTGTCGTCTGCACTCGCGTTCTTCACCGCGCGCAAGACCCCGCGCTCCCGGCGGTGATGAAGACCTCACGCCAGCCGGAATCCAGCGCGGCGCCTGCGGCGTACGGCATTGCTCACGTGCCGCAGGTTCCCCGCAACCCACCCGGGCCGCCACCGCGTCGCGCATGCCGGTGGCAATGAGCGTCTCAGCGCGATTGCGCTAGAAGATCCCTTGCGCGTGGGTGCGGTCGAGCACCTCCCGGATCTCCGCGAGGGCTGCCTCCGGCACCTCGTTGAACGGAGCCCGGCACGGGCCGAGATCGCAACCGGCCAGGTTCGCGGCAGTCTTGGTGATCGTGTTCGGGTTGCCATGCCGTTGCGTCGCCCGGATGGGCCGGATGGCGTCCTGGGCCGCGCGCGCGGCCTCCAGGTTGCCCGCCTTCCACTCCTGATAGATGGCGACCATGGTCTTCGGGTAGACGTTGCTGATCGCGGTGATGCCGCCGCGGCCGCCGGCGAGCAGGTTCCACAGGATCAGCCCGTCGTTCCCCGAGAGCACGGCGAAGTCGTCCGGCGTCCGCGCGATGTACTGCAGCATGTTCTCGAAGTTGCCCGAGGAGTCCTTGACCCCGGCGATGTTCGGGATCTGCGCGAGCCGCTCGATGAGCGCCGGCGTCATGTTCACCCGGTGCGCATGGGGATGTTGTAGGCGACGATCGGGACATCGACCGCGTCGGCGACGGTCGCGAAATGCGTGTAGAGCTCGTCCTGCGACGCGGCCGCGAAGTACGGCGTGATGAGGCTGAGCACGTCGACGCCTGCCTCGACCGCCTTCTTCGACAGTTCGACGGTGGCTTTCGTGCCCACGCAGCCGGTGCCCGCGTAGACGGGTACGGCGCCCGCGACCTCGTCGACGACGATGCGCATGACCTCGAGCTTCTCGGCCTCGCTCATGATGAAGAACTCGCCGTTGGTGCCCAGGCAGAACATCCCGTCCACGCCGGCGTCCAGGAGCCGGCGCACGTGCGCGCGGATGCCCTGCTCGTTGAGGGATTCGTCGTCGTTCAGGGACGTGATGAGGGCGGCAATGATCCCGCGGATGTCGATGCTCATCACTTCGCCTCCACCGGACGCGTCGCGAGTGCCGCCGCCTGACGCATGGCTTCGAGCATGCTCTCGACCTTGACGATCCCCTTGCCCGCGATGTCGAAGGCGGTGCCGTGGTCGACGGAGGTGCGGATGACGGGCAGGCCGACCGTGATGTTCACGCCGTCCTCGATGCCGAGCACCTTCAGGGGGCCGTGGCCCTGGTCGTGGTACATCGCGACGATCAGGTCGTAGTCGCCGCGACCCGCCAGATAGAAGGCCGTGTCGGCGGGCATCGGGCCGACGGCGTCCACCCCGTCGGCGCGGAGAACCTCCAGGGCCGGGATGATCTTCTCCTCCTCTTCGCCGTAGCCGAACAGACCCCCCTCCCCCGCGTGCGGGTTGATCGCGCACACCCCGATGTGCGGGTTGTCGATACCCGCGCGGCGCAGCGCCTCCCAGCCACGACGTACGGTGCGCTCCACGAGGCCGGCGTCGATCTTGCGGACGGCATCGATCAGCCCGATGTGGGTCGTGACGTGAATGACGCGCAGCTTGGGCGCGCTGAGCAGCATCGAGACCTCAGGGGTGTCGGTCAGCGCGGCCAGCATCTCCGTGTGGCCCGGGTACTTGTGGCCGCCGAGATGCAGGGCTTCCTTATTCAGGGGGGCCGTGCAGATCGCCTGTACGGCGCCCTCGGTGGCCAGCTGCGCGGCCTTGGCGATGTACTGGTAGGCGGCGTCGCCGGCCACAGCGGACAGCTGACCCCACGCCAGGTCCGGCGGGAGCAGCCCCAGGTCGATGACGTTGATGCGGCCGGGCGCCTCCTGGGCTTGCTCGACGCTTTCGATCGCCTGCACGTCCACCCGCAGGTTCATGATCTGCGCGGCCTGCTCAAGCCGGGCCTTGTCGCCGATCACGATCGGTCGGCACAGGGCGGTGATCTCGGGGTCGACGACGGCCGCGACGGTCACTTCGGGACCGACGCCGGCTCCGTCACCCATGGTGACGGCGATCACGGGGCGGGTGTCTTCACTCATTGGGGATCTCCTGAGGTGGGGGCGCGATGAGGGGTCGGGTACGGGTCGGTGCTGAGGGCTTGATGGATGGCTTGGAGCGAGTCGGGCTGCCCGTGGCTTCCGGGACGGGTCGCCACGAGCCAACCGGTTTCGGTGGTCAGGAGCACGGCTCCGGGGTGAATTTCGCGGAGGAGACTCAGCCGTCGGCAGCCGAGTTCGTCGAGGACGGCGCGCGCGGTCTGGCCCCCGGTCAGCATGAGCCGCACGGGCCAGTCCGCCGCGGTGGCGAGCGTCGCGGCGACGAGTCGGGCGAGTCCGGCCACGATCGCCTCGCCCGTCACCATGGGGTCGGCCAGCCCGTTGACCTGGACGACGACGCTTCGATCGCGAAGCTGCGCAGCCAACCGACGCCCGAGCTCGCCGGCTGTGCCCGCGTCGAGATCGGCGATCGCGCGGGGTCCGAGCGGAACCCGGAAGGTGTCGGTGTGAGCGCCCAGGATCTCCGCCTGGGCCACGGCTGCCTCGGAACCGGTGCCCAGCACGTACAACACCCCGGCCTGCGGCAGAACCCCGCCGTGCGGCAGAACCCCGCCGAGCGGCGGGACCGTCGGGTGATCCGGTCCGGCACTCGGGGCCGAGGTCAGGTGCGGTCCCAGTGCCCGGGCTAGGGCGCTGGACCCCACGAAACGCACGTTCGCGTCGGCCCGCAGCCCGGCGCCGACGATGGCGGTCAGGTCTGCTGAATCCTGCGCGTCGCAGACGGCGATGGTTCCCGCGGCCTCGGCGAGGCGGCGATCCAGCCCGGCCGACCGCACGACGTCCAGCCCGATCGTGGTGATCGGCAGCCCGGGCAGTGCCGCGGCCACGCTGGCCGGTGAGGGAGTGGACTCCAAGGCCCACAGGCGCGTCTGCGCCAGCGGCAGGCCGTTGTCCAGGAGCACCCCGTCGACGACCGTGCGCCCCTGTTCCGGAAGGGCCGGTGTGAGGACCACGAGTGCGCTCCCCACCAAGGCCGAAACCTCGCCCGCGACGTTCCCACGCAGGAGCGAGTCGATCTTCTTGAAAAGCGGAGCAGGGGTCGGGGATGCGGCCAGCGCGGCGCGCAGCCGCTCGGCCGCCACCGTCGGGCTCAGGTGCCGCGAGTCCAGGTCGATGACGACGGGCCGGTCGGGCGGCAGGTCCCGAGGAGCCGGAGCCTCCGGCCATAGGTACAGGTCCGCATGGAGTTCGACTCCGAGAGCCGCAGCGGTCTCGGCCGCGCCGCTGAGGTCGTCAGCCAGCACCAGAGGGTTGCCCACCGTGTCGTCACCACCTTCGGGATCGCTCGTCAACTTCGAACGGTCGCAGTCTGCCGGATCTGCGCGGTTCGCACAAGGGTCTTGCGCAGACCGCGCAAGTGGCGGCGGGATGTGCCCCAGCCGCACCGCACGAATCGATGCCTCGGAGGCAGCCAATGGAGACTCAGACCTTCGCTACGCAGCGCGCGGGTGACCAGCACGTAGAGATCGCCGTCGCCGAATTGCGCGAAGTGCGCATTCCGATGAGCCGGGTGGTGTTGGGCACCATGAGCTTCGGCGACACGGCCGACGAGGCCGGATCCGAGGCCATGTTCGAGGCCGCCCTGGCGGCCGGCATCAACGGCATCGACACGGCCAACGGCTATGCACGGGGCACCACGGAAGGCCTCATCGCCCCGCTGATCAAGCGCCACCGCGACCGGATCGTTCTCGCGACAAAGGCCGGGATGCCGCACGCCGACGCGGGTGAGCACGCCCCGCTCTCAGCCGCGGGCCTGCGCGCGAGCGTCGAGGGCTCGCTGCGCCGCCTCGACGTGGACCGCGTGGACCTCTTCTACCTGCACCAGCCCGACCGGGCCACCCCGATCGGCGAAACGCTCGAGACGATTGCGGCGCTGCGTTCCGAGGGCAAGATCGGCGCCCTGGGCATCTCCAACTACTCGGCTTGGCAGGCCCTGGAGATCGTCCACGAGGCGAAGCGGATCGGCATGCCCGGCCCCGTCGTCGCGCAGAACGTCTACAACCTGGTCGCCCGCCGCATGGAGGACGAGTGGTTCGAGTTCGCCGACCGCTACGGCGTCCTCACCATGTGCTACAACCCGCTGGCGGGTGGCCTGCTGGTCCGTCGCCCCGATGAGGAGGCGCCCAGCCGGTTCAGCGGATCGGTCCTGGCCGAGATGTATCGCAAGCGGTACTGGACGCCCGGGGTGCTCGACGCCGTCCGGACTCTGGCCGACCTCGCCGACGAGGCGGGCATCTCCCTAGTGGAGCTGGCGCTGCGGTGGATGGTCAGCGTGCCCGGGCCGGGTGCGCTGCTGCTCGGCGGAGGCAAGGTCGACCAGCTCCAGGCCAACCTCGCGGCCTTGGCCAAGGGGCCCCTCGACGCTGACCTCACCGCTCGCTGCAGCGCCCCCACCGACCTGATCAAGGGCTCGATGCCCGCCTACAACCGATGACCCTTCGCACAACCAATGACGTTTGAGGAGAGATCGCCCATGCCCACATTCGACGGAATCCTTCGGCCCCGCCCCGACGGCGGCACCGAGGCGTATCTGCCAACGCCCACCGTGCAGTGTCACGCCGCCAACCTGGCCTTCCTGCCCCAGGGAGACCTCGCCTGCGTCTGGTTCGGTGGCACCCAAGAAGGCGTCGCCGACATCTCGGTGCACCTGTCCCGGCTCCCGCAGGGCAGCGACCGGTGGCTCGCTCCCGTGCAGCTGAGCTTCGACTCGACGCGCTCGGAACAGAACCCCATCCTGTTCACCGCACCCAACGGGGACGTCTGGCTGCTCTACACCGGCCAGCTCGCCGGCAACCAGGACACCTCCGAGGTGCGCCGCCGCATCTCCCGCGACGGCGGTCAGACCTGGGACGAACCGACCGCGCTGCTCGGTGGCAAGGCCCCCAAGGGGGTCTTTGTCCGGCAGGTGCCCGTAGCCCTCGACAGCGGCCGCATCCTGCTCCCCGCCTTCAACTGCGTGGCCATGCCCGGCGAGAAGTGGGTGGGCAACTACGACACCGCCTCCGTGTGGTACTCCGACGACGAGGGCCAGACATGGACCGAGGTCGCGGTGCCCGAGTCCGACGGCTGCGTGCACATGAACATCGTGCCCCGCACCGATGGCACGTTGTGGGCCTGTTTCCGGTCCCGCTGGGCCGACAACGTCTACGAATCGACGTCGGCGGACGGCGGCATGACCTGGACCCCCTGCCGACCCATCGACCTGCCCAACAACAACTCCTCCATCCAGGCGCGTGCGTTCGGTGGCGGGCAGATGGGCATGATCATGAACTACTCCAGCCAGGCGGATGCGACCGGTCGGCGCGCCTCGCTGTACGACGAGATCGACGACGAAGGCGTCAAGGACACCGACGGTCCGGTCCTGGCCGAGCCCAGTTTCGATGCCGACAAGCGGACAGCCTTCTGGGGAGCCCCCGCGCCCCGATGACCCTGGCGCTCTCCGACGACGACGGACGCAGCTGGCCCGTCGCCTATGACGTCGAGAACGGGGACGGCTACTGCATGTCCAACAACAGCCGCGAAAGCCTCAACCGCGAACTGTCCTATCCCTCGGTCCTCGGCGCCCCGGACGGCAGCGTGCACATCGCCTACACCTGGCACCGCAAGACCATCAAGCACGTGCACCTGGACGCCGACACGCTGGCCCGCATCCGCGCCGAGCGCCCGACGTCCGAGGGCCCGGACCTCAGTGAAGGAGCCCTCCGATGACGCTGGCCATGGTGTTAGCGCTGGCCGCGCTCGTCATCATGATCGTCCTGATCATGACCGACGCACTCCCGTTCGGAGCGCCGCCGCTGCTGGCCTGTCTGCTGCTCGTCGTCTTCGGACTGTCCACGGTGCCGGAGGCCTTTGCGGGCTTCGTGAACTCCAGCGTGCTCATGATCGCGTTCTTCATGGTGCCCTTGGCGGCCCTCCAGAAGACCAGGCTCATCGAACGCGTCAAGACGTCGATGGTCCGTCTCGTCGAGAAGGGCGGCTACCGCAGCTACGCCCTCCTGCTCGTGGTCGTCATGGCCGGGGCCAGCCTGCCCGGCGCGGGCGCCACCGGCTACTACGTGCTCATCCTTGCGTTGGTCGCCACGATCCCCTACACGAAGAAGCTGCCCACCTCCAAGCTCATGATGCCGCTGGGGTTCGCGACGAACCACCCGCTCGCCCCCATCAATGTCGCCCTCGTCTACGGCATCATGCTGACGGTCCTGCAGGCCTCCGGCTACACGCAGTCGGTGTCGATGGTCACCTTCGCGCTGGTCAACCTCGTCATGGCGCTGGCCTTCCTGGCCTGGGCGCTCGTGGCGTACCGGCTGCTGCCCGAGCACCCCATCGCCGAGCCCGCCGTCAACGAGGACCAACTGCCCTCGCACGGGGCGCACATTCCGGCGTGGAAGGAGAACGTCACGATCGCGATGTTCCTCATCAGCGTCGTCGCGATGATGCTGATGAGCCAGCTCGGCAACCTGGCCTACGTCATCCCCGGCCTCGCCGCATTCGTCGTGCTGTTCATCAAGATGGTCGACTTCCAGGAGTTTCGCGACAACCTCTTCGCCCCCGTCATCCTGATGATGGCCGGCGTCATCGGCGTCGCGGACGCCCTGGCCAAGACCGGATTCACCGCCCTGGTGGGCAAGACCGTGGCCAACGCCGTGGGCACCAACGTGCCGGTGTTCGTGCTCGTGCTCGTCTTCGCCCTGCTCACGAGCACCGCGGCCACCTTCACCGGCTCCAACATCGGCTCGGTGATGATCTTCGCGCCGATCGCCATCGCCACCTGCATGAGCATGGGGATCAGCCCGGTCGCCGCCGCGGTCGCGACGACCGTGGCCGGTTGGCAGGGCGCCTACATGCCCATCGACGGCATGCCCGCGCTGATCTACGGCATGGGCAGATACAAGTTGCCGGAGTTCTGGAAGTTCACGGTTCCCATGTATTTCATCCGCATCATCGCCCTCAGCGGCGCCGCGGTGCTGTTCTTCCCCGCCTCATAACACCTCCGCCCGTGCGGGGGCAGCCGCCGGATCGACCGGCGGCTGCCCCCGCTGCGTGATCGCGAACAGCCTCCTCGAAGAAGGGATCTCGCCGTGCGGGACACTGTCAGCCCCATGGTGCAGTTCTCGCCGTACGGCGGTGAACTCAGACTGGAGACGGTTCCCGGATCGGCTCCCCAGCAGCCGAATCCCGAGAACGAGATCGAGGCCCGAGCCGGCCGCGACCGGACCATGTACGCCTACGTGCCGGCGAGCGGCTGCCCCCACGAAAAGCAGACCGCGGTGCTCATGGTGCTGCGCGACGACGCCGAGCGCGCCAGCGCGGAGCGTCTCCTCCACACGTTGCGGCTCGACGCCCTCGCCGAGGACCGCCATCTCGTCGTCCTCTTCCCCGATCCGGAGCCGGGCGGCTGGAATCACGCCGGCGATCCCGCGCGGGAGGACGACACCGCCTTCCTCGTGCGCTGTTTCGCCGCCCTCCCGGCCTCGCGCGGCGGGGTCGCCGGCTTCAACGGGCTGATGTTCTACCTCGCCTGCTCGCCCCGCGCATCGGCCCTGGTCATGTCCCTGGCCGCGGCCAGTCCGGTGGATGCGGCAGGGGTGATGGTCGGTCGGCTCCCCGAAGGTTGCGAGCCGAAGGGCGAGGCACCGCAGGTCGCCTGGCTCTGCGAGCCAGACGAGGCGCTCGAGGCTCACCTGGCGCGAGTGAACCGCACCGGCGCTCCCCTCCGGTCGGCGTACGGCAGCCGCCACGTCTCCCCGGTCAACCCGGCCGTGCAGCACGTCGTACGGCGTACGGGGCTGACTGCCGAGGAGGTGACGCGCGCCTGGGAGGAGCTGTTCTCCACGACGCGCCGCTGGCGCAACCACACCCACGGCACCTACCGCCCCCGGATCGACTTCTCGCAGCGCGGCTTCGTCGCGCGCGTGCGTGACACGACGCTCGCCCCCCGCAACGCCTCGACCCACACGTGGTTCACGTACGCGCCGCCTCGGGTGCTCGCATCCCAGGCGCCCGTGCCGCTGGTCATCTACCTGCACGGCGGCAACTGCTGCGGCCTCTACGGCGCGGAGCAGAGCGGCTGGGCCGACCTCGCCGACCGCGACGGCATGGTCGTCGTGTTCCCGGACGCCCCGTGCGAGGAGCGCTGGAACGTCTGGGACGATCCGCGCCTGCCGAGCGACGCCGCCTTCGTGCTCGCCCTCATTGACCGGATGCGGGCGACGTACCCGGTTGACCCCACCAGGGTGTACCTGTCCGGGTTCTCGATGGGATCGATGTTCGCCTCGGCCCTGGCCTGCTCCTATCCGCAGGTCTTTGCTGGTGTCGTGGCCCTGAACGGGCCGCACCTCGGCTACCTCCGCACCCTCGACGAAAGCCGGGCAATGATGCGGGCGCTGCGGCGGACGTCGATCATCGACGAACTGCCGCAATCGGAGCGGGCCACGTCGGTGACGCGTGACCGGGCGGACGCCGCCGCCTCCGCCCGTCCCCTACGGATGCCGTTCGTCCAGTGCGTGGGCCTGCTGGGCCCGGTGGGCTTCGGCGCGGGCCGGACGTGGCCGGCCCGCGACGGCGACGAGGACGGCGACCTGTGGACCCCCACCGTGAGGTACTGGAAGCAGGTCAACGGCCTGCCCGCGGAACCACTGCACGACGCGGCCGCAGAGAACGGTTTCGCCGCCGATGTCACCACCACGACGGGGGACGACCGGATCGTCCACCAGAGCTGGGCTTCAGCGGACGGGACGGACGCCCCCTTCCACCTCCTCTCGGTGCGACGGCTGGCGCACGCCGTGGAACCCAGCGCGGTCGACCTGGGTTGGCAGATCGTCCGCCGATACGCGCGCGATGCCGACGGCAGGCTGCGAGTCTGCGCTGACATCCCCGGCACCACGGCCGGCGGGACCAGCGGGACTGGTGACGCGGTGGCCGCGTGTCATGATGACTGAGCAGGCCAGGGCGGTTAAGCGCCGGCCCTGCGGCCACAATGGTCAGGAGCAGGACATGGCGATGAAGGCGGCTCGACGCCGCGAGGAGATTGCGACGCTCGCCCATACGAATGGGTTGGCGAGCGTCGAGGAGCTCGCCGAGACGTTCGGGGTCTCTCAGTCGACCATCCGGCGCGACCTCGCCCTCCTGGAGGATTCCGAAAGCATCGCCCGCACCTATGGGGGCGTCATCCCGCTGTCGCGCCTGCACCCCGAGGCGGCACTGGCCGAGCGCGCATCACAGGGCACCGCGGCCAAGCAGAAGCTGGGCCGGTGGGCGGCCCAACAGGTGCAGCCTGGCGAGACGGTCCTCCTCGACGCGGGAACGACGGCCGCCCAGGTCGCCCTCAACCTCCGTGGCACCACCCCGCTGACGGTCGTAACCGCTGGGTTGACGCCGTTCTTCGAGCTCAGCGGCGCCGCCGGCATCGAACGCGTGCTGCTGGGCGGCACCTTTCGGGATCTGTCCCAGGGCTTCGTCGGCCCGCTCACCGAGGAGGCATTGGAGCGGTGGTCCTTCGACGCCGTCTTCCTCGGCGCCGACGCCGTGACGGCCGAGCGCGGCGTCTGCGAGGCGTCCGTCGCCCAGACCCGACTCAAGCAGCTCATGGCCCGCACGGGCGAGCGCGTCTACCTGCTCGTGCACGCCCAGAAGCTCGGCAGCCGACCCTTCAACTCGTGGGTGCACCTGCCAGGGCCCTGGACGCTCGTAACCGACTCCTCAGCGCAGCCCGACCAGCTGCAGCCCTTCCGCGATCGCGGCATCGACGTCGTCGTGGTGCCCTGACCCCAGACCTCGCGGTGATCAAGACCTCACTCGGCACGGGAAAACGCCGGCGGGGCTGCGGCGTACGGTCGTGCTCGGGTCCCGAGACTGCGGGAACCATCCCCGGCGGGACACCCGAGAATCGAGGACCGATGACGGCGACGGCGCAAGCACCGACGGCGAGCCCGCGCCGACCGCGAGCCCACAACCTCAGTTCCTTCACTCACCAGGTGGGCCCCCTCAAGTTGTTCGTGGACATCCGGGAGGGCAGTCCCGACCGCGTGCCGCTGTTGGTCTTCGGCGGGATCGGCGCGCCCCTGAGCCTGTTCGACCGCTTCGTCAAACACCTCGATCCCGACATCGAGGTCATCCGCGTGGATCCCCCCGGCATCGGCCGGTCCTACCGGGGCACCTACCCCTACCGGTACACGCTGCTGGCGATGGCTCTGGACCGGTTGCTGGACGACCTGGGCTACGAGGAGGTCGACGTCCTCGGCATCTCCTGGGGCGGCGGGTTGGCGCAGCAGCTCGCCTGGACGGCCCGCAAGAGGGTACGTCGAGTCGTGCTCATCGGCACCGGGCCCTCCTACCCGCTGCCAATCCCGTCGCTGAAATCCGCCGTCCGGCTGGCGAACCCGAAGATCTACCAAAAGGCCGGGGTGTTGGGCGCGCTGGGCGGGGAGGCGTACGGCGGAGCGGCGCGCGGCTACCACAAGGGCGCCGCGTACATGCTGCGCGTGCAGACCCTGTCGACCCGACCGCTGGGCTACATGTTCCAGATGTGGGCGGGCGTGGGTTGGACGAGCCTGCCGTACCTGCCCCTGCTCCCCCAACGGATCCTGGTCCTGGCCGGCCGGGACGACCCGATCGTGCGCCCCTACAACGGGCGGCTGCTCAAGCTGCTGACCCGGCACACCGAGCTGAGCTTCTACGACGGCGGGCACGTCGATCTGCTGATGCGCCCGCAGAACCTGCTGCCGCAGATCGAGGAGTTCCTAGCACGGGACTGATCTGACCGGACTGCGGAATCAGGCCCGGGTCGCATCGCGCGCGCCCTAGGAGAAGTTCACCGTCCGGTGCAGCTACTGAGCTGACCGAGCGATCCCACCCCGGCCGCCCCGCCGCTGGTCAGCGGGCGCGGCCCCACAACTCCCGCAGCGCGTCGGCCGTGTCGACCGCCGCCTCGAGCGGAAGCAGGTGGCCCCGGTCGGCGATCGTGGTGACCTCGACCCCCAGGGCCGACGCCATCGGCGCCTGGGTTTCGGCGGCCATCAGCGGGTCCTCCGCGCCGTGCAGCACCAGGCCCGGAACGCCGGCCGCCCCCAGGCGGGCCAGCACCTCGGTACGGTCCGGACGCACCGCCATCGCCCGTTGCGCCCAGGCGATGCCCGCGCCGGGCGCCTCGGCGAGCCACTCCTCGAGGGCCGCCACGGCCGGCTGGTCCGCGTGCCGGGTCGCCTCGGCGATGAGCTTGTCCCGCATCGGGCCGACCAGCTTCGCCGCGGGCGTGCCTGCGTCGGCGGCGGAGGCCAGGTCCAGCCGCCCAGCCTTCGCCTCGGGGGTGTCGGCCGTGGCCTTCGTGCCGATCAGGCCGATGCCCGCAATGGTCGAGGGATCCCGATCGGCCAGGGCCATCGCCACGTAACCGCCCATGGAGTTGCCCGCCACGACGTACCGTCCGATCCCCCGCGCGGCGAGCTCGGCGGCCACGGCGTCGGCGTACGCCTCCAGCGACGGCTCCCCGTCGGCCGCCGCGCCGCCAAAGCCCGGCGGCTCGACCGTGATGACGTCCCCGGGCAACAGCTCGAGCACGCGGGCCCACACCCGGGTGTCGCAAGGGAACGGCGCCAGCAGCACCAGGGGGAGGTCGGAGGATTCCCGGTCGCGGTGAAGGACAACGGAGGCCATGCGTCGACCCTGTCAGAGATCCGGCGCCGCACGACCCCTGCCTCCGGGCCATCGGCGGGGCCCACGCGGGCATGCTGGGACCGTGGCCGAAAACCCGCAGCCCAGCCCAGACCTGCCCGGAGACCTCACCGTCCTGCGCAACCGCACCTTCGACGAGCTCTCGGTGGGCGACACCGCGGGCATCCAACGAACCCTGTCCCAACAGGACATCCAGCTCTTCGCCATCCAGTCCGGCGACGTGAACCCCGCCCACCTCGACCCCCAGTTCGCGGCCTCGACCCGCTTCCACGGCGTGGTCGCGCACGGCATGTGGGGCGCGGCGCTCATCTCCGCGGTGCTCGGGACGAGGCTCCCCGGACCCGGCACGATCTATCTCAGCCAGAGCCTGAACTTCCGCGCGCCGGTGCGCATCGGGGACACCCTGCGCGTCACGGTGACCGTGCTCGCCAAGGACGCGCAGACCCACCACGTACGCCTCGACTGCCGCGCGACCAGGACCGACGACACCACCGTGATCGACGGCGAGGCGCTGGTCCTCGCCCCGACGGAACGCATCGAACGCCCCCGCACCTCCCTGCCCGGCCTGCACTTCGACGAAGACCCGCACGAGAGCCTCGGGCGACTGCTCGCCCAGGTGGAGCGCCTGGACGCGGTGCGCACGGCCGTCGTGCATCCCTGCGACGCGCTGTCCCTCGGGGGCGCACTGGACGCCCGGGACGTGGGCCTCATCGCGCCGATCATCGTGGCGCCGCGGGCCAAGGTCGAGGCGGTCGCCACGCAGGCGGGGCTGGACCTCGCCGGCGTCGAGATCGTCGACGTGCCGCACAGCCACGCGGCGGCGGCCCGGGCCGCCCAACTCGCCGCGGCCGGGGCCGCGGAGGCGCTGATGAAGGGGTCGCTGCAGACCGAGGAGCTGATGGCGGCGATCGTCGACCCGGGGGCCGGGCTGCGGACCGCGCGGCGGATCACGCACTGCTACCTCATGCAGACCGCGAGCTATCCGCGGCCGTTCCTCATCACCGACGCGGCCCTCAACGTGGAGCCGACGCTGGCGCAGAAGGCCGACATCATCCGCAACGCCATCGACCTGGCGCAGGCCATCGGCGTGGCGACCCCGCGTGTCGCGATCCTCGCCGCAGTCGAAACCGTCAACCCGCGGATGCGCGCGACCCTCGACGCGGCCGCGCTGTGCAAGATGGCGGACCGGGGTCAGATCAGCGGGGCGGTGCTCGATGGGCCGCTGGCCTTCGACAACGCCGTCTCGATGGCCGCGGCCGCCGTCAAGGGCATCCGCTCCGAGGTGGCCGGTCGGGCGGACGTTCTCGTCGTACCCGACCTCGAGAGCGGCGACATGCTGGTCAAGCAGCTGGAGTACCTGGGGGACGCCGCCGGCGCCGGCATCGTCATGGGGGCGCGCGTGCCGGTCGTCCTCACGAGTCGGGCCGACTCGCGCGAAGCTCGTACGGCGTCCTGCGCCATCGCCGCCATCCTGGCGCACCGGCGCCGTCAGGCGCGCGGCTGAGGCATGGAGGACGGACGCCCGTACCTGGATTATGACGCGAAAGCGGGGTTTTGGTCACACGTCTGTTTGCGGCGAAAACGCTCTCACCTGCGGCTTGTTCGTTGCTTAGCCGCCCCTGACCGGTTACCGTCATAACTGGACGGAGGGTCTTGCACGGCCGGGGGACCCGCCGGTCCACGGGGTTCCGCTCGATCGGCCGCACGCACGAAAGGAGCACTATGAACCGACAGCTGTCGGCGACCGATCGTGCTTATCAGGACACCCGGGCTCGGATCATTGACGGCCGTCTGGCGGGGGGCGACGTCATCACCGAGGGGCAGGTGTCGACGTCGCTGGGGGTCAGCCGTACGCCGGTGCGCGAGGCGTTCCTGAGGCTGCAGGCGGAGGGCTTCCTGGAGCTGTACCCCAAGCGCGGCGCGGTGGTCGTGCCGATTTCCCCCGACGAGGCGACGTCGCTGTCCGAGGCCCGGGAACTCATCGAGACCTTCGCGATCACGAAGCTGCTCACGGAGAACGATCGCGCCCCCAGCACCCTGGTCGACGAGCTGTGGGATCTCGTGACGGAACAGTCCAAGCACGCCCGGGCCCGGGACCTCGGCGCATTCACTGCGGCGGAGAGCAACTTCCACCTGGCCATCGTGGCGGCCGCGCAAAACAGTTTCCTCACCGGCCTGTTCGAGGCCCTGCGGGATCGGCAACAGCGCCTGACCTTGACCACCACCGGCCGGATCACGGTCGACCTCGACGACATCATCACCGAGCACCACAAGCTCGTGCGGCTCCTGGAGGAGGGCGAGTTGGACCCGGCCCTGTCCGCCGTACGGTCGCACGCTCGCGCCGCCCGTCGCGGCGCCCCGCGCGACCGCCGCTAGCGCCACCGCGACCCACGAGTCGCTCCGATCGGAGCGCTGTCGCCTCGGAACGCCCCGAAGTCACCGACCGGAGCGGGAGTGGGCGCCGCGAAGCCCTCTCAGGCCGCGGATTCCCCCCGCTCGGGGTCGACATCGAGCGGGTCGATCGAATCGGCCGCGGGCAGGGGGGCCACGGGGTCGATGGCGAACGGGTCCGGCTCGGGAGCCAGCGGATCCTCGACGATCGTTCCGGACAGCGCGCCGCGGGCGGCGACCGCGTCGTACGCCTGCTCTGGCGGCAGCTCGACCACGGCGGTGACCTCGGTGGGACGCATCGACTCGAACACCGCGTAGACCAGGCCGGCCAGCAGCCAGGACACGGCGAGCGCCGCGAGGGCGCGCACCATCAGCGCGTCGAACTCCAGTCCGCCGCCCATGTAGTTGGTCACGCTCGGCAGCGTCATGACGGCCGCCAGCAGCACGACGATCGGGAACGGCACGCCCTGCGGCCGCGATTCGACCACCAGCCGGCGCTGGGCCGCGTCGGCGTCGGCGCCCTTGCCCTTCTTGGCCTTCTTGCCCTTCTTATCGGCCTTGCCCGAACCCTCAGGCTGCCGTGACTTCTTGGACATTCACCACCCCTGCGGTCACCAGGGTGAGCTGGCCACCCAGCTCGGCGTACGAGAGGACCGGCAACCGGGGCGACGTGGCCTCCACCAGCCGCCGTACCGGCAGCCGCAACGGCTGCGCGCAGACCAGGACCGCGGGCTCGCCGGCGGCCTCGCTTTCCGCGGCCAGCCGGGCGGCCTCCATCGCGAGGTGCTCGGAGAGCACCGGGTCGAGCATGAGGAAGGTGCCGGTGTCGCCGGCCCGCAGGCACTCGAGCAAGCGCTGTTCCAGCATCGGATCGAACGTGATGACGGGCAGCCGCCCCTCCGCGGCGTGCGCCGTGGCGATGGCCGCGCCCAGCGCGCCGCGGGCGGCCTCCACCAGCCCGTCCGCGTCGAGACTGATCTTGGCGCGCATCGACATCGCCTCGAAGATGCGGACCAGGTCGCGGATGCAGACCCGCTCGTCGAGGAGGGCCTGCAGGGTGCGCTGGATCTCGCCGAGCGACAGGGGCTGGGGGGTGAGTTCCTCGATGACCACCGGGTGGTTCTGCTTGACCATGTCGACGAGCATCTTCACGTCCTCGCGGCCGAGGAGCTGTGCGGCGTAGGTCCGCACGACCTCAGCCATGTGCGTGGTCACGACCGAGGACCGGTCCACCACCGTGGCGTTCGCCAGGGCCACGTGTTCGCGCAGCTCGGCGGGCACCCACTTGGCGTCCAGCCCGAACACGGGCTCCTTAGTGACCATCCCGGGCAGGCCCTCGAGTTCGTCGCCGATGGCCAGCACCATCCCGGCGGGGGCCTGGCCCCGCGCCACCTCCACGCCATGCACGCGGATCGCGTAGTGCCGCGGCGGCAGGTCGAGGTTGTCGCGGGTGCGCACGAGCGGTACGACGATGCCGATCTCCTGGGCCAGCTTGCGGCGCAGCGCGCGGACGCGGTCCAACAGGTCACCGCCGGCGGACGCGTCGACAAGGTCGATGAGGTCGTAGGCGAGTTCCAGCTCCAACGGCTCCACGCGCATGTCCTGCGCGATGGCCATCGGGCTGTCCTTCTGCGGTTCTGCGGGCAGGTCGTCCACTTCCGGCGCGGCCTCGGGCTGCGTGCGCGGGTCGGGCAGGCGGGCGGCCACGAGCAACGCTGCGCCACCCAGGAGGAAGAAGGGCAGCTTCGGCAGGCCCGGTACGAGGCCGACCGCGATGATTGCCGCGCCCGCGAGCTGGATCGCCTGCCGCTGCCGCGCGAACTGGGCGAGCAGGTCGGTGCCCATGTCGTTCTCGGTCGTCGCGCGCGTCACGATGAGGCCGGTCGAGATCGACAGCAGGAGCGCCGGGATCTGGCTCACGAGGCCATCGCCGATGGACAACAACGAGTACGTCGTGACGGCCTCGCCGATGCCCATTCCGCGCTGGACCATCCCGACGATGAGACCGCCGATGAGGTTGACCAGGGTGATGACGATGGCGGCGATCGCGTCGCCCTTGACGAACTTGCTGGCACCGTCCATGGCCCCGTAGAAGTCGGCCTCGGAGGCGACCTCCTTGCGGCGCCGGCGCGCCTCGTTCTCGTCGATGAGGCCGGAGTTGAGGTCGGCGTCGACAGCCATCTGCTTGCCGGGCATCGCGTCCAGGGTGAATCGGGCGGCGACCTCGGCGACGCGCCCGGCGCCGTTCGTGATGACCACGAATTGGATGACCATGAGGATGATGAAGACGACCATGCCGACGACCAGCGAGCCGCCGACGACGAAGTGGCCGAACGCGTTGATGACGTCACCGGCATAGCCGTCCAACAGCACCAGTCGGGTGGCGGACAGGTTCATCGCGAGCCGGAAGAGCGTGGCGATGAGCAGCAGCGACGGGAAGACCGCGAAGTCGAGCGGCTTGGTGACGGCGAGGCTCACCAGCATGATGAGGATCGAGAACGTCATGTTGAACGCCAGCAGGATGTCGAGCAGCAGCGCCGGCATGGGCACGACCATCATCACGACGATGCCGATGATGACTCCCGGCACGCCGATCTGCGCTACGCGGTTCGACTTCACGTGACCTCACGAGGGGACGCGCCGTACGCCGTCGGCGTCCTGACCTGTTGCTATTCGGCACTGCGGGGACCGACCTGAGGGGCCGGGGCACCCCGCGAGACGGCCAGCCAGGCGTTATGCTCCGCGGCGCCGACCAGCAGCACGTTCCTGGCGCCGGCGCTCGGAACGGGTCAGCACGGGGCCGTCGGCGGCTGCGCCCGCCCCGACGTACGACGCGTCGTCCTCGCCCGCATCGGCGGCAACGGCTCCAGCTCCGGCACCGGCGAAGTCCGGGTCCGCGCCCGGGTGGGCCTTGAGGCCGAGGGCGTCGTCGGAGTACTCCTCCGGGATGTCCTGCGTGTCGTGCACCACCGGCGACTCGTGGGTGCCCTCGGCCTTGCCCAGCTGGTCGAGGTAGAAGACGAAGGCGAGCACCTGGGCGATCGCGTCGTAGAGGTCCGGCGGGATGTAGTGCCCGACCTCGCACATCTTGTAGAGCATGCGGGTCACCAGGGGATCACGCACGATCGGGACCTGGTTCTCCTCGGCCTTCTCGCGGATCCGCGCGGCGAGGTGGCCGGCGCCCTTAGCGACGACCTGCGGCGCCCCTCCCCCGGGCTCGTACTTCAGCGCCACCGCGACATGGGTGGGGTTGGCCAGAACGACGGTGGCGCCGGCCACGTCCGCCATCATGCGGCTGCGGGCCATCTCGCGCGCCCGGGACTTGACCGCCGCCTTGAGGTGGGGGTCGCCCTCCTGCATCTTGGCCTCGCGCTTGATCTCGTCCTTGCTCATGCGCAGCGACTTCTCCACCCGGCGGCGCTCCATGGCCCAGGCGGCGGCCGCGATGACGAGCCCGCTGATGGCGACGATCCGCATGATGTTCATCGCCGAGCTCGCGCCCACCGACACCATCGCCGACAGGCTCCAGCGGCCGGTGCCGGTGAGCTGGTTGACGACGCCGGAGGTCACCACGTACGCCACGAACCCGAAGACCACGAACTTGATCAGCGTCTTGACGAGGGTCCAGATCGCCTGGGCGCCCATCATGTTCTTGATCCCGGGAACGGGATTGAGCTTCTTCCACTTCGGCTTGAACCGCTTGCTGTAGACGTGCACGCCGCCCTGGACGACGTGCCCGAGCACACCGAGCACCATGGTGGCGAACACCATCGGCCCCACGATCTTGAAGAAGTCCACCACGACGGCCTCGAGGATGGGCCGGATCTGCATGGCGTCCGGGCGGGTGGCCATCCGCGGGATCTCGCTCATCAGCTGCACGAAGCTGGCGTGCAGGGCGTCCACCGTGTACGGGCCGAGGACCACGAACGCCAGGACCGTGAGCCAGGCCGACAAGTCGGGGGTCTTCGGGATGTTCCCCTCGTCCTTGGCCTCCTTGCGCCGCTTGGCGGTGGGCTTCTCGGTTTTGCTGTGCTTGTCCTCCGCCACGATCCCTCACCCCCCCAGCAGACGGGTGAGGACGCCCATGTCGAGGGCCACCCGGTCGACGAGCGCGGCGACGGCCCCGGGCAGCAGCGCCACGGCGATGCTGGCCAGGGAGACCGTCAGGACGGTCTTCACCGGGAAGGCGAGCTGGAAGATGTTCAGGCTCGGGACGGCCCGGCTGACCAGGCCGAGCGCGATGTCCGCCAGGACCAGCACCGCCACGATCGGGCCGCAGATCTCCAGGGCCGAGACCAGGTAGGTGCCGAGGTTGCGGACCAGTCGCTCGGCGGCCTCCCCCAGCGCCGGGGGCTGCAAGGGTGCCACGCGGAAGCCGCGCAGCAGCCCCTGGATCATGATGAGGTGGCCGCCCGAGGCGAAGAGCAGCGTGGTGCCGACCAGGTTCTGAATGCGGCCGAACACCCCGCTCTGCGTGTTCGACATGGGGTCGAGCAGCTGGCTCATCGTGAACATGCTGAACAGGTCCACCAGGTCGCCGGCGGTCTGGACCGCCGACATGAGCAGGAGCGCGAGGAAGCCCAACACCGCGCCGGTGCCCAGCTGGTAGACGACGGCCCACGCCAGCGTGAACATGTCGTCGAACCGCGCCGTCCCCGCGAGCCCCGGGCTCACGGCGAGCGCGACCGCTCCGGCGAGCGCCCCCTTGACGCGCATCGGCACGCCGCGGCCGTTGAACGGCGGCGCGATCACCAGGAAGGCCATGATCCGCGCCATGACCAGCAGAAAAGTGATCAGGAGGTCGTAGGAGCCGCTGAGCGTGACCCCCTCCGCCGGTGCCAGGGCCGGGACGGTCATTTCGCGAGCATCGCCGGGAGGTCGAGGAAGAGCTGGCGCGTGAACGACACCATCTCGCCCATCATCCAGTTTCCGGCGAGCAAGAGAATGAGCGCGACCACGATGACCTTGGGCACGAAGGTCAGCGTCATCTCCTGCACCTGCGTCACCGACTGCAGCAGGGAGATCGCGAAACCGATGACCAGGCTGACGACGAGGATCGGTCCGGCGACCTTGACGCCGACGATCATCGCCTGGACGGCCAGGTGCATCACTTGGTTGTCGGTCATGGCGCCTCCCCTCCGCTACCGATAGCTCGTGACCAGCGCGGTCGTGATGAGCGACCAGCCGTCGACCATCACGAAGAGCAGCAATTTGAACGGCAGCGAGATCATGACCGGCGGGAGCATCATCATGCCCATCGACATCAGGACCGAGCTCACGACCAAGTCGATGACGAGAAAGGGGATGAACACGACGAAGCCGATGATGAACGCGCTCTTGAGCTCGGAGAGGATGAACGCCGGGATCAGGGTCGTGAACGAGGTGTCCCGCTTGTTCTTCGGCTGCTCGGACTTGCTCATCTTGATCATCGTCTGCAGTTCCATGTCGCCGGTGTGGTCAGCCATGAACAGCCGCAGCGGCTCGCCGCCCTTCTCGAGGGCCTGTTGCTCGTTGATCTGGTTGTTCACGTAGGGCTGCACGCCCAGCTCGTTCATCTGGCTGATGACCGGCGACATGACGAACAGGCTGAGGAACAGCGCCAGGCCCGCCAGCACCTGGTTCGGCGGGATCGTCGGCGTTCCGAGGGCGTTGCGGGTCAGCGAGAGGACCACGGCGATCTTGGTGAACGAGGTGCACAGAAGCAGCAGCGACGGCGCGATCGAGAGCACCGTCATCAGAATGATGATCTGGATGACCTGGTTGCGGCCGGCGGTGCCGCTGTCCACGGTGACGCCGACGCCGCCCGGGCCGACGGTGGGGGTGGGTACCCCGGGTGCGGCGGGTGCGGCGGGTGCGGCCGGTACGGCGGGTCGGGCGGGCGCGGCGGGTTGCGCGGCCACCGCGACCGCGGCCGAGGTGGGAGCGCCGGACGGTACGGCGAGCGTGGCTGCTCCGCCGGCCGTCGGCGCGGCCAAGCCGGTCGGTGCCGCCGGGGCCGCGGGAGTCGTCGGTACGGCGGGGGCCGGTGCGGCTGGCGCCGCCTGGAGCGCCGGCGCGCCGCCGTACACGGGCCGCCCCGACGGACCCGCCGTGAGCGCGGGGGCCGCGCCCTCCGGCGCCGTCGACGAAGCGGCCGGCATCCCGAACACGAGCCGCACCGAGTCGATGGCCGGTCCGACGGAAACAGCGAAGGCCGCCACGAGCAGGGCAGCGAGGAGCAGGCGATGGCGGGCGCGGAGCGGCCGGCCGTCGCGGCCCTTGGGCAGGCGAGAGATCAGCCGGTCAGCCACGATGACGGCCTCCCCCGCGGTCGGTGTCCTGGGACACGCGCTCGGCGATGGCGCGAGCGCCCGCCCCCTGTCGCTTGACGTCGCGGCGGACGGTGAGGCCGGTGGCGTGGCGCAGGGCCGTGGCGAACGACGTACCGCTGGATAGCGGTCCGGCCACCGCCGGGGTGGCCGCGTCGTCGCGGTCCGGGCGCGCAAGGTCTTGCGGCGCCGGGTCGGGCAACGCGGCGGGATCCATCCGGCTCAGCAACGTCACCTCACCATCGGTGACGCCGAGCACGAGGATGTCCTCGCCCACCTGGACGACGGACAGCCCGGCGTGCCGGCCGAGGGCCTGGCGCGCGAGGACCGTGATCGGGACGCTCCGCTGCGGCCTGCCGGCCAGGCCATGGCGTCGGTTGACGACCCGGGCCGCCCAGATGACGAGGCCCAGGACGACCGCCAGGGAGACCGTCATGCGCACGAGCAGGACGACGGCCGAACCGTCGCTCACGCGCTGACCCGCCCCTCGCCTTCGGGGGAGCAGATCTCGGAGATCCGGACGGCGAACTCCTCGTCGACCACGACGACCTCGCCGTGCGCGATGAGCTTGCCGTTGACCATCACGTCGACGGGGGCGCCGGCCGCGCGGTCCAGCTCGATGATCGAGCCCGGGATCAGGCCGAGGATCTGCTGCACGGGCATCCGGGTCCGACCCAGCTCGACGCTGACGCCCATCATGACGTCGCGCAGGAGGTCGATGCGGCGGGGGTCGATCGAGTAGGTGAACTGCCCGGTCAACGGCGCCAACGTCATCGCGGCCGCGTCCGCCGGGCCGTGCGGATCACGCGGGGGCGGGGGCACGTACAGGGCCTGGCCGTTGGGGTCGCCACCAGCGCTGGCGGCGCCGCCTCCCCCGACCGGGGCAACCCCCGACATGGCGGGGTCGGCAGTCTGCGTTGGTCCAGCAGCACCCGCCGTACCGTCGCCCGTCCCGGCAGCGCCCGGCTCCCCGGCCGCGGCCGCGACGTCGCCGTCCGCGTCGCCCGCGTCGACAGCTGCCTCGGCCGCGTCGTCCGCGGAAGCCTCGCCCTCGGCAGCCTCGTTCTCGGCCGCCTCGATGGCGGCGGCGAGCTGGGCCGCCGCGCCCTGGCCGGTGGCCTTGGCCGGAAGGGTCATCAGCAGGGCCGCGAGCGTCTGACCCTTGAAGAGGCCGACGACATTGCACTCGTCGGCCTTGTCGAGGGCGTCGAAGGCGTCGGTCATGTGGATCTCGCCGGTCTTGAACTCGCCGAGCGGCCCCTGAAGCGCGGTCAGCGCCTCGGTGAGCGCGGCCGTCCACTTGTCGCGGGCCTCGGTGCGATCGAGGATCTCGCCGGTCGCGTGGTCGACCAGGCCGGTCACGATGAGGATGACCGAGCCGACGTTCCCGGCGTCCTTGACGACGCTCTCGATGCCGTAGGCGCCGCCCGGCAGAGACAGGGTGGTCGCCTGGATCGCGGAGAGCGGCTCGATCGTGAGCTCTTCGGAGTCCGCGAAGTGGCTCGGCAACGCCTCGGCGGCCGCGAGCAGTGCGGCGTCGAGTTCTTCGTTGAGGGAGGACATCAGCGGTTCCTTCGCGGCAGGGTGGGACAGGCGGTCAGAGGGTCACGATCTGGCAGGCGAGGCGACTGCCATGGCTGCCCGGTACGGCGGCGCCGACGGCGACCCCGTCGGCGGACAGCGTCAGCGGCTGGTTGGTGGGGTGCCGCAGGGGCAGGACGTCCCCGACCTGGAGGTCGAGCACCTCATGCGAGGTGAGTTGGATCGGTTCGAAGGCGACGGTCACGGTGACCGGCACCTCCTGCATGCGGTCCTTCAGGGCCTTGGCGGCCAGTGCCTGGGGCCCGGTCAGCTCCTGGGGCTTGGCCTTGAGGACCTCAAGGACCGGGGCCACGGTGGACACCGGGATGCACAACGACGCGTTGGAGACCAGGTCTCCGATCCGCAGCTCGAAGCTGGAGACCACCATGGGGTCCTGCGGCGGGGCCAGCTGGAGGAGCTGCACGTCCGATTCCAGGGACTGCACGGTGCACTTCACCGGGGCGAGCGTGTCGAAGGCGTAGGTCAGCTCGCGCACGATGCGCTGCACGACGCTGCGGATCAGGCCCGCCTCGATGTCGGACAGCGCACGACTCGGCTGCTCGTCGGTCCCGGGTCCGCCGAGGAGACGGTCGATGATGCTCATGACCACCTCCATCGGCATCTGGAAGACGCCGTCGCCGCCCATCGGGCTGAACTCGCAGATCGCGAGGAGCGAGGGATTGGGCAGGTTGCGGCTGTAGTCGTCGTAGGTGACCTGCTCGACGCCGGTCAGCCCGGCATGTCCCACGATCCGCAGGGTGGTCGACAGCACGGTCGCCATCTGGCGAGCGAAGGTCTCGTTCACCATCTGCAGGGCACGCAGCTGCTCGCGACTGAACCGGCTGGGACTCCGGAAGTCGTAGAGCGCAGGGGTGCCGTTCACGTTGCCTCGAATCGGCTGGAAACGCCTGCTTCTGAGGCGAATACGCGGGTGGAAGGGGCCTTCACAGCGGGCTCACTGCATGACGAAGTCGGTGAAGTAGACCTTGATGACCTTGCCCTCGTAACGCTCGTTCACTTCCTTGGTGAGCGTGGTCTGGGCCTTCTCTTTGTTCTCGGGCTTGAGGAGCTGGTCCATCGTGTAGTGGCCCAGCACGCCGATGGCGGCGTCGCGTGCCTTCGAACCGTCGAACGTGGCCAGCGCCTTCTCACCGCCCGCCTTGAGCGTGGCGTCCTCGGAGAGCTGGAGCGCGAGCCCCATCTTCAGGTACTTGCCGTCGGCGAGGTTCAGCGTCATCGCGTCCTTGAGGTTCACCACGGCGCCGGGCTCCTTGGTGAGGTCCTTGGGGGCCTCCTTGGGGCCGAGCACCATCTTGAACACCAGCCCGGCGGCGAGCAGCACGACGATCGCGGTGGCGGCGATGACGATGATCATCTTCTTGCCGCCGCCCTTCTTCTCTGCGGCTTCACCCTCGGCGGGCTTCTCGTCCTTGTCCTTAGCCATCTCGAACAGCTCCTAGCCCGGATGTTGCATGGGGGCTTGCTGGTGGGGGCCGGGCCGTCGTTGACGCCTCGGTGGGGCTGATTCTGGCCGGTGGGTATGACAATGTCCCGGGGCGGCGCTTCCGGTGGGCGTCGTCTTCCACGGACGAGGGCTGTGTTGCGGGTTGTCGGGGCGGGGTGGTGGCGTTGCTCAGGGCGGGGCCAGGATCGCGAGGCGGTCCCATCCGGTGGTGAAGAGTCCCGCCCAGGGCGCCGTGACCTTGACGTGGAGCAGGCGTTGCCTACCGGTGTGGGCCAGGGTGGCTGCGATGGTGAAGAGCCGCAGCCGTAGCGTCTTGGGTTCCCAGCGGCGGGCATCGGTGCTGGTGAAGGCCAGCATGCCCATCCACGCGATCAGGTCGTTCGCGAGTTGCACGATCAGGAGCCAGATTCGGTTCTGGGCGAAGCCCTGCAGGGGCAGGTTGGTCAGGCCGGTGTCTTTGGCGATGCGGATCCGGTCTTCGCAGCGGGCCCGGCGCCGGTGGCGTAGTTCCAGGTCGGCCAGTTGCCCACGGGTCGTGTTGGTGACGAAAGCGGTCAGCCGGTACCCCCGACGTCGGTGAAGCGGAGTTGGGCGCCGGGGTGGGGTCGTTCGCGTCGGACGATGACCCGCATCCCGGCCGGGTACCCCGTGAGGAGACCCTTAGCCGCGAGGAGGTCGGTGAGCTCGACGACGGCCGCGCCGTCCCGGACGCCGCCGTCGGCGTCGAGGGCGACCTGCCAGGCGGTCTCGGGGATCAGCGCGTACAGCTGGGGCGTGCTGGTGGGCAGGGTGTACCCGATGGAGTACGACAGGCCGCGCCGGTCCAGGAAGGTCAGGAACTCCCGGGTGCCACCGGCGCCGTCGGTGCGGATCAAGACTTTCTTGCCGGGCCGGGAGGGGTTGATCCCGGGCACCGCCGCCAGCGCCGTCTTGGTCACGGCGATGTGGTCAGCGGCCGTGTTCGACCCAGCGTTCCCCGCTCGCAGCAGCATGCCGAGCGGTTCGCCGGTGCCCGTCTTGCCGTGGTCGAGGAAGGCGCACAGCGGGTGGAAGCCGTAGCCATGTTTGAACGTGGCGGCGGCGTTCTCCTTCTCGGAGTGGGCCGTGATCAGCGTCGCGTCAAGGTCGATGACCAGCGGATCGGTTGCTGAGGCTGCGTGGTTCGGGGCATGGGTTCCGGCCCGATGCCACACGTGGGCGCGGGCCGCGGTTCGGGCCGCGGCCACGGCCTTCTCCACGGCGGCCACGTCGCCGGCCAGGGCCGCGATCGTGCGCGAGATCGTGGCATCAGAGGCCACCAGGCCATACAGGCCCGGCTCGGAGCGGATGAGCGCCACATCACGGCAGGCGTCCCCACCCAGGACCAGCGAGATCGCCAGATCGAGCAGCACCTTGGCCGGGTCATGCCGGGCCAGCGACTTACGCCACGGCGTCAGCGCCGCACTCAACGCCCCGACCAGCCCGGAGGTGGTCGCGGTCCGGGTCAGCAGCACACCCCCGCGTGCGCGACCGCGGGCACTGCCGCGGTGTCGACTCGGACAAGGGGATAGGGACCGCTACGCTTACTCACCTGGGAAGTGCCCTTCGAACCACGCGGATATCGGCCTAGACAATCGACATCCTCGCAGCTCAAGGGCACTTTTCACGTCACGGCACGCTCACCGCCGTGAAATCTCCGGGCTAGTCTCACGAGGAGTTTGCCGATGGAAGGCATGGAGGAGATCGTTCAGGAGTTCCTGATCGAGTCCCACGAGAACCTTGACCAGTTGGACCAGGATCTGCTCGCCCTCGAGCGCGACCCGAACTCCCGTGAACTGCTGTCGAGCATCTTCCGCACCCTGCACACGATCAAGGGCACCAGTGGCTTCCTCGCCCTGCACACCCTGGAGAGCGTGGCCCACGCCGGAGAGAGCCTGCTGAGCAAGCTCCGCGACGGCGAGATGGCCCTGAACAACGAGATCGCCACGACCATGCTCGAAATGGTCGACGCGGTCCGCGCCCTGCTCGGTCACATCGAGAACGACGGGAACGAGGGTACGGAGGCGTACACCGAGCTCGTCACCCACCTGCAGGACCTCCTGGAGGGCCGGTTCCGTGACGCGGCCGCCACCCCGGCGGCGCAGGCCGCGGAGGTGGCCGCGCAGGCCGCCGACGTCGCCGCGCAGGCCGCCGAGGTCGCCCAGATCGTCGACGCCGCCGAGAGCGCGCAATCGGCGCAGCTGGAGCACGCCGCCGAGGCGGCCCAGGCCGCCGACGTCGCCGCGCAGGCCGCCGAGGTCGCCCAGATCGTCGACGCCGCCGAGAGCGTGCAATCGGCGCAGCTGGAGCACGCCGCCGAGGCGGCCCAGGCCGCCGCCGAGAGCGGGGCCGCGCAGGCCGCCGCCACCGTCGCCCACGCCGCGGCCGAGGCCGCCGGCGGCGCCGCCGCACCCGCGGCCCCGGTCGCCGTCGCGGAGGGCCCGTCCGAGCCGCCCGCCGAGACAGCCGCACCCGCACCCGCCGTACCGACCGCCCCCGCCGAGGCCGCCACCGCGGCCGCGGCCGCCCAGGCGACCGCCGCGAAGGCCGCGTCCCAGCCCGCGGGCCAGGCCGCCTCCCAGCCGGCGAAGGCCAAGGGTGAGGGCGAGCGGCGCAGCGTCGCCGACTCCAGCATCCGCGTCGACGTCGACCTGCTCGACACGCTGATGAACCTGGTCGGCGAGCTGGTCCTGACCCGCAACCAGCTGATCCAGCGCGCCGCCGCGCGCCAGGACCAGGAGCTCATGCGGTCCATGCACCGACTCAACCTCGTCGCCGGCGAGCTGCAGGAGGGCGTCATGAAGACGCGCATGCAGCCCATCGACAACGTCTGGTCCAAGATCCCCCGCGTCGTGCGCGACCTGGCCAACCAGATGGGCCGCCAGATCCGCGTCGAGATGGAGGGCAAGGAGACCGAACTCGACAAGACGATCCTCGAGGCCATCAAGGACCCGCTGACCCACCTGGTCCGCAACTCCTGCGACCACGGCATCGAGCCGCCGGACGTGCGCGTCGCCAAGGGCAAGCCGGCCGAGGGCCGCCTGCTCATGCGCGCCTTCCACGAGGGCGGCCAGGTCAACATCGAGATCATCGATGACGGCGCCGGGATCGACCCCGACAAGCTCCGCGACAAGGCCGTCGAGAAGCAGCTCCTGTCCCGCGAAGAAGCGGACCGGATGAGCGACCGCGACGCCTTCCACCTGATCTTCCGCGCCGGATTCTCCACCGCCGCCGCCGTCACCAACGTCTCCGGCCGCGGCGTCGGCATGGACGTCGTCAAGACGA
Organism: Austwickia sp.; assembly: GCA_016699675.1. Classification (NCBI taxonomy): domain Bacteria; kingdom Bacillati; phylum Actinomycetota; class Actinomycetes; order Micrococcales; family Dermatophilaceae; genus Austwickia; species Austwickia sp. Next base: position 2,369,610 of record CP064985.1, on the reverse strand, counting down.
ACATCGAGAAGATCGGTGGCGTCATCGACGTCAGCAGCGTCACCGGCGAAGGCACCACGGTCCGCATCAAGATCCCGCTGACCCTGGCGATCATCCCCGCCCTGTTGGTGCGCGGCGACGAGAACATGTTCGCGATCCCGCAGGTCAACCTGCTGGAGCTGGTGCGCCTCGACAAGGAGCAGGCGGCCGAGCGCCTGGAGAACATCCAGGGCACCCCGGTGTACCGGCTGCGCGGCGCGCTGCTCCCGCTCGTCGACCTGCGCAAGCAGATCGGCGCCGACGAGGTCGAGCACGAGACGACCTTCATCGCGGTCCTCAAGGCCGACGAGAAGCAGTTCGGGCTGGTCGTCGACGACATCGAGGACACCGAGGAGATCGTCGTCAAGCCGCTGGGCAAGCAGCTGCGCGGGATCAACCTCTACGCCGGCGCCACCCTCATGGGTGACGGCCGCGTCGCGCTGATCCTCGACGCCAACAGCCTGGCCGGCCGCGCCGGCATGATCAACGACTCGGGCGAGGCCGCCAAGCGGGCCGCCGAGGAGGCCGCGCGCCGCTCGAACACCGACGCCACCTCGCTGCTCGTGGTCAAGCTCGGCAACGGCCGCCGGGCGGCGCTGCCGCTCAAGGTCGTCGAGCGCCTCGAGGAGTTCCCGATGTCTCGCGTGGAGACGGTGGGGCGAACCAGGTGGTCCAGTACCGCGGCGTCATCCTCCCGCTGCTCCGGCTCGCGGACGACTACGGGAGCTACGAGGCGATGGAGGAGAACGCGCCGCTGCAGGTCGTCGTCTGCCAGCACCGCGGGCAGCTGTTCGGCTTCGTGGTCAGCCAGGTGCTCGACATCGTCGAGGACGAGCTGGCCATCCGCACGCACCTCGACACCGGCGGCAACCTCGGCTCCGCGGTCGTCAACGAGCACGTCACCGAGCTGCTCAACATCGACCACGCGCTGCTCGGCATGCTGCCGCCGGAGCTGGAGAACTACGGCCAGCAGTTCACGGACGACGACGAGTACGCCGGGCTGCGGTGAGCTTCGTGACCCATCAGTACTGCACCTTCAGGCTGGGCGGCCACCTCTTCGGCGTTCCCGTCGAGACCGTCCAGGAGGTCCTGCGCCAGCAGGATCTGACCAAGGTTCCGCTCGCGCCGGGCGCCGTGTCCGGGCTCATCAACCTGCGCGGCCAGATCGTCATCACGGTGGACCTGCGCCACCAGATGGGCCTGCCGCCGCGCGACAAGGACCAGCCCGCCACGAACGTGGTGGTCCGCACCAGCGAGGGCGCTACCAGCCTGCAGGTCGACGAGATCGGGGACGTGCTGGAGCCGGATCTCGACCGGTTCGAGGCGCCACCGGAGACGGTGCCGGCTCAGGTCCGCGACATGGTGGTCAAGGTCTGCAAGCTCGACCACGACCTGATGCTGGTGCTCGACACCGAGAAGGCCGCGTCGGTCGGCGCCGAGGCCGCCTGATCGCGACGCGCAACGACGTACGGCGTGGGCCGGCATCCCCAACGCGGGGGTGCCGGCCCACGGTCGTGGAAGGGCACCCCCACTGAGGAATCCCGACCACTCCGGGGTGGGGCCGAGAGTCCTTGAGAACGTTGCGCGTTCGCCGATGTGTTGAGTGTGCCGCCGGGCTCGCCCGGTGGGCGGGTCCAGCCGGGCCTCAGGAGCGCGCGCCAACTGCCGATCCTGGGAGAGGCACCGGTCGGTCCACGGTCCCGAGTCCCTCCTATGGAAGAGCACCCATGGCGAACCAGTTCTGTACCTTCCGCCTCGGCGGCCACCTCTTCGGGGTGCCGGTGGAGACCGTTCAGGAAGTCCTGCGTCAGCAGGACCTCACCAAGGTGCCGCTGAGCTCGCCGGAGGTGTGTGGCCTCATCAACCTGCGGGGCCAGATCGTCATCACCGTGGACCTGCGCCGCCGGATCGGCCTGCCCGACCGGGACGCCAGCACGCAGGCCACCAACGTCGTCGTCCGCACCAGCGAGGGCGCCACCAGCCTCCTCGTGGACGAGATCGGCGACGTCCTCGAACCCGACCTGGATCGCTTCGAGGCGCCCCCGGAGACCGTCCCGGCGCGCGTCCGCGACCTCGTCGTCAAGGTCTGCAAGCTCGATCACGACCTCATGCTCGTCCTCGACACGGACAAGGCCGTCGCCGTGGATGGCGCGGCGGCCGCCGCCTAGCGCGACCGCCGAGCCGGCCTGCGGCGCCATACCCGCCGTGCCCCTCCGCCCTTGCCAGGCGGACCCGCCCGAGCCCGACACGGGGCCCAGAACACCTAGAGGACGAAATGCGTGCACTGGTGATCGACGACTCGCGCGCGATGCGCACGATCCTGACGCGGACCATGGACAGCCTCGGTTTCGAGGTGGAGGCCGTGGGCGACGGGGCGCAGGCGCTCGAGGCGGTGCAGCGCGGCCCGCTGCCCGACGTCTGCCTCATTGACTGGAACATGCCGGTCATGAACGGGCTCGAGTTCATCGTCGAGGTCCGCAAGAACCGCGACTGGCGGGACATCACGCTGATGATGGTCACCACCGAGGCGGAGCAGGCCAACATCGTGCGCGCGCTCGCCGCGGGCGCGCACGAGTACGTCATCAAGCCCTTCACCACGGAGATCATCGAGGACAAGCTCGCGATGCTGGGGCTGCTCTGATGGCCGAGAAGATTCGCGCGATGGTCTGTGACGACTCGGTGGTCATCCGCCGGCTCGTCGCCGACGTCCTCGCGGCCGACCCCGAGATCGAGGTCGTGGGCACCGCCGTCAACGGCAAGAACGCCCTCGATAAGATCCCGATGCTGAAGCCCGACGTGCTCACGCTCGACGTCGAGATGCCGATCATGGACGGCCTGCAGACCCTCGTCGAGGTCCGCAAGACGTACAAGAAGCTGCCCATCATCATGTTCTCGACGCTGACCGAGCGGGGCGCCGGCGCCACGCTGGACGCGCTCGAGCGGGGCGCCTCCGACTACGTCTGCAAGCCCGCCAACGTCGGCTCGCTGTCCGAGTCGATGGAGGCCGTCCGCAGCCAACTGATCCCCAAGATCAAGTCGCTCACCGGGCGCGCGCCGATCGTCCCCGCCGGACGGGCCGCGCGGCCCGCCTTCGGGGCGCCCCCGCCGGGCGCCGGCGGCCGCCCCGGTGCGCCGGGTGCGGCCGGGTCGCTCGCCGCGCCGCCGGCTCCAGGGGCCAGCGGTCCGCTCAAGGCCGCGGCCCCGGGCAACCGGGTCGACGTCGTCGCCATCGGCGTCTCGACCGGCGGTCCCGACGCGCTGACCACGGTCGTCACCGCCCTGCCCGCGAACTTCCCGGTGCCGGTCGTCGTCACCCAGCACATGCCGCCGGTGTTCACCCAGCTGTTCGCGCAGCGGCTCAACGCCAAGTCCAAGGTCGAGGTCAAAGAGGCCGCCGCCGGCGACCCGCTCAAGCCCGGCCACGTCTACATCGCCCCCGGCGATTGGCACATGCGGTTCAAGCAGGCGGCCAACGGTCCCGTGGTGGTCCTCGATCAGGGCCCCCAGGAGAACTACTGCCGCCCCGCGGTGGACCCGATGTTCCGCTCGATCTGCGAGATGTACGGGTCGCACATCCTCTCGGTGATCATGACCGGGATGGGCAGCGACGGCCACCGCGGCGCCGAGCACATCATCCGCGGCGGCGGCACGCTGCTCGTGCAGGACGAGGCGACCTCGGTCGTCTGGGGCATGCCGGGCGCCGCCGTACAGGCCGGACTGCCCTGCGAGGTCCTGCCGCTCGGCAAACTCGCCGACACCATCACCCAACGCGTCAACGCGGGCCGCGGCGGCTCGGCACCGAGGAGGACGCTATGACCATCTCCGGTCCGGATATCGACTTCGTCAGCCAGGTGGTCCGGGCGCGCTCGGCCATCGTGCTCGACCGCAGCAAGGAATACCTGATCGAGTCGCGGCTGCAGACGCTGGCCCGCGAGCGCGGCGACGCGTCCATCGGTGAGCTGGTCAGCAAGCTGCGGCAGGCCCCGAACGGGCCGCTGCGGGACCAGGTCGTCGAGGCGATGACCACGAATGAGACCAGCTTCTTCCGGGACATCCACCCGTTCCGGGCGCTGTCCGACCAGATCCTGCCCGACCTGCTGGTGCAGCGCGGCCGGGAGCGGTCGCTCAACATCTGGTGCGCGGCGTGCAGCTCCGGCCAGGAGCCCTACACGATCGCGATGTCGATCCAGGAGCTCATCGGCGCGGACCCGAGCTGGCGGATTCGCCTGCTCGCCACCGACATCGACACGCAGATGCTCACCCGCACCAAGGAGGGCATCTACAACCAGTTCGAGGTCAACCGGGGTCTGCCGGCGCAGCTGCTGGTCCGGTACTTCGCCCGGCACGGCATGAACTATCAGATCGACTCCCGCCTGCGGAACATGGTCGAGACGAAGTTCATGAACCTGTCGGAGCCGTTCCCGCCGATGCCGCAGATGGACGTGGTGTTCCTGCGCAACGTGCTGATCTACTTCGACGTCGAGACGAAGAAGCAGATCCTCGCGCAGGTCAAGAAGATCATCCGGCCCGACGGCTACCTGTTCCTCGGGGGCGCGGAGACCACGATGAACGTCGACGATCAGTGGATCCGCGAGACGATCGGGCGCGCCACCGTCTACAAGCTGCGGGCCTGACCCGCCGGTCGCGTCCTGTCGCGGGCAACCCCGCGCGCAAAACGCAAGGGCCCACGATACACGCCGTACGCCGAGAGCGGCGGCTCCCCGACCGGGAGCCGCCGCTCGACCGCTCGAGCGGGCCGATATCTGTGCCGGTCAGCCCCCGTTTCCGTTGAGACGCAAGCGGGTTCGGTCGACCGCCCGGATCGGCTCAGGGGCCGCGCGGCCTGGCCGAAGAGAAGGGTGGCCACGGATGGCGAACCCGCACGAAGCAGTCCCGCACCAGGCACCGATGCCAGCGCCTTGACGGCGCGGAGGGACTGCCGCCGCACGACCCTCGCTCCAGGGCCCGTCCCCACCCGGACCCCGCACTTCGCCCATCACGTCCGGGGGGACCCCACATGACCAGCCTCATCGGTGACACCACGATGTCGGCGCTGCACCACGCCCTGACCGGGCTGTCGCTGCGGCAGCGCACGATCGCGGACAACATCTCGAACATCGAGACCCCGGGGTTCATGGCCGGAAAGGTCGACTTCGAGACGAGCCTGAAGCGCGCCTACGCGAACGGCGACCCGAGTTCGGCCCCGTTCAGCCGGGCCCACTCTCTCGAGCCCACGCGGACCAACGGCAGCAATGTCAACCTCGACGAGGAGTCGCTGGCGAGCGCGCAGACCCTGCTCACCACGCAGCTCGCTACGGCCGCGATGACGATGAAGTTCCAGCGCCTGCGCGTCGCGATCACCGGCCAGGCCTGATCGGGCGACCCGGACATCACGGACAGCACGGAACGCCGGACGCACGCGCGGTAGGGGAGGAAAGACATGAGCATCTTCGGGGCGATGAACATCGCGTACTCGGGCCTGGTCGTCGACCGTAAGTGGCTCGACGCGGTCTCGGACAACATCGCGAACATGAACAACGTCAGCCGGACCGACGAGAAGGCCTTCCAGGCCCGCTACATCCTCGCGCGGGCGAACCAGTACGGGAACAACGGCGGCTCCTACGTCGCCGGGAACCTGTGGGGCGACCCCAACGGCCGCGTCGTGTCGGACCCGACGAACCCGCTGGCCGATGCGGACGGCAACGTCCGCATCCCCGACATCAACCTGTCGGACCAGATGGCGCACCTGATGATCGCGCAGCGCGCGTACCAGGCCAACCTCGCGGTGGTCGACCGCAGCAAGTCCATGTACGAAGCGGCGATTGGAATCGGCAAGTGACCTTCACCATTCCGGGCATCAACACGATTCCCGCCTTCGGCGTGCAGCCCGTTCGCGACCTCACCGGGGCGGACAAGCTCACGATGCCGTCGTCGGTCGGCTCGCCGAGCCGCGGCGAGTTCGGCTCGATCCTCGCCACGAAGATCGGCGAGCTCGACGCGCTGCACAAGACCAGCGACACGCTCGCCGTCAAGGCCGTCACCGGCGACCTCAGCGACATCCACGACTACACGATCGCGGCCAACGAGGCCACGGCCGCCACCCAGCTCGTCGTCCAGGTCCGTAACAAGGCCGTCGAAGCCTTCAACGAGATCATGAGAATGCCGCTGTGAAGAACGTCAAGATCCAAGCCGTCCTCGGGCGCGCGCGCGGCGCGTTCAACGGCTTCACCACCGGCCAGCGCGCCGTCACGATCATCGCGGTCGTGGTGGCGCTGGTCGGTGCGCTCGTGTTTGCCCTGTGGGCGGGGCGGCCGACGATGACGCCGCTCTTCACCAACCTGTCCCCGGCGGACGCCGCGGCCGTCACCACGAAGCTGCGCGAGTCCGGGGTGCAGTACGAGCTCACCGACAGCAGCAAGACCGTGCTCGTGCCGGCGGAGAAGCTCGACCAGGCGCGCCTCGACATCGCCGCCGCGAACGTCGTGCAGAACAGCCCCGACGCCGGCGGCTACGCCCTCCTCGAAAAGAACAGCCTGACGAGCAGCGACTACCAGCAGAAGCTCACGGCCAAGCGGGCGTTTGAGGGCGAACTCGCCAAGACGATCCGCAAGATCGACCGCGTCCGCGACGCCAACGTGATCCTGGCCCTCGGCGAGAACTCGCCGTACCAGGACGAGCAGACCAAGCCCACCGCCTCCGTCCAGGTGACCATGCAGGAGGGCGCCAAGCTGGCGTCCGGCCAGGTCGACGCGATCACCCACCTGGTGGCCTCCGCGATCCCCAAGCTCGATTCGGGCGCCGTGACCGTCACCGACGCCAAGGGCGTGCGCTACACCGACGAGGGCGGCGGCGTGGGCGGCACCGCCGACGCCAAGACCGAACAGGTCCGGGCCATCTCGGCGCAGAAGACGAGCCAGGTGCAGCGCTTCCTCGACACGATCGTCGGCCCCGGTAACTCGACCTCGTCGGTGCAGACCGACCTGGACTTCGACAACACGAAGGTGACGCGCCAGGAGTACATCCCGGTGCCCGCCGGCGCCGTACCCGTCGTCGAGCAGCACAGCACCGAGAAGATGACCGGCTCCACCGGTCAGGTGGTCGGCGGCGTCCTCGGGCCGGACAACATCACCGTCCCCGGGCTCGACCAGGGCAACAGCAAGAACGACTACGCCAAGGACGACTTCACCAAGCAGAACCCGTACGGCGTGCAGACCACGACCAAGGACCTGTCCAAGGGCGCCGTGAAGAAGATCAGCGTGGCTGTGGCGGTCGACGCGACGAAGGCGGGCACCTACAGCCAGGCCGAGCTGAGCAAGCTCATCGGCGCCGCCGTCGGGCTCGACCCGGCGCGCGACACCATCGTCGTCTCCAAGCTGCCGTTCGACACCAAGGCCGCCGAGGCCGCCAAGGCCAAGTCCGACGCCGACGCCGCTGCGGCCCGCCAGGCCCAGCTCATCGACCTCGCCAAGAACGCCGGCCTGGTGTTGTTGCTGCTGCTCGCCCTGCTCATCGGGTTCCGCCGCAGCCGCAAGCGCACCGAGGTCGTCGACCTCGGCGAACTCCCCTCGGCCGAGGAGCAGCACGCCCTGCCGGCCATCGAACCCCCGGTCGAGTACATGCTCGACAACGAACCCCTCCCCGTGATCGAGGCGACTCCCGTCGACCCGCAGAGCCAGGCCCGCGTCCTGGCCCGCGAGGAGATCGGCAGTCTCGTGGAGGAGGACCCGGACGAGGTCGCGCGCCTGCTGCGCGGCTGGATCTCAGATCGGAGCTGACCCATGAGCGCGGTTGCCCAGATGACCGGCCTGCGCAAGGCCGCCATGCTCCTCGTCCAGCTCGGTACCGAGCACTCGGCGCAGATCATGAAGACGCTGCGCCCGGCCGAGGTGGAGGCGCTCTCCGCGGAGATCGCGCGGCTCGACTCGGTCGACGTCGACACCCTCGACGAGGTGCTGGAGGAGTTCCGCCAGCTGGCCCAGGCCCGGCAGTACTACGTGCAGGGCGGCGTCAACTTCGCCGAGGAGGTCCTGGTCGCCACGATGGGCCAGGACAAGGCCCACGAGGTGATGCAGCGGCTCACGGCCAGCCTGGTCGAGATGCCGTTCGAGTTCCTGCGCCGGGTCGACGCGAAGCTGATCCTGTCGTACCTGCAGGACGAGCACCCGCAGACCATCGCTCTGGTGCTCGCGCACATGCAGCCGGACGCCGCGGCGATCATCCTGTCCGGGCTGGCCCCCGAGATCCAGGCCGAGGTCGCGCACCGGCTCGCCATCATGGATCGGACCAGCCCCGAGATCGTCAAGCAGGTCGAGGCTCACCTGGAGCGCCGGCTCTCCACGCTGGTGCAGGCCAGCGACTACAGCAACGTCGGCGGCCTGACCGCGCTGGTCGACGTCATCAACCAGAGCGACCGTACGACGGAGCGGCTCATCCTCGAGGGCCTGGAGAAGCGGGACCTGGAGCTGGCCGAAGAGGTTCGGGCCCACATGTTCATGTTCGAGGACATCGTCGGGCTCGACGACCGCGCCATCCAGGTGGTGCTGCGCAAGGTCGACTCCAAGGACCTGGCCGTGGCCCTCAAGGGCGTGCGCGAGGACGTCCGCGAGAAGATCACCCGCAACATGTCCGAGCGCGCCGCGCTGTCCCTGGCCGACGAGATCTCGATCCTCGGCCCGGTGCGTCTCAAGCAGGTCGAAGAGGCGCAGGCCGTCGTCATCCGGCACATCCGGATGCTGGAGGAGGCCGGCGAGATCGTCGTGAGCCGCAGCGGAAGCGACGAGTTCGTTGCCTAACTCGGGCCGGTCGACGCGCGGGTACGTGCTGCGCGGCGGCGAGCATTCCTCGCCGGTGCGCCCTGCGCGCATGTCGGCGAACCTGGAGACCAGCGCGTACGTCGCGCCCGGCGTGGCGGACCCGCGCCTCGTGGACCCGCACCTGGAGGCGGTCGTCGAGCAGGCGGCCATGGAGGCCCGGGCGCGGGGGTTTCGCGCGGGGCACTCCGCGGGGTACGCCGCGGGCCGCCAGGAGGGCCTGGCCCTGCTGGAGGAGCAGCGCCGCGAGCTGGCCGAACGGGACGAGATCGACCGGGCCCGGCGCAAGGGCTACCTGGAGGACCTTCTGGAGCAGGCGCGGACCGCGGTGCGCCAGGCGCTCACAGTGCACACGCCCACGCTGGAGGAGCTGTATGACGTCATCGCCACGATGACCGTCGAACTGGCCGAGGATCTCGTGGGTCACCACCTGGAGATCGACGGCCACGGGGCGAAGGACGCCCTGGTCCGGGCCATGGCACAGGCGCCCGTCGGCGCCGACGTGACGGTGCGGCTCAACCCCGTCGACGCCCAGGAGATCGCCGACTTCGCGGCGACGGTGCCGGAGTGGGGGGCGGTGCGGATCGTGCCCGACCCGAGCGTGGAGCCGTGCGGTGCCGTGGTCACCGCGGAGAACCTGGAGATCGACGCCCAGTACGGGCCGGCCTTCGAGCGCGTTCGCAAGGTGATTCGCCCGTGAGGGCCCTGCTGGAGCAGCTGCGCGACGCCGCGAGGCCGACGATGAGCGGCCGCGTGGTGAGCGCGGTGGGCCTGTCCATCGAGATCGCCGGCCTGGAGCTGGGCGTGGGCGAGGCCGTGCGCATCATCGGCGACGAGGGACCCATCATGGCCGAGGTTGTGGCCCTGGGTGACGGTCGAGCTACCTGTATGCCGATTTCCGACTTGCGCGGCGTACGCGCGGGCTGCCCCGTGCAGTCGACCGGCGGCCCGCTGCGGGTGCCGGTGGGGCGCGGTCTGCTCGGCCGTGTCGTCAACGCGCTCGGCGAGCCGATGGACGGCCGCGGCGGGCTGTCCGGCGTCCAACTCGTGAGCTCGACCGGCCTCCCGCCGGCCGCGATGGAGCGCGACCGCATCGACACGCCGATGCCGCTGGGCGTCCGGGCCATCGATTCGCTGATCCCGTGCGGCCGCGGCCAGCGGCTGGGCATCTTCGCCGGCTCCGGCGTCGGCAAGTCCAGCCTCCTGTCGATGATCGTCAAGGGCACCACGGCGCCGGTCTGCGTGCTGGCGCTGGTGGGGGAGCGCGGCCGCGAGGTGCGCGAGTTCGTCGAGGGAGACCTGGGCCCCGAGGGTCTGCGGCGCGCCGTCGTCGTCGTCGCGACCTCGGACGAGCCCGCCCTGGTGCGGCTCCGGGCGGCGTTCACGGCGACCCGCATCGCCGAGTGGTTCCGGGACCAGGGCGAGGACGTGGTCCTGTGCATGGACTCCGTCACGCGCGTCGCGATGGCCCAGCGCGAGGTCGGCCTGGCCTCCGGCGAACCGCCGGCGACCCGCGGCTATCCGCCGAGCGTGTTCGGCCTGATGCCGCGCTTGCTGGAGCGAGCGGGTACGGCGGCGCGGGGCAGCATCACCGGCCTCTACACCGTCCTGGTGGACGGGGACGACCTCAACGACCCGATCGCGGACAACGTACGCTCCATCCTCGACGGCCACATCGTGCTGTCCCGGCGGCTCGCGACGTCCGGGCACTTCCCGGCCGTCGATGTGCTGGAGTCGATTTCCCGGGCCGAGAAGGCGATCACGACCAGGGAGCAACGGGCGGACTCGATCACGATTCGTCAGCTGCTCGCGGCCAAGCGCGACGCCAAGGACCTGATCGAGATCGGTGCGTACGTCGCGGGTAGCAACCCCACCGTCGACCGCGCGCTGCGGCAGGCGGGGGACATCGACGCGTTCCTGCGGCAGGACCTGGAGGACCTGACGCCCGCGGAGCAGACCTGGTCCTGGCTCCACGAGCTGGCTGCGGCCGGCTGAGGGTGAGCGGCTGATGGCGAAGACCTCGCGGGAGAAGCAGCTCGACACGTTGCTGCGCATCCGCAAGATCGAAGAGGACCTGGCCAAGGGCGAGCTCGCCCAGGCCAACGCCGCCACGCGGACGGCGTACGCGCGCCTGGAGCACAGCAAGGCGACGTACGAGCGCGAGGCGACCCCGCCGGAAACCTGCGACGTCACCGGCTTTCGCGCCCACCTGGCGCACATGAACTCCGTGGCGGGCATGGTCCGCGGCGCCGAGCGCGGCGTCGACACCGCGGAGGAGGAGGCCGGGCTCGCCCGGGGCAAGGTGGCGCGGGCGCGCATCAAGAGCCAGGGGCTGGAGCGGTTGGTCGACAAAGTGCGGGACGCGGCTTTCGCCGAAATGCTCGCGGCCGACCAGCGCACTGCCGAAGAGAGTAGGGCAGGCGTCCGTCCGAAGGGAGCCCGATGACCGTCGACATGACCGGTATCGCCGCGTGCCAGGCGCGCATCGCCGAGCTGCAGTCCCGTTTCTCGGGCGGCGCTGGGCCGACGCAGCCCGGCAGGTACCGTGCCGACGGCTCGCTCAACGGCCGCACGGCCTGGAACTACAAGCTGCAGGACCTCGTCGGTGTCCGCAGCTACGACAACACCAAGAAGCCCTGGTCGGGCGTCGACGTCTCGCCGTACAACACCACCGCCGGCAACGGCCTGGGCGGCACCTTCACCTCGGGCACCACCCGCATGTCTCCCAAGGCCGCGGTGGCTGGCGCGCTGGCGACCGCACCGGGCGCGAGCGGGCAGGCGGTCGTGCAGGCCGCGTCAAAATACCTCGGCGTCCCGTACGTCTGGGGCGGCACCACCGCCGCCGGACTCGACTGCTCGGGGCTGGTGCAGAAGGCGTACGGCGACCTGGGCATCACGATGCCGCGGGTGGCCGCCGACCAGGCCCGGATGGGCACGCCGGTCGCCTCGCTGGCCCAGGCGAAGCCCGGCGACCTCCTCGCCTTCGGCAGCCCCGTGGACCACATCGCGATCTACGCCGGCGACGGCAAGATGATCGCGGCGCCCCAGCCGGGGGAGAACGTCAAGGTCCAGAGCGTCTACGCGACGCCCGTCGCGATCCGTCGGATCGTGTCGGACGGCGACGCCGCGGTGCGCCTGACGGGCGCCTCTGGCCCGGCGGGGGCCTCGGGGGTTCCCGCGGGTTCCGCGCTCGCCCAGGCGCCGACGCAGTACGCCGCGTTGTTCCGGCAGGCCGAGGCCAAGTACGGCGTGCCGGCGACCCTGCTCGCGGCGGTGGCCAAGCAGGAGAGCGCGTTCAACCCGAGCGCGGTCAGCTCCGCGGGCGCCATCGGACTCATGCAGATCATGCCCGCGACGGCGAGCGGGCTCGGAGTCAATCCCCGAGACCCGGCCCAGGCCGTCGACGGCGCCGCCCGGCTGCTCCGCGACGGACTCAAGACCTTCGGGTCGACCTCGCTCGCGCTCGCGGCGTACAACGCCGGGCCGGGCGCGGTGCAGCGGTACGGGGGCATCCCGCCGTACGCCGAGACCCGTGACTACGTCCGCCGCATCACCGCCGACCCAGGAGTCACCGCATGACGATCCGCATCGTGCAGGACCCGACGACTCCCGTGGCGGCAGGCGCCTCAGGCTCTGCGGGGGGCGCCAACCAGCCCACCGACGACGGCTTCGCGGCGGCGCTGCGGACCAAGCTGCGCTCCGACGAGCGCCCCGAGCCGGACCCGTCGGCCCGACAGACGGCAGCCCGCGCCCGGCACGCCGAGCAGCGGTCGACCCACCGTCCGGACGCGCCGCGAGCACGCGCGGCGGAGGATCAGGCTGCGGCACGCGACCACCGGGTGTCGTCCGCGAACTCGTCGATCGAGCAGGAGCAGGAAGCGCGCGTCGGCGGTGCATCGGCCGACGAGCAGCCCGCGACCGCTTCCGCGCAAGCGGCCGTCGCGGCTCAGGCCGCGATGGTTTCTGCGACCACGGCACCCGATTCCTCGACGGCGCCAGCCGATCCGGCGCTCGACGGGGTGACAGGGGTGGCGGCGTCGGCTCCGTCGTCCGCGGTGCTGCCGGCCCCGTCCGCCTCCTCCCTCGTGGCCGCGGCCAACGCGGCCCAGGCCGAGGCCGCCGCCGTCGCATCCGCCGAGATGGCCGTCACGACGCAACTCCAGCAGTCGGCGGTCGGCCAGGCGATCATCGACGCCGAGACAGCCGCAGCGCGCGGTCCGATCCCCACTGCGGCCGTCACGCCAACCGTCGTTCCCGCCGTCGCCCCGCCGGTCCCGCGGCCCACCGACCTGGTGACGGCTGTGACCGAGGCGGCCATCGTCGGCTCGGCCGGCGAGGTCGGCCCGCTTGCGGACCCGTTGTTCCGGGCCGCCGCGGAGCTCGCCGCCAAGACGGCCCCGGTCGACCCGGCGGCCCCGGACGCCGGTCCGGTGGCGCAGGAGATGCGGTCCTCGGCCTTCGGCGGTGCGGCGATGCTGGGGGGTCGGCCGTACGCCGAGCCCTCCGGCGGCAGCACCGGCACCGCCACCGCGGCCGATGGCGCCGCGGCCCAGACTGTCGCGTCGCCGTTATCGGCGCCCGCGCCCCTGGTCGCGCCCGACTCGATCGGCGCCGCTAGCGGCGCCGCGTTCCCGGCGCCCGTGGCGACAGCTCCTGCCGGAGCGGGCACGCCGGACGTAGGGTCGTCCTCGGCGGTGGGCGCGGCGGGTGGTTCGTCGATCGACGGCGCGTTGGCGACGGGCCTGGCGGGCGGTCCGACGGCCGGGACCGGCACGGACTCAGGAGCGCCGAGCCTCGCGCTCAGCGACCCCGCGGCGCCGTTCGCGCCGCCGGAAGCCGCAGCGGCGCAGCACGCCGTGGCTCGCGCGGTCGTGGACTCCGCCCTCGCGGAGAAGCCCCTGACCGAAACCCGCCTGACGGAGACCCCCTCGGCCGCGGCTCCCGCGGCGACTGCACCGGAGCCGGTCAGCGCCGCGCCGGACAAGGCGGCTGCACCGTCGGCCCCACCGGCCTCGGCAGCGCGTCCCGCCGAGCCGGCGGCGCCACCGCCCGCGCCGGTGCCCGCCCCGCCCGCACATGCCCCCGCGGTCACGCCCGCGGCTCCCAGCACGCCGGCGGCGGCCCCGCCGCCGGCGGTCCACAGCCAGATCCTGTCGGCGGTCACCCCGGCTCTGCACCGCCGCGACGGCTCGTACAGCGTGGAATTGCAACTCGACCCGGCGAGCCTGGGTCGGGTGCGCGTCCAACTCGCCATCTCCGGCGGGGAGGTCTCGCTGCAGCTGGCCTCCGGTGACGCAGCGACGCGCGACCTGCTGCGCCAGCACATGGACCAGCTCCGTCAGCAGCTCGCGGACTCGGGCTTCGGCCGCTCGTCCGTCGATGTCGGCGACGGGTCGCGCGGCAACCCTTGGCAGGACGCGCAGGGCCGCCAAGCCGCAGCTCAGGCCGGCCAGGGGCAAGGTCAGGGCCAAGCCCAGGGACAACAGGCGGGCCGGGGCGGCCCGGGTGCGCGCACCCTTGCCGATCAAGGGCCCGCCGACGAGCACGATCACCACGAGCAGGTGCGCCGCGCGACCCGGGAGAACCGTGGCGACGGCCCACTCGACGTACATGTCTGAGCTTGTAGCCGCACGCGGTTTCCGTCTGCGGCACGGCGTTCAACCGAAGGGAACTTCATGACCATCAGCGGCGACGTCTCGGGGTCGACCTGGGACCCGACGTACAAGGGCGTGACGATCGACGGCAAGACGTACAAGCCGCCGACGACCGAGTACCTCAAGGACAAGGACGGAAACCCCGTCCTGGACAAGTTCGGCCGACCGGTCGTGGTCACCAAGCCCGCCGAGGGCATGGAGAGCTTGACCGGCCGCAACACGAAGGGCAAGTCGCAGACCGAGTTCGACGGCGAGACCTTCCTCAAGCTGCTCGTCACCCAGCTGAAGTTCCAGGACCCCAGCAAGCCGGCCGACTCCAGCCAGATCATGCAGCAGACCGCGACCCTGTCGATGGTCGAGCGGATCAACCAGATGGTGACGTCGAACGAGAACATCCAGAAGACGTACACGTCCATGCTTGCCGAGCAACGGATCTCGTCTGCGGTCGGGCTCGTGGGCCGCACCGTGGAGTACGTTCCCGATGCCGCCAAGCCCGACGACAAGGCCACCGGGATCGTCGATTCCGTCAAGTTCGACGGGACCGGGCCGATTCTGTCCGTAGGTGGCAAGAGCGTCCCCTACCAGGACGTCACCCAGGTCAAGGCGGCCACCGCGCCCAGCGGCACGCCGTCGACCACGAGTCCGACCACGGGCTCGCCCACCGCCTGAGCGGCCCCCCACGCCTCGGCAGCACGTTTCACCGCATCACCCGCTGGCAGCAGGGCCTGAAGAGGGCTCGCCTCAGACGAAGGACACCACACCCCATGCTTCGTTCGATGTACTCGGCCGTCTCCGGTCTCCGCGTCCACCAGACCATGCTGGACGTGACGGGTAACAACATCGCCAACGTCAACACGTTCGGGTTCAAGACCGGCCGCGCCGTGTTCGAGGACAACCTGTCCCAGATCATCCGCGGCGCGTCCGCGCCCGTACCCGCAGCGGGCGGGGGTCCCGGCGTCGGCGGCATCAACCCCGCCCAGGTCGGCCTCGGCGCCCGCCTCGGTGCGATCACCAACATCTTCAGCCAGGGTGGTCTGCAGGTCACGAACCAGACCACGGACCTAGCCATCCAAGGTGATGGCTTCTTCATTGTCGAGAAGGCAGGGGCGAACTTTTGGACGCGTAACGGCGCGTTCAACTTCGACACCGACGGCAACCTCGTGACCAGCAATGGCTCGTATGTCCTCGGTTACGAGTTCTTGGCAGGTAACGCAGTGACATCCGGTATGACGAAGGACGAGATCTCGACCGCGCTCAAAGACAACGCGTCCGCACTCAAGGAGGGCGCGCCCCTGGATCCCGCCAGCACCTCGGACAAGGACCTGCCCGTGGCGCAGCGAATCATGCTCCCCAGCGCCCTCGCGGCGCTCGCGGACGACCCCAACATCGGGACGATGCCGCAGGAGTTGCAGGATGCGGCGGCGGCGTGGAAGACGTATATGGAGAACGGCGGTAAGCCAATCTCGATGGAGTCCTTCCAGATCAATCCTGATGGCAAGCTCGTCGGGTCGTTCTCTGACGGCACGAAGCGCATCTTCGGCCAGGTGGCGCTGACCACGTTCAATAACCCGCCCGGCCTGGAGAAGGTCGGTGGCTCGATGTACCGGCAGACGACGAACTCGGGCGTACCGGAGACCGGCCGCGCGGCGAACAGTGGTCGCGGCACGATCGAGTCCGGAACGCTCGAGATGAGCAACGTCGACCTGGCCCAGGAGTTCACCAACCTGATCGTCGCCCAGCGCGGTTTCCAGGCGAACTCCAAGGTCGTCAGCACCTCCGACGAGGTGCTCTCCGACCTCATCCAGATGAAGCGCTGATAACGCCAGCGCGCCACATCTTCGCAGCTCAGGGCGACGCGTCCACCGGTAAAGGTGGGCGCGTCGCCTTGTGTCGCAACTCAGTTCACCAGGTCGGCTGTCGATAGGACTGTGCAGGCCGCCAGGCGGCCGACCTCAGCACGACTCCACGGATGGATACCCATGATCACTGTGACGCGGCGGAACGGTACGACGTTCGCGCTCAACCCCGATCTCATCGAGCGGGTTGAGGCGACGCCGGACACCGTCGTGACCCTGGTCAGCGGGACGAAATACGTCGTGGCGGAGAGCGTCGACCAGATCGTCGCCGAGGTCTGCAACTTCCGCGCCGCCGTCCTGATGGCGTCGGCCTCGCCGCAGGTGGACACGGTGCCCCCGGTCCGGCTGCACTCGGTCTCGACGACGGAGCGCTGACGTGGATCTCGGAACGATTGTCGGTGTCGGCCTGGTGACGGTGGCCGTCTTCCTCTCGGCCATCCTCGACGGTGTCGCCATCAGTCACCTGCTCCTGCCGGCGCCGCTGGTGCTGATCTTCGTCGGTGGCTTCGGCGCCTCCGCGGGTGGCCTGCTGATGTCCGAATACGGCACCGCGCTCAAGAGTCTGCAGCGGGCGTTCACCGCGAAGGCGCCCGACGGCAGCCAGCTGGTCGAGGTCATCGTCAAGATGGCCGACCGCGCCCGTCGCGAGGGCCTGCTCGCGCTCGAAGACATGGCGAAGGAGATCGAGGACCCCCTGCTCAAGGAGGGGATCCAGATGACCGTCGACGGCACGGACGCGGCCGAGATCGAAGAGCTGCTGCAGATGCGCATCGACTCCAAGAAGGACCAGGACAAGATCGCAGTGGCGTTCTGGGAGTCCATGGGTGGCTACGCCCCCACGATCGGCGTCGTCGGCGCCGTCCTCGGCCTGATTCACGCCCTCGGCAACCTCGACGACGTCGCGGCGCTCGGCGAGATGATCGCCTCCGCGTTCGTGGCGACCATGTGGGGTGTGTTCGTGGCCAACGGCTGGTGGCTGCCGCTGTCCGCCAAGCTCAAGCGCCTGTCCCAGCTCGAGGTGAAGAACATGGAGATGATCGTCGAGGGTGTCCTCGCGGTCGCCGCCGGCACCTCGCCGCGGGTCGTCGAGCAGAAGCTGCGCAGCTCCCTGCCGGCCGGCTCCGGCAAGGGCAAGGACGCGAAGGCGGCCTGACATGGCGAAGAAGAAAAAGGCGCCCGAGGCGGAGGCGCACGCCAACCACGAACGGTGGATGATCAGCTACGCCGACATGCTCACGCTGCTCCTGGCGCTGTTCATCGTCATGTTCGCGATCAGCAAGGTGGACCAGCAGAAGTTCATCGAGTTCGCCCAGGGTGCCAACCAGGCGTTCGGGGGCAACGGGCAGGTCGTCCTCAACGGGCAGGGCGGCTCCGAGATGGGCTCCGACGGGATCATGCAGAACAACAAGCCGCCGGCCACCGACGGCATGGCCGTGGACCCCGGCAAGGCCTCCCAGATGATCGCCGCGGAGCAGGCCCGCCAGCAGGCGCAGGCCGCGGAGAAGCAGCGGCTGGAGGGCCTCAAGCAGCAGCTCGACAAGGAGCTCGCCCGCAAGGGCCTCAAGGAGGCCGTGCAGATGTCCATCGACGAGCGTGGCCTCGTCGTCAACATCATCACGGACAAGGTGCTGTTCGACACCGGACAAGCGACCCTGCGCAGCGACGGCGTACAGGTGTTGGACCTCATCGCGCCTACCGTCAAGGCCCTGCCCAACAAGATCGCCGTCGAGGGGCACACCGACAACGTGCCCATCAAGACCGCGCAGTTCCCTTCCAACTGGGAGCTGTCCCAGGCGCGCGCCGCGAGCGTTCTGCAGCGGTTGATCGCCGACGGCCTCGATCAGGGCCGACTGTCGCTGGCGGCCTACGGCGAACAGAAGCCGATCGACAGCAATGCGACTGAGTTCGGCCGGTCCCGCAATCGCCGCGTCGCGATCGTCATCCTGGCCAACATCGCGCAGCCCTTGGCTGCCCCGACCCCGATCGCTTCGCCCGCGCCGGCCGAAGCGCCCTCCCACTAGCCCGGAGATTTCACGGCGGTGAGCGTGCCGTGACGTGAAAAGTGCCCTTGAGCTGCGAGGATGTCGATTGTCTAGGCCGATATCCGCGTGGTTCGAAGGGCACTTCCCAGGTGAGTAAGCGTAGCGGTCCCTATCCCCTTGTCCGAGTCGACACCGCGGCAGTGCCCGCGGTCGCGCACGCGGGGGGTGTGCTGCTGACCCGGACCGCGACCACCTCCGGGCTGGTCGGGGCGTTGAGTGCGGCGCTGACGCCGTGGCGTAAGTCGCTGGCCCGGCATGACCCGGCCAGGTGCTGCTCGATCTGGCGATCTCGCTGGTCCTGGGTGGGGACGCCTGCCGTGATGTGGCGCTCATCCGCTCCGAGCCGGGCCTGTATGGCCTGGTGGCCTCTGATGCCACGATCTCGCGCACGATCGCGGCCCTGGCCGGCGACGTGGCCGCCGTGGAGAAGGCCGTGGACGCGGCCCGAACCGCGGCCCGCGCCCACGTGTGGCATCGGGCCGGAACCCATGCCCCGAACCACGCAGCCTCAGCAACCGATCCGCTGGTCATCGACCTTGACGCGACGCTGATCACGGCCCACTCCGAGAAGGAGAACGCCGCCGCCACGTTCAAACATGGCTACGGCTTCCACCCGCTGTGCGCCTTCCTCGACCACGGCAAGACGGGCACCGGCGAACCGCTCGGCATGCTGCTGCGAGCGGGGAACGCTGGGTCGAACACGGCCGCTGACCACATCGCCGTGACCAAGACGGCGCTGGCGGCGGTGCCCGGGATCAACCCCTCCCGGCCCGGCAAGAAAGTCTTGATCCGCACCGACGGCGCCGGTGGCACCCGGGAGTTCCTGACCTTCCTGGACCGGCGCGGCCTGTCGTACTCCATCGGGTACACCCTGCCCACCAGCACGCCCCAGCTGTACGCGCTGATCCCCGAGACCGCCTGGCAGGTCGCCCTCGACGCCGACGGCGACGTCCGGGACGGCGCGGCCGTCGTCGAGCTCACCGACCTCCTCGCGGCTAAGGGTCTCCTCACGGGGTACCCGGCCGGGATGCGGGTCATCGTCCGACGCGAACGACCCCACCCCGGCGCCCAACTCCGCTTCACCGACGTCGAGGGGTACCGGCTGACCGCTTTCGTCACCAACACGACCCGTGGGCAACTGGCCGACCTGGAACTACGCCACCGGCGCCGGGCCCGCTGCGAAGACCGGATCCGCATCGCCAAAGACACCGGCCTGACCAACCTGCCCCTGCAGGGCTTCGCCCAGAACCGAATCTGGCTCCTGATCGTGCAACTCGCGAACGACCTGATCGCGTGGATGGGCATGCTGGCCTACCCCGAGCACCGATGCCCGCCGCTGGGAACCCAAGACGCTACGGCTGCGGCTCTTCACCATCGCAGCCACCCTGGCCCACACCGGTAGGCAACGCCTGCTCCACCTCAAGGTCACGGCGCCCTGGGCGGGACTCTTCACCACCGGATGGGACCGCCTCGCGATCCTGGCCCCGCCCTGAGCAACGCCACCACCCCGCCCCGACAACCCGCAACACAGCCCTCGTCCGTGGAAGACGACGCCCACCGGAAGCGCCGCCCCGGGACATTGTCATACCCACCGGCCAGAATCAGCCCCACCGAGGCGTCAACGACGGCCCGGCCCCCACCAGCAAGCCCCCATGCAACATCCGGGCTAAGCGTTGCCGTTGGGCAGGAGCTTGAGGACGTGCTGCGGCAGCTGATTGGCCTGGGCCAGCATGGAGACGCCGGCCTGGGCGAGGATCTGATCCCTCGTCAGCTTCGACATCTCCAGCGCCATATCCGCGTCGCGGATGCGGCTCTCAGACGCGGCCATGTTCTCCTCACCGACGCTGGCCGACCTGGCGGCGTGTTCCAGCCGGTTCTGGTAGGCCCCGATGTCCGCGCGACCCCGGCTGACGATGTCGATGGCCCGGTCGATCATGCCGAGGGCCTCGCTGGCCCCCGACGGCCACGACGTCGTCGTGGGCGGAACGGTCACCGTCTGCTTCGGGATGGTCACCGTCGTCTTCGGGATGTACGAACCGGTGCCGAAGCCCGTACTCTGCCCTCCCGTCTCGTACGACGTGCCGCCCGTCGTGTAGGAATATCCGGGCGTGGTGGTGCTGCCCCCCTCCTTGGTGAGGTCCACCATGCCGACGAGGATCTCGGACGCGTGGTAGCCGAGGAACCGCTCGGGCTTCGCCGGGATCTCAGGGATCTCGGGGCGACCGGCGTACCCGGGGTCAACTTGCTCCCACGACGAACCCACACCAGTGAGGCTGACCTGTCCGTAGCCGGGCGTTTGGGACTCCACGATGAGGTTCACGTCGTTGAAGTACTGGGGGCCTTCGATGCTGTACGACGACGTCCGGGCCGTGAAATTGGCGGCGAATCCGGCATCCTGCTGAAGCACGGCGACGAGCTCCGTGACCGACGTCGGCCCCGGAGTCGGCATGACGACGGCGACCGATTTCTTGACGCCCGCCACCGTCTGCTGAATGGAAACCGTGGAGCCGGCGGCTGGGAGACCCTTATCGACGTCCCACAGAGCCGTCGCGGCGGGCAACGGCGGAACCGCAGGAACCGCTGGGACCAGCGGAGTCGCCGGAATCCGCTGGCTGTAGATGTCGACCTGCATGGTGTCGCCGGCGTTGGCGCCGATCTGCAATTGCTTGTCGTGGAAGCTGCCGTTCAGAAGTGTCATGCCGTTGAACTGAACACCGTCGGCGACGTGATCGATCTCGGCGGTGAGCTGATTCATCTCGGCCTGAATCTGGCGGAGGTTCTCCGCGCTATTGGTGCCGTTCGCGGCCTGCACGGCCAGCGTGCGCATGCGTTGGAGCAGCGCGTGCGTCTCGGTGAGCCCGCCATCGCCGGTCTGCATGACGGATACGCCGTCCTGGATGTTCCGCTGCGCCTGATTCAGGCCGTTGACCTGGGTGCGGAGCTTCTCTGAGATCGCCAGCCCCGCGGCGTCGTCAGCCGCGCGATGGATGCGCAGGCCAGAGGACAGCTTCTCCAGCGTGCTATCCACCCGACTTTGGGTCTTCTTCAGGTTGTTGTACGCCGCCAGCGCCGACATGTTGGTGTTGAGTACGACGCCCACCCGAAGCTCCTCCGCCGTTCCACGAATCCGTCCCTGGACCCGGCAGCCGAGTCAGCCAGACCGCACTCCCCCATCGGCAGTGAACCGTGAACACCTAACGGTGCGGTAAGCGGGACTTACTCGATTTTGCCGAACCCCAGCTGCCCTCCGCCAGCAGGAGCAGATCCACGAAGATGGGCGCCGAACACGCGCCTCCGCCGGACTGGACGTCCTCGGCCATGTGCGGGCTGTCATCTCGGTCGAGGCGCTGGCGCACAGACGTGGAGACCGATCCAGCGAGAAGCCTCGGCGAGCTCGTAGTCGTACGTCACGAGCTCGACCGCCTCCACCCGCAAGGCCGTCGCCAGGTGGATCGCGTCGGCACTGCACAGTCGCCACATCGAGCTGGCCGCGCGCCAGGTCGGCACGCTCGACATCGATGACCGTCAGCCCATCGAGCACCGCCTGCACGTCTGCGGGATCGATGGCCGACCGCCGCTGAGCGGCGCTGCGCATCTCGGCGTGCAGTGGCCACGACGCGACCAGCCTGTCGCCTCGCGCGGCGGACCTGGTCAGATCGCTTGCCAAGACCGGCGACTCGGCCTCCTCCACGAGCTTCAGGGCCGCAGATGTGTCGACGTACCGGATCACCGGTCGCCGCGCAGATCATCGAGAATGCTGCGCGAGGACTCGCCGACCGCCCGAGTCACCACGGTGAAGTCAACGGACGATGTGCGCGGCGGCCGCGTCCGTCCCGATTCATCGAGCCGATCGGGTTCGGATCGCCCGGGAGGCGACAGGACCGCAACGGGCACGCCGCGATTCGTGACGAGCAGAGCCTCCCCGCCCGCCACTCGCGCGAGCACCGCGCTGCTCCTTTTACGGAGCTCCCGATGGGTAATGGACTCCACGGAAACCTCCATGACCTCGCAGCGAATGCTCGCCTCGTGCTCCAGACCGAGTATGTAGCTCTCGTAGCACTCGTAGCACTCAACGGCATGTCCGGAGGACCGTCCATCGTCACGGCGTCAAACAGGTCTCGCGCGGCTCATCCACACCCCGCGTCGTCGCGCTGAGAGATCCACAGGCCTCGACTCACGACCGGCGCCGCCGGCCGACCCTGCTCGTAGGCTTCCCGAAGCCGGGCCACCGGCGGATAATCCCGCGCATGGGAAGGAGTGACGCGATGAGTATCGTCACCGCCGCGCTGCAGCAGTGGACGATCGAGGATTGGCACGCCGAATTCAGCCACCGCGAGGACGGCCGGTACGAGCTGGTCCGCGGCCGATCGATCATGACCCCCACCGAAGCCAACCGAAACCTGTCGTCTGGAGCCGCCCTCCTGGCCCTGCTGCACCCCCGGCTCAAGCCTGACTGGCAAACTATCGCCAACACCAGCATCCGACTGAGCGACGTCGACCAGCCCACCATCCGCGTCCCCGACCTCACCGTCATCCGCGCCGACGTCGACCCCAACGCCTGGCTGAACAACCCCACCGACGTCGCGCTTGTGGTCGAGTTCGTCTCGCCGGGCTCCGCCGAGACCGACTGGATCGCCAAACGAGCCGAGTACGCCGCCGCCGGCATCCCCGCCTACCTCATCGTCGACGTCACCAGCAACCCGCCGTACGTCGTGCTCCTCGACACCCTGATCGACACCCCCGACGGGCCGAACTACGCCGACCCCGACACCGACGGCAGCACCGCCACCCTCCACATCGGCGACCACACGATCACCCTCACCGCCGCCGAGCTCGCGTGACAGCTGCAGCAAGGGTGCAGCTCAGGACGTGACGCACCCCCTGGCATCGTGAAATCTGGATCTCAGCGCTGACGAGGTCGCGTCGTCGCGATGCTGGCGACCGGCTGGCAACTCTCCCCTGCCTCAGACAGAAACCCGACGCGCCGACCCAACCACAAAGAAGGCCCCGCTTGCGGGTGCAAGCGGGGCCTGTCGGCACTACCGGTGATTGTGACCGCCGGGGGGCTGAGGCGGATAAGGATCTCGTGGTGCCCGCCGCGCACGCCGTACGGCCTGCGCAGCGGAAGTCAATCAGGCCGTCCGCGCGGAGCGGTCGCCGCCGTTGTCCACCCGGGTCCGCGAGGGCGCCTCGGTGGAGGTCGGCATCGAGAGGCGGTCCTTGTACGACGAGCGGGCCGCGATCTGGGCGTAGTACGCCGCCTTGCGCCGCGCCACGGCGCCACCGGCGTTGGCCGGCTCCGTGATCATCGCCGGGTCGAGCTGGGCATTCATGCCCTCGCGCAGCATCTTGAGCGCCTCGGCGCGCATCTGGGATATCCGCGACTCCGTCACGCCGAGCTCGTCGGCCAGCTCGCGCATCGGGCGGTCCTCGAAGAAGCAACCGCGGATGACGACCTGCAGGCGCTCGGGGAGCACCTCGATTGCGTCGCGCAGGTAGGCCTGCCGCTCGCGGGCGACGAGCGCCGCCTCGGGGGTGTCGGCCGTGGAGGGCAGGACGGAGTCGGCGCCGACGGTGTCGGTGATGACGTCGAGGCGCAG
Organism: Austwickia sp.; assembly: GCA_016699675.1. Classification (NCBI taxonomy): domain Bacteria; kingdom Bacillati; phylum Actinomycetota; class Actinomycetes; order Micrococcales; family Dermatophilaceae; genus Austwickia; species Austwickia sp. The sequence continues at coordinate 2,345,630 of CP064985.1, read as the reverse complement.
GACTACGGAGGAGTGCAGGTCGGCGTCGAGCCGCTCCAGCTCGGAGACCTCGACGCCCATGGCGGCGGCGGTCTCGGTGTCCGACGGACGACGGCCCAACTGCGCCGCGAGCTCGTCGTGCACGGCGTCGCGCTTGCGCACCTTGGCCCGCAGGGACCGGGTCGCCCAGTCCGCGCTGCGCAGCTCGTCGAGCAAGGCGCCGCGAATACGGCGGACGGCATAACGGCCGAACGGTACGCCGAGCGAGGCGTCGAAACTGCGCGCGGCCATCGCCAGCGCGGCCATTCCGGCGGAGATCAGGTCGTCGGTGTAGACGTGGCCCGGAAGGCGCGAAGAAATCGCGCGAACCTCGAAGTGCACGAGGGGCAGGTGCTCGCGGCACAGATCGTCGACATCGACCGGCGAGGGCGTGTCGTTGATGGCGGGGATCTCAACAGAAGCGGTCACGAATTCAAGGTAAGAAGTAGGTAAAGAAAGGTTCAAAGCCTGTCTGCACTCTGAGACCTTGCAGGTCACAGACGCGTTCTTTGCCAAAACTATACCTCTATGGACATCTGCTTAGATACAAGTATCGCCTCAAAACCGGCGTTCCCGGGGTCTCCGACCAGCCAGTTTTACCAGCCTCTTGCCTAACGGCCCCGACTCCCGGTCGGTCGTCCGATCGTAAAGGGAGGCTCTGCGTTGGGCGCGAACGCCGACGAGAAGGGAGCCGGCGGGGAGGAAGAGCGTGACCACTTCTGGACTCGCCGACACCTGGAACATCGTCCGTCTAGACCAGGCATCCAAGTCGGTTTACCAAAACTTTGCCTTGGGCAAGGATTGCTTGAATGGTCAATAGCCGGGCGCGGCCGAGCAACAAGTCCCCGACACACGACGAGAGCCTCCTGGTGATGGGGCATCCGCTCGCTCATCACCAGGAGGCTCTCGGTAAGCCAGTCGGGGGGCCTGGCCGGGCGAAATCGCCCATTCCGTGAACCTCGGAGCGGTTGGGGACCACTCCGGTCCTACATGGGACGGCTTGGGGAACCATCCCTGGCGCCTCAGCGGTGGGGACCGCCTGCGCGCCTGCCGGTCCGCCCTGGGGAGAGACGGGGTCCGGCGTATTGACCGGTGGGGGCCGGTCGATGGGTCGTCGAGGCTGGGGACCTCGGTCGACCCTCTCGACCACCGGCGGGGACCGGTGGCCCACGGGCGGCGCCGCGCGTAGCGGCGCGTCCGCGTTCAGGTGTATGGAGTTCTCAAGTCCCTCATCGGCAGGACTGGCGCGGAGTTGAGGGCTTCTGGACGCCGGCTCAAGCCGAGCGTCCGACGCCGTTGGCCGGCTGCCCGTCCTCTGGCTGCGGGGTGAGCCGATCCCGGTACGACGAGCGGGCCGCGATCTGCGCGTAGTACGCCGCCTTGCGCCGGGCCACCGCTCCCCCGACATTGGCCGGGTCCGCGAACGTGCCCGGATCCAGCTGACTGTTCAGCCCCTCCCGGAGCATCCGCAGCGCCTCGGCGCGCATCTGGCTGATCCGTGACTCGGTCACCCCGAGATCGTCGGCCAGCTCGCGCATCGGCCGGTCGTCGAAGAAGCAGCCGCGGATCACAGCCCGCAACCGCTCCGGCAGGGTGTCGACGGCGTCGCGCAGGTACGCCTGCCGCTCCCGCGCCACCAGCTGCGCCTCGGGGGTGTCGTGCGTGGCGGGCAGCACCGCATCGGCGCCGACGGTGTCGGTGATGACGTCGAGGCGCAGCACCACCGAGGAGTGCAGGTCGACCTCGAGCCGTTCCAGATCCGTGACGTCCACGCCCATCGCCTGGGCCGTCTCCGCGTCGGTGGGCCGCCGGCCCAGCCGGGCGGCCAACTCGTCGTGGACGGCGTCGCGACGGCGTACCTTCGCGCGCAACGACCGCGTGGCCCAGTCCGCGCTGCGCAACTCGTCCAGGAGCGCGCCGCGAATACGCCGTACGGCGTAGCGGCCGAACGGCACTCCCACGGTCGGGTCGAAACTGCGCGCCGCGAGGACCAGGGCCGCCATCCCGGCCGACACGAGATCGTCCGTATAGACGTGCCCCGGGAGTCGCGCCGAAATCGCGCGAACTTCGAAGTGAACCAACGGAAGATGGGCCCGGCACAACTCGTCGACGACAGTCGGGGACGAGCCGGCGACGGGCGCGCTCGAATCGATGGAAGCGGTCACGAATCCCACGTTAAGAAGGCACCTGGGGGCGGTCCAAAAGGGACCACCTAATGAGAACAAGCTGATCAGAGGCCATTTCTTTACCCTTACTATACCTAGTTGGACGCTCGTTTAGATGCAACATGGACGTCCGACTTGGCTCTTGCCGAACGGCTCCGAAAGGGCGTCACACCGGGGCCACAAGGGCCCCGTCAAACCGGCCCGCCGCCCCCCCTGTGCGTCAGGCTGAGGTGAGACACCCCTTCTGAGTTCTTTCCCTCTGCACGGGGCGGAGAAGCGAGACACCTGATGACCATGACGTTGGCTGATGCCGCCCGCCTCGATGATGGGGTGGTGACCCCGAGAGCTGACCAGCCCAAGCGTCGGATGTTCACCGCGGAGTACAAGGCGCGGATCCTGGATGAGTACGACACGGCGGACCGGGGTGAGCGGGGCGCGATCCTGCGCCGCGAGCACCTGTACTCATCCCACATCACCGAGTGGCGCAAGGCTGCCGAGGCCGGTGCGACCGCGGCGCTGGGACCCAAGTGCCCGAAGACCCGGGACCGCCGCGACCGGGAGGTCGAGCAGCTGCGAGCCCGGGCAGAGAGGGCCGAGGCCGAGCTGGTCCGGACGAAGGCGGCGTTGGAGATCGTGGGAAAAGCACACGCGCTCTTGGAGATGCTCTCCGAGAGCACGAACCTGCCGAAGCGGCCGCGGTGATCAACCCCGCCGTCGACGAGCTCGCCGAGCAGGTCGGGGTGAAGCACGCCTGTGCGTTGCTGGGCCGGCCCCGCGGCAGCCACTACCGAGCGAAGAAGCCGCCGGCCCACGGACCGGCACCCAAGCGGCCCACGCCACCCAACGCCCTCACGCTGGCCGAGCAGGCCCAGGTGCTGGCCGTGCTGACCAGCGAACGGTTCTGTGACAAGAGCGTCTCCCAGGCCTGGGCCACGCTGCTGGACGAGGGCACCTACCTGTGCTCGATGTCCACGATGCACCGGATCCTGCGCCGCAACGACGCAGCTGGGGAACGTCGCCGGCAGGCGGTCCATCCGGCGAAGAAGAAGCCCGAACTGCTGGCCACCAAGTCCGGGCAAGTCTGGTCGTGGGACATCACCAAACTCCGCGGCCCCGGCCGTGGGATCTGGTTCCAGCTCTACGTCGTGCTCGACATCTTCTCCCGCTACGTCGTGGCCTGGACCGTCCAAGCCTGCGAGGACTCGCAGATCGCCAAGACCATGCTCGAGGAGGCATTCGGCCTGCACGGCATCCCCGACGCGGTCCACGCCGACAGAGGCACCTCGATGACCTCCAAGCCCGTCGCCCAGCTCCTGCTCGACCTGGGCGTGGACCGCTCCCACTCCCGACCACGGGTCAGCAACGACAACCCCTACAGCGAGTCGGCGTTCAAGACCTTGAAGTACGCCCCCGTGTTCCCCGACGCGTTCGGCTCTCTGGCCGACGCCCGCACGTTCTGCGAGGCGTTCTTCACCTACTACAACCACGAGCACCGACACTCCGGGATCGGACTTCATACCCCCGCGTCGGTCCACTTCGGCACCGCCGCCGAGATCCGCGCCCAGCGCCAGGCCACCCTCGACGCCGCCCACGCCACCCACCCGCACCGATTCGGCAACCGCCGACCCCAGGCACCCAAACTGCCCCAGGCCGCCTGGATCAACCAACCCTCACCGGAGGCCCTCATACAGACCGCGTAACGACACGTGTCTCAGACTGCTTGACATCTTCCGCCCCGACACCGATTCCCTACGCGCGCAATACGCTTCGCGCCCTCACTCGGAGCCGCAGGCGAAGCCTTTTGCATCCCAGCAGCACTCCTTCGCGGGACAAAGGTCCTCAGTTCACCGCACCCCGGGTCGATTGAGCACCCGTGATGGAGAGGAGTTCCGTGTGACTGACCCCAAAACGGACGGTGCCCAGGTGGCCCTATCGGACCTGTCAACGGGCCTCTGGCGCATTCAGGAGCTGCTCGAGAACCTGCTCTACAAGCTTGAGGTGCAGAGCGTCCTGATTGAATCCGGCCGATCTCGTTGGCTCGGCCGCTCAACGAGCGACATCGAGTCCGTCATCGAGTCGCTGCGCGAGACCGAACTCCTGCGGGCCGTCGATGCGGCGCCCGTGTGCGACGTGCTCGGGCTCCCCGCGGACACCCCGCTGAGCCAGATCGCGCAAGCCGCCCCGTCACCGTGGAATCACGTCCTCGAGGAGCACCGGGTGGCACTGTCCCACGCCACCCATGAGCTGTCCCTGCTGTCCCGCAGCAACGGCGAGATGCTCGAAATCTCCTATCGGGCCGTCCAGGACACCCTGGAACGGTTCAACCACTCCGCCGAGGGCGCGACCTACACGGCACGAGGAGCCCGCGAGAACTCCCGGGCGCACCACCTCATCGATCACGTCGGCTGACAGGTCGACGTACCGCTGCAGTTCAACCCCGGTGCGCACGCGTTCCGGGCCTCAACCCCTAGGGAGAAAGTCCCCATGACCATGACCGCCGAGCGCACCACCTCCTCCGTCAACCTGCACCTGCCGACCGGCATGGTGGGGTTCCCGGAGTCCACCGAGTACTCGTTGTCCGAGATCGAGTCCGGCGTCTACGAGATGCTGAGCGCGGATGACCAGGAATTTGGTTTCGTCGTGATCGAGCCCGACTCCTACTTCCCGGACTACAACCCCGTCATCGACGGCGCCACCGCCGAGCGGCTGGGCATCTCCTCCGTCGACGACGCCCTCATGCTGCTGGTGGTCAACATCGGCACCGACGGCGAGCCGCCGGTCGCGAACCTGCTCGCGCCGATCGTCGTCAACAAGTCGACCAAGACCGCGACACAGGTCGTCCTGGCCGACCAGGACTACCCGCTTCGTGGGACGATTCCCCTCGGCTGACAAAGGATTTCAGCCTCCCGCCCGTCGGACACGGCTGGTGCGGCGACCGTCGAGGATAAGGAGCACACCGTGCTCGTGCTCAGCCGCAGACCGCAGCAGTCCCTGCTCATCGGCAACGACGTCGTCGTGACGGTGCTGGAAGTCAACGGCGACACCGTGCGGATCGGCATCACCGCTCCGCCGGAGGTCGACATCCACCGCGAAGAGGTCTACCTCGACCTCAAGAAGTCCAACGCGGAGGCCGCGGCCGCCGCGCCGGGCGCCGCCGCGGCACTGTCGCACCGCCTCAAGGGCAAGGACCACGCAGCCCCGACGGACGCCGACCCCGCCGCTCCGGCCGCCGGTCCGACCGGCACACCCGGCGCGGGCGGCTGAGGCACCCACCTCCCGCGACCACGGCGACTCCTGTCGCCGCAGGACGCAACGTCACCAGGGCCGTACCGGCCGCTCGCCGGTACGGCCCTGGCGTTTCGCTATTCGGCGCGCGGACCGACCGGGGCATGCCAGCCGGCGGCATCGAGGAGGGCATAGACCTCCTCGGCGCGATACCGACGATGGCCACCCAGGGTGCGCAGGGAGGTCAACTTGCCCGAGACCGCCCATCGAGTGACGGTTTTGGGGTCGACGCGGAACAGAGCCGCGACCTCCGCGGGGGTCAACAACTCCCCTCGCGCATCTGAGGGATCCATGGTCGGCATGTGGGGGTGGCCTCCTACGCGTGTGGGCTCAGCGCATGTCGGTTTGATCGATGCTAATCGACCGCCGCCTGAACGCCGCTACCGGCGCGCTCTCGGAGACCGTGGCCAGCGCCGCGCGGTTGTCCTGAAACATCGCGATTGTGGCTCCGGCGGGACCATCGGCGGTTCCGGCGATTCGCCCGGAGCATGTACGGTAGGCACCACGAACAGAAAAAATCCCTGGAGCCGCTCCGTGCCGACCGTCTGCGACAGATGGCCGGCGCGATGCGCCTCCGGCAGACGCGTGAGGGGGTCGACGCCATGGGGCGCGGCCGGGCAAAGGCCAAGCAGACGAAGGTCGCTCGGGAGCTGAAGTACTACAGCCCCAGCACCGACTTCACCTCGCTTGAGCGTGAGCTCCACGGAGCTCAGTCGAAGGATGTCGAAACCGACCCTCACGACGACGCGGACGACGCGGACGATGACGAATACGAATCGTGGGGCGGCGGGCGTCGTTAAGACGCCGCCAACAGAGCACTAGCGCCATCCGGGCAGACGCGAGTCGAGCCCGGATTTCGCTGTGCCGCGCCGCCGCTCAGGGCGACACCGCCACTTCGACGGCTGAGGCAGCGCAAGCCGCTCAAGCGGTGGGGTGGACGCCGACGAGCTGAACCGCGCCGCCGTCGACGCCCTTCGCGCCGCGAACCACCTCGTGCGCGGGGTCCGGCTCGTACGTCGTGTCGGCGAGCACCTCGCCGAGCACCCACGCGCCGAGACCCAACGCGTCGAGCTCCGCCAGCGCCCGGTCGGCGCCGTCCGGGGCGACCAGCGCCACGAAGCCCACGCCCTGGTTCAGCGTGCGCTCCAGGTCCGCCTGCGGCACCCGCCCAAGGGCCTGGATGACCTGGAACACCGCCGGCGGCGTCCACGTGCCGCGGTCGACCCGCGTGGTCATCCCCTGAGGCAGGACGCGGGCCAGGTTCGCGGCCAGGCCGCCGCCAGTGACGTGGGAGAGCGCATGGACGTCCACGCCGTCGGCCCGGATCAGCGACAGCAGCTCGGCCGCATAGACGTGAGTGGGGGTGAGCAGCTCCTCCCCCAGGGTGCGGCCGAACTCCGCGACGTACCGGCCGTAGTCCCAGCCCGCGTCGGCGACCACCCGGCGGACGAGCGAGAACCCGTTGCTGTGCAGCCCCGAGCTCTCGATGCCGAGCACCACGTCCCCGGCGCGGACCCGCTGCGGGCCGAGGATCGCGTCGTACTCGACGACGCCCGTGACGGCGCCCGCGACGTCGTACTCGTCCTCCCCCAGCAGCCCCGGGTGCTCTGCGGTCTCGCCGCCCACGAGGGCGCAGCCGGCGGCCGCGCACGCGGCGGCGATCCCGGCGACGATCGCCGCGATCCGCTCCGGGACGACCTTGCCGCAGGCGATGTAGTCGGTGAGGAAGAGCGGCTCAGCGCCGCAGACGACGATGTCGTCGACGACCATGCCCACCAGGTCGAAGCCGATGGTGTCGTGCTTGTCCATGGCGCGGGCGATGGCGACCTTGGTGCCCACGCCGTCGGTGGAGGTGGCCAGGACCGGGCGGCGCATGCCGGCGAGGGCACTGGCGTCGAATAGCCCGGCAAAGCCGCCCAGCCCGCCGAGGACCTCGGGGCGCTGCGCCCGCGCGACGTACTCCTTCATCAGCGCCACGGCCTTGTCGCCGGCCTCCACGTCGACGCCGGCGGCGGCGTACGTGATCGGGGCGCTGGTGGGGGCGGGGTGCGTCATGGCCGTCCTCCAGCGGGTACGGCGGGGCGGGTGGGCCGCGTCACGGACGCGTCGGGGTTGCCCGGCAGGAAGCCGTGGCCGGCGGGGTCGGGGGCGTTCGACGGTACGCCGGGAGGGGGGGCGGTCCGACCGCTCTTACCGCCGGGCTCCAACACCGTCTTGCCGAGCTGCGACTCGTCCAGGTCCACGGGGTATTGACCGGTGAAGCAGGCCAGGCACAGCTCCGAGGCGTCCTGCCGGGTGGCCGCCACCATCCCCTCCTCGCTGATGTAGCCCAGGCTGTCGGCGCCGATGCTGCGACAGATGCCCTCGATGTCCACGCCGTTGGCGATGAGCTCCGCGCGGGAGGCGAAGTCGATGCCGAAGAAGCAGGGCCAGCGCACCGGCGGGCTGGAGATCCGCACGTGCACCTCGACCGCGCCAGCCTCGCGCAGCATCCGGACGAGGGCGCGCTGGGTGTTGCCGCGCACGATCGAGTCGTCCACGACGATGAGGCGCTTGCCGTGGATGGTCTCCCGCAGCGGGTTGAGCTTGAGGCGGATGCCGAGCTGGCGGATGGTCGGGCTGGGCGAGATGAAGGTGCGGCCCACGTAGGAGTTCTTCACCAGGCCGTGGCCGAAGGGGATGCCGGAGGCCTCGGCGTACCCGATCGCGGCCGGCACGCCCGATTCCGGGGTGGGCATGACCATGTCGGCGGCGACCGGGTGCTCGCGGGCGAGCGTGCGACCCATCTCGACGCGGGCCGCGTAGATGCCGCGGTTGCGGATGGCGGTGTCGGGGCGGGCGAGGTAGACGTACTCGAACACGCAGCCCTTCGGCTTCGGCTCGGCGAACCGGCGGCTGCGCAGGCCGTCCGCACCGATGACCACCAGCTCGCCGGGCTGCACCTCGCGGACGAAGCTCGCGCCCACGATGTCGAGGGCGGCCGTCTCGCTGGCGACCACCCAGCCGCGGTCGAGACGGCCGAGCACGAGGGGGCGGAAGCCATACGGGTCCCGCGCCGCGTAGATCGACTGCTCGTCCATCCACACGAAGCAGAAGGCGCCCTTGACCTTGGGCAGGACCGCGGCGGCGCGGTCTTCCAGGCTGGGCTCCGGATGGTCGGCGAGGAGCGCCGTGACGATGGCCGTGTCCGAGGTCGCGCCGCGCGCGATCTCGGCGTGGCCGTGGGCGCCGCGCTCGGTGGCCTCGAGCTCGGCGCGCAGTTCGGCGGAGTTGACGAGGTTGCCGTTGTGGGCGAGGGCGATCGTGCCGAGGTCGCTGTCCGACAGCGTCGGCTGCGCGTTCTCCCAGGTGGAGGCGCCGGTGGTCGAGTAGCGGGCGTGGCCGATGGCGAGATAGCCGACCAGGGGGCTCAGGGCGCGCTCGTCGAAGACCTGGCTGACCAGGCCCATGTCCTTGTAGACGAGGACGCGGTGCCCATCGCTGGCCGCGATGCCGGCCGACTCCTGTCCGCGGTGCTGCAGGGCGTAGAGGCCGTAGTAGGTGAGCTTGGCGACCTCTTCACCGGGGGCGTAGACCCCGAACACGCCGCACGCGTCCTGGGGACCCTTCTCGCCGGGAAGGAGGTCATGGCTCAGCTGTCCGTCACCGCCTGGCACCTGGCCAGTCTCGCACACGGCGTCGGGCCGCCTGGGCCGACGGCTGATCTGGCCCGCTCAGCGGGAGGACAGGAACTTGTCCACGGCGACCACGACCGTCGCCGCGACGGCGACGCCCGCCATGGCGCCGAGGACGAGGAAATAGGCCAGCGAGACGCCCGGGGAGTACGGCGCGGTGCAGCCCGCGCCGGCCGCCTTGGCGCACCCATCGGGGCCGAAGTAGTCGACGCTGAACCCCACGAGCGCGCCAACGACGGCACCGGTGACCAGGAACGCCCAGATGTTGGGGGCGCGCCGCACACGGTAGCGAAACACACCGGTGCCGGCCTGGTCTGGCTGGGTGCTGGTCTCGTCGGCCACGGGCTCAGCCTACTGGGGCGGGCGGCCGCAGCCGGGGCAGGACCTCCGCCGCGACGCGCTCCAGGGTGGCCAGGCTCCCGGCGTACGGGCCCTCCGGTCGCGGCCAATGTGTCACCACATCCGAGAACCCCAGGTCCGCCGCGAGCCCGACCGCGTCCTCGAAGGCGGCCACCGAATCCAGCGAGAAGCGCGGCCCGGCGTCGAGGGAGAGGTAGGTGTCGAAGCCGTCGCCGCGACGCCGGCCGTGGCGCTCCAGCACCTCATCCAGTCGCCGGACCAAGGCCGCCACCCCCTCCCACCACTCCTGCGGCGTCTCGCCCCCCGCCCCCGTGGTGACCCAGCCCTGGCCGTGGCGCGCCGCGACCGCCATCGCGCGGGGCCCGTTCGCGGCGACGAGGAACGGGACGCGGGGGCGTTGCACGCAGCCTGGCAGGGTGCGCACGTCGGCCGCCGAGAACCAGCGGCCGGTCGCGGTGACGTGATCCTGCAGGAGCAGGCCGTCGAGCAGTCCCAGGAACTCCTCGAGGCGGTCCACCTTGTCCCGCGGGCTCAGGGGCTCCTGGCCGCAGATCGTCGAATCCAGGTTGCCGCCGGAACCCACCCCCAGCAGGAACCGCCCGCCCGAGATGTCGTCCAGCGCCAGGATGTCGCGCATGAACGGGACGGGGTGGCGGTAGTTCGGGCTCGACACGAACGTGCCCAGCCCGATGCGCTCGGTGACGGTGGCGGCCGCGGCGAGGGTGGGCGTGGTGCCGTACCAGGGCGAGTCCTGCAGGCCGCCCCACACGATGTGGTCGTAGGTCCACGCGTGGTCGAAGCCCAATTCCTCGGCGCGGCGCCACAATCCGGCGGCGATCGACCACGGGTGTTCGGGCAGGATGACGATGCCGACGCGCATGGGCGGCAGCCTACGCGGGGAGCAACGGAAGGTACGTCGAGACGTCCGCGCGCTGCCCACTGGCCCGCAGCCGCCCCTCGGCCACGACCCCCGGCCAGGTCAGCCGCCCGGTGGCCAGGCCCAGCCAGGTGTCGGCGTCGGTCTCGACCGCGTTGGGTGGCGTGCCCCGGGTGTGCGTCGGCCCCGCGACGCACTGCGTGGCCCCGAACGGGGGCACCCGCACCTCCACGGTCCGACCTGGCGCCCTCTGGGCCAGCTCCTCCAGGGTGTAGCGGACGGCGGTGGCTCGCGTCGTACGGTCCGCGGTCGCGGGATCCGCCGCCCAGGCGCGGACCGCGGCGGCCCCGGCGGCGGGATCGACACGTCGGCGCGGCGGCATGGCGCCCATGGTCTCACCCCCCTCCTCGCCCATGAGATACTGGCTGCGAGCGGGATCTTCCCTCGTCGCGGAGGGTGTGAGCGCGGTCACCAGGAGAACGTGATCTTCGCCCCACTGCGTGGCGAATCCGAAACCTGGCGGCCTGTGCGCCGATCGTATCCATGACCCGACTCACCGATCGCCGTCGATCGCCAACCCGACATCACCGGGCTGGCCTTGCCGACCGGCGAGCAGCCCCTCACCATCCGGAGAACCCGATGAGCACCATCCTGACCGGCCCCACGACGCCGCGAGCGTCCACTGCCGCCCCCACGACACCCCGCGGGCTGATCCACGGCCCGACGCACCTGCGCTCGTTGTCGCACCCCCTCTCGCACGACGAGGCCCTGGAGATGTTCGCCCGCCACGAGTTGGCCGAGGCGTTCGCCCGCAAGTGCGCCTGAGCGCCGTCACTCCCGTCTGACTGAGCACTGCCCCCGAGCACTACCAGCGTGACCTGAGCGCTGCCCCCTGAGCACGGCCACCGCACCGCCTGACCCTTGGCACCGCCCGAGGGGCGCGGGCGGCGCGGTGGCAGGATGACGCCATGAAGGCGACCATCCTGCACGCCCCCCGCGACATCCGCCTCGACGACGTCGCCGACCCCACGATTCTGGCCCCGACGGACGCAATCGTCCGCGTCGTCGCGGCCTGCGTATGCGGCTCCGACCTGTGGCCCTACCGGGGCATCAACGAGGTCCCCGAGCCCCGCGCCATCGGCCACGAGCTGGTCGGCGTCGTCGAGGAGGTCGGCGCCGACGTGCGCAGCCTGCGCGCCGGTGACTTCGTCATCAGCCCCTTCACGATCAGCGACAACACCTGCCCGCACTGCCAGGTCGGCATGCAGTCGGCGTGCGACAACGTCGCGTACTTCGGGTCGGAGGACCGCGCCGGGCTCCCCTTCGGCGCGGCGCAGGCGGAGTTCGTCCGCATCCCGCTCGCCGACGGCACCCTCGTCGCGCTGCGCGACCAGCCCGACGCCGCGATGGTCCCGAGCCTGCTCACGCTCGCCGACGTGATGGGTACCGGTTGGCACGCCGCGGTCTCTGCGAACGTCCGCGAGGGCGACACGGTCGCCGTCGTGGGCGACGGGGCCGTGGGGCTGCTCGGCATTCTGTCGGCCGCCCGGATGGGCGCCGAGCGCATCATCGCCATGTCGCGGCACGCCGACCGGCAGGCGCTGGCGCGGCGATTCGGCGCGACGGACGTCGTCGAGGAGCGCGGGGACGAGGGCGCCGCCCGGGTGCACGACCTCACGAACGGTGTCGGCGCCGACACGGTTCTGGAGTGCGTCGGCACCAAGGACGCGATCGACCAGGCCTTCGCGTGCGCCCGGCCGGGCGCGACGGTGGGTTTCGTCGGCGTGCCGCACGGCGTCGAGCCCCCGGTGGAGCGGATGTTCCGGAAGAACATCGGGCTGGCGGGCGGAATGGCGCCGGTCCGGCAGTACATCCCGACGCTGCGCGACGACGTGCTGGCCGGGGTCATCGAGCCCGGGCTGGTCTTCGACCTCACGCTGCCGCTGGCCGAGGTGGCCGAGGGGTACGCCGCGATGGACGAGCGCCGCGCCATCAAGTCGATGCTCCTGACCCGCTGACCCGGTGACGGCGTACCAGGCGTACCAGCAGGCGTCGCACTGGGGGACGTACGCCGCAACGGCCACCGCCGACGGGCGCGACATCGGCGCCCTCACCCCGTGGGACGGCGACCGAGACCCCTCGCCGCTGCTCGGCAACCTGCCCGGGTCGGTCACCCATCGCAGCCGGGTCCCCGCTCCCGCCGTACGGCGTGGCTGGTTGGCGAACGGACCCGGCCCGAGCGGCGACCGCGGAACGGGCCGCGCCGGCGGCACCGGACCCGGCGACTACGTGCGCGTCGGGTGGGACGAGGTGCTCGATCGGCTGGCCGCCGAGCTGCGCCGCGTTGTCGACGAGTACGGCAACGAGGCGATCTTCGGCGGCAGCTACGGCTGGGGCTCGGCGGGGCGGTTCCACCACGCGCAGAGCCAGGTGCACCGGTTCCTCAACGGGCTGGGCGGGTACACGCGCAGCGTCAACACCTACTCGACCGGTGCGCTGGAGGTCTTCCTGCCGCGGGTCGCCTGCGCGGAGGTCACCGCCAGCCAGCGCTCCACCTCGTGGTCCGAGATCGTCGAACACACCGAGGTCTGGCTGGCGCTCGGCGGCGTGCCCGCCAAGAACACCGCCATCAACCACGGCGGGACCGGGGACCACCCGACGCGGCAGTCGCTCGCGGCCTACCTGGCTCGGGGCGGCCGGCTCGTCGGCGTCACCCCGCTGCGCGACGACCTCCCCACCGGCGCCGGGGTCGAGTGGCTGCCCGCGCGGCCCGGCTCGGACACGGCGCTGATCCTCGCGCTGTGCCACACGCTCATCGCCCGCGGGCTGGTCGACCACGACTTCGTCGAGAGCCACACGGTGGGCTACGCCGACCTCGCCGCCTACCTGCTCGGCGAGCGCGACGGGCAAACCAAGGACGCCGCCTGGGCGGCGCCGCTGTGCGAGCTGCCCGCCGCGACCATCGAGGCCCTCGCCGTCGACCTCGCCACGCACCGCTCCCTCGTCACCGCGACCTGGTCGGTGCAGCGCCAGCAGTACGGCGAGATGGCGCTCTGGGCCGTCGTCGCCCTCGGCGCGCTCCTGGGCCAGATCGGTGTGCCGGGTGGGGGATTCGGCTTCGGGTACGGCTCGATGAACTCCCCCGGCCTGCCCGCCGTACCGTTCCGCCTGCCCACCCTGCCGCAGGGCCGCAACCGCGTGGCGACGCGCGTGCCGGTCGCCGCCATCGCCGACCTGCTGCTCGACCCGGGCGCGAAGATCGGCTACGACGGCGGCCACGTGAGCTTCCCCGACATCCGGCTGGTCTATTGGGCCGGCGGCAACCCGTTCCACCACCAGCAGGACCTCAACAAGCTGCGGGCGGCCATGGCCCGGCCGGACACGATCGTGGTGCACGACCCGTACTGGACCTCCATGGCCCGGCACGCCGACATCGTGATCCCGTCGACCACGGCAGTCGAGCGCGACGACCTCACCGGCAGCCGCAACGGGGCGGTGCTGGTCGCGATGCACGCGGCGGCGAAGCGGTACGCCGAGAGCCGCGACGACTACGACACCTTCGCCGCGCTGGCCGACCGGCTGGGGTTCGGCGCCGCGTTCACGGAGGGCCGCACGAGCGAGGGCTGGCTGCGCCACCTGTACGACGAGTGGCGCGAGGACCTGATCGCGGGCCGGATCGTGCCGCCCGGATCGCTGGGCCCCGACGGGGCGGCGTGGCACGCCGGGCTCCCGACGTACGACGAGTTCCGCGCCCGCGGCGTCCTGGAGCTGCCCACGCTGCCGCCCAGCCCGCTGCTCGGCCAGTGGCGCGCGGACCCGGCCACCCACCGCCTGCCCACCCCCAGCGGCCGCATCGAGCTGGCCTCCCCGACCGTGGCCGCGCTGCGGTTGCCGGACTGCCCGGGCGTGCCGACGTGGTTCGCGCCGCAGGAATGGGCGTCGGCGGATCGCTACCCGCTGCACCTGATCGCCAACCAGCCCCGCACGCGGCTGCACAGCCAGCTCGACCACGGCGCGACGAGCCAGGCCAGCAAGGTCGCGGGCCGCGAACCGATCCGGCTGCACCCCGCGGACGCAGCCGCCCGCGGCATCGCCGCCGGCGACGTCGTGCGGGTATTCAACGACCGCGGCCACCTGCTCGCCGGGGCGGTCCTCGACGACGGGCTGCGGGCCGGGGTGGTGCAGCTGGCGACCGGGGCCTGGTACGACCCCGCCGACCCCCCGCCCGTGCCGCTCGACGGGGCGCCGCTCGACCCGCTGTCCAAGGGCGCGCTCGACGTGCACGGCAACCCCAACGTGCTGACGTCGGACCGGCGTACGTCCGCGATGGCCCAGGCGACGACGGGTCAGCTCGCCCTGGTGGAGGTGGAGCGGTACGACGAGGATCGGTGGGGCCCCGCGCCCGACGTACGAGCCTTCGAACCGCCCTGCTGACCCGACCTGCCGACCGAATCGCCCGACCCACGCTGCCGAGCCGGGTCGCGAAAGTCGCCAATCGCCCCAAACGGCGCGGGCATTCCGGCGGCCGTAGGTATCGTGACCCGTCGGCAGGCGCCACCGCGCCGCCGGAAAGGAGGGTGCGATGAGCGCACCTGCAGCGCCGACCCCCGCCGCCACCCACGCGGCCGGGGAGATCCGCGAACTGACGTTTCGTGGGGTCATCATCGGCGGCATCATCACGCTGGTCTTCACGGCCGCGAACGTCTAACTGGGGCTCAAGGTCGGCCTGACCTTCGCGACCTCGATCCCCGCCGCTGTCATCTCGATGGCGATCCTGCGGTTCTTCCGTGACCACTCGATCGTCGAGAACAACATCGTGCAGACCATCGCCTCCGCGGCGGGCACGCTGTCGGCGATCATCTTCGTGCTGCCTGGGCTGATCATGCTCGGGTACTGGTCGGGGTTCCCCTACTGGACCACGGCCGCCGTGTGCTTCCTCGGCGGGGTGCTGGGCGTCATGTACTCGATCCCGCTACGCCGCGCCCTGGTCACCGGGTCCGACCTGCCCTACCCCGAGGGCGTCGCCGCCGCCGAGGTGCTGCGGGTGGGCGACTCCCAGACCGGGGCCCAGGAGAACAAGCGCGGGCTGCGCGTCATCGTGACGGCCGGGCTCGCGGCGTTCGGCTTCGTGCTGCTCACCAAGATCAAGCTGGCCGCCGAGGGCATCACCAAGGCGATCAAGGTCGGTTCGGGCGGCACGATGGTCGGCTCCAGCCTGTCGCTGGCCCTCATCGGCGTCGGTCACCTCGTGGGGATCACCGTCGGCATCGCGATGATCGTGGGCGTCCTCATCTCCTACGGCGTCATCCTGCCGATGAAGACCGGCGGGCACCTGCCCGCGGACGTGAGTCTGCTCAAGGGCGTCACTGCGGTGTTCCGCAGTGACGTGCGAATGATCGGCGCGGGCGCCATGGGCGTCGCGGCGCTGTGGACCCTGCTCAAGATCATCGGCCCCATCGTCAAGGGCATCCGCGACGCGCTGGCGTCCAGCAACGCCCGCGCCGCCGGGCAGGACGTCGCCCTGACCGAGCGGGACCTGTCGATCAAGCTCGTCGGCGGCGTGACGCTCGCGTCGATGGTGCCGATCGGAGCCCTGCTGTGGCTGTTCACGCGGGGCACGCCGCTCGAGGACGGCGCGGCCGGGCTGGTGCTCACCTCGATCCTCTACATCCTGGTCGTGGGCCTGTTCGTCGCCTCCGTCTGCGGCTACATGGCCGGGCTGATCGGCGCGTCGAACTCGCCGATCTCGGGTGTCGGCATCATCGTCGCGGTGACCGCGGCGCTGCTCATCAAGGCCGTGCACGGCGCGGGCACGGGCAGCCAGACGGAGGCCCTGGTGGCCTACACCCTGTTCACGACGGCGGTCGTCTTCGGCGTGGCCACCATCTCGAACGACAACCTGCAGGACCTCAAGACGGGCCAGCTCGTCGGCGCCACGCCGTGGAAGCAGCAGGTGGCCCTCATCATCGGGGTGGCGTTCGGGTCGGCGATCATCCCTCCGATCCTGGAGGTCATGAACCACAGCTTCGGCTTCCTCGGGGCTCCCGGGGCGGGCGAGGGCGCGCTGGCCGCGCCGCAGGCCTCGCTGATCTCCACGCTGGCCAAGGGCGTCCTCGGCGGTGGCCTCGACTGGGGTCTCATCGGGCTGGGCGCCGCCATCGGCGCGGTCGTCGTCGCGGTGGACGAGGCGCTGAAGGCCAGCAGCGGCGGACGCCGCTCGCTGCCGCCCCTCGCCGTGGGCATGGGCATGTACCTGCCGATCGACCTCACGCTCATGATCCCGGTGGGTGCGCTGCTGGGTCTGGCGTACGACCGCTGGGCCGAGCGTCGGGAGAACCCCGAGACCGCCAAGCGCCTCGGCGTACTCCTCGCGACCGGCCTCATCGTCGGCGAGAGCCTGTTCGGGGTGCTGTTCGCCGGCCTGGTCTACCTCACGAACAAGGAGGCCCCGCTGGCCCTCCTGCCGGAGAGCTTCGAGTCGGTCTCGGAGATTGTCGGCGCGGTGCTGTTCGCGGCCATCGTCGCGGTCCTGTACCAGTGGGTGAAGAAGGTCGCGGCGCACGCCCCGGCCGAGAGCGTCGACTCCGGGGCTGCGGCGGCTCCTCGCTGAGTCGGTACGCCGTAGCCTGCCGGGATGGAGCCCAGCACGGTCACCTTCGCGCGCGACGAGCGCGGCGGGGTGACGGTGCTGCTCGACGGGCATCAGCAGTCGTACGTCGATCCGGCTGACCCGACCGTCCTGGCGTTCGAGTACGTCGCCCAGATGGGCCTGGCGCTCGATGCCCTGGCGCCCCCCGGACCGCTCGCGGTCACGCACGTGGGGGGCGCCGGGCTCACGCTGGCCCGCTACGTGGCAGCGACCCGGCCTGGGTCGCCGCAAATCGTGCTGGAACCCGACGAGGCGACCACGTCCGCCGTACGCCGCGAGCTTCCCCTCCGCCGTGGGCACCGCATCCGGGTGCGCGCGGTCGACGGGGCGGCGGGGATGCGCGTGCTTGCTGCAGCAAGCGCAGGGGTCGTCTTCCTGGACGCGTACGCCGCCGGACGGGTGCCGCCCGAGCTGGGCGCGGTCGAATTCCTCGGTGACGTGGCCCGCGTGCTCGGACCGTGGGGCCTGCTGATCGCGAACTTCGCCGATGAGCGGGACGGGCGGTACGTCGCCCGGGTGGCGGCGGGGTGCATCGCCGCCGGGCTCCCGGAACTCGCGCTCCTGGCGACCCACGACGTGCTCAAGGGCCGCCGGTTCGGCAACCGGGTGCTGGTCGCGTCGGCGACGACGTACGACGTGGGCAAACTCCGCCGGGCCGCGGCGCGTTGCCCGCATCCGACCGGGGTGCGCGCCGGCGGCGAGCTGGCGCGCCGGCTGGGTGGAGTGGCGCCGTTCACCGCCGCGGACGCCGAAGCCTCACCCCAACCGCCAGACCCCTCAACCTGGCGCCGCACCTGAGCCGTCCGCGCGACGACGGGGCATGACCCGCGTCACCGGCACCCGCAAGCGGGTTGCTAATTAGGTATGCCTAACCTAAGCTCCTGCCGACCCCAGCCGGCCTTTCCTAGGAGCCCCGTGTTCGCCAACTACCTCATCGGCCTCCGCGAGGGGCTCGAAGCCGCGCTGGTGGTCGTCATCCTCGTCGCCTACCTGGTGCGCTCCGGGCGCCGGCCGCTGCTTCCCGCCATCTGGACCGGCGTCGCGGCCGCGGTCGCGGTGTCGCTCGGGGTCGGCGCGCTGTTGACGTTCGGCCCGCGCGGCCTGACCTTCGAGGCGCAGGAGGCCATCGGCGGCGGGCTGTCGATCGTCGCCGTCGGCTTCGTGACCTGGATGATCTTCTGGATGGCCCGGTCGGCGCGGGCGCTGTCCGGCGAGCTGCGCCGCGCCGTCGACACGGCCGCCGCCGCGGGCCGGCGCAGCCTGGTCGTCGTCGCCATGCTGGCGGTGGGCCGCGAGGGCCTGGAGACCGCGCTCTTCCTGTGGGCCGCCACGAAGGCCGCCGCCCGCGACAACGCCTCGACCACCGCGCCGCTGTTCGGCGCCCTGCTGGGGCTCCTCACCGCCGTCGCCCTGGGGGTGCTGATCTACCGGGGCGCCCTCAAGCTCGACCTCGGCCGATTCTTCGCATGGACCGGCGGATTCCTCATCTTCGTGGCCGCCGGGGTCCTCTCCTACGGCGTCCACGACCTGCAGGAGGCCGGCCTGCTGCCCGGCCTGCACGCCCTGGCCTTCGACGTCAGCCACGTCATCGAGCCCGGTTCGCTGCTCGGGGCGCTGCTCAAGGGCGTCTTCAACTTCTCGCCGGCCACGACCTGGCTCGAGGCCGCCGCGTGGTGGGCCTATGTCGTGCCCGTCCTCACCCTGTTCATCCGGGCCATCCGGCGCCCGGCCACCGTCCCGGCGGCCCGCGTGCGCCGCCGTACCGTCGAAGGAGCCACCTCCGCATGACCCGCCCGACGCGCATGACCCGCCCGACGCCCATGTCCCGCTTGACCCGCGTGACCACCTCGCCCGCCGCCCGCCTGAGCACCCCCGCGCTGGCGATCACCGCCGCCCTGGCGCTGTCGGCGTGCACCTCCAACGCACCGTCGGCGACGAACGCCGCCGCCACCTCCGGCGCCGCGAGTGGACAGCTCACCGTCAGCTCGACCGACACCGCCTGCACGGTCTCGGCGGCCACCGCGCCGTCGGGGACGGTGGTCTTCCGCGTGACCAACGACGGCGCGAAGGTGACCGAGTTCTACCTGCTCGCCGAGGACGGGCTCCGGATCGTCGGCGAGGTGGAGAACATCGGGCCCGGCCTGACCCGGGATCTCGTGCTGCGGGCGGCGCCGGGGAAGTACTTCACGGCCTGCAAGCCCGGGATGGTCGGCGACGGCATCCGCGCGGCGTTCACGGTCACCGATTCCGGGAAGGACATCGGGCCGGCCGGGGCGGACAAGGAGCTGGTGGACGCGGCGAACGCGCAGTACGCCTCGTACGTCAAGGACCAGACCGAACAGCTGAAGGCGCAGACGGCGCGGTTCGTGAAGCTCTACACGGCGGGCCAGGACGAGGCGGCGCGGGCCCTCTACCCGCGGGCCCGCCAGCATTGGGAGCGCATCGAGCCGGTCGCCGAGTCGTTCGGGGACCTCGATCCGCGGATGGACCTGCGCGAGGCCGACCTGGAGAAGGGTCAGAACTGGACCGGCTGGCACGTCATGGAGAAGGACCTGTGGCCGCCGAAGACCGGCTACACCGCGCTCACCCCCGCGCGGCGGGCCACCCTGGCCGACCAGCTCACGAAGGACACGGACGAGCTGTATCAGCGCACGCGCACGATCACCTTCACCGCCGACCAGATCGGCAACGGCGCCAAGTCGCTGCTCGACGAGGTCGCCACCGGAAAGGTGACGGGTGAGGAGGAGATCTGGAGCCACACCGACCTCTACGACTTCCAGGCCAACGTCGACGGCGCCCGGGTCGCCTGGGAGGGCCTGCGGCCGCTGCTGAAGAAGAAGGACGCCACGCTCGACAGCCAGCTGCAGCTGCGCTTCTCGGCGCTGCAGAAGCTGCTGGACCAGCACAAGCAGGGCGACGGCTTCGTCGGCTACGACGCCCTCGACAAGACCCAGGTCAAGGCGCTGGCCGACGCGGTCAACGCCCTGTCCGAGCCGCTGAGCAAGCTCACGGCGGCGGTGCTGGCGTGAGCGCTGGCGGCGGGGTCAGCCGGCGGGGACTGCTGTCCCTGGCCGGAGCCGGGGCGGCGCTCGGGGCGGCGGGGTTCGCGGGGGGCAGGGCGAGCGCGGCCGGTGGGCCGCTGGCGCCCGGGGGCGCCGGGTCGTCCGGCGGTGCGGGGTCCGGCGGTGCGGGGTCGCCTGGGGGTACGCCGAGCGGGGCGGGCCCAGGGCCCACGACGTACCCCTGTCACGGCGACCACCAGGCGGGCATCGTCACGCCGGCGCAGGACCGGTTGCACTTTGCCGCGTTCGACCTGACGACGACGTCGCGCGAGGATCTGATCGCGCTGCTGCGGGCGTGGACCGCGGCGGCCGCGGAGATGACCGCCGGACGGCCCGTCGGGAGCGCCCCGACCAGCTACGACGCGCCGCCGAACGACACCGGCGAGGCCGACGGGCTGCCCGCGAGCCGGCTGACGCTGACGTTCGGGTTCGGGCCGTCGCTGTTCCGGGACGGGGCGGGGCGGGACCGGTTCGGGCTGGCCGGGCGGCAGCCCAAGGCCCTGCAGCGGCTGCCGCATTTCCCGGCCGACAAGCTGGACCCCGCGCGCAGCGACGGCGACCTGTGCGTTCAGGCCTGCGCCGACGACCCGCAGGTGGCGGTGCACGCGGTGCGCAACCTGGCGCGGATCGCGTTCGGGACGGCGGCGCTGCGGTGGAGCCAGCTCGGCTTCGGGCGGACGTCGTCCACGTCGACTGCGCAGGCCACGCCGCGAAACCTGTTCGGGTTCAAGGACGGCACCGCCAACGTCAAGGCCGAGGACGCCGACCTGCTGCGCGACCACGTGTGGGTGGCGCGCGGGGATGATGCGGGCGCGGACTGGCTGGCCGGGGGGTCCTATCTGGTGGCGCGGCGCATCGCGATGAACATCGAGACCTGGGACCGGGCCTCGCTGCGCGAGCAGGAGACGATCGTGGGCCGCGACCGGCCGCAGGGGGCGCCGCTGTCGGGTGGGGACGAGTTCACCGCGCCTGAGTTCGGTCGGCTGGGGCGCGGGGACGCGCCGCTGATCGCCGAGCGCTCGCACGTGCGGCTGGCTCATCCGACGCAGAACGGCGGGGCCCGCCTGCTGCGCCGCGGCTACAACTACACGGACGGCAGCGACGGGCTCGGCCGCATGGACGCCGGGCTGTTCTTCGTGTGTTACGTGCGGAACCCTTTGACGCAGTACGTGCCCATGCAGAACCGGCTGTCGCGTGACGACCTGATGATGGAATACCTGCAGCACCGCGCGTCGGCGCTGTTCGCCGTGCCGCCCGGGGTGCGCGACGGCGGCTACGTGGGCGAGGCGTTGTTCGCTTGAGTCCGGTCGCGTGAGCTGGTCGCTGGAGGCCGGAGCCGTCAGGCGGTCTGCGCCTGACTGGGGCGTTATGCGTGCCAGGGAACGCATAACGCCCCAGTCACATCGGCCACTCGGCCTCAGGGGCAGGCCACCAGCGGAGCGCAGCGGCGGCGCCGCGCGTCGACGTACGCCTCCGGCTTCGCCACTCGCACCGCACCGCCGGCGAGCGGCAGGCTGAACCGGAACGTCGTGCCGCCGCCTCGGCGCGGTTCGGCGCAGATCGTGCCCCCGTGCCGCTCGATGACCTGGCGGCAGATGGCCAGGCCGAGGCCGGTGCCGGGGTACGCCCCGACGTGCTCCGGGACGCGGTGGAACGGCTCGAAGATCCGCTGCTCCTGACCTGCGGGGATCCCGACGCCACGGTCCTGCACGAGGATCGTGGCGCGGCCGTCGCCGCGGTCGTAAGCGCGGATCTCGACCTCGGCGAGGTGGCCGGGCGCGCGGTACTTGGCCGCATTGCCCAGCAGGTTGTCCAGCACGCGGGACAGGAGCCGCTCGTCGGCCTGCACCCAGACGTCGGCCTCGACGCGGACGTCCAGCGCCGGGGCGCCCGGCTCACCGGCGCGGGCGGCGGCGGCGCGCTCGACGTACTCCTGCAGGTACACCGGCCGCACCGCCAGGTCCCCGTCGCCGGCGAGGGAGTAATCGGCGACGTCGCGCAGCAGCTGGGCGGCGCGATCGCCGCTGCGGGCGATGGCGGCCATCATCTGCGCGGCCCCGTCCGTGTCCCCGTCGACCAGGGCGCTCGCGGCCAGCTCGCTCGACAGTTGGATCCCGGAGAGCGGGTTGCGCAGATCGTGGGCAACGGTGCGGGCGAAGTAGCGCAGGCCGTCGGTACGCCGTCGCTCACCCGTGACGTCTTGCAGGAAGACCACCGCCCCCGCCCGGCCGGCGTGACGCATCGGGAAGGCGCGCAGCGACAGGATGCGGCCCTCGCCGCTCGAACTGGGCAGGGTTACGTCGACCACGCACGCCCGGCCCTCGTCGAGGACGGGGGCAAGCCGGTCGAGGCCGTCGAGCCGGTCGAGACTGTCGAGCCGGTCGAGACCGTCGAGCCGGTCGAGGCCGTCGACCGGGACCAAGCCGTCGCCCGATGCCGCAAAGCCCGTGCCCGATCCGGCGGCGAGGAGCCCCGCGACCGACGTCCCGCACTGCGCCGCCAACGTCTTCGCGGCGTCGTTAGCCAGGACGACGTTGCGGTGGACGTCGAGGGTGACGACCGCGTCCTGGGTGGCCGCGATGACGGTGCTGAGCAGCCGCGCCTCCTCGACGGCCTCGCGGGTCCGCGCCGTCACCTGCGCCAGGAGGGCGGCGCGCTCCTCGCGGGCGCGGACCAGCGTCAGGGAGACGCCCACGAACACGAGGACAACGGTGTTCGCGGTGAGGGTCTGGTCGGCGAGACCACCGACGGCGAACGGGCCGGTTCCTTCCGGGGCCGAACGCAGCGCCAGGACGAGGGCGGCCACGACGTACGACGCGGTTCCCCGCACGGTCAGCGTGGAGGCCGCCCACACCAGGAGCGGGATCAACAGGTAGAGGCGCTGGTCGGCGAGGACCTCGACGACGCCGACGACGGCGGTGGCGGCCAGCAGCGGGACGATGCGCACGACGCGGGTCGTGCTGAGGGCGCGGGTGCTGCGCTCCAGGAGCGCGGGGCCGAGCAGGACCGGGCCCACGATGCCCGCCGTCGCCTTCGCCGCCCAGGCCAGCCAGACGACGGGGGGCAGGTCCGGCTGGGCGATCACCGCGGTCAGGCCCAGCGCCGGCAGCACGGCGACGAAGCCGGTGACCAGCAGCCGCCAGACCCCCGCCACCGCACCGCCCCGGCGGGGGCGAAGGAGGCGGCGCCACGTCAGCACGGTGGTGCCAGCGAGGATGAGGGCGACGGGCCCGTGCTGCCAGGCCGTGCCCGCGGGTTGTCCGGTGGCGATCAGCAGGCAGGGGCCGGCCAGCAGGATGATCGCGACGGCGGTCCACGCCGTACGGTCCGGGCGTCGCCGGGTCCCGCCGGCGTAGGTCGACAGCCAGAGCGCCGCCACCCCCGGCGCCGGATCGACGAGGAAGGACGCGACGCCGCGGGGCGTGATGGCGAGGGCGGCGCAGAGGGCGAGGACGTACGCCGTCGCGGCGGCCAGCACGAAGGCCCAGGGCGCCGCGTCCCGCACGCGGTCGAGGTCACGAGGCCACGGCGTGACCGTGCTCGTCCCCGCCGCACCGGTCGGACTGATCGCCCACATCGTGGCCCCCTTCGACGTACCTCGCCGTGAGCGTCCCCAACCACGTACTCCGGCAAGGCTACTCGCGCCCTGCCGACTTCATCGGCTGAAATGACATCGGTGTGAGTCTCACCGGGTACGGATTGGTCGACGGGCGCCTGCGGAGCCGCGGTGCCGCTAGCCATCGCGAGTCTGGACGCACCCGAACCCTGACACCGCGTCGGGCCGTTGTGCAGCACCAGGGCCACCAGCGCGCCGAGCAACATGATCGCGGCCGCGACGAGATCGGCGGCGTGCATGCCCACGACGTACGCCTCGCGGGCCGCCCGCAGCAGCGGCTCCCCCTGCGCCCCCAGCTGAGCCGCCACCACGGTGGCCTCGCCGATGGTGCGGGCGGCGGCATCGATCACCCCCGCGGGAAGACTCCCCAGGTCGGGCGCGGCGTGGAGTCGGTCGGCGTACCGGGCGGACATCACGCTGCCCAGCACCGCCATGCCCACGGCACCGCCCAGCTCCGCCGCGGTCTCGACGAGGGCCGCCACCGATCCGGCCCGGTCGGCCGGCGCCACGCTCACGGCGTAGTCGGTCACCAGGGTCGCGACGGCGACCGTGCCGACGGCGACGAGACCGGCCGCCGACAGGACGAGAGCCAGGGAGGAGTCGCTGCCGGTCGTACGCATCGCCACGAACCCCGCGCCCGCCAGCAGGCACCCGAGCGCCATGACGATCGGCCGGCCGAGGGCGCGAGACAGGAGCGCGGATCCGGGGGCGGCGAGCCCGACGCCGACGGACGGCGCGAGGCTCCACAGCGCCGCGGACAAGACCGACATGCCGAGCACCGACTGCAGGTAGGCGGTCATGAGCACGGCATTGCCCATCACCCCAAACATGGCGATGACCTGCAACAGGAGGGTCGCCGGGAACGCGGGACGGCGCAGCAGCGACAGGTCGACCATCGGTGCCGCGACCCGCGATTCGCGGCGGACGAAGAGCGTGAGGGCGCCGACCCCGACCGCGAGCCAGGGCAGGTGTCCGGTCGGCGACCAACCTTGCGTGGTGGCCGACTTCAGCACGTGGACCAGGGGCAGGATCCCCGCCAGCAGCAGCGCCGACCCGGCCAGATCGACGCTCGACCGGGGCGCCCGGGATTCGGGCAGCAGCCGCGGGCCGAGGACGAGGAGCAGGGCCACCACGGGCAGGTTGACCACGAACACCGAACCCCACCAGTAACGCTCGAGCAAGACCCCGGCGAGGACCGGGCCCAGCCCCACGCCGCCCGACATCACCCCGGACCAGATCCCGACCGCGAGCGCCCGCTGCCGCTCGTCCCGGAACAGCGTGCGGACCAGCGCAAGCGTGCTGGGCATCAGGGTGGCGCCGCCCACGCCGAGGAGCGCCCGGGCGGCGATCAGGGCGGCGGCGGTGGGCGCGTACGCCGCAGCGAGCGAGGCCACGGCGTACAGCGTCGCGCCCCCCAACAGCACGCGGCGCCGCCCGAGGCTGTCCGCGAGCGACCCCATCGTGATGAGGAGACCCGCGAGGACGAACCCATAGATGTCGAAGATCCAGAGCAGCTCGGTGGCGCTCGGGCGCAGGTCGGCGGCCAGGTGCGGCGCCGCGAAGAACAGGATCGAGGTGTCCATCGTGACCACCAGCAGGACGAGGCAGAGCACCGCGAGGCCGGCCCAGGCGCGCCGGTCGGCGGGGGCGGGCGGGGTGGCGGGGCCGGATGTGGTGGTTGCGGCGACTGGCGCCGGCGGGGTTGGCGGGTGGTCCGCGGGGGTGGGCTGGGACGGGTTTTCGGTGGCGCGAGTCATCGCGTGGCCTTTCTGCGTACGTCGTATTCTGTGTATGACAGACGCAGAGTAGGTCGGCAACTGTGTACGTGGCAAGCCTTTTGATAGAGTTCCAGGTCATGATTGATGACCCCGTTCCCGAGGACCGGGCGGCGACGCGCCTCCCGCGCTACCTCCAGCTGCTCTGGGAGCGGGAAACGCCGGGTCGCCGCGGCCCCCGCCCCGGCAAGACCATCCACGAGATCGGCGCCGCCGCCGTCGCCATCGCCGACGCGCACGGCCTGGACGCCGTCTCGATGAAGAGCGTCGCCGCGCGGATCGGGCTCACCCCGATGTCGCTCTACCGGTACGTCGACGGCAAGGACGAGCTCATCGCCGTGATGCGCGACATCGCCATGGGCCCGCCGGACTATGCGCGCCCGGGCTCGGGCTGGCGGGACGGGCTGACGGCGTGGGTGCGCGCCGCGACCAACGTACGGTTGGCCCATCCCTGGCTGGTCGAGGCCGACACCGGCGCCCCCCCGCTGACCCCGAACGTGTTGTCCTGGACCGACGCCGGGCTCGCCGAGCTCGCGGACACCCCGCTGACCAGCCAACAGCGGTTCTCGACGCTGCTGGCCGTGGACAGCTGGGCGCACCAGCACGTGCAGCAGTCGTTGCAGATGGGGCTGCTCGGGGAGACCGATCCGGACAGCCCCGCGGGACGGTACACGCAGGACATCGGCCTTCTTGTCGATCCCGCGCGGCTGCCCCACCTGGCCCGCGAGCAGCGCCTGGTCACCGACGACGCGCCGTTCTTTGAGGAGGAGTTCGCGTTCGGGCTGGCCCTCCTACTCGACGGGCTCGCCGCGCTCATCGAAAGGCGGTCGGCGGGGTGATCACCGGCGGCCCGGGTCCGGTTATCCGAGTCAACCGAGGCGACGCGTCAGGCCAGGTCGCCGGGGCCGCCGATCACGAGCGCCGAAGTCATCGCGGGTCCTGACTGCAGCGCTTGCGACCCTAGCCGGGCCGACCGACAACGCTCGACGAGATTTCCGCGCGGCGGTCAATTGATGCGGCACCAGTAAGTCACGGTGGCGCCCCCCAGCTTCACGACCGCTCACGACCTGGGCAAAGGGTGCCACGGCACCCTTTGCCCAGGTCACGAACGGTCACTCCCACCCTGGTGACGACCGATCTCTGGCGCACGGGGCGGGCGCCGGGCCCAGGAACCGACCCCTATCCGATCCCCGTGGCGCGGACTAGCCTGAGCGGCATCGAAGGGAGTCGCGATGCCCGCCAACCCGATTCCGAAGGTTCTCCGCCGCGCTGAGGATCGGCTGCGGCTCATCCCCCGCCAGCCGCGAAGAGCCCGCCGCCCGGAGCCACCGACCGACTGGTTCGGCGACGACGGCACGGCCGGCGTCCGGGAGCCCCGCCGCCCGAAGCCCCACCCGCCGGGCCTGGCAGCCAGGGCGTTGCCACCGGCCCCCGCCGAGTTGCTCGACCTGGTCGCAGTCTAGGTCTGCGCCCGGGCTCGTCAGATGCCCTCGTAGCGGCGCTCGCGGTTGCGGTAAGCGCTGACGGTTCGGGCTTCAACCGCAACGGTGAGCGTTACCCGCAACCGTCAGGGCGACAACCACAACCGTGAGCCCTACCCGCGACCGTGAGGACGGGAATCACCACGAGCGCGCGGCCGAGCGGGCGGTGCGCCACGTCGCCCGGCTTGGCTGCGTGGCTGGAGCTAGTGGGCCAGGGCCGCCGGGATCGTCGCGCGGTTGGCCGCCGACAACTCGGCGACCGGGATCTCGAATTCCCCTGCCACGGACACCGTTTCGCCGCCCGTCTCGCCGACGGCGACGCACGGTACGCCGTGCTCGGCGGCCAAGGCCCACACCTCGTGGACGAGCTCGGGCCGTACGGCGAGCAGGGCGCGCGCCCCGGACTCGGCGTACAACGCCTCGAACATCCCGACCCCCGCACCCGGCGCGCAGTCGGCGACCAGCTCGTGCAGCGAGAGCCGCGCGCCGACGCCGTGCCGCATCGCGCCCTCAGCCACCGCCACCGCGAGCCCGCCGTCGGACAGGTCGTGCGCCGCCGCGAAGAGCCCCCGCCCGGCGCCCTCGACCAGCACCGCCGCCAGCGCCCGCTCACCAGCCAGGTCCACCCGGGGCGGCAACCCGCCAAGGTGCCCGTGGCACACCGATGCCCACGCCGACCCGCCGAACTCCGCCCGCGTCGCCCCGAGCAGCAGCAGCGCCAACCCCGACTCGCGCCAAGCCGACGGCGTCCGCCGCGCCACGTCGTCGATGACCCCCAGCACCCCGACCACCGGCGTCGGGTGGATGGCCACGTCCCCGGTCTGGTTGTAGAACGACACGTTCCCGCCGGTCACCGGGATGCCCAGCTCGCCGCACCCCTCCGCCAGCCCGCGGACGGCCTGCTCGAACTGCCACATCACGCCCGGATCCTCGGGCGATCCGAAGTTCAGGCAGTCGGTCACGGCCAACGGCCGCGCCCCGGCGGTGGCGACGTTACGGTGCGCCTCCGCGAGCGCGAGCTGCGCCCCGGCGTACGGGTCGAGCTTGCAGTACCGCCCGTTGCAGTCCGTCGCCAGCGCCACCCCGCGCCCGGTCGTCTCGTCGATGCGGATGACGCCCGCGTCGTCGGGCTGCGCCAGCGCCGTGTTGCCCTGCACGTAGCGGTCGTACTGGTCGGTGATCCAGCGCTTGTCCGCCAGATCCGGCGAACCGACCAACGCCCGCAGCACCTCCGCCAGCTCCGCGTCGCCGGCCGGCCGCGACAGGCCGGCGGCATCCACCGAATTGGCCTGCAGCTCATCGAGATACGCCGGCCGAGCGATCGGCCGCTGGTAGACCGGTCCGTCGTGCGCCACCGAGCGCGGCGGCACGTCCACGATGATCTCGCCGCGGTAGAACACCCGCAGCCGCTCCCCCGCGACGACCTCGCCGCACACCGTCGCCTCGATGTCCCACTTCCCGCAGATGGCCAGGAACTCCTCGAGCCGCGAAGGTTCGACGACCGCCATCATCCGCTCCTGAGACTCGCTCATCAGGATCTCTTCGGGCGCCAACGTGGGGTCGCGCAGCGGTACGTCGTCCAGCCACACGTCCATCCCGCCGTCGCCGGCGCTGGCCAGCTCGGACCACGCGCACGACAGGCCGGCCGCCCCGAGATCCTGGATCCCGTCGACCACGCCCGCGGCGTAGAGCTCCAGGCAGCACTCGATCAGGATCTTCTCCTTGAACGGGTCCCCGACCTGGACCGACGGCCGCTTCGTCGGCCCGTCCGCGTCGAACGTCGCCGACGCGAGCACCGACGCCCCGCCGATCCCGTCGCCGCCGGTGCGCGCCCCGAAGAGCACCACCTTGTTGCCCGTGCCGCTCGCGTGCGCCTTGTGGATGTCCTCGATCCGCATCTTGCCCACGCACAGCGCGTTGACCAGCGGGTTCCCCTGATAGCACGGGTCGAAGACGACCTCGCCGCCGATGTTGGGCAGCCCGAGGCAGTTGCCGTAGCCGCCGATTCCGGCCACGACCCCCGGCAGCACCCGATGCGTGTCGGGGTGATCGAGTGCGCCGAACCGCAGCGGGTCCATCACCGCGACCGGCCGCGCGCCCATCGCCATGATGTCGCGCACGATGCCGCCGATGCCTGTGGCCGCGCCCTGGTAGGGCTCGACGTACGACGGGTGGTTGTGCGACTCGATCTTGAACGTGACGGCCCAGCCGTCGCCGATGTCCACGACCCCGGCGTTCTCGCCGATGCCGACCAGCATCTTGGCCCGCATCTCGTCGGTGAGGTTCTCGGCGAAGTGCCGGAAGTGCACCTTGGAGGACTTGTAGCTGCAGTGCTCGGACCACATCACCGAGTACATCGCCAGCTCGCCACCGGTCGGCCGGCGCCCGAGGATCTCGCGAATCCGCGCGTACTCCTCGTCGTTGACGCCGAGTTCGCGGTGCGGCAGCTCCCGGTCCGGGGTGCGCCGCGCGTTCTCGACGGTGTCGAGCTGGGTGGACGTCGGGGCGGCGATGATCGTCGCCTGCTGGTCGGTCACGGGTTCATTCTCCACATGAGGGTCGAGGTTGCGGCGGGTGTGTCGTGCTCGGGCCGTACGCCGGGCGGTCGCGAGCGATCACCGGGCACGCGGTCAGGCCGCCACGAGCGTGTGCAGGATCGAGGTGAAGAAGGGCACGCCGTCCGTCGACGGACCGAACAGCGGGTCGATGCAGTGCTCGGGGTGCGGCATCAGTCCCACCACGTTGCCGCGGTCGTTGCAGATCCCGGCGATGTCGGCGTAGCTGCCGTTGGGGTTGCCCCCGACGTACCGGAACACCACTCGCCCCTCACCCTCGATCCGCGCGATCGTCTCGGGGTCCGCGACGAAGCAGCCCTCCCCGTTCTTGAGGACGATCGTGATCTCCTGGCCCGCCGCGAAGTCCCGGGTCCAGGCCGTCTCGGCGTTCTCCACCCGCAGCCGCTGGTCGAGACACAGGAACTGGCGCCCTGCGTTGCGGGACAGCGCCCCCGGCAGCAGGTGCGATTCGCAGAGCACCTGGAACCCGTTGCAGATCCCCAGCACGGGAAGCCCACCCTGCGCGGCGGCCACGATCGGCGCCAGCACCGGCGCGAACCGCGCGATCGCCCCGGCCCGCAGGTAGTCCCCGTAGCTGAACCCGCCCGGGAGGACGACCGCATCGACGCCGTGCAGGTCGGCGTCGGCATGCCAGAGCGGCACCCCTTCGCCGCCCGCAGCGCGCACCGCGCGCAGCGCGTCCTGATCGTCGAGCGTCCCCGGGAAGGTGACGACGCCGATCCGCATCAGTCGTCGTCCTCGTCGCCGTGGTAGGCGCCGGTGCCGGGCAGCGCGTCGAAGTCCTCGATGGAGACGGGGCGCCGGTACGCCGGGACGGGCGTCGATTCACGACGGACGTCACCCTCTGCCACGTGGTCGTTGGCGCCCCAGTGGTCGGGCAGCTCGTCGTCGTCCCAGTCGTACCCCGCCAGCGTCGCGGCCGACGGGAGCTGCTCAGGGGCGTCGTCGGCCCGCACGGACACGACGTCCTCGATCACCGGGTTGGACAGCAGCACCTCGGCCGCCTTCCGCGCCGCGTCCAGCACTTCCGGCGTCACGGCTCCGTCGACCTCCAACGCGAACCGCTTGCCCTGGCGGACGGCGGTGAACTGGCCGAACCCGAGGCGGGGCAGCGCGCCGGCGACCGCCTGGCCCTGCGGGTCGAGGATCTCCGGCTTGAGCATCACGTCCACGACGACGGTTCCCATGTTGGCGTCTCCTGTGGGGGCGGGGTGGGTTGAGCCCCAGCCTACTGGCGCGGGACACGGCCCGACGGTCCTCGCGCCCAGCGGGCTGCCGGTCAGCCTGCCGTGTCACGATGTGCGGCGTGACCACCGACGACGTGCCGCAGAGCGCGGCTTTGGCACACCCCACCTCGGCGCCCGGCGACACGGCCGGTCATCGGCCCGGCCCGGTGGCTCCGCTGATGCTGGCCGCCCTCGGGGTCGTGTTCGGCGACATCGGCGCGAGCCCGCTGTACTCCCTGCAGACCGTCTTCAGCATCGACCACAACGCGGTCGACGCCACCCCCGACGACGTGTACGGCGTGATCTCGCTGGTCTTCTGGTCCGTGACCACGATCGTCAGCGTCAAATACGTCAGCCTCGTCATGCGCGCCGACAACGGAGGCGAGGGCGGCATCCTGGCGCTGACAGCGCTCCTGCGCGGCTCGTTCCGCCGGCCCGGTCGGCGTACGTCATCACGCTGCTCGGCGTCATCGGCGCCGCGCTGTTCTACGGCGATTCGGTCATCACCCCGGCGATCTCGGTGATGTCGGCCGTCGAGGGCCTCGGGGTCGCCAACCCCGCGCTGGAGGAGTTCGTCCTGCCCGTCTCGGTGGTGATCCTCAGCGTGCTCTTCTTCGTGCAGCGCTTCGGAACGCAGGTGGTCGGCAAGGCATTCGGGCCGGTCATGGCCCTGTGGTTCCTCACCATCGCCGCGCTCGGCGTGCCGCAGATCATCGCGCACCCGCAGATCCTGACCGCGCTGCTGCCCACCAAGGCGCTGGCGTTCGCAATCGACCGGCCGGTCGTCGGGTTCATCGCGATGGGCGCCGTCGTCCTATCGATCACCGGCGCCGAGGCGCTGTACGCCGACATGGGGCACTTCGGCGCCAAGCCGATCCGGCTGGCCTGGTTCGCGCTGGTGTTCCCCTGCCTCACGCTCAACTACCTCGGCCAGGGCGCGCAGATCCTCGCCGATCCGCGCACCAAGGACAACCCCTTCTTCCACCTCGCGCCCGACTGGGCCATCATGCCGCTCGTCGTCCTGGCCACCCTGGCCACGGTGATCGCGTCGCAGTCGGTGATCTCCGGCGCCTTCTCGGTCTCCAACCAGGCCGTCCACATGAGCCTGCTGCCCCGGCTGACCGTCCGGCACACCTCGAAACACGAAGGCGGCCAGATCTACGTCCCCACGATCAACTGGCTGCTCTACTTCGGCGTGTTGCTGCTCATTGCCGGATTCCAGAGCTCGGCCGCGCTGGCCAACGCGTACGGCCTCGCGGTGACCGGCACCTTGATCCTGACCACGGTGCTGTTCCTCGGCCTCGCGGACAAGGTGTGGCACTGGCCGATGTGGCTGTTGGTGCTGATCATGGTGGTCGTCGGCGGGCTGGAGGGCTCGTTCTTCGCCGCCAACCTCACGAAGATCCTGCACGGCGGGTGGCTGCCCGTCGTCATCGCGGTGGGCATCGTCTTCCTCATGACCACCTGGCTGCGGGGCCGGTCGCTGGTGGCTGAACGCCGCAGCGAGATCGAAGGGCCGCTGCGGCCCTGGATCGAGAAGCTTCGCGACCGGGACATCCAGCGGGTCCCCGGCACCGCGGTCTTCCTGCACGCCAACCCCGACACGGTCCCGCTCGCCCTCAAGGAGAATCTGCGGTTCAACCAGATCCTGCACGAGCAGATCGCCATCGTCACCGTGGTGGTGCAGAACATCCCCCACGTCAGGCACGTCGACCGGGTCAGCTTCGACGACCTGGGCTACACCGACGACGGCATCTGCCACGTCCAGATCAGGCTGGGCTTCAACGACTCCCAGGACGTGCCGGTGGGCTTGTCGTGGGGCAAGGGCAAGAGCGAGCACTTCGACATCGACGCGGACACCGCGCGCTACTTCGTCTCGGTGCTCCGCATCAACGCCACGCACGCGCGGGGCCTGCGCGGCTGGCGGCACAAGATCTTCGTGTGGCTGACCCACAACGAGGGTGACCGCACGGTCTCGTTCCACCTGCCCCCGAGCCGGACCGCGGTCATGGGCGGCTCGCTGTCGATCTGATCAGCAGGCCGTCTGATCAGCTGGTGAAGCGTCGGCCGGTGAGGGCCTCGTACGCCGCGACGTACGTCTCCCGCGTCCGCGCCACGACCTCCTCCGGCAGCGGCGGCGGCGCGTCCCCGGAGCCGCGGTCCCAACCGCTGGCGGGCGAGGTGAGCCAGTCCCGCACGTATTGCTTGTCGTAGCTGCGCTGGGTGCGGCCCGGTTCGTACGCCGCAGCCGGCCAGAACCGCGAGCTGTCCGGGGTGAGCACCTCGTCCGCGAGCAGCAGCTCGCCGTCCTCGGCGACGCCGTACTCCACCTTCGTGTCCGCGATGAGGATCCCGCGCGGCGCCGCGATCTCGCCCGCGCGGGCGAGGATCGCGGTGGTCAACTCGGCGACCTGAGCCGTGCGCTCGGGACCGATCAGCTCGGCCACCTGCGCGGCCGTCATCTGCTCGTCGTGCGCGCCGAGCGGCGCCTTGGAGGTCGGGGTGAAGATCGGGTGGTCGAGCTTGCTGGCCTCCCCGAGCCCGGCGGGCAACGGTACGCCGCAGACGGCGCCCGTGGCCCGGTAATCGGCCAACCCGTTGCCGGTCAGGTAGGCCCGCGCGATGCACTCTACCGGGAGCATGGCCAGCCGCCGGACCAGCAGCGCGCGGCCGGCGACCGACGCGGGCACCTCCGGTCCGTCGGACGCCAGCACATGGTGCCCGACCAGGTCGGCGAGCTGGTCGAACCACCACAGGGACAGCTGGGTGAGGATCGTCCCCTTGTCGGGGATGACGGAGTCGAGCACGAAGTCGTACGCCGAGATCCGGTCGCTCGCCACCAACAGGAGACGGTCCGTGGCCGGCTCGCCGGTGGCGGCATCGAGCGGGGCGTAGAGCTCGCGCACCTTGCCGGAGTAGACGTGGGCGTAGCCGGGGATCTCCGGCGCCTCCGCCGGGCCGTGCGAGGCCGTGCCGGTCATCCGTGGAACCCCTCCGGGACATGGACCAGCCCCTCGTGGGCGGCCAACGCGATGTCGGTGCGGTGGTGGCTCCCGCGCAGGGAGATCCGCTCGACCGCGGCGTACGCCTTCTCCCGCGCCTCGCCCAGGTCCGCGCCGAGCGCGACCACCGACAGCACCCGGCCACCCGCGCTGACGAGCTGGCCGCCGGTGCGGGCCGTGCCGGCGTGCAGGACGTACGCCGTGTCGCCCACATCCTCCAGGCCGCCGATGGGGTCGCCCTTGTGCGGGCCGGCGGGGTAGCCCTTGGCGGCGACGACCACCGTGACGGCGTAGACGTCGCGCCAGGCCAGGGGGGCCAGCTCGCCCAGCCGGCCGGTCGCGGCCGCCATGAGCAGCGCGCCGAGCGGGGAGCGCAGCCGCGCCAAGACGACCTGGGTCTCCGGGTCGCCGAATCGCGCGTTGAACTCGACGACCCGTACGCCGCGCGAGGTGAGCGCCAGGCCGACGTAGAGGATGCCGGCGAACGGCGTACCGCGGTGGCGCATCTCGTCGATCGTGGGCTGCGCGACGCGGCTGACGACCTCCTCGACGAGGCCGGCGGGGGCCCAGTCGAGGGGCGAGTACGCGCCCATGCCGCCGGTGTTGGGGCCCTGGTCGCCGTCGAGGGCGCGCTTGAAGTCCTGGGCGGGCGCGAGGGGAACGACCGTCTCGCCGTCGGTGACGCAGAACAGGGAGACCTCGGGGCCGTCGAGGTATTCCTCGACGACGACGGTGGCCCCTCCACCCCGGTTGAGGCACTGGGCCGCGTGCGCGAGGGCGGTCATGCGGTTGTCGGTCACCACGACGCCCTTGCCGGCGGCGAGACCGTCGTCCTTCACGACGTACGGCGCGCCCAGCGCGTCGAGCGCGTCCGCGACCTGTTCGGCGGAGGTGCACACGTGCGCCAGGGCCGTCGGCACCCCGGCGGCCGCCATGACCTCCTTGGCGAAGGCCTTGCTGCCCTCCAGGCGGGCCGCCGCGGCGGACGGCCCGAAGCAGGCGATGCCACGCTCGCGGATCGCGTCCGCGACCCCGTGGACGAGCGGATCCTCGGGCCCGACCACGACCAGGTCGACGGCGAGGGACGCGGCCAGTCGAGCCACGGCGGGACCGTCCGTCAGCGCCGCCAACGGGTGCAGGGTGGCCTGCGGCGTCATGCCGGGATTGCCGGGCGCGGCGTGGATCTCATCGACATCCGGGTCTTCGGACAGCGCATGGACCAGGGCGTGTTCGCGGGCGCCGGAACCGACGACGAGGACCTTCACGCGGACCACCCTAGCGGCGGACGAGACCGGCCGCGGGCCGCGCTGACGGACTCCAGGGGGTGGTCGGGCGCGGCGGCTCGGGGGTGGTGGAGGCATGCCGGGCCGACGGTGGCCGGGGCGCGGGGCGGACGACGCCGCGGTCGGATGACGCCGTGGTCGGATGACTCGGCGGCAGGGCGCACTGCGGCACTGGTATGGGCGCCGCAGACGCCCCCGAGGAACAGGGGGGTCCTCCCCGGGGTGCGTCCGCGGCCCTCGGCCCGTCAGGGGGGTTCGGGCCGGGGTGTCGGCGAGCTTTCGCTACGTCGCACACGCTCAGCGTCGCAAAAGAAGGGCCCCAGGTAAAGCCGGCAAGGCCGCGCCCGGGAGTTTCTTGGCAATCCAGACCCTATGCAGGGCAACGGGATTCGTATTCCAGGGGGGCGACGGCGAGGCGGGGCCACCGATGCGGGCGACCGACTGTTCGCACACCTGACTCGGGGTGCTGGCGCGGTCACCCCGGCAGGGCGTGCGAATCCGCCCCGATAGACTGACCCACTCAACCGAACGGGCCGTGCGGCACCGCCGGCACGGCACGGACGACAAGGGGTGGGATGGGGTACGTCGAGGCGGACCGGGACGCACTCGCGAACGAGCTCGCCATCGAGCAGGCGCACGTCGACCGGGTCTACGCCGAGCTCGTCACGGCCGGGGAGCGCGCGGCCCTCGTCCAGGAGGACGGGCTGGCCCGCGGGCGCACCGATCGGACGGGCGATGTCCGCGACGAGGAGACCACCGGGCTGTTCGAGCGCGACGCCCTGGTCTACCGGGCGGCGCGGCGGCGGGCCGACCTCGATCGTGAGCACGAGGGGCTCGTGTTCGGTCGGCTGGACCTGCAGCATTCGCCGGAGTCGGGCGGCTCCGGCGGGCGCGGGCCGGCTGGCCGGGAGGTCCGGTACGTCGGCCGCCTCGGCGTCCGCGACGACGACTACGAGCCGCTGGTCATCGACTGGCGCGCCCCCGCCGCGGAGCCGTTCTACCGCGCCACGCCCACGGCACCCATGGGGGTTCTGCGGCGCCGCGTCCTGCGCTGCCGCGGCCAGAAGGTGATCGGCGCCGAGGACGACCTGATGGTCGCCGAGGCACCGGACGACCTGGTGGTACTCGGCGAGGGCGCCCTGCTCGCGGCCCTGGCCCGGAGCCGGTCGGGGCGGATGCGCGACATCGTCGCCACGATCCAGGCGCACCAGGATGAGGCGATCCGGGCTGCGGCCACGGGGGTCGTGGAGATCACGGGTGGGCCCGGCACCGGCAAGACCGTCGTGGCGCTGCACCGTGCGGCGTACCTGCTCTATTCCGACCGGCGCCGCTTCGAACGCGGCGGGGTCCTCGTGGTGGGGCCGAGCGCGGCGTACACGGCGTACATCGAACGCGTCCTGCCCTCCCTCGGTGAGGATTCCGTCGTCTTGCGGTCGGTGGGCGACGTGGTCGACGCGGTCACGGCCACGCGCGTCGATCCCCCGGCGGTCGCCGCGCTCAAGGGCTCGCTGGCCATGCGGCGGGTGTTGGCGCGGGCCGCGCGCGACGTCATCCCGGGCGCCCCGCAGGCCCTGCGGGTCATGGTGACCGGGCGACCGGTGCACCTGGACCGCCGCGCCCTGGACCGGCTCCGCACCCAGGTGCTGCGCCGGCATCACCGCAACTCTTCGCGCGAGGCCATGGCGGCCGCGCTCGCGCAGGCGGCGTGGCGGCAGGTGAACGACGGCGACCGCGACGAGTTCCTCGACGTCTTCGCCGACCACCGCGACGTGGAGCGGTTCCTCGACGAGTGGTGGCGTCCGGTGGACCCGCGCGAGGTGCTGTTGTGGTTGGCGGACGCGGGGCGCACGGGGCGGTACGTGGCCGGGGTGTTCTCGGCCGCCGACGGCAAGGCGCTGGCGGCGTCGTACCGGCTGGCGCTGGACACCGGCACGTGGAGCGTCGCGGACGCGGCCCTGGTGGACGACCTGTCGGCGCGGCTCGGGCTCGTGCCGGAGCGCACGGACGTGGAGCGCGGGTTCTACGAGGTCGAGCTGCTCGACGAGGTGGAGGCCGAGGCGGTGGCGCTGGGGTCGCTGCGCGGCGACGGGGACGGGGCCGGCACGGGCGGCGGTGATCGTGGGCTGGGATATCGCGAGCGTACGGCGGGGGCGGCCGGTCCCGGCGGCGGGCTGGACGCCGAGGGGCGGCGGGACCTGCTGCTCTGGGGCCGGGTGGGCCGCCCGGGCGACTACGCGCACGTGCTGGTCGACGAGGCGCAGGACCTGTCGCCGATGCAGTGGCGGATGCTGGGGCGGCGTGGCCGATCGGCGTCGTGGACCGTGGTCGGGGACGCCGCGCAGGCCTCGTGGGGCGACGCCGCGGAGGCGGCGGTGGCGCGCGACGACGCGTTCGGCCGCAACGCGCGCCGGCAGTTCCACATGGGCACGAACTACCGCAACGCCCGGGAGATCTTCGACTACGCGGCAGCCGTGATCCTGCCGCTGGTTCCCGATGCGGACATCCCCGAGGCGGTGCGCGAGGTGGGTGTGCAGCCCGTCGAGGTGGCCGTCCCGGCGTCGGAGGACGCGGTGGTCGCGGCTTCACGGGAGGCCGTGGCTGCGCTGACGGAGCAGGTCGAGGGGGCGATCGCCGTGATCGCCCCGGCGCGGTGGTCCTCGGCGCTGGCCGGCGTCATGGATGGGGACGCCGGGGGGGCGGGTCGCGTCACGGTGACGGACCCGCTGACCGTGAAGGGGTTGGAGTACGACGCCACGGTGGTCGTCGACCCCGACGAGATCGCGGCGGAGTCGCCGGGCGGGGCGCGGGTGCTGTACGTCGCGCTGACCCGCGCCGCCCACCGCATGCACGTGCTGCGGTGCGAATGAGGCGTGCGCTGCGGTGCCCATGATGCCGACCTTGCGGCGCATCTGACCGTTCGTGACCTGCACTTTGGGTGCCATGGCACCCTTTGCGCTGGTCACGAACGGTCGGCTTGTGGATAACCTCGCGGAGAGGCGGCCCCGGTCGCGCCCTTGACGCCGCGAGCCGCGCCACGGTAGGCCAGGACATCCCCGCTGCCGTCCCGGCGAAAGGCGTTCCCCCGTGACCGATGCCGTGTATTTCACCCCGTTGACCCCGCTGTCCTTCCTCGACCGCTCCGCTCGCGTGTTCCCGGACAAGACGGCGATCGTCTACGGCACCCGGCGTACGACGTACCGTCAGTTCGCGGACGACGCGACCCGGCTCGCGGGGGCCCTCCAGGCGCACGGCATCGGCGCGGGCGACCGCGTCGCGTACCTGCTGCCCAACGTTCCCGAGATGCTCGTCGCGCACTTCGGCGTGCCGCTGGCGGGCGGGGTGCTGCTGGCGCTCAATACGCGGCTGTCGCCGATGGAGATCGGCTACATCCTGGACCACGCCCAGGCGCACGTTCTCGTCGTGGACTCGGGCTTCCTGCCGATCGTGCCGGCCGCCCTGCGGGACGCCCCGGCGGTCGAGCGCGTGGTCGTGCTGGAAGATGACCAGGCCGGCGTGGAGTTCCCGCAGTCCGCGTGGGATGCCTTGGGCGACAAGGCGATGCGCTATGCGGACTTCGTGGCGGCGGGGTCGGACGAGCCGCTGCCGTGGGCGGTCGCGGACGAGATGGCGCCGATCACGCTCAACTACACCTCGGGGACCACGGGCAAGCCGAAGGGCGTCGTCTACCACCACCGCGGCGCGTACCTGAACAGCTTCGGCGAGATCATCCACTCCGCGTTCACGTCGTCGAGCGTCTACCTGTGGACGCTGCCGATGTTCCACTGCAACGGCTGGTGTACGCCGTGGGCCGTGACCGCCGTCGGCGGCACGCACGTCTGTCTGCGCGAGGTGCGCGGCGACGTGATCTGGGGGCTGCTGGACGAACACGGGATCACGCACCTCAACGGCGCGCCGACCGTGATCTCGGCGATCATGGTGGCCCCGCAGCGGCGGGAGCTGAGGTCCCCGGTGTTGGTGACGACGGCCGGCGCGCCGCCGGCGCCGACCACCATCCTGCAGATGGAGCAGATGGGGTTCGGGATCCGGCACGTGTACGGGCTGACCGAGGTCTACGGGCCGTACACGGTGTGCGAGCCGCAGGCCGAGTGGGCCGGGCTGGAGCCGGCCGAGCGGGCGCGGGTCCAGTCGCGGCAGGGCGTCGGGATGATTCAGACCGACCCGGTGCGGGTCGTGGACGCGTCGATGAACGACGTACCGGCCGACGGGAATTCGCTCGGCGAGATCGTGATGCGGGGCAACAACGTGATGCTCGGGTACTACCTGGACGAGGGCGGCACCAGGACGGCTTTCGAGGGCGGCTGGTTCCACTCCGGCGACCTGGGGGTGATGCACCCGGACGGATACATCGAGCTGCGCGACCGCGCCAAGGACGTCGTGATCTCCGGCGGCGAGAACATCTCGACCGTCGAGGTGGAGCAGGCGCTGATGAGCCACCCGGCGGTGTTCGAGGTGGCGGTCGTCGGCGTACCGGACGAGAAGTGGGGCGAGCGGCCCAAGGCGTTCGTGGTGACCCACGAGGGCCAGACCGCGACGGAGGACGAGCTGATCGCGCACGTCAGGGAGCAGATCGCGCACTACAAGGCGCCGCGGGCGATCGAGTTCCTGGCCGAGTTGCCGAAGACGTCGACCGGGAAGATCCAAAAGTTCCAGCTCCGCGAGGTGGAATGGGCCGGGCGGGAAAAGCTGATCCACTAGGCGATCGGCGCAGGACGACCGTCGTTTTCTGCCGCGCGCAGCTGGAGTTATCCACAAGACGACCGTTGGTGACCTGCGCATTTGGTGCCATGGCACCCTTTGCGCAGGTCACGAACGGTCGTGTGCTTCGCCGGCCTGCGCGATCCAGTGCCGGCTGGCGTGTTCGGTGAAGTAGTCACGCCAGGCCGGGTCAATGCGCGGGGCCACCGCGCTGTTCTCGTTGATCGCGAGCGCGACCCGGGCAAGCACCCCGCCCGGGGCGCCGTACAGCTCCTCGGCCCTCACCACGACGAACCGCCACCCCAGAAGGTCGCTCAGCCGCCCCCGCCGTACCTCGTCCGCCGCCTGCTGGGCGGGCAGGAGATGGTGCTTGCCGTCGTACTCCACCGCGACGCGCCGCCGCGGGAACGCCAAGTCCAGCAGGTACGTCGCCCCGGTGAGCGGATCCCGGACCGCATGCTGTACGACGACGTCGCGCAACCCCGCGAAATGCAGCAACACCCGAACCAGGCTCTCGGGGAGAGACCCGGACCCGGGGACGACCAGGTCGAGGGCCTCCTCGAATCGGTGCAGGCGGCCTGGCCGCAGTTCGTACGCCGCGGCGAGATCCGCGCGAGTGAACGCGCCCCCCGCCACGATGCTGTCGAGGAGGCCCACCAGGTACGGAAGGCGCAACGAGGGCGCCAGCTCCAGTCCCACCTGCACCGGATCGGACACCCGGAGTCCGGCCAGCCGCCGTACCCTAGCGTCCTTGCTCCCCCGGTGCACGGCAAACGGAACACCGACCTCCCGACGGCGCCCGGGGAGCACACTGACGTCGATCGCCGCGGAGTCCGGCACGCGCAGGCCCTGGAGTCTCGCGGCGGTGAAATGGCTGATGTACGACCCAGCCGGCGCGATGAGCAGCGCGGTCTGACACCGCGTGAGGAGGCCCCCGGCGTCCAGGGCTGAGGAGTAGAGGTCCTGGTGATAGCGGGCGAGTTCGGGGTCGAGATAGCGCATGGACCCGACCCTGTCCTGACCGCCACGGCCTCGCCGGCCCAGTCGAGGAGGCTGTGTATAACTGGCTGCGAGCCTTGGGTTGGGGATCTTGGCAGCCGCCCGCTTATCCACAGGACGACCGTTCGTGACCTGCACAAAGGGTGCCATGGCACCAAAAGAGCAGGTCACGAACGGTCGTGCGCGCGGTCAGGAGTGAGCGTGTCCGAGTAGCGACGTCAGCGGCCCAGCAGGGTGCGCACCCTTTCCGGGCCGATGCAGAGCAGCAGCGTCGGGATGCGCGGGCCGGTGTCCGTGCCGAGCAGCAACCGGTAGAGCAGCGCGAAGAACGCCCGCTGGTCGGCCTTCACCTCGGGCGGCAGCTTCTTCTCGCCGACATCGAAGCCGGCCTGCCGCTTCGGGATGCCGTAGACCAGGGTGGTCAGCCCGTCGAGCGTCCAGTCGACCTCAAGATCGCCAGCCAGCAGGTCCAGGGCCGCCCGCTGGTGCTCGGTCAGCGCCGCGAGGCCCGCGGCGTCCGGCTCGGCCCGCACGACGGTCCGGTCCTCCGGGTCGGCCTGCGTCGCCACCCACGTCGCGGCGCGGTCCAGCCGCGGCCGGGCGTCGTCCAGCCCCGTGATCCGCGCGTCCATGGCCGCCAAGATCCGCAGCTCCTGATCGGCCACGCCCCCGGTCAAGTCCACCACCGAACAGAGCGCCCGATACGCCAGCGGCACCGGCGTACCGGCCAGCTCCGCCTCCGCGGTGGAGGTCGAGCGCAGGTACGCCGCGTTGTCCCCCGGCTGCCCCTTCCCGCCGCGAACCTTGCGGACGAGTGCGTCCCATTCGTCGTACAGCCGGTGGATCTCGTTGTTGAACGCCACCGTGAAGGCCTGGTTGGGCCGCCGCCGCGCGTACAGCCACCGCAGCACGTGCGGCTCCATGATCGCCAGCGCGTCCGCCGGGGTGGGCACGCCGCCCTTCGACGAACTCATCTTCGCCATGCCGGCGATGCCGACGAACGCGTACATCGGCCCGATCGGCCGCTCCCACCCGAAGATCGGCGCGAGGAACTCCCCGACCGCATAGCTCGATCCCGGGCTCTGGTGGTCCACGCCGCTCGGCTCGAACAGCACCTTCTCGTGGGCCCACCGCATCGGCCAGTCGACCTTCCAGACCAGCTTGCCGCGGTTCTCCCGGGACAGGTCGAGCGCATCCACATGGCCGCACTTCGTGCAGCGGTAGGTCAGCGTGGTGGTGGCGTCGTCGTACGCCGTGACCTGGGTGAAGTCGGTCTCGCAGGCATGGCAGTAAGGCTTGTAGGGGAAGTACGCCGTGCCCTCGCCGGCCCCGTCGTCCTCCTCCGCCGCGCCCGATCCCTCGGCCGCCGCGGCCTCCGCCGCCTCCGCGCTGTCCCCCGCCGTGCTCGGGTCGGCTCCGGTGCTGCCTCCAGCAAGCGGTACGTCGGAAGCGACAAGCGACGGTACGTCGGAGCAAGCATCAGCCCCCTTGGTGCGGTACCGACCCAGGATCTCGTCGATGGCGCCGCGCTCGCGCATCGCGAGCAGCACGGCATCCCGGTAGACCCCGGCGCCGTACTGTTCGGTCTGGCTGATGCCTCGGTACGTCACCCCCAGCTCGGCCAGCGACGCCTCCATCGCGGCCCGGAAGTGGGCCCCCCAGCTCGGGTGGGACGAGCCGCGGGGCGGCGGCACCGACGTCAGCGGCTTGCCCATGTGTTCGGCCCAGGACTCGTCGGCGCCCTCGACGCCGTGCGGCACCTTGCGAAACCGGTCGTAATCGTCCCAGCTCAGCAGGTGTTCGCAGGCCCGGCCCCGGCGCTTGATCTCGTCGGCGACGAAGTGCGGCACCATGATCTCGCGCAGGTTGCCCAAGTGGATCGGCCCGGACGGGGAGATGCCGGAGGCGCACACGATCGTCTCGATCCCGCGGGCGTCGGCGGCCTCGATGACCTCGTCCGCCAGCCGGGTCACCCAGTCCTCGACCGGCCCGGCTGCGGGTCCGGTCACCGCTCCGGTCACGGGGGCGGCGCCCGCACTCGGCGTACCGCTCACTCCCCCGCACCCGTCATGTCGTGCCGCACGATGACCTCGTCGCGCCCGGGACCCACCCCGATCACCGAGATCCGCGCCCCCATCAGCTCCTCCAGCCGCAGCACGTAGTCCTGCGCGGCGGCGGGCAGGTCCGCGAAGGTCCGCGCCCCGCGGATGTCCTCGGTCCAGCCGGGCATCTCCTCGTAGATGGGCGTCGCGTGGTGGAAGTCGGACTGCGACACCGGCATCTCGTCGTGGCGCACGCCGCCGACGTCGTACGCGACGCAGATCGGCACGTACGCCAGCCCGGTCAGTACGTCGAGCTTCGTCAGCACATAGTCGGTGACGCCGTTGATCCGCGTCGCGTACCGCGCCACGACCGTGTCCGCCCACCCGCACCGGCGCGGCCGCCCGGTCGTGGTGCCGAACTCGAACCCCGCGTCACGCAGGAATTCGCCCTTGTCGTCGTGCAACTCGGTCGGGAACGGACCCTCGCCGACCCGGGTGGTGTAGGCCTTGTGCACCGCCACCACCCGGTCGATGCGGGTCGGCGCCATCCCGGAGCCGGTGGCCGCGCCGGCCGCCACGCACGAGGAGGACGTGACATAGGGGTACGTCCCGTAATCGACGTCGAGCATCGTCGCCTGCCCCGCCTCGAACAGCACGGTCTTGCCGGCGTCCAGCGCCTCCGAGATCTCCAGCGAGGAGTCCACGACCATCGGCGCCAGCCGGTCGGCGTAGCTCAGCAGTTCCTGGGTGACCTGCTCAGGATCCACCGCGCGCCGGTTGAAGATCTTCACCAGCATGTGGTTCTTCTCGTCGAGCGCCGCCTCGACCTTCTGGCGCAGGATCGAGGGGTCGAACAGGTCCTGGACGCGGATGCCGATGCGGTTCATCTTGTCGGCGTACGTCGGGCCGATGCCGCGCCCCGTCGTCCCCAGCTTGCGTTTGCCGAGGAAGCGTTCGCGGACCTTGTCCATGGCGATGTTGTACGTCGGGATCACGTGGGCGTTCGCGCTCACCTTGAGGCGGGAGACGTCGACGCCGCGCGCCTTGAGCGCGGTCAGCTCGTTGAACATGACGGCCAGGTCGATGACGACGCCGTTGCCGATGATCGGGGTCACGCCCGGGGTGAGGATGCCGGAGGGGAGCAGGTGCAGCGCGTACTTCTCCCCGCCGATCACGACCGTGTGCCCGGCGTTGTTGCCGCCGTTGAACTTGACGACGTAGTCGACCTTGCTGCCCAGCAGATCCGTCGCCTTGCCCTTGCCCTCGTCGCCCCACTGGGCGCCGACCAGCACGATCGCCGGCATCGCGGCCACCTTCCCTCGTGACGGCGCGCGGGGCGCCCTCGGCACATGCGTGAAGCCCACGACGTACGGCGACGTCGGGGCTCGTACTGCGCAAGTCTACCGGCCCGCCGATCCCTGGCTCGGAGGCGTCAGCGGCATGCCTGGGCGACCCGGCACCACGGCGTTAACGGGGTCCAGGGTGACCCCTTGACGCTGCGATCCGACGGTGCCAAGCTCGGCTAACCTAAAACGTTTTAGGCCCC
This sequence comes from Austwickia sp., assembly GCA_016699675.1. Classification (NCBI taxonomy): domain Bacteria; kingdom Bacillati; phylum Actinomycetota; class Actinomycetes; order Micrococcales; family Dermatophilaceae; genus Austwickia; species Austwickia sp. The sequence continues at coordinate 2,301,278 of CP064985.1, read as the reverse complement.
TCAAAGGGGAGAATGATGGCCGACATCACTCGTCGGGCACAGTTGGGGCTGGTCGGCCTCGGCGCGGTTGGTTCGGTCGCCGCCTCGTGGCCACGATTGAGCGCTAGCGACATCCCAGGCCGCGGGAGCAACGCGTTGAATGTCGCGATCCTCGGCACGAATCAGGACGTCGCGGCTCGCCGGGCCCTCGTTGACGCCTTCCGCGCCCAACACCCGGAGATCGAGGTCCGGATGCAGGCCATCCAGGGTGCGGACTGGTCGAACTTCTTCGCCAAGATTCTGACGATGGTGGCCGCAGGCACGCCGCCGGACGTGTGCGTGGTCGCCACCGAGGGGGCGCAGCTGTTCGCCGATCGGCTGGCCGAACCGCTCGATGCGTACGTCCAACGCGACCAGGGGCAGATGCGCGACTACTTCTCGGACGTGCACCCCAGCCTCATCGAGGCCTTCATGTACCGCGGGAGTCTCTACCAGCTCCCCATCGACTTCAACGCCGCGAACATGTACCTCAACAGCAGCGCCCTGGCCAAGGCTGACATCGCCTATCCCGCGGCCGACTGGACGCACGAGGACTTCCTGTCGATGGCCAAGGCGATGCGGCGCGCCAACACGGGATCGTTCGTGCCGTATTACTGGACCAACCGGCTCTGGGGCGGCGTCGTCCCCTGGCTCTACATCAACGACACCAGTTTCCTCAAACAGGAGAAGGCAACCGGGGGCGACTGGCTCTGGCGCATCTTCTACGGCCAGGACCCGGCCGCCGCGGGGCGCTCCGGCGGGTATCTCTGGGAACAACCCAAGGCCGAAGACCCCCGGGTGCTGGAGTCCTTCGACTTCCTCCGCGAGATCGTGACCACCGGCCTCGGGACCAGCCCCGCCCAGGGCGGCGGCAATGAACTCGTGGCGCAGTTCGCGGGCGGCTCGATCGGAATGACGCCCGCCGGTGGGTTCTGGGTGCAAGGCCTGTCCGACGCGGGCATGACCGCTCGCGACTACGACGTCCAGTTCTTCCCCCGATGGCGCAGCCAGCGACACCAGCTGGGAGCCGCGGGCTACGCCATCATGCGGACGTCGAAGCGCAAGGACGAGGCGTGGGAGTGGATGAAGTTCTGTACGTCGCGGGAGGGCATGAAGCTCGCCTTCCCGACGCCAAACACAACCCCGACGCGACGCAGCATGTGCAACGACGCCTTCTACTCGGCCAAAGGACCGACCCACTGGAAGGTGTTCCCCTCCGTGCCAGCCTGGGGTGAGACCACTCGGTTCGAAAGTTGTGTAGGACCGTGGAGGGCACGACCCGTGAGGACTTGCCATGATCATGACTCAGGCCGACCGTCCGGCCCAGCCTGCTCGCCCCCAGCGTCGCGTGTTCACAGCTGCCCAAAAGGCTGAGTTTGTGCGGGACTACGATGCCACCCCGGAAGGGAAGAAGGGCGCTTTTCTGCGCGGGCATGGGTTGTATTCCAGTCATATCACCAAGTGGCGTGCCCAGCCCGAGCGTGAGGCTGCGCGGGCGCAGCGCAAACGCGCCGACCGGGTCGCCACGTTGCAGAATCGGGTGTCTGCTTTGGAGGCGGAGCTGGCGGCTTCTCAGCGGACGGTGGCGACCCTGGGAAAAGCGTTCGAGCTCTTGGAGCAGATCTCCGAGAGCTCGGCGCTCACGACCAGGTCCGGACGGCGTTAACATCCTGCGTGGATGACCTCGCTGGCGACCTATCCACACGGGCAGCCTGTGAGTTGGTGGGGTTGTCTCGGGCCGGGAAATACCGCGCCGCGCAACCTCAACGACTCCATCATGGTCCGGCGTTACCCCGGCCGACGCATAATGCGCTGGCCCCGGCAGAACGTGACCAGATCATCGAGGTCTTGACCAGTGCAGAATTCGTCGACAAGGCACCGGTCCAGGTCTACTACACGCTGCTGGAGCGCGGCTGCTACCTAGCCTCCCCACGGACCATGTACCGCGTCCTGGCCGCCGCGGACCTGCTCACCGAGCGCCGATCCCAGGCCAAGCACCCCCGCGGGCGGTGCCCCACTTGCACGCGACCGGACCGTGCCAGGTCGCTTCTCGGGACATCACTGCATTCCTTGGTCCCCGCCGCGGCCACTACTACTACGGATTCATGATGATCGACATCTTTTCCCGACTGATGCCCGCCGCACGGTCATACCCCGGGCCCCGGGAAGAGTACGTCGAGGAATTCATCACAGCCTGCATCGAAGGATTCGCCGGTGTCATTCCAGCGATGATTCACTCAGACAACGGTTCCGCGATGATCGCAGGAACTGTCACTGATCTCTACGAACGGCTCGGGATCACCCGGTCGTTGTCCCGGCCGCGTGTCTCGAACGACAACCCGTACTCCGAAGCGCTGTTCAAGACCACGAAATACTGCCCGGCCTATCCCGGTTCCTTCGACTCCATCAAGGAGTCACAAGAATTCCTCGACGACCTCCGAGAATACTACAACAACCACCACTACCATTCCGGGTTGAAGTTCTACACACCGGCCAGCGTGCACAACGGCACCTGGCCCCACATCCAATACCTGCGCCAACAAACACTGAACGCCGCATACGCCACCAATCCGCACCGATTTACCCGGTCACCCTGAACCGCCCCGGCATGTCCGGAGACTTCGAACCTTGGGAAGGTTGGAGTCATGCCAGGAGACACACACAAGCGGTACCCGCCTGAGCTGAAGGAGCGGGCGGTGCGGATGGTCGGTGAGATCGCCGAGGATCAGGGCTCGGAGTGGGCGGCGATGTCGCGGGGTGGCCGAGTTGCTCGGGGTCGGGACGCCGGAGACGGTCCGCAAGTGGGTCCGTCAGGCGCAGGTCGACGCCGGTGCCCGACCGGGGACCACAACGGAGGAGTCGGAGCAGGTCCGCCGGTTGAAGCGGGAGGTCGCCGAGCTCCGGCGGGCGAACGCGATCTTGAAGGCGGCGTCGGCTTTCTTCGCGGCCGAGCTCGACCGGCCCTGCCGGTGATCGTGGACTTCATCCGCGAGCACGCCGACCGCCGTGAACCCGGTGGCCTGCGCTGGGGTGTCGAGCCCATCTGTGCCGTGCTCACCGAGCACGGTCTACCGGTGGCCCCGTCGACCTACTACGAGCACGTCGGGAAGTCCCCGACTGCCCGCGAGCAGCGCGACCTCTATCTGGTCGGTGAGATCCGGCGGCTGCATGCCGCCAACTACGGGGTGTACGGCGCCCGCAAAGTCTGGCTGCAGCTGAACCGGGAGCAGATCCCGGTCGCGCGGTGCACCGTCGAACGCCTCATGAAGGCCGACGGACTCAGCGGCGCGGTCCGCGGGAAGGTCAAGCGCACCACCATCGCCGACCCCGCTGCGGAGCGGGCGCGCGACCTGGTCGGACGCAATTTCGCCCCCAGCGCGCCGGACCGGCTGTGGGTCGCCGACATCACGTACGTCTCAACCTGGTCAGGGTGGGTGTACGTCGCGTTCGTGACCGACGCCTACGCCCGCCGGATCCTGGGCTGGCGATGCGGGACATCGATGACGGCCCAGCTGGTCCTGGACGCCCTCGAGCAGGCCGTGTGGGCTCGGCAACGCGACGGGCGATCGCTGGATTCCGTTGTGGCACATACCGACCGCGGTTCGCAGTACGTCAGCATCCGCTACACCGAGCGGCTCGCCGAGGCGGGCATCGCCGCTTCGGTCGGGACCGTCGGTGACAGCTTCGACAATGCTCTGGCCGAGACGGTCAACGGCCTGTACAAGACCGAGCTCATCAAGCCGCGCAAGCCGTGGAAGTCCGTCGACGACGTCGAGTACGCGACCGCCGAGTGGATCGACTGGTTCAACCACCGCCGGCTCTACGAGTACTGCGGCGACATCCCGCCCGTCGAGGCAGAGGACCTCTACTACGCTCGAATCCAAGCCCAGCAAGAGCTGGAGCCGTCAAACCAGTAAGTCTCCGGACATGCCGGGGCGGTTCACCCCTCGCGCCAGCACCTCCCGCCGAGGCCTGGATCAACCAGCCCCCCGCCACCATCACCACCACCAACCCCAAGGAGACACAGACACAGAAATCCTGACCAGTGGTCTCACCGCCGTTGACAATCACCGTGACGGCCGGCAGCCACCGGTGACGCCGCACATGACCCCGTCGTCCCCCCGACTCACCCTGCCCCGGTACCACATCCGACCGGTACACGGGTGGCTGAACGACCCCAATGGCCTCTGTCACATCGATGGCACCTGGCACGTGTTCTACCAGCACTATCCCGAACGACCCCTCCATCACCTGATCTCCTGGGGGCATGTGTCGAGCCCCGACCTGTTGCACTGGCGCCACCACCCGGTCGCGTTCGGCCCCACGCCGGACGGGCCGGACGCATTTGGCTGCTGGTCCGGGGTGTTCTTACCAGGACTCGACCGTCCGGCCGTCGCCTACAGCGGCCTCTGCCGGGCCACCGAGGACGACCCCGGCGGCAGCACCGTATGCGTGCGGCGAACGTCGCCCGACGATCCCGGCAGCCTGGATCGTTGGGACGAGCCGATCGTCGTGGCGCGCACGCCTGACGTCGACGGGGTGCGCGTCATGCGCGACCCCTTCCTGTTCTCGCACCGTGGCGTCAGTTGGGCGCTGCTCGGGGCTGGCCTACACGACGGCAGCCCTGCCGTCCTGCTCTTCGACGCGAGCGACCCCGATCGCTGGACGTACGCCGGGCTCTTTGCGACCGGACGCGACCCCCTCGCCAGCGGTCTCCCGCCGGCCGACATCTGGGAATGCCCGCAATTGGTGCGTTGCGGCGACGCCTGGCTCCTTGTGCTCTCGCTGCAATACCAGGGCCGGTTCGGCACCGTCGAAGGGATCGTCGGTGATCTCGCCGACGCCGGGCGCCCTCGCTTCGTCGCGCACGGTCACGCCCGGCTTGACGACGGCGACAGCTTCTACGCGCCGCAGGCCCTGGCCGACGGAGATGGAGCCCTCATGTTCGGGTGGATCCGGGAAGCACCGCAAGAGAACCCCGCGGCCCGGGTCGCGGGTTGTCTCACGCTGCCACGCCGGGTCACCATCGTCGGCGACAAGGTGCGTGTCGCGCCCGACCCGATCGTCGACGCCGGCTTCGGGCCCGCCGAGCTCGCCGGGCCCGACCCGGAGAGAGACGGACCGCCCCGCGCGTGTCGCCTGGAACCGCTGAGCCCGGGGGCCATGTTGGAGGGCGCCGGCCGGGTGGTGCCGCTTCCGGTCGGCTGCCGCGTTTACCTCGATGGGAATGTCGTCGAGGTCTATCGCGAGGCCGGGGTGCCGGCGACCTACCGCCTCACAGACGAGCAAGGGTGGCGCGTCCGCGGCTACGTCAGGGCGCACGCGTGGGCGGGGCCGTCGATGCCCGAATGACCAGAGGGGTGGACAGGCGCGACGCCTTCCCCTCGACCGGCTCCCCGGCCAGCATCCGCAGAAGCGAGCGCATGGCGAGGGTCCCGATCTCCCGGTGGGGTAACCCCATGGTCGTCAGCGGCGGGACCACGTTCGCGGCCAGCTCCTCCTGGTCATCCATGCCCATCACGGACAGATCCTCGGGCACCCGAAGTCCTAGGCGGGTCGCCGCCAACAGCACGCCGGTCGCGACACGATCCGTCACCGCCCAGATGGCGCTCGGTCGCTCCGCCACGGGCGCGGCCACCCCGGTACCGTCGGCCAACACCCGCAGCGCCGCTCGGTAGCCGTCGTCGATCGACCACCCGGCCCGGACCACAGGAGACTCCCGGGCCGAAACGCCAAGATGCGTCATCTCGGCGCGAAAGGCCCTCGACCGCATCGGTCCGGCGATGTTGCCAGTTCTGCGCGGGTGCGGCCCCGGCCCGGTGAGCATGACGATCCGGCGATGCCCGATTTCGACGAGGTGGCGCGCCGCCTGCCGGCCGGCCATCGCCTCATCGGGGATGAAGCTCGGGATGTCGGCACCGTCGACCCAGCAGTCCGCCAACGTCAGAGGGAGCCCGGTCGGTGGCCGCGCGTCCAGACGCCGCAGCCCCATGGAGGCATACACGACCCCCTCCACCCGCAGATGCGCGAGCTCGTCGAACGCGTGTCGTTCGCGGTCAGCTCTCGCTTGACTGTCCACGATGAGCACCGCGTAGTCAGCCTCCGCCGCGGCATCCACGGCGCCAGCCACGATGCGACCGGCGAACGCGGAACTCGCGATCGAATCGGTGACCAGGCCCACCGCCTGCGTTCGCTGTCGGCGCAGGGAGCGGGCCACTGTATTGGGCCGGTAGTCCAGGTCACGGGCCGCTGTCAGGATGCGCTCCCGGGTGCTCGGGGCGACGTTGCCCGCGTCCACCCCGTTGAGCACCATGGACACCGCGGTCGTGGAGGTCCGGGCGCGGCGGGCGACGTCCGTCAGCCGGGCCGTCGCTTTCACGCAGAACCCCTTCGGTGCAGGCCATCCCGCCCACGACACACGGAGGCGATACAGACATTCTACCGGCCCCGGCTCGAGGCCGGCCCGGGCCTCCGGTCACCGCGGAGACTGCCGTCCGTCACCGGGTTCTGCCAGGCTGGGTGGAAGGGAGATCACGCTGCCGCTGGAGCTCGTGTCCGGCCAGAACGCCGGCTTCGTCATCCCAGACGAGGCCGTCGCCGAACTCCGCGGGGGCGGCCACCCGAAGGTGGTTGCGACCGTGGGAGAGGGCGAGGTCCGGACATCGATTGCGCGCATGGCGGGTCGCTACCTGCTGGGCGTCAACAAGGCCAACCGCGCCGCCACCGGCGTGCAGGTCGGCCAGGAGTACACCGTGCGGATCGCGCTCGACGAACAGGAGCGCACCGTCGAGATCCCGCCGGACCTCGCCGAGGCGTTCGGGGACGAGTGGACCGCCGAACACGCCTGGCAGAGTTGGAGTTACACGCGGCGTCGGCAGGCGGCCGAGGCCCTGACCGGGGCGAAGCAGGAGGCCACCCGGGAGCGCCGGCTGGCCAAGCTCCTCCAGGAGCTGCGCGGCTGAGCTCTGCCGCGCAACCCGCCGAAGGGCAGAGTCGAGACCGCCTAGAGGCCCAGCGCGTCGGCCGCCTCGGCAGAAGAGTCCCGCAAGAACTTCCGGCACCGCTCGGCCTCGTCGGCTTCGCCGAGCGTCTCGGCCGCCCGGGCCAGCGCACCGAGCGCCCGCAGGAAGCCCCGGTTGGGCTCGTGGGCCCACGGAATGGGTCCGGCGCCCTTCCAGCCGGCGCGTCGGAGCGCGTCGAGGCCGCGGTGGTAGCCGGTGCGGGCGAAGGCGTACGCCGCGACCGCCCGCGTCGCGTCGCCCACCGCCACCAGCAGCGCCTGCTCGGCGAGGACCGCCCAGGCCAGGCTGCTCGCCGGGTGCTGCGCCGCCGCCTCGTACGCCGACGACCCGGCCGCGAGAAGCGTCGCGGCCGGGTCGGCGGGCAGCTGGGTGGCGGGCGTGGGGAGCAGGTTGTGCCGGTGCTCGTCGCCTGCCATCAGATCACTTGTGGGTGCCGGCGGAGCGCAGGTCGTTGCAGGCCTGGATGACGCGCTCGGTCATGCCCTGCTCGGCGGACTTGCCCCACGCGCGCGGGTCGTACTGCTTCTTGTTGCCGACCTCGCCGTCGATCTTCAGGACACCGTCGAAGTTGCGCATCATCCACTCGGCGATGGGCCGGGTGAACGCGTACTGGGTGTCGGTGTCGACGTTCATCTTCACGACGCCGTAGTCCACCGCGTCGGAGATCTCCTGCGGCAGCGACCCGGAACCGCCGTGGAAGACCAGGTCCAGCGGCTTGTCGCCGGTGTTGTACTTGGCCTTGATGGCGTCCTGGCATTCCTTGAGGATCTCGGGGCGCAGCTTGACGTTGCCCGGCTTGTAGACGCCGTGCACGTTGCCGAAGGTCAGCGCGGCCATCCAGCGGCCGTTCTCGCCCAGGCCGAGCGCCTCGACGGTCTGCAGCGCGTCCTCGGGGGTCGTGTACAGCTGGTCGTTGATCTCCGCCGCGACACCGTCCTCCTCGCCGCCGACGACGCCGATCTCGACCTCGAGGATGATCTTGGCGGCCTTGGCCAATGCCAGCAGCTCCTTGGCGATCTCCAGGTTCTCGCCGAGCGGCACGGCCGAGCCGTCCCACATGTGCGACTGGAAGATCGGCAGGCCGGTCTTGTCGACCGACTCCTTGGAGGCCTGCAGCAGCGGCCGGACGAACTTGTCGAGCTTGTCCTTCGGGCAGTGGTCGGTGTGCAGCGCGATGTTGACGTCGTAGTTCTTGGCGACCTCGTGCGCGTACGCGGCCAGCGCGAGCGCGCCGGTGACCATGTTCTTGATCGACGGGCCGGACAGGTATTCCCCGCCACCCGTGGACACCTGCACGATGCCGTCCGAGCCGGCCTCGGCAAAGCCGCGGATCGCGGCGTTCAGCGTCTGGGAGGAGCTGATGTTGATGGCCGGGTAGGCGAAGGATCCCGCCTTCGCCCGGTCGAGCATGTCGGCGTAGACCTCGGGGGTTGCGATGGGCACGGTGGTTCCTCCTCGTCGAACGGACCTCTGCTCACCCCGGCCGACGCGCGCCGGCATGCGCCCAGCGTGCCGACCGGTGCTTCGGCCAGCCTAGTGGGAGACGCGGCCGCGTCGAGGGGTCCGAACGGCCGGGATTCCCCGGTCTGCCCTGGCCGTGACCCGGTCGCCTCAGTCGGGTGGCAGGACGGCGCGGCGCCGGGTCAGGTGCGCACGTTTGGCGTGCCGGCGGGAGTGCTGGAACAGCTCCAGGGCGAGAAGCGCGACGAGCACCGGTTCCCGGGGGCCGCCAGCAGCACGCGCACCAGGCGGATCGCCTCGCCGGCGAGGTCCAGCCGCACGGGGTCGGGGCCGCTGCTGGGGGCATAGCCGGCGGTGAAGGCGAGGTACGCCGTCTGGGCGAGCGTATCCAGCCGGTCGGGCAGCGCGTCGAGCCCGGGGATGGCGAAGGGGATGCCGGCCGCGACGATCGTCTTCTTGGCGCGGGTGAGCCGCGCCGCCATCGTCGTCTCGCTCACCAGGAACAGCCGAGCGATGTCGGCCGTGCTGATCCCGAGCACGAGCCGCAGGGTCAGGGCAGCGGCGGCCTCCGGGGCCAGCGCCGGATGGGCGCACATGAGCGCGAGGCGCAGGACGTCGTCAGCCACGAGGTCCCCGGGGTCGGCGCGCACGGTCGCGGCTTCCGCGCGCCGTTGGGCCTCGGCGATCACCAGCGGGGTTCGCCGTTGGCGGGCCGTCTCCGACCGCAGCCGGTCCAGGATCCGTCGACCGGCGACCGTGACGAGCCACCCGGCGGGGTTGTCGGGGACGCCGTCGACGGGCCAGCGCAGCGTCGCCGCCTCGGTCGCGTCGGCCAGCGCGTCCTCGACCAGGTCGAGACGCCGGTAACGCGCCAGGAGCAGGGCCACAAGCCGGCCCCAGTCGTGGCGCACCACCTGTTCCAGTACCGCCGTCACGAGGCCATGCTGCCGGGTGCCACGGCGTTGGGGTACCGCGGCGTCGGGGGTTCCGAAGGGGCGCGGCGCCGCGACGGTCAGGTGCCGCCGGTGTCAGCTGCCGCCGTCAGAAGCCGCCGGCGTCAGATGCCACCGCGCCCGATGCCGCGGACAGGCGCCGGCGTCGTCAGTCGTCGGACGCGTCCGTGCCACCTGCCAGCCGGCGCAGCTCGATGAGGTCCCCGGTGCTGGCCAGCTGCTCGCAACACCGGCGCAGCCCGGCCTCGTCCTCCGACTCGATGAGGTAGAAACCCACGATCTGCTCGACCGATTCGGTGAACGGGCCGTCGGTGACCAGCGTCCCCCCGTTCCCGTCCGGGCGCATGGAGACGGCCTCCGCGCTGGGCCGCAGGGGGGCGGCCACCACCACCCTGTGTCCCCCGTCGCGCAACTCCGCGTTGAACCGTTGGTTCGCTGCCATGCCGCGCTCGTGCGTCTCGGGTGGAAGCTCGGCCCACTGCGCCTCGGGCGCGGGCAGCAACACCAGGTACCTCATGCTCGGTCCTCCTGGATGCCGATGTGCGTGCGCATGGTCCCATCCTTTCGATAGCCGTCCGGGCCGCGCCTCGATGTGGGCGGCCTCACCCCCATGACGGGTGACCTCGCCCGCGATCGACAGGGAGCGCGCGGATGTCGACGGCGGCGATCTCCGGTCGGGACCGCGGCGCCTCGGTCAGGCGGCCGACGTGGCGATGTTGACGTGCCAGGCGATGCCGAACTTGTCGATCAGCAGCCCGTAGACGTCGCCCCACATCTGGCGCTCCAGCGGCATCACGACCTGGCCGCCCTCGCCGAGCGCGTCCCAGTAGCCGCGCAGCGCGGCCTCGTCATCCCCGGACATGCTGATCTGCAGGTTGTTCCCGACGACCAGGTCGGGGCTCATGCCCGGGGCGGTGTCGCTCGCGTACAGGTGAAAGCCCTGCGGCGTCTCCAGGGCGGCGTGCATGACCCCGTCGAGGTCCATCCCGGACTCGCGGAAGGACATCGAGCGCACCGTGCCGCCGAGCGCGGCCGCGTAGAACGCCATCGCCTCGGCGGCATTGCCGGCGAAGGTGAGTTAGGGGTTGAGTTGCTGCGGCATGACGCCTCCTGGCCTGAAGCGGGTTGGGAGCAGTCATCGTGCCAGACCGAGCTGTCACCGTCAGGACCGCGAGGCGGTTCGACGTCAGCCGCTACGGACGTCATGGCTGTGGTGGCTGGCCGCGCCGGTACGGCGGCAGATCGCCCGCTGCCTCGGCGTACGCCGTCTCCCACTCCGGCAGGTCGACGCCGTAGACGGCGATCGAGCAGCCCCGCCGGTTCGGCTTCCAGGCGATCCCTTCCGCGGCCCAATGCTCCCGGACCGCGGCTTGCAGGTGCGCCGGCACGTCCCCGGCGGCGTTGACGACCCGCCACCAGGCCACGTTCGAACCGTAGTGGCGCAGGACCGAGCCGACCTGGCGCGCGGTGCCTCCCATGAGGGCGGCGATCGCTCCGTACGAGGTCACTCGCCCCGGCGGCACCGCCTCGACGGCCCGCAGCACGTGCTCGACCATCAGGTCGTCCATCACCCGTCCTCCGTCGGAACCGCGATCATGGGCCGGCGTGGGCGCGCATCCAGGCGTGCATCGCGATCGCCGCGGCGGCCCCCGCATTGATCGAGCGCGTCGAGCCGTACTGAGTGATGTGCAGGACCGTGTCCGCACCGGCCAAGGCCTCCGCCGACAGCCCGGGCCCTTCCTGGCCGAAGACCATCACCGCGCGGCGCGGCACGGCGTACGTCTCGATCGGCACGCTGCCCGCCACGTTGTCGATCGCGAGGACGGCCAGCCCCTCCGCCCGCGCCCAGCCGAGCAGGTCGGCGACCGAGGCGTGGTGGCGTTCGTGCTGGTAGCGGTCGGTGACCATGGCACCGCGCCGGTTCCAGCGACGCCGCCCGACGATGTGGAAGGCCGCCACATTGAAGGCGTTGGCGGTGCGGATGATGGACCCGATGTTGAAGTCGTGTTCCCAGTTCTCGACGGCGACATGCAGGTCGTGCCGGTGCGTGTCGAGGTCGGCGACGATCGCGTCGTGGCGCCAGTACCGGTAGCGGTCCGCCACGTTGCGCGCGTCACCATGGGTGAGGAGCTCCGGGTCGTACGCCGGGAGCAGCGCGCCGCCCGGATCACGCGGCCACTCGGCCTCTCCCCCCGGCCACGGTCCGACCCCGACGGTGCGCTCCTCATCCCGCGCGCCCTTCGACGTCGCCCCGCTGCTGCCCACGGCGCGAGTCTAGGCAGCCGAGCCGAGACGCCGGAGGGCCCCCTCGCGCGCGCCAGGACCGGGTGCTCGTGCCACAGTGAGGTGGTGAGCCTGCACTGCCCAGCGACGATGCTGATGGTCCCGGACAGCGTCGTGCCCGCCGACGGAGCCCCGGACGACCGCGCCGAGGAGCTCGTGGGGGCCGTCGCAGACCTGCGCGTCGCGACGGTCTACGCCGACGACGACCCTCGAGCCGGGCAGTGGGCCGCGACCCTCGCGGGTCGGATCGGCGCGACGCACCGGGTGGTCGCCGACCTCGCCACGAGCGACCCGGCGGCGGCGCGCGTCGCCGTGGAGACGATCGCGGACGTCCACCGCGGCGAGCACGTCCTCGCTCTGGTGCCGGCCGCCTGGTTCCCCGCCGTCGTGTCGCGGTTGGCCCCCACGGCGGGCGGCGCGGCCGGCACCGGACCCACGGTGCTGGAGTGCGGCGACGACGGCTGGTTCCTCCGTCCGTGGCCCGGGCGACCCGCCGGCAACGACGCGGCGGACGGCTAGCCCTCAGGGAACTCCCAGGGTCGCCCCGGTAGCCTCGTATGCGTGATGCCTGCGCTCGGTCCCGACTGGATGGACCCTCAATATCTGCTCAGCCAGTTCGGCACCCAGTTTTTCTGGGTGAGCGTGGCCATCGTTTTCATCGAGTGTGGCTTGCTCTTCCCGATCCTGCCCGGCGATTCGCTGCTGTTCAGTGTGGGCCTGTTCATCAAGCGCGGCGATGTCGACATGCCCATCGTGCTGGCCTGCGTGATCCTGTCCGCCGCCGCATTCCTGGGCAATGTCGTGGGCTACGAGATCGGCCGGTTCATCGGGGAACCCCTCTACCAGCGAGACGGCCGAATTCTGAAGAAGAAGTACTTCGACCAGACGATCGCCTTCTTCGACACGCACGGAAACAAGGCGCTGGTCATCGGCCGATTCGTGCCGATCGTGCGCACGTTCATCACCGTCGTGGCGGGCGTCGGACGGATGGATCGGCGTCGGTTCTTCACCTGGAGCTTCGTCGGCGCCGTGCTGTGGGCGGTCGGCATCACCCTGCTGGGCTATTTCCTCGGCAACATCGCCTTCATCCACGATCACCTCGAGGCGGCGATCCTGCTCATCGTCTTCGTCTCGGTGCTGCCAATGGTGTTCGAGTTCCTGATGCACCGCCGCCGCGCCCGCGCCTTGGCCGGCGAGTTGCACGACGCCGTGGACGACTCGATCCAGACCCGCCGCGAGAACTGACCGCTCATCGACCTGCCCAAAGGGTGCCATGGCACCAAAAGGGCAGGTCACGAACGGTCATCGGGCGGCGAACAGTCGCCGCGCACGGCCGTGTCGTGATCGTTGCCGGCAGCTCGCCGACCAGGTCGCCGTCGGACCAGACCTCCCCGGCGTCGCGCACGGTCAGCGTCGCGGCCAGGAATGTGCTCACCTCGCGACGCCGTACGTGGTCGCCGCGGAACATCCCGGCCAACACGGCCGGGAACGCCCGCTTGCGGCCCGCGATGCAGGTCACGTCGAGCAGCCCGTCGTCCAGGGCTGCGGCGGGGCAGACGTGCAACCCCCCGCCGGCCAGCCGGACTGCCCCACCGCCAGCTCCAGCCCGGACCACGGCCGCCGCTCGCCGTCGACCTCCAGGACGTAGGCCTGCACCGGGCACGAGCGCAGCGTGCGGACGGCCGCGACGTGGTAGGCCCACGGGCCCGGCACGCTGGAGGCCAGCCTGGCGTGGGAGGTCCGCGCGGAGTAGCCGATGCGCACCAGGCCCGCTCCTGCCCATGTCGTGCCTCCGTCCGCCGCCTCGGCGCACAGCGCGCGAAAAAGCCTGAATCACACCATGGCACACGGGCGACCCGCACCCCCAACAACCATGGAACGATGGCGTAATGCCGCACGGGCCAACGGAACTGGTGAGGCCGGACGAGCTGGCCCCACGACGATCTGACGCGCCGTCGACCGACGGGCCCCTGGAGGAGCCCGGAGTCACCTCGAGCGACGTCGATCGGTCCCGCGAGCGCCTGCTCGCGGCCGTCCGCGCCGAGGTCATCGAAGCCGGGATCGACAAGGTCTCGGCGACGTCCGTGGCGCGCCGGGCTGGGCTGGCGCGGATCACGCTGTACCGGCGCGGCGGCGACGTGAAGCGCCTCATCCTCTCCGCGGTGACGGTCGAGGCTGAGTCGGTGATCTCCGCGGCGCGCTGCGGCCTGCCGGAGGGGACCGGTCGCGCCCGCCTGGTGGAGCTGGCGGTCCGCCTGGTGCGCGGGGTCGCCGGCTCCGAATTCGTCGGGGCCATCGTCCGCGGGAACCCTGGACTTCTGGAGCCGTACCTCACCGATCATCTCGGCTCGAGTCAGCGCGCGCTGCTCGCGGCGGCCGGGCCCGAACTGGCGCGGGGGATGGCGGACGGGTCGATCCGCCCCGCCGACGCCAGGGTGGTGGGAACCTTTCTGCTGCAGGCGCTCACGCCGTTCGCGGTCGCGGCCAGCATCGCGGAACGCGAACTCGGTGAGGACGTCGTGGATCGGGAACTCCGCCGCCTGGTGGACGGTTACCTGCGGCCGACCGAGGCGCCGCTGTAGTTGGCCTGTCGGCGTGAGCCGCGAGGGACTGAGACCCCTGTGAGGTCAGGCCAGGCCGAGGTCGGACAGGCCGTAGGCGAACCGGTACGGCAGGCCGCTCTCGCTCTGAATGCGCTCGGCCGCACCGGAACTGCGGTCGGCGATGACGGCGACGGCGACGACCTCGGCGCCCGCCTCCCGGCAGGCCTCGACGGCCGCGAGGGGCGAACCGCCCGTCGTGGAGGTGTCCTCGACGACCAGCACGCGGCGGCCGGAGACCGCCGGGCCTTCGATGCGTTGCTGCAGTCCGTGGGCCTTCTCGGCCTTGCGCACGACGAACGCATCGAGCCGCTGGCCCCGTCGTGCGGCGGCGTGCAGCATGGCGGTCGCCACCGGGTCGGCGCCCATCGTGAGGCCACCGACGGCGTCGTACTGAAGGTCCTCCGTCAGGTCCAGCATCACCTCACCGACCAGCGGGGATGCCTCGCCGTCGAGCGTGATCCGGCGCAGGTCGACGTAGTAGTCGGCCTCCTTGCCGGAGGACAACGTCACCCGTCCGTGCACGATGGCCTTGGCCTTGACGAGGTCGAGGAGCTGGTTCTTGGCTGACAGGGCGGGCTCGGCGAGGGTCACATCCTCAGCCTACTGCCGCCCTCTGGCCCCGACTCCCGCCCCACTTCGCGCCCACTGGCGCCCGGGTGCCCCGACTGCCGCCCTCTTCTTGCGACTGCCGCCCCATTACCCTCACTGGCGCCCCTCTTGAAGCCTGGCGCCAGTCGCAAAATCAGGGCGGAA
The DNA here is from genome assembly GCA_016699675.1 of Austwickia sp. NCBI lineage: Bacteria > Bacillati > Actinomycetota > Actinomycetes > Micrococcales > Dermatophilaceae > Austwickia > Austwickia sp. The sequence goes on along the minus strand of CP064985.1, from coordinate 2,286,185 downwards.
GTCGCTCAACGGGGGCGGCAGTCGCAAAAAGAGGGCGGCAGTCCCGGTGATGCGCAATCAAAGAACGGGGCCTACCCGAGGCGGCGCGCACCAGAAACAGAGCGCCAGTCGAGGGGGGGTGGGGGTGAGAACGTCAGCGGCCGTTGCGTTCCGCCAATCGGCCCTTCTCGCCGGCGAGGAGGCCGGAAAGACGCCGTACGGCGCCGCGCGGCAGCACCCCGGTCGCTAGCTCGGCGGCCTTGTAGACGAGGCCGGGGGTGCTCAGCACCTTCCCGGCCGCGGCGTCGGCCAGGGCCGTGCGGACCAGCGCGTCGGCGTCTAGCCACAGCGCGCCGGGGATGGACTTCATCGAGGCGCCCATCCGCTGGTGGAACTCGGTGCGCGTGTAGCCGGGGCACAACGCGGTGGCGCCCACGCCGGTGCCGGTCAGGTCGTTGGCCAGCGCTTGGGTGAACGTCGTGACCCACGCCTTGCACGCCGAGTAGGTCCCCATCGTCACGAACGACGCCACGCTGCTCACGTTGAGGATGTGCCCGTGGCCGCGCGCGACCATGGCGCGCCCGGCGGCGTGGCTGAGGACCAGCACGGCCTGGCACAGGACGGCGAGCTGGCGCTCCTCGTCGGCGATCTCGGACTGCAGGAACGTCGTCTTGAGCCCGAACCCGGCGTTGTTGACCAGCATGTCGATGGCGCGCTCGCCGTCCTGCGCCAGCCGGTCCGCGACGGTCTGCAGCTGGGAACGGTCGGACAGGTCGGCAGCAAGAACCTCGCAGCTCACGCCGTACGTCGTGCCGAGCTCGGCCGCCGTCGACTCCAGCCGCGCCGCGTCCCGGGCGACGAGGACCAGGTCGTGGCCGGTACGGGCGAGTTCCTCGGCGAACGAGCGACCGATGCCGGCGGTGGCGCCGGTGATGAGGGCGGTGGTCATACCGGCCAGGTTACCGGGGGGTTGTCTAGACCGCCCGCCCGTTCCGACGCCCCGGACCAGCGGGGGCGACGGCTGCCGGTCGGCAGAAGCGGAGGGCGCCGGGACCCCGAAGCCACCCCACGACGACGATCCGAGCCGGACGATCCGAGCCGGCGGAGCGCTGTCGGACGCCCGCACTAGGCTCGGCGCGTGCGCATCGCTACCTGGAACTGCAACTCCATCCGCAGCCGCGTGGACCGCGCGGTGGCTCTTCTCGAGCGCCACGAGATCGACGTCCTGGCGCTGCAGGAGACCAAGTGCAAGGACAGCCAGTTCCCGGAGATGCCGTTCCAGCAGGCGGGTTATGAGGTCGCGTACCACGGCCTCAACCAGTGGAACGGCGTGGCGATCGCCTCCCGGGTCGGCCTGGCCGACGCCACGCTGGGCATCCCCGGGATGCCCGAATGGGGCGAGCCGGAGGTCGCGGCGGAGGCTCGGGCGCTGGGCGCGACCTGCGACGGCGTACGGGTCTGGTCCCTCTACATCCCCAACGGGCGGGCCCTCGGCGACCCGCACTACCACTACAAGCTCGACTGGCTCGCCCATCTCGCGGCCGCCGGGCGGGGGTGGCTCGCCGAGGACCCCGCCGCGCAGGTGGTCCTCATGGGCGACTGGAACGTCGCGCCGCAGGACGACGATGTCTGGGATCCCGCGTTCTTCGCCGGCAAGACGCACACCAGCGAGCCGGAGCGGGCGGCGTTTGCGGGGGTGGTCGAGGCGGGGTACGCCGACGTCGTGCGGCCGCACTGCCCCGGGCCGGGTGTCTACACGTACTGGGACTACACCCAGTTGCGGTTCCCCAAGAAGCAGGGCATGCGGATCGATTTCGCGCTCGGTTCCCCCGCCCTGGCCGCGCGGGTGACGGGCGCCTTCATCGACCGGGAGGAGCGCAAGGGCAAGGGGGCCAGCGACCACGCCCCGGTGGTCTTCGACCTGGCCTGATACGCACGGCCTCCCGCCGACGGCCTAGACTGGGCGCTCGACGCGGGGTGCCCGGCGCCACCACCGGCCTGGGCTGAGATCACACCCGTCGAACCTGATCTCGTTCGACCGAGCGAAGGGACGTCCATGCCCGGCCAGACCGCTCCCCCCACCGACACCAACACTGTCACGCCCCAGGCCTGCGCGAACGCTCTGCGCTCCCTACGCGAGACCGGGCCGCTGGTGCAGTGCCTGACGAACATCGTCGTGGCGAACTGGACCGCCAACGTCCTGCTCGCGGTCGGTGCCGCCCCCGCCATGGTCGACAACCCGCACGAGGCGGATCGGTTCGCCCGGGCGAGTTCGGCGGTGCTGGTGAACCTGGGCACGCCGTACGACGACACGGCCGCGGCCATGCGCGCAGCCGTCGAGGGCGCGACCGCCGAGGGCACCCCGTGGGTCATCGACCCGGTCGGTGCCGGGGGGCTGCCGTGGCGCACCGACCTGGCCCGCGACATCTTGGCGGCCGGTCCCCCGTCGTCGATCCGCGGCAACGCCAGCGAGATCCTCGGCCTGACCGGCGGCGCCGGGGGCCGCGGCGTCGACTCGGCTGACTCCCCCGAGGGCGCGGCGTCCGCGGCCAAGCTGCTCGCGCTCCAGCACGACTGTGTGGTCGCGATCAGCGGGCCCGTCGACCTCATTACGGACGGGCGCCAGATCGTCCGCGTCGCCAACGGGCACGAGTGGCTGACCCGCGTCACGGGCGTCGGCTGCTCGCTCGGCGCGCTGATGGCGGCGTTCTCGGCGGTGTCCGAGGGTTGCCTGGTGGCCGCAACGGCGGCGACGGCGACGCTGTGTGTGGCCGCGGAGGACGCGGCGGCCGTGTCGGCGGGGCCGGGGTCGTTCGCGGTGGCGCTGATGGACGCGCTGTACGCCCTGACGCCCGAGAAGCTCGCCGAGCGCGTCCGGCTCTCGTGAGCCGGACCCACGACGCGCCGGCAGCAGCGGGTTCGGACGGGACGGGTCGGGCGGGCAGGCCGCGGCTCGACCTCTCGGTCTACCTGGTCACCGACACCGCGCAGTGCGGGGATTTGGGGGTCCCGGAGACGGTACGGCGGGCGGTGTCCGCCGGGGTCACGCTCGTGCAACTGCGCGACCCGGACTGCTCCGACGACGAGTTCGTCCGGCTAGGCCAGGCCGTGGCTGGGGCGCTCGCCGGCTCCGGCGTACCGCTGCTCCTCAACGACCGCGTCCATCTGGTCGCCGCGGTCGGGGCGGACGGGGCGCACGTGGGGCAGGGTGACATGCCGGTACGCCGGGCGCGCGAACTGCTCGGCCCGGATGCGCTGCTGGGCCTCTCGGTGAACACCGCCACCGAACTGGCGGCGGCCCGCGCCGACGACCCGACGGGCGAGGTCATCGACTACCTGGGGCTCGGGATCTATCGAGCCACCGCGACGAAGCCCGACCACGCCCCCGCCGAGGGGCTGGCCAACATTCGCGCGCTGGCCGCCGCCAGCCCCTGGCCGACCTGCGCCATCGGCGGGGTGAAGGCCGCCGACGCGGGCGCGCTGCGCGGCGCCGGCGTCGACGGGATGGCCGTGGTCAGCGCCATCTGCGGCTGCCCCGACGTCGCGGCGGCCACCCGCGAGCTGGCGCAGGCATGGGCCGCGGCCGGCGTACGAACGGGATCGCCGGCTCGCCCCGACGTACGAACGGGGTCGCCGACCGGACCCGACGTACGAGCCGGGTCGCCGACCGCACCCGACGTACGGCCCGACGCACCCGACGGACGAGCCTGAAGGAGCCGCCATGAAGCCCCCCGTCGCCCTCACGATCGCCGGCTCCGACCCCTCGGGCGGGGCCGGGATTCAGGCGGACCTCAAGACGTTTTCGGCGCTGGGCGCCTACGGGACCTCGGTGATCACCGCGCTGACCGCGCAGGCGACGACGGGCGTGACCGGGGTCCACGAGGTGCCGGTGGAGTTCGTCCGGGCGCAGCTGGACACGCTGCTGGCCGACGTGCGGATCGACGCGGTCAAGGTCGGGATGCTCAGCTCGGCGGCGTTGGCGGGGGCCGTGGGCGAATACCTGCGGGGGCCGTTGGCGGGCAAGTTCCGGGTGCTCGACCCGGTCATGGTCGCGACGTCGGGGAGCCGGTTGCTGGCCGACGACGCGGTGGACGCGGTGCGCGCGCTGTTGCCGTCGGCCGATGTCGTCACCCCGAACCTGCCCGAGGCGGCCGTGCTCACCGGGCGGGACCACGCGACGACCGTGGCCGGGATGCGCGACCAGGCGCGCCTGCTGCGCGAGGAGCTCGGCGCCGCGCGGGTGCTGATCAAGGGCGGCCACCTCGAGGACACCACCGACGCCGTGGACCTGTTTCTCGACGAGGACGGCGAGCGCCTGTTCGCCGCCCCCCGCGTGCCCACCAGCAATACGCACGGGACCGGCTGCACGCTGTCGTCCGCGCTGGCGGCGCTGCGGCCGCGGCGCCCGGACTGGCCGAGCGCGGTCGCCGATGCCAAGGCCTGGCTCACGGCCGCGCTGCGCCGGGCGGACGACCTCGACATCGGCGCCGGCCCGGGGCCGGTGCACCACTTCCACGAGCACGAGACCCCAGGGGGACGCTGGTCATGACCTTTTCGTCGGAGTGCTGGGAGGCCATCGCGCCGGTGCGCGCGGCCATCGACGCGCACCCGTTCCTGCGGGGCCTGGAGGACGGGACCCTCGATCGGGACCTGTTCGTCGGCTACATGGCGCAGGACGCGATCTACCTGGACGCCTACGCCCGGGCCCTGGCGGCGGCCGCAGCCCAGGCGCCCACCCCGGACGAGGTGGTGTTCTGGGCCACGAGCGCCCGGGAGGCGATCCTCGTCGAGCGCGAGCTGCACGCCGGACACGTCGCGGACTTCGCCGCGGCCGTGGCCTCGCCGACGACCACGGCGTACACCAACCATCTGCTGGGCCTCGCCGCCGGCGGCTGCTATGAGGCCCTCGCCGCCGGCCTCCTGCCGTGCTTCTGGATCTACGAGGACGTGGGTACGCGGCTCAAGGACCGGGTCACCGCCGCGCGCGGCGGCCTGGACGGGCATGCCTTCGGCGACTGGATCGGGCAGTACGGCGATCCGGCCTTCGCGCAGACCACCCGGGAGGCCGTCGCGCTCGTGGATCGGCTGGCCCAGGCCGCGCGCGAGGCCACCCGGACGCGCATGCGCGCGGCGTTCGTTACCGCCAGCCGGTACGAGTGGATGTTCTGGGACGCCGCGCACCGCGCCGAGACCTGGCCGGTCTGACCGGGGCACGTTCACCCGTCGGCTACCTCGGCCTGACAGGGTGGCCGCCATGACCCGCGACCAGCTGCTCGACCTCACCGTGGGGGTGATGGCGACGGCCACGGTCGGTTTCGCCGTTGCCGCCGTCGCCAAGCCGTCCGCGCTCAGTGGCGAACCGGACACGGCGGGGCAGCGGTACTACGCCCGGATGTACGCCGCGCGCGCCCTGCCCCTGGCCGTGGCGACCCTGGCCGCGGTGGCGGCCGGCGCCAAGTCCCACGAGGCACGCTGGGCCCAGGTTGTGCTGGCCCTCGCCGCGACGGCGCAGGTGGGGGACGCTGCGGTCGGGATAGCGAGCGGGAAGCCGGGCCAGGTCGTCGCCCCGCTCCTGGGCGCCGCCGCCTTCGCGGCCCGGGCTACTGTCGTCCCGTGACGGACAACCCCAACCCGATGCCCACGGCGGCGCAGGCGGCAGCGGCGCAGGATCAGCACGAGAACCCGTGGCCCGCCCTCTGGGCGCTGGTCATCGGCTTCTTCATGATCCTGGTCGACTCCACCATCGTCTCGATCGCGACGCCCGCCCTGTCCCGGGCGTTCTCCGCCGACGTCACGAGCGTGCTGTGGGTGACGTCGGCGTACCTGCTGGCGTACGCCGTACCGCTGCTCGTCACCGGGCGTCTGGGCGACCGGATCGGGCCGAAGCGCGTCTACCTGGCCGGCCTGGTCGTGTTCACTCTCGCCTCGTTGTGGTGCGGTCTGACCACGACGATCGGCGGGCTCATCGCGGCCCGGGTCGTGCAGGGGCTCGGTGCCTCGATGATGACCCCGCAGACGATGGCGGTCATCACCCGCACCTTCCCCGCGGCCCGGCGCGGCCAGGCGATGGCGCTGTGGGGCGCCACCGCGGGCGTCGCGACGTTGGTGGGCCCGATCCTCGGCGGCGTCCTGCTCGACACCCTCGGCTGGGAGTGGATCTTCTTCATCAACGTGCCGGTCGGCGTCGTCGCGTTCCTGCTGGCCGCCCGCCTCGTCCCCAGCCTGCCGACGCATGCGCACAGCTTCGACTGGGTGGGCGTGGCGCTGTCCGCGATCGGCCTGTTCTGCGGCGTGTTCGCGACCCAGGAGGGCGAGTCGTACCACTGGGGCACCATCACCGGGCCGATCTCCGTGCCGCTGCTGCTCGGCATCGGCGCCGTGATGTTGGTGGCGTTCGTGTGGTGGCAGGGCCGGGTGCCCGCGGAGCCGCTGGTGCCGCTGGCGCTGTTCCGGGACCGCAACTTCTCGCTGGCGAACATCGCGATCACCACGGTCGGCTTCGCGATCACCGCGATGATGTTCCCGTTCGCGATCTACGCGCAGGTCGTGCGGGGTCTGGACCCGACGCATGCCGCCCTGCTGTTGGCCCCGCAGGCCGTCGTGTCCATCCTGCTGGCCCGGCCGACGGGGCTGCTCGTGGACCGGGTTCACCCACGCGTCATGGGTGGGATCGGCCTGCTGCTCATGTCCGTCGTGATCGTGGTGCTGTCGCGGGTCATGACACCGACGTCCGAGGTGTGGCAGATCCTGCTGGCGGCGGTGCTACTCGGGGTGGCCAACAGCTTCGTCTGGGGGCCGCTGTCGACCAGCGCGAACCGGAACCTGCCGCGGCATCTCGCCGGCGCGGGATCCGGGGTCTACAACACCACGCGGCAGATCGGCTCGGTGGTGGGGAGCGCAGCGATCGCCGCGCTGATGACCTCACGGATCGAGGCGCACCTGCCGGGAGCGGCGGCCACGGCCGGCGCCAGGGCCTCCGGGGCCGGTGGTGGCGGGATGCCTCCGGCGGTGGCCGAGGCCATCTCCGCGGCGCTCGCGGACTCCATGCTGCTGCCCGCCGCGGTCGTGCTGCTCGGCTTCGTGGCCGCGTTGTTCTTCGAGACGCCCCGGCACCTGGCGGCTCCCGCGGCAACGCCCACGCAGGCCACCGCCGCGCAGGGGACGGCCGACGACGCCGTGGCGCCGCCGGCCGTCCCCTGACGGTCAGCGCTCGATGGCCTGCGGTTCGACGGTCTCCGCATCCACGACGTCCTCGGGCGCCCGCTCGCCGGAGCGGACCACCGGGAGCAGCCGCAGCGCGTCCGCCGAACCGTCGCGGTCCACCACGACCGTGTCGCCGTCGCGGACCTCCCCGGCAAGCAGCGCCCGCGCCAGCCGGTCGCCGATCTCGACCTGGACGAGCCGGCGCAGCGGACGGGCGCCGTACGCTGGGTCGTGCCCCGTCAGCGCCAGCCATTCGCGCGCCGCGTCGGTGACCTCGAGCGAGATCCGCCGGTCGGTCAGCCGCTTCGCCAGCGCCGCAACCTGCAGGTCCACGATGCGCGAGAGCTCCTCCAGCGACAGTGCCTCGAAGATCACGGTCTCGTCGAGCCGGTTGAGGAACTCCGGCTTGAACGCAGCCCGCACCGTCCGCATCACCGCCTCGCGCTTGTCGGCCTCCGACAGCGTGGGGTCGATCAGGTACTGCGACCCCAGGTTCGACGTCATCACCAGGATGACGTTGCGGAAGTCCACGGTGCGGCCCTGCCCGTCGGTCAGGCGGCCGTCGTCCAGCACCTGCAGCAGGATGTCGAAGGTCTCTGGGTGGGCCTTCTCCACCTCATCGAGCAGCACCACCGAATAGGGACGCCGCCGCACGGCCTCAGTGAGCTGGCCGCCCTCGTCGTACCCGACGTATCCCGGAGGTGCCCCGATGAGCCGCGCCACCGCGTGCCGCTCGCTGTATTCGCTCATGTCGATCCGGACCATCGCCCGCTCGTCGTCGAAGAGGAAGTCCGCGAGCGACTTGGCCAGCTCGGTCTTGCCGACGCCGGTCGGACCGAGGAACAGGAAGGAGCCCGTGGGCCGGTCCGGGTCGGCGATGCCAGCCCGCGACCGCCGTACGGCGTCCGAGACGGCCCGCACGGCCGCGGCCTGCCCGATGAGGCGTTGACCGAGCCACTCCTCCATGTGCAGGAGCTTCTCGGTCTCCCCCTCCAGCAGCCGTCCCGCGGGGATGCCGGTCCAGGACGAGATGACGTCGGCGATGTCGTCGGCGCCGACCTCCTCCTTGACCATCTGCTCGGCCTCGTGGCTGGCCTCGGACGCCTGGGCCTCGACCAGTTCACGCTCCACTGCGGGGATCTCGCCGTACAGCAGCCGCGAGGCCCCCGCGAAGTCGCCCTCGCGCTGCAGCCGCTCGGACTGGCCGCGCAGCTCGTCCAGCTTGGCCTTGAGGTCGCCGACTCGGTTGAGGCCGGCCTTCTCCATCTCCCAGCGGCTGGTCAACGCCGCCAGCTCGGCCTGCCGGTCCGCGAGGTCGGCGCGCAGCCGCGCCAGCCGGTCGCGGGAGGCGTCGTCGGTCTCGCGCGAGAGGTGCAGCTCCTCCATCTTCATGCGGTCGACCTGCCGGGACAGGGTGTCGATCTCGACGGGCGAGGAGTCGATCTCCATGCGCAGCCGGGAGGCCGCCTCGTCGATGAGGTCGATGGCCTTGTCGGGGAGCTGGCGGGACTGGATGTAGCGGTCGGACAGCGAGGCCGCCGCGACCAGGGCGGAGTCGGCGATGGCGACCTTGTGGTGCGCCTCGTACCGCTCCTTGAGCCCGCGCAGGATCGCGATGGTGTCCTCGACGGAGGGCTCCCCCACGTAGACCTGCTGGAAGCGCCGCTCCAGCGCCGCGTCCTTCTCGATGTGCTTGCGGTATTCGTCCAGCGTCGTCGCGCCGACCAGGCGCAGCTCGCCGCGGGCCAGCATCGGCTTGATCATATTGCCGGCGTCCATCGAGCTCTCGCCGCTGGCCCCGGCGCCCACGATGGTGTGGATCTCATCGATGAACGTGACGACCTTGCCGTCGGACTCGCGGATCTCGGTCAAGACGGCCTTGAGCCGCTCCTCGAACTCGCCGCGGTACTTCGCCCCGGCCACCATCGCGCCCATGTCGAGCGCGATGAGCCGCTTGTCCCGCAGGGACTCCGGGACGTCGCCGGCGACGATCCGCTGCGCCAGCCCCTCGACGACGGCGGTCTTGCCGACGCCGGGCTCGCCGATGAGGACGGGGTTGTTCTTCGTACGCCGGGAGAGCACCTGGATCACCCGCCGGATCTCGGCGTCCCGTCCGATGACCGGATCGAGCTTGCCCTCGCGGGCCCGCAGGGTGAGGTCGCTGCCGTACTTGGCCAGCGCGTTGAAGGTGTCCTCGGGGTTCTCGGAGTCGACCTTGCCCCCGCCGCGCATCGCCGGGATGCGCTGGTCGATGGCCTCGGCGTCCAGGCCGAACCGGCCGGTGCGGGCCAGCGCCAGGAGGAGGTGATCGGTGGAGACGTAGCTGTCCCCCATGGCCTCCATGACCTGGCGGGCCTGCTCCAACACCGTGGAGAACGACCGGCTGGGGGTGGCCTGGGTGACGGTGGACCCGCTGACCTTGGGCAGCTTCGCCAGCTCGGCCTCCGCCGCGCGGCGGGCGGCGAGCAGGGAGCTGCCGGTGGCGTCGAGCAGGGGGCCCGTGGTGGTGTCGGGCTGCTCGGTCAGCGCGAGCAGCAGGTGCGCCGGTTCGACGTGGGGGTGCCCCGACGCCGCAGCGTTGCGGGCGGCGCCAGCGAACGCCTCCTGCGCCTTGGTGGTGAGCTGAAGCGACATGCATGCTCCTCGGGGATAGTGCTGGTCAGGGCCGGCCGCCGTCGACTCGGGATCGTCGAACGGCCGTCACCCTTGGCAACGCCCAGCAAAGTTGAGTCTATTCCGCTCAACTTGCCGATCCCGTGGAGCCTTGCCCATCACCATGGTGACGAGATCCGGCGCGTCTGCCGTCACCATGGTTGCGGGATCCCGGGCCCCAGCCGTCACCATGGTTGCGGGATCCGGGGCCCCAGCCGTCACCATGGTGACGCGGGTCAGGCGGAGGCGGAGCCGGAGGCGGAGCCGGCGGCGGAGCCGGAGCCGGCGGCGGAGCTCAGCCGGCGCCAGCCCGGGATCGCCAGCGGGGCCAGCGCCAGCGCCGCGTACGCCACCCCGCAGACCAGCAGCGCGTGCGCCCCGCCGATGTCGGTGATGAGCAGGCCGCCCAGCACCCCACCGAAGGGGATCAGCATCCAGCAGAGCGAGGTCTGCAGCGAGGAGACGCGACCGACCAACGCGCCCGGGATCCGCCCGAAGACGACCGCGCCGATCACGGGGTTGAGGAAGCCGCTCGCGAACCCTGCGAGGCACACCAGGGCGAGCAGCACCGGCCGGGGGGCCCCGACCGCGAGGGCCAGGTAGCGCGGCGGCCCGGTCAGCAGGAAGGCGAGCACCGCCGTGGCCAGCTTCGGCAGCCGCTCGGCGACGGCGGTGGCGAGGGCCGACCCGGCCACGGCCGCGGCCGTGTACGCACCGAAAATCAGGCCCACGACCTCGACGCCGTGGTCGCTGCGCACCGCCCACTCCGGGACGAGCACGGCCAGGTACGCCTGATCGAGCAGGTTGGTCAGCGCCACGAGGACGGTGATCGACACGAGGACGGCGTCGTGCCGCCAGAACGCGAAACCCTCGCCGAGCTGGCGCCAGTACGAGGGGCGACTTTCGGACCCGCGCGGCCCCGATGCCGGTCGCGCGACAGCGGCGCTGGGTTGCTCGGCCCGCGCAAGCAGGGGGCCCACCCCGAGGCCGAGGAGCAGCGCAGCCGCAGAGAAGGTGCCGCAGGACAGCAGGAGCGCGAGGGGCGCACCGACGGCGGCGATCACGAGACCGCCGAAGGCCGCACCGACGGCACTGCCGACGCGATCCACGGTGTTGGCCAGGCCGGTGACGCGCTCCAGGGGCCGGCCGGCGGCGGCGGAGAGGCGGGGGCAGAGCGCGTACTTGGCCGAGTCCCCGGGTCCGCGCAGCGTGCCCTCGATCGCGGCGATGACAAGCAGGAGTGGCCACGACAGCAATCCGGCGCCGTGGAGCAAGGGAACCGCAGCGACCGCCAGACAGCTGGCCAAGTCGGCGGTGACCGCGACCCGGACCGCGCCGACACGGTCGATGAGGGGCCCGGCCAGCATCTTGGCGGTGACCATGGGCGCCATCTGCGCGAACGCGGCCACCCCGGCGAGGGTGGCCTCGCGCGTCGTGACGAGCACGAACCACGGCACGGCCACGTTGATGAGCCGGGTCCCGGCCATGCCGACGACCTGGGCCAACATCCACAGGATCAGCACCTGTCCCCGGTGCGTGGGCGCCAGGGGCCTGACCGTCGTTCGTCGCGGCGCCATGGCTATGGACGCCTCGTCCGAGCGAGTCACACGGCCTCCCGAGATCATCCGCGCGGGCTGAGCGCGGCGTGATGCCCCGCAGCGTCCCGGTTTTCGTCCGCTCGGGCGCCGCGGTTCGAGATGGACATTACCCCCTGCCGGGCCCCCGGAAAACCACCTAAAGCACGCCGTTTATGCCGGTTGAACTGGACAGATGTCCTGAACGGGTGTACTCGGTGACGGCTTTGGCCCGGCTCCGACCACACGGTCACCAGGCGTCTCACCCGCCCCATCGCGCGGCATACCCATCTCGCGGAAAGCCGGCAGCACGGCGGGCGCGAGGGTCACGACCAAGTACAGCGCGCCGGCGATCGCCAGCGCCGGCGACAGCCCGAACAACACGACGAGCCCGCCGCCCAGCAGACCGCCGAACGGCATGGTCGACCAGGCCAGAGAGGTGTTCAGCGAGGAGACGCGGCCCAGCATCGCCGGAGGGATCCGGCCGAACGTGATCGCCCCCAGGATGGGATTGAGGAACCCGCTCGCGAAGCCGGCGACCGCGATGACGGCCAGCAGCGTCGAGTGCGGCGCGTCCATGGCCAGCGCGAGGAACCGCGGGAGTCCGGCGAGCACGAACGCCACGACGTACGTCGGCAGCCTGGGCAGGCGGTCGCCGATCCACGCCGCCACCAGCGACCCCAGCACCGCGGTGCCGGTCATCGTCGCGAACAGCGCCCCGACCAGGTCGGCGCCGTGCCCGCCGCGAATGGCCCACTCCGGCACGAGGATGACGATGTATGCCTGGTCCAGCAGGTTCGTGGCCGCCACCATGATCGTCAGCGCGACCAGCACCGGGTCGCGCCGCCAGAAGTCCCAGCCCTGCCGGAGGCTGGTCAGGTACGTCGGGCGCCCGGCGCCCCCGGCCGCCTCGACCGGTGCGCCGCCGGTCGCGTCGACCGCTGCGCCGTCGGTCGCGTCGTGGGTCGCGGCGGTCTGCGCCTCGCCCTCGGCCGGACCGTACGGCGAGAGCCGCGGGCCCACGACGTACCGGACGATTCCCGCCGCCGCGACGAAGGTGACGCACGAGCACACCAGCGCCGCGGGCGCCCCGAGCGCGGCGATGACCAGCCCCCCGAGCCCCGCGCCCACCGCGCCGGCGAGCCGGTCGACGGTGTTCGCGTGCCCGGTGATGCGCTCGAGGGGCCGGCCGCTCGTGGCCGCGATGCGGGGGCAGAGGGAGTATTTGGCCGCGTCGCCGGGGCCTCGCAGCGCCCCCTCGATGGCGACGACCGCGAGGAGCGCCGGCACGCTCAGGTGGCCGGTGGCGTGCAGGATCGGTACGGCGGCGACGGCGGGCGCGCTGAGCAGGTCGGCCGCCACGGCGACGCGGACCGGGCCGACGCGGTCGATGATCGGGCCGGCCAGTGCCTTGCACAGGACCAGCGGCGTCATCTGAACGAGCGCGACGATTCCGGCCAGCGCGGGATCGCGCGTGGTGACCAACACGAACCACGGGATGGCGATGTTGATCAGGCGGGTTCCGGCGACGCCCACCACCTGGCCGACCACCCACCCGGCGATCAGGCCACCGCCCGACGGGGCGGTCATGACTCGGACTCGTCGCGGTGGGCGAGCCCGCCGGGCCGGGGGAAGGCGTGCACCTGAATCATGAAGTCCTCGGCACCAGGAGCCGCGGCGCCAGGAGCCTGCGCACCGCGGTCCGGCTCGGCCGCCAATACTTCGTCGATCACCGCGCAGACCCGCACGACCAGTTCGTGGGCCTGGGCGGCGGTCAACCGGAGGCACCAGTCGCTGTTCGTGCCGGCCGCGCGCCAGGCGTCCGGGAGCTCGGCGTGTTCCTGGACGGCGGCCTGCACCCACTGGAACTGGTTGACGACGGCCGCCTGGTGGAAGGCCGCCGAGGTGTCCGGGTCGAGCTCGCTGGACCGGCTGCGGGTCGAGCGGTGCAGCGCGCGCCAGTAGCGCTCCCGCCCGGTCCCCAGCCCCTGGGCCTCCGCGATGAACCCGTACTGCGCGAGCTGCCGCAGGTGGTAGCTCGTCTGCCCGGTGTTGACCCCGAGCGCGGTCGCGAGATCGGTGGCCGTCTGGGGGCCATCGAGCCGCAACCGACCCAGGATCCGCATGCGCAGCGGGTGCGAGATCCCGCGCAGCTGCTCGGGGGACGGGGTGATCGAGGCGTCGTCGGCGGGCACAGCGCAAAGATATCTTTGCAAAGACCTATATGCAAACGTCTGTCTGCAGTGCGCTGTGCACCAGAGCGCGCCGTGGACGCACGAAGGCGCTCCGACCCGGATGGGGTCGAAGCGCCTTCCCTCCGTCAGTTCGCCCTGCCGGTCAGGCGGTCGGGCAGTTCACGGTGTAGGTCCAGGCGGTTCCGCTGTACGGGCCCGTGACCACGACGGTGACCTGAGTGCTCTTTCCAGCAGGCACGGCCACGGTGACCGACTTCTGCTGCCCCACCAGCCCGGTGTCCAGAAGGGTCTGGCCTTCGTAGGTCACCTGGATTTGATCGGGGATGGAGTAGGTGTCGTACGCGAGAACAAAGGTTGTCGGACCCGGTCGACCGAGCTCATGCACTGTGGTCGTCACGCCCTGACCGCCGGAGTTGGTGGCTTGATTGCACGGCTGAATGATGACCGGGCTCTTGGACGTCACCGAATACAGTACGACGTAAGAAATATCTTGCACCTTGCCGTTCTTGTTGGTGCTCGTGCTGGCGCCAGTCGTTCCCTTGCCCACATTCACGTTGGTGCTGCTCTTCACGCACCATGAAGCGTCCACCAACGTGACGGCCGGGTCGACGGGGGTGACCGTGAAGGAAGTCCCCGAAATCGTCACGACTACCTGGATGGGCTGCCCCGTCCTCGTATCGACGACGGTGACCGTGCCAGGGCTCGAAGTGGATTCGACCTTGGCCGCCGTCGAGTGGTCGACGCAATGGGCCGTGACGGCCGCCAGTTGGGGAACGGCGGCCTGAGCGGCCGTCAAGGGGAGCATCCCCGCAGACAACAGACCTGCTAATGCAAATACCGTGAGAAACCGCGATCGCATTTGCCCTCCTCGGCGTAGTTATGTGGCACGGCCGCGCAGCCCCCTGGGCAACCATCGGGCCCGTCGACACACCGAAAGTGCCACGCGAGGCACACGTTAGACCGGGCCAAGGCGGTAATCTAGGCGTCGCAAATGTCATTTCGTGGCCATTTCAAGGACACCGAGAGGTCCACCCAATGCGTCTCGCGGCGCACGGGAAGGGCGCCCGACCCTGAGTGGGATCGGGCGCCCTTGACGTCGGCGTACGCGCTCAGGGGCGCGGGGGCAGCGGGTCGCGCCCGTCGCCGGTCCCGGGGCGATAGGCCCCGGTGTCCCGCTCGGTCGCTTGACGTTCGGCCGCCAGCCGGCGGGCGTCCTCCTCGCGGCGCCGCTCGGCCTCCGCGGTGGTCTCGCGCTCGCGCCCCAGCTTCGCGTTGGTCGCGGCGAGCGCCCGCTCGTGTTCCCGCTTTTCGCGCTCGAGGTCCTTGCGCTCGCGTCGGCGGGACAGGCCGCGCTTGGTGCCGTATTTCATCATCCACCAGCCGGCCCAGAGCAGGCCCATGCTGATCATGCCGAGGACGATCAACGCCATGGGGGACAGTTCCAAGTTGAGCCCGAGCGGGCCGTTGAGCTGAAGGAGGGCGTGGTCGCCGGACGTGGCCCACAGGCCACCCAGGCCGATGAGCACCGCCAGCAACACCAGGATGATGCCGAGCATGATCATGGGGTGAGATCCTCTCGTCGGGCGGCCCCACGGGGTAGTCCCCGAGCTGTTTCGGGCCGGTCCATCGCGAAGACCCTACCCGCGCATCGACACTCCGAAACAGGCCACACGCTCGACGTACGGGGCGTTGTCCGCCTTGTCCGCGTTGTCCGCCCGCCGGTCGACCCGCGGGTCTTTTCCCGCCTCGATGCCGGCCACCGACGCCGCCTCAGGAACGTTGTTCACCCGTCGACTAGGGGGCGAATGCACCACCCGCAGAGGGAGAGTCGCCATGTGGTCGCGCATCGGAGGAGTCAGCATCTCGGTGCGGCTGCTCGGCTTCCTCGTGCTGAGCCTGATCAGCACCGCCCTGCTCGTCGGACTTTCGATCGGGGTGGTCCGGGACGAGGTCGCCCAGCAGAAGGCCGACGCGACCAAGGCAGTGGTCGACGTCGCCACGAAGGTCGTTGCCGGCTACGGCGAGCGCGCCAAGTCGGGCGCGATGACCCCAGAGCAGGCCAAGGCCGCGGCCCTCGACGCGCTCAGGAGTCTGCGGTACCACGAGACCGACTACTTCTGGGTCCAGGAGTTCGACGGGCGGGTCCTCATGCATCCGACGAACGCCAAGATCATCGGGCTCGACCCGTCCCAGACCAAGGACCCGTCGGGCCGGCCCATCTTCATCGAATTCGGCGAGGCCGCCCGATCCGGCGGGAACTTCGTGGCGTACGACTGGCCGAAGCCGGGCAGCGACGCCCCGCAGCCCAAGATCTCCTACGTCGCGCCGTACCAGCCCTGGGGCTGGGCGATCGGGTCCGGGGTCTACGTCGACGACGTGGACGCCGCCGCCAAGGCCGCCGGGCTCCGGCTCGCCCTGTGGGGCGCGGGCATCGCGCTGTTGAGCCTGGTGCTGGCCCTCGTCGTACGGCGCAGCATCACCACCCCGCTGCGGCAGGTGGTCGACATCCTGCGGCGCCACGACCTCAGTTACCGGTTCCCCACCACCAATCCACGCAACGAGCTCCACCAGCTCGGGGGCGCCCTCAACGCCACCCTCGACGGGATGCAGCAGGTGGCGACCGACGTGGCAGACCAACCTGCTGGCCCTCAACGCGACCATCGAGGCGGCCCGCGCCGGCGACGCCGGCAAGGGCTTCGCGGTCGTCGCCAACGAGGTCAAGGAGCTGGCCCGCGAATCGGCCCGCGCCACCGAAGACATCTCCGCGAAGGTGAGGGTCATGCAGGCCGACGTGGCCGCGGCCGTCACCGACATCGAGAACATCGCGCGGGTCATCCGCGAGATCAGCGACTACCAGGGCGCGATCAGCGCGGCGGTGGACGAACAACACCGTACGACGGGTGCCATCAGCGCGACCGTCCTCGGGGCCGCCCGCGCGACCGGCAGGGCGGCCGATTCGGCGGCGGCGATGTCTGGCCAGGCCGCGACGACCTCCGCCGACGTGGGCGAGATGCGCACCGCCATCGAGGGCCTCGTGCGGCTCTCCGGCGACCTGCACCAGACGGCGGGGCTCCTGGGCGGCCAGGCGTAGCCGCAGGTGGTGGCCAGGCGTCCCTCAGGGCAGCCCGGCTTCACCCCGAGGCGTCGTCGCTCCAGGCGGCGGGCCCGTACGCCCAGCCGTTGGCGTCCCGATAGGTGACCGTCTCGCGGTAGCGCCGGAAGTCGCCCTGCGCACGACGTACCGCCGCACCCACCACGCTCAGCAGCGAGCCGGGGATCACCGTGCCCGGGGACCGCAGCAGGTCGCCGAGGCTCTGCGAGGCGTGCGCGATGAGCAGCAGGTCCAGGGCTCGCTCGGGGAAGTGGTCCCCCGCGGGCAGCAGGTCCAAGAGGGCCTCCCGGCGGCGGCGGACGGCGCTGGTGTCGACGACGCCGTACAGGTCGGGCGTCCGCTGATGCCGGTAGACCAGCGCGATCGCCCGAGACACCAGGTGGTCGGCCGTCTGCCGCCAGGCGTCCTCCATCAGCGCGTCGAGACAGAACCGCGCGGGCAGCGCGCTGTCCGAGCCCGCGTAGTCGATCAATGCGTCGTGCCAGCCCAGCAGCGGCGGCTTGCAGCGGCACGGCCCGGTGACGATCAGCACCGCGTCGGCCCCCTGCCCGCGCCAGGCGACCTCCTGGGCCCGTTCCAGGTCGCGGACCACCGCCATCGCGGTGCCGAGCAGCGCGGGGGTCGAGGGCTCGGGCACCAGCTGCGACCCGGTGGTCAGCAGCCAGTACTCCTCGACGAGGAGCAGATCACCGCGCATGGGTGCCACCTTAGGGCTCCGCGCGCCGACCACCTGCGCGTCAGAGCGAGACCACCATCTGCGGGCGGGCGGCCGGGTCGAGCCAGCGCAGGATGCTCACCAGGCTCGCCTGGTCGATGGCGACGCAGCCGGCGGTGGGCCGACCGTCGGTGACGTGCAGGAAGAACGCGCTCCCGCCGTACGGCACCCGATTCGGGTTCACCGCCATGACCACCGCGTAGTTGTAGACCCAGCCCGTGGCCAGCAGGTTCTCCCCCTCGATGGGCACGGTGCTGCGGACGTGCGTGTTGTACGTCGAGAGCCCGGAGCGCCCATCCCAGTAGTCGGTCGGACCGGCCACGAAGTACGGCAGCTTGGTCCCGGGGTTGGCCAGGATGCCGAACGCGCCGGGGAGGTCCCACGTGCCGAGCGGGGTCCGGGCCGAGCCCTCGGCGGCGGTCCCGACGCCCTCGGCGCCGATCTTGGCGCGCACGGGTCCGGTGGCGGGAACGTACCGCCCGGAGCCGAGGCCGGTCCACGCCTGCAGGGTCGCCGAGGTGCAGGTGCGGCAGTCGGCCTTGACCGTGATGACCTGCCGCGACGCCCCGGCGTACGGGACCGGGAGCGCCTGACCGGCCGGTGCCGCCGGCGCGGGTTTCGCCGCGGGTGCCGCAGGCGCCGCGACGACGGGCTGCTTGGCGGGCACGGGCGCCGCCTGGGCGACGGCCCCGGGTTGCTTCGCGGGCGCCGCCTGCTGCGCTGGCGTGGCGCTGCGCGCGGTCCCCGGCCCGGACGACAGCATCGTCAGGCCGGCCATGAGCACGTTGAGGAGCAACAGCGTGGCGTAGCGCAGGAAGTCCGTGCGCCAGAAGGGGGGCATCGGCGCGTCTCCTCCGATCGGGGGGCGGGTCGAGGGGGCCCGCTGGTGATCGACGGTAGCGGCCCCGCCCGCCGCGCGAAAACCCGTGCGGACGCGGGATTCCCGGGCTCGCGGGACGATCAGGGGTACGGCGCGTCGGCCTGCGGCTTCGTCGCGCGCGCGGAGGTGACCTCCGGGAGCGGGGCCGTCGTCGCCCGCCGGGCCGCCAGGGCCTGCCGCCAGGTCGCCAAGGCGAGGAGATCGGCCGAGCTGGGTTGGGCGGTCGGCACGGTGAACGCGACCTGCAGCCCGCCGTCCGCCCGGTTGGCGGCCGCGATGGTCCCCCCGTGCCGCTCGATGATCCGGCGGCAGATGGCCAGGCCGAGCCCGGTGCCCGGGTACTGGTCGCGGTGCTCGACGACCCGGTGGAACTCCTCGAAGATCTTGGCCTCCTGGCCGGCCGGCAGGCCGATGCCGCGGTCGGCGACGACGACCTCCTGCATCCCGTCGCGCACCGGGCCGAGGGTCAGGCTGACCTCCGGGGGGCGCCCGGCGGCCGAGTACTTGATGGAGTTGCCGACGAGATTCGCCACGACCTGGCGCAGCGCGGCCGGGTCGACCCGCACCCAGGCGTCGGCGGCCACGCTGATCAGCGGGCTGCGGCCGTCGATCACGCGGTCGCCCTGGGCGTCGGCGATGTCGCCGCAGATCTCGTCCAGGTTGGTCACGGTCGTGGCCAGCTCCCCGCCGCGCACCACGGAGTAGGCCAGCAGATCCTCGATGAGCACGTTCATGCGTACCGCGGACCCCTCGACGCGCCGCAGCATGTCGCGCGCCATCGGCTCGGTGACCTCATCGCCCAGGGCGTCGAGCCACCCGCGCAGCGCGGTCAGGGGGTTGCGCAGGTCGTGGGCGACGACGCCGGCGAAGTTTGCGAGCTCCTCGGTGCGCCGGCGCTCCTCCGTGACATCGCGCAGGACGGCCACCACCTGGCTGCCTTCGGCCGAGACGAGCGGGGACGCGGTGACCGTGACAATCCGGGCCCCGCCGTCGGGGTCGGCCAGGACGACGTCGGAGGTCACCAGCTCCGCGGTGCGCAGGGCCTCGTTGACCGGCGCGGGGGTCGCAAACGCGCCGTCGAAGATCGCCTCGGGCAGCTCGGGCGTGTCCCGCGGCTGGCCGAGGATCGCCCAGAGCTGGGCGTTGCCCAGCCCGATCTGACCCATGCTGTCGACGAGGACGACGCCCTCGTTGAGCGAGTGGACGATCCGGTCCAGCAGCTCGGCGTGCTGTTCGGTGGCCAGCCGGTTGGCCTCGAGGCGCCGCTCCAGCCGGTGCCGGTCCTCGCGGTCCAGCACGATCGTCATGGCGACCATCGCCAGCACGATCACGAAGCACTGCACCACCAGCGCCCGGATGTTCGGCGGGTGCCCCATCAGCGGGCCGTGGCCCACGATCGTGATGGCCAGCATGACGGAGCTGACGGTGATCGTGTGCCAGACCGTGGTGCGAACGTCGGCCCACAGCGCGGTCGCCATGCTCACCGGCACGAGCAGGAAGAGCAGGACGTCGTCACCGAGCCCCACGACGAGGAGGTAGGCGGCGACGGTGGCGACGACGACGGTGAGGTAGACCACCGGTCGGGGCTTGTCCAGCACGCGTACGCCGTGGCTGATGAGCCGGTACCACAGCAGCCCGAAGATCAGCGCCCCCGCCGTATTGCGCATGCCCCACTCGACCGGCGACATCCAGGTGGAGGTCACGAAGAGCCGCAACAGGGCGGAGCCGACCAGCCCGCTTGCGAGGCCGCCGCCGAGGCAGGCGAGAAACAGCTTGTAGAGCTTGGCCGGGGTGTCGAGCCGGGCGTACCAGTCCCAGTTGCTCCCGCGGCGCAGGATCTCCGCCGAGACGATGCCCATCGCGGAGTTCGCGACGCAGTAGACGGCGGTGGCCTTCGGCGAGGCCGCCGTCGCGAGGTTGACGCAGACCGTCGACGCGACGAGCAGGGCGACCGCGCGCCACCCGCGGCGCCACCGGTGCCGCGCGTGCGGATACAGCCACACCATCGACACGCCGGCGGCGGGCCACACTATGCTGGGTCCGCCCGCGACCGCGGTCGACCGGCCGACGAGCATGGCGGCGACGTACATCACCGTCATCAACGGATCCCAGCCGGCGGGCGTGAGCGCCCAGCCGCGCAGCCGCTGCGCCGTCCGTCCCAGTGCGGTCCGGTCGAAGGCGTGACGCAGTGCTGCCGGCCCGTGCCGTAGCCACCACTGCCACCGGTTCAGCGTCGTCACCCCGCGCGGATAGGGGGGCGCTGTGTTGCACCCCGCAGCTCCCCCATCGCCAGGCAACGACCCAAGCTGAGCCCCAACGGGCCGACAGGCCAACCGGTTCCGGTCAGTCCCAGGCGTCCGGGAGCTGCTCGACGCGGTAGGTCACGCGGCTCACCGTGCCGCTGGCGTCGGCGAGCTCGACGCGCCACCCGTCCGCGAACTGATCCACCCCCGCGATCATCGGGATCGTCCCGCTCATGAAGATCGTGCCTGGTTGGAGCAGCTCCGCGGCACCGAGCTTGTCGATCCAGTAGCCGGGGCCGAGCAGCTGCGCCGGCGTACCGTCCTGGATCAGCCGCTCCCCCTCCGGCCCGGTGACCCACGCGCGCAGCGTGAACGCGTCGAACGTCTCCGCGACGTCCCCCCAGCGCCAGGCGACGTCGCCGAGGAAGTCCGGGGCCGACTGCTTCGACCAGGCGACGCCGTGGGTCTCCAGCGCCCGGTCGGTGTGATCGCAGGCCGCCGTGACCAGGTAGTCGGCGGGACCCGCGGCGTCCTGCGGGACCACCAGCGCCCACTCGGCCTCGCCGGAGGTGCGGTCGTGCGGCACCGCGACCCGCTCGCCCTGCACCGCGAGGTAGTCCGACAGCGGATACATCGTGGGGATCCGATCGGGGCCCGGCACGCCGAGTTCGGCCAGTTCGTCGATGTGTGCCTGCACCTCCGCCGTGTCGCGACCGGCGTAGCCGCCGTTCAGCACGCGGCTGACCTGCACCTCGACCTCTTGCGTGCCGCCGTCGGCACCCGCCACCCGAAACCGCAGTGTTCCCATGACCCCTCCTGGATGCGCCGTTATCGACGCCTCGCCCGGTAACAATTCCCGCCAGGGTATTGCCCTGGACGACTGTATACAACGAGTATGACGTGACTCGTTTCGAAAGGGGAGCGCTTCGTGACCTCCACACAGACCTCCGCGCACCGGGCCCACACGCCCACGGAGCGCCGGGCCCTGCACAAGGCCTTCGCCGCCAGCCTGTCCGGAACCGCGCTGGAGTGGTACGACTTCGCGCTCTTCGGGGCCGTCACCGGAACCGTCTTCAACAAGCTCTTCTTCGCGGGCGACGACCCCGCGATGGACACCGTCAAGGCGTTCATGATCTACGGCGCCGGCTACCTGGCCCGCCCCGTCGGTGGCGTCTTCTTCGGCCGCCTCGGCGACGTGATCGGCCGCAAGCGGGTCCTGGTCTGGACCCTGCTGCTCATCGGCCTCGCCACGGCAGCGATCGGCGTCCTGCCGACGTACGGCAGCGTCGGCCTCTGGGCGCCCATCCTCCTGGTCACCATGCGCTTCCTGCAGGGCGTGGGCGTCGGCGGCGAGTGGGGCGGCGCGGTGCTGCTGTCCAGCGAGTTCGCCCGCCCCGGGACGCGCGGGCTCTGGGCCTCCGCCGCGCAGACCGGCGTGCCCCTGGGCAGCTTCCTGGCCAACGGGCTCGTCCTGATCATGACGGCCACCATGAGCACCGAGACGTTCGTGTCCTGGGGCTGGCGGCTCGCGTTCGGGCTCTCCCTCGTGCTCGTCGGCTTCGGGCTCTACATCCGGCACAAGCTCGAGGAGACCCCGGTCTTCCAGCGCCTCGCCGAGCAGGGCGAGGCCCCGAAGGCCCCGGTCACCGAGGTCTTCCGGACCCAGCTGCGGGCGCTGATCGGCGCCATCCTGGTGCGCTTCGGTCCCGACGTGCTCTACGCCTTCTTCGCCGTCTACGTCATCACCTGGCTGCAGTCCGGGCCCAACAAGCTCACCTACGCCCAGGCGATCACCTGCACGATGAGCGCTGCGTTCCTGCAGATCTTCTGCATGCCGTTCGCCGGGTGGGTCTCGGACCGGATCGAACGCAAGAAGCTGTACGCCGTCGCGGCGATCCTCGGCGGGATCTGGATCTTCGTGTTCCTCGGCATGCTGCAGACCCGCAACTTCGCCCTGGCCTTCGCCGGCGTCATCGTCGGCCTGCTGCTGCACTGCTTCATGTATGCCCCCCAGGCGGCCCACATCGCCGAGCAGTTCCACGCCCGGCTGCGCTACACCGGCAGCTCGCTGGCCTACACCTTCGCCGGCATCTTCGCGGGCGGCCTCGCCCCGACGATGTTCGCGCTGTTCGACAAGGACTGGAAGAACAGCTGGCTCATCGGCGTGTGGGTGGCCGCGGCCTGCGCGATCACCCTGATCGGCCTCGCCATGGGCCGGGCCGTCGTGGACGACGCCGACCTGGTGCTGGAGGATCACGCGCCGGCGGCCGCCGAACGTCGGGGCTGACCGCCGGGATGCCGATGATCCCCTCAGCTGCCGACGAGCCGGCGCCGGGTCGCCTCCAGGTGGGCCGAGATGGCCGCGTCCACCAGCGCCGGGTCGCCGGCCTCCAGGCCGTCCACGATCGCCACGTGCTCCGCCAGGACGTCCTCGAGTCGCGCGCCCGGTCGGCGTACCGCCGTGACCCCGATCAGGACGTGCCGGACGCGCAGCCCCTCGTACATGTCGTCCACGACGTCGTTGCCCGCCGAGGCGATCAGCAGGGCGTGGAAGTCCCGGTCGGCCTCGATGAATGCCTTGGCGTCGCCGCTGAGCCCGCGCTGGATCTCCACTGCCGCGCGCATCTTGGCCACCGGGGCCCGGCCCCGCGCGATCGCCGCGCGGGCACACCACTGCTCGATCATCTCGCGCGCCGCGAAGACCTGACTGGCCTGCGCCCCCGTCAGGGTCGGCACGAAGGCCCCGCGGTGCGGCACGAGCTGCACCAGGTGTTGCGCCGAGAGCATGAGCAGCGCCTCGCGCACGGGCGTGCGGGAGACCCCGACCGCCTCCGCCACGTGCTGTTCGTTGATGAACGTGCCGGGCAGGTCGGGGTCGGACAACAGCTCGGCGCGCAAGTATTCGTACGCCCGGTCGCGTCCGCTGGGCACGTTCGGCATACCCCTTGTATTACAGGAGATCGGCCATGAATTCACCCCACCTGCGCCTCGCCGCTGCACAGATTGCCGCCACCGAGGACCCCGAGACGAATCTGCGCACGATCGTCGCGGCCGCCGAACGCGCCGCCGGCGCCGGGGCCCAGATCGTCGTCTTCCCCGAGGCGAGCATGGCGTGCTTCGGCACCGCGCTGGCGTCGGTGGCCCAGCCGCTCGACGGCCCGTTCGCGAGCGGCGTGCGGGCCGCCGCGGGCCGGCTCGGGATCGCCCTGGTCGTCGGCATGTTCACCCCCGCCCCGGGTGGCCGGGTCCACAACACGCTGCTGCTGACCGGCCCGGACGGCGAGGTGAGCTACGCCAAGATCCACCTGTACGACGCGTTCGGCAGCCGGGAATCCGACACCGTCGCCCCGGGCGACCAGCTGGTGACCACCACCGTCGCCGGCGCCCGGGTGGGCCTGGCGACGTGCTACGACCTCAGGTTCGCCGGGCAGTTCACGGAGCTGGGCCGGGCCGGCGCCGAGCTGATCCTGGTGCCCGCTTCCTGGGGCGACGGGCCGGGCAAGGCCGAGCAGTGGGACCTGCTGACCCGGGCCCGCGCCATGGACGCGCAGGCCTACCTGCTCGCCTGTGGGATGGCCTGGCGTCCGCCGCAGGGCGCCGACCCGCTCGGCATCGGCCGGTCCGTGCTGGCCGACCCCCTGGGGCGCGTCTGCGGGCGGCTGGGCCACGAGGAGGGGCTGCTCCTCGCCGAGGCCGACCTCGGGACGGTCGCGCCGATCCGGGCGCGGGTGCCGATTCTCTAGGCGGGCCCGTAACCGGCGATTCTCGCCGATCCTCGCGGCTGCCAGGCCCAGGGATGGATGCCCCCTTGTGCGGGGGCGAGGCTTCCCCCCACGATGGCGGGCATGTCCGCGCGCTCCCCTGCCACGCCGGTGATTCGCCGTGCGCTGCAGGACGAGGTGTACGACGCGGTGCTCGCGATGTTGCTCGGCGGGGAGATCGCGCCCGGGCGACCCGTCGGCATCGATTCGCTGGCCATGCGCCTGGGGGTCTCCCAGACGCCGGTCCGGGAGGCCTTGGCCCGACTGGAGGGCACCTCGCTGATCGAGCGGTCCGCGATGCGCGGCTATCGGGTGGTCTCGCCGATGGACCCCGGCCAGGTCAGGGAGTACTTCGACGCCCGCGTCCTCGTCGAGGTCGCTGCCGCCAAGCGGGCCTACGCCCACCGCGAGCACGTCGTCCCGGCGCTCACCCTCGCCGCACTGACCCATGCCGAGCTGGTACGTGGCCTCGCGCTGTCCGCGGAGGCGCAGGTCGCGGCGCCGGGCGCGCGGGCGGTACTGATCCGACGGTGCATGGAGGCGGACATGGCCTTCCACCGGGTGCTCGGCGAGCACTGCGACAACCGCTACCTGCGGGACATGACCGGGCGGCTGGCGACGTCGCCGCTGCGGATGACCCGGCTGGCCACCCTCCAACCCGCCGAGGCGGACCGCACCGTGGCCGAGCACGACCGCATCACGCGCGCGTTCGCGGACGGCTCCCGGGAGGAGGCGCAGGACGCCGTACGGCGGCACGTGCTGGCCGCCCGCGACCGCGTACTGGCCGAGCCGCACCGCAAGGCGCACGGCGCCAAGGCCGGCCATCGCGACGTGGCGCGGGATCCCGCGGTCCGCAAGACTGGCCCGCATGAGTGATGACCAGAAGATCACCGTCAGCCGCGTCATCGACGCCCCCGCCAAGGACATCTTCCGGGTGCTCTCCGACCCGCAGAACCACGCGCTCATCGACGGCACCGGAATGATCGTCTCCGACGAGAAGACCGACCGGATCACCGCCAACGGCCAGGTGTTCCGGATGAACATGCACAACGAGCGGTTCAACGACTACCAGATGGACAACCGGGTCACGGGGTACGCCGAGAACAAGCTCCTCGCCTGGATGCCCGGCATGGTGGGCTACAACGACGGCGCACCCGGCGGCTGGGAGTTCGTCTACGAGCTGGCGGCCCAGGGCGCGGACGCCACCGAGGTGACGCTGACCTATGACTGGAGCAAGGTCACCGACAAGGGCATTCTCAAGACCCTGTCGTTCCCGGTGCTGTCGGCCGAGCAGCTGGAGTCCTCGTTGGCCCGGCTCGCCGAGGCCGTCGCCTCGTAGGGGCTGAACGCAGGAGCCGGGGCAGCGGGCGAGCCGGCCGGGCCAGGAAGGCAAGCCGCGCCGCCGGCCTCACTGGCCCGGACCCGGCCCCTGCGTAACCTCGGGGTGGATCGGGGGCAGCGGGTCCGGCAGCCCCGGCGGCGGAGCGCCGTGCCGCGCCGTGAAATACGCGACGTAGGCGTGCACGGCGCTCGGCAGCGTGGCGAAGACGTACTGCTCCCCCACCCGGTCCGTGAATCCCGCCTTGGCCAGGTCGTCGGCCAGCTCGTGCTTGACGCGGGCCATCGCGAACGTGACCCAGCGCTCCGCGAGCGCCGCCCGCAGGCTCTCCAGCGCGTCGAGCGCGGTGAGATCGATCTCGTTGATGGCCTCCGCGTTGAGGACGAACCACTCGGGCTCGCCGACGCCCTCGTCGAGCGCCTCCAGCGCCCGGCGCCGGAAGTTGTCGGCATTGGCGAAGAATAGCGGGCTGTCGTAGCGGTAGACGATCAGCCCCTGGATCTGCTGGGCCGTCGGGTAGTCGTCGATGTCGTGCATCCCGGCGCGGCCCGGGACGTAGCCGAGCACCCCGTCGTGCGGGTCGCCGATGCGACGCAGCAAATCGATCACGGACAGCACGATCGCGATGCCGATCCCGGTGAGCACGTCGAAGACGACGACCCCGGCGCCCGTGGCAACGGCGAGCCACAGCTCGCTGAGCCGGAAGCGCCACAGCCGGCGCAACTCGGGCACGTCGATGAGGCGCAGCGCCGCGTAAACCACCACGGCACCGAGCGCCGCCGTCGGGAACGCCGCGAGGACCGGCCCGCCGACGTACATCGTCAGCACGATCCCGACGACGGCGACGAGGGAGTACAGCTGGGTGCGGCTGCCCATCGAGTCGCCGAGCACCGCACGGCTGCCGGAGCTGCTGACGGGGAAGCCGTGGGTCAGGCCGGCGGCGATGTTGGCCAGCCCGAGGGCCGTGAACTCGGTGTTGGCGTCGATGCGCTCCTTGCGGCGCTCGGCGAGCGCCCGCCCGGTGAGGACGTTGTCGCTGTAGCCGACGATCGCCAGCCCGAGCGCCGCGGGCACGAGCTGACCGACCGAGATCCCCGTCAGGTCGGGCAGGCGCGGCGCGGGCAGGCCGGCCGGTACGGCGCCGACGGTCCGCAGCCCCGCCTCGCGCAGCGGGGTCCAGGCCACGGCGGCCGCGCAGGCGAGCATCACGACCAGCGGCCCCGGCGCCAGGGGGACGAAGCGGCGCAGGAGCAACAGCGCCACCACCGACATGATGGCCATGACCAGCGTCGGGACGTGGATCTGGTCGAGGTGGCTGGCGGCGTCGGCGACCTGGCCCAGCGCCCCGTCGGCGGCGATCTTGCGACCCGTGATCTTGCCCAACTGGCTCGCGATCATGAGGACCGCGATCCCCGCCATGTAGCCGACCAGCACCGGCCGGGACAGCAGCCCGGCCAGGAAGCCCAGCCTCCCGAGCCCCCCGAGCACGCAGAAGAGCCCCACCAGGAGGGCCAGGGTGGCCGCCACGTCGGCACGGCGGTCGCCCCCGAGTGCCCCGGCAACGCCCGCCAAGGCCACGGCCGTCATCAGGGCGGTGGTGGACTCCGGGCCGACCGACAGCTGCCGCGAGGTGCCCGCGAAGGCATAGACCACCAGCGGGCCGAGGCAGGCCCACAGCCCCATGACCGCGGGCAGCCCCGCCACCTCGGCGTACGCCATCACCTGCGGGATCAGGTAGGCGGCCACCGTGATGCCCGCGAGGAGGTCGCCGCGCAGCCAGCGGCGGTCGTAGCGCCGCAGCACGACGTACCCGGGCAGGTAGCGCTCGACCGGGCGCCGCCGATCCGGGACGTGGTGATGCGACCGCGGCCTCCCCGCGTGGGAACCTCGGCGAACCGCCTCCCGCCAGCCCATACGTTCGACGGTACGCCGGGGCGAACCGCGCCGGCGCTAGATCACGCCGAACGCGAGCATGGCGTCCGCGACCTGCGTGAAGCCCGCGATGTTGGCCCCGGCGATGTAGTCGCCCGGCATGCCGTATTCCTCGGCGGTCATCATGCAGGACCCGAAGATGTTCTGCATGATCTCCTTCAGCCGGTTGTCCGCGTATTCGAACGACCAGCTGTCGCGAGACGCGTTCTGCTGCATCTCCAGGGCGGAGGTGGCCACGCCACCGGCATTGGCCGCCTTGCCCGGGGCGAACTTGACCCCGGCCTCGCGCAGCAACCGGGTCGCCGACGGCGTGGTCGGCATGTTGGCGCCCTCCGCCACGATGCGGCAGTCGTTCTTGATGAGCTCGCGCGCGCCCGAGTCGCCCAGCTCGTTCTGGGTGGCGCAGGGCAGGGCCACCTGGCAGGGAACGCTCCAGACCTCGCCGCCCGCGACGTACGTGACCCCCCGTTCCTCGGCGTAGTCGCTGATCCGGCCGCGGCGGACCTCCTTGACCTCCTTCATGAGTTCGAGGTCGACCCCGGCGTCGTCGACGATGTAGCCGCCGGAATCGGACATGGCCACGACGGTGCCGCCCAGCTCGATGACCTTTTCGGCGGCGTAGATCGCGACGTTGCCCGAGCCGGAGACGACCACGCGCTTGCCGTCCCAGTCGGTGTGGTCGGCGCGCAGCATCTCGTCGGCGAAGTAGACCAGCCCGTAGCCGGTGGCTTCCTTGCGCACTTGCGAGCCGCCCCAGGTCAGGCCCTTGCCCGTGATGACGCCGGCCTCGTAGCGGTTGGTGATGCGCTTGTACTGGCCGAACAGGTAGCCGATCTCGCGGCCGCCGACGCCGATGTCGCCGGCGGGCACGTCGGTGTATTCACCGAGGTGACGGTAGAGCTCGGTCATGAAGGACTGGCAGAACCGCATGATCTCGCCGTCCGACTTGCCCTTGGGGTCGAAGTCCGAGCCGCCCTTGCCGCCGCCGATGGGCAGCCCGGTGAGGGCGTTCTTGAAGATCTGCTCGAAGCCCAGGAACTTGATGATCCCGAGGTAGACGCTGGGGTGGAAGCGCAGGCCGCCCTTGTAGGGCCCGAGCGCCGAGTTGAACTCGACGCGGAAGCCGCGGTTGATCTGCACGTGGCCCGTGTCGTCGATCCAGGGCACCCGAAAGATGATCTGGCGCTCCGGCTCGCAGATGCGCTCGATGATCGACGCCTGCACGTATTCGGGGCGCTTGTCCACGACCGGGTTCAGGCTCTCCAGCACCTCGAGGACGGCCTGATGGAACTCGGACTCCCCGCCATTGCGTCGCAGGACGGTCTCGTAGACGGGCTGGAGCTGGGGGTGTAGGTCGGTCATCTCGGCCTCTCCGGTGAACAGGTGTATTTGTCCAACCTATTGCCTGGAATCGGCTGCGCGATGCGCACGCGGCTCGTAGCTTCGGCCACAACGGGGCGAATCGTTCGGCGCGCGAGCACCTCGACGCGGCTGGCCTGCGACGTCGGGACGCGCCCCGGCGACCGTTCGGCGATGGCCGGTCCGAGCCGACCAAAACCGCTGCGCTCTAAAGAGGGACAAGTTAAGCTGACTTTGGCGAAAGGAGCCCCGACATGGCGCTTGCGAAGCGGCTGCAGAACCTCGGAACCGAGACCGCCTTCGCGGTCTCCGCGACGGCGGCCGGCTGGGCCGCCCGCGGCAACACCGTCTACCCCTTCCACCTGGGCGACATCGACCTCGCCACCCCCGCGAACATCGTCGAGGCCATGACCAAGGCCATCGCCGACGGCAAGACGGGCTACTGCCCCGGGCCCGGCATCCCGCAGCTGCGCGAGGCGCTGGCGGCCGACATCAACGGCTTGCGCGGCACCGACTACGGCCCCGACAACGTCATCGTCCAGCCCGGCGGCAAGCCGGTCATCACCAAGTTCCTCCAGGCCGTCATGGATCCCGGCGACGAGGTGCTCTTCCCCAACCCGGGCTTCCCGATCTACGAGAGCCAGATCGAATACCTGGGCGGCGTCGGACTGCCCTACGGCTACGTCCCCACCGAGACCGGCTTCCGCCTCGACTTCGACCGGATCCGCGCGCAGGTGACGCCCAAGACCAAGGCGATCATCTACAACGACCTGCAGAACCCCATCAGCGCCGAGTCCACCGACGCCGAGCGCGAGGAGGTCGCGAAGTTCGCCCAGGAGCACGACCTGTGGGTGCTCTCCGACGAGGCGTACTTCGAGACCCGTTACTCCGGCACCAGCAAGTCCATCGCGTCCCTGGACGGCATGAAGGACCGCACGGTCATCCTCTACACGTTCTCCAAGAAGTTCGCGATGACGGGCTGGCGCCTCGGCGCCGCGATCGCGCCGGCTGAGGTGGCCAAGTACATGTCCACCATGAACACCAACAACGAGTCGTGCACCACGCACTTCGTGCAGTACGGCGGCGTCGCCGGGCTCACCGAGGACCAGGGCGAGGTCAAGAGGATCCTCGAGGTCCTCAAGGGGCGCCGGGACGCGGCGTACGACGCCTTGACCGCCATCCCCGGCGTGAAGCTGGCCAAGCCGGAGTCGACGTTCTATCTGTTCCCGGACGTGACCGAGACCATGGCGCGGGTCGGCATCGACGACCTCGCCGCGTTCGCCGAGGGCGCCCTGCACCATGCCGGCTGCTCGTTCTGCACGCGCAACCACTTCGGCCGGCCGCTGCCGGGCGAGGACCGCAAGTTCATCCGCATCGCCTACTCCGGCATCTCCGCCGAGCGGATCGCCGAGGGCCTGGGCAAGCTCAAGGAATGGGTGGAGAGCAAGTGAGCCGCATCGTCATCGCCAACCGCATCCCCGCCTCCGCCGTCGAGGCGCTCCAAGCCCGCCACGACGTCGACTACCACGACTCCGAGGAGACCATCACCCGTGACGAGCTGCTGCGCCGCATCGCCGGCGCGGACGCCGTGGTGACGCTGCTGACCGAGAAGGTCGACGAGGAGTTCCTCGCCGCCGCCGGTGACCAGCTCAAGGTCGTGGCCAACGTCGCGGTCGGCTTCAACAACATCGACGTGCCGGCCTGCGACGCCCACGGCGTGGTGGCCACGAACACCCCCAAGGTGCTCACCGAGACCACCGCGGACACCGCGTTCGGGCTGATGCTCATGGCGACCCGCCGGTTCGGCGAGGGCGAGCGCATCATCCGCTCCGGCACGCCGTGGCAGTGGGGCATGTTCTACCTGCTCGGCATGGGGCTGCAGGGCAAGACCGTGGGCATCGTGGGGATGGGCCAGATCGGCCAGGCGATGGCCCGCCGGTGTGTGGCCTTCGGGATGGACGTCGTCTACAGCGACGAGTTCGAGCTCGACGCGGCGACGGCGGCGGCGCTCGGCGGGGCCCGGAAGGTGTCCGTCGACGAGCTGCTGGCCACGGCCGACGTCGTGTCGCTGCACTGCCCGCTGATGGACTCGACCAAGCACCTCATCAACGCCGAGTCGCTGAGGAAGATGAAGCGCACGGCGTACGTCGTGAACAGCGCCCGCGGTCCCGTCGTCGACGAGGCGGCGCTGGTCGATGCGCTGAAGAGCGGCGAGATCGCCGGCGCGGGGCTCGACGTGTTCGAGAACGAGCCGGCAGTCCACCCCGGGCTGCTGGAGTGCGAGAACGTCGTCCTCCTGCCGCACCTGGGCTCGGCGACGACCGAGACCCGCACGGCGATGGCCGACCTGGCGGCGCAGAACGTCCTCGCGCTGCTGGACGGCGGCGAGGCGGTCACCCCGGTGACGAAGAAGACCCGCCTGTAAGAAACCGGCCGCACGGACCAGCGGCCGCACGTAACCACCCGGCCGCACGTGACCACTGCCGCACTAGCGGTCGGCCGCACCTGGCCATCGGCCGAGCAACGACCGTTCGTGACCTGCGCGTTTGGTGCCATGGCACCCTTTGCGCAGGTCACGAACGGTCATGGGCGGTGGCGGGCGGGCTCGGACCCGTGGGTCAACGCACGAGACGCCGTACGCCGGGGACGCGGCGCGCCGCCTCGCGGAGCTGGGCGACGCCGAAGACCGCGACGAGGTAACCCAGGAAGCCGGGCGCGGCCAGGAGCCCGCACGCGAGCAGCCCCGCCGCGCCGCGCGGCAGGTGACTGTGCACGAGCATCTCGAGGCCGAGCGTCACCGCCGCCGCCGCGGCGGCCCAGCCCCACGGGATCGACCGGCCGAACCACTCGATCGGCGTGCCCAGCTTCCGCGGCGCCGCCCAGGACAGCCAGGCCGCCGAACCGACCTGTGCGGCCGCCGTGCCCGCCACCACGCCCAGCATCCCGAGGGTGACCCACCCGACGATCGACAGCACGACGTTCAGGGTCAGGCCGATCAGGGACGAGCGCAGGCTGAGCCCGGGCTGGCCCAGCGTGAGGCACCACATGTTGAGGACCGACCCGAGCATGGCGACGACGGCCCCCGCGAACAGCACGGTCGCCACCGGCGCGGAGGTGGGCCCGAAGGAGTCGCGCAGCCAGGTGGCCACCCCGTAATACGTGGCCGGCAGGCCGACGGCGCCGTAGCCGACCAGCGCGCGCACCCACACCCGCTGGATCCGTTCCGCGGTCTGGCGGGCAGCCTCCGCTCCCTCGGCGCCGACCCGTTGGCCGATCATCGCCTGCAAAGGGCCGAAGGCGTTCAGCGGCATCATCTTGAGGTTCTGGGTGAAGTTGGCGCCCTGCCCGTACGGCCCCGACAGCTGCGCCCCCAGCATGCGGCCCGCGACCAGCTGGTCCTTCTGGGCGCTCGCCATCGCGATGAGGCCCGTGATCTGCACCTTCCAGGCGTACCCGAAGAACTCCCGCGCCACCGCCCGGTCCATCCAGCCGACCCCGCGCCGGTCGACGTACCGCAGTCCCGCCGGCACCGAGATCAGCGCACCAACGAGCTGTTGCGCCACGAACGTCGCGGCGACGCCGCGCAGGCCCCAGTCGGCGCGGATCGTGAGGATCATGCCCGCGACGTAGACGAGGTAGCCGGCGATGATCGCCGTCGAGGTGATCCGGAACCGGGCGTGCGCGAACAGCAGCGAGTTGTAGAGGTTGCGGATGAGGATGAAGGCGAGGAGGACGACGAGGACGCGCAGCAGCAGGGTCGTCTCGTCGAAGTACGCCGCGGACACCCCGAAGAACCGCAGCAGCGCCGGCGCGGCGAGGAACAGCGAGCCGAACACCACCGTCGTGCCCGCGGCGAAAACCGCGGAGACTGAGGTCAGCAGGCGCGTGGCGGCGGCCCGATCGCCGCTGCCCGCGTAGAGCGTGAAGAACCGCATCGACGCCTGGCCGAGGCCGCCGTCGAACTGCGCCAGCAGCATGGTGATCGTGTTGACCAGCAGAAAGATGCTGTAGCGGTCGTGGCCGAGGCCGACGATGAAGTACGGCGTGAAGCCCAGGTTGATGACCACCGGCACAAGCTGCGCCAGCGTCTGCCAGGCGGTGCCGCCGGCCAGCGCGCGCCCCACCCCGGGACCAGGTCCACGCGCGGGGCCGGCCCCGGCGGCCGTGACCGTCTCTTCGGCGGCCGCCTCCTGGATCGCGTACTCCTGCGCGAAGGCCTCGTCCTCGGGAGCGCGCCGGGCCGGCCCGCGGCCACGGAACGAATTCCGTTGGCGACGTGCGTTGCTCGCGAGGCGGCGGGTCACCCGATCAGGGTACGTGGGCGGCTGGACGTCGCCGACACGCGACCCGCTCGCCCCCACTCACGTGGCCTTGGGCCCCGGCGCCCGTTGGCCGTAGCCCGCGATCTTCGCGGCGACCTCGGCGATCGCGCCGTCGGGCAGGATCCGCGGTTCCCCGGCGGCGCGGGTCCGCAGGTAGAGCTCGCAGAGCCATTCGAGTTCGAGCGCCAACGTGTACGCCGTCGCCAGGTCCGGGCCCGCGACCACGCTGCCGTGGTTGGCCATGAGCGCGGCCCGGCGGGGCGGCGGCCCGGTGAGGGCGCGCTCGACGTTGGCGGCGAGTTCGGCGGAACCGTACGTCGCGTAGTCAGCGACTCGTACGTCGGGGCCGCCGAAGAGGGCGATGTAGTAGTGGACCGCCGGCAGGGCCGTGACGCCCACGAGGCTGGCCACTGCGGTGGCGGCCGGCGAATGGGTGTGCACCACCGCCGCCTGGCCGGTAGCCCGCAGCGTGGCCAGGTGCAGGTCCAGCTCGCTGGCCGGGCGCAGCGGGCCGTCGACCTGCTCGCCGGTGGCGAGGTCGACGACGGCGACGAGGTCGGGGCGCAGGTCCTCGTACGGCAGCCCGCTCGGCGTGATCGCCAGCAGCTCCCCCTCGCGGATCGAGAGATTGCCGGCGGTGCCGACGATCAGTCCATCCGGGCCCAGGCGGGCACAGGTGGCGGTGATCAACTCGCGCGCGTCCTGCAGCATCATGGCGCCATCGTCCTCCACGCCGCTGCTCGACTGCCGCCCCGCTCCATGCACTGGCGCCCCACTTTCGGCACTGCCGCCCTATTACCCCGACTGGCGCCCCTCTTCAAGCAGGGCGCCAGTGAGGGAAAGAGGGCGGCAGTCGGAGAAGCAGGGCGCCAGTCGGGGAAAAAGGACGGCAGTCGGGCCGAGCGAGGTAGCGGTTCCGACGCCGCGTGCTACCGCGTGGGGCGCCAGAGCATCAGCGCCTGGGAGTCGGCGCTAGACCCGCGGCGGGGTCGCTGACCAGGCCGTACGGCGACGACCTCGCCATGCCGGCCGGCCGCGAACACGCGCTGCCCAGCACCGAGGAGGCCGGCCGCCCGGGCGGCCTCCGCCTCCAGATCGGCGACGCGGCGACGGAGCCGGTCGATCTCGTCGGCCATGGCCATGATCCGCTGGATTCCCGCGAGGCTCACGCCCTCCTCCTGGGAGAGTCTCTGCACCTCGCGGAGCTTGGTCACGTCGTAGCTGCTGTACCGCCGTCCCCCGCCGCGGGTCCGTTGGGGGGTGACGATGCCGAGGCGGTCGTACTGGCGCAGCGTCTGGGCGTGCATCCCGGCCAGCTGGGCGGCCACCGAGATCACGAACACGGGGGCGTGTTCGTCGTGTACGAACGCGATCTCCGGCGCGTGGTCCGCACGAACGTAGGCGACGTCCGGACCGGTGCGCCGGGCCCTGCCGTTGGACTCGCCGGCCATGTTAGTCGGTCCTGGCCTTGCGGGTCAGCTCCTCGCGCGGATCGTAGCCGGCGTCCTGCCGCTGCAGGACCTCCACCGCGTCGCGGGCCTCGTCGGACAGCCGCTGCGGGACGACCACCTGCACCTTGGCGAGCAGGTCACCCGACGTACCGTCCTTGCGGTGCACCCCGCGGTCCTTAACGCGCAGGACCCGGCCTGAGGGCGTCCCCGGCGCGATCTTGACCTTGACCGAGCTGCCGTCGAGCGTGGGGACCGGGACGGTCGCGCCGAGTGCCGCCTCGGCAAACGTCACCGGAAGGTCCAACTGCAGGTTGTCGCCGTCGCGGGTGAACACCGCGTGCGGCCGTACCGTGATCTTGAGCAGCAGGTCGCCGGGCTCGCTGGAGATGCCGGTCGGGGGCTCGCCCTTGCCGCGCAGCCGGATCGTCGCGCCGTCCTTGACGCCGGCGGGGATCCGCGCGGTGATGGTCTTGCCACCGACGCCGCTGATCGTCACGGTGTCGCCGTTGACGGCCTGCTTGAACGACAGGGTTGCGGTGGCGTGCAGGTCGCGGCCCTTGCGCGGGCCGCGCCGCGGGCCGGTCTGGGTCGTGCCGCCGGCGCCCGGGTAGAAACCGCCGCCCGGTCCGCCAGGAGCGCCAGCCCCACCGAAGCCGCCCGCCGCGCCGAACATGCCCAGCAGGTCCTCTAGGTCGGGGGCGTCCTGCGACGTCGTACCGCCGAAGCCGCCCCGCCCGCGCCCGTAGCGCGGGTTGCCCTGGGCAGCGCCACCCCCGAAGAACTGGCTGAACACGTCCTCGAATCCGGCGGCGCCGCCCGGGCCGCCGGCCCCCGCGGTGAACCGGGCGCCGCCGCGGCTCATGGCCCGCACGGCGTCGTACTGCTTGCGCTGCTCCGGATCGGAGAGCACCGCGTAGGCCTCGCCGATCTCCTTGAACCGCTGCTCCGCGCCGCTGTCCCCCGGGTTGGCGTCCGGGTGCAGGTCGCGGGCGAGCTTGCGGTAGCGCTTCTTGATCTCCTTGGGGTCAGCGTCGGAGGGGACGCCGAGAATGGAATAGAAGTCCTTCTCGAACCAGTCCTGGCTGGCCATCTCGCCTCCTTAGTCTGCCTTTGGGGTGATCGTCTCGGCCGCCCTCATCCTGAGGGCATCGCCGCTGGTGAAACCGCGGGTGGGCGGCAAATGTTCCGTACGTCGGGCGCCGGCACGACACCGTACGCCGAGCGCCGGGCGCCGCCTCAGGACGGGTCCGCCACGGCGACCATGGCGGGCCGGACCAGGCGGTCGCCGATCCGGTAGCCGGGCTGCATGATTTGGACCACGGTCATCTCGGTGGTCCCCGGCGCGAGCTCGGCCTGGACGTGCATGACCGCCTCGTGGACCATCGGGTCGAAGGTCTCGCCGGGCTCGCCGTACCGCTGCACGCCGTACTTGGCCAGCACGCCCTCGAACTTCTCCGCGATCTTGGCGAACGGGCCCGTCTCGAGGTCGCCGTGCAGGCGCGCGAGGTGGATCTCGTCCATCACGGGCAGGAGGGCCTCGACGAAGCCGGCGATGGCGCGCTCGGACTCCACGGCCCGGTCGCGGTCGACGCGGCGCTTGTAGTTGACGTATTCGGCCTGGAGGCGCTGCAGGTCGGCGAGGCGCTCGGCGGCCAGCTGGGCATCCGAGCCGCTTGCGGCCTGCGCGGCAGGGGCATCGGCGGCCTGCGTTCCGGGAGTCGGCGCCTGCGCAGCGTCGCCCAACGGCGCCTCGGTGAGCTCCGGCGATTCCTCGGTGGGCACCGCCGTCGCCGGGGAATCGTCGCCGGCTGGCGGGGTGGCCTCGGTGTTCGCCTCGGGGTCCACGCCCTGGATGGGGTCGGCCGACTGCGGCGGCGGGACCTTGCTCTCGCCGCCGGTGCTGGCCTGGACGTCCTCGTACGCGCCCCGGGCCGCCGCCTGCTGGGCCGGGGTGTGGTTCTCGCTCATCGCCTTAGTCTCCTTGCCGAACTCGCTCGCGGCGCTTCAAGTGTGCCCTGGCGGGGCCGCCCTGCTGCGGACGGCCCCGCCAGGAGGGGATCTGACGATCCCAGGTGGTGCGGGTCAGCTCACTTCTTCGGCTCGTCGTCGTCGACGACCTCGGCGTCGACCACGTCGTCGTCACCGGCGGAGGAGCCGTGGGCGTGGCCGGCACCCGCCGTACCGCCCTGCTCACCGGCACCGGGCGCACCCGCGCCCGCGCCCGCGTCGCCGGCCGCCTGCTCGGCCTGCGCGGCCGCGTAGATCGCCGAGCCCATCTTCTGGGACTCCTCGTTGAGCTTGGTCACCTTGGCGTTGAGGTCCTCGACGCTGGGGGCGTCGTCGCCGGTTTTGGCGAGCGCGGCCTTGAGGTCGGCCAGGGCCTCCTCGACGGGGGTCTTGGTCTCGGCGGGCACCTTGTCGCCCGAGTCGGCCAGGAACTTCTCCGTGGAGTAGGCCAGCTGCTCCGCGGTGTTGCGGGCCTCGGCCTCCTCGCGGCGCTTCTTGTCCTCCTCGGCGTGCTGCTCGGCCTCGCGGACCATCCGGTCGATCTCCTCCTTCGGCAGCGCGCTGCCGCCGGAGATCGTCATCGACTGCTCCTTGCCCGTGCCACGGTCCTTGGCGGAGACGTGGACGATGCCGTTCGCGTCGATGTCGAAGGTGACCTCGATCTGCGGGATGCCGCGCGGGGCCGGCGCGATGCCGGTGAGTTCGAACGTGCCGAGCGGCTTGTTGGCGCTGGCCAGCTCGCGCTCGCCCTGGAAGACCTGGATGAGCACCGACGGCTGGTTGTCCTCGGCCGTGGTGAACACCTCGGAGCGCTTGGTCGGGATGGCCGTGTTGCGCTCGATGAGCTTGGTCATCAGGCCGCCCTTGGTCTCGATGCCGAGCGAGAGCGGGGTGACGTCGATGAGCAGGACGTCCTTGCGCTCACCCTTGAGGACACCGGCCTGCAGCGAGGCGCCGATGGCGACGACCTCGTCCGGGTTGACGCCCTTGTTGGGCTCCTTGCCACCGGTGAGCTTCTTGACCAGCTCGGTCACAGCCGGCATGCGGGTCGAACCGCCGACGAGGACCACGTGGTCGATGTCGGACAGCGAGATCCCGGCGTCCTTGATGACCTGCTCGAACGGGGACTTGCAGCGGTCCAGGAGGTCCTGGGTCATCTGCTCGAACTGCACCCGGGTGAGGGTCTCGTCCAGGTGGATGGGGCCGTTCTCGGACATCGACAGGTACTGCAGCGAGATGTTCGTGCTCGTCGAGGAGGACAGCTCCTTCTTGGCCTGCTCGGCGGCGTCCCGGAGGCGCTGCATGGCGATCTTGTCGTTCGCCAGGTCGACGCCGGTCTGGTTCTTCACCGTGGTGAGCAGGTGCTTGACGATGCGGTCGTCCCAGTCGTCGCCGCCGAGGCGGTTGTCACCGTGGGTGGCGCGCACCTGGATCGTGGAAAAGCCGTCCTCGGGGTCCTTGCCGACCTCCAGGAGGGACACGTCGAACGTGCCGCCACCAAGGTCGAAGACGAGGATGAGCTCGTCCTCCTTGCCCTTGTCGAGGCCGTAGGCCAGCGCGGCCGCGGTCGGCTCGTTGACGATGCGCAGCACGTTGAGGCCCGCGATCTCGCCGGCCTCCTTGGTGGCCTGGCGCTCGGCGTCGTCGAAGTACGCCGGGACCGTGATGACCGCGTCCGTGACGGGCTCGCCCAGGTAGGACTCGGCGTCGCGCTTGAGCTTCTGCAGCACGCGGGCGCTGATCTCCTGCGCCGTGTACTTCTTGCCGTCGATCTCCGGGCTAGCCCAGCTCGTGCCCATGTGGCGCTTGACCGAGCGGATCGTCCGGTCGACGTTCGTGACGGCCTGGCGCTTGGCGATCTCGCCGACCAGCACCTCGCCGTTCTTGGAGAACGCGACGACGGACGGGGTGGTCCGGCCGCCCTCGGCGTTCGCGATGATGGTCGGCTCGTTGCCCTCGAGGACGGAGACGGCCGAGTTGGTGGTACCGAGGTCGATGCCTACTGCACGAGCCATGTGTGGTTCTCCTGGTCGTTGTGGTACGTCGGGTGGTCTGTGGTCGCCCGGGTGGATGGGCGGGACGCCACTCGTTCGGGGCTCTCGGGGGAGGTACGCCGGGTGCCGTCGGCACTCGTCGTACGGCCTCCGCACAGACCAGCTCGGATCGCTTCCATCCCTGGAGGAAGCGGGCCGCCGGCCGTCGTACCCGGACGAGAGGCATCACGCCCGGCTGCGCCGGACTTGATACGTCGAGACTCAATCTCCGGGTCGGTCGCGGCCCTTGTCAAGCTCACGCTCACCGAAGTTGAGTACATCTGACTCAACCTCGACTGGCCGCCCAATGTTCCCGGGCGACTGTGACGTGCGCCACAGGTGAGGGTCGCTCCTCGATAAACATGTCGTTGTTTCACGTTCGTGTCGCAGGTTTGCGCTATCTCGCCCAGACGTCCGCGGTCGACTTGGGAGGCTGGCAAGCATGGAGGTCAAGATCGCCGTAGCAGCGCTGGTGCGCGACGGACGAGTACTCCTCGGCCACCGCCACCCGCAACGCCGGTGGTATCCCGACTGTTGGGACTTGATCGGCGGACATGTAGAGGCAGGCGAGTCCGCGAAGGAGGCCGTGCGGCGCGAGTGCCGAGAGGAACTCGGCGTAGAGATCGAGGTCGCCGTACCGGTCGACATCGGGTTCAACGACCCGAACCTCACGATGACGGCCTTCGTGGTAACGCGATGGCGAGGTGAGCCAACGAACGCGGAGCCCGACGAGCACGACGACCTGCGATGGTTTACGCCGGAGGAGATCGGCGATCTCACCCTCGCCGATCCAGGCACTCGCTCCGCCTTGCAGGACGCAGCCAGGCGCTCCGCCTAGAGCAGCGGAGAACTGGACAAGCACTTCTGTGCCGTAGGTGGCCCAAAGGGATCCGCATGCCAACGAGGCATGCACCGGCTGCCCGCTGGGTCGAATGCTGGGGGCCTGCGAAAGTCAAAGCGCAGACTCCAGCCATGCGGCGAGGGTCGCGGCGCCGTCGTCGGCGCGTTCCTGGGCGGCGAGCTCGGCTGCGCGGGGGCGAGACGTGGCGCTTCATGGACGGCGGCCGTCACATCGTCGCCGGTGAGGTCGAAGAACGGTACGGGTCGCAACCCCACGCCGAGCTCGTGCATTCGCCGGGCGAAGTAGGGCTGGTCCGTAGCGATGGGGGTGACCAGTTGCGGTACGCCCGCAGCGAGGGCCGTGGCCGTAGTGCCGGAGCCCCCGTGGTGCACTACGAGCGAGCAGCGCGGGAACAGCTTGTCGAAGGGCGCCTCGTCAATGAGGTGGACACGATCGTCGACGTCACCGGGCTCAAGTCCGGTGCTGGTGGAGGTCACGACCCTGGCGCCCGCGCCCAAGGCGCCCCGGACCCGGGCGCGGAGCAGGGGGCGCATGTCGTCGGCCGACAGCGTGCCGGCGCCGAGGAAGACCGGTGGCGTGCCGGCATCGAGAAAACTCAGGAGGGCGGGGTCAAGATCCTCGGAGGACGCCAGCCGCAGGAACCCCGTCGCCGGGGTCCGTCTGCCGGAAGCCGGCGCGACCCGGCGGCTGACCGCGAAGGCCGTCCGCGGGATGTGTCGCAGCGTGGCCCAGGCCCGCCACGGCGGCTCGCCGTAGTGGGCGAGGGCGGCGCGTGCGGCCGGCATGATGTACGGCACCACGCTCGTGCCGGCCCGCAGCGAACCAGCGAGGTTTCGCAAGGACGGGCCTGCCTCGGGGGCATAGAAGGAGCTGTCGCCACGGAGCCCGACGCCGAAGGGCGAGAACGCGATGAGGGCGTGCGGCTTCGGGATATGACGCTGCACGACGATACCGCCGTACAGCAGCATCCCGGTCAGGATGACGGCATCGGAGCGCTCGTATGCCCGAACGAGGGCGGGCATAGCCTGGTGGGCGGTCGCCTGCATGGCGTCGCGAATCGCCTCATCTGCCCGACCAGGAGAGGCGAGCGCCTCGGTCGACCAGGACCAGTCGGCGAATAGGCGGTGGGGGTCGACGGCCACGCCGTACGAGCCGATCCAGTCGGCGTACACCTCGTCGGCCATGACCGTGACTGAACCGCCCTGGGTTTCGTTCCGTTCCTTTATCGAGAGGATGGGAACATGCCCGCGAAGTATCCGCAATCGTTCAAGGACCGTGCGGTCCGGATGGTGCTGGACAGGCTCGAGGCCGATGAGGAGGGCCTGTCCAGGGGGTGTCAG
The DNA here is from genome assembly GCA_016699675.1 of Austwickia sp. NCBI lineage: Bacteria > Bacillati > Actinomycetota > Actinomycetes > Micrococcales > Dermatophilaceae > Austwickia > Austwickia sp. The sequence continues at coordinate 2,245,226 of CP064985.1, read as the reverse complement.
ATTCTCTGTGTAAGGGGTCACTCCATCTGGAAGGAGAGACGCTATGAGCATGGTGAAGGTGAGTCCGGAGCGCCAGGAGCGTCGCCGGCAGCAGGCAGAGCTCGCGGAGCGGTTGGCGGCTTCGGGGGCGTTGGATGAGGTGTTCGCCCAGCTCGATGCCGGGCAGCCTCTGACCGGGGATCAGGGGGTGCTGGGGGCGATGTTGAAGGCCGCGCTGGAGCGGGGCCTGGATACCGAGCTGACCGAGCATCTGGGCTATGAACGCGGCGACCCGGACGCGGCGGAGTTCGCGAACTCCAGGAACGGGACCACGTCCAAGACGCTGGCGACCGAGGTCGGCCCGGTGGAGCTGGCGGTGCCGCGGGACCGGGACGGCTCCTTCACCCCGATGCTGGTCCCCAAGGGTGCGCGGCGCCTGGAGGGGCTGGACGCGATGATCATCAGTCTCTACGCCGGCGGCATGACGATCCGCGACATCGGCCATCATCTGGCCGCCACGATCGGCACCGATCTGTCGCACGAGACGATCTCCAAGATCGTCGATCAGATCAGCGAGGAGGTCCTCGCCTGGCAGCACCGGCCGCTGGAACCGCTCTACCCGGTGATGTACCTGGACGCGATCGTGGTCAAGATCCGCGACGGCGCGCACGTGTCGAACAAGGCCGCCCACATCGCCGTCGGGGTCGATTTCGACGGCATCAAGCACGTCCTGGGGATCTGGGTGCAGACCACCGAAGGCGCCAAGTTCTGGGCCGGGGTCTGCGCCGAGCTCGCCAACCGGGGCGTGTCGGACGTGCTGATCGTGTGCTGCGACGGGCTGACCGGCTTTCCCGACGCGATCGCCGCGACCTGGCCGGCGGCGACCGTGCAGACCTGCGTGGTGCATCTGATCCGGGCCGCGATGCGGTTCGTCTCCTACGGCGACCGCAAGGCCGTCGCCGCGGCGTTGAAACCGATCTACACCGCCGTCAACGAAGACGCCGCACTGGAAGCGCTGGGCACCTTCGAGGACTCGAACTGGGGCAAGAAGTACCCCTCGGCCGTCAAGACGTTCCACGACGCCTGGGACCGGTTCACCCCGTTCCTGGCGTTCCCGCCCGAGCTGCGCCGCGTCATCTACACCACCAACGCGGCCGAGTCGCTGAACTTCCAGCTGCGCAAGGTCACCAAGAACCGCGGCCACTTCCCCAACGACGCCGCCGCCGTCAAGCTGCTCTGGCTGGCGATCTGCAATATCGAAGACAAGCGAGCCCGAGAACGCGAGAAAGAACGCGGCCTGCCCGCCGAGAAGAGACGCGCCCCCGGCCGCCTCGTCGAAGGCCAAGTCGTCACCAACTGGAAGCAGGCCCTGGAGCAGCTCGCCCTGGCCTACCCCGACCGCATCAACCCACATCTGTGACCCAGATCACTTACACAGAGAACTTGACAGGCTCCCTGTCCAGCTACCAGGTGATCAAAGTCACTGCCCCGAAGTTGAACATCTCGGTCGAGTCGTTGCGCCGTTGGGTGGAGCAAGCCAGTATCGACCAGGGCGCGAAGCCTGGTGTCACTACCGATGCTCAGGCGGAGATTCGGCGGTTGAAGCGGGAGCACGCGGAGTTGCGGCGCGCGAATGAGATCCTCAAGACCGCGTCGGCGTTTTTCGCCGCGGAGCTCGACCGGCCCACGCCGAGATGATCGCGTATATCGACATGTATCGCGCTCAGTTCGGGGTCGAGCTCATCTGTCGCACGCTCGCTGCGACAGAGGGTGGGTTCCTCACCTCTCGCGGATACCGGGCGGCGAAGACCCGACCGGCGAGTGACCGCCAGCTCCGCGACACAGAGTTGATCCCGGTGATCGAGCGGATCCATGCGGACAACTACGGCGTCTACGGGGCGAGGAAGATCTGGCACGCGATGCGACGCGAAGGGTGGGACATCGGCCGCGACCAGGTCGCCCGCCTCATGCGCACCGCCGGCCTGAACGGTGTGATCCGGGGCCGCAAGCCACGCACCACGATCCCCTCACGGACCCCAGATGATCGCCCGGACCTGGTCGAGCGGCGCTTTGTCGCGGACCGCCCGAACCGGCTCTGGGTCGCGGACATCACCTACGTCCGCACCACGGCCGGGTTCTGTTACACCGCGTTCGTGACCGACGTGTTCAGCCGCAAGATCGTGGGCTGGGCCACGCGCACCACGATGCGCACCGAGGATCTTCCCCTCGAAGCGCTCGAGCACGCCCTCGTGTCCGCGAAAGACCAGGCGTTGGAAGGGCTGGTCCATCACTCCGACCGCGGCAGCCAATACGTCTCCATCCGCTACTCCGAACGCCTCACCGAAGCCGGAATCACCGGCTCGGTCGGCACCGTCGGCGACAGCTACGACAACGCCCTCGCCGAAGCAGTGAACGGCCTCTACAAAGCCGAACTCATCCACGCCCGCCCCGCCTGGCCATCGGTCACCGAGGTCGAATTCCAGACCATGAACTGGGTGGCCTGGTGGAACACCCAGCGCCTGCACGAAGCCCTCGACTACGCCACCCCAGCCGAGGTCGAAGCCGCCTACTATCAATCACGAGACGCCGCCCCGGCGCTCACATAGCGATCGGAACAGAACCCAGGGCGGTTCAACATTGATCATCTGCCGAGAGTCGGGCGTCCGGGGCCATAGGGCTCAGGGAGGCATTAGCCCTGGTAGAGCCAGATCCAGTTGCCGTCGAGATCAGTGACTGCGCTGGTGCGCGGCATCCCTTCGGCCTCGGTGATCGGTACTGTTTCGGTCGCCCCCGCTGCGACGGCTTGGTGGTGGGCGGCGTCGAGGTCGGGCACGAGCACGCCGAGGGTACTGCGTCCGGGACAGTCGAAGTCCGTGTCGTCGACCAGAAGTAGCAGGAAGAAGCCTGGCTGACCGTAGTCGCCGAACAGGTAGCCGTCGTAGTCGGCGTCCTCGGTGTGGCGGATCACCCGTTCGGCCAGGCCGAACGCGTCCTCGTAGAAGCGCCGTGCTCTCCCCTTGTCGGCGACGCGTATCTTCAGTTGGACCGGGACAGCGGTGCTGGCGATAGTGGGCATAGGTACTCCTTCGAAGGCGTAGGCGCTGCACTGGGCGATCTGCTGATCGAGATGGTTGCGGGCGCGAACGAGGCGGTCGGCATGTGTCTTGAGCAACGCCCGCGCTCGGTCCGAGGAGGGGTCCGCGACGATATCGCGAACGTCGTGGAGGGGGACGTCGAGCCAGCGCAGATCGGCGATGAGCCTTGCGGTCGTGAGCAGGCTGGTGGAATAGCGGCGGTAGCCGGTGTCGGGGTCGACTTCGGTGGGCTTGAGCAGGCCCACCGCGTCGTAGTGGCGCAGCGCATGCACGCTGAGCCCTGCGCGCTTGGCGAACGGCCCGACGTTGAGGAGATCGTCACTCACAGCTCAAGAGTCGAGCTTCGGGTTGCCCGAGAGTCAACCCCCGTCCCGGGCGGTCTTTGGGGTCACTGATGGTCGTCCCCAGGCGTGACTCGTCCGAGCTGACGCACGCTATCTCCGCACCTGTGTTATGCGAGTTGGAAGGTTTCGTCGCCGACCTGGACTTCGAGTTTGAGTTGCCCGCCGAGGGCGGCGATGTAGCGACGCAGGGTGTCCACTTGGGTTTTGTCGAGGTCGCCGCGTTCGATGGCGGAAACCCGGTTCTGGGAGACGTCGAGTTCGGCGGCGAGTTCGACCTGGGTGAGGTCGAACTGTTCGCGCAGTTCCCGCAACCGCCAGGCGCGGGACTCCGCGATCATGCGTTCCTTGTGGGCCTCGACCACGTCACGGCGGCCGGGCCGACGCTGCTTGAGCTGTTCCAGTGTCAAGGGACAGTCGGAACTGCCCAGTGGCGGACATGAAAGCTGCCCGCTGACGGTCACGAGATCTGCCCGGTGGTGGCCACGGGATCTACCCAAGGGGGTTGTGGCCACCACCGACCAGGGTGGTCAGTTCAACGGGCTCACCCCTTGACCGGCGAGTGCTTGGGTGAGCCGGACGCTGTCGCCGCTGGTCTGGCAGACGTGGGCGTGGTGGAGCAGTCGGTCCACCGTGGCGGTGGCCAGCGTCTTGGGCATCAGCTCGTCGAACCCAGAGGGGTGGAGGTTCGAGCTGATCGCGACTGACCGCTTCTCATAGGCGGCGTCGACGAGTCTGTAGAGCCCCTCGGCGGCGTCCGCGGCGACCGGCAGCAGGCCGATGTCATCGACGATGACCAGGTCGGCGCGCAGGACCCGGGCGATGGCCTTGGTGACAGTGTCGTCCGCACGGTGCCTTCGGAGTAGGACGCCGAGGTCTTCCAGGGTGAACCAGGCGACCTTCAACCCGGCCTCGACGGCTTGCTGGCCAAGGGCCTCCAGCAGGAACGTCTTCCCGGTGCCCGACGGGCCGCAGACCACGAGGTTCTCGCGGCGGTGGACCCATTCCAGGGTGCGGAGCGCCTGCTGGGTCGGGACTGGGATCGAGGATGCCTCGGGCTGCCACGCGTCGAAGGTCTTCCCGGTGGGGAAGCCCGCCGACGCTCGCCGGGTGACAAGTGCGGAACGCTCCCGGCCGGCGACCTCCTCGGCGAACAGCGCCTTCAACACCTCGGCGGGCTCCCAGCGTTGGGCTTTCGCGGTTGCGACGACCTCGGGTGCGTGACGACGGATGTGCGGCAGCCGCAACCGGCGCAACAGCTCCTCCAGTTCGGCTGGCAGCGGCGGTGCTGACGCCGTGCTTCTCGTCGTCATCGGGCCACCTCGTTCCCGTCGCGGCCGTCGTGCTGGCCGACCTGTTCACCGAGCCGTGCCCATGCGCTGGTGCCCTGGGTCAGCGAGGAGTCCTCGCTGGCCCGGTGCTCACCGGCTTTCGGTGCTCGGGCGTGGTGGTCCAGGATCGAGGACAGGTCTGCTTCGGCGAACCGGCCGTGCACGGCGGCGTGGCCCAGTGCCCAGTCGACCTCGACGGGGTCGAACAGCTTGGCCAAGCTGAGGGCTTCGGCCATCTTGACGCGCATCCGTGGTGTGCCTGCGGCGGCGGCCTCGATCAGCCACAACCTCGCGCCCTCGCCCAGGTCGAGGAAGTCGGACTCGGCCGGGTTCTTCGCACGGGGCTGGCGGTCCAGTGGCCCGGACGGCTGGGCTGGGAAGTGCTCGTCATCGATCTTCGGGGTGCCGGGTGTGGCCCGGCGGTGGCGGGCGACTTCGAGGGGACCGTCCTGGCCGACGTGGACGATGACGACCCACTCGTCCTCGCCGACACCATGGGCACGGACCCACACCGTCGCACCCAGCAGGGCATGCGGGACCGAGTACTGGCCGGACTCGAACATCACCATCGGTGTGTTGCCCGGCACCACCCGCGTGGTGCCGAACGCGACCGTGTGCGGGGTCATCGGGACCGGGTGCAGCCGGACCCGTTCCTCGGCGAGCATCTCGATCGGTGGCCGACGAGTGACCCGGTGCGCTCGGGTGTTGACCTTCTCGCAGAACTCCACGCACGCCGCCTCGAGCTCGGCGAACGAGGCGTACCCCTCGCGCAGGTTGGTGTCCTTGGGGACCAGGTCGGCCTTGCTGATCTTCACCGACGACTCGGTGCCGCCCTTGGACGCCGGATCGGCCGGGACGCAGGTGTGCACGACCATCGAGTAGTGCTCGGCGAACGCCACCAGCTGCGGATTCCGCACCGGAATTCCGGCGATGTGCTCGACCGTGACGGTCTTCTCGTTGTCGGTCAACACATAGGTCGGCACCCCACCCAGCCGCCGGAACGTCACGTCCAGGGCAGCGAACACCGAGGGCATCGTCTTGTCGCGGATCGGCAACACGACCCGGAACCGCGACCAAGCCAGCCAGGCGACGAACAGCACGGTCTTGACGCCGTCGACGACGGGGCCATCGCCGTAGTCGTACTGCAACCACATCCCCGGCTCAGTCACCCAGGGACGGTGCACCCGCACGTGTCCGGCCCGGTAGGACTTCTTGACCTTCGCGACCGCACGGCGGGTGGTGCGCTCCGACCCTCCGTAGCCCAGGGCGAGCAGCTTCTCGTGCGCCACATCGGCACGGACCTTCCCGACCGACCGCTCGACCCACTCCTCGACCTTGGGCAGATACTCATCGATCAACATCGGCCGCACCGCCGCCGCCGGCAACTCCCCGCCGCCAGCACGGCGATCCACGTACCGCTTCACCGTGTGGTGGGAGCAGCCAGCCAGCTCGCCGGCATCGCGCAACGAACCTGTTAGGTCGTAGGCATCCAACATTTCCATGATCTCCTCGGCAGACTTCAACTCATCCCTTCCTCGGGAGCGATAGGGCGCATCAGCACCGCTCATCGCACCCGAGGAAGGGGCCTCAACCGCGCAGGTCGGCGAGGCAGACGACGTCGTGTCGGGCAGATCCCATGACCGTCAGTGGGCAGTTCTCACGTCCGCCAGCGGGCAGCTTCGTGGCCGTCTCCGGGCAGTTTCTCGTGGCCGCCGACATTCCAGGTTGGTCATGTCAGCCCTCCTTCAGGAGCAATGATTAGAACCTGTGGATGGCCCTCGGCCTGGTGACGTGAAGGGGCGCACCTTCCCGAGGATGATCTGAAGTCCAAGAAGCTCTGATCAGGACCGGCGTTGGAGCGCTGGTTCGGGAAGGCACGCCCATGCTCACGGTAGTCCACGATGCCGCACAGCCAAACGAGGACGACGCGGCGCTTGGGGCGTCGTTGCTGGATGAGATCGTTCGCGATGGTGCCCGCAAGATGCTCGCGGCGGCGTTGCAGGCCGAAGTCGCCGCCTACATCGAGGCGCATGCGGACCAGGTCGACGAGCACGGTCACCGGTTGGTGGTCCGCAACGGCTACCACGCCGAACGGCGGGTCACCACGGCCGCGGGCGCGGTGACGGTGCGCCAGCCCCGCGTGAATGACAGGCGCACGGACGAGGGCACTGGGCAGCGGATGCGGTTCTCCTCGACGATCCTGCCGGCGTGGGCGCGCAAGTCGCCGCGGGTCACGGAGGTGCTGCCGCTGCTGTACTTGCACGGGCTGTCCAGTTCCGACTTCGCCCCGGCGTTGGAGCAGTTCCTCGGCACCAGTCATGGCCTGTCGGCGGCGACGATCACCAGGTTGACCAGCCAGTGGCAGAACGACGCGCGCGCGTTCGCGGCCCGGTCGCTGGCCGACGTCGACTACGTCTACCTGTGGGTCGACGGGATCCACCTGAAAGTCCGGCTCGAGCAGGACAAGGTCTGCCTGCTGGTGATGATCGGGGTCCGCGCCGACGGCACCAAGGAACTGGTCGCGCTCGCCGACGGGTTCCGCGAATCATCCGAGTCGTGGGCCGACCTGCTGCGGGACTGCAAACGCCGCGGCATGCGCGCCCCGGTCCTCGCAGTCGGCGACGGCGCGCTCGGGTTCTGGAAGGCACTGCGTGACGTCTTTCCCGACACCCGCGAACAGCGGTGCTGGTGGCACAAGATCGGCAACGTGCTGGCCGCGCTGCCGAAGTCGGCGCACCCGGGAGCGAAGAAGGCGCTGGCCGAGATCTACAACGCTGAGGACCGTGACCACGCCGTCGCCGCCGCCAAGGCGTTCGCCGCGGCGTACGGCGCGAAGTGGCCGAAGGCGGCCGCCAAGATCACCGACGACCTCGATGTGCTCCTGGCGTTCTACGCCTACCCGGCCGAGCACTGGATCCATCTGCGCACCACGAATCCGATCGAGTCAACCTTCGCGACGGTCAGGCTCCGGCAGCGAGTGACCAAGGGCCCCGGCTCCAGAGCGGCCGGGGTGGCGATGGCGTTCAAGCTCATCGAGTCGGCCCAACGCCGGTGGCGGGCCGTGAACGCACCCCACCTGGTCGCCCTGGTCCGTGCCGGCGCCAAGTTCGAGAACGGCAAGCTCGTCGAACGACCCGACGAATCAGGAGGCGATGCTCACGCCGCGTGACACGCCGATCCACAGGTCTTGACTATTCCTCCTCCTTCAGGGACTCCAGGTGATCGTCGAAGCGTTGGTCGGCGATCGGAATGTTGCGGGCATACCAGCGGCTCCAGTTCCGGCTCTTGTCACCGGCGACCAACAGGATCGCCCTACGGCGCGGGTCGAATGCGAACAGGATCCGAACCTCGGAACGCCCCCCGACCCTGGGCGTAGTTCCTTCATGTTCTTGTGCCGCGAGCCCTTGATGGTGTCGACCAGCGGTCGGCCTTGCATCGGTCCCTCGGCTTGCAGTACTTCCAGCGCGGCGAGGATCAGGTCGTAGTCATCGTCGGACAGGCCGACCAGCCAGTCCTCGACGAGTCCGACCTCCACCTCCCACACACGCCTAGACTACAACTTAAGGGTTGTAAACCCCAAGCATTGTTTCGAGGATCAGGTCGGTCCTGCCAGACCTGCCCTGCACCCCGAGGGCGAGCCCGTCCTGGCGGTCCCTCTCGACCCGCGCGGCGGTGGCCGGGTCGGCGACCGCCTTGTCGTAGGCGGCCATGTCCAGGCCGAGGTCCTCGGCGAAGCCACGGAAGACGGCCGCCTTGGAGTCCTGCTGCTCGCCCCACTGGTCCTGGGTGTCGTACATGCGCTGGTACATGGCCTCGAACTTGCCCTGCTGGGCGGCGGCCTCGACGGCGACGGCGGAGTTGACCGCGTTGGCGTGGCTGGGGATGGGGAAGTAGCGCACGACGAAGTCGACCTTGCCGGCGTACTTGGCCCGCAGGTCCTCCACGACCGGGTACGCGGCCCGGCAGGACTCGCACTCGAAGTCGAGGAACTCGACCAGGACGGCCTTGCCGGTCCCGGCCGGCCCGAGTCGGTGGCTGTCGGCGCGCACGAGCCGCCCGGCGGTGCTCGCCGTGCCGGCGCCGGCTTCGCTGGCGTCGGCCGGGTCGGCGGCCCGGGGGCCCAGGGTCAGGGCGGCGGCGAACAGGGCCACGACGATCGCCGAGATGACGGCGTTGCGCTTCACAGGTTTTCAGCTCCGGGCAGGTGTCAGGGACGGGCAGGGCAGTGCAGGGTTACGTCGGGGGCTAACGGGCGGGTGCGCGGTCAGGTTCCGTGCGAACTCGGGCGGGCGCGGGCGCGGGGTAGACCCTGTTCGGTCGAAAGATGGAGGTGGTAGACGACGATGACGTTGACGACGAGGAGCACGACGAGCAGGTCGATGATGAGCACGATGAAGGCGATGAAGGCGATGATGAGGGCATGAGCGTCGACGTGACGGTGCTGCGTTTCGCCGGCTGCCCCAGCCGGCAGACGGCGCTGGCGCGCGCGCACGCGGCGGCGGAGCTGGCAGGGCGTCCGCCCGTGGGTTACCCACATGGCACAATGTAGGAAAATGCGAACAGTTATAGGCCGACTGACTGCATAGTCCTACATCCTGGGAGGGGCCGTGACGAGCGAGCTGGACCAGCAGGCGCTGCGCCTGCTTCCCACGACTTTCCGGTACAGCGAGGCACGCACCCTGCTCAACGAGCGCAGGTTCCGCGAGCTGCTGGCGCACAACCTCATCATCCGGGTGAACCACGGCCTCTACCGGAAGGCCGACGCCGCCGGCGACGAGGACCTCATCGACATCGCGGGGAAGCGGCCGCGGGCCACGCTCTGCCTGCGCACGGCCCTGGCACGTCACGACCTCATCGACGACATCCCGGCGGAGCTCGACATCGCGCTGCCACGCGGAACCCGTCCAGCGGACACCATCGCTCCCGTCGCATGGCACCAGTTCGACCCAGACACCTTCGACATCGGCAGAGAGACGCTCACCCTGGACGACGCAACAGCCATCGGGCTCTACAGCCCCGAACGGTCCATCATCGACGCGTACCGGCTGCGCGAGACCGAAGGACCTGAGCTGGGCAACGAGGCGCTGCGCCGCTGGCTGCGCAGGGGCGGTCAGCCCTCTACATTGCTCCGCATGTCCACCCACTTCAGCAAGGGAGCGCCAGCGCTGCGGCACGCCCTGGAGGTCCTGCTGTGAAGGACGTCTCGAGGGCGACAGCGGCCGGTCGCGCCTACTTGGACCTCAAGGCCAAGGCGCGAGCCGAGTCCCGGCTCACCGACGAACTCATCCAGCTGTACGTCCTCGAGGGGTTCCTGGCACGCGTAGCGGTGAGCGACCACGCGCAGCAGCTCGTCCTCAAGGGCGGCGTGCTGCTGGCCGCGTTCGGTACGCGACGCCCCACCAAAGACATCGACTTCGCAGGCCGCGACCTGGACAACGACGCCCAACAAGTCCTTGCCGTCCTGCGCGACATCGCCGCCGGCAAGCCCCAGGAAGATGACGGCTTGGTCTTCGATGCCGACAGTGCTACCGCCGAGGTCATCCGCGACGATGACGAGTACTCCGGCGTGCGTGTGTCGATGGGTGTTGAGCTGGCCACAGCCCGGACCCGCTTTCACATCGACCTCAACGTAGGGGACCCAGTCTGGCCGGCGCCGGGCCAGGTTGAGGTTCCGCGACTGCTCGGCGGGAAACCGCTTCACCTGCTCGGCTACCCGCTTGTGATGGTGCACGCGGAGAAGGTCGTGACCGCTGTCCAACGGGGCACGGCCAACACCCGGTGGCGAGACTTCGGTGACATCTGGACCCTGTCCGGCGGACACCCCGTGGACGGAAACACCCTGCGGACCTCGATCACGCAGGTGGCGGCATACCGCGATGCCGACATGTCGCTGCTGCGGGACGTGCTCGACGGCTACCCAGCCATCGCACAGGCAAAGTGGGCGGCGTGGCGGCACAAGCAGAAGCTGGACCAGCTCCCTGAGCGCTTCGCCGACCTGCTCGAGGACGTCTACGCCTTCGCCGACCCCGCCATCGCCGACGAGGTGACTGACATGACCTGGGTGCCATCAGCCAGAGCTTGGGCGGCCCGAGGGCACGTGCTGCGAGCCAACTTGGGCCGCCCCACTGGCGGAAACCGCCGGAGGGTGCCTGACGTCAACGGAGACGGGACGACATCGGCTTAGCGCGGGACGGACAACCGGGGGGCGCCGGGTACACGCAGGTCAGACCCGACGGGCAGTGGCTAACCGATCGTCGGGGCAGCCCGCCAACCGGTGTCGCCGAATCGAAATAGCCGACCCCTCCCGGCCACCCGGGAGGGGTCGGCTCGTCGCTCTCGGTCGTCAGCGTCGGCTTGCGAGCGGCAAAGTGGCTACGAGTTGCTGCAACATTGCCCTCGGCTCCAAGCGCCAAGGTAACGGCTTGCGCTTGACGTGGGCCGCGGGGGTGTCAGCTCCAGGGCAGGGGTGACGGCAGGGTGAGGGCTGCGGGGGAAGCGGGGTTCGGTGGACGAAAGGGGGTCGGGCTGGTTCCACCGACGAGTGCGTCAGCGGGCGGCGAGGATGTCGGCGAGGTCGGCCGGTATCGGCATCGGCTGCGTCAGGGGCACGCGGGCGCGTCCGGTGTTGCCCTCGGGGTAGCGGCCCAGCGCGGAGCCGGGCGCGGCGACCAGGAGGCGGATCACCTGGCCGGCGGCTTCGCGGCGGTCGTGCTCACGCCATGCGAGCGCGAGCATGACGGCGTGCGCGCGGGTGTGCGGCCACGCCCACGGCTGGGACAGGATGTGGGCCCGCTCGAGCGCGGCCCAGCGCTGCTCGCCGGTCATGGCGGCGCGCGCGGCGGCCAGCTCGGTCTCGAACGCGGCGCGGACGGTGTCCGGCATGCGACGGCTCATCGGGAGCCCTCCTTCTGCGGGTCATCTGACGTGGTCGGGGCGGTGGGGGTGCAGCAGGCGTCGCCGGCGCAGCTTCCGGCCTCACCCTCGTCGTCGGCGGCGGTGGGGCCAGTGGCGGTCAGCGCGGCAGGGGCGCAGCAGTCCTCGCCGTTCCAGTTCTCCCAGCCCTCGCGGGTGGCGACGGCGGCGATGACCAAGGCGGCGACCGGGTCGGCCCAGGACCAGCCGAGGGTGGCGTTCAGGACCAGGCCGACGAGCAGGACCGCGGACAGGTAGGTGCACAGCAGCGTCTGGGTGCCGTCGCCCTCGACGGCGGCCGAGCCGAGCTCGCGGCCGGTGCGGCGCTGCCACCGGCTCAGCAAGGGCATGACGGCCAGGGACGCCACGGCCAGGGCGATGCCGACCGGGCTGTCCTCGGGTTGTGCGCCGGTGAGCAGGGCGTGGCCGGCCTCGATGGTGAGGTAGGCGGCGAGGGCGAAGAAGGACAGCGCGATGAGCCGCTGCGCGGCCCGTTCTCTGGACTCGGGCAGGGCGTGGCGGAACTGCCAGAGGATGACCAGGCCGGAGGAGACCTCGACCAGGGAGTCCAGCCCGAACCCGACGAGGGCGGAGGACCCGGCGAGGTTGCCGGCGGTGATGGCGATGGCGCCCTCGACGAGGTTGTACGCCACCGATGCGGCGGCGAGCAGCTGCGCGCGCCGCATGAGGGTGGCACGCCGCTGCGGGCTGGCCAGGGTGGTCCAGGTGCTCACCAGGTCATCTCCTTGCACTGGGTGTGGGTGGTGGGCTCGACCTGCAAGGTGGCGTGCTCGACGCCGAACTGGGTTCGCAGCAGCTGCCCGGCCTGGTCGAGGACAGCGTGGGCGTCGGTGTCGGTGTTGGTCATCAGGTGTGCGGTGGCCACATTCATCCCCGACGTCAGGGTCCACACGTGCAGGTCGTGCACGTCGGTGACACCGGGCACCGAGGCCAGGGCGCCGGTCACCTCCTCGGGGTTGACGCCGGCGGGGGCGTGCTGGCCGAGGACGACCAGGACCTCGCGGCCGAGCATGACCGCGCGGACGGCCACGAACGCGGCGATCGCCAGCGCGATGCCGGTGTCCCACCAGGCGTTGCCGGTGGCGGCCACCAGGACGCCGGCGGCGATGACCCCGACCGAGCCGAGCGTGTCGGCGACCACCTCGAGGTAGGCGCCCTTGACGTTCAGTGACTCACCGACCCCGCCGCGGAGCAGGACCAGGGCGACCAGGTTGACGGCCAGTCCGATGGCACCAACGACGAGCATCGGGCCGGAGGCCACCTCGGCTCCGCCGCCGATGCGGCCGACGGCCTCCACGGCGATGTACACCGACACCCCGAGCATCAGCAGGACCGCCAGGCCGGAGGCGAACACCTCGGCCCGGTACGAGCCGAACGTTCGTCGTCCGGTGGTGTCCTTGCGGATGGCGATGCGGGTGGCGACCAGGGCCGCGCCGAGCGCGACGACGTCGGCGGCCATGTGCCCGGCGTCCGAGAGCAGCGCCAACGACCCCGACGTCAGCGCGGTGACGAGCTCGACGACGAAGAATCCGGCCACCAGGACGAACGCGAGCTGCAGCCGCCACCGGTGCGCGCCGCCGGCATGCCCGCTGGGACCGTGGCTGTGGCCGCCGCTCACGACTTGGCCTCGCTGCCGTAGCGGGGGCAGAGGACGACCGCGTCACCGGTAGCGGCCAGGAGCCGCTCGGCCGCGGCGAGCAGGTCCAAGGTGGCCTGCGGGTGCGCCAACGAGTACACCGACGCCCGGCCCTGGGCGCGGACGTTGACGATGCCGCAGTCGAGCAGGCAGGCCAGGTGCTTGCTGACCGTCGACTGCGCCAGCCCCAGGTGGCCGGTCAGGTCGACGACCCGGTGCTCGCCGAGGGCCAGGTGCTGGACGATGGACAGCCGGGACCGGTCGCTGAAACCGTGGAACAGGCACGCGGCCGCCGCCAGCGCGGCCGGCTCATCGGGCACCGACGTCATGGAGGGAAGAGCGCTGGTCGCCGCCGGAAGAGCGCCGGTCGCCGCTTTCATCGTCATGTGGCGATGATAGTCCCCCTGGGTGGCTGCGACGCAAGTGGCCCCCGTCGTGCCCGGCCCCAGGCGGACCACGCGGCAGGGAGTCCCGGGCTCCGGCTGGCCGCTACCGGCCCGGTGCCGGGCGGTCCAGGCGGGGCATGAAGCGGTAGCCGGCGCCGACGACGGTCTGCACGATGCGCGGGTGGCGCCGGTCGGCTTCGAGCTTGGCCCGTAGGTCGCGCACGTGGGAGTCGAGGTGCGTTCGTAGCCTCCCGGGCGAGCTGCGCCACTCGACCCTTCGAGAGTTGGGTCGCCTCGGCGATGCGGTCGTAGCTCCACCCCTGCCGGCGCAGCTGCGCAACCGCGCGCAACCGAGGCAGCGCCAGCTCGGCCAGCGCATCGTCCAGCGAGGCGAACACGTCGCCCACGGCGGCGATGACCACCAACGGTTCCTCAAGGTTGCTGACCCGCTGTGCCTCGTCGGCAATCGCCTCACGCAGCTGTGGCCCAGCCGCCGGTCAGCGTCCTCGTCACGACTCATCCCCGCAGCAGGCGGGCCGCCGAGTCACCACCACAGCCCAGCTCGCGACGCACCTGCCACGCTGACGCACCCTCCTCACGCCTGTCGCGGGTCTGTCCGATGAACGGTGTTTCCGGCGTTCATCTCAGAGGTTCTCCGCGGCCGGCATGCGGTCGGCGAAGGTGACGGCGAAAGCGTTGAGCGCGGGCTTCCACCGCATGGTCCATCGTGCCTGGCCGGTGCCCTTGGGGTCCAGGCCCCTGGTGACCAGGTACAGGCACTTGAGGGCGGCCTGCTCGGTCGGAAAGTGCCCGCGCACGGTGACCGCGCGCCGGTACCTGGCGTGCAGGGACTCGATGGCGTTGGTGGAGAACAGCACCCGGCGGATCTCCACGTCGTAGGCCAGGAAGGGGATGAACTCCTCCCACGCCGCTCTCCACATCTTGGGGATGGCCGGGTAGGGCTTGCCCCATTTCTCCTCCAGCTCCTCGAACGCCGCCCATGCTGCCTCGACCGAGGGTGCGGTGTAGATGCGGCGCAGGTCCTTGGCCAGCTGGTCCCAGTATTTCCGCGAGGCGTAGCGCAGCGTCGCCCGGATGAGGTGGATCACGCAGGCCTGCACGATCGCCTGGGGGAAGACGGCGTTCACGCTGTCGGGCAGTCCTTTGAGGCCGTCGCAGACGATGAAGAACACGTCGCGCACGCCGCGGTTCTTCAGGTCCGCCAGCACGTTCATCCAGAACTTCGCCGACTCACCACCTCCCTGCCCGGCCCACAGGCCCAGGACGTCTCGCCGGCCGTTCAGGTCGACGCCGATCGCGGCGTAGAAGGGTTGGTTGCCGACCTGCCCGTCGCGAACCTTGACGTAGATCGCGTCGATGAAGATGGCCGCGTACACCGGTTGCAGCGGCCGGGAGGACAGGCGGCCATCTCCTCGAGCACCTTGTCCGTGATCCTCGAGACCGTGTCCTTGCTGATGGAGGCGCCGTACACCTCGTGGAAGTGCGCGCTGATCTCACCGGTCGTCAGGCCCTTGGCGAACAGGCTGATCGCGACCGCATCCACGTCCGAGAGGCGCCGCTGTCGCTTCTTGACGATCACCGGCTCGAACGTGCCGGCCCGGTCCCGGGGGACCGCGATCGTCACCTCTCCGGCGGCGTCGGTCAGCACCGTCTTGGGTCGGGTGCCGTCGCGGATGTTGCCGTTCTCCGCGGTGGGTACCTGGTGCTTCTCGTGGCCGAGGTGCTCGGTCAGCTCCTCTTCCAGCGCTGTCTCCAGGACGGTGGCGGTGATTGATTTGAGCAGCCCGTCCGGGCCGGTCAGGTCCTCACCACGGGCCCGGGCGGCTTTGACCAGCTCCCGGACCGCAGCCTGCTCGGCCTCGCTGCGCGAGGTCGTCTTCTTCACCTTCTTCGGCATCGAGCTCACGCTCGTGATCTTCTCGGTCATCACATGACCTTCCCCGCCAGCTGGGCCAGCGTGTCAGGCCAGAAACACCGTTTGGCGGACAGTCCCGATTGTCAGCCTGCTGATTGGCGTGACCCCCGTTGGTTGGTCCGGGTGGTGTGAGAGTCCTTACGGCCCACGAGGGTGGGCAGGAAGGCTTTATCACCATGACAACGAGGAAGCGACACACGCCTGAGCAGGTCGTGCGCAAGTTGGTCGAGGCCGACCGGTTGCTGGCCGGGGGCGCTGACACGGCCGAGGTTGCCCGGCAGCTCGGTGTCTCCGAGCAGACCTACTTTCGGTGGCGTAATCAGTTCGGCGGGCTGAAAGCCGAGGACGCCAAGGAGCTGAAGAAGTTGCGTGCCGAGAATCAGCGGCTCAAGCGTCTGCTTGCTGATGCCGAGCTGGACAAAGACATGCTCCGCGAGGTCGCCAAGGGGGAATTCTGAGCCCGGCCCGCCGACGCGCGGCCGTTGTTCACCTGCGTCGAGTCTTCGACGTCAGCGAACGGCGTGCGTGTCGGCTGGTCGGGCAGCACCGATCCACCCAACGCCACACCCCGCCCGCGCAGACTCCTGATGATCCCGACGCTGGGCTGCGGGCCTGGCTGCGCGCCTACGCCGGGGCCCATCCCCGGTGGGGACACCGGCGCGCCTACCACGACGCCCGCGGCCAGGGCCGGGTCGTGAACCACAAGAAGCTCCAGCGGCTGTGGCGCGAAGAAGGGCTACGTGTGCACGTGCGACGCCGCCGTAAACGGGTCGGATCCTCGACCGTGCCACCAGTCCCGACCGCCACCTCGGCCAACGTGGTGTGGGCGATCGACTTCCAGTTCGACTCCACCACCGACGGCCGACCGATCAAGATCCTCTCCGTCGTCGACGAACACACCCGCGAAACACTGGGCGGCCTTGTGGAACGCTCGATCACCGCCGAGGCCCTGGCCGCCGAGCTGAACCACATCGTGGCCGCCCGTGGCGCCTCGCCGGCGGTGCTGAGGCTCGACAACGGCCCGGAGATGATCGCGGCAGCACTGGCCCAGTGGGCCGGCACCCAGACCGGGATGCTGTTCATCCCACCCGGCGAGCCCTGGAAGAACCCCTTCATCGAATCGTTCAACAGCAGGCTGCGCGACGAGTGCCTGAACATCAATCTGTTCTGGTCGATGACCCACGCCCAGGTCGTCATCGGCGACTGGAAGACCGAGTACAACCACGACCGTCCGCACTCATCCCTGGGCTACCTCAGCCCGGTGGCCTACGCTGCGGTCTGCACCCATTGATCGGACTCTCACACGACCTGGACCGATCCACGGGGTCCTGCCATGATCACCTTGGCAATTTGCGGCTTCGAAGGGTTCCAAGCCTTCACCGCTGGCTCCAACTCCGAGGCCGGGTTACTTGCGGCGCTGTTCTGCCTAGCTCTCGTTGGCTTCGCGTCGAAAGTAGGTAAGGCCCGCCGCGACCGGGGTATCACCTCGCTCGCTCATGCCGCTGGTCTCGCGCAAGGTGGGTCCATTCCTGGCCGTCACCCCGGGGCCAAGTGGGGTTGACATAGCCAGGCGACCGTGCCGACGGAGACGCCGGCCGCCTGGGCGATCTGCGGGATGGTAGTCGATGCGTAACCCTGCCTCGGGAACAGCGTGGCCGCGGCCGTGAGCACCCGCTCGGCAGTGGCGGACTTGGCCTCGGCGCGCGCGGTCATGCTTCCTCACTGAATAGATTCACTGAATTCGTTCACCCTACCGCTATACGTGGCGGCAGGCTAGGTTGAGGCACTCTCACGCCCCGCTCACTCTCGATGACCTCGCGTGCCACCGTGGTTGACGAGCCAGTCCCCACCGCTGCGCGAGCGAAGCTACGGGGGATTGCGACAAGATCGTGAGACACGCCGCCCTCGCTGGCACCTGTCGCATCGCAGGTCACAGACCCGGGAGAGCGTCAGGAAACGCGGAATCCTACACGCTGCGGGCACCGTAGGGATCCCTTTCACACCGCTCCCTCTCCCGGGCTTCTCGGCCGCTCGCGCACGCCGGATCAGCGTGCGCACTCAGGACGACCAGGTCCGCCATGAACGGCCTGACAGCGATTGGCCGCCAGCGACGCCGGCTGGCTGCTGGGAATATGGCAATCCAGTAATATGGGCGCTGTGAAGACGACGCTGGAGTTGCCCGACGACCTCTTCCGGGCGATCAAACTCAAGGCCGCCCGCGAGGACCGGACGATCAAGGACGTCACGGCCGAGCTCCTGCGCCGAGGGCTCGCCAGCCCTCCTCCTGGCACCAGCGCACGACGTACGGCGTTCCCCCTCATCACGTGCCCGCCCGGCCGCCCGACGGGGCTGGCCCCCGACGAGGTCGCGGCGACGCTCCTGCAGGCCGACGTAGACACCCTTGCCGAGATGGAACCGGAGTGACGCGCTTCCTGGCCGACACCAACGTGTGGCTGGCCCTTTCGATCGCCTCCCATCGCCACCACCGTGCTTGCTTGGAATGGCTGGACGGCATCGACGAGCCCGGCGCGGTGGTGATGCCGCGAATGGTGCAGCTCGCCGTGTTGCGCCTGGTCACTACGACCGCCGTACTCGCCCCGCATGGCCGCCCGGCCCTCACCAACGACGAAGCGTGGGCCGTGATCGACGCCATCGCCGCCGACGAACGCGTGACCATCGAGATCGAGGAACCGCCGCTCGATCCGGCGTGGCGATCGTGGACGCGCCGTACGACGGCCTCCCCGAACCTGTGGATGGATGCCTACCTGGGCGCCTACGCCACCACCGCCGGCTACACCTTGGCCACGCTCGACGCAGCCTTCGCCCAGTTCCAGGACTTGGCGTGGCTCAACCTGGCCCCCACGTAGGGGGATATTGACAACCGCAACTGTCAAATAGAGGATGACTCGCGTGCAGGATCTCGCGGTCATCGACGACTCGGCTGTGGCGGCCGTCGTCCTCGACCCCACTCGAGCCCGGATCCTTGCCGAGCTTGCCGAACCGGGCTCCGCGACAACCGTGGCCGCCGCGCTCAGCCTCCCTCGCCAGCGGGTCAACTACCACCTGCGCGCCCTGGAGGACGCCGGTCTCGTGAGCCAGGTGGCGACGCGGGCCCGACGCGGGCTCACAGAGCGACTGGTCCAGGCCACGGCCGCCAGCTATGTCGTCGCCCCGCCCAACGTCGGGCGCGACCTGGCCGACCCCGCGCGGCTCGGCAGGCTCTCGGCCCGCTACCTCATTGCGCTCGCGTCGCGGATCGTCCGCGAGGTGGCCGCGCTGTCTCGCCGCGCCGACGAGGCCGGGCGACCGCTCGCCACGCTGGCGCTCGACGTCGACATTCGATTCGGTAGCGCGGCCGACCGAGCGAACTTCACCCGCGAGCTGACCGAGGCGGTCACGGCCTTGGCCAGTCGCTATCACGACGAGTCAGCACCGGCCGGACGCTGGCACCGCCTCATCCTGGCC
This sequence comes from Austwickia sp., assembly GCA_016699675.1. Lineage (NCBI taxonomy): Bacteria > Bacillati > Actinomycetota > Actinomycetes > Micrococcales > Dermatophilaceae > Austwickia > Austwickia sp. Next base: position 2,226,124 of record CP064985.1, on the reverse strand, counting down.
GCCCACCCTCGACCCCGGACGGAGTCAACTCATGAGTGACCTCACCACGCCGGAAGGCATCCCCCAGCCGATCCTTCACCCCGACCCGGGGCGCCGCGAGATCCGGATGGAGATCGAGGTCCCCGGCACGGTGGAGGAGGTGTGGCAGGCCATCGCGACGGGCCCTGGCATTTCGTCCTGGTACGTCCCGCACACCGTCGAGGAGCGCCCCGGCGGTGCGGCGACGGCGCGCTTCGGCCCCGGTCCCGAGATGGAGGTCCCCGGGCGGGTGGAGGTGTGGGACCCGCCGCACCGCATCGTCTTCGCGGGCGTCGACGCCGCGCCGGGGCTGGCCTTCGAGTGGGTGGTCGAGGCCCGCGGTCAGGGCAGTTCCATCGTCCGGCTGGTCAACTCCGGGTTCGGCACGGGCGAGCCGTGGGACGACCAGTACGACGACATGATCGGCGGCTGGACCCTCTTCCTGCGCAACCTCTGGCTGCACCTGCGCTACTTCCCCGGCCTGGTGGCGAGCGCTGCGATTCCGATGGGGATGTGGCCGGGCAACCCCGCGGCGTCGTGGCCGGATCTGCTCAAAGCGCTCGGCCTGCCCGAGGCGCCGGCCATCGGGAGTCGCGTGGCCACGTACGGCTCCGGCGTACCCCCGTTGGCCGGCACAGTTCTCGACGCCGGCCGCAACAGCCTGGCTCTGCTGCTCGACGAGCCGGCACCGGGCACCGGCCTGCTCGCTGCGGAGGGCGGCGGTGACGCCTGCGCCGTGTCGGTGTGGGCCTATCTCTATGGCGCCGATGCCGACGAGCGGGCGCAGGCACACACGAACGCCTGGGGAGCGTGGCTCGCCACCCCGCGGTGAGGCGTGGAAGCCGACATCCGTCGCCCGGTCCGCACGGATGGCCGCCCGTTAGCGACCCGACCCCGAAAGGGGTTCTGGACGCGGGCGCGCTCCCGGGAGGGCCCGGCTCTGCTCGGTGGTCGGGACCACCTCGGCGAGGGGGGCCAAATGGTAGCGTGGATGGCATGCTGGCATCGCTAGACAAGGCGGGGCGCGTGGTCATCCCCAAGGAGGCCCGCGATCAGCTGGGGCTCGGGCCGGATGCCCAGTTCGAGGTCACCGTGACCGGAGACGGCCTGCTCCTGACCCCGTTGCGCCGGTCCGCGCGGCGGATCGTGGAGGTCGACGGGTGGCCGGTCATTGAAGCCGTCCGGGGCGTGAGCGTGACCGACGCCGACGTTCAGCGCTGGCGAGACGATGGCCAGCGCTGACGGCTGGGCGGTCGACACCAGCGTCGCGGTCGCGGCGTTGGATTCCGGCCACACGGCGCACGGTCCGTGTGTGGCCGCCGTACGGCAGCACCGTCCGGCCCTGGCCGGGCACGCGGCGTACGAGCTCTTCGCCGTCCTCACCCGACTCCCCGGTCAACTGGCGATCGACGCGGGCGATGCCGCCAGCCTGATCGACCGCGTCTTCCCCGAGGTGGTGTGGCTCTCGGCAGGCGCAAGCGCCACCCTGCGCGCCCGGCTGGCCACGATCGGCATCATCGGCGGCGCCGTCTACGACGCCCTGGTCGGCGAGGCCGCCAGGACCGCCGGCCGACGGCTGCTCACCCGGGACCTTCGGGCGCGCCGGACCTACGACCTGCTGGGTGTGGACTACGAGTTCGTCGGCCCGTGACCCTGCCTGCCGGGCCGTCCGTCCGTCCTCGGGTTGGATGGCATCCCCGATGACGTCCCTGATGCTGCTGCCCCGACAACAGCAAAGGTGCCATCACGGGGGATGTCAGGGACTCCCCGGATAGGCGCGAGCCCCGTCGCGCTCCTAGCGTGGTCGAATGCGCGACGATGCTCAGCGGTGGTACGTCCCAGCGGAGTTCGACCTTTACGAGTACGACGACGCGTACGTCGAGTCGGGTGGCCGTCCGGGCCGCGACGACGGGCGGGGCCGACGCTGGTTTCTCGTCCACCACGGGAGCCTCGGCAGACTTGCCGACGAGGTGCACCTGACGTGGAGTAACGGCGCGGCCATCGCCACGTCCTGGGTCGCGCGACGTCAGGGCGACGCGCCGCAGGTCCAGGCCCGGATCACCGCGGCCATGGCGGCGCTGGACGGCCCGTTGGCCTGGTTTATGCAACAGGGGCCGCCGGGCGCCAGCTCCGCGGCGGTCTGTGCCCATGCGGACGCGTTGGAGGCATGGAGCCCTGCCGAACTGACCATCGACGGGGTCGCCCACCGGGGTTACGGCACGGACATCGAGGGGGTCCGCGTCGCCTACGCGGTACTCGATGATCTCGTCGTGGGCCTGGCCTGCCACGGCGGGCCAGACACCCGAGTCGCCAGCATCGGGGTTGCGGGCACCGGCGACGCGGGCACCGGCGACGCGGGCACCGGCGACGCGGGCACCTGCGGCGCGGGCACCGGCGGCGCGGGCACCGGCGGCGCGGGCACCGATCCGCAGAACCGGGACACCGAGGACCTCGACCCGTGGGAAGCGGCCGCGCAAACCGGTAGGGCCGCCCCTCCGACGGCCGGGCCCCTCGCCCTGCGTACCCTTGCCGATTGCACGGCGTACTCCCTCGATCCCCGGCGCCCCCACTCCACCGCGGATAACGCCGCGGAGTGGGCGCGCTTCCTGCGCGCCCACGGCATCCAGGACTTCGAGCCGCGCTGAGCCGCGAAGGACGGCGGGGGGCGGCTGGCTCGCCCGGTTGGGATCGCGCACGTTCCTCGCGATCCAGCGGCCGAGACCCCCTCGCCATAAGACGAGTCCCGCCACCCCACGAGCCCGCCCGTCCTCGCGCGGCCGCTGAGTGACTTTGCTGGTCAGCCCGCGGCTTCGGCCAGTGCGGCCAGCCGGTCCACCGACGCCGCGAGCCGTTCGGGCGTCGTGGAGCGTGCCCGCGCCAGGCGGGCGGGATCGTCCAGCTCGGTCCAATCGTAGGTGTGCGTCACGCGGCAGCGGTCCGGGCCGAGCGGCACGATCTCCCAGCGCCACAGGTGTCCGGGCGGTCGCTGTTCGACCTCTGAAGGGCGCCAGGCGATCCGCCGGCCCTCCTCGAATTCGACGACATGATTGACGCGCTCGGGCGGTCGATTCGCCCTCGAACCTGGTCCCGGCGGGTAGGCGCTGCCGTCCATCTGCCGGCCGCTCACCAGGGTCGTGAAGGCGTCGCCCACGGCACGCACCCGCTGACCTGGAGCGGCGGACCCGAGGTTGTTGTTGCCATCCCAGCGGGGCTGCTGCGCGGGGTCGGCGATCAGCTCGAACACGACCGCCGCCGGCGCCGCCATCTCGCGGGTGAAGCACACGACGCGTGGAGCGTCGTCGGCAATATCCATGCGCTCAGGCAACCAGTCCCGGCCGCCCACGCCAAGCCCCGTCGGCTAGGGGGATGGTCGGCGCTCTGCCCCCGTGCCCGTGACGGCACCTCCGCCCCGGACCGCCGAGAGGTCGACCTCATGGTCGAGGGACCGCAAGAGCCAGGCCGACGGGCTCGTCACGGTGGTGGATAGCGCTCACGGTCGCGGTGACAACCACCACCGTGAGCGCTAAGCACACCCGTCAGCGCGAGCACCCCGCAACTGTGGGCGCTCAACACACCCGTGAGCGCGGGACCCCCGGGGGCTCGGCACGACGCGCCGGCTATCGGCCGCGGCTCGCCAACCGGAGAGCGCGCACGAGCAGGATCAGCGCCGCGAGTTGCGCCACGGCGACGACCGCGCTGAGGGCCGGGACGGAGCGGTCCAGCAGCAACCCCACGACCAGGCCGCCCACGATGGCCAGCGCGCCTTGGATTGCGGCGAACACGCCGTACGCCGACGCCAGCCGCTGCGTCGGCACGAGGTCCGCCACGAGAGCCTTGACGGTGGAGTCCTGAATGCCGGAGACCGCGCCCCACAGCCCGACCCCGGCGGCCGCCGCCGCGACCGTGGGGGCGAACGCCGCGATCGGCACGGCCGCCACCAGCACGGGCACCGCGAGCAGGACCAGGGCGCCGACCCGGTCGTACGCCCGGCCCGTGCCGAGGGCGGCGACGGCCTCCACGAGCATGGCCGCGGCGTACCAGAGCGGCACCGCCGCGGCGGGCACGCCGAGGTCGCGGGTCAGGTGCACCGCGATCAGCGCGAAGCCTGCCAGGCCACCGGTCGTGAGCGCGGCGGCTACGGCGTACCAGAAGAACTCCCTCGGAAGTCCCGCGCCGACCATGTCGCGCCACCACGGCCCCGCCGGAACGCGCTGCGCGGGAGGCGGGCCAGGGCCGAAGGCGTTGGCGGGTCCAGGCGCGTCGTCCGCGCGCGGATCCGGCAGCCGCGCCCGCAGCGCGAGCAGGATCGCCATCGCGATCGCGCCCGGTATCGCCAGCCAGCCGAGCGCCGGCCACAGCGCCCCGCCGGACGCCGCCGCGACCCCGGCGACCAGCAGCGGTCCCGCGAAGGCCCCCACCTGGTCGAGGGCCTTGTGGATCCCGAAACCGCTGCCGCGGCCGACCCGGCGCGCCGCGACCGCGAGGAGCGCGCTCTTCGACGGCGAGCGCACCGCCTTGCCAGTCCGCTCCAGCAGGATCATGGCCGTCGCGAACGCCAACCCGAGCCCACCGAGCGCGGGCGCCACCGCAAGCAGCGGCACGCAGACGGCGGTCGTCGCGTAACCGGCGATCGTGAACGACCAGTGCGAGCCCCGTCGGTCCGCTACGGGCCCGGCGATCAGACGCAGCACGAGCGCCATGGCCTCCCCGGCCCCGGCGACCAATCCAACCAGCGCGGCCGACGCGCCGAGGGAGAGCAGGACGGGGCCGTAGAGTGACCGGGCCCCCTCGTACACCATGTCCGCGAACAGGCTGACCAGCCCGAACCCCACTACGGCACGCAGCGGCGACAGCGGCAGAGTCCGACGCGGCTCGCCGTGCGCCCCCTGACCGCGCTGACCGCCCTGCTCGCCGGGCACGTCAGCCGCCACGGCTGCGCCGGCGGTGCGCGTACGCCGCCACGCTGACCAGTTCCAGCGGACCCCACAGCAGGATCGGTGCGTAGCACGCCGCCATCACCACCAGCGGCCAGCCGGTGACCAGCCCCGCGTCGGGTCGACGGCCCTGCAGGAGAGCGCCGACCATGCTGATGTCGAAGAGCCACGTGACCGCCAGCCCGCCCAGGGCCCCCGCAATGACCACCGGCAGCACGGGCACGGCGCGCCCCCACAGCCGGCGCCCCCACGGCCTTACCAGCCCCACCGTGAGATAGCCGCAGGCCAGCTGCACGATGCTCAGCCCGAAGACGTAGCTGTAGGCCAACGCGGCGCTGCCCGCCAGCTCGTACGCGCGCAACTCCGCCGTCCCCGGCATCAGCCCGACGATCATCAGCACGCGCCAGATCGCCGACGGCACCGTCACCGCGAACGCCGCCCAGGCGACCACGCGTTGCCAGCGCGGGATGGCGCCGGTTCGTGGCGCCTCGAGCGCGTACGTCGCCCCCGTCGTCATGAGACCAGGCTGCCGGTACGCCGAGCGAGCCGCCACCACCGGGGGGGTCTGCCCGGTGACTCCGCGGTGGCTGGGGATCCAGCCCAGACCGCGCCTGAACACTCACGGTGCTGGGTAGCGCCCACGCTGGCGGATAGCGCTCACGGTCGTGGATAGCGCTCACGGTCGTGGATAGCGCTCACGGTGGTGGTAACAACAGCAACGGCGAGCGCTAACCCCACCCGTGAGCGGTAACCACCCCGAGCGCTAGGCCCACCCGCGAGCGCCCACGGTGGTGGCAAGTAGCGCTCACGGTCGTGGATAGCGCTCACGGTGCTGGTAACAACAGCAGCGGTGAGCGCTAACCCCATCCGCGAGCGCCAAGCCCACCCGCGAGCGCCCAGGGCAGCCGGGGAACGCGCGTACGCCGTACGGGGTCGGCCCTGATCACCATTCCCGGGGCGCGATCGGCGCGATCTGCAGGCCCGGCCGCGGTGTGGCCTGGCTCAACACGGCCGCAGGGAGCTTGCGACCGACCCGCGCAACCAGCAGCTCGCGGCGCCGGGCGGAGGACAGGTCGGCGTGGACCGCCCGTTCGAGCTGGTGACCCAGCCTCCGGATCGCGTCCTCGCGGAGCTTTTCGGCGGCCAGGCGACGCGACAGGTCGGCGCCCCTCTCGCCGTCCAGGGCGTACTTCGTCAGGCCGTCGAACTCGACGAGCAGGTACCGGCCCGACCCGATCTCCCAGCCCAGGTCGGCGTAGAAGGTCGTGCCCTCGGCCACGACCGGGATCTGGAGCTGCGGGACCGGCAAACCCGCCGCGAGCAGCATGGCGCGGGTGCGGGATTCGCCCGCGGACTCGGCAAGCGGGTCGGCGACGGCGAGCACGGCCCGAGCCCGGGGACGACCCCGCCGCGGGCCAGCCGCCTCCAGGTGCCCGAGCCACTCGGCCTGGTACGGTTCGGCGGCCCGACGCGCCCGATCCGGATCGCGCCGATCGGCCCGCGTCACGCGGCGCAACGCGCTGTCCGCGACGGCCAGCCCCCAGTCCGCCGGGAGCATGGTCAGGGAGTCGACGACGGTGCGCTGCAACGTCGTCACTCGGAGCCCACCCACGGTCGTGATCTCGGCAGGGTCCAGGGGTCGCCGGTGCCGCAGCACCGGGTCCGGTCGCTGCGGGGTCGACGGCCGCGCATAGGGCTGCGTCACGTGGAGGGACCGGGTGGCCGGCACCCACAGGCCGTGCACCAGGGCCGCGGTGGTGTGGCTGATCACGGTCGCGGGACCCGAGCGCCGCTGCAGCGCCGCACACCGGGCGAGCAGTTCGGTCCGCGCGCGCTCCCAGGGCTGGGTCTGCGGTGGATGCACCGGCAGATAGGTGTCGTAGCCGACCCGCACTAGAGTCCCCGCGCGCACCGCCTGGCGCAATGCGCTCGAGCCGACGATGGCGTTGCCGTAGGGGGCGTACGACGTCAGGACCATGACCTCAGGGTCGCCACCGCGCGCCGTCGTACGCCGCGTCCGCGGCGCGGGCTGTGGATCACACCCGTGGGTCGCCGGGGTGTGGACAGACCGAGCCGCCGAGCCGCCGCCGCACGGTTGCGGCTATCGCTCACACGGTGGCGGCTGTCGCTCACGGTTGCGGTTATCGCTCACCGTCGCGGTTATCGCTCACGGTCTCGGCCACAACCACCACCCCGAGCGCCACCCGCAACCGTCAGCGCCGGGCGCCGTCACACCCGCAACCGTCAGCGCCGGGCGCCGCCACACCCGCAACCGTCAGCGCCAGTCAGTGCCGCACCCGCAGTCAGATCCCCGAGGATGAGCCCATGGCCGAGCACCGCATCTTCCGTACGCCGTTCGCCGACATCTACCCCCTCTATCTGGCGAAGGTGACCCGCAAGGGCCGCACCGAGGACGAGCTGGTCACCGTGCTGACGTGGCTGACCGGCTACGACGAGGCCGGCCTGCGCCACGCCGTCGCCGAGGGGACCGACCTCCGCCCGAGTTGCACAGGTTTAGTGGGTCGCCTTGTGGATGACGGCTTGGATGTCGTCGGGGATCGCGGGATGGGCGGTGATGGTCTGGCCAGCGATGGCGATGGTCACATCGCGCAGGGGTCGCAGGGTCTGGATGATCTTCTTGATACTCATCCCTGTGCTGTTCTGGAGGTGGCGGGCCACTGCCAGGGCGGTGAAGACGATGGTCAGGTGGGCCTCGATGGCGTCGCGGTTGTGGTGGAAGATGGGGCGGGCTCGCAGGTCGGCCTTGCTCATCCGGAACGAGGCTTCGACCTGCCACAGGTCGTGGTAGCTGGCGATGACTTCGGCCGCGGGCATGACGTTGGTGGGGATGTTCGTCACGTACCCTTTCAAGCCCACGAGGCGTCGGGCTCGAGCCAGGGACGCCTCGTCCAAGGACTGGGTGCCGTTCTTCGTGGTGACGAATCGTGGTGTGCGCGCGGCCTTCTCGCCGGCGACGACGGCCCGGGCGCGGTTTTCCTGCAGCCTCATGGTGTGCCCGTCGCGGGTGGCTCGTTTGCGGGAGTACGCCCACACCGCACGCCATGAGCGGGTGTGGACTGCCGGGTCCCACACCGGCTCGGGCCGCTGGGAGCTGTCATTGACGCAACGCGCGGCGGCGGTGGCCACGCGCGCGGTGATCGTGTCGATGAGCTGCCCGTCGGTGAACGCGTCTCCGTGCCACCGGAAATGCGAGGCCAGATCAGCTGGGGCCTTGGTGACCCGGGACCCGACGATGAACCGCAGTCCGGCCTCGTCGAGGCCCTTCAAGTTGCCCGCTGACAGCATCCCGGCGTCAGCGACGACCACCATGTCGCTCAGGTTGTGCCGGGCCTGGAACCCCTTGACGATCGGGACGATCGTGGTCGTCTCTGCCTTGTTGCCTTCGTAGCACCCAATCTCTAGGGGAAACCCGGCCCGGTCGACCAACAACCCGACGACGATCTGAGGATCGACCCGGCGTTCTTTGGAGAAACCGACCTTGCGCAGGTCATCCTCGTGCTCCGCCTCGAAGTAGAGGGTCGTCACGTCGTACAGCACCAAGGACACGTCCCCACTGGTGGCGGCCTGGGTGAAGCAGGCGGTCGCGATCTGGTCGCGGTATCCGCGCTGCCCACACCGCTTCAACGTCGCGGTGAACGTGTTGCGGTGCGCCGCAGCCAATCCCAGTTCGGTCAGCACCCGCACCGAATCGGCCTTACTGGTCGGCTCCACCAGGCGCGCGAGCACCAGCTGGAAGAACGCCTCGTCCCCGACAACGTCGAACCCGAGCTGTCGCCAAGCTCCCTCAACCACCTCGATCAGGACCCGCGAGCGTTGCCCGACCACGACCGCCTCACGCGAACCGCGCTCTCCCAGGCCCAGATCCAGCTCGCCCTGGCCCTCATGCATCTTCTGGCGGCCGGCCTGCATCAACACCGCCAGCTCAGCCTCCGAATGCGCCGACCCAAGATGCTCGATCACCTTGTCCCGCCCGCCAACACGCTCAGCGATCTGCACCGCCGTCGCTCCCGACGCCGTCCGCACCTTCCGCAGGAACACCACGAGAAGGCACGCTACCCACCCGGTTAGTGTGTCAACGCCCAACCCCGCACATCCCTGACCAGGACAAACGCGAGCCCGACCGCAGAATCACACCCGACATGTGCAAGTCAGGTCAGATCCCCGAGGATGAGCCCATGGCCGAGCACCGCATCTTCCGTACGCCGTTCGCCGACATCTACCCCCTCTATCTGGCGAAGGTGACCCGCAAGGGCCGCACCGAGGACGAGCTGGTCACCGTGCTGACGTGGCTGACCGGCTACGACGAGGCCGGCCTGCGCCACGCCGTCGCCGAGGGGACCGACCTCCGTGGCTTCTTCGACCAGGCGCCGGCGATGCATCCGAACGCCGCCCTGATCACGGGCGTGATTTGCGGGCATCGCGTCGAGGACATCGAGGACCCGCTCATGCAGCGGATCCGCTGGATGGACAAGCTGGTCGACGAGCTGGCCCGCGGAAAGAAGCTCGCGTCGATCCAGCGGAGTCAGCCGCCGGTGCGGTGACGCCGAAACACCGGCGCCTCGGGGCGGGAGAGCTCCGGCACCAGTCCATAGCCACCCTCGTCGAAATCAGACAGGGCCCGCACCGAGCGCACCCGGTGCTGCACCATCCAGCCCGCCATCAGCCCCCGCGCCCGCTTGGCGCTGAACGAAACCACCTTCCAGTCCCCACGCGGTCCCTGGTCCTCGAACCGCGGCGTCACGACCCGCGCGTCCAGTCCGTCGAGGTCGACCGCCGAGCTGTACTCCACCGACGCCAGGTTCACCACGACCGCGGGCCCGGGCGAGGCCGCCAGATCCTCGGCCAGCAGGTCGGTCAGCCGCGAACCCCACCATCGATAAAGCGAATCCCCGCGGGCCGTGGCCAGGCGGGTGCCCATCTCCAGGCGGTACGGCGCGATGAGGTCCAGCGGCCGCAGCACGCCGTACAGGCCGGAGAGGATCCGGAGCGTCTTCTGCGCCTCGGTGTAGTCCCGGGCCTCGAACCGGCCCGCCGCGTCCATGCCCCGATAGACGTCACCGGCGAACATCAGCACTGCGGGCCGCGCGTTGCGGGCGGTGAAGGGCGTCGCGAACGCGGCGTAGCGGGCCACGTTCAGCTCGGCCAACTCGGGCGAGAGCCCCATCAGCTCGCCGATCTCCTCCGGCGACTTGCCGCGCAGGATCTCGATCAGCTGCTCCGTCTCCGGCAGCAGCCGCGGCTGGCTGTGCCGGCGCGTCGGCAGCGGTGAGTCCAGATCCAGCGTCTTGGCCGGCGCGAGCAGGGTCAGCACAGGGGCACCGTACCCCTGCGGCCCCGACACCCCACCCGCTTCCGCCTCGGCGGCGCCGCTCAAGCCCGGACCCGAGCCCCGACCGCGCGCGGGGTGCAGCCCGCCGGACCCGACCGCACCCGCCCGCTTCCGCCCCGCCCGCCTCAGAGCTTGAAGCCGCGCGGGATGTTGCGCAGGTTCGAGCTGGCCATCGCGACGACCTCGGCGGCGCCCCCGTTCATCACGACCTTGCTCATCGCCGTGGCGAACCCGATCATCTGCTCACCGGTCACCTGCGGCGGCAGCGACAGGGCGTTCGGATCAGTGAGCACCTCGACCAGCGCCGGCCCGCGGTGCTCCAGCGCGGCGCGCAGGGCCGGCTCGATCTCCCCGGGCTCGCTGACGCGGGCGCTGTGGAAGCCCAGGGCCTGCGCGACGCCGCGATAGTCGGCCGCGGGGACGTCCACCCCGTAGTCCGGCAGGCCCTCGACCAGCATCTCCAGCTTGACCATCCCCAGCGTCGAGTTGTTGAAGACGACGACGGTGAGCGGGAGCCGGTACGTCGCCACCGTGATCAGCTCGCCCAGCAGCATGGACAGGCCGCCGTCGCCGGAGACCGAGACCACCTGCCGCTGCGGGTAGGCGAACTGGGCGCCGATCGCGTGCGGCAACGCGTTGGCCATCGACCCGTGCAGGAACGAGCCGATCAGCCTGCGCCGGCCGTTGGGCGTCACGTACCGGGCGGTCCACACGTTGCACATGCCGGTGTCCGCGGTGACGATGGCGTCCTCAGCCAGGAGGCTGTCCAGCGTCGCCGCGACCAGCTCGGGGTGCAGCGGGGCGTCCTTCTTCGGCTTCTTCGTGTACGCCCCGACGGTGCTCGTCATGAGCTTCTCGTGCCGCTTCAGCGTCTTGTCGAGGAACGTGCGGTTCTTCTTGCGGGTCACCTGCGGCAGCAGCGCCGCCAGGGTCGGCTGCAGGTCGCCGTGGACGGCGAGGTCGACGGCGGTACGCCGACCGATGCGGGCAGCCTCGCGGTCGACCTGCACGGTCTTGACGTCGGGCAGGAACTGGTCGTACGGGAAGTCGGTGCCGAGCAGCAGGAGCAGGTCGGCGTCCTCCATGCCGTAGGCGGCGGCCCCATAACCGAGCAGGCCGGTCATGCCCACGTCGTACGGGTTGTCGTATTGGATCGCGTCCTTCCCCCGCAGCGAGTGCCCGATCGGGGCGCCGATGAGGTCGGCGAGGGCGAGGATCTCCTCCCGGGCGCTGCCGGCCCCGATCCCGGCGAAGATCGCGACCTTGTCGGCCGCGTTGATCAGCCCCGCCATCTCAGCGACGGTCTCGGCGCCCGGCACCAGGGTCGCCGGCCGCGCTGGCGACCAGGCCGGCGTCGGGGAGCTGGCCTCCAGGTCCGCCACGTCGCCGGGCAGCGTGATGACCGCGACGCCGCCCTTGGCGAGCGCGTGCTTCATCGCCGAGTCGACGACCCGCGGGGACTGCGCCGGATGGGTCACCATCTCGGAGTAGACGCTGCACTCGCTGAAGAGCCGGTCCGGGTGGGTCTCCTGGAAGTAGGCCATGCCGATCTGCGGGCTAGGGATGTGGCTGGCGATGGCCAGGACGGGGGCGCCGGAGCGGTTCGCGTCGTACAGGCCGTTGATCAGGTGCAGGTTGCCGGGCCCGCAGGAACCGGCGCAGACCGCCAGCCCGCCCGTCAGTTGGGCGTCGGCGGCGGCCGCGAACGCCGCGGCCTCCTCGTGCCGGACGTGCACCCAGTCGATGCCGCCCTTGGCGGAACCGCCGGTACGGCGTACGGCGTCCACGATCGGGTTGAGTGAGTCCCCGACGATCCCGTAGATGCGCCGCACCCCTGCCTGGCTGAGCTGGGTGACGATCTGTTCGGCGATGTTCATGCTGGCCTCCCCGATGACGAAAACACGGCCTGGTGAATGCAACTCGCGTGAGTCGAGCTTAGGGACGCCGCGCCGGGAGGGCGAGGGGGCCCTGGGCTCCCCCGCCCTCCCGGCGGGCTCCCGGCGCGGGCCGGCCGTAGCTCAGCTGGCCGCCAGCGTCGGGTAGTCCGTGTACCCCTCCGCGCCCGGGGTGTAGAACGTGGCCTGTCGCGGCTCGTTGAGGGCCGCGCCGGTGCGCCACCGCGTCGGGAGGTCCGGGTTGGCCAGGAACGGCCGGCCGACCGCCACTGCGTCCGCCAGGTCGCGGCCCAGGATCGCGGCGACGTCGTCCAGCGTGGTCACCGAGCCGAAGCCGGAGTTCAGGATCACCGGGCCGCCGAACCGGCGGCGCAGGTCCTGGGTCAGCGCGCCGTCCGGCGGGGCGAGGATGCTCAGGTAGGCCAGCCCGAGGTCGGCGATCCCGTCGAGCAACGCACCGTACGTCGCCGCCACATCCGCCGGGTCGTCCTCGATCACGCCCTGGATGTTGTGCGCCGGCGAAATCCGCAGGCCGACCCGCTCGGCGCCGATCGCCTCGGCGACGGCCCGGGTGACCTCGACGGTGAGCCGGGCGCGACCGGCGGGCGAACCGCTGTACGGGTCGGTGCGCTCGTTGCTGGACGGCGCGAGGAACTGGTGCAGCAGGTAGCCGTTCGCCGAGTGAATCTCGACGCCGTCCAGACCCGCCTCGACGGCGCACCGGGCGGCGTGCACGAATTCCGCGACGATGCCCGGGATCTCGTCGGTCTCCAGGGCCCGCGGCAGGGCCGGTTCCTGGGGACCGGACGGGGTGACGATCGTGCCGGGGGCGCGCAGCGCGCTCGGCGCCAGCGACTCCAGGCCGCCCTTGTTGTCCGGGTGGGCGATGCGCCCGGCGTGCATGAGCTGGACGACGATGCGCCCACCCGCCACGTGCACCGCGTCGGCGACGTGCCGCCAGCCGGCGACCTGCTCGGTGGTGTGGACGCCCGGCGTGCGCAGGTAGCCCTGGCCGACGGCGCTGGGCTGGGTGCCCTCGGTGATGATCAGGCCGGCCGTGGCGCGCTGGGCGTAGTAGCGCACGTGCAGGTCGGTCGGTACGCCGTCGGCGCCGGCCCGGTTGCGCGTCAGCGGCGCCATGACGAAGCGCTGCGGCAGCTCCCAGGCGCCGATGCGAACGGGCTCAAAGGGGGTGGACATGGTGAGGCTCCTCAGGATCCAAAGGGGGTGGTTCGGCAGGTACGTCGTGCGTGCTGCAGCAAGCGGGGCCGGCCGTGGGCGCCGGTAGGCGCCACCGTGCGAGAGGCGGCGAGGGCGCCAGCGGCTTGAGATGCGGACGACGCGTCAGAGGCGGACGAGCATCTTGCCCCTGTTCGCGCCGCGCATCATCTCCAGGAACGCGGTCGGCGCCGCGTCGAGGCCGTCCCGGAAGGTCTCGTCGTACCGGATCTGCCCGCCCGCGAGCCAGCCGGACATGTCGGCGACGAACTCGCCGCGCATCCCGGCGTACTTGGCGACCACGAACCCGCGCAACGTGAGCCGCTTGCCGATGGCGAGGGCCAGGTTGCGCGGCGCGGCGCGCGGGGTGGCGTCGTTGTACTGCGCGATGGCGCCGCACATGGCGACCCGACCGTCCACGTTGAGCCTGGTCAGGGCGGCCTCAAGGTGGTCGCCGCCGACGTTGTCGAAGTAGACGTCGATGCCGTCGGGCGACGCCTCGCGCAGCCGGTCGACGACCGGGCCGTCGTGGTAGTCGAACGCGGCGTCGAAGCCGAGGTCGAGCAGCCGCGCCACCTTGGCGGGCGAACCGGCGCTGCCGACGACCCGGGAGGCTCCCTTGAGTTTGGCGATCTGGCCGACGAGCGAGCCGACCGCACCGGCGGCGCCGGACGCGAACACCGCGTCGCCCGGCTGGAATTCGCCGGCGGCGAGCAGGCCCGCGTAGGCGGTCAGCCCGGGCATGCCGAGGACTCCGAGGTACGCCGAAGCGGGGGCCACGTCGACGTCGACGGCGGTGGCCGAGGACGCGGGCACGATGGCGTGCTCGCGCCAGCCGAGGCCGTGCAGGACGGTGCTGCCGACGGGCAGGGCGTCGCTGGTGGAGGCGATGACCTCCCCGACGGCGCCCCCGTCGAGCGGGGCATCGATCTGGAAGGGCGGGATGTAGGACTTCACGTCGTTCATCCGGCCGCGCATGTAGGGGTCGACCGACATGACCAGGTTGCGAACCAGGACCTGGTCCGGCGCCAGGTCGGGGAGGTCGACGCTCTCGGTGCGGAAGGTGTCCTGCGTGGGCCAGCCGGTGGGCCGCTCGGCGAGGACGATCTGACGGCTGCTGGTGGGGGTGCTCATGGCCTCAGTCCTGCGCGACAGTGACGGTCACGTCGATGTTGCCGCGGGTGGCGTTGGAATAGGGGCAGACCTGGTGCGCCTGGTCGGCCAGGGCCTGGGCCTGCTCGTGGGGCAGGTCGGGGACGATCACCTCGAGGGCGACGGTCAGGGCGAACCCGCCCGCGTCGTTCGGGCCGATGCCGACGGCGGCACCGACGCTGGACTCGCCGAGGTCGACCTTGGCCTGGCGCGCGACGAGCTGCAGGGCCGAGTGGAAGCAGGCGGCATAGCCGGCCGCGAACAGCTGCTCGGGGTTGGCGCCGTCGCCGCTGCCCCCCATCTCGGTGGGGATGGCGAGCTGAAGGTCGATGCGTCCGTCGGGGGTGCGGGTGCGGCCGTTGCGGCCGGCTCCGGTGGCCAGAGCCTGCGCGGTGTAGACGGGTTTCATGGTTCTCCTCATGTGGGGCAAATCCGTGGATCGGGCGGCTGGCATCGCCGGCGATCGTGGTCTGTGATGGTGTTCTCGGTCGTTCCGGACGTCGCCGGCACCGCGCGCTGACCTCTCGCGACGTTGCGACGAGGCGGCAGGCACGCCGCGCAGCTCAGTGGTCGCTGGCGGCGTAGAACCGCCGGGCGAGGGAGCGCAGCGTCGCGATCTCCTCGGGTGTCATGTCGAGCCGGCGGTAGAGCTGGCGCTGCACGTCAGCCACGCGTGGCTGCAGGTCACGCCCGGCGTCGGTCAGGTGAATCGTCACCCGCCGCTCGTCGCTGCTACTGCGGCGACGCTCCACCATCCCCGCCTCGGCAAGGCGGCGGAGCAGGGGCGACAGGGTGCCGCTGTCGAGGCGCACGCGGTCACCCAACTCAGACACGCTCTGGCCATCGGCTTCCCAGAGGGCCAAGAGCACGAGGAACTGAGGGTACGTCAGACCCAGCTCCCCGAGCGCCGACCGATAGGCCCCCGCCGCGGCGCGCGCGGCGGCATTGAGCGCGAAGCAGAGCTGGTTGTCCAGGGTCAGCTCGGCGTCCATGGCTCGATTGTTGCACACGATTACCTTGTGCACAACTCGATTGCGTCCTAGAGGCCGAAGCCGGGCGCCGAGCACTGCAGCGACGAGGGGTCCCGGGGTTGGCGAGCCGTCGGGTGGGTACGCCCAGGTCGTGACCAACGAACCCACCGAACTCTCCGAGGCGGAGCTGGACGTCCTTGCCCAGGCCTTCGACCTGGCCCGCACCGGGCACCTCGGCCTTCTCGACGTCATCGACCGGGGCTTGCCCGTCAACCTGACCAACCACAAGGGCGACACGCTGCTGATCCTGGCGATGTATCACCGCAACGTGGACCTCGTCCGTGGCCTGCTGGCGCGCGGGGCCGACACCGAACGGCGCAATGACCGGGGCCAAACCGCCCTCGGTTGCGCGGTCTTCGTGCAGTCGCAGGACGGCGTCCGGGCCCTGTTGGAGGCGGGCGCCGACCCCGACGGAGGGGGGCCCTCCGCCCGCGAGATCGCCTCCCACTTCGACCTTGGGGCGATGCGCGCGCTGCTGGACGAGCACTGAGTCGTACGTCCGAAGTGTCGCCGGGTGGCGGCACCGGCCCGCCCCTAGGGTGGGCGGATGCGGGTCGAACAGCCGGCCCGACATCCCTGGCCTTTCCCCGGGCCGGCGAGCCGAGGACCCCATGTCTCCTGAGATTTCGACGAATTCCCCACGCCCCGACGATTCCGGCGTCTCCCGCCGCCGGGTGCTCCAAGGCGCCGCGGTCAGCGCCGGCCTAGCGGTGGCCGCCACCACGGTGGCACCGAAGGCGAAGGCCGCCGCCGCGGTCAACTCCGCCGTACCTGCCGCGGCCGCCGGGCTCCCCCTGGACGACACGTCGTACGTCGCAGGCGGTGACCGCATGACGACGAACCAAGGCGTGCCCCTGTCCACCGACGAGAACACCCTCAAGGCCGGCAGCCGCGGGCCCTCGCTCCTCGAGGACTTCGCCTTCCGGGAGAAGATCACCCACTTCGACCACGAGCGGGTGCCCGAGCGGGCCGTCCACGCCCGCGGCGCCGGGGCCCATGGCGTCTTCACGCTCAGCAAGTCACTCGACGCGTTCACCTCCGCGAAGGTGCTGACCGAAGTGGGCGTCGACGTACCGGTCTTCGTCCGCTTCTCCACCGTGAACGGCTCGCGGGGCTCGGCGGACACCGTCCGCGACGCGCGAGGCTTCGCGACGAAGTTCTACACCTCCGAAGGCAACTGGGACATCGTCGGCAACAACATCCCGGTGTTCTTCATCCAGGACGCGATCAAGTTCCCCGACCTCGTCCATTCCTTCAAGCCCCAGCCCGCGCGCGAGATCCCGCAGGCCAGTACGGCGCACGACAACTTCTGGGATTTCATCTCGCTGGCCCCGGAGACCATGCACATGGTCATGTGGGCGATGTCGGACCGGGCCATCCCGCGGAGCTTCCGGATGATGGACGGTGCGGCCGTCCACACGTTCCGCCTGGTCAAGGGCGGCAAGGCCACGTTCGTGAAGTTCCACTGGCGGCCCAAGCTCGGCGTTCATTCGCTCATCTGGGACGAATCCAACAAGGTCATGGCGGCCGACCCCGACTTCCACCGGCGGGACCTGGCCGACGCCATTGCGGCGGGCGCCAAGCCGCAGTGGGATCTCGCGGTCCAACTGCTGGCCGAAGGGGACGTGGGCAAGCTGGGCGTCGACGTGCTCGATCCGACCAAGCTCTGGCCTGAGGAGAGCGTGCCGCTCCAGGTCGTGGGGACCATGACCCTGGACCGCAACCCGAGCAACTTCTTCGAGGAGACCGAACAGGTCGCGTTCTGCCCCAGCCACATCGTGCCGGGCATCGACATCACGGAGGACCCGCTGCTGCAGGGTCGCCTGTTCTCCTACCTGGACACCCAGGTCAACCGCTTCAACAGCGCGAACTTCGCCCAGCTGCCGATCAACCGGCCCCGGGCCAATGTCAACAACTTCCAGCAAGACGGCTACATGCGGTATGACAACCGCGACGGCGACGTGAACTACTCGCCCAATTCCCTGGGTGCCCAGGTGCCGGCCAAGAACGGGTTCGTCAGCTATCCGGGGGTGCTGTCGGGCGGGAAGACCCGCGAGCGCAGCGAGACCTTCGGCGACCACTTCAGCCAGGCGCGGATGTTCTACGTCAGCCTCGCCGACTGGGAGCAGCTGCACATCGTCCAGGCCTTCCAGTTCGAACTCACCAAGGTCATGTCGGCGGACGTGCGCAAGCGCGTGCTCACGTTGCTGGCCAACGTCGACGCAGACCTGACCAAGAAGGTGGCGGACTACCTCGGCTTGCCCGCCCCCGCCGGCAAGCCGAACACCTCGGTGCAGCCCTCCCCCTCGCTGAGCATGGCCAAGCAGCCGTCCTCCGCCGCGACCCGCAAGGTGGCCGTCCTGGTCAGCGACGACGTCAAGGAGTCCGACGTCAAGGCCGTGCAGGACGCGTTGAAGGCGGCAGGCGCGACCTGGGAGGTCATCGGCACCCACCTCGGTCCCCAGAACGAGGCCAAGGGGGTCGTTGCGACGCAGACCTACGACACGACGATGTCCGTCCTCTACGACGCGGTCTTCGTCCCCGGCGGTCAGAAGGGCCGAGCCCTGCTCAGCAATGGCAAGGCCGTGCACTTCATCGAGGAGGCCTTCGCGCACTTCAAGCCCCTCGCGGTCGCCGGCGAGACGAAGGACATGGGCCGGGTCGCGGCGAAGAAGGAGACTCCCGGGGTCTTCGTCGGCGCCGACGGCGCGGCGGTCGCGAAGGACTTCGTGGCCGGTCTGGCCACGGGACGCTACTGGAATCGGGACGTCTCCGCCGTCTCGTGATCCACGACCGCGCACAGCGCTGACCGGGCCGGTTCCACCGGCCCGGTCAGCCATGGTGGCGGCACACCCCAGGTGGTCAGCGCAAGACCTGGAGCCGCGCCACCAGCGGGTCCGTAAGCAGGGTGGACTGGGCCACGCTGAGGTGCGAGGCGTCCCGATAGCGCAGCAGGTCACCCGCGTGCGTCGCGCAGACGCCATCGGGGCAGAGCTGCGCCCAGGTGTCCCACTCCGCCACCGCGGCGCCTTCTCCTGCATCGGCGCGCGCAGAGGCGACGCCGGCAGAAGGGGCACCTGCCGAGGCGACGGCCTCCCGGACGGCGGACCGCGCCATGCCCTGCTGGGCCTCGGCGTCGGCAACCGTCATCGACGATCGGCAGGATCCGGTCAGGACGCCGACCGTCGTGCAGGCATCGGGCGTCCAGGCGTGCGCGCCCACCCACTTGGGCGTGCTCTGGACGACCAGGACCCGGTGGCCCGCGGCGCGCAGGCTGCGGATGGTCCGAGCGAGTCCCTCCCTCAGCGCGACGCCCTTGGCCGCCGCGTCGTGGCTCAGGGCGCCGCCCGACGGGCCCATCGCGATCTCGGGCTTGTCCCCGTGCACGTCGCTGTTCGCGAGCACGATCGTGCCCGGTCGAACCGTTGAGGCCGCGGTCAGGGTCTCCTGGACGTAGCGGGCACAGGCGGCATTGCGCGACGCCCACTCGGGGCGGTCGTCGAGGAATGCCACGTCCAAGAACGGACAGGCGTTGGTCGTCGCGACCGTCACCGGTCGACCGAGCACGCGCCCGGCCCCGATGACCGCCTCACTGAAGTGGTCGGCGTTGCTGTCGCCCAGGAGATAGAGCGGCGCGCCGGGCGCTTCGACGCCCCAGGTGCACTCCGGGCCTACCTGCGCCAACGGCACCCGCTGGTCACACCCGCGCTCTCGACCCGCATGCGGCGTCGCCACCGCGTCGACGTACTGCCGCACCGTCGGCGACCACCAGCCGCGGCCGCTCCCGACGTACAGTCCTGCCGCCAGCAGGACCGGGGGGACGGTCGCGACCGCGATCGTCCGCGCGAGGCGTCGCCCCCCGAGCCGGGGATCGCGCCGCAGGGGTTGCTCGAGGAGGCGGTACGACGCGACGGCCGGGAGCACCGACAACACGGCGGCGACCAGGCTGGCGCCGGTGCGATGCGGCCACAGCATCGTGGCCGCCACGACGAACGGCCAGTGCCAGAGATAGAGCGAATACGACCAGTTCCCCACCGTCACAGCCGCCGGCGTAGACAGGGCGAGGGTGACGATGTTGCGTGCTCCGCGGGCGTCGGCCCCGGCCGCGATCACGGCGGCCGTGCCCAGCACCGGCAGCAGCGTGACCGGACCCGGCCACGGCGTGCCCGCGCCGATGACCCCCAGCGACAGCAGCACGGCCGCCATGCCGAGCGCGCCGAGGAGGGTGGCCGCCGAACCGCGGCCGAGAAGGCGCGGCACAGGGGTGAGCGCCACCAGCGCTCCGACGGCGAACTCCCACGCCCGGGTGAACGGGCTGTAGAAGCCGAGGAGGACATCGGGGCCCGGCGCGGGCCGGCCGGAGGCGCCCCACAGTGCCGCGGCGAACGACAGCGCCCCGACCACCCCGACGGCGACCACGCCCCCGCGCCGGCCGAACCGCCCCGACCCTGCACGACGGACGTCGCCCCGCGGGCCCACCCAGGCGAGCGCGAGCAGCGCGGGGAAGAACACGTAGAACTGTTCTTCCACCGACAGCGACCAGGTGTGCAGCAGCGGGTTGGTCTCGGCGGGCGCGTCGAAGTAGCCCGCCCGTGGTGGCGGCGATGACGAAGTTCGCGACGAGCAGCACGGCCCCCAGACCCGTCTGGGCCGCCACGGCCTGAGTTCCGAAGGGGCCGAGCAGGGCCGCCGACATCAGCATCGTCACGGCCAGCATGAGCGCGAGGGCGGGGGTGAGCCGCTTGAACCGGCGCAGGTAGAACCGCCGGAATCGGATCCGGCCGTTGGCCGCCAGCTCGCGGACCAGCATGGCCGTGATGACGTACCCCGAGATGACGAAGAAGACGTCCACCCCGGCGAAGCCTCCGGGAATGGGCAAACCCGCGTGGTAACCCATCACCGCCAGGACGGCCAGCGCCCGCAGCCCCTGGACGTCCGGCCGGCGCGCGCCGGGTTCACCCGCGGCGTTCGCCAGTTCCGCCTCGGCCCGCACCGAACTCGTCATGGATGACCCTCCAGGCCGTGGGTCCCCTCCCCGCTCACATGAAAAGTGCTGTGCGCGAATGGAATCGGGGTCTCGACTGGCGGCACTCTAACCCCGGGGGATGCGCGAGCCAGCGGGGCGACACGCTGCGCGGGGCACGGACGCTCGGCGTCCGCACAGCCGCCGGCCGCCGCCGCTCTGGCCGGTCAGTGGGCGCGCAGCCAGACGGCCAGCGCCGAGTGGTCGGTGAGCCCCTGCTCGCGAGGATGGTGGTCGATCTGCGCGGCGAGCACGTCCAGGCCCCGCCCCAGCGCGTGGTCGTAGCGGCACCCCACCCCCGAGTGATCCACCCACGTCACATGGCTGCCGCCGGTCGACGGGATGCCGCCGGTTCCGGGGCAGCCGCCGGTTCCGGGGTTGCCAACCGTCCTTGGACTGCCACGCGTCCCGCTGCTGCCACCCGCCCCGCCGCCACCTAACGCGGCGACGCGGTAGGCGTCGACGAGCCCGGCGGCGATCAGCCGCTCATAGGCGTCCCGCTCCTCCAGCAGAACGTAGGGCAGCCCCTCCCGGTCGTCCGGGTCGACGATGTTGAGGTCGCCGGCCACCAGCAGCGGCCCCGGATCGGCCGCGGCCGCTTCGGCCAACCCCACGAAGTCCCGCAGCCAGGCGCGTTTGCGCTCCCGCTGCGCGGCGGAGCTGTAGCGGACCGGGTCGCTGGCGGCGCCGTACACCCCGATGACGACGACCGGCCCCGCCGGCACCCGGACCACCCGCGGGCCGGACGGGTACGCCGCCGCGCCCACCGAGAGGCCGGGGTCGCGGACCACGACCGCGACCCCGCGGTCCCGCCCCTGCATGGGGGCGACGGCGACCACGTACCCCGCCGCGCGACAGACCTCCAGCACCAGCCGGGATCCCTCGCCGCGGCTCACCTCGCTCAGCACGAGGACCTGCTCGTCGCGGGCCCAGAGGTACTCCAGCAGGCCCCGCGCCGCGGCCGGGGTCGGCGCCGCGAGGTTCAGCGCCAGGACGCCGAGGTCAGTCGCCACGCCTCACCGCCTCGGCGCGCCTGGCCGCGACGCCGCGCCGGACCGCCTCACCTGCCGCCGGCCGTTCCCCGCTGGTCAGGACGCCGCGCACTGGAAGGACGCGGCGGTTGTCGGGTCGCCCCCGACGTACCGCGGCCAACTCGGCCACGCACACAGGGGGCGCGTCCGCAGGGCACCGGTCCCGTTCCGGTCCCCGACCACCTGCGGCCCGGGCGGGGTCACGTTCTCGACCCACGCGGTGAGCGCCGCCAGCGAGTCCCATTGGGCGGTGAACCGGTTGCTCACGGCGTGCCCGTAGCCGGGGATCTCGTAGTACCGCAGGAAGCCCGCCGTCGTCGCGGCGCCGAGGCGGTCGGTCACCCGCCCGACGAAGGCCTGGCTCGCCCGGTTGCTGACCAGCGCGTCGTGGACGCCGTGCGCCATCAGGATCTTGCCGCCGCGGGCCGCGAAGGCCCCGAGGTTAGCGATGTTGTCGCTGGTCACCTCGCCGATCGCGGAGACCTCCTGGATGCGGCGCTGCCAGCGGCCCGGCGCGGCCGGATCGAGCCACAGCGCGTCGAACGCCGGGTCGCGCGTCACCAGGTGGCGCACGAACTCGTCCCAGAACGTCGAGCCGTACGGCGGGTTGGTGCCCGCCGGGCCGACGACGGGCATGGGGGAGACGGGCTGCTTGGTCCCGAGTGCCAGGTCGGTGACCACCGCGGCGACGGGGGTCGCGGCCTTGACGCCGAAGTCGGTGCCCCAGGTCGTGAAGCCGGGATAGGACCGCTCCCCCGAGGCCAGGCGGTAGCCGTAGTCCAGCGGCGCGTTGATGACCTCGAAGGACTCGATCTTCGCGTCGGAGAGGCAGCCGGGTCCGCGGTCCTTCCCGGCCGGGCAGCGCAGCCGGGTCTGGCCGACGCGCGCCTTGGTCGGGTCGAAGACCTGGTCGCAGCGCTTCTGGTTGGACACGATCCCGTCGCTGAGCCCGTCCAGGCCATCACAGGTCGCCAGGACGGCGTCCAGAAGCAGCTGTCGATCCTGCTGGGTGGGGTAGGCGCCGGGCTTGGCGAGCTGGCGGGTCATCTCGCCGAACTTCAGGTCCAGGGAGATGGCGTCCCAGGCCGGATAGAGGACGATGGCGCCCTCGTAATCGCCCGGCCAGCGACTAACCGCCAGCAGCGCCTCGCGGCCGCCGGTGGAGCCGCCGGCGACGTACCGGAACGTCGGCCCGGCGCCGTACCGCTGCTTGACCAGCGCCTGCGCGACGTCGTTGGTCTTCTTGAGTGCGTCCCCGCCGAAGTTGCGCAGCGCCTCGTCATTACGGCCGAACGAACCGTCGCGGCTGCCCGCGGGGCCGGCCTGGTGGCCGGAGTCAGAACCGTACGTCGCGTAGCCGGCGGCCAGCGGAGTGGGCACCGTCGGGGACCCGGCGGGGACCTGTCCGTCGCCTCGGGCGATGGTCCCGTTGTAGCCGCCCCCGCCGAACAGCATGGTGCGGCCGTTCCACGCGGCGGGCAGGTTGACCTGGAACTGGATCGCCGGCGCCGCCGGGTCGACGGGGTGGATGGCGCCGAGGACCCGGCAGTACTCGGGCTGCGTCGCGGTCGCCGCCACCACCTCGGCCGAGCTCACCCGCGCGCCCGTCGTGGGCAGGCCGATGCGGTCGGCGGGGACGCTGGCGCCCCGCAGGTCGGCGCACGGCACCGGCAGTCCGGCGGCTCCCGCTGGCGCATTCGCGGCGAGCGCTGGGTTCGTCACGGTGACGGCCGGGGCGGCGACGAGGGCGGCCGCGGCCGCCAACGACAGCACACGATTCGGGCGCATGGCGGGCCTTTCGGCGGTCGGGAGGCAGGGCGCCGGGTGCGCGCGTTGCCAGGGGTGGTGCCGGCGATGCGGGGCTCTGCGTGGTGCGGGCTCTGCGTGGTGCGGGGTGTGGCCAGCGAGCCTAGGGCGCAAGGGGACCCGCGGCAATCGCTGCCTCGCGCAGCACCGCCGCGACCTCGTCGCGATGGGTGAGCGGCGCCAGGTGCGAGGCCCGCGGGATGATCCGGACGCGGCCGTCGCGGCACGCGCGCGCGTAGCGCCTGATGTCGATGCGCAGCTGGTCGAACTGGCCCGCCACCAGGTACGCCGGGCAGGTCACCTCGGTGAGCTGGTCGGCGCGGGCCTCCTCGACGACGGCGGCCCAGGCCTGCGGCGTCACGGCGTACCCGGTCGCGTCCGGGATGTCGTGCGCCGCCAGCCCCAGCCGGCGCAGCGTCGCATTGGCCAGCACCGCCATCCGCTCCGCGCCGACGATCGGGAGCAGGCGAGCGAAGCCCAGGTAGGTGTGCACGAGCAGCGGGTGCCGGGAGGGGTCCGCCGTGGCCCCGATGATCACCAGTCCGGCCAGCGCGCGGGGGTGGCGGTGCGCGTACGCCGCCGCGACGTACCCGCCCAGGCTGTGCCCGGCCAGAACCACCGGACGGCCCCGCGCGCCCGGCGCCGCCAGCGCCTCCTTGACCACGGCCAGCGCCGCCTCGGAGCTGTACGGCTGCCCGGCCCTGGTGCCGTGCCCCGGCAGGTCGAGGGGCACCAGGTCCGCCTCGGGGATCCGCTCGGCGTAGCCGTCCCACTCGCGGGCGTCGAAGCGTGTGCCGGGCAGCAACACGAGGAGCGGCCGAGGGGTCACGCCGCCCACGCTAGTGCGCGCCCGCAGCCTGCCGGGCGGTCGCGTCGAGGAACGCGGGCCAGTGGTCGTACCGGCGTACGCCTTACCGGGCCTACGCCCTATCGGGCTACGCCTTACGGGGCCTGCCCTGCCTTCGGAATACCCCACGGGGGTATGGTGTTGGCCGGATACCCGTCCGAATGGAGCCCTTCCATGATCGCCCACTCCGACGCCCACGCCGCGGCGCCCGTCGCCGACCCGCAGCTCGTCGGCCCCGCAATCGACGACTCCAGCACTGTCGACCCGGGCTACATGCGCCACAAGCAGGACTACCTCAAACGGCTGCGGCGCATCGAGGGCCAGGCCCGCGGGCTGCAGCGGATGGTCGAGGAGGAGAAGTACTGCATCGACATCCTCACCCAGATCTCCGCGATGACCCGCGCCCTGCAGTCGGTGTCGCTGGGGCTGTTGGAGGACCACCTCGGCCACTGCGTCCTCCACGCGGCCGCCGCGGGCGGTCCCGAGGCCGAGGACAAGATCGCCGAGGCCGCCGAGGCCATCGCCCGATTGGTGCGCTCATGACGACCGTCGAGACCGGTGAACGCCACGTCGAGCTCGCCATCGGCGGCATGACCTGCGCGTCGTGCGCCAACCGCATCGAACGCAAGCTCAACAAGGTCGATGGCGTGACCGCCACGGTCAACTACGCCACCGAGAAGGCCACGGTCAGCTACCCCACCGGGCTGACCCCGGCTCAGCTCGTCGAGGTCGTGGAGCAGGCCGGGTACACCGCGCACCTCCCCGCGGCGAAACCGGCCGGCGAGGCATCGGTCCCGCCCGCCGACGGCGCGGCCGAGGCGGTACCAGGCGGCGACAGCGCCGCGGCCCCGGACCGCGACGAGCTGGCGGCCCTGCGTCAGCGACTGATGGTCTGCCTGGTCTTGAGCGTCCCGGTCATCGCGATGGCGATGATCCCGCCGCTCCAGTTCACCTCGTGGCAATGGCTGTCCCTCACGCTGGCCGCGCCCGTCGTGGTCTGGGGCGGCCTGCCGTTCCACCGGGCGGCGTGGGTCAACCTGCGCCACGGCGCCACGACCATGGACACGCTGATCTCGGTGGGGACGCTGGCCGCGTTCGGATGGTCCCTGTATGCGCTGTTCTTCGGCACCGCGGGCGAGCCGGGGATGCGGCACGCGTTCGAGTGGACCGTGCACCGGGGCCACGGCGCCGGCAACATCTACCTGGAAGCCGCGGCGGGGGTCACCACCTTCATCCTCGCCGGCCGCTACTTCGAGGCCCGCGCCAAGCGCCGCTCCGGCGCCGCGCTGCGCGCCCTGCTCGACCTCGGGGCGAAGGAGGCCACGGTCCTGCGCGACGGGGTGGAGACGCGCGTCGGGGTCGACCAGCTGGTGGTCGGCGACCGGTTCGTCGTCCGTCCCGGGGAGCGGATCGCCACCGACGGCGTCATCGTTGAGGGCACCTCGGCGGTGGACGCGTCGATGGTCACCGGCGAGTCGGTGCCGGTGGACGTCGGGCCCGGTACGCCGGTCGTGGGCGCCACCGTCAACGCCGGCGGACGCCTGGTCGTCGAGGCGACTCGAGTCGGCGCCGACACCCAGCTCGCCCAGATGGCCCGCCTGGTCGAGCAGGCGCAGACCGGCAAGGCCCAGGTCCAACGGCTGGCGGACCGGATCTCGGGGATCTTCGTACCGGTCGTCATCGCGTTGGCGATCGCGACGTTCGTGGTCTGGCTCGCGATCGGCGGCGGTCCCGCCGCCGCGTTCACCGCGGCCGTCGCAGTCCTCATCATCGCCTGCCCCTGCGCGTTGGGCCTGGCCACGCCCACGGCCCTCATGGTGGGCACGGGTCGGGGCGCCCAGCTCGGTCTGCTCATCAAGGGCCCCGAGGTGCTGGAGTCCACCCGCCGCATCGACACGATCGTGCTCGACAAGACCGGCACGGTCACGACCGGCGAGATGACGCTGATGGACGTCGTGGCGGCCGAGGGCGAGGACGCCGAACGCGTCCTGCGCCTGGCCGGCGCGGTGGAGCACGCCTCCGAACACCCCATCGCCGCCGCCGTGGCGCGGGGGGCGACCGAGCGGGTGGGCGCCCTCGCCCCGGTCCGCGACTTCGCGGCCGTGGCCGGCCTGGGCGTGCGCGGCACGGTCATCGAGGGCGCCGACGAGCCCGCGACGGCGTACGACGTGCTCCTGGGCCGTCCCGAGTTCCTGGCGACGCACGCGATGACGCTCGACGCGCGACTTCAGGGAGCCTTCGACGAGGCGACCGCGAAGGGCCACACGGCGGTCGCGTTCGGCTGGGACGGCCGAGCGCGCGGGGTGCTCACCGTCGCCGACGCGATCAAGCCGACGTCGGCGGAGGCCGTCCGTCGACTGCGCGGGCTGGGACTGACGCCGGTCCTGCTCACCGGCGACAACGCGGCGGTCGCCAGGACCGTCGCGCAGGCCGTCGGGATCGATCCCGGACCCGACACGGTCATCGCCGGGGTACTGCCCCAGGACAAGGTCGACGTCGTCGCGCGCCTGCAACGCGAGGGCAAGACCGTGGCCATGGTCGGGGACGGCATCAACGACGCGGCGGCGCTGGCGCAGGCCGACCTGGGGCTGGCCATGGGCACCGGCACCGACGTGGCGATCGAGGCCTCGGACCTGACCCTGGTGCGCGGCGACCTGCGGGCCGCCGCGGACGCGATCCGGCTCGCCCGGCGCACCCTGGCCACGATCAAGGGGAACCTGTTCTGGGCCTTCGCCTACAACGTGGCGGCGCTCCCGCTGGCCGCGGCGGGCCTGCTCAACCCGATGATCGCCGGCGCGGCGATGGCCTTCTCATCGGTGTTCGTGGTGACCAACAGCCTGCGGCTGCGCGGCTTCCAACCCTCTTACCGCTGAGGTACGACTGGGATGCATCTTGATGTCACCCCTCGTCTGCATCATGATGGTCTTGTGCGTACAACGTTGACCCTCGAACCAGACGTCCAACGCCTCGTCGAAGACGAGATGCACCGCCGCCGTGCCGGGATGAAGACGGTGGTGAACGAAGCGCTTCGCCAGGCGCTGACGAGCAGGCTTCCTGTGGCCGACTACGAGCCACCCGTTCACCACAGCGGGCTCGCGCCCGGGGTGGACCCGCTGCGCCTCAACCAGCTGGCCGACGAGCTGGAGGACGAGGAGCTGACGGCGAGACTGTCGATGTCGAGGGGTCTCACGACGTCGTGATCATCCCCGACACGAACCTCTTGCTCTACGCCACCGTGGACGCGTTTCCCGTCCATGACCAGGTCCGGACCTGGTGGCGATCTGTGTTGCGAACCACCGAGGAGGTGGGGATCGCACCAGTCTGCGGCATGGCCTTCATCCGCATTGCGACACGACGGGGGGTCCTCGCGGAACCTATGACCGTCAGTTTCGCCGTCGCTGCGGTCCGCAGCTGGCTGTCCCTGCCCCAGGTCCGCGTCCTGCCCGCGGATGGCACGCACTTCGCCTCGGCAATGGCGCTCGTCGAAGCGACCGGTGCGGCCGGAAACCTCACGACGGACGCGCAGATCGCCGCGCACGCCTTAGCGCTCGACGCGACTGTCGCCACTAACGACTCGGACTTTGCCCGTTTCCCAGGCGTCAGGATGATGAATCCGGTCCGAGGGTGATTCCCCGGGAGTCCGCGGTGTGATCCGGCATCGGCGGCTAGCGTGAACGGCACGCCCTGCGGGCCGCGCTGATCGCCGGCCGGCTACGGCGTCCCGCCCCCGCCGCCCGACGGGTGGCCCGCCGAGCTGCACGAGGAGCTGCGCGACCCGCAGCCCGGACCGGAAGAGGACGCGCGCGATGAAGTACATCCCCGAGCCGTTCAAGATCAAGATGGTCGAACCCATCCGGATGACGACCGAGGCGGAGCGCCGGGAGAAGATCGCCGCCGCGCACTACAACGGGTTCGCGCTGCGCGCCGAGGACGTCTACATCGACCTGCAGACCGACAGCGGCACCGGCGCGATGAGCGACGGGCAGTGGGCGGCGATGCTGCGCGGCGACGAGTCGTACTCCGGTGGCCGCAGCTACTACCAGCTCATCGACACCGCGCGCGCGATCTTCGACTACGAGTGGATCCAGCCCGTCCACCAGGGCCGCGCCGCCGAGAAGGTGCTGTTCCCGGTGCTCATCGAGCGGCCCGGCCAGCACGTCATCGCCAACACCTTCTTCGACACCACCCGCGCCCACGTCGGCCTCGCCGGCGGCCACCCGATCGACTGCGTCTGCCCCGAGGGTCTCGACTCCGGCCTCGATGCGCCGTTCAAGGGGAACATGGACGTCGCGGGCCTGGAGCGACACATCGCCGAGCTGGGCGTCGACAGCGTCGCCGGCATCGTCATGACGATCACCAACAACTCGGTCGGCGGCCAGCCGGTCTCGATGGCAAACATGAAGGCCACCGCCGAGGTCGCGCAGCGCCACCGGATCCCGCTCGTCATCGACGCCGCCCGGTTCGCCGAGAACGCGTTCTTCATCAAGGAGCGCGAGGCCGGCTACGCCCAGCGGACCACCCACGAGATCACCCGCGAGTTCTTCGCGTGCGCGGACATCTTCACGATGAGCGCGAAGAAGGACGCGATCACCAACATGGGCGGCCTTCTCGGGGTACGCGAGGAGGGCGAGCACGTCCCGGACGTGAAGAGCCTGGTCATCTCCTCGGAGGGGTACGTCACGTACGGCGGCCTGTCCGGGCGCGACCTCGCCGCCCTGGCCGTGGGCCTGGAGGAGGGCCTCAACGAGGACTACCTGCGCTATCGGGTCGGCCAGGCCCGCTACCTCGCCGATCGCCTCGACGAGATCGGCGTCCCCTACCAGCGGCCCGCCGGCGGGCACGCGGTCTTCGTCGACGCGGGCAAGCTGCTGCCGCACATCCCGTGGCACCAGTTCCCGGGGCATGCGCTGGCGGTCGAGCTGTACGTCGAGGCCGGCATCCGGTCCTGCGACATCGGCAGCTTCCTCATGGACCGCGACCCCGGGACGGGTGAACCGCAGCAAGCACCCCTGGAGTTCACCCGACTCGCGATCCCCCGCCGCGCATACACCCAGGGCCACCTCGATGTCATCGCCGAGGCGCTGAGCGAGGTCAAGCAACGCGCCGATCAGGTCAAGGGCTACGAGATCACCTGGGAGCCCAAGGTGCTGCGCCACTTCACCAGCAAACTACGCACCGTGGGCTGAGTGCCTCGGACACCCTACCGTTACGTCGGCGGCCCGGTGGCGCTCGGAAGAATCCACTAACGGTACGCGTGAGCGCGATGGTCGACGCGCACGATCCGCACCACAGCGTCGGCTTCGTCGACAGCGATCAAGATCCGGTAATCCCCGTTTCGGGCCCCTCGCAGCTGGGAGAGCTCTCCCGTCAGCCGCTTGCTCAGCCGCACCGGATTGATCGCCAGGCGCTCGTCAACATAGGTCATGACCGCTAGGGCCACCTTGAGGGGCAGCCTCGCCATATCCCTGCGGGCAGGCGGGGTCCACTCGACGCGATACGACATGCTAGGGCGCGGCGGGTAGCCCGAGGTCTCTGCGCAGCTCCTCGCTGCTCATGGTCTCGCCCAGGGACACGGCTCGCTCCGCCTCGGCGAGAGATTCTCGGAGCCCGGGTCGGCTCAGCCAGTACATCGTCTCGTGCAGGGATTCGAGGTCGTCGGCCGACATCAGCACCGCGGCTGGGCGCCCGTGTCGCGTGATAGTCACGATCTCGTGGGTCTCATCGACGTCATCGATGAGACCCGAGAGCTTGTCCTTTGCTTCGGATAGGGAAACACTCCGCATCGCTCGAGTCTAGCTCGTGACATAGCCGATGACTAGCCAGAAGTCTGGCTAGTCATCGGCTGGATGGGTAGCGTCAGACCACGCGGGCGCTGAGCACTCCCTCGAGGGCCCGGATGCGGTCGACGAGATCGGCGGGTACGCCGTTGTCGAGGTCGACCAGCGTCACGGCCAGGTCGCCGCGCGAGGCGTTGAGCATGTCGGCGATGTTCAGGCCGGCATCCGCCACCGTGGTCGTCACCCGGCTGACGATGTTCGGCACGTTGCTGTTGGCGATGACCACGCGGGTCGTGCCCTCCGCCCGGGGCAGCCGGGCGTTGGGGAAGTTCACGCTGTTGCTGATCTCCCCCTTCTCCAGGAAGTCGCGCAGCTCGTCGGCGGCCATCGCGGCGCAGTTGTCCTCGGCCTCGGCCGTGGACGCGCCGAGGTGCGGCAGCGCGAGCACCTTCGGGTGCCGGTTGAGTTCCGGCGCGGGGAAGTCACAGATGTAGTTGCGCAGGTGGCCGGCGTCGAGCGAGGCCACCACGGCGGCCGTGTCGACGATGCCGCCGCGGGCGAAGTTGAGCAGCACGGACCCGGGCCGCATCATCGCCAGTCGCTGCGTGTTGACCAGACCCTTCGTCGCCTCGATCAGCGGCAGGTGCAGGGTCAGCACGTCCGCCGCGCGGAAGACGTCGTCGATGGACTCGGCGCGCTCGACGCTGGCGGAGAGCTGCCAGGCGTGCCGCACGGTGATCTGGGGGTCGTAGCCGACGACCTTCATGCCCAGCGCCAGGCCGGCGTTCGCGACCTGGACCCCGATCGCGCCGAGGCCGACGACGCCCAGCGTGCGACCCGGCAGCTCCCACCCGGCGTACTTCTTCTTGTTCGCCTCGACGACCTTGTCCATCTCGGCCTCGTCCATCGTGCCGTCCTCGGGAGCGAGGTCCCGGACGAACGAGGCGGCGGCGAACAGGTTGCGGGCCCCCATGAGCGCCCCGGCCAGCACGAGCTCCTTGACCGCGTTGGCATTCGCGCCGGGGGTGTTGAACACCGGGATGCCGCGGGCGGAGTACTCGGCGATCGGGATGTTGTTGGTGCCGGCGCCGGCGCGGGCGACCGCGAGCACCGACTCGGGGATGGGCTGGCCGTGCAGGTTGGCCGAGCGCAACAGCAGCGCGTGCGGCTCCTCGACGGCGTTGCCGACCTCGTAGGTGTCGGAGGGCAGGCGGGACAGTCCGCTGGGGCTGATCGCGTTCAGGGTCTGGATGCGGTACGTCATGGCGACGGGAGCGCTGGGGAAAGGGCCGCCCTCAGGCCCGGGTGCGCTCGAACTCCTTCATGAAGTCGATGAGGGCCTGGACACCTTCCATGGGCATCGCGTTGTAGATGCTCGCGCGCATCCCGCCGACGGACCGGTGCCCCTTGAGGTTCGTGAGCCCGGCCGCCTGCGCCTGCGCGAGGAAGTCGCCGTCGAGGTCTGGGTTCGCCAGGATGAACGGCACATTCATCCACGAGCGGCTGTCGACCGCCACGGGATTGCGATAGAAGTCCGAGCCGTCGATGGCGGCGTACAGGGCCTGCGCCTTGGCGCGGTTGCGCTCGCCCATCGCGGCCAGACCGCCGTCCCCGTGGATCCACTCCAGGATCAGCCCGAGCAGGTAGATCCCGAAGGTCGGGGGCGTGTTGAGCATGGAGTCGTTCTCGGCCATCTGCTGCCAGTCCAGGATGGACGGCGTGCTCGGCCGGGCCCGACCGAGCAGGTCGCGGCGGACGACGACCACGCACAGGCCGGCGGGCCCCATGTTCTTCTGCGCGCCCGCGTAGATGACGCCGAACCGGTCCACGTCGATCGGCCGGGACAGGATCGTGCTCGACATGTCCGCGACCAGCGGCACGTCGCCGGTCTGCGGGACGTAGCCGAATTCCACGCCGCCGATGGTCTCGTTGGGGGTGTAGTGCAGGTACGTCGCGCCCGGGCTCACGGCGTACGATCCGGCGGCCGGCGTCGTCGTGTAGTTCGACGCCTTCTCGTCCGCGACGACCGTCACGTCGATCTCCTGGCGCTTGGCCTCGGCGAGCGCCTTCTTGGACCACGAGCCGGTGTTGATGAGGTCGATCGAGTCGCCGGGAGCGGTGAGGTTCATGGGGATCGCCGCGAACTGCCCACTGGCTCCGCCCTGCAGGAAGAGGACGGCGTAGTCGTCGCCGATGCCCATCACCGTGCGCAGGAGCTGTTCGGCCTGAGCCGCGCACGCCACGAAGGCCTTCCCCCGGTGACTCACCTCCGTCACGGACATCCCGGAGCCCTGCCAGTCGATCAATTCGGACTGGGCCC
Organism: Austwickia sp.; assembly: GCA_016699675.1. NCBI lineage: Bacteria > Bacillati > Actinomycetota > Actinomycetes > Micrococcales > Dermatophilaceae > Austwickia > Austwickia sp. Next base: position 2,193,722 of record CP064985.1, on the reverse strand, counting down.
GCTCCAGGACGGGCAGGGGGAGCATCGCGGGACCGGCGGAGAAGTTGTAGACGCGCACGCTGGGATTCTTTCACGCCCCGGCAGGCCCGAATCGCCACGACCACCGGGGAACTGGCAGGTCAGGCGATCGCGTGATGAGGCTCACAGGATGGGGTCGCCGCCACCGCCGCCGTCCGCCCTGCCGATTCCGCCGCCGATCCCACGGCCGACCAGGGCCATGGTGAGGGCGAACCGCCGGTCCGGATCTTCCAGCGCCGACCCGAAGACCTTGCGGAGTTCGGCGAGTCGGTAGCTGACCGTCTGCGGATGCACGCCCAGGGCCCGTCCGGTCGCGAGGCGGTCGCCGTGCTGCAGCAGCCAGGTCCGCAGGGTCTCGGCCAGCACCTCGCGTCGGGCCGGCGCGACCTCGCCCAGCGGTCCGAGCTGGCTGTCGACCAGGCCCGACAGGAGCCGTCGATCCGCATGCAGCACGAGCAAGGGCAGGTGGGTCGTGGCGGACACGACGGCGCGGTCGGGGACCAGGCCGCGGATCGCGAGCCGCCGCACCGCCCGCGCATGCGCCAGCGACACCGGCGCCTCGGCGAGCGGCCGGATCGTCCCCAGGTAGGCGCGGGGTCCCTCCGGCCGCAGTTCCTCGATCCGCTGCGCGCAGGCCTCGACCGCCCACTCGGGCAGGACCGCGTGCCACTCGTCGCCCCGGTCGGTGACCAGCACATCCGGGTGCAGAATCGGCACCGCCGCCGCGGGCCCCTCGCCGCGCCGGACGAAGACCGCGACGGCGGCAGCGGCCGGCACGGCCCACTCGGCGCGACTGGCCAGCTCGGCGACCCGTGGCGCGGCGGTCCCCGACTCGCCGGCGAGGAGGGCGTCCGCGAGCTCGCGACGCAGCAGGTCGCGCTGCGACGCCCTGGTGAGTTGCGCCTGCGCGAACCCCATGGCGCTGGTGGTGGAGAGCTCGTCGATGTAGACGAAGATCGCCTCGGCGAGCCGCACCGTGGTCACCTGGGAGACGTGGTGCGCGAGCGCCGCCTGAGAGAAGAGCCGCCAGGCGCCCCGGGCGCCGTCCCGGTACGCCGCGAGGAGCGTCGCCATGGACCGCCCCCGCCGATCCTCCCTGGCGCCGAACGAGGCGAAGACTCCGGCGAGCTCATCGTCGAGTGCCGGGAGATCGGAGCCCAGGAGGTCCAGGAACCGGGTGAGCGCATCCTGGATGCCCCCGCGCATCCCCTGGCCGTATCGGCCGGTCAGATCGGCGCCGAGGTCGGGATAGCGCCGAGCGATGTCCTCGATGGTGTGGTCCACCAACGCGGGCAGGACAGGCTTTAGCACCGCGGCTATCCCCGGATCGATCGTTTTCCAGGGACGATCGGATTCGGTTATCACCTGGTGATAATTGCAGCCGGACAGGTCCGTGCCAACCGCTCTTCACCCATCCGCCGATGCCCCTGAGACTGAAGAAGACTCGTTACCGCCCCGGGGCGAGCCGTCAGCGATCGACAGGCGCCGCCATGAGCACACCAGACCAACGGTCCCTCCCGTCCCCCGCCACCGCGGGGCCCCGTCGCGCGAACCCCCCGACCATCATTCAGGGCGGCATGGGCGTGACCATCTCCGGCTGGCGACTGGCGAAGGCCGTCGCCCGCACCGGCCAGCTCGGTGTCGTCTCAGGCACCGCCCTGGACGTCGTCTGCGCGCGCCGCTTGCAGGACGGCGACCCCGGCGGCCACGTCCGCCGCGCGTTGGCCGCCTTCCCCGTCCCCGAGATCGCGGCCCGCGTCCTGGAGACCTACTTCGTCCCCGGCGGCATCGGCCCGGACGCCGCCTATCGACCCGTGCTGCGGCACACCCTGTCCTCGGCCCGGCCGCTCCAGGAACTCACGGTGGTCGCGAACTTCGTCGAGGTCTGGCTCGCCAAGGAGGACCACGACGGCGTCGTCGGCATCAACTACCTGCACAAGATCGACCTGCCGCTGCCGGCCTCCTGCTACGGCGCGCTCCTCGCCGGGGTCGACTACGTGTGCGTCGGTGCCGGCAGTCCCGCCGACATCCCGGAGCTGGTGCGCACCCTCGCCCGCCACGAGCCGGCGGTGCTGGACGTGCGGGTGGTCGGCGCCCGCGCCGACGTCCAGGTCCGCTTCGAACCCGCGGACATCATTCCGCTCCCGGCCGCGCCACCGCTCGCCGTGCCGCACATCCTCGCCATCGTGGCGTCCGTGGACCTTGCGGAGGCGCTGGCCGCCGATCCGCTGCTGCGGCCCGACGGGTTCGTCGTCGAGGGTCCGCTGGCGGGCGGCCACAACGCGCCGCCGCGGGGGCCCCGCGAAATGGACGAGCGCGGCCAGCCCGTTTACGGCAGCCGCGACGAGGTCGACGTCCGCCGGATCGTCGCGCTCGGCCTCCCCGTGTGGCTGGCGGGGGCGTGCGCGTCGCCAGCGGGCGTACGTCGCGCGCTCGAGCTGGGCGCCACCGGCGTCCAGGCCGGCACGCTCTTCGCCCTCAGCGACGAATCCGGCCTGGCGCTGCACCTCAAGGAGGCGGTCCGCGACCAGGTCGACCGGGGTGATCTGCAGGTCCGCGCCGACTGGCGGGTCTCGCCGACCGGCTTCCCGTTCCGGGTCGCCGAGCTGGCGGGCACCTGGACCGACCCCGCCGTGGCGGCGGACCGCCGGCCCGTGTGCGACCTGGGCTTCCTGCGCTCGGCGTACCTCGCACCCGACGGCAAGGTGGACTTCCGATGCCCGGCCGAGCCCGAACAGGCTTACCTGCGCAAGGGCGGCCGCGAGGCGAACCGAGCGGGCCGCGCCTGCCTGTGCAACGCGCTCCTCGCCGCCTGCGGGCTGGCCCAACGCCGCGGCGACGGACGCACCGAACCCGCCCTCGTCACCACGGGCGCGGACCTCACTCCCGTCGCGGAACTGCTGCGGGACAACGCGACCGGCTCGTACGCCGCCGCGGACGCCGTCCGCTATCTGCTGGCGGCCGGCTCCTAGAGTTGCGCCTGTGAGTGAGAGCAGCCTCGGCACGTCCCCACGATCCCCGGAAGGGCTGCGGCGCGCCCGCGCGCGCGACCCGCACGAGCGGCATCGCGTGGCGACGCCCCTGGAGCTGCTCTACGACCTCACCTTCGCGGTGGCGTTCGGGCAGGCGGGCGGGCTGTTCGCGCACGAGGTGATGCAGGGCCACCTCGCGACCGGCACGAAGGGTTATCTCATCGCGTCCTTCGCGATCCTGTGGGCCTGGACGAACTTCACCTGGTACGCCTCCGCCTTCGACCCCGACGACTGGCTCCACCGCCTCCTGACGACGGTCCAGATGATCGGGGTCGTGGTCCTCGCGCTGGGCATGGCGCCGTTCTTCCATTCCCTGACCGAGCCGCATCCCGACAACGCGCTGATGGTCGCGGGGTACGTCGTCATGCGGGTCGCGATGGTCGCCCAGTGGGCGCGGGTCGCCGCGCAGGATCCGGCGCACCGGCCGGTGGCGCTGAAGTTCGCCGGCTACATCCTCCTGGTCCAGCTCCTGTGGGTCGTCCTGCTCGTCGCCCAGACCAGTTGGACCGCCTTCGTAGTCGGGGCCGCGGCAGCGATGGTGGTGGAGGTGGGTACGCCGGTGCTGCTCGAGCGCCGCTACGGCACCCCGTGGCACCCCCATCACCTGGCGGAACGGTATTCGCTGCTCGCGATCATCACCCTCGGCGAGGGGCGTCATCGGCACGGTCGCCGCCCTGGCCAGCGCCCGTCGAAGAGCATGGCGGCTGGTCACGGGACGCCGTCCTCGTCGTTGTCGCCGGCATCGTCCTGACGTTCGGGATGTGGTGGAGTTACTTCACCGTCGATTTCGCGCGGGCTCTGGAGATTCGCCGCGACGCGCTCCCGGCCTTCATCCTCGTCCACCTCGTGGTCCTCACGGCCGTCGCGGCGACGGGGGCGGGGCTGCACGTGGCGGGTACGTGCTGTCCGGCGAGGCCACCATCGATGCGGCCACCTCGATCTGCGCGATCGCGTGGCCGGTATTCCTCTTCTACCTCGGGCTCTACGGTCTCTACACCTTCTTCGTGCCCGAGGCCGACCTGCGCCACATCGTGCTGGTCTCGCTCACCGCGGCGATCCTCATCGGGTCGGTACTGCTCGCCCGCGCCGGGGCGCCGCCCGCGGTGTGCCTGGCCGTGCTGATGACGTCCACCGTGCCGACGGTCGTGGGGTACGAGTGGTTCGGCCACGCTCACCAGCGCGCTCAACTCGACCGGCTGGCGGAGCGACACGAGGCCGCTGGCCGCGCCGAATCCTCGATGCACCGGGACTCAGGTCGCCAGCAGGGTGATACTCGACCGTAGGGTTCGATCACGCAGCCCGACCACGCTGGACTCTTGAAACGAGACCGGATGTCCGACGAAGCGATCGACGAGGCAACGAAAGACCAGCTCAGCGACCGGGACATGGCAAAGGTGACGTTGCGCGACGGCACCGTGGCGTGGACCCGGCCGCTCCGTCGGGACGACCGCGCCGCGTTGGCGGCGGAGTACCAGGCGCTCTCGCCGCACTCGCGCCGCCTCCGATTCCTCGCGAGTGTGCCGCAGCTCACAGACGCCATGCTGGACCGCCTGGTGGACGAGGTGGACGGCGTCGAACATGTCGCGCTCGTCATGGTCGTGGAGACGGCCGACGGCCCGCTCGACGTGGCCATCGGCCGCATCGTGCGGTATCGCGATCTCCCCGATGCCGCCGACGTCGCCGTGACCGTGAAGGACGCCTGGCAGGGCAAGGGGGTGGCGTCGGCCCTGCTGCCCCTGCTGGTGGAGCGCCGGCCGCCGGGCGTGACCTATCTGTTGACCGAGGTGGCCGCCGACAACCCGGCGTCCCTGGCAATGCTCCGCCGGATCGGCGAAACCCAAGCCCACGTCTCGGCGCCAGGCGTGCTCGATGTCGAGGTCAACCTGACCAATGACGGCATGCGACACCGCCCGCCCGCCGAGGGGGTGCGGCTGCACCCGGCACTCGACGTACCGCATGCCCGCTGCCGCGTCCGCCGCGGTGCCTCATAGGCGACCTCCCGCCGGAGGCGACCCACGTCGCGAGGCGGGCCGCCCACCGTCAGGGGACAGCCGGCCGCTTCGCGATCAGGCGTCGATCATGTCCCCGCTGAGGTACTCGGCGTAGGCCGGCAGGTCCAGCTGACCCGACCCGGACACCCCGATGAGGATCACCGGGGAACTGCCGTCGGCCGCCGCCGCGCGGGCCTGCTGCAGCGCACCGGCGATGGCGTGGTTGGACTCCGAGGCGGGCACGATGCCCTCGGCCCGGGCGAAGAGCACGCCCGCCTCGAAGGCCTCCCGCTGCTTGATGGCCACGGCGCGGATCATCTTCTCGTGGTAGCAGTGGCTGACCAGGGGCGCCATCCCGTGGTAGCGCAGGCCGCCCGCGTGCACCGGGTCGGGGACGAAGTCGCTGCCGAGGGTGTACATCTTCAGCAGCGGCGTCATGCCCGAGGAATCACCGAAGTCGTAGCGGTACTCGCCCTGGGTCAGCGACGGCGCGGCCGCCGGTTCGCACGCGACGATGTCGACCTTCGCCCGGCCCTCAAGGTTCTCCCGCAGGAACGGGAAGCTGAGCCCCGCCAGGTTGGAGCCGCCGCCGGCACAGGCGAACAGGTAGTCGGGCATCTCTTCGCCGAAGACCGAGAGCTGCTTGAGCGCCTCCTGGCCGATGACGGTCTGGTGGAGCGCCACGTGGTTGAGCACCGAGCCGAGCGCGTAGGAGGCGTTCGGGTCCTGGACGGCGAGTTCGATGGCCTCGGAGATCGCCATGCCGAGCGAGCCGGTCGTGCCGGGGAACTTGGCCTGCAGCGCCCGGCCCGCCTCCGTGGTGTCTGAGGGAGAGGGGGTGACGGTGGCCCCGAAGGTCCGCATGAGCAGGCTGCGGTACGGCTTGTTCTCGAAGGTGTTGCGCACCTGGAAGATGTCGCAGGTCATCCCGAAGACCTGGGTGGCGAAGGCGAGCGCGGCGCCCCACTGGCCGGCGCCCGTCTCCGTGGTGAGCCGGGTTTTGCCCTCGACCTTGTTGTAGTACGCCTGCGGCACCGCGGAATTCGTCTTGTGCGAGCCGACCGGGGACTCGCCCTCGTACTTGTAGTAGATCCGCGCCGTCGTGCCCAGCGCCTTCTCCAGCCGGCGCGCCCGGTGCAGGGGGGAGGGCCGCCACAACCGATAGATCTCCTGCACCGCCGCCGGGATCTCGATCCAGCGCTCCGTGCTCGCCTCCTGCGCGATGAGCCCCACCGGGAAGATCGCCGTCATGTCCTCCGGCGCCAACGGCTCCCTGGTGCCGGGGTGCAGGTGCGGCGCCGGCGGGGTCGGCAGGTCGGCGACGATGTTGTACCAATGCGTCGGGATGTCGGCCTCGCCGAGGAACACCTTGGTCGCCTCGGTCGTCGCGGTCTGCTCGTTGGCTGCGGTGGTCTGCGTCACGAGGGTCACTGTAGGACGAGGCGAGCCGGCGGCAACACCGTGGCGAGTTTCCCAACGAGTTCGGGGGCTAACTCGACACGGCTCGGCGCCCCGCGTAGCACGTTCCAGGTGGTACACAGTGTCGCCCGGTGCTGCACAGCCCGGGCCGCCCGCGAGCTACGGGTGCCCCCGGCGCCCGCCAAGCCATGAGCCAGCCATGCCCGAGCCATAACCGAGGCGGCGCCCACCCAGCCGTGACCCCAGGCGCACCCGCCATCCCGTGACCCAAGCGACCGTTCGTGACCTGCACAAAGGGTGCCATGGCACCAAAAGGGCAGGTCACGAACGGTCGGCCTGTGGATAAATCGGACCGCAGCGGGCTAGACCTCCTGGAACAGGCTGTACGGCGTGATCCGGCGGATCCGCGAGGCCCGCGCCACGATCAAGGCCGCCGCGAGGCCGACGATCCCGAGGACGAGCGCGGTCACGACGTACGGCTCCAGCGTCATCGACAAGGTCCGGATTCCCGCGCCGCGCAGCAACCCGACGAGCGCCGGTTCGACGAGCACCAGGCCGAGCGCGGCACCGACCAGAGCGCCGACCACGACGACGGGCAGGTAGGTCATGACGGTCTGCCCCACGAGTTGCCGCGTCGTGAACCCCAGCGCCTTGCGCACCCCCAGCGAGCGCCGGGTACGCACGATCATCGTGGCCGTGACCAGGCCCATCACCAGGGCGATCACCACGCCGGTGCCCGTCAGGATGCCGACGGCAAGGTAGCCGCACATCTCGATGTAGACGTCCATCTGGCTCGCCAGGAACTCGGCGGAGTCGTTGACGGCCGCGATCTGGGGGGCGCTGGCGGGGTCCAGCGCGGCCCGGAAGTCGCCGACCGAGGTGCCCTGGTTGAGATAGACGTTGAGGTAATCGGGCTGGTAGGCGGGGATGAGCCGCCGGTAGCCGTCGGTCGTCAGGTCGGCCTTCATGCCCATGAAGTTGATCGTGGAGAGCAGGCCGGTCACGACGAACGACCGCTTCGCCCCGCCCACCTCCACCGCGACGGTGTCGCCGATGGCGCGCCCGAGCCGCTCGGCCGCCCGCCCGCCGAGGGCGATCTCGTTGTCGTGGCGGGGTTCCCGGCCGGCGTAGATCGAGCTGTAGTCCTGCCGCGCGAAGTCCTCGGTGACGGCCAGCTGGAGCGGCACGCCCTCGGCGGAGACCCCGCGGTTGTCGTAATAGAACGCCTTCCGCACGCCCTGCGTGGCCGCCACCTGCCGCAGCAGGTCCGCGCGGGTCGCCGCGTCCCGGGGCCTGCTCCGGTCGGCGGCCAGCTGCACCTGCACCGGCGGCATGTCGCCGATCATCAAGTGCGTGAACGCATCCCGGCTGCCGAGCACGTTGGTGTAGAGCCCGGCCGAGAACATCCCGGCGAAAGTCACCAGCGCGATGACCGCGGCGACCATGACGTTCTGCGAGGCGTGCTGGACGGCCTGCTTGAGCCCGAGCAGCGCGCCGAGGGGGCCGCGGGTCGTGGCGAGCGGGAAGACCGTACGCCGGAAGCTGTGCGCGCTCTCCCCGCCACGCACGGCCTGCACCGGCGTCACGCGGCGGACCTTTCGGGCCGCCAGCAGGGCCGTTCCCGCCGCCACGGCGACGAGGAGCAGCACCGCCGAGGCCGCCCCGAGCGCGCTGACGCCGGGCGCCCAGCGGATTCCGGTCTGGGCGATGAGGGAGTCGCGGAGGCCGGGCAGCACGGCGTACGACGTGGCCACCCCGACGACGGACCCGACCAGCGCGGTCGCGACCATGGGCAGGGCGATCCCCCACAGGGACTGCGCGGCGGTGCACCCGGTCGCGGCGAGCGTCCCGATGCCGGTCATGTCCTGCAGCACCGCGGTGCGGATGACGAAGCGGACGACGACCACCACGACCAGGGCGATGAGGATCGCGAACGCGACGAGGCTGGCGGCGTAGATGCCGGGGCCGGTCATGGCCGCGACCTCGACCAGGTCGTAGGGATCGCTCCACAGGGCAGGGGGCTCCAGGCCACGGGCGACGTACTCGGCCTTCACCTGGTCCGTCGCCGCCGTCGCGACGGCGGCCGCCTGGGCGACCTCCGGGAGCCGGACCTCCAGGATGCTGCCTGCAGCAAGCGGGTCGGCGCCGGCGCCCAGCGCGTCGAGCTGGTCGGCCGTGACGCCGAGCCCGGAGAAGCCCATGGTCATCATGCCGAAGTACGGGTTCTCGTAGAACCCCTTGACCTGGAAGGTGCGCGCGCCCGCGGCGGTGGTAACGCGGAAGTCGTCCCCGAGCCGGTAGCCGCCGCCGACCTTGAAGACGTACGGCAGCCAGACCGGGTTGGGATAACTGCGGTCTGCCTGCTCGACGATGTCCGACCGGCCGAGGTCGGTGGCGGTGTCAGGGACGAAGAAGACGAGGTTGGTGGGGGTGGTACCGCCGTTGTACGTGATGCTCCCCCAGGTCTCGCGCGAGGGACGCTCGTCGACGCGGGCGACGCGCTCATCCGCGCGCAGGTGGCCGGCCATGGAGGCCAGGGCGGCGCGGTCGGTGCCGTGAACCTGCAGTTCGGCGGTGTCGAGGCGGTGGGCGACGCCGCGTTGGGCGGCCGGGTAGTCCGTGGCGCAGATGACGCCGAGGTTGACCATCATCGCGGCCAGGGCCACGAGCAGCAGAGTGGTGACGAGCTGGAGGCGCTGACGCCGTACGGTCCGGCGCGCGAGCAGCAGGACGGTGGCCATCGGCGGGTCACCAGCCCATCTCGGCGAGGAAGCCGGCCAGCTGGTCCTGGCGGGAGGCGTCCTCGGCGGCGTACCGGGGCAGCGTCAGCTCGCCGACGATGCTGCCGTCGCGCAGATAGAGGATCCGGTCGCCCCGCAGCGCCGAGCGCAGGTCGTGGGTGACCATGACGATGCTCTGCCCGTCGCGGTGCAGCATCGTGAGCAGGTCGAGCACCCGCTGGCCGAACTCGGAGTTGAGCTGGCCGGTCGGCTCGTCGGCGAACAGCACGGCCGGCTCGTTGATCATCGCCCGCACGACGGCGGCCCGCTGCGCCTCGCCGCCGGAGATCATGCTGGGGAACTTGTTCCGGGTCGCCTCGTCCAGCCCGACCCGGTCGAAGAGGTTGGCAGCCCGGCGGCGTACGTCGTGGCGCCGTCCCGTCAGCAGCCCCACCGCCAGCACGTTGTCCTGGAGGGACAGGGCATCGAGCAGGTGGATCTGCTGGAAGACGAACCCGCACCGACGCCGCCGGAAGACGGCGAGGCGGTCCGGGGAGTACCGCGAGATGTCCTCGCCGTCGAAGGTGATGGTGCCCAGCGTCGGGGCGTCCATGCCGGAGAGGGCGTAGAGGAGCGTGGACTTGCCCGCGCCCGAGGGGCCCATGATGACGGTGAAGTCGCCGGCGCGGATCTCCAGGTCGAGGTTGCGTAGGACGTGCTGCTGTACGCCCCCGTGCGAGAACGTCTTCGAGAGGCGCATGGCCTCGATCACCAACTCGCGCCGCGTCGCCGCTGCGCGCCCGGGTGTGTCGGCCTGCGTCTGCGTGCTGCTCATGTCCTCACGGTAGGAAGCGGCCCTGACGCAGTCCTTGCGAGTTCCCTACATCTCTCCTAAGTCCGCCTGGCCGCTCCCTGCCCAGGGTCGCCACCCTCGCGATATGGGTCGACGCGCAGGACATTGCGGGGCTCATCGGCCCATTTCGCGATGGTCGCGGTACCCGCCCCCAAGCGGCTCGCCGGCTCACCGGTTCACCGGTTCACGCCAACCGGAATTCCAGCACGGCCGCGAAGCCGTCCGTGGCGTTGTGGCAGGTCAGCGAACCACCCATCCGCTCCATGAGCCAGGCCGAGGTGAACAGGCCCAGACCGAAACCCGGCGCGTCGGCGGCGTTGCTCCCGCGGAATCGCTGAGCCGTCAGCCGGGGCAGTTCGTCAGGCGGTACGCCGGGGCCGCGGTCGCGGATCGTCACGGCGTACAGGCCGGCTTCGACCACCCCGGTGACCGTGACGGGCGGGGCGCCGTACTTCGCCGCGTTGCCCAGGACGTTGTCGAAGACCTGCTGCGCCCGGCGCGGGTCGACCTCGACGAGCGCGTCCGGGAGGTCGATCGCGGCCACCATCCCCGTGGCGTCGGCGCGGTGGATGAGCTCCCTCAGCTCCGGGGTGCCGACGGGCACCGGCGCGACCGGGAGGGCCTGGAGCTGCTCGGCGTTCGCGTCGAAGAGCTCGTCGACCAGCGCGTCGATCTGGCCCACCTTGGCCAGGACCACGGCGAGGCGCTCCCGGCGCACCGGATCAGACTCCCCCACCGCGAGCAGCTCGGCGGTGGCGCCCAGGCTCGCCAGCGGGGTGCGGATGTCGTGGCCGAGCTGGCTGACGAGGGTCCGCTTGCTCTCGTTCGCCGCCCGCTCGGCCTCGCGGGCCCGCGTGAGCTGGGCCCGCAGCAGGTCGAAGCTCTCGGTGAAGGCCCCGAAGAGATGCGACCGGTCCATCCGCAGCGGCGCATCGAGGCGACCGGCCGCGATGTCGGCCGCAAACTCCTGCAAGCGCCCGAACGGCGCCACCACCCGACGGCGCAGCCAGAGCAGCCAGGCAGTCCCGACCGCGGCGATCGCACCGATCGCCAAGGCGGCCACCCGCGCGACGAATCCCAGCCGGTCGGCCGCGGCGGCCGTGCTCGGGTCGGCGACGTAGACGCGGCCCAGGGTCTGGTCGCCCCGGTTCACGTCGAGCGACACCGCCCGGGCGCGCGCCGCGGCGAACTGATCGGTGACCGGGGCGCCGCGGGCGGCCAGGACGTTCCCGGCCCGATCCACCACCGTGTAGTCCACGCCCACCCCGTCCAGGGCCGCGGTGTCGAGCCTGCCCCAGCTGCGCTCGGCCGTGCGGGCGAGATCGTTCGCGGCGGCCACGTCCACCGCCGGCAGGGGCCGCGTCACGGTCCACATGAGCACGCCGACCGCGAGGGCGGCCAGCACCCAGAGGCCGAGCAGCATCGGCCACGTGCGCAGCCGCTGGCGCGAATCGGGCCGCACCCCGACAACCCGCGCGCCCCCGGCCCGTCGTACGCCGTCGATCTGGCCCACCGCGCCGGCGCGTTCCCCCCTCACCCGCCCGGCCCCTCGAAGAGATAGCCGCGACCCCAGACCGTGCGCAGGTAGGTGGGATGCTCGGGGTCGGGTTCGATGCGGGTCCGCAGGCGCCGGACGTGCACAGTCAGGGTGCCCTCGCCGGTGATGGCGTCCCCCCAGACCCCGACGAAGAGGTCCCGCTTGGTCAGCACCTTGCCGCGGTGTTCCAGGCAGTAGCGCAGCAGCCGATGCTCCATGGCCGGCAGCACCAGCTCGCAGCCCCCGACCCAGAAGCGGTCCGCGGCGGGGTCCCAGCGCAGGTGGCCGTCGTCGTACCCCGTCGGCGCGGCCCCCGCGTCGTCGAGGCGGGTCAGGATGCGGCGGACCTTCGCCAGCAGCACCGACAGCGAGAACGGTTTGCGCAGGTAGTCGTCCCCGCCGAGGCTCAGCGCGAGGATCTCGTCGTCGTCGCTGCGCCGCGCCGAGAGGAAGACGATCGGGGTCTGCGCGGTGCCCGCGTCGGTGCGCAGCCGCCGGCACAGGTCGAACCCGGTCAGACCGGGGAGGTTGACGTCGAGCAGGATGAGCCGCGCGTCGTCGCGGCGCAGGCGCCCCAGGGCGTCCTCGGCTGAGCCGGCCCAGGTCGCGGCGAGGCCGAACGCCGCCAGATAGTCCACCGTGCTGCGGGCCAGCTCCTCCTCGTCGTCGACGATGAGGACGTCGTACGTCGTCATCGCGCACCTCCCGCGGGTGAGCCCGGCCCTGCCCCGAGGCTACCCGCGCCCAGGCCGGCGGCGGCTGACGCCGACTCAGCGGCGCCAGGACGGATCGCGGCCGAGGAAGGCGAACAGCCGGTCCTGTTCGGTCGCGTCGTCGGGCACGGGCTGGCGCTCCCCGAACTGCCCCGAGGGCCGCAGGACCTCCTCTGCCGCGGTCATGCCGACGAGCGCCTCATGGACGTACGCCGGGTCGAGCCGGTCATCCAGGCCGTTGGAGCGGGCCAGGTCCCAGGTGTGGAAGAAGACGTCCCCGGTGTAGATCCGGTCGATGAGCACGGGCACCGGGTTCTCGCCGGTGTGCGCGTGCCGATGGATGATCGCCATCGTCGCGGGGTCGTCGAGCAGGCCCTGGATGGCGCCCGCGAGCGCCGCCCAGCTGGCGACCGGATCACTTGCGGCCGAGGGGATCTCGCCCAGGTCGACGCAGTCACCGAGCACGTCCTTGATCCAGGTGAGGTGGGCCACCACGTCCCGCGCGACCCACTCCTTGACCGGCGTGGGGGCGTCCCAGTCGGTCACGGCGTCCACCCGCGCGGTGAATCCGGCGGCGACCGTGCGGAACTTGTCGGGGATGGCCTGCTGCGGCAGCGCGGTCACGCCGGGCTCCCCTCGGCGAGCAGCGTCGGGAGCAGGGCGTCGAGCTTGGCGTACCCGTCATTGACGCCGGTCTCCATCCCGCTGTCCAGCCAGGCGTCGCGGCCCTCGAAGGAGTCGACGAGGGACTGGGCGTGCAGGCGCGTCCAGCCGTCGCCGAGGTCCTCGAACGTCAGGGTCTCCAGGGACACGCCGTCCGGCTGGCCCTCCCAGGTGAAGGTCTGGACGATGCGATCCGGCCGGACCTCGTGGAAGCAACCGTGAAAGCCGTACTCCTCCAGCGCATCCCCCTCGCCCCGGTGGTTGACGAAGCGCCAGCTCCCGCCGGTGCGGGCGTCCCAGTGCTCGATGCGGGTGCCGATGTCGGCCGGGCCGACCCAGCGGGCGTAGATCTCGGGATCGGTGTGCGCCCGGAACAGCTGGGCGGGCGTGGCCTGGAAATCCCGGGTCATGCGGATCAGGGGAACCTGCGCGTCGGCCTCGATCCGGGCGGCGGTCAGGTGCTGGGTCGTGGTCATGGCTGCTCTCCTTGCTCCGTGGGGTGAACATGGGTCGGGACAAGCGGGTCGTACGTCGGGTGACCGCGTCACTCGTCGCCGAGCTGGGCGAGCACCGCCGCCAGGCGGCCGTACCGCTCCTCCGCCCGGCGCTGGTAGCGATCGATCCATTCGGTCATGGCGCGCAGTGCCGCCGCCTCCAGATGCACGGGACGGCGTTGCGCCTCGCGGGTGCGCGAGACGAGCCCGGCGGCCTCGAGCACCTTGAGGTGCTTGCTGACCGCCTGCAGGGTCATGTCGTAGGGGGCGGCCAGCTCCGAGGGGGTCGCGTCGCCGATCGCGAGCCGCGCGACGAGGTCTCGGCGCGTCGGGTCGGCGAGGGCGGCGAACGCCTTCGACAGCTGATCGTCCATGCGATCCTTTCTCAACCAAGTGGTTGATTAAGACGCTAGCCCCCGTCCTTGACGGTTTTCAACCAAAAGGTTGAATAAGCGATGCGGCGGCCGATCGCAGCGGGCGGCAGAATCGGGTCGTGCGGTGTGGGTACTTCGAGGCGGGCGCCTGTGGTTCCTGTGTCCGGCTCGCGACGCCGTACGCCGCGCAGCTGGCCGCCAAGGACGCCGCCGCGCGGCGGCTTCTCGGCGAGCACGCGGATCTGGCCTGGTCGGCCCCGTGCGCCTCGGCGGAGGACCGCTTCCGCGCCAAGGCCAAGATGGTCGTCGCCGGCACGCCGCAATCCCCCACGCTCGGGATCCTCGCCGCGGACGGGTCGGGTGTGGACCTGCGCGGCTGCGGCATCGTCGGGCCGTACGCAGCCGCAGCCCTGCCGGTCCTCGCGGGCTTCATCGCGCGGCTGGGCCTGCGGCCGTACGACGTGGCGGCCCGCACCGGGGAACTCAAGGGCATCCAGGTCATCGAGACGCCGCCCTCCGACACGCAGGGCACCCGCGAGACCCCCGACGACTCGAATGGCGCTGGCATCACGGCCGGTTCGGCACGACCCGAGGGCGCCGAGGCGATGATCCGCTTCGTGCTGCGCTCCGAGGGCCAGCTCGGCAAGATCCGGCGGGGGCTGCCCGACCTGGCCGCGGACCTGGTCGCCGCCGGCCTCCGCGCCCCGCACGTCGTGTCCGCCAACCTGCTCCCGGCCCACGCGGCATTGGCGGAGGGCCCGGGTCCGGACGTGATACTGACCGACGAACACACCCTCCCGATGCGGGTCGGGGACGTCACGCTGCACCTGCACCCGGGGGCGTTCCTACAGACCAACACGCAGGTCGCGGGGGCGCTCTATCGGCAGGCCGCTGACTGGATCGCCTCCGCCGCGCCCCAGTCGGTCCTCGACCTGTATTGCGGCGTGGGCGGATTCGCCCTGCACGCGGCGCGGGCGCTGGGCGGGGCCGCCCCGGACGCGCCTACCCACATCACCGGCGTCGAGGCCGCCGAGGCGGCCGTGGCCGGGGCAACGGCCGCCGCCCACAGCGCCGGCCTGGCCGCGCGGTTCGTGCCGGGCGACGCGACGGCGTACGCCGAGGCGCTTCGCCGACACCCGGACATGGTGATCGTCAATCCGCCCCGGCGCGGCATCGGCCCCCGCCTGGCGGCCTGGCTCGAGGACAGCGACGTGGCGACCGTCGTCTACTCCAGCTGCAACCCGGTCACTCTCGCGGCCGACCTGGCGCGGATGCCGTCGCTCCGACCGACCCGCGCCCGGCTCTTCGACATGTTCCCGCACACCGACCACGCCGAGGTGCTGGTGCTGCTGGAGCGTCGTGACCAGACCCGGAAGGTGAGCTCCGGCCCCTGTCGCTGATACGCCTCCCGATGTATCGTGGGACGTAGTAGTTGCCGTCAGCGGAGCCGCACAGAGAGGGACACGCATGGCCGACCCCACCACCTTCGGCGGCCCCCGAGCGCTGGTCCTGACCTCGCTGTCCGGCGGCCCCAAGCACGGCTACGCGATCATCGAGGATGTCGCCGCGCTCTGCGGCGTGACGATGGGGCCCGGGACCCTCTACGGCGCGCTCACGGCGCTGGAAGAGCAGGGCCTGATCGCGCCGCTGCCCCCGCAGGGCCGGCGCCGCCCGTACGAGCTGACCCCGGCCGGGCGCACCGTCGCCGCCGAGCACGAAGCGGCCTGGCGGCTCCTCGTGGCCGCCCTGGACGAACGCGGCGGCCGAGCGCCGACCCGCCGAGCCGCGGGCGCCGGCCCCGCACGGCGTACGTCGCGTCCCGGCCGAGCAGCGCACGGCCTAGCCCTGCCGGGAGGTGCGACATGAGACGCCTCCTCCTGGCGCTCTACCCGGCGAAATGGCGGCACCGCTACGGCGCCGAATACCTCGACCTGCTGCGCGAATTGCCCCTGTCCCCCAGACTCGTCGGCGACGTCCTGCGCGGCGCGGCACGGGAACGCGTCAGGGCGATCTCCACCTTGGCCCCGGCGGCGAAGTCAGCCCTCCTGGTCGCCGCGGGCCTCGTGCTCACCTGCCTGTTCTGGGCCTGCTGGCACGACATCTACGCCGAGGCCGACGCCGGCAGCGAGTGGCGCGCCGCGACGGTGACTGCGGTGCTGCTGGGCCTTATCGGTCTGTTGTGGGTGTGCCGCCGGGACCGCGCGACCGCGGCACCGGGCGTCCTCATGGTGGGGGCGTCGGCGCTGGCGCTGTCTTGGCAGTACGGCGTGGGGGGCATGCCGGCTTGGTCCGCCGCGGTCTTCCCGCTACAGGTCGCCCTGACGGCCTACGCCGTCGCGCTCGCCGGTGCGCTGGCGGTCTTCGTGCGCGACGTACGCCGTGAGCTGCGCAACGCCACGGCGACCGCGACGGCTACTTCGGCGCCGCCACCGGGCGCGACACCGGCGCCTGGCTGACCGTCGGGGCGGGGGCGGCTGCGGCCGCCGATGGGGCGATAGTGGCTGCTGACGACGCCCCCGCCGGCGGGGCGAGCCGTGGGCGATTCCAGACGGCGACCGCGAGCCCGAGGAGCCCGATCGCGAAGAGCACCACCCAGGCGCCGACGCTGCGCGTGGCTACCCCGAGCATGATCGCGGCCAGCATGGCGACGACCCCGAGCCAGAAGAGGCATTTGGCGGTGCGTTCCGACGCCTCGCTGTAGTGCTTTCCCATGGCTCTCCCTCGCTCGGACGGCTGCGGTCGCCGGTGTTCGTGCCCTTGCCGGACACGACTCGCCGGCCCGCGCAACGGATATCCCGCGGGCGCTCCAGGGAGACGCTCCGATGCTAGCTGCCCACGGTGAGATACGCCTCTGCGCGGCCAGCCCCGCACGCCGTACCCTCGTCTCCCGCACTGCCGCTCCCGCACGCGAGCGGCGCACCGCCGGCCGGAGGAGGGACCAGGTGCCCGTCAAGATTCCCCGCGATCTGCCCGCACGCGCCACGCTGAACGCGGAGAACGTGTTCCTCATGTCGGAGGACCGCGCCGGCCACCAGGACATTCGCCCGCTGCGGATCGCCATGGTCAACCTCATGCCCACGAAGGTGGACACCGAGACACAGGTGTTGCGGCTGCTGAGCAACTCGCCGCTGCAGGTGGAATTCACGCTCGTGCGGATGCGCTCGCGGGAGTCGACGCACACCTCGAGCGAGCACCTCGAGGCGTTCTATACGACGTTCGACCGGGTGCGCGACGACAAGTTCGACGGCCTCATCATCACCGGCGCCCCCGTCGAGCTGATGCCGTTCGAGGACGTCGACTACTGGCCCGAGCTCGTCGACATCATGGAGTGGTCCAAGGAGCACGTGTTCTCCACGCTGCACACCTGCTGGGGCGCCCAGGCCGGGCTTTACCACCACTTCGGCGTGCCCAAGTTCGAGCTGGCGGAGAAGATGTTCGGCGTCTTCGAGCACCGGGTCCTGGAGCGGCACGCACACATCGTGCGGGGCTTCGACGAGGTCTTCCCCGCGCCGCATTCGCGCCACACGGGCGTCGGGCGGGAGGCGATCCTCGCCGCGGACGGGCTGGAGCTGATCGCGGAGTCCGACGTGGCCGGCGTCTACCTGGCCACGAGTCGCGACCAGCGGCAGCTCTTCGTGACCGGTCACCCGGAGTACGAGCGGCGCACCTTGCAGGCCGAGTACGACCGCGACGTGGCCCGCGGGCTGCCCATCAAGGTGCCGGTCAACTACTTCCCGGGCGACGACCCCACCCAAAAGCCCCTGGTCACATGGCGCAGCCACGCGTTCCTGCTCTACTCGAACTGGCTGAACTACTACGTCTACCAGCGCACGCCGTACGATCTGTCCGCCATCCCCAAGCCCGCCGCGCCGCCGGAGTAAGCCCGGCGGCCCAGCCGGCGGCGGCGGGGCGACCGAACTCACCGGGACGGATCTGGCCAATCCGGTTGCCGCTCGTCGGCGCGCCCTGGACAGTGGCGAGCATGGACGACGTCATGAGGCTGGAGACCCTAGCCGTGCACGCCGGCCGTGCAGACCTGGTGACCCTGGGGCTCCACGTGCCGCCCATCGACCTATCCAGCACCTACCCGGTGCCGTCGGTCGCCGCCGGTGGCGCGGCGTACGACCTGCTCGCCTCGGGTCGCGTGCCCGACCCGGGGCCGGAGTCCGGCGGGCTCATCTATCAGCGCCTCTGGAATCCCGGCGTCGCCCGCTTCGAGACCGCGTTGGCCGCGCTGGAGGGGACGGCCCAGGCGGTCGCGTTCGCCTCCGGCATGGCCGCCGTCGCCGCGGCCATCCTCGCCGCCCGGGAGCAGGGCTCGGCCGCTGGGCGCGGGGCGCACGTCGTGGCGGTCCGGCCGCTGTACGGCGGCACCGACCACGTGCTCGCCACGGGGCTGCTGGGAACGGAGACGACGTTCTGTACGCCGGACGGCGTGGCCGCCGCGATCCGGCCGGACACCTGTCTGGTGATCCTGGAGACGCCGGGCAACCCCACGCTGGATCTGGTCGACATCGCCGCGGTCGTCGCGGCGGCGGGCGGCCGCGCGAATGGAAAGGGTACGGCGGGTGCGGGCGAGGTGCCCGTGCTGGTGGACAACACGTTCGCCACCCCGGTGCTGCAGAACCCGGCGGCGCACGGCGCGACGCTGGTGCTGCACAGCGGCACGAAATACCTCGGCGGTCACGGCGACGTGGTCGCCGGCGTGGTGGCGTGCGACGACACCTGGGCCGCGGCGCTGCGCCGGGTCCGCGCCGTCACCGGCGGGCTGCTGCACCCGCTCTCGGCGTACCTCCTGCACCGCGGCCTGCAGACGCTGCCGATCCGCGTCCGGGTGCAGCAGGAGACCGCCGCCCGGCTGGTCGACTGGCTGGCGACGGACGCCCCGCACGTGGCCGGGGTCCGCCACCCCGGCCTGCCCGGCTGCGACCCGCACGGGCTGGTCGGCTCCGAGGGGCAGATGCGGGGGCCCGGGGCGATGATCGCCGTCCAACTGGCGGGCGGTCCGGAAGAGGGTTTCCGGCGGGCCAGCGCCGTCGTCGAGCGGGTCCGGGTCTTCACGCACGCCGTGTCGCTGGGCGGGGTGGACTCGCTCATCCAGCACCCGGCCGCGCTCACCCACCGTCCGGTCGCGGCGGAGGCCAAGCCGGGCCAGGACGTGCTGCGGCTCTCGATCGGCCTGGAGTCGTATGAGGACCTCCGCGCCGACCTGGAGCGCGCCCTCAGCTCGTGATGTCCTTCCCGGCGAACCGGGCCCACGCGAGCGCCCAGAAGAAGATGGCATAGCAGAGGTCGACGAGCAGGCCACGCCCGATGGCCTCGGTCGCGATCGGGTCCCGGAGCAGGTCGCCGAACGCGAGCCATTCATGCACGATCAGGTATGGCGCAAGCCAGTCGACCTGCGGGATCGCATCAAGGATCCACGACACGATCGTGACGATCATCAGGGCCACCGCGGCGGCCATCGGCTGCTCGGTGAGGGTCGAGATGAACAGGCCGACGGCCGCCAGCGCGGCGAGCCCGGCGCCCAGATAGAGCACCACCAGGATCAGCCTGACCACGGCCGTCGAGAACGGCAGCTGGCTGCCCGACAGGCTCGTCAGCGGACCCGTCCCGAACATGACGATGCCGACGATGGCGCCCACGACGGCGACGAGCGTCACGGCCCAGACGGCGGCGACCACCAGCGACAGGTACTTCACCACCAGCAGCCGGGTCCGCCCCACCGGCACCGTCAGGAGGTACCGCAGGGTGCCGATGTTGGCCTCGCCGGCAACCGAGTCGCCGGAGACCATGGCGATGGCCAGCGGAAGGAACATCGTCATCTCGACCGTGAGCGCGGCGAACGCGACGAACAGGCCGTTGGCCGTGATCGAGGAGAGGAAATCGGGGCCACGGCCCGCCCGGGGTTGGCTCACCTTGACCGCGATCGCCATGATGATCGGCACCGACGCCAGCACGGCAAGCCCGGCCTGATTGCGCCGCCGACCTGCGATGAGGGCCAGTTCGGAACCCAGGAGACGCCAGGGGCTCAGCCGGGGCCGCGCCGTGCCGGCAACCGCCGCCCCGGTCGGCGCGCGCTCCGGCCCCCGACCGCTGGCGGGCGCCCCTGTGGCGACCGTGTCAGGCGTCGACATCGAATCCCTCCCCGGTCAGCGACACGAATACGTCCTCCAGGCTGGGCGCGGCGGCGACGAATCCGCGGACGGGCACGCCGGCGGCAACGAGCGCGGCGACGATCGCCTCGGGTGCAACGGCGGCCGGTACGCCGGAGGCGGCGGAGGCCGAGGTCCTGACCTGTTGCACCCCCAGCCGGCGCAGCACGGCTGCCGCCTCGCCGGGGTCCGAGGTGTCGACGCGGACCTGCGACGCCCCCCTCGGCAGCACGTCGCGCACCGGCCCCTGGGCGACGAGGCGGCCGGCACGCATGATGCCGAGGTGCGTGCACACCTGCTCGATCTCCGCCAACAGGTGACTCGACACGAAGACCGTGATGCCGTCGGCGGCGAACGACGCGATCAGCGAGCGAACCTCTCGGGTGCCCTGGGGGTCCAGGCCGTTGGTCGGTTCGTCGAGAATCATGAGGTCCCTGGGGACGAGCAGCCCCGCCGCGAGCGCGAGGCGCTGCTTCATCCCGAGTGAGTAGGCGCGATAGCGCTTGCCGGCCGCGTTCGCCAGGCCCACGCGATCCAGGGCCGCGCCGATGCGCGCCCTGCTGGTGCGCCGATCGGCGCGCGCGTCGGCCGCGTCGAGACGAGCCAGATTGGCCCGCCCCGACAGATAGGGATGAAACGCCGGGCCCTCCACCAGAGAGCCCACCCGATGCAGCACCGCCGTCGGCTCGCGCAGCACGTCGACGCCGAGCACCTCGGCCGACCCGTGCTGCGGCCGGATCAGCCCCAGCAGCATGCGGATCGTGGTGGTCTTGCCCGAGCCGTTGGGGCCGAGGAAGCCATAGACCGCGCCTCGAGGCACCGCCAGGTGCACGTCGTCGACAACCGTGCGATCGCCGAACCGCTTGGCCAGTCCCGTCGTGGAGACCGCCAGTTCGCTCATCGACTCGACAGCGCCTCGTAGAGCTTGCTCGGCGCGACCGCGCCCACGGCGTACCGGCCGTCACTCGTGATCACCGCGCACAGCAGGTTCGTCTCGAGGAGGCGACCCGACCCCCAGCTCCCCGAGACCTCGGGCAGCGTGGCCATCAGGCTCTGGAGCTGATCAGCCGCCGCGCCCTTGTCGCCGGTGCCGCCCCTGCCGTCCGGGGTGCCCACCGAGGACTGGCCGGTGGCCGTTGGCGCCGGCATCGTTCCCGTCACGACCGACGTCCAGCCGGTGCCGACGATCCGTGGCCGGGCGGCCGCGGGGTTGGCAGAGGCAGAGTTGGTCGCCGCGGGGGCACGCTTCGCGGCGCCGTCGGGATGCTGCGCGGCTTGCTCCAGGCTGGCCTCAGTCACGGTGGTGTCCGGCGGTGGCGTAAACGTGAACTGCCGCGCGTCCGGCGTGCCGAAGTCGACGGCCGTGAAGCCCACGTCGATGGCGGCCTTGCTGGGGTTGGCGGCCTTGCTGCCGAAGACCTGCACGCGCAGCGGGACGCGCTTCTCGCCGTCGATGGCGATGTGCACGCTGCTGACCAATGCCGCGCGATCGCGAGGGGTGAGGACGAGTTCGTACGCCGAGCGACCCGCGACCGTGGCCGTCCCGCCGGTGCTGACCTCGGTCGACGGGTCGAGCTTCGCCAAGGCCAGCTTGGCCGCCTCGTCGGGCGTCGCGGGCATCGTCACGCCCGACGGAAGGGCGGGCGGTGTGGGGTGGCTCTTGGCAGTCGCCTCCGCGGGCAGCCGGTAGTGCACGGCCTTCTTGTCCCTGCTGGACCACAGCCACACGTCAGGGCCGTTGCGGATGACGTCGCTCTCGCCCAGTTCGGTCACGAGCGCCAGCCGGCTCGCGGTCGGCCCTGCCGACCAGACCCGCCAGGTATGCGATCCGGTGCCGAGCGCCAGGAGGCCCTCCGTGGAGGCGAGGTCCCCCGCGGCGGCCTTGGTCGGCAGAGCCGGAAGGCCCAGGTCGGCGGATTGCACGACGGTCCCGGAGAAGCTGGTGACCTGAGTCTTCTGGACGTCGGCGATGAGGTCCGCGGCCGTTCGGTCGGGCAGGCCCGCCTCAGCGACGGCCGGGCGGGCGACCACCGCCGCCCCGCCCGCGATCACGGCGGCGACGACGCCGGGGACGAGCCAGCGGCGATTCGGTCGGTCGGCGAAGAAGGCTGCGCTCATGGACCCATCCTCACCCACCCCGGCTGAAGTGCTCCTGAAAGTCGCTGAACGGACGCTGAAGCCGACGGCTTCCGGGTCATCCCCGCCCACCGCGGGCCGGGTCGGCTGGTGTGTCAGGGTGATCCTGTGCGACTGCTCGTGGTCGAGGACGAGCCCGGCATGGGCAAGGCGCTCCGCCGCGGCCTGGAGGCGGAGGGATTTGCCGTCGATGTCGTCCGTGACGGAACGGCTGGGTTGGGCGCGGCCCGCTTCGGCGGCTACGACGCGGTGATCCTCGACATCATGCTGCCCGGCTTGTCGGGGTATGCCGTGCTGCGGACCCTGCGCGAGGAGGGCAACTGGGTCCCGGTGCTGATGCTGTCGGCCAAGGACGGCGAATACGACCTGGCCGACGCCCTCGACTACGGCGCCGACGATTACCTCACCAAGCCGTTCAGCTTCGTCGTGCTGTTGGCGCGGCTACGCGTGCTGCTGCGTCGCGACCCCGTGCCGCGGCCAGCGCTCCTGACGGTGGGGGCACTCAGCCTCGACCCGGCCGCCCGGCAGGTGACGCTCGACGGGACACCTATCGGCCTGGCCCGGCGCGAGTTCGCGGTGCTGGAGGAGATCATGCGGGCGCACCCCGCCCCGGCAGCCAAGGAGCACCTCCTCGACCGGGTCTGGAGCAACTCGGACGACATCCACCCCAACATCGTCGAGGTCTACGTCCGCCACCTGCGCCGCAAGCTCGGCGCGGCGACGATCGAGACGGTGCGCGGCGTGGGCTACCGGATCGCCGCATGAGCCGCGACGGCCGCAAAGACCGCGGCCAACGCGGCCCCGTCGGCCCCGGTCCTGCCCCGGCAACCACCGCCTGGGCGCGGTTGTCGCTGCGGTCTCGTTTGATGGTCATCGGCGTTTGCGGCGTGGCGACGGCACTGCTCGCCTTCGGGCTCCTGCTGTACGGCGCCGTGGCCCGCCTCGGGGCCGACGCCACGACCGGGCGGGCGCGGACCTCGGCCCGGGACGTGGCGGTGCTCGTCGAGGCGGGGCGGCTTCCGGACCCGGTGCCGGTCACCGGCGCGATCGCCGTCCAAGTGCTGGACCCCGCTCACCGGGTGCTGGCGGCGTCGTTCGGTGCCGATCGACTCACCCCGCTGCTCGACGTTGGCGATCTGAACCGCGCGCTCGGCGGCGCGGCGGTCGCTGCGCCAGGCCACCGTTCGGGCCTGTCCGGCGAACTCGTCGTGGTCGCCGTCCCGGCCGACTTGGTCACCCCCGCGCTGGGCAGTCAGCGCGTCAGCGTCGTGGCGGCCGTGCCGACGCAGGACACCGAAGGCACGCTGCAGATGCTGCGGCTCGGCATGGCCGTCGCGTTTCCCCTGCTCCTAGCCATGCTGGCGGCCATCGCGTGGCGGGTCATCGGCTCCGCGCTGGCCCCCGTAGAAGCACTGCGCTCGGGCGCCGAACGGATCCGGGGCGACGGCCGGCCGGGGCATCGCCTGCCCGTGCCACCGGCCGGCGACGAGATCCGGGCGCTGGCCATCACCCTCAACGAGATGTTGGCGAGGCTGGATCAGGCCCAGGTGAGCCAGCGGGCCTTTGTTGCCGACGCCGCCCACGAGTTGCGGAGCCCCTTGGCGACGCTGCGGACCCAGGTCGAGGTTGCCCGCCGCGTCGGGGATGCAGCAGACCTGGCGGACGACCTCCTCCCCGAGATCGACCGGCTCGCGGGGCTGGTGGAGGACCTGCTGACGCTCGCCCGGGCGACGGACGGGGCCCGCGAGCTGCGGCCGGAGACGATCGACGTGGCGACGTTCGCCGCGGAACTGGTGGACCGGTACGCCGACGCCCGCGTTCCAGTCCTCGTGGGTGCCTCCCCGGCGACGCAGTGGTACGCCGAGCGCGGCGACGTCCTTCGAATTGGGAGGAACGTGCTGGACAACGCCGTACGCCATGCCCGCACCCAGGTGCGCGTGGACGTCGGGGGACGCGCTCTGACGATCCGGGACGACGGCGACGGGATCCCTGTGGCGGAACGCGAGCGGGTCTTCGAGCGGTTCACCCGGCTCGACGAGGCTCGCGCGCGCGACGGGGGCGGCTCTGGGCTGGGGCTCGCGATCGCCCGCGAGCTCTGCCGCCGCAACGGCGGGACGATCACCATGTCCGACGCCGCCCCGGGCCTGGCCGTGACCCTGTGCTTCCCAGCACCGCCGGTGGAGTCGCCGCAACCGGTGTGATAGCCGCCGCCACGGTGTCGCCAAGTCCGCAGCGTCACAAGGACGCAGGGCGCAGCGCGCCGTCTCATCGCTGGCGTCAGCCGCGCGCGAGGTTCCGGTGCCGGGCCATCGCCGCGGCCATGTCGGGAGGCGGCTCGCCCGCGCCGTACCGCACCTCCTCGATCGCCGCCCGGACCTGCCGCGCGCACGCCTCCGGGGCCATCCGGCCGGTGCCGGTGCCGAGCCCGGGTAGGGCGAGGCGCCGTATGGCGTCGCGCACCGGCCGGCGGGCCCACTCGCCGTAACCCTCCGAGTCCGCCGGGAACACGCCGTACGCAACGAGCCGCAGCGCCGCGCGGGCGGCGAGGTAGGCGTTGACGGTGCCGTCGATCCGGCCCGGCACCCGCATCGTGGGCGCGACGAGGAGCCACGGGATCGGGCCGTGCCCCGGTACGTCGGACGTGGCGGCGATCTCGGCGCAGCCGACCGGCAGCTCACCGCCCCAGCGGGCCGCTATGCCCGTCCGGACGCGCCGCTCCAGGCCGGCGCCGAAGCCCCGCGCGTACGCCAGGTCGATCCCGCCGCCCATGAAGCCGAACGAGTTGGCGGGCGAGACGACCGCATCGCAGGCCACCGCCAGGATGTCCGCCGTCGTGACGGTCACGCCCACCATGTCGCCGCACGTCCGCTCCCACGCGGCCGTCAGCTCCGGCTCGCGGCCCACCAGCACGATCTCCACCCAGCACCTCCCTGATCGCGCCACGCTGCCCGGCGCCCGGCACCGGCCGGGCCACTCGGCAGGAGCCGGCCACAGCGCATCGACCCGCTGCTCACGAGCCTGACCGCCTGGGATATTTTCGCTGTCATGTCAGCGAAGTCGCCCTCCCCCGCCTACTCCATCCGCATCCGCGTCCGCCTCGCGGACCGACCGGGAACCCTCGGCCACCTCGCCGTGGCCATCGGCGAGGCCGGCGGCAACATCAACGCCTTGGAGGGCTTCGAGCTCAAGACGGCGTACCTGACCGAGGACGTCATCGTCTACTGCGAGAGCGAAGCTCACCAGCAGGAAGTCCTGGCGGCCGTCGAGGGTGTCGAGGGCGCGGAGGTCCTGGAGTGGGAGGACCGCACGTTCGCGCTGCACACCTCCGGCAAGATCCAGGTCGACTCCTCCGTCGAGATCCGGGGCATGGACGACCTGGCGATGGCGTACTCCCCCGGCGTGGCCCGGGTCTGCTCGGCGATCGCGGCGGACCGGGAGCTCTCGCACGAATACACGATCCGCAAGAACACCGTGGCGGTGGTGTCGGACGGTACGGCGGTGCTCGGGCTCGGCGACATCGGGCCGCACGCCGCGATGCCGGTGATGGAGGGCAAGGCCCAGCTGTTCAAGCGGTTCGGCGGCGTCGACGCCTTCCCCATCTGCCTGGACACCAAGGACCCCGACGAGATCGTCTCGATCGTCACCGCGCTCGCGCCCACCTTCGGCGGGATCAACCTCGAAGACATCGCCGCCCCAGGGGCGTTCGACATCGAGGCGCGCCTGGTGGAGGCGCTCGACATCCCCGTGTTCCACGACGACCAGCACGGCACGGCGATCGTGACCGTCGCGGGCCTGGAGAACGCTCTCAAGATCGTCGGCAAGCAGCACGGCAACCTCAAGATCGTGGTGGCCGGCGTCGGCGCCGCCGGCGTCGCGGTGAGCAAGATGCTCATGGCGGCGGGCGTGGACAACATCATCGGCGTCGACCGGCGGGGCGCCGTGCACACCGGCCGCGAGGACCTCAACGCCAGCAAGCAGTGGTTCGCGGAGAACACCAACCCCGAGAAGCTGGCCGGCACGATCACCGACGTGATCCGGGGGGCGGACGTGTTCGTCGGGCTGTCCGGGCCGGACCTGCTCACCGTCGACGACGTCAAGTCGATGACGAAGGACCCGCTGGTGTTCGCCATGGCCAACCCCGACCCAGAGATCCGGCCCGAACTCATTCAAGACATCGCCGCCGTGATCGCCACGGGCCGTAGCGATTTCCCGAACCAGATCAACAACGTGCTCGCCTTCCCCGGCATCTTCCGCGGGGCGCTGGACGCGGGCGCCACGAGGATCACCGAGAACATGAAGCTCGCCGCCGCGCGCGCCATCGCGGACGTGGTCGGCGACGAGCTGCACCCCCGCTACATCGTGCCGATCGCCTTCGACCACCGGGTGGCGCCGGCCGTCGCGGAGGCCGTACACGCCGCGGCCGTGGCGGACGGGGTGTGCCGCCCCGCACGTCGTACGCCCTGACCCCGCCGCGGCCGGCTCGGCCGCCGGCTCAGGTCGCCCGGGTCAGCCGGACTCGGCGATCCGCTTAATCGCGGCCAGCGTGGCCGGGATTCCGCTCAGCGCGGCCTCGCGGCGCTGTTCAAGTTGGGCGTTGGCGTCGTCGCCGTACTTGTGGGCGAAGAACTCGACCCCGCTGGGCAGCACCGCCCAACTCTCGGTCAGCCACGTGCGCCTTCCGTCGTCGAGCGGCTCAAGGTCGTAGCCCCAGCGCGCGACGTTGCCGCCGACGACCCACGCGAACTCGCGGGGGCGGTCCGCCGCCACCACGTCGGACTCGGTCTGCCACTCCCGCTGCGGAGTGACGTTCTTGCCGACGATGACCGCTCCCACGCGGGGGCCGCCGTCGTCCTTGTACCAGCTCTCCTTGCACACCGGACTCCACTGCCCGGTGCGCGACACGTCTGTGACCAGGTCGTACACGACCTCCGGCGAGGCGTCGATCTCGATGGACTCGCGGTGCGTGAGGGACTCCATGCCCGCCATCCTGGCCGAGCCCGGCGAAATTGTCTTGAGGTCGACACCCCCGCCGGGAAACACTCGCGACCATGCGCGGATTCGACCCGGCCACCAGCTTCGGCCCCTCGGTGACGGCCCACTACGACGACGCACCCCGCGGCGACGAGGACATGGCCGTCGACTTCCTCGCGGACGCGGCCCGCCGCTGCGACGGGACATTCGGCGCCGCCCTCGAATTCGCGATCGGCACCGGCCGGGGCGCCCTCCCCCTCGCCGCGCGGGGGGTGTCCGTTGACGGCATCGACCTCTCCCGACACATGGTCGCCCGGATGCGCGAGAAGCCGGGTGGCACCGCACTCGACGTACGGATCGGGGACATGAGCCGGCTCCGGACGGGCCGCACGTACCGGCTCGTCTACCTCGTCTTCAACACGCTGAGCAACCTGCTCACCCAGGACGAGCAGGTCGACTGCTTCCGCAATGCCGCCGCGCACCTCGAGCCCGGCGGCCGGTTCGTCGTCGAGATGGCGGTGCCGTCCGCCTGGCTGCGCGGACGCCAGTACGTCGACGCGGAGCGGGTCGACGCCGACGTCCTGGTGCTCGACGTGAACCGGTACGACCCCGCCACCCAGCGGCTCGACGAACAGCACGTGCGGATCACCGCGGACGGCGTCCGGCTTGGCCCCATCAGCCAACGCCTGTGTTGGCCCAGCGAACTCGACCTCATGGGGCGCCTGGCGGGGCTGCGGCTGGTGGAGCGGTGGGGCGGCTGGGAACGTACGCCTTACACCGGCGAGGGCCCCGCGGTCTCCGTGTACGAGCGGGAGCAGGCGGCGTGACCACCAATGCGGCCCTGTTGGCCGCCTACGACGCCCAGCTGCGTGACGTCGCGGAGGTGCCCGGCGCCGACTCCTGGGTGCGGATCGGCCCGGTGATCGCGGCCCGGTACGGCGGCGGGCGCGGCTTCATCACCTACGCGGCGCTGGTCGCCCCCGACGGCACACCGCTGGACGGGCCGGCGATCGCGGCCCTGGTGCGCGCGGTCGCGGCCCACTTCGCCGGCCAAGACGACGTCACGCACGTCGAATGGAAGACCCGAGGCCACGATCACGCCCCCGGGCTGGCGCAGGCCCTGGCCGACGTGGGGTTCGTCGCCGAGGAGACGGAGTCGGTGATGATCGGCGCGGCGGCCGCCCTGGCCGTCGACGTGCCCCTGCCGCCAGGGGTCGCGCTGCGCCGGATCACCGCAGAGGACGACGTACGTCGGATGGCGCTGCAGGAGGAGGTGTTTGGCGAGCCGATGCCCGGAATGACCGAGGACCTGCTCCGTCGGCTGGCCACCGAGCGGGATGACCTTGAGCTGTGGATCGCGGAGGATTCCACGGGCGAGATCGTCAGCGCCGGGCGCCTGGAGCCCGTCCCCGGCACCGAGTTCGCCGGGCTCTGGGGTGGGTGCACCCGGGCGCCCTGGCGGCACCGCGGCGTCTACCGCGCCCTGACGGCGCAGCGGGCCCGGGCCGCCGTGGCGCGCGGCGCGAGATATCTGCACTCGGACTCGACCGAGTACTCGCGCCCGATCCTGGAGCGGTCCGGGTTCCGGAAGGTGAGCACGACGACGCCGTACCGGTGGCGCCGCCCGTCCGCGGACTCCGATCGGAGCCCCGACGTCCCAGCGCGCCGATAGGACACCGATCGGAGCGCTGGGACCGGCAGGCTCGGCAGGCTAGACGCGGAACTGACCGGCCAGGCTTGAGAGCGACGCGGCGAGGTCGCCGATCTCGCTGGCCACCTCACGGGTCTGGACGCTGCTCTCGGAGGTGCCGCGCGCGCCGGCGGCGACCCCGTGGACCACCTGGGAGATCTGGCTGGAGCGCTCGGCCGCCGTGGCCGCCCCCCGGCTCATCTCGGTGGCCGTCGCGCTCTGCTCCTCGACGGCCGAGGAGATCGCGGTCTGGGCCTCGTTGACCTGCTCGATGACGGCCGTGATCTCGGCGATGGCCGAGACGGCGTCCGCGGTGTCGGTCTGGATCGTCGCGACCAGCTTGCCGATCTTCTCGGTCGCCGAGCCCGTCTCCTGGGCCAGGTCCTTGACCTCACCGGCCACGACGGCGAAGCCCTTGCCCGCCTCACCGGCCCGGGCCGCCTCGATGGTCGCGTTCAGGGCGAGCAGGTTGGTCTGCTCGGCGATCGCCGTGATGGCCTTGACGACGTCCCCGATCTGGACCGAGGAGGCGCCGAGTCGTTCGATGGTGCGCTCCGCCGCGCGGGCCCGCTCCACCGCCTCGCCGCCCGCGCCGGCGGCGAGGCTGACGCTGCGGCTGATCTCCTGAATGGAGGTGCCGAACTCCTCGGCGCCGGCCGCGACGGTCTGGATGCTGTCGGAGACCTCGGCGACGCCCGCGGACGCCTCGTCGGTCTGCCGCGACGAGGCGGCCGCGCCGTCGTTAAGCTTCGCGCTGACGTCGCCGAGTTGCTGCGCGGCGTCGCGCAGTTCGGCAGCCCGGCCCTGGATCTGCGCCACCATGTCCGCGATCTTCGCGGTGAAGCGGTTGAACTCCCGACCCAGCTGCCCGACCTCGTCCGAGCGGGACTCATCGACCCGTTGGGTGAGGTCCCCGTCGCCCGAGGCGATCTCGGCCATCCGGCCGCGCAGGTCGACGATCGGGCGGGTCATGGAGCGCGCCAGCAGCCAGACCAGGATGCCCGCGACGATCAGGCCCAGGAGGGCCAGCAGAATCACGAGCGTCTGGAGCTGGCCGGCGGCGGCCTGTGCGCTGGAGTCGGGCACGCTCAGGGCCAACACCCACGTCGAGCTCTCGGCCAGGCGGATGGGCTGGTAGACCGTGAGCGCGGCCTCGTGCAGGTACGGGTCGTCACCGGAGACCACGACCGGCTTGCCGGTGCTCGCGGCCTCCGCGGCGGCCTTCTGCGCAGCCCCTTCGAGCGACTTGCCGAGCTTGCCGGCGTCCGGGTGGGCGACGATCGCACCGGAGGAGGTCGCCAGGGTGGCGTAGCCGGTGCCGTAGGGCTTGATCTTGGCCACGGTCTGGCTGAGGCTGGACAGCCGCACGTCGGCGGTCGCCACCCCGGCGAACTTGCCGTTGATCTTGACGGGCGCCACCGCAGTGGTCATGAGGATCTCCTCGTTGCCCACCTTGTAGACGAACGGGTCGACGACCATGTCCTTGCCGGTCTTGCGGGGCAGGAGGTACCAGTCGCCGACGCCCTCCTTCTCGTAGTCCGCCAGGGGCGCGACCGCGAGCTTGCCCGCGTCCCAATACCAGTACGGGATCACCCGGCCAGTCGCGTCGGACTCGGCGCTCCCGGCATAAGTGGCGTCCTTGCCGTCGAAGGCGTTGGGCTCCCAACCGGTTGAGATCCCGATGAGCTCGGGATGCGCCTCGGCCACCCCGCGGACCATCGCGCTGACCGCGCCCCGAGACACCGAACCGGCCTGCTGCAGCGCGGCGAGCGAGGCGGCCATGCCGCGGACGGTGTCCAGCGGGGCCCCGACCTCCCGGCCGATCGAAGAGGCTTCGGCCGCCGCCGTCTGCTCGGCGACGCGGCGGGCGTCGTCAGCCGCCATGGTGCGGGTGCGCACGGACACCACGGCCAGCGAGGCCAGGAGGATGCCGGCGATGATCGCCAGCACCGTGATGACGAGGCGGGACCGCAGCGACGACGTCCACGCCGCGGCGAGGCGGCGGGGAATGCGGAAGGCAGTTGACGGGGCCATGCCGCGCCGATCGGCCCCGGCCGCGCACCGACCAGGAAGTTACACCCGTTCATTGCGTTTTTCAGGCGCTCGAGGGCGGATTAGGCCGCTCGAAAGCCCCTGCACGCGTGTTCACTTCGGCCGTCGGGCCGCCACCACGGTGCGTTCCGTCACGCCGTCCGCCGCCACCAGATGCGCCTCGGCGAAACCCGCCTGACCGATTAACTCCAGCAAGCGCTCGGGGCTCATCGTGGCCCGACCGCCCGGGCGCAACATGTGCTTCAGGGCCGAGGTCGCCGCACGCAGGCGGTCGGTCCAGTTGCCCCGAATCAGCACCCAGCCGCCGGGTCGCAGCGCCGCCCAGACGTTCCGAAGGACGGCGAGCGCCTCCTCCGCCGGCTTGCCGCCAAGCACGAGGAAGAGGAACGCCACGTCGTATCCCTCGCCGAGGTCGTCGGTCTCGAGGTCGACCGTGCGGGTGGCGAACCGCGCAGCGACGCCGTGGCCGGCCGCGTTCTCGGCAGCCAGCCGCGTGGCGTCGGTCCGGTCGGCCAGCACGGCCGTCCACGACGGCCACGCCGACAGCACCCCGATCGCGTCCATGCCGTGACCGCCACCGGCATCCAGCAGTCGGCCGGCGCGCGACGGCGCATCGGGCAGGACCGCGCAGAGCGCCCGGAGCGTCTCCGGGGTCCGAGCCCGCGCCACCTCCCCCAATCCCTGGTGTTGGGCGGCGGACAGCCCCCTGCGGCGGCGGTTGAGTCGTTCCTCGTCGTCGGCGGCAGGATCGGCGCGCAGCGCCTCCGCGAGCCCGGCGAACCCGACGTACTTGGTCTGTTCGCTGGCCACCCAGTGGCCCAGTGGGTACGACGCGTCCGGGACCAGGTGGGCGGCGGCTAGCGGGCCGGCGACGTACCCATCGCCCTCCTCGACGAGAAGCCCGAGACCGACCAATCCCTCGCAGAGCACGAAGCAGCGCTCGGGCGCCACACCCCCGGCCGCCGCGATCACCGCCAGGGGAACCGGCCGGCCGTCCGGATCCAGCGCATCGAACAACCCCAGGCGCGCGGACGTGATCAGCACCTGCGACTCGCGGTAGGCGTGCAGGATCCGGTCCAGGGCGATCGGGTCGGCGGCGGGATGCGGCGGTCCCGAAATCGGGGACGGAGTGCTCACGACCGACAGCCTGCCACCGGCGGCCGCCGGTGCCGCGATGGTGCGGCGCGCCGTTCGGACCGCAGCCCCCCGCGGCACGGAAGATACAGACAGGGCACAGGACTGATACAGAAATCGGTCCGGTGCGTACCCGAGGCAGCGCCTCGCAGAGCTAATATGCAGGAGTCGATCGACGCGAGGCTCGATCGATCCGAGGAGGCACGGCGTGACCGGCTGGCACCAAGGCGGCACTCGCCCCCGCGAAGGCTCTCCCACACAAGGGGATATGCCGCTCGCGCCGGAGTGGCTCGTCCATGAGGGCGACCGCTTCCGTGGCCTTGCTCTGGTGGCTATCGTCGCGCCCGTCCTCTTTATTGCCCTCATGGCCCTCGCCGGCCGACGGATCGCCGAGGCGATCTGGCCGGGCCATGCCCCCCTGCTGATCGACATCCTCACGGCCGCCGCCGCCACGACGTTCGGTGTGACGATGGTCATGGTGGTGCGGCGGGACCGGCGGCGGCTGCTCGACCAGACCCGCTACGTGGCCACCGTGCAGGAGCGCGAGCGGATCGCACGGGAGATGCACGACAGCCTCGCGCAGGTGCTCGGCGCCGCCCACCTGCGGCTGCGAGCCCTGTCCGATCGCCCCCAGCTGGCCTCGAACCCGCCGCTGCGCACCGAAATCGATGCCCTAGCCGAGCTGTGTCAAGAGGCCTATCGGGACGTCCGAGAAGCGATCGTTGGTCTACGCGCCACCCCCCGCGCCGATCGGGGGCTCCTGGAAAGCCTGAACCGATACGTCGGCTGCTACGCCCGCCAGGCCGATCTCCCGGCCGTCGTCGAGACCGAACTGACCCAGGACCCCGCGCTGTCGCCTCATAGCGAGGTCCAGGTGATCCGGGTGGTGCAGGAGGCCCTGACCAACGTGCGCAAGCATGCCGAGGCGACCCGGGCCGTCGTCCGGGTGGCCGAGCGGGGCGACGAGGTGGCCGTGGAGATCGAGGATGACGGCCGAGGCTTCGACGCCTGTTCGCGGGTGGTCGAGGACCCGGCGGGGTACGGCTTGCGGTCCATGCACGAGCGCGCCGCCCTGGCGGGGGGAAGCCTGTTGGTCGAGAGCCGACCTGGATCGGGCACCCGGGTGCGCATGGTCGTGCCGCGCTGCCGCACCGCAGCCGTCGCCGGGGCGGCGAGCGCATGATCTGCACCCCCAAACCACGCCAGGACGGCGAACCGGTGCGCGTCCTGCTCGTCGACGACCAGCAGCTCTTCCGTGGTGCGATCGCCGGCCTCATCGCGCAACAACCGGACTTCGACGTGGTGGGCGAGGCCGGCAACGGCCTGGACGGCGTCGAACAGGCCCGCGCGCTGCGGCCGGACCTCATCGTCATGGACGTGGAGATGCCCGTCATGGACGGGGTGGAGGCGGCTCGCATCCTGCGCGAGCAGATGCCCGCGACGAAGATCATCATGCTCACCGTCTGCGACGAGGACGAGCGGCTGCTGACCGCCATTCGCCTGGGCGTCCATGGCTATCTCCTCAAGGACCTGCGGCCCGAGCAGCTCTACGAGATGCTCCGATCGGTGATGCGGGACGAGACACCGGTGTCCCCAGCGCTGGTCGGGCGGCTGCTGGCGGAGCTCCGGGACGGTGGCCGGGCACCGCATGCCCCTGCCGGAACGAGCCCTGCCGACCCCGGCCTGTCCCACCGCGAGCTGGAGATCATGCGGCTCGTCGCGGACGGCCTCACCAACAAGGAGATCGGCGTCCGACTGTCGATCACCGAAGGCACCGTGAAGAACCACGTGCACAACGCCCTGCACAAGCTCGACATGGACAACCGCATCCAAGCGGCGGCGTACATCGTCCGTCAGGGCTTGGGGCTCCCCGCGCGGACCTGAGCACAGCCCCCATCCGGAGCGTCGACCGGATTCTTGTCCACCCCCACCCCGACGGCATACCGGCAGGTACCGAGGGGGTGATAACGGGTGTACCGGATTTCTACCTGCCGACGGATGGTCGAGCACCCCCGCCGGCGCGGACGATGGCCACGATGGGTGGTCCCGGTGGGCTGCCCTCCCCCGGCGGTGTCCCGCCGACGGGGGCGGCTGCAGGCGAGCGCGACGGGCGCAGGTGGGGCGGCGATGCTGAAACGGATGCTCCGAACGCTACGACGGTGGATGCGAACCCCCTGGGGCTGGGTCTACCTCGCGGCGATCTTCGTCGTGGGCTCGCTGGTGGGCGTGGGCACGTTCACGTTCGGCTACGCGAACGGGGCGGCGTACCTCAGCAACGACCCCAAGGCGTGCATCAACTGCCACGTGATGAAGGACCAGTACGACGGCTGGATGAAGTCCAGCCACGGCAAGGTCGCCGTCTGCAACGACTGCCACGCCCCGCACAACCTGGTCAACAAGTACTACACGAAGGCGCTCAACGGCTGGAACCACGGGCTCGCCTTCACCACGGGTAACTACCCGGAGAACATCCAGATCACCCCGCGAAACCTCGAGATCGCCGAGCAGGCGTGCCTGGGCTGCCATGAGCAGATCACCTCGACCATCCGGGCCGTGCGCCCAGAGCACAGCCAGCAGATCTCGTGCTTGTCCTGTCACAAGAACGTCGGGCACATGTAGGTGGACCCCATGACCGAGACCAACCCTTCAGCTCGCGGCGGTGAACCCCGTTCGGACGGGGCGAGCGGCGCCGAGCCCAAGACCAGCCACAAGCGCCACGTCGGGCTGCTCGTCACCGCCGTGGCCATCGTCGCGCTCCTCACCGCGGGACTGACGGCGCTGCTGGTCAACATCATTCAGCGCAAGGAGGAAGCGCACACGCCGTTCGTTCAGGTGGTGCAGCTCGACGACAAGACCGTCGACCCGGCCATCTGGGGGCGGAACTTCCCGATCCAGTACGACATGTACAAGAAGACCTCCGATCAGGAGCGCACCAAGCACGGCGGGTCGGAGGCGCTGCCCAAGGACCCCAAGAACCCGCAGTCCTCCGTCGTGTCGCAGAGCAAGATCACCGAGGATCCGCGGCTGCAGAAGATGTGGGCCGGCTATGCCTTCGCCACCGACTTCCGTGAGGAGCGGGGCCACGCCTACATGCTGCAAGACCAGCGGGACACCCGCCGGGTCACCGACTTCAAGCAGCCTGGGGCATGCCTGAACTGCCACGCGTCGACGTACGTGCTGCAGAAGTACGAACTCGGCAACGGCGACCTCAAGGCCGGCTTCGATGCGATGAACAAGATGACGTACGCCGACGCGACCGCCAAGGTGCAGCACCCGGTGTCCTGCATCGACTGCCACGACCCGGCGAACATGCAGCTGCGGATCTCGCGGCCGGCCTTCATCGAGGGCATCAAGAAGCTCAAGGCCACCCAGGGTGTCAAGGACTTCGACGTCAACAAGAACGCGACCGCGCAGGAGATGCGCTCGTTCGTGTGTGGGCAGTGCCACGTGGAGTACTACTTCAAGGGCGACGCCAAGACGCTGACCTTCCCCTGGGACAAGGGGAGCAAGGCCACGGACGCGCTGGCCTATTACGACGAGGTCGGCTTCAAGGACTGGCAGCACAAGATCACCAACGCTCCGGCGCTCAAGGCGCAGCACCCGGAGTTCGAGACCTGGCAACAGGGCGTGCACTACCGCGCCGGCGTCTCCTGCGCCGACTGCCACATGCCCTACACCCGGACGGGCTCGGCCAAGGTCAGCGACCACCAGGTCCGCAGCCCGATGCTGAACGTCAACCGGGCCTGCCAGGGCTGCCACAACGCCCCCGAGGCCGAGATCAAGGATCGCGTCGAGCAGATCCAGCTGCGGTTCATCTCCAGCCGCGACGTCGCGTTCAACGCCCTCATCGAGCTGATCGACGACATCGCCGCGGCGCAGACCAAGGGTGTCCCGGCCGCCCAGCTCGACAAGGCGCGGGACTTCCAGCGCAAGGGATCCTTCCTGATCGACTACGTCGAGGCGGAGAACTCGGCGGGATTCCACGCCCCGGGCGCGACCCTGGACACGCTTAACCGCGCGACGGACTACATCCGGCAGGGCCAGCTGGCGCTGCTCGGCAAGGAGAAGTCGCCGTCGGCGCCGCTGCCGCCGACCCCTACTGGCCCGGTGTCGGCCACGCCGAGCACCGCGCCGACCAGCACCCCGGCGCCCGCCCCGGCCGGCACCGCGACCACACCGGCTGCCACGACGAGCCGGTAGCCACCCGGCTCGACCCGGGTCCACCACCCCACGGCGGGGGAGGAACACCTGTTCCTCCCCCGCCGTCGGCTGTGCGGGGGTCCGCCCCGGGTACAAGGTCCTGGGTGGGCCGGTACACCGCCGGCCTATATCCATCGATTCGGCGGCTGTGCCCCCATCGGCGACGGTCTACCGGAAACGTGCCGGGCGGCGGATGGCTCGCTGGCGGCCCCGCGGGCGATGGTGGGATCGCCAATAAAAGGACGTGGCGACGTGGCCACCCAAGGATTAGCAGGAGCGCCGATGAGCACCGGTCGAGGCACCGCGCAGCGTGGCGGTCCGGCGTACAACGAGCTGGCCGCGTTCCTCGATACAGCCCCGGATTCACTGCGCGACTGGGCCGACGACCAGCTGTCCGCCGCCCGCGGCGGAGCTGCTGCCGGCAGCAAGCGGGGCCGGTCTGCGTTGCTCGTCCCCTTCCTCGCCTTCCTGCTCGTCGTCGCCGTGGTGTACGGCGTGTGGGCCGCGGGCCGCCCGGCCCCGTCCGCGGCGTCGACCGCCAGTGCGACGACGGCAAGCGCGCCGGTGCTCAACGAGGCGCGGGTCGCGGAGCTCACGGCCAAGGTGCAGGCCAACCCCAAGGACGTGACGGCGCTGCGCGGGCTGACCGATGAGTACTACTCCGTGGGCGACTACGGCAAGGCGGCCCAGTGGCAGACCAAGGTCGTCGAGCTGCAGCCGAATGACGTGACCTCCCGCCTGGTGCTCGGCGCGGCGCTGGCCAACTCGGGCGACTCGGCGCAGGCCGAAGCGCAGTGGACGAAGGTCACCCAGCTGGATCCCAAGCAGGCAGAGGCCTGGTACAACCTCGGCGTCCTCCACTTCTCGGCCACGCCCTCGCAGGACGACAAGGCGCGCGCCGAGTGGGCCAAGGTCGTGGAGATCGATCCGAACTCCGAACTCGCCAAGAACGTCACGAGCCACCTGAACCGGGTCGGCGTGGCGACGACGAAGTAAGGCGCGGACATGTCGGGCATCACCGTGCCGCTCGCGCTGGCCGCCGGCGTGGTGTCGTTCGCGTCGCCCTGCTTCCTGCCCATCGTGCCGGTTTATGTCGGCTATCTGGCGGGTTCGGGGGCGGGCACGCCACCGGTCGCCTCAGGCCCCGCTGCTGGCTCAGCATCGCTGGTCCCCGGCTCCGGCGCGGCGTCGACGAGGGTGCTCACCCGCGCGCGTCGGGCCACCGTCACGCAGGCGTGCGCCTTCGTGGCCGGCTTCTCGGTCGTGTTCGTTGCGCTGTGGGCCTCCATCGGCCTGGTGGGCTACGCGGCCGGGGATTACCGCGACCCGCTCCGGGTGCTCGGTGGCGCGGTTCTGGTCGTGATAGGGCTCCACGTCGCCGGACTGATCGACATCCCGGTCCTGTCCCGAACGATGCGGCCCGTCCAGGCCCCGGTGCACGCTCCGGCAAGCACCCGCCGCTCGATGCTGCTCGGGGTCGCCTTCGGCGCCGGCTGGTCGCCCTGCATCGGCCCCATCCTGGGCGGGGTCATCGGTCTGGCGTCGGTGAGCGCGACGGTCGGTGAAGGAGCCGCCCTCCTCGCGGCGTACTGCCTCGGCCTCGGCATCCCCTTCGTCCTCGTCGCCCTCGGTGCGGACGAACTGCACCGCCGGATGCACCTGTTCGCCCGGCACGAGATGGCGGTCGGCCTGATCTCCGGCGCGCTGCTCGTCACCGCGGGGTTCCTGATGATCACCGACCTCTTCGGCCGCCTTTCCGGTGCGCTGCCCCCGATCGGACTGTGAGAACGCGATGACCCACGACGTACGTCCCCGACCCGCGTCGACCACCCGCGTCGACGGGGCCGCCGACCCAGCGTCGGACCACGGGTCCGACCTCGCCGGCGCCTCCCGAGCCCCCGGCGGCGAGCCCACGCTGCGCGACCTCTTCGCGCGCGTCAACGCGTTCTTCTACGACAAGCGCACGGGCCTCGGCCTCATCCTGGCCATGGCCTTCCTGACCCTGATGGGCACGCTGCTGGAGCAGGCGCCCGACGGCGTCATCGGCGACCAGCGCGCCTGGGACGGCTGGGTCGCGTCGGTGCGTCCTCGGTACGGCGGCTGGACCTCGATCCTCGCCGCGACCGGGGCCCTCACGGTCTTCACCTCGATCTGGTTCCGCGCCGTGGTGGTCCTGCTCGCGCTGTCGATCATCGCGTGCACCTGCCATCGAGTGCCGCAGCTGTGGCAGCGGGCCAAGCATCCGCACCTCCAAGCGGGTCCCGGCCTCTTCGAGCACGCCGGGCTGCACGACCGCATCGCGCTGGACGCCCCGCCCGAGGCGGCGCTGGAGCGGGTTCGTGCGGCGCTCACGGCCCGGCACTACCGGATCGTCGCGGCCGACCCGGGCGGGGCCGACCCCGGCGCACCCGCGCACGCCCTGTATGCGGACCGCTTTCGCTGGGCCCCGTTCGGCACTGCGGTGGCCCACGCCAGCTTCGTCATCATCCTGATCGGGGTGCTCGTCAGCACGTCCTTCGGATTCAAGGACGCCGACCTCGCCGTGCCGGTCGGCGGGACCGCCGTGCCGATCGGGCATGGCACCGGACTGACCGTCGAGGCGCGCGGGTTCGCGGACAAATACACCGACGCCGGCCGACCCCTGGACTACGCCTCCGACCTCGTGCTGCTCAAGGACGGCCGGCAGGTCGCCGCGCAAACGGTCCGGGTCAACAGCCCCCTGCGCTACGACGGGGTCTCGATCCACCAGGCGTCCTATGGCATCGCCACCCAATTGCTCGTCAAGGACCCCGGCGGCGCTCCGGTGTTCGCGGGGGCGATCCCGCTGACGTTCAGCAACGACACCAAGACGCGCTCGTTCGGCAAGACCCGCCTGGACGGAGCGGACCTCACCGTATACGTCGGCAGCGCCGCGTCAGGCGCCCGCGACCCGCAGGTGGGCCCCGGCCAGGCGCTGATCGAGGTCTACCGTGGGTCCGCCGAACGGCCCCTCGCGAGCCGCGTCGTCGACCAGGGCAAGACGGTCCGCATCGGCGACCTCGACTACACCTTCGAGCGGGAACGGCAATACACCGGGCTGATGGTCGTCCGTGACCCCGGAGCCACGTTCGTCTGGGTCGGTTCGGTGCTCATGGTGCTCGGCCTCATCGCGACGATGTTCCTGCGGCATCGCCGGATCTGGGCCCGGATCGAGTCCCGGGACGACGGCGGCGCCGACGTACGACTCGCCTCTCCCGAACGGCAGGACACGGCGTACGAACGAACCTTCCGGCAGCTGTCCGCAGCCATCTCCGGACGCGCCGCCATCGACCACGACCCGACCCGCGAGGACTGAACCATGCTCGATCTCTCCCAGTACCTGCTGGTCGCCACCACGATCCTCGTGGCCCTGGCGCTGGTTGCCGACATTGCGGTCGTCGCGCTGCGGCGCAGCGCCGCACCCGCACCCGCGGCGCGCGCCCGGGTGACCGCCGGGGCGCCAAGCCGCGGCGCCGGCGTCGCCGACGACGTCCTGACCGGTGACGATGCCCCGCCGCCGGGGTACGGCGCCCTGCCGTCCGGGTCCGTCCCGCCGCCGGCCCGCGCGCCGCACACCGTGGGCTGGTTCGGGACCTGGCTCGGCCGCTGCGCGCTGCTCGCGCTCACCGGTTCGCTGGCCGCCCGCGCCCTCGCGACCGGGCACGGACCGTTCGCCAACCAGCACGAGTTCGCGGTGTCCTTCGCCTGGGGCATCCTCGCGGCACACGCGTACTTCGAGTGGCACTACCGCATCCGCGCGCTGGCGCTGCTGGTCCTGCCGACCGTCATCGCGATGCTCATGTACGCGCAGGCCATCGACGCCGACGCGGAGCCGCTGGTGCCCGCGCTGCAGAACAACCTGCTGCTCACCGTGCACGTGGCGACGGCGGTGCTGAGCTACGGCGCGGCGGGCATCGCCTTCGGCGCGGCGGCGCTCTACCTGCTCTCGCCGTACGTCTCGATCAAGGCGATGCCCAGGCCCGCCGTGCTCGACGAACTCGGCTACCGCGCGGCGGTCATCTCCTATCCGCTGATGACGGTCATGATCATCCTCGGCGCGGTGTGGGCCGAGATCGCGTGGGGCACCTACTGGAGCTGGGACCCCAAGGAGACCGCGGCGCTGGTCACGTGGCTGATCTACGGGGCCTACCTGCACGCGCGGGTGACCCGCGACTGGCGCGGCCGCAAGGCGGCCTGGCTGCTCATCCTGGGGTTCGTCGCGGTGCTCTTCACCTACTTCGGCAACCTGTTCTTCGGCGGCCTGCACAGTTACGCGTGAGGTGCGAGATGACGCAAACGGATGACCGTACGGCGAGCGCCGCCTCCCCTGGCGGTGCCGCGGTCGCCGACGGCGATTGGCGGGCGAGGCTTCGGTCGAGCCGGTTCGGCACCGTGGCGGTGCTGGCGATCACGCTGGCGTTGGTGCTGGTGGGCTCGTATCTGCTGACCGGTCGCTCCGGCGACCAGGCCGGCACCGCGGGGGACGGCACCGAGAAGGTGTCTGCGGTCCAGCTGCAGAAGGCGCCCGCCGGGCCGCCCCCCGAGGTCGGCAAGGCGGCGCCCGATTTCACCGCGACCACGACGGAAGGGGCCAAGCTCACCCTGTCGGGGCTGCGCGGGCGACCCGTCTGGCTGACGTTCGGCGCCTCGTGGTGCTCCTCGTGCCGCGCCGAGTTCCCGGACATCCAAGCCGCACACGCGGCCGCCTCGACCGCCGGCGCGAAGCCGGGCGGGCTCGCCGTGGTCGGGGTCCACCTGTCCGAGGACGCGGCCACCGTCACGGCGTACGCCAAGCGCATCGGCCTGACCTACCCGCTGGTGCCGGATCCCCAGACGGCGGTGGCCTCGACGTACCGCGTCATGGGCGTGCCCGCACACGTCTTCATCGACTCCGAGGGCGTGATCCGCTCGATCGACATGGGCATCCTCGGCCCCGACCAGCTGCGCGACCGCCTGGCCAAGATCGGCGCCTGACGCTCGGTTGCCCCAACCACCTGCATTCAGGGCGTGGTGCGCGTCGACGTGCCGGCGCACTTGTCCGGTGCCCCGCCGAACGCGCTGAGCCGCACCGTGATCGGTTCCCCAAGCCGAATGGCCTCAGGGGGCAGCTCACGCAGGTGCACGTACTTTCCCGGGGTCGCTGCCAACGCGGCCGAGATGCTGTTTTGACGGGGAGTGCGAACGCCAGAGATCTCGAAGTCCTTGCCGATGTCGCAAGCCCCCCGCCCAATCCCGATCCAGTCATCGAAGGCGCCATCGGGTCCGACCATGATCGGCTCCAACGAGGTGACGCTCTGAGTGGTGCTTCCCACAGACCTCACAGTGAGCCAGAGCAGGTGTCCGTCCGGCACTGACACGTTGCCCTTGACCAACACGTCGTGGGGCACCGACTCGCCTGCGCGGGGGACCATGAAACTCAGGACTCCGGGCGCTGAGGCAGATGCCGGAGTGGCCTGCGATGCACCGTCTGCCTCCGCAGTGTGCGTACCGAGCCCGCCTTGCACGGCCGCATGAGGCGGGTCCGAGTCATGCATCAGAACAATCGCCACGACTGCGGCAACCGCCACCGGCCCCGTGATCCATCCCGCGAGCCGGATCCAACGGCGCCGCGGCGCGGCGGAGTAGGCAGGCGTGTGCGGGCCGGTCCTTGACGCCACGATCGCCGGCCACCGCAGAACGAGGTCCTTTCCAGGGCCGGCGGCGTCTCCCGCGTCCGGCAACGCACTGCTGATGACCGGCTCGTCGTCCTCCACGACCTCGGCGTCAACGATGTTCTCTTGCGGCGATACGGGTCGACCGGTGCGGGTTTCTTCAGCGGCCCGCCTATGCAGGTCCCGCCAGTAGCCCTCCGGCGGAATACGGGGCGGGCGAACGCCGAGACGGCGGGCGTTTCGCTCGGCGTGCTCAGCCAAGACCTGCACGACCGCCAGGAGGACCTCACTTTGCTGCGGGACCCGATTTCCGACGATCCATTCCTGACACCGCTGCCGGCCCAGTCGATTCATCGACCGGATAGCGGGCGGCAAGACTTGTTTTGCCGCATCGCTGACGCGCTGATAACTCGGACAACCGGCCGCGTCGTAGAGCTCCGCTAACGCCTTCCGTAGCTCTTCGCGGTGGGGGCTCAACGGGTCGCTCACGGCCCCGTGCTCCTCGTCGTCTTGGGCGCGAACGCCCCGCCAGAAAGACGGGCTCAGTTTACGACTGTTGCCGCGGTCCTCCCCGCGGCACGCCGACGTGGTACACGCCGGACGCTCGGCGTGCAGGAGTCTGTCCGCATGCGGACAGGCTTTTCCTGCGGCGTTAGTGTCCGCCTCTCGGGCGCCCCACCCATCACGCCAGGGTGAGGGCCGGGTCGGCGCACATGCCGCCAGGCAGCAGCTCCGGCTCGCCCCATGTCAACCACCCTTGGAGGTCCTCGTGTACACGCGCCTCACGACCCATGCGCTCAGCAACTCTTGGCGTCGCAACCTCGCGACGGTAATGGTCAGCGCGTCGCTGCCGCTGGCACTGGCGGCATCGGCCGCCGCCACCCCTGCTGGCCACGGCGCTGGCCAGCGGACGCGGGACGTTACAGCTCTTGCTGCTCTTGATGCGCCGACGACCTCGGTGAACTTGGCCGCCAGCCGCACCGTGGCAAGCCTCCGGATAGGAGGGGTGCCCGCCCGTGTGGTGACGGACAAGGGCAGCCCGCTCAACGTCCGGGAGATGCCCTTCGTGGGCGCCCCCTATGTCACCTCGGCCAGCAGAGGTGACATCATCCAGATCTACTGCAGCACCAGCCGATTCGCGAGTCCCCTGTTCCCGCGGAAGTGGTACATGACAAACAGTGGTTACGCCTACAGCGCGTTTCTTCAGCCGCTCTACGGGGACGCCCCGGAATGCTCGCTGCCCGCCGCGAATGTCGGAAACGTTCGCCAGCCGTCCCGATTCAGGGCGATCGTCGAGAACCGGGTGACTGAGCTGAGCCTATCTGCATCAAGGCCCCGACCATTGGCGCGCATCGAAACCGCCTTGGGTCAGGAGATCTACTTCACCACCACGGCAGGCTGGAATGGTTGGGCGCAGTCCCTGGAGTCGTTTTTCTACCCGGGCTACTACCTGCGCCACCAGGATTACCGCGTCAAACTTCAAACGCCTTTCAAGATGAACAGTCGTGACATACCTCTGTTCCAACTGGATAGTAGCTTCCTGGTGCACACTGTCCGTGCTGACCTGAACCCAAGCGGCCGCGGTGGCAGCCGCTTCCAGTCGGTCAACTACCCCGACCGCTACATCCGCCATTACCGAGGCATCGTCGAGGTGAGCAGCGCGAGCGACCCGCGAGACGACCGACGCACCAC
This sequence comes from Austwickia sp., assembly GCA_016699675.1. Taxonomy (NCBI): domain Bacteria; kingdom Bacillati; phylum Actinomycetota; class Actinomycetes; order Micrococcales; family Dermatophilaceae; genus Austwickia; species Austwickia sp. The sequence continues at coordinate 2,150,209 of CP064985.1, read as the reverse complement.
ACCATTCCTGAACGACAGCACGTGGCTGCCCAGTTAATCACGTGGCTGCCCAGTTGATAAGGGACAGGCATCCGCCGGTGCCCTTCGCCCGGCGTCGGCGCCCGGGGCCCGGGGCCCCCACACGGGTGCCCCGGGTTCCGGCCAACCCATGGGAGGGGCCACCGGGCCGTCCCGGGCATCCCGGTCAGCCCAAACCCCTCTCAACCCCTCAACCCCTTCGAGTGAACCTCCGGAGATCCTCATGAGTTCCCCCCTCGCCCGACGCGCGATTCTCGGCTCAGCTTTCGCTACAGGGGCCGTCCTGGTTCCTCGTCCGGCCGACGCAGGTCCGCTCCCCGCCACGGCCCCTGTTGGTATGGGCTGGACCGCGGTGGGCCCTACTGAGTCCATCCAGAAGGCACTCGACGCCGGGGCGCGGGCCGTCCTGTTGGGCCCCGGCGAGTACCGCCTGACCAGCCCACTGTCGCTGCCGGCCGGAAGTACCGTCGTGGGAGCGGGACAACTCACCCGACTCATCGCGACGAAGGCAATGCCGGCGGTCGTCCAGATCGGCCAGGGCGCGGCCGCAGACGGGGTGCAGCTCGCTGCGCTCGTCGTGGACTGCGCGAGCCAGAGCGCAACGGGTATCGACCTCAACATCTCCGGAACGAGCGGCAACTATCAGGGCGAGCCCGACGCGGTGTGCCGGCTCGACAACCTGTGGGTTTACGACGCCGGGCAGGATGGCGTCTCCTACCGCGGCTCCGACGCCCAAGGCATCACGACGACCCGGGTCCGGGTCCGACGAGCGGCCCGGCACGGATTCTCGATCACCGCACCGGACAACTGGTTCTCCGAGTGCGAGGCGACCACCTCTCGCCTCGGCGGCGCGGGGTTCTTCATCGGCGGTGCGAACTGCCTCGTGACTGGCTGCAAGGCGTGGTACTGCCGCGGCTACGGCTTCCAGGTGACGGGCGTGCGCAATCAGCTCATCGGCTGTTGCGCCCAGGACTGTGCGAACCACGGCTTCCTGCTGCAGACGGGAAAGAACCTGCTCAGCGCCTGCCTAGCCGATTCCTGCTCCGCTGCGGCCACCGGCGGGACGCCGAACGCCGCCGATGGCTTCTACGCGACATACGACGATTCGACCGCGCTCGTCGGCTGCCAAGCCTTCGATCGCCGGGCGGGCGGACGGCCAGCGCAGCAGCGCTACGGCTTCAACGTGCCACGTTCCATGGTGGAACGCGGCACGCTGGCAGCACCCACCGGGTACGACAACGTGTCGGGCCTAGTGCGTGCGCGGTGACGCCCTTCGCCTACCAAGCGCCAGGGCGGGCCGCGAGCTACGTCGTACGAATCAGCTCCGGACGCAGCCTCGGGTTCGCAACGACCGCGGTGAGCAGCGCGAGGAGCCCGGAACCGAGCAGGACGGCAACGGTCAGGCCCAGGCTGACCGAGGCAGGCACCTGGGGCCGTTGCATCGCGGGCCACCCGAACATCAGGTAGAGGTCGCCCACGAGGCGACCCAGGCCGATCGCGAGGAGGGAGCCGGCCACGAGCGGCGTGGCCATTTCCCACAGGTGACCGATCCGCAGGACCGAGCGCGGCGCGCCGAGCAGCTGTAGGCCCACGACCTCGGCGCGGCGCTCGGCGAGCCGGTCGACATAGGCGATCGCGAACGCGAAAAGCCCCAACACCGTCGCGAGCAACGTGACCCCGAGGGTGAGCTGGCGCTGCGGGCCGAGCACCGCCTCGCTCGCCTGCCAGACGTACCGGCCCTCCACCGCAATGCCCCGCGAGCGCAGGTAGTCCCGGGTCGAGCTCCCGAAGTCCGCGGTGAGGTGGAGCACGCGCCCCTCGACCGACCTGACGGCCGCCAGCTCGGGCGCATCGGGCGGCAACAGGATCCCGGCGAAGCTCTCGACCGGCGGCCCCGTCAGGGTCAGGCTCTGGGTGGGCGCCCGGAATGTCGCCGTGGCCTCCGCTGCATGCACCGGCTCGCGATCGGGGACCCACGGGCGCCGCAGCGTCAGCGTCGCCGGCAGGGGGGCCGACAGATCCACCCCGTCGGCGTTGAGGCGCTTGAGGCGGTAGGGCTGCCCCTCGACACACCCGCTGGCCGAGGGTTCCACGGCGGTCAGCGCAGCGCAGGTGGCCACGAGGACGGGCGTGCAATCTACGCCCGTGGCGTCGCAGCCCGACAGGTAGCCGTAGCGGGTGACCTGCCGGACGCCCGGAGCATCGCGCAGGATGGCGCCGTCGCGATCGATCGCGTCGATGTGGTCGCGGTGAGTGACGTAGAGCACCTGCTCCGCGGCCTCCTCGGCCGGCACCCATCGCGTCCCGAGCTGCTCCTGCGCGGCGACCGTGGCCTGCGCGGCCGTCCCGCGGAAGAGGGCCACGAGCAACGTGGCGAAGACGCGGTGGGCGGCGGCGGGCTGCGCCTGGAGCTGCCGACCGGCCACCAGTGCGGCCGGCCGGCGCTTCCCCACCCGGACGAGCAGATCGCCCAGGAGACGGACCACGACCGGCGTCGCCGTCACCAGGCCGAGGGCGATCACCACCACGCCCGCGGCGAAGAGCAGCACCGGTACGGCGGCGCGAGCGCCCCCCTGTGCGCTCGCTGCCGCCAACGCCAGGAGACACATCGCCAGACCCGTCGCCAGCGGGAGAACCCGCAGCCAGGACCGGAGGCGCGGCGGCACCCGGCGTACCGTCGCCGTCGCCACCGCCGACCGCCCGCGCACCGCGAGGAGGGAGGGCAGCACGGCGGCGCCGAGCACCAGGGAGCCGATGACCAGGCGGTTGCCGACCCGATCGGCCGCGTGGATGTCGCCCGGCGGCCAGGACAGCCACGGGAGCGGCACAAGCAGCCCCAGCCCACCGAGGTGGTCCGCGCCCAGAAAGCCCATTGCGATCCCGGCGAGCGCGGCGACCGCCAACTCCGCGGCGGCGACCAGGCGGACCCGCCCCGCGGTGCGGCCGAGCAGCCGCAGGGCGGCGAGGCGCCGCTCCCGCGACTCCGCCGCCATGCGCCCCGCGACCCCGACCAGAACCAGGGCGGGCACGACCGCGCACGCGAGCAGGAGCACCGGAGCGGCGAGGTCGATGAATCCCGGGGCATACCGCGGGTTCCGGGACAGCGTGCTCAGCGCGATCCGCTCGGTCGCCGCCACCACGGCGGTGCCGATGGCGCAGGCCAGGGCGAGCAGGACCGTACGGCGCCGCCCGCCGTCCCGCCAGCGGTCGCCCCAGGCGAGGCGAAGACCCAGGCCGATCGCGGACCTCATAGCGTCTCCTCCTCGGTCGTGATGCCGTCGCGGATGGTGACATGCCGATCGAGATGGGCGGCCATCCGGTGGTCGTGGGTGACGACCAGCAGCGCGGAGCCCATGGCCCGGGCGCGGGAGACCAGGGTGTCCATGACCTGGTCGGCGTTCACCGAGTCGAGCGATCCGGTGGGCTCGTCCGCGAGGATCGCGGCTGGGCGCCGCACGAGCGCGCGAGCGACGGCCGCGCGTTGAGCCTGGCCCCCCGACACCTCGCCCGCCCGCCGGTCGGCGACGTCGGCCACGTTCAGCGCGGCGAGCGCCTCCAGGGCCTCGACGCGGGCGGCGTGCCGGCCCGCTCCGGTCAGGCGCAGCGGCAGCTCGACGTTCTCGACGAGCGTGAGTTCGCGGACCAGGTCGCCGTACTGGAAGACCATGCCGAGGTGCGCCAGCCGCAGCCGGCTGCGCTCGGCGTCGGGGAGGGCGTGGAACGGCGTACCGAGCAGGTCGACCGCGCCCTCGTGCGGGGTGAGGATGCCCGCGAGGCAGTGCAGCAGCGTGGACTTGCCCGAGCCGGACGGCCCCATGATGGCCACGCTCTCACCGGCGTACAGGCGCAGGCTCGCGTCGGCGAGGGCGGGCGTGGGGCCGTACCCGAACGCGAGCCTCCGGGCCGCGAGGATCGGCGCGTTGTCCCACCGGCAGGTCGGCGCCGCGGCGAGGGTCGCGCGCGGCCTCATCGCCGACCCCGGGGCTCATCCTGAACCGAAGCCGGCCGGGGGCGGTCGCCGGCGTCGATGCCAGCCGCGCCGCGGCCTCCTCGATCCAGCGCAGGTCGGCGTCGAGGTGGGCCAGCTCATAGGTGAGCGCCATGTCCGCCAGCGGCAGGGCGCCCACGCGGCTGCGGGTGAGCTCGCGCATCCGGGCCAGGTGGCTGGCGCGCTGGCGATCGAGCACCTCGGCGGCGTCCCGACCGGACATCAGCGCCACCGACACGCGCGCGAACAGCGTGCTGGTCGCGAACACCCCCGGCGGTTGCGGCTCATAGACCCAGGTGTCGAGCACGGTGACCCCCTCCCCGGTGATCCGGTAGCGCTTGCGGTCCGGCCCCTCCCCGGCCTCCACGTCGACGACCTCGGCCCAGCCCTGCCGCTCGAACCGCGCCAGCGAGGCATAGACCTGGCCGAACGCGAGGGGCTTGGTGTGGGCGAAGCGCTCGTCGTACTGGCGCTTGAGCGTGTAGCCGTAGGCCGGCGCCGGCTCCAGGAGTCCGAGGAGGGCGTGTGCAGCGGACATGTGGGGACTCTACACCCGAGGTATACACAATGTGAATAGCAGCCAACTTCCGGTCGGGTGTCCCGCCGTCCGCGACCGCCGCGATAATGCGCCGCGTGGAACTCGTCCTCACGTTGGTGGCCGTGACCCTCGTCGTCATCGTGGTCGCACGGCTCTGCGAGCCGATCCGCTTCCCGGCACCCCTGGCGCTGCTCGCCGTGGGCATCCTGGCCTCGGTCGCCGCCCGCGGTCCGCTGATCACGTTGTCGCCGGACGTGGTCCTCTTCGGGCTGCTGCCGCCCCTGCTGTACGCCGCCGCGATCGGCACCTCGCTGTTCGACGTCAAGGCGCACCTCACGCCGATCCTGGGCCTGAGCTTCGGACTGGTGCTATTCACCGCGTTCGGGGTGGGCCTCGTCGCGTGGTGGCTGCTCCCGGTGCCGTTCCCGGTGGCCTTCGCGCTCGGGGCCATCGTGGCCCCTCCCGACGCCGTGGCCGCCACGGCCGTCGCCCGCGGCATCGGCCTGCCCCGGAACATCACGACGATCCTGGAGGGCGAGTCGCTGCTCAACGACGCCACGGCCCTGGTGTCGCTGCGGACGGCGGTCGCGGCGGCCGGCCTCGCCGTGGGGACGCACGAGCAGGTCACCGGCGGGTCGGTCGCGCGCGACTTCGCGTGGGCCGTGGCCGGCGGCATCGGCATCGGCGTCGTGGTCTTCCTGGTCGTGGGCTTCATCCGCAGGCAGCTGACCTCCACCGCGGCCGACACGGCGCTCTCCTACGCCGTACCCTTCGCGGCGTACGCGCCCGCCGAGCACGTGCACGCCTCGGGCGTCCTGGCCGTGGTAATCGCCGGCCTGCTGTTGGCGCATCGTGCGCCGGTCCTGCAGAGCGCGCCGTCGCGACTCTCCGAGCGCGTCAACTGGGCCAGCATCACCTTCCTGCTCGAGAACGCCGTCTTCCTGCTCATCGGGCTGCAGATGTGGGGCATCGTCCGGGATGTCGTCGAGGGCCCGATGAGCACGGACCGCGGCCTGTTGGTGTCCGTCGCCGTGCTCGCGGCGGTGCTGCTGCTGCGTCCGGCGTACATGATTCCGTTCACGCTGCTCACCAACCGCCGACAGGGCGACCTGCGCACGCGACTGCGCAGCACGCTGGTGGGTTCCTGGGCCGGCATGCGCGGCGTGGTCACGCTCGCGGCAGCCCTGAGCCTGCCGGTCGACACCCCGCAGCGGCCGACCCTCATCCTGGTCGCCCTCGTCGTCACCGTCGGAACGCTGCTGCTCCAGGGCACCACGCTCCCGGCGGTGGCCCGGGCGCTTGATGTCCGCGGCCCCGACCCGCGCGAGGACGCCCTCCAGGAAGCCATGCTCGTGCAGGCCACGACAGGCGCGGGGCTGCGGGCCATCGAGTCCGAAGGGGCGACCGAACCCGGCGCCCGGCAGGTCGTCGAGACGATCCGCACGCAGGCGACCATGCGGGTCAACCGGGTCTGGGAACGCCTCGGTCAGCGGGGCGACGGCGCCGCCGAGACGCCCAGCGAGACCTACCGGCGACTGCGGCTGACCATGCTCACCGCCGAACGAGACGAGCTGCTGCGCGTCCGCACCAGCGGCGGCGTGGACTCCGCGATCCTCGACGGGGTGCTCCGCACCATGGACGCCGAGGAGTCGGCCCTCGCCTGGAGCGCCGATCGGCAGCGGCGCCTCGACGCCGCGGAGCTGCGCACCCCGGAGGCCGTGGCCGGGGCGTGCGAGCACTTGGCGGCGGCCGGCGACTGCGCCACCCCCCGCACGCCCGAGGGCTGTGCGGAGTGCCTGCGGGCCGGTACGTCGTGGGTGCACCTGCGCGTCTGCCTGGCCTGCGGACACGTCGGCTGCTGCGACTCCTCCCCAGGCCGCCACGCCAGCGCGCACTACGCGGCCTCGGGTCACCCGGTCATGCGCAGCCTCGAACCGGGCGAGGTGTGGCGCTGGTGCTTCGTGGACGAGGTCTTGGGCTGATTGTTGCCTCGCACCCGCTAGACGACCGCGCCGCGGATGCCCCAGCCGCCGGCCGGCGCCTTGCCGACGTCGAGGCGCTGGAGCTCCGCCAGGACATCGGGGTCTTGAGCCTCCAGCCAGTCGACCAGCTGCCGGAAGGACACGAATCGGACCCCGGGCTTGGCCGCCATCGCCCGGACCGCGTCCTCCACCGCGTCCATGTAGATCCCGCCGTTCCACTGTTCGAAGTGGTTGCCGATGACGTACGGCGCCCGGTTCCCGGCGTACGCGCGGTCGAAGCCGGCCAGCAGCGCTTCGGTGGCCTTGGTGCGCCAGGTCAGCCGCTGCGCCGCCGACCCGGCGTTGATGTCGCCGCGACAGAACTGGTACATGAAGTTGTAGTCCATAGCCAGAACCTCGCGGTGGCCCAGCGGAATCGTGGCCATCGACAGGTCCCATAGGCCGTGCGCGTCCTTGCTCGGCCAGGTCTGGCGTCGGGTGCCGCTGGAGTCGTACCGCCACCCGAGCCGCGCGGCCACCGGCAGCAGCCGGGCGCGCCCCTCCAGGCAGGGCGTGCGCGCCCCCACGAGCTCGGCCCGGTAGTCGAACGGAAGGGCCGGCAGGTCGGTGAATCCGGTGAGGGTGCGCCAGGACGACACCAGCCGATAGGCCTCGTCGATCTCGACGCGCCAGTCGTCCTCGCTGAAGGCGGCCACCCCGCGCGGCCCGCAGAAGTGCCCGTTGAAGTGGGTCCCGATCTCGTGCCCCTCCAGCCACGCCTCGCCGATCCCGACGATCGTGCGCCGAACGCTGGCCTCGGTGAGGAAGGGGATGTCGGAGGCGCCTGGCGCGCGGCGCGGCGGACGGTACGCCGTGTGCCGGCTCTCGGGGAGCATGTAGATCCCGGACAGGAACAGGGTCATCGCGCCGCCCACGTCCTGGGCCACCCGGCGAAACCTCGTGAGCAGCCCGGACGGCAGCTCCGCCGCACCGTCCCAGGAGACGACGACGAACTGCGGCGGCCGGGTGAGACCGTCGAACCGCTCGGGACGCGGCTGGTGCGGCTGCGGGCCCGTGCGCGCCGTCGAGCCGTCGCCGATGAGCTCCTGGGGGCGGGAGGCGGCAAGATCCCGTGGGGCGCCCGCCCCGTCGTCCGACAACTGCGCGGCCGCCTCGGCGGTCCCGCCGGTGCAGCCGGAGGTCGCGCCCGTCAGACCCGCAGCCGCCGCCAAGCCGAGCCCGAGCGCGCCGTACCGCAGCAGGTCCCGTCGCGGCCAGCCGCCCCCGCCCTCCACACCGTTCAGTGTCGGGGCGAGGAACCGCCACTCGAGTCAGACACGCTGGACGGTGCGTCGGCGTCGGCGCCAATCGTCGCGCACACCAACATGATCCCGACCAGGGCCAGGAAGCCGGGAACCAGCGGTGGAGCGATGCCCGCGCCGCCGGTCGCGGCCTGCCAGAGCCGCTCGCCCGGGGACAGGGCATCCCACTTGGTGGCCCACGCCACGGACAGCGGCGCCGTCTCCATGTTGCCCTCGATGTGCTGCCACACACCGACCGCCGACGCGAGCGCGCTTACTCCGGCAAGCACCCGAGCCACGCGGACGGCGGTCCGCGTGGCGGCATCGCGCCACAGCAGCGCGCTCGCGGCGAGCAGCGCCACGACCACCACCCAGGGCACGAGCTGGATCGGGCCCTTCCAGTGCCGCAGCATCGTGAGCTCCGCGAGCAACCCGGCCAGCGTCAGCACCGCGATGAGCACGATCGCCCGGCGCAGTCGCCGGATCAGCGCGGCGTCGCCACGAGCCCCTTCTGCGCCGTGGGGACGGCCCGCCCGATGAGGCGCCGGGGGCACCTCACGACACCTTGAGCGTGGCCAGAATCTTGGTCAGGGTGGCCTGGTCGATGCCGTACTTGCCCAGCTCCTTGCCGAGCTTGTCCGCCATGTCGGCGCCGGTGTACGGCCGGTACTCCTCGATCTCCTTCGCCCACCGCCCGGCGTTCGCCACCCCCGCCTTCTCCAGCGCGGTCTGGATCTCGGAGACGGAGGCCTTGTTGGCGTCCACCTGCGCGCCGGCCGCGGCGGTGGCATTGCCGATCGCCGAGGAGGCGGCGCTCGACGCGCCGGTCGCGGCCTGGGACCCGGCGGACGACGCGGCCGAGGCGACATTGCTCGCCGCGGACGACGCGCTGGACGTCGTCCCGGAGCTACACGCCGCGAGGCCGACCGTCGCGGCGACGGCGATCGTGGCGAGCCCGGCGCGGCGGGCGAGGCGGTTCATGAGGGGGATCGAGGGGGCCATGGCGGTCCTCCAGGTCGTCGGGTCGGAGTCGGATTCCGTACGCCGAGTGGGGAATCCCCTCCGGCGCTCGGAACCCGACCCCTGTCATAGCCCAGCTTCCTGTGGTTGAACTGTCAACCGCTCGCGGCACGCCGACCGCGCCCTGACTGGGGCACTATGCGCTCCCGGGCTCGCATAGTGCCCCAGTCAGCGAAGAAGCGCTGGCCAGCACGAAGGATCAGCCCAACCGTCAGGCCTTGGCGGTGGTCTTGGCCTTGGCGGCCAGCTTGGCGGCGACGGCCTCGGCCTGCGTGGCGGCCTTGGCAGCCACCGCAGCCCCGCGGTCGGCCTGGACGGCCTTGACGTACGCCCGCTGCGCGGCGACGTACGCCCTCGCGGCCGCCTTCTCGGCCTCGATCGCGGCCTTGAGGTCCGCACTGGCGGTCGCGGCCGTCGCCTGCGCGGCGGCGAGGGCGGCCTTGGCGTCGGCCAGCGCCTTCGCCGCCGCCGTCGACTCCGTCCCGGCGGCGGTCAGCGCCGTCCCCGCAGCCGTGGCGCGGGCCTGGGCGTCGGTGACCGCCTGCTGCAGCGTGGCATCGTCCGGGGTCGCGGCAAGCGCCGCCTGGGCGTCCGCGAGCGACGTGGCGGCGGCGTCCGCCTCGGCCTGCGCGGCCGTGCGGGTGGACTCGGCGGCGGCGACCCGAGCCTCGGCATCCGCGACCGCCGTGACCAGTGCGGACAGGTCAGTGCCGCCGGACTTGGCGGCCGCCGCCTTGACCGCGGCTGCGGCGGCCTGCAGCTGCGTCTTGGCCTTGTCGCGGGACGCCTTGAGGGCGGTCGCGTCGGTCTGGTCGGCGACGCCCTGCAGCCGGGTGGCCTCGGCGCGCAGCGCGGCGGCTCGGGCTGCTGCCCGCTGCGCGGCGGCCGCCGCCTTGGCCTTGGCGGCGGCCTTCGTGGTCGAAACCTTGTCGGCGGCGGCACGCGCGGCGCTGGCAGACGTCGTCCGATCGGCCGGCGCGGCCTGGGCGGTCAGCGGGGCGCCGATGCCGACCGCCGCGGAGACGACGGCGGCGAGCACGGTGGTGGTGCGGTGCTTCATGGGGTGTCCTTCTCGGTCGGGGGATTGCTGCATCCACCCGTTCGTCCACCCCGGTCGCCTTCTTGAACGGACGCCCGAATTCTCCGCCGCCCCAGTCCCGCCCCCATCTCATTTCGCGAGACGAGCGGCCGCAGGCACCCTCAGCGGCCGGTGCCTGCCCTGCTCAGCAGAACGCCGCCGCGACGGCCAGGTCGAGCGCACCGGTGAACCGGGTCTCCCGCTCGGCCGCGCTCATGTCGGAGCTGCCGTCGAGGAGATGATCGCTGACGGTGAGGATGGCCAGGGCCTGCCGGCCGAACTCCGCCGCCACCCCGAACAGCCCGGCGGCCTCCATCTCGACGCCCAGGATCCCGTACTGCCCGTACAGCTCCAGATCCGCGAACGGCGACGCGAAGTAGAAGTGGTCCTTGCTCACCACGGTCCCCACGTGCACCCCGTCGCGGCCCTGCGCCGCCCGCATCGCGGCGGCGGCCAGCTCGAAGCTCGCGACCGCCGAGAAGTTGAGCCCGGGCAGGCGGTGTTGGTTGATCGAGGAGTCGGTGTGCGCGCCCGTCGCGACGATCACGTCGCCGACGGCCACCCGTCGGGAGATGCCGCCCGTGGTGCCGACCCGAACGATGCGCTCGACGTCGTAGAACTTGTACAGCTCCGTCGCGTAGATCGTCGCCGACGGCATCCCCATCCCCGAACCCATCACCGACAACGCCCGCCCGTCCACGGTGCCCGTGTAGCCCAGCATCCCCCGGACGTCCGTGACCAGCCGCGCGTCGGGCATCAGCTGTTCGGCGATGCGCTGCGCGCGCTTCGGGTCACCGGGCATGAGGAGGGCCGGAGCGAAGTCGCCCGGCTCGGCGGAGATGTGCGGTGTGGCCATGGAGGCTCCCCTTTCGTGGGTGGTCGGGTGCCGCGCGCAGCCGACGTACGGCGCGTCGACGACGTACGACGTACGCCGCGGCCCCCCGCGAGCCTACGGAACCCGCCCCCCGCTCCCAACCCTGCGCACCTGTGGCAGATGTAAAGACCGGCCCCGGGCACGGGCGCGCATGGCGCCTCGCCGGGCTGGGTACAGCGCCCGCGGGAGGTCCCTGAACCCCGGCGAAAGAGGCACCTCATGGCCAAGCAGTCCACCCCCAGCGGCAAGCGCGTCCTCGCCGTGACGACAAGCACGCCGGAGTACGCCTCGGTCGGATACCGCACCGGGCTCTGGCTCGGCGAACTGACGCACTGCTACGACGTCCTGACCGACGCTGGGCACGACGTGACCATCGCGTCCGTCGCCGGCGGGCTGGTCCCGCTGGATCCGGAGAGCCTCGGCACGCTGATTCTGAGGCGGGGCGGGACGCACAAGCGCTACGCGGACCGCGACTTCATGAACCTGCTGAGCGACACCCCCAGCCTGGCCGACGTCGTCGACCGTCCGTTCGACGCGATCTACCTCACCGGCGGGCACGGCACGATGTTCGACTTCCCCAGCTCGCCGGAGCTGGGCCGACTCATCCAGCGCATCGACACAGAGGGGGGCATCGTCTCTGCGGTCTGCCACGGCCCCGCCGGACTCCTCGCCGCCCAGGCGGCGGACGGCACGCCATGGCTGCGCGGCCGCAAGGTCACCGGCTTCAGCTGGCCGGAGGAGAAGCTCGCGAGCAGGGCCGATGCGGTGCCGTTCCGACTCGACCACGCGCTGACGGAGCAGGGCGCCGACTACACGAAGGCGCTGCGACCCATGGTGAACAAGGTCGTCGTCGACGGCCGGCTCGTCACGGGACAGAACCCCATGAGCGCCACGGGCGTCGGCGAGGCCGTGGCCAAGCTGCTCCGCAAGAGCTGACGCGGGCGCGCCGACGCGGGGGCTGACGAGGGACGACGCGACCTGGCGACGGCGCCGCTCGGCGAGCGGCCTCCGATCGGGCGGATCGTAGGGTGGCGCGGGTTACGCGCTTGTGTAGTATTAGCTGAACGTTCGGTCGGTAATCCCGCGCGCCGACGGATGGGGCATCACATCCGAACTGGCGCGCGAGCCGCTGAACCCCGCCGCGCATCCGACGCGGCGTGCGCTTGCACGTGTTCCCCTACCGATGTGTCTTTCTACTACCGAGAAAGAGGCTCGATCCATGGTCGAAGCAATGCTCGTGGGCGGCGTACGGACGCCGGTGGGACGCTACGGCGGCGGCCTGTCGCCGGTGCGTCCAGACGACCTCGCCGGGCTCGTGGTCCGCGAGGCGGTGACGCGGGCGGGCGTCGATCCGGAGCTGGTCGAGGAGGTCATCCTCGGCAACGCGAACGGCGCCGGCGAAGAGAACCGCAACGTGGCCCGGATGGCTTGGCTGCTCGCCGGATTCGGCGACAGCGTCCCGGGCATCACGGTCAACCGGCTCTGCGCCTCCGGCATGTCGGCCATCCTCATGGCCTCGTACATGATCAAGGCCGGCGCCGCCGACGTCGTGCTGGCCGGCGGGGTCGAGTCCATGTCGCGGGCGCCCTGGGTGCTGGCCAAGCCCGACAAGGCGTTCGCCAAGCCCGGCGAGTCTTTCGACACCTCCATCGGCTGGCGCTTCGTCAACCGGCGGTTCGCCAAGGGCGACCTGTCCCGCGACGGCAAGATGACCTACTCCATGCCGGAGACGGCCGAGGAGGTCGCCGCGGTCGACGCCATCACCCGCGAAGACGCCGACGCCTTCGCGGTCCGCTCGCACGAGCGCTCGCTCGCGGCCATGGCCGCCGGCCACTTCGACGCCGAGATCCTTCCCGTCACCGTGCCCGGCAAGAAGGGCGACACGATCGTCAGCAAGGACGAGGGCCCCCGCGCCGGCACGACGATGGAGGTCCTGGCCGGGCTCCGGCCGGTCGTCAAGCCTGGTGGCGTCGTGACCGCCGGGAACTCCTCCTCCCTCAACGACGGCGCCTCGGCGATCATCGTGGCCTCGGACGCGGCCTGCGAGCGGCTGGGGCTGACCCCGCGGGCGCGGATCGCGGGCGGGGCCGCCGCCGGCGCGCCGCCCGAGATCATGGGCATCGGCCCGGTCCCCGCGACCCAGAAGGCCCTGGCCGGCGCCGGCTGGACCATCGACGACATCGGCGCCGTGGAACTCAACGAGGCCTTCGCCACCCAGTCCCTCGCCTGCGTCCGCAGACTGGGGATCGACGAGGACATCGTCAACCGCGACGGCGGCGCCATCTCCCAGGGCCACCCCCTCGGGTCCTCCGGCTCCCGCATCACCGTGACCCTGCTGGGCCGGATGGAGCGCGAGGGCGTCAACCGTGGGCTCGCCACGATGTGTGTCGGCGTCGGCCAGGGTGTCGCCCTCCTCGTCGAGCGAGTCTGACCCACCGACAGCGGCCCTGCGCCCCGGCGTAGCGGCCGTCCCCGATCGGGGACGCGCTCCGGCGCCGCACCCCGGCGAACGACCGCCGCCGTCGACCTTGCGTCGACGACACTCCAGCAGCTCGCACCACCCCCTTCCTGCATGAGACCCCTAGGAGAACGGCTGACCATGACGGCTCCCGCGCAGCTTCCCGCCCGCGTCGGTGTCCTCGGCGGCGGACGCATGGGCATCGGCATCGCCCACGCCTTCCTGACCTCCGGATCCTCGGTGGTCGTCGTCGAGCGCGACTCGGCGGCGGCCACCTCGGCCGCGGAGAATCTTGAGAAGGCGCTGCTCCGCTCCGTCGAGCGCGGCTCCCTCGACAACTTCGACGTGGCCCTGGAGCGCACCACGGTGTCCGCGGACAGCGCGGACTTCGCCGGCTGCGACCTGGTCGTCGAGGCGGTCCCCGAGGACCTGGAGCTCAAGACCTCGGCGCTGCAACTGGTGGAATCGGTCCTCGGACCGGAGGCCTACCTCGCCTCGAACACGTCGTCCTTGTCCCTGGACGACCTGGCCGGCTCGCTGGCCCGCCCGGAGCGGTTCATCGGCCTGCACTTCTTCAACCCGGTGCCGGCCTCCACCCTCGTCGAGATCGTCGTGGGCGCCGCCACGGCGCCCGACCTCGTCGAGGCGGCGCAGGCCTGGGTCGGCGCCATCGGCAAGACGCCGATCACCGTGAAGAACTCCCCCGGCTTCGCCTCCTCGCGCCTCGGCGTCTTCCTCGCCCTGGAGGCCATGCGCATGGTCGAAGAGGGCGTCGCCGACGCCAAGGACATCGACATCGCCATGGAGCTGGGCTACAAGCACCCGGCCGGCCCCCTGAAGACCACGGACATCGTGGGCCTCGACGTACGGCTGGGGATCGCCGAATACCTCGCTTCCACCCTGGGCGACCGATTCGCCCCACCCCAGATCTTGCGGGACAAAGTCGCGGCCGGGGAGCTCGGCCGCAAGACCGGCAAGGGCTTCTACGACTGGTGACCCGCTCCGTCCCGACCAGAAAGGTCCCGACATGACACTGACCGCAGACCGCAGCACCGCAACCATCGTTCCCAGCTACGTGATGGGGTCGTGGTGGACCCCCGAGCAGGTCGGCAAGGCCGCCGACGTGTTGGACGCCAGCACCGGCGAGACCCTCTTCAAGGTCAGCACCGAGGGCCTCGACATCGGCGCCGTCGTCGACTACGGCCGCACCGTGGGCCAGGCCGAACTCGCCAAGATGACGATCCACGAGCGGGCGCTGCTGATGAAGCAGCTCGCGCAGTACCTCACCGAGCGCCGCAAGGAGCTGTACGCCGTCTCCATGCGCACCGGTGCCACCAAGGTCGACAACTTCATCGACGTCGACGGCGGCATCGGCGTGCTCTACACGATGTCGTCCAAGGGCCGCCGGGAGCTACCCAACTCCAACGTGGTCTTCGACGGGCCGCTGGAGCCGCTGTCGAAGGACGGCAGCTTCCTCGGCACGCACATCTACACCCCGCTGGCCGGCGTCGCCGTCCAGATCAACGCGTTCAACTTCCCCGTCTGGGGCATGTTGGAGAAATTCGCCCCGGCGTTCGTCGCCGGTGTGCCGACGATCGTCAAGCCGGCGACGCCGACGGGCTATCTCACCGAGGCCTGCGTGCGGATGATGCTGGAGTCGGGCCTGCTCCCGGACGGCTCCTTGCAGCTCATCTCCGGGTCGGCCCGCGATCTGCTGGACCACCTGGACTACCGCGACTCGGTCGCCTTCACGGGCTCCGCCAGCACCGCCAACACGCTGCGCCGGCACGTCAACGTCCTCGAGGGCGGCGTCCGGTTCATGGCCGAGGCCGACTCCCTCAACTGCGCGATCCTCGGCCCCGACGCCACGCCGGACACCCCGGAGTTCGCGGCGTACGTCAAGTCGGTCGTCGCCGAGGTCACGACCAAGGCGGGCCAGAAATGCACGGCGATCCGGCGCGCCATCGTGCCCGCGGGGCAAGTGCAGGCGGTGGTCGACGCGGTGACCGACATGATCGCTCAGCGCGTCGTCGTGGGCGACCCGCGGGTCGAGGGCGTCACCATGGGTGCCCTGGCGTCTCTGGACCAGCTCCGCGACGTCAAGGAGGCCGTCCAGCGGCTCATCGACGGCGGCGGCCGGATCAACGGCAGCCTGGAGGCCCCGGCGGTCCGCACGGCCGACGGCGTCGCCGTGGTCGACGGTGGCGCGTTCATGGCGCCGGTCATCCTCACCTGGGACGACCCGGACTCCGACGCGGTGCACACGATCGAGGCCTTCGGGCCGGTCACCTCGGTGCTCGGCTACGCCGACCTCGACGACGCCGTCCGCCTTGCCGCCAAGGGCTCCGGCTCGCTGGCCGCGACGGTCTGCACCAACGACCCCGAGGTCGCGCGACGTCTCGTCACCGGGATCGCGGCCCACCACGGCCGGGTGCTCACCCTGAACCGGGAGGACGCCAAGACCTCCACCGGCCACGGCTCGCCGATGCCGCACCTGATCCACGGCGGCCCCGGCCGCGCGGGCGGCGGCGAGGAGCTCGGCGGCGTGCGCGCCATCAAGCACCACATGCAGCGCACGGCCGTGCAGGGTTCGCCCAACATGCTGACGGCGATCACGGGGATCTGGCAGGTCGGCGCGGACCGGGTCATCGCCGGGTGCGAGAAGTTCGGCGGTGACCCCGCGCGCAAGCACCCCTTCCTCAAGGACCTCGCCGAGCTGAAGATCGGCGACTCCTACGTCTCCGACCTGCGGCACGTGTCCCTGCAGGACATCACGGACTTCGCCAACGAGACCGGCGACAAGTTCTACGCGCACACGGACGCCGAGGCCGCCGAGGCGAACCCCTTCTTCCCCGGGATCGTTGCGCACGGCTACCTGATCATCTCGTGGGCCGCCGGCCTGTTCGTCGCTCCCGGCCGCGGGCCGGTCCTGGCCAACTTCGGCCTGGACAACCTGCGGTTCATGGCGCCGGTCGGGATCGACGACTCCATCCGGGTCGAGCTGACGGCCAAGCGCATTACCCCTCGCGTCACCGACGACTACGGCGAGGTGGCCTGGGACGTCCTCGTCATGAACCAGAACGAGGAGATGGTGGCGCGTTACGACCTGCTCACCCTGGTGGAGAAGAACTACGCGGGTTAGCGTCGAAAGCACACGTCCGAGCGGCGGACCGGGGCTTCAATCGAGCCCCGGTAGGCCGTATATTCAGACCAAACGTTCGGTAAATGAGAGGCGGCGCCTCGCGCCGTTGGCACGTGACCGGAAAGGTGACGCCACATGACCCAGAACCCCACGCTGCGAGCGGTTCCCGATGCCCCCGACGAGGGCGCGGCCGCGACGCCCGACACCAGCGCCGAGCAGGCGCTGTTCGACAAGCTCATCGAGGACGACTCGCGGGTCGAGCCGCGCGACTGGATGCCGGCGGACTACCGCAAGACCCTGACCCGGCAGATCAGCCAGCACGCCCACTCCGAAATCATCGGCATGCAGCCGGAGGGCAACTGGATCAGCCGCGCGCCGTCCCTGAAGCGCAAGTCGATCCTCATTGCCAAGGTGCAGGACGAGGCGGGCCACGGGCTCTACTTGTACTCGGCCGCCGAGACCCTCGGCACCCACCGCGACGAGCTGAACGAGCAGCTCCTGACCGGCAAGGCCAAGTACTCCTCGATCTTCAACTACCCGGCGGTCTCGTGGGCCGACGTGGGCGCCATCGGCTGGCTGGTCGACGGTGCTGCCATCTGCAACCAGGTGCCGCTGTGCCGGTGCAGCTACGGGCCGTATGGGCGGGCCATGGTCCGGGTCTGCAAGGAGGAGAGCTTCCACCAGCGGCAGGGCTGGGAGATCCTGTACTCCCTCTCGCACGGCACCCCCGAGCAGAAGCAGATGGCCCAGGACGCAGTGGACCGCTTCTACGGGCCCGCGCTGCAGATGTTCGGTCCGCCGGACGCGGACTCCCCGCACAGCAAGCAGTCCATGGACTGGAAGATCAAGCGGTTCTCCAACGACGAGCTGCGCCAGCGCTTCGTCGACATGATCGTGCCGCAGGCCGAGGCTCTCGGCCTCACGCTGCCCGACCCCGACCTGAAGTGGAACGAGGAGCGCGGGCACTACGACTACGGCGAGCTGGACTGGGCCGAGTTCAAGGAGGTCGTCGCCGGCAACGGGCCGTGCAACGACCAGCGCATGCGGCACCGGATCAAGGCCCACGAGGACGGGGCCTGGGTTCGCCAAGCGGCCGCGGCGTACGACCAGAAGATGGCCGACCAGGCCAGCACCGCCGTCAAGCACGTCTGAGCCCCCCGACCCCCTGAACTCCAGGAGAGAGACATGAGCGAGTACACCGCCGGCCCCGACCAGGGCGCCGCGCAGGCTGCCGAACAGGGCGAATCCAAGCCGCTGTGGCCGCTGTGGGAGGTCTTCGTCCGCGCTTCGCGCGGCCTGGCCCACGTGCACGCCGGGTCGATCCACGCCCCCGACGCCGCGATGGCCGTCCGCAACGCCCGCGACCTCTACACCCGCCGCAACGAGGGCGTCTCGGTGTGGGTCGTGCCCGCCGACGCCATTACCACCTCGGACCCCGACGCCAAGGGGGCCTTCTTCGAGTCGCCACAGGGCAAGTACTACCGCCACGCGACGTACTACAAGCAGAGCGAGGGGGTGCCTCACCTGTGACCGCCGGAGGCTTCGACAGCGCCACCAGGATCAGTGCCGGCAAGGCGCTCACGGCCGAGGACATCCAGGCCGCGGGCCTGTCGGCGTCCGAGGATGTCGCCCGCTACGCCCTGCGGCTGGCCGACGACTCGCTGATCCTCTCCCAGCAGCTCGGCTGGTGGATCTCCCGCGCGCCGGAGATGGAAGAGGACATCGCGCTCGGCAACATCGCGCTCGACCTGCTCGGCCACGCCCGCTCGCTGTACACCTACGCGGGCACGGCGTGGGGCAAGTCCGAGGACGACCTGGCCTACTTCCGCGACGAGGAAGACTTCGTCTGCTGCCAGCTGGTCCAGGTGCCCAACGGCGACTTCGGGCAGACCATCGCGCGTCAGCTGCTGTTCAGCATCTACGCCGAGGCGCTCTACGCCGAGCTCGCCACGTCGACCGACGAGACGCTCGCGGCGATCGCCGCCAAGGCCGTCAAGGAGGTCGAATACCACGTCGACCACGCCTGGCAGTGGGCGCTGCGCCTGGGCATCGGCACCGATGAATCCCACCGGCGCATGCAGGCGGGCCTCGACACCGTGTGGCCCTACCTGGACGAGCTGTTCGAGGACGACGAGCTCATCGATGCCCTGGACGGCGTCGCCGTGCGCCCCTCAAGCCTGCGCCCCCGCGTGGAGGCCGGGCTGCGGCAGGCGCTGCTGGAGTCGAGTCTCGCCATCCCGACGACGAAGCGCGCCCGGACCGGCGGACGCTCGGGCCGGCACCGCGAGAACCTCGGGTTCATCCTCGCGGAGATGCAGTCGCTGGCTCGCAAATTCCCCGGGGCGGAGTGGTGATGCAGGCGCCGGCGGGGCCCGTCGAGGGCGCGGCGGCGCGCCCCGCGGATCCGGCCGCCGCCCGCGTGTGGGACCTCGCCGCCACCGTCGTCGACCCGGAGGTGCCCGTCGTCACGATCGAGGACCTCGGCATCCTGCGGTCCGCCGCCGTCGCCGGGGACGGCGGCGCCCTGGTCGAGCTCACCCCCACCTACTCGGGGTGCCCCGCGATGGGCCTGCTCCGGGACCAGGTCGCGGCGGTGCTGGCGGACGCCGGCTACGCCCCGGTCGAGGTGCGACTGGTCCTGTCGCCCGCGTGGACGACGGACTGGATGACGCAGGCGGGCAAGGACAAGCTCACCGAGTACGGCATCGCGCCCCCCTCAGGGCAGGCCGCGGTCGGGCACAACCGGACGTCGGCGCGTCTGTCGCTGGCGGTCAAGTGCCCCCGCTGCCACTCCCTGAAGACTCGCGAGATGGCCCGCTTCGGGTCGACCGCGTGCAAGGCCATGTACGTGTGCCAGGACTGCCTGGAGCCCTTCGACTACTTCAAGGTGCACTGATGACCGACGTCGACACCACCCCCGACACCAGCCCGCAGGCCGAGGAGGGCGCCCCCTCGCGACGGGCTCGATTCCACCCGCTCACCGTGTCGTCCGTGCGGCACCTCACCGACAAGGCCATCGAGGTCACCTTCGCGGTCCCCGAGGAGCTGTCCGGCGAGTTCGACTACGTGAGTGGCCAGTACGTCGCCCTCCGCGCGGATCTCGACGGCACGGAGGTACGCCGTAGCTACTCGCTGTGCGCCTCCCCCATGCCCGGCGAGATCAAGATCGCGATCAAGCGCGACCTGGGCGGCCTCTTCTCCAACTGGGCCAACGACAACCTCAAGGCCGGCACCGTCATCGACGTGATGAGCCCGACGGGGGCCTTCATCTCCAAGCACAAGATGACGGCGCTCAACGACCCCGAGCAGATCTCCCGCGACGCGGGGGCGGGGCTCGCGCGCTACGTCGCGTTCGCCGCGGGGTCCGGGATCACGCCGATCATGGCGATCATCCGGCACCTGCTGGCGAACAACCCGCAGGCCTACGTCAACCTGGTCTACTCCAACCGGGTCGCCCTGGACGTCATGTTCGTCGACGACATCGCCGACCTCAAGGACCGCTACCCGGCCCGGCTCGCCGTGCACCACCTCTTGTCGCGGGAGCAGCGCCTGAGCCCCACGCACACGGGCCGCCTCGACGCCGACAAGATCGACGCCATGTTCGGCACGGTGTTCCGCCCGGAGGTCGTCGACGAGTGGTTCCTCTGCGGCCCGTACGAGCTGGTCCAGCTGATCCGGGACCGGTTGGCCGAGATGAACGTCCCGGCGGAGAAGGTGCGGTACGAGCTGTTCAGCACCGGCAAGCCCGGCGAGGCCAGCGCCGGGAACACGGGCCGACCGGTCACGGTCGACCCGACCGGCGACAACTTCGACATCACCTTCACGCTCGACGGGCTGGAGGGCGAGGTCCAGAGCCCCAAGGCCGCGCGGGAATCGATCCTCAACGCCGCGCTGCGCAACCGCCCCGACGTACCGTTCGCGTGCGCCGGCGGCGTCTGCGGGACCTGCCGCGCGAAGCTGGTCTCCGGCGAGGTCGACATGGACGAGAACTACGCCCTGGAGGCCGACGAGATCGCCAAGGGCTACATCCTCACCTGCCAGGCACACCCGAAAACCGACCAGGTGGTCGTGAATTTCGACTCCTGACCGCACCTCTCGACCCGGTCGCCCACCGGCGACCGGGTCGAATTGCGTTCCCTAGCAAGCGTCTTCAATCGGTGCGGCGCGGGTCACATCCGATCGACGTGCGGCACCCTACGCAGGTGCGATAGATACTGACTCCATGGTGACCCACGCCCCACCGACCCGGACGCGGCGCGGACGACCCGGCCACGACCTCGAGTCGGTGGTGCAGGGCGCGGTGCGCGTGTTCAACGAGCGCGGCTACGACGGCACCGCGATGGAGAACCTGTCCCACGAACTGGGCATCAGCAAGTCCGCCATCTACCACCACGTGGAGAGCAAGGAACAGCTCCTGACGCTCGCCACCGACCGGGCCCTGGACGCCCTCTTCGCCCTGCTGGACGAGGTCGACCATCTGCCCGGATCGGCCTTCCACCGCCTCGAGGAGCTCGTCTATCGCGCCAGTCTGCTCCTGCTGAACGAGCTGCCGTTCGTGACGCTGCTCCTGCGGGTGCGCGGCAACACCCGGGCCGAGCGGCAGGCGCTGGCCCGGCGCCGCGAGTTCGACCGGCACGTCACCGTGCTGGTGGCCCAGGCCCGGGACGAGGGTCACCTGCGGGCGGACGTGGATCCCGCCATCACGGCCCGGCTCCTGTTCGGCATGGTCAACTCCGTGGTCGAGTGGTATCGGCCGCGGCGTGGGGACCGACCGGAGGAGCTGGCGGCGAGCATCAAGAAGATCGCGTTCTCCGGGGTCGCCACACCGTAAGCCGAAAGCCCGTTCCAGGCTTCGCGCTCGCAGCGACGCACCACCCAGCCCTCCTCCTGTCGAGGGTTCAGCTTTCCGTGCCCCGACCCCTTTAACCGACCGTTGATTCAGTAATAGAGTGGTGATGCGCCGCGCGGGGCTCGCACGGCGGGTCACGACCAGCCGCCCGCACGAGACGGGCCGCGGACGCCCAACCGCTGCCTGTGAAGAGGAGAAGACGTGTCCCGACACGAGAAGATCGCCCACCTGCAGGAGTTCCCCCCGGACACCCCCCAGCCCAACATCTACCCGCTCAGCTGGCCCACCGGCACGGCCGCCATGGAGGACATCTGGCGGAAGGCCCAGCAGGAGCTGTGGGATCCCACGCAACTGCCCTGGAAGGACTTCAAGCCCGAGCACTACACCTGGGAGGAGCGCGAGGCCATCGGCTACTGGTGGACGCTGCTGTCCGCCTTCGACGCCTCCGCCCCGCCGGTGTTCGCCTCCGCGCTGATCAAGGCCTACAGCGTCCACGAGGAGGACGTCGTCCGCCGCTGCTTCATGAGCATCACGCGCGACGAAGGCATTCACGAGCAGATGTGCCGACTCGCGGTCCAGGCGATGCTCGGCCACAACGACCCGCTCACCTACGAGCCGCGCACCGAGCTCGGCAAGCGCCTGCAGAAGAACGTCCGCTGGCTCTTCTACAACGGCGGCCGCTACTGGGAGGGCTTCCAGACCGCGCTGCCGCAGTACGACCTCGCGGTCCTCTTCTCCTCGTTCCTGATGGGCGAGATCGCCGCCGCGACGATCTTCCACCAGCTCGCGACCGCCTGCACCGAGCCCGTCTTCCAGGACGCCTTCCGCAGGATCGGCCGCGACGAGGGCCGCCACATGGGCATCTGCCTGACGCTCATGGAGCGCGACTACCCCAAGCTGGCCCCCGAGGACTACGCGCTGATCACCAAGCAGATCCGCGCCGGCTACCTCTTCCTGTCCTGCGTGCTGTTCGAGCCTCCAGCGGACTTCTGGGACCTGCCCGACGACTTCATCCCCAACCAGCGCGCCGCCGAAGAGGTCTGCCGCAAGGCGGGCTTCGGCGTCCCGGAGTACGAGGCGAAGAAGCGCAACTGGCGCCGCGCGATGCTTAACCTCAAGAGCGTCCTGGATCGCTACGAGATCCCGTTCCCGGCGATTCCCGAGGTCGACATCAGCGGCCAGGAGGTCACGGACGTCGACATCAACGACATCGTCCCGGTGTTCTGAGCGGGCCAGCATGGCGCGCATCGTGCTGTATCCGTCCGGGCAGGTCGTTCCGTACGAGTCCGGCCAAAGTGTCCTGGAGGCGCTCGAGCGCGCCGGCTTCCGCCCACCCCACAACTGCCGCTCCGGGGCCTGCGGCGAATGCAAGATGAAAGTCCGCGCCGGGGAGTACGACCAGGGCTTCGTGCTCGACTTCGCCCTGGAGCCCGAGGATCGCGCGGCGGGCTTCGCGCTGATGTGCAAGGCCACGATCGAGGGCGGCGAGCTGGAGATCGACTACGCGGCACCCTAGGCGCCGTGCCGCGCGGCGTGCGTACGCCGTACGGCGGGAGGGCACCCCGTACGGCGTACGCAACGAGAAGGGCCACCGACCCGGTCGGTGGCCCTTCTCGCGCGCTGGCTACTGCTTGCCGGAGCGCTCCCGGTTGCGGTCTTCCTTGGGGTGACCCTCGCGCAGGAACCGCCCGATGACCGGCCCGACGCGCTCGGCGCTGTCGAACAGCATCAGGTGGCCGCCGCCCGGCACGATGTGCAGCTTCGAGTGCGGGATCATCTTCTCCATGATCCGGTGGTTCATGAGGCGGGTGACCGGGTCGTCGTCACCACACACGATGAGCGTCTCCTGGCGGATCGCCCACATCCACGGCAGGGATGACCAGGCCCACAGGGCGCTGCCGCGGTAGAGGAAGTGCCGCAGGCTGGCCGGCCTGCTGACGTGCAGGCCGCCCATGAGGTGCGGCTCCTCGCGCAGCCGGCCGCCGAACATGGGGCCGGCGACCTTGTCGGAGTGCTCGGGCTTGTAGCTGTTGGGGTTGCTGAAGTGGTAGAAGGCCCGCATGCTGCCCGGCAGCGCGAACCCACCGAACGACGTCGAGACCAGCACGAGCCGGTCGACGTGGTTGGGGTGCATCAGCGCCATCTGCTGCGCGACCGCGCCGCCGAAGGAGCCGCCGAGGACGTGCGCCTTCTTGATGCCGAAGACGTCGAGCACCTGGGTGCCCAACTCCGCCAGTGAGAACATGTTCATGGGGAACTTGGGCAGCTGCGACTTGCCGATCCCGGGGGGGTCGAAGGCGATCGTGCGGAAGCCGGCGAGATAGGGCAGGACGGGCTCCCAGAGGTCGACTTCGCCGAAGATCCCGGAGTACAACAGGAGCGGCGGACCCTCGCCCTGGAGCTGGACGTGGATGTCGAGGCCGCGAAGACGAATCTGCTCATGCGTCACCTCGGCCGTGGAGATCCCGGCCAGCAGGTCGGAGACTTCGGACATGCTTCCTCCTTGCAAGCAGTGCGCGGTGGAACACGTGCGTCCCGTCTAGGATCGCACGGCCGGCCCGAAAAAGCGCTCGCCCGGCGGTCCCCACGTCGGGACGCCTAGGGGTAGTATACCGAACGAACGATCGGTCATGTGAGCAAGCTAGTTCCCTCTTCACGGCGGAAATCGGACGGTTGACTCTGATCCGGGTCCTCGCTAGCTTGGCTCACACTGACGGCGCCGTTCGCTGTTCGATGACTCTCGCCCCGCGAGGTCGCCGCGTTAGCTCTGGGAGCCACCGTCCGCCCATCCATCCGGCCGGCGGCCTTCCCTATGTCACCGCCCGCGTCCGCATCTACGACCTCTCGGAGGCGTCCAACGATGTACACCTTCGCCACGCCGCTGGAGCGCGCGCTCCGCACCAATCCCGACGCCATCGCGACGTACTGCGAAGGTCGTGTGCAGACCTACGCCCAGTTCGCGCGTCGCTGCCGCAAGCTCGGCGGCGCGCTGCGCGCCCTCGGCCTCAAGCCCGGCGAGCGAGTCGGCATGGTCGGCCCCAACTCCGAGCGCTACTTCGAGCTCTACTTCAGCGTCCCCGCCAGCGGGTTCGTCTTCGTCCCCGTGAACTGGCGACTGGCCGGCCCGGAGATGACGGCGGTCCTGGAGGACGCGGGCGTGAAGGTCCTCTTCCTCGACGGGGACTACCCGGTGCCGGACAGCGTGGAGCACGTCATCCGGATGCCGCAGGATTACCACGAGTTCGTGAAGGGCGGCGAGGAGATCGCCCTCGGCGAGGGCGTGCACGAGGACGACCTGGCGGTGCTTTTCTACACCTCGGGCACGACAGGCGTCGGCAAGGGGGCCATGCACACCCACCGCAGCCTGCTGGCCAGCACGATGCACTTCCTGGCGACGTGGCCCTACGACGCGGACTCGAAGTGGATGGTCTGCTCGCCGATGTTCCACACCGGCGGCACGCTCGCGATCATGGCCGTGGTCTGGGCCGGCGGCTCGCACGTCATCCTGCCGCAGTTCGATCCCGAGACCGCCTGCGACCTGATCGAGCAGCAGAAGGTCACGCACACGCTGATGGTGCCCACGATGCTGTCGGCCGCGAGCAAGTCGCAGCGCGCGAACCCGCGCAACGTGTCCTCGCTGAAGTACCTGAGCCACGGCGCCTCGCCCATCTCGGTAGAGACCCTGCGGGCCACCCGCAACGCCTTCCCCGACGCGGAACTGTTGCACGTCTACGGCACCACCGAAACCACCCCGTGCACGCTCTTCCTCAAGCACGAGGAGGACCTCATCGAGACGCCGCTGGTGAAGTCCTGCGGCCAGCCCGCCATCGGTGTCGAGGTCCTCATCGTCGACATGAGCACCGGCGAGGAGGCTCCGACCGGCACGGTCGGAGAGCTGTGGACGCGCACGCCCAGCACGATGAAGGGCTACTGGAACAAGCCCGAGGAGACCGCCGCGGTCCTGGTCGAGGGCGGCTGGTATCGCACCGGCGACCTGGGCTACGTCGACGCGGCGTCGCACGTGTTCCTCGTGGACCGCGCCAAGGACATGATCGTCACGGGCGGCGAGAACGTCTATTCCGTGGAGGTCGAGGTCGCACTGGCCTCGCACCCCGCGGTCGACGAGGTCGCGGCCTTCGGCATTCCCGACAGCAAGTGGGGCGAGGCGGTGTACGCCGTGGTCATGGCGACCTCGGACATCACCGCAGAGGAACTGATCGCCCACTGCAAGTCGCAGATCGCGGGCTACAAGGTGCCCAAGCAGATCGAGGTCTGGTATTCCCCGCTGCCCAAGTCGGCCGCCGGCAAGATCCTCAAGCGCAACCTCCGCGATCCCCACTGGGCGAATCAGCAGTCCTCAGTCGCAGGGAGCTAACTCATGTTGAGCACGATGCCTGACTTCCCCCTCACCCTCAGGCACATCTTCGAACACGGCAGAGACACCTATCCGGGCAGCCGGATCGTCACGCTCACGGCCGACGGCTACGCCGAGATCACGTTCGCTGACCTGGCCAAGCGGGTGGGCAAGCTGGCCAACGCGCTCGCCCGAGCCGGGGTGGGCCCCGATGACCGGGTGGCCACGTTCGCCTGGAACAACCAGGAGCACCAGGAGGCCTACTTCGCGGTGCCCTGCTCGGGCGCCGTGTTGCATACCGTCAACATCCGGCTCGCGCCGGCGGACATCGAATACATCGTCAACCACGCCCAGGACAGGGTCCTCCTGCTGGATGCGGCCCTGGCCGCGAACATCGCTCCGGCCCTGCCGAACTGCCCGACGCTGGAGAAAATCGTCGTGTTCGGCGAGGGCGACCGGTCGGTCCTGAGCGTGCCCTTCGTCGAGTACGAGGACTTCATCGCCGACGAGGCCGAAGACTTCGACTGGCCCGACCTGGACGAGAACTCGGCCGCCGCCATGTGCTACACGAGCGGTACGACCGGGCGTCCCAAGGGCGTCGTCTACAGCCACCGGTCGACGTTCATCTTCACGCTGGGCATGGCCTCGGGTGAGTCCCTCAAGATGAACTACGAGGACCGGGTTCTGCCGATCGTGCCCATGTTCCACGGCAACGCCTGGGGCCTGCCCTACATCTGCTGGATGGTGGGCGCGGATCTGTACCTGCCCGCGACCTACGCGCACGCTCCGCGCATCGCGCGCACCATCACCGACGAGAAGATCACGGTGGCGGGCGCCGTACCCACCGTCTGGTGGGACGTCCTCAACCTGGGCGACGACCCCGACAAGGCCCCTTACGACCTCGCCAGCCTGCGCATGATCCTGTGCGGCGGCTCGGCGTCGCCGCGGAGCCTCATCGAGGCCTACCAGAAGAAGTACGGCGCGACGTTCGCCGCCGGGTGGGGGCTCACCGAGACGCACCCCATCGCGTCGCTGGCCTTCCCGCCGCGCGACGCCACCCCCGACGAGGCCCTGGACTACCAGGCGACCGCGGGCCAGGTGCTTGCCGGCGTCGAGGTGCGCATCGTCGACGCGGAGGATCAGCCGCTCCCGCGCGACGGTGAGTCCGTTGGCGAGATCGAGGTGCGCGGGCCGTGGGTGACCACGAGCTACTACCTGGATCCCGCCGAGGACAAGTTCCACGACGGCTGGCTGCGCACCGGCGACGTCGGCACGATCGACGAACGCGGCTACCTGCGCATCACCGACCGGGCCAAGGACGTGGTGAAGTCGGGCGGCGAATGGATCTCGTCGCTGGAGCTGGAGTCGGCGCTGACCCACCACCCCGACGTCAAGGAGGTCGCGGTCATCGCGTCCCCCGACACGCGCTGGGGCGAGCGGCCGCTGGCCTGCGTCGTCCTTCGCGAAGGCTCGACGGTCACCCCGGATGAGCTGCGCGAATTCCTGGGCGACAAGGTCGCCAAGTGGTGGCTGCCCGACCTGTGGACCTTCATCGAGAACGTGCCGCGCACGGGCGTCGGCAAGTACGACAAGAAGTTGCTCCGGGACAAGCTCGCCCAGGGCGGGCTCGACGTCGCCACCGTCGGCGGCCGCCCCAGCGCCAAGGACTGACCAGCACGTTCCCTGACCCTACGAATGCGTTCCTGACCGAAGAACCCCCGACAGAGTGGGAGTAATGACCATGCCTGAAGCAGTCATCGTCGCCATTGGCCGTTCGCCGATCGGGCGTGCCGGCAAGGGGGCGCTCGTCAACGAGCGCCCCGACAACCTCGGCGCGTACGTGCTGGACAAGGTGCTGGAGAAGATCCCGGCCTTCGACCGCACCGAGATCGAAGACGTCATCGCGGGCTGCGCGCTGCCGGGCGGCGAGCAGGGCCACAACCTGGGCCGCATCGTGTCGATGCTCGCGCGCGTCGACGCGCCGGGTTGCACGGTTAACCGCTACTGCTCCTCCTCGCTGCAGGCGGTGCGCATGGCGTTCCACGCCATCAAGGCCGGCGAGGGCGACGCGTTCGCCGCCGTGGGCATCGAGATGGTGACGCGTTCCCCGCTCGGCGTCTACGCCGACCAGCCGGAGACCATCAACCACCGCTTCGACCGCGGCAACGCCGAGGGCCTGGACCAGGCGTACATGCCGATGGGCCTGACCGCGGAGAAGGTCGCCGACCAAGAGGGCATCACCCGCGAGGACATGGACCGCTTCGCGGTGCGCAGCCAGGAGCGCGCCGTCGCCGCGCAGAAGTCCGGCTTCTTCGACGCCGAGATCATCCCGATTCCGCTGGCGAGCGGCGAGATGTTCACCAAGGACGAGGGCCCCCGCGACGGCACCACGATGGAGTCCCTGGGCGGCCTGCGACCGGTGTTCAGCAAGACCGGCCGGATCACGGCCGGCAACGCCTGCCCGCTCAACGACGGCGCCGCGGCCACGATCATCATGTCCGACACCCGCGCCAAGGAACTCGGCCTGACCCCGATCGCCCGCATCGTCTCCACCGGTGTCAGCGCCCTGAGCCCCGAGCTCATGGGCCTCGGTCCCATCGAGTCCACGAAGCAGGCCCTGGCCCGCGCCAAGATGACGGCCGACGACATCGACATCCTGGAGATCAACGAGGCCTTCGCAGCCCAGGTGATCCCGTCGGCCACCGGCATCGGCATCGACCCGTTCGGGGACAAGCTCAACCCCAACGGCGGCGCCATCGCCCTGGGCCACCCCTTCGGCATGACCGGCGTGCGCATCCTCGCCACGCTGCTCAACGGCCTGAAGGCGGCCGACAAGACCATCGGCGTCGAGACCATGTGCGTCGGCGGCGGTCAAGGCATGGCCATCGTCGTGGAGCGGCTGTCCTGATGTCCTCGACACGTGGGTCGGGCTCCTCGACGGACAAGGAGCTCGGCTCCGACCCCGCGCAGGTGCCCGCCCACGTGCCGGCGGCCGCCGTTGAGGATCTGCAGGCCTCCGGCGAGGCGGCGCCCATCGCGGCCGATGAGGACCGCGAGGGTTTCGACGCTGCTGCAACGGGCGACACCGGCGGCGAAACGGCCGACGACGACGCCGTCGAGCACCCGGAGTTTGCCGAGGAGGCCGCGCTGCTCGCCGGCGGCGCTGGGGCCGTGGTCGGCCCCAGCCCGTTCGTGGGGTTCGGGCCCAAGGACGCCCTGGACGGGCTGCTGACCCTCGGCAAGAAGACCCTCACCAACCCGCTGGCTATCGCGGGCGCCGCGCCGCGCACCGCGGCGAGCCTGTTCCGCATCGGGACGGGACGCTCGGCCATCAAGCCGGACCGCACTGACAAGAGGTTCCGCGACCCGGCTTGGGAGGACACCCGCCTGCTCAAGGCGCTGATGCAGGTGTACCTCTATGCCGGCGGGGAGATCGACACGTTCGTCGAGAGCCTCGGACTCCCGGAGAAGGATGTCGAGCGCGTCGAGTTCGTCGTCCACCTCATCCGCGAGGGGCTGGCCCCGACCAACAACCTGGTGCTCAACCCGGCCGCGCTGCGCAAGGCCAAGGAGACCCGCGGGGAGTCCCTCGCCCGGGGGCTCGGCAACCTGATCCACGACCTGCGCACCAACCACGGCATGCCCTCGCAGGTGAACCGGGCGCCCTACAAGGTCGGCGAGAACCTCGCCGTCACACCCGGGGCGGTCGTCTACCGCGACGACATCATGGAGGTCATCCAGTACCAGCCGCAGACCGAGACGGTCGGTTCCCGTCCGTTGTTGGTGATCCCGCCGCAGGTCAACAAGTACTATGCGCTGGATCTGGCGCCCGGCCGCAGCATGTACGAGTACCTCATCCAGCAGGGCATCCAGCTGTACGGCGTGAGCTGGCGCAACCCCACCGCCAAGGAACGCGACTGGAACTTCGACACGTACGCGGACGCGGCCCTGCGCGCGATCGAGGTCGTCTGCTCGATCTCGGAGTCGCCCGACCTCAACATCATGGGCGGCTGCGCGGGCGGAATGATGGTCTCCATCCTCACGTCGCTGCTGGCCAGCCGTGGTGAGACCCGCATCAATTCGACGACGATGCTGGTCACCCTGCTGGACAGCCGGGTCGACGCCGAGATCCTGCTGTTCGCCTCGCCGCAGACAGTGAAGGCGGCCAAGCTTCAGTCGAGCCGCACGGGCTACCTCGACGGGTGGCGCATGGCTCAGGTGTTCGCCTGGCTCCGGCCGAACGAGCTGGTCTGGAACTACTGGGTGAACAACTATCTGCTGGGCAATGACCCGCCGACGTTCGACATCCTCGCCTGGAACGCGGACACCACGCGCCTCCCGGCCGCCCTGCACCACCAGCTCCTCGACATCGTCACCGAGAACCAACTGGCCAAGCCGGGCACCGCCAACATCCTCGGCACGCCCATCGACATCGGCCAGATCGCCACGGACACCTACGTGGTCGCGGGCCTGACCGACCACATCACGCCGTGGGCCGGGTGTTACCACACCGCGCACATGGTCTCCGGCGACTGCCGGTTCGTGCTGTGCTCCAGCGGCCACGTCCAGACGCTGGTCGCCGCGCCGGGGCACAAGGGCATGCACTACTTCACCAACCCGGACACCTCAGGCGACTACGAGACGTGGTTGGCGGGCGCCGAGCGACACGAGGGGTCCTGGTGGGAGGACTGGGTGGAGTGGCTCAGCCCGCGCTCCGGACCGCCCCAGCAGGCGCCCGAGACTCTGGGCAGCGAGGAGTACCCCGCGATGGAGCCGGCCCCCGGCACCTATATCCACACCTGATCTCGGGGGTGCGGACCGGCCCACCCCGTGCGCCCCGCACCCGACGTACATCCCTCACCACACGCAGCACGTATACGTCAGCGACACACGAAGAAATGGAGAACCGAAGCGATGAGTGAGAACGAAGCCCGGGTGGCTCTGGTAACCGGCGGCACGCGGGGGATCGGCTCCTCCATCTCCTTGGTGCTGGCTCGCGCCGGCTACAAGGTGGTCGCCGTGTGCAACAGCCACCGCAGCGAGGCGGACGCCTTCGCCGCATCGGCCAAGTCCGGCGAGGGCCTCGACATCGAGGTCCGCCAGGCCAACGTCGCCAACCCGGCGGACTGCGAGTCCGTCGTGAACGGCGTCCTCCGCGACCACGGACGCCTGGACGTCCTCGTCAACAACGCCGGCATCGTGCGCGACCGGTCCGCCCTGAAGATGCAGCTGCTCGACTTCGACCAGGTGATGAAGACCAACCTCTACGGCCCGTTCTTCATGGCCAAGGCCGCCCTGCCGTCGATGATCGAGAAGGGCTACGGCCGGATCATCAACATCAGCTCGTTCGTCGGCGAGACCGGCCGTATCGGCCAGTCGAACTACTCGGCCAGCAAGGCCGGCCTGTTCGGTCTGACGAAGACCCTGGCGCTGGAGACCGCCCAGAAGGGCGTCACCGTGAACTGCATCATCCCCGGCGCGATCGAGACCGAGATGTCCGGCAGCCTGCCCGCCGAGATCCTGCAGTCCGTCATCGACATGGTGCCCATGAAGAAGATGGGTCAGGGCGAGGACATCGCGGAGGCAGTCAAGTACCTGGCGTCCGCCGAGGCCGGCTACGTCACCGGCGCGCTGCTGCCGGTCGCCGGTGGCCTGCTCATGATGTGACCCGAACACGCCGTACGGCGCAGGCCCGGTGGTCGTCCTCGCGGACGGCCACCGGGCTTCGTCGTTGGGTTTGCTGCCTCGGGCGGCGCCGATCTCCGGTCGGCGAGCCATCGTTTGGTGACGGGGGCGCGATGTGGTGCCCCGGAACGCATCACGCCCCAGTCAGGGTGTCAGTCCGAACAGCACGCGTTGGTCAGCGCGACGCGGGCTGGGCCGGGGGCCGCAGCGCCAGCGACAGCGCGAGACCCACAGCGGCCAGCACCGCCGCGAGGACGAAGGCCGCGGAGAAGCCTCCGGTGCGTTCGGCGATAGCCCCGGCCACGACCGGGCCGACGGCCTGGCCGATGCCGAAGGCCACGGTCAGCGTGCCGAACACGCTCGCGGCCGCCGTCGGCGGCAGGTAGTCCCCCACCGCCGCCACCATGATGCCGGGGATCGCGAAGGCGGCCACCCCGAACAGGATCACCGAGGCGTAGACCCCCCACAACGGCAGGGACTGGCTGATGGCCACGTAGGAGAGGCCGTGCAGGGCAAACACCGTGGCGAGGCCGATCCCCCGGCCGGCCCGGTCGGACAGCGCCCCGAACGGCGGGCCCGACAACATGCTGCATGCCCCGACGATGACCCAGAAGAACCCCGCCTCGCGCTGGCTGAAGCCGTGCTCCTGGACCAGCGCGGTGACGATGAAGGTGATGTACACGACGTACGTGCATCCGAAGAGGAAGTAGATGGCGCCGAGGTGCAGCATGGGCCGCAGCGCGCCCCGCGAGAGGCTCTTCGCGGCCCCGGCTGAGGCGCCCGCTACGGCTCCGCTGCGGGCCGCGGCGGCGGGGGCCGAGTGGCCCGAGCCCGCGGCGGCGTCGGCGCTGTGCGTGTGGACGTCGAGCCCCAGTTCGGAGGGGTGGTTACGCACCCACAGCCCCACGACGAGGGCGACCAGGGCGACGATCGCCCCGAGGATGACCCAGCTCGTGCGCCACCCGGGAGCTCCCCAGCGGCCGATCACCAGCGGAACGAGCAGCCCGCTCAGCACGATGGCCGGCCCGCTGCCGATCACGAGGATGCCGGCCGCCCGGCCCCGCAGGCGGCGGGAGAACCAGTGCGGAATGAGCCCGGAGGCGGCGACGTACGCCGTACCGGATCCGAGACCCGTCACCAGATAGAACGGCCACACCAGGGCCACGGAGCTGGCCGAGGCCACCAGCAACAGGCTCACGGCGATCATCACGAGACCGCCGACGATAACCGTCCGCGCGCCGAACACCCGGACGATCCGACCGCACACCAGCGCGGCGACCAGGTAGCCCACGAAGTTGCCGGTGCTGATGAGGCCCATGTCGGTGTACGACAGGTTGAGATCGGTCCGCATGGCCGGGAGCAGCATGCCGAGGGAGAACCGCGCGACGCCCAGGGAGGCGAACGTGGTGGCCATGCCGAGGACGGCGACGATCCAGCCGTAGTGGATGCGCCCCTCGGCCAGCCGTGCGCCCGGGGGGATGGTCTTCGTCGGCGGAGTGGTGCGGTCCGAATTGCTCATCATGCGTCCTCCCTAGCGCACCCGGGCCGGTCGACGCACGCGTCGACCGGCCCGGGGGAACGGTGTGCGAAAGAGTCAGGCCCGATGCGCCGCGGCCTGGACCTCCTCTGCGGGGGCCTGCAGCGCCCGCGGGTCGTAACCCGTGACCGCCTGGATGTGGATGCGCTCGAACAGTTCGTCGGCGTGCGCGCGCTCCTCGCCCTTCGGCTGCGTCGCCAGCGAGACCAGCCACATCACGAGGAAGCCGACCGGGATGGAGAAGATGCCCGGGCTGCTCAGCTTGATGAGCGCAGAGTCCGCCGACTGGAAGGCCGGGCTCATGAAGATGATCGCGATGGCGGTCACGAGGCCCGCGACCATGCCCACCGCGACCCCGGTGGCGGTGGCCCGCCGCCAGTAGATCGTGAAGAGCAGCGCCGGCAGGTTGCTGCTGGCGGCCACCGCGATGGCGAGCGTCGCGAGGAAGGCGACGTTCTGCTTCTGGGCAGCGAGCGCGATGAGGGCCGGCACCAGCACGCTGACCACCGTGGCGAGGCGCGCAATGCGCAGCTGCGCGTGGTGCTCGACGTCGCCCTTCATGAGGAGCTTGGCGTACAGGTCGTGGGAGACCGAGCCCGTCGTGGCGATGACCAGGCCGGACAGCGCCGCCAGGATGGTCGCGAAGGCCACCGCCGAGACGAACGACAGCAGCAGGTCGCCACCGAGCAGGTTCGACAGCTGGGGAACGGCCAGGTTGCCGCCCGCGCTCTTCTTCTTGATTTCGGCCTGCCCGACCAGGAGCATCGCGCCGTACGACAGGACCGGGAGCGTGATCAGGAAGACCGCGAAGATCCAGATGGCCGACACAGCCGACGTCCGGGCCTCGGCGCCGTTCTTGACGGTGAGGAACCGGATCATGACGTGCGGCAGGCCGAGGACACCCAGGGTGACCCCGAAGATCATCGAGAACTGCTCCCACTGCGGGACCGTCCCGGCCCGCGTCGGCAGGATCGCCTTGTTGTTCGGCAGGGCCCCGGCCGCCTGCTGGAAGACGTTCATGGGGTTCCAGCCGAACTTGCTCAGCACGAGCACCAGGAGCAGCGCGCCGCAGAAGAGCAGGATCGCGGTCTTCACGATCTGGATGTAGGTGGTCGCGATCATGCCGCCGAACAGCGTGTAGACGAGCGTCAGGACGCCGATGGCGACGGCCGCGATCCAGTATTCGATGCCGAACAGCAGCTGGATCAGCAGGGCCGCGCCGACGAACTGGGCGACGATGTAGAGCAGCGACACGACGATCGAGGCCGTCGCGATGACGCCGCGCACGTTGTTGCCGGGGAACCGCGTGGCGAGGACGTCACCGAGGGTGAACTTGCCCAGGTTTCGCAGCGGCTCGGCGACCAGCAGCATGCACAGCAGGTAGGCGATGGGGATGTAGACGGCGAGGTAGAAGCCGTTGAACCCGCCCAGCGCGATGGCGCCGGTGGTGCCGAGGAAGGTCGCCGCCGAGATGAAGTCGCCGGCGATCGCGACGCCGTTGGCCCGCCCGGAGATCGCGCCCTTGGCGACGAGGTGCGACTCCACGCTCTTGTTGCGCTTGCCGGCCCAGTAGGTGATCCCCAACGTGACCGCGACGAGGACGAGGAAGAGGATTGCCGCTGGCGCGCTCACGCGTGGCCACCCCCATCCACGGCGAGGGCGTGCGTGGGCTTGTAGGGCTCAAGCTCCTGCTCGACCTTGCGCATCCGGCTGCGGTAGATCGAGGTCAGGATGACCACGAAGAAGAACTGGGCGAACGCGTAGATGTAGGCCCAGCTCATGCCGCTGAAGGCGATGCCGTCCAGCGCCGAGGTGAAGTTCGTGAGGATCTGCTGCAGGAAGAAGAAGACCAGCGTGCTGATGACCAGGGGGGTCACCAGCTTCTTTCGGGCTTCGACCATGCCTCGGTAATAACGGTCGTGCTGTGGATCGTGGGGCATAGCGGTGTGGTTCCTTCCCGCCCCGGCGTCCCCTCATGGTCGAGGTCGCCCGAGGCGTCGGTGACGGGGAGCGACGACGTAGCCACAAGGTCGCGGCTCGGCCCGAGCGGCGTCCCGTGAGGTCGGATCACGACCCTGCGACGTCCACCGGGGATCCTCGCGACTATTCGTCTGCGGGGCGTGATCGACCCGGTCGTCGGGTTCGACGTCGATGTCTTTCGCGACCCTGTGCCGGGCGTGCGGTGAGCGGGACGACGGTGCGCGGTTGCCCTGCTCCGCGTTGTCCAGCTCACATACAGCTCGGCGACGCCTTAGTATTCCCGACCGAACGTTCTGGTGTCTAGGGTGACCACATCATCACCCTGACCAGGGGTTCGACCCGATCGGGCCGGAGAAGGACGAACGGTCGGCGTACGGCGCCGTACGGCGTTTCGGTGCGACGACCGACCCTCGCCGGGGACCCGTCGTGCGCCGACCGGACGATCGCCCAGAACGGGCGCCCCGGGCCGGTCCGTCCACCCCGTTCGGCGGAACTAGGCTGGCGGGCATGAAGATCGCCGTCGCCGGGCTGGGTTATGTCGGCCTCGCCAACGCCGTCATCCTCGCTCAGCACCACGAGGTGGTGGCCGTCGATATCGACCCCCGCCGGGTCGACCTCGTCAACGACCGCAAAGCGCCGATCGTGGACGCCGAGCTCGAGGACTACCTGGCGACCCGGGAGCTCAACCTGTGGGCCACCACCGACGCGGAGGCGGCGTACGCCGACGCCCATTACGTCATCGTGGCCACGCCGACCAACTACGACGAGAAGCTCAACTTCTTCGACACCAGCAGCGTCGACGCGGTGCTCGCCGAGATCGAGCGGGTCGACTCGCGGGCCGTGGCCGTCATCAAGTCGACGATCCCGGTGGGGTTCACGCGGAGCGCCCGCGAGCGGTTCCCCGGACTGCGGATCATGTTCAGCCCCGAGTTCCTCCGCGAGGGCCGGGCGCTCTACGACAACCTGCACCCTAGCCGCATCATCGTGGGGGGCACCGGCCCGGAGGCCGACAAGCTCGCCGCGCTCTTCCGCGAGGGCTCGCTGGATCCCGACACCCCGGTGCTGCTGACCGGCTCGACCGAGGCCGAGGCCATCAAGCTGTTCGCCAACACCTACCTGGCGATGCGGGTGAGCTACTTCAACGAGCTGGACACGTACGCCGCCACGCGCGGGCTCAACACCCGCCAGATCATCGAGGGCGTCGGGCTGGACCCCCGCATCGGGCTGCACTACAACAACCCGAGCTTCGGCTACGGCGGCTATTGCCTGCCCAAGGACACCAAACAGCTCCTGGCCAACTACGAGCAGGTGCCGCAGACGCTCATCAGGGCCGTCGTGGAGTCGAACACGACCCGCAAGGATTTCATCGCCTTCGACATCCTCGCCAAGAACCCGCGGGTCGTCGGCATCTACCGGCTGACGATGAAGGCCGGCTCCGACAACTTCCGGTCCTCCTCGATCCAGGGGATCATGAAGCGGATCAAGGCCAAGGGCATCCCGGTGATCATCTACGAGCCCGGCTATGCCGAGGACGAGTTCTTCCACTCCGAGGTCGTGCGCGAGCTGGACGACTTCAAGGCGAGGGCTGACGTGATCATCGCCAACCGGCACTCCCCCGACCTGGCCGACGTCGAGGACAAGGTCTACACCCGGGATCTGTTCGGTTCGGACTGACCCGCGGGCTGGTCCCGTGAAATTTCACGGAATTGACCCGCTATCGAACCGGCCCGTACGGTCGATGAGGAGTCATGACGAGGACCCCCAGGACCCCCGGAAGGACCGGTCATGACCGACGCAGCAATCGCGGCCGAGGGCACGTCGAACGAGGGTGCTTGCGAGAGGCAGCAGGCGGACGAGATCCCCGAGGTCGACGCGCGGCTCATCCCCCCGACGGTCCGGCACGGGGCCATCCTCGGCGCGCTGAGCGTGGTGCAGCCCGGCGACTCGCTGATCGTCGCGGCCCCGCACGATCCGTTCCCCTTGCTCGCGCAGATCGACGAGCGCGAGGGCGACAACGTGCGGTACAGCTACGTCCAGCGCGGCCCCGACGTGTGGCGGGTCCTGCTGGAACGCGTCGCTTAGAGCGGTCGGCTCAGGTAATCGGCCCAGGTAGTCGGCTAGGGCAGCCGGAGGACGCACGCCCCCGGTTCGGCGAACGCGTGCAGTTCCCCGCCGGCGTCGGCCCCGCCGTACGCCGCGGAGGCGCCCTGCACCAGGCCGAGGTGGACGTGGCACAGCACCTCGGGGTTGGCGCGCGCGGCCTCCAACAGCGGACAGGTGCGCAGGGCGACGTCCCCGTCGGGGCGCCGCAGCGGCGAGAAGCCGAGCCCGTCCAGGAGCGTGACCAGCTGCTCCTTCGGCGGCTGGGTCGCCGGACGCTGCGCGGCGAGCGACCGGCCCCAGCTGCGCCCGATGGTCAGCGCCTGGTCGGCCGGCGTCTCCGAGCGTTCGGCCAGGTCGGTCGCGAAGGCGGCGGCCATCCCCAGGTACTCCCCGGAGATCGGC
The DNA here is from genome assembly GCA_016699675.1 of Austwickia sp. Lineage (NCBI taxonomy): Bacteria > Bacillati > Actinomycetota > Actinomycetes > Micrococcales > Dermatophilaceae > Austwickia > Austwickia sp. The sequence goes on along the minus strand of CP064985.1, from coordinate 2,112,921 downwards.
GCCGTGGCCGCGGCGAGGCCGGCGCGACCGGACGGGGTGACGGCGTAGCTGGTGGACGGGCGCCCGCGGCCGCGGCCGGCAGTGCTGGTCGGCTGGGGGGCCGTCGGGGTAGCCATGCCGTCCTCGACGAGGGCCTCGAGATGCCGGCGCACCCCGTTTGGATGCGCCCCGACCAGGGCGGCGACGTGCGCCGCGGTGCCGGGCTCGCCGCGATCGACGCCCTCGGTGAGGGCGCGCAACACTCGCAGCCGGGCCGGTCCGAGGTGGCTGGCGTCCGGAGTTGACGCGGGACCGTAGCCCGGCGTAATTTCCACACATCGAGTGTACAAAGCGCGTCCCCGGAGGGCCAGCCGCATGACCGAACAGAAGTCCATCCCCCTGACCGAGACGACGAGCACGGGCGGCTGCGCGTGCGGCCACGACTCCGCCACCCCCGAGCTCGACGCCCGCCAGATCCCGCACGCGATCCGGCACGGGGCGATCCTGGGCGCGCTGGGCCAGGTCCGTCCCGGCCACGCCATGATCCTGGTCGCTCCCCACGACCCCCTGCCGCTCCTGGCCCAGATCGAGGACCTCGAGGGCGACGCCGTACGGCGCAGCTACCTCGAAGAAGGCCCCGACGCGTGGAAGATCCTGCTGGAGCGGGTGTCCTGATCGGTGTGCTCCTACTGCGGGTGTGACGCGGTCGAGTGCGTCGGCCGGTTCATGGACGAGCACGTCGAGATGGTCAACCGCATGGGCGCGCTGCGGCACGCCTGCGCCGACGGTTCCCCGGACGCGGTCCGGGCCGCCGCCGAACACCTCGATGCGCTGCTCACCCCGCATGCCCACGCGGAGGAGAGCGGCCTGTTCACGGTGCTGCACCCCAAGGAGGAATTCACCGCGACGATCGATCGCCTGATCGGGGAGCACCGTCGGATCGACGAGCTGCTTGCTGCAGTTCGCGCCGACCCCGCCACCTTTGCCGAATTCGAGATCCTCGTGCGCGACCACTTCGACCGCGAGGAGAACGGGCTCTTCCCCGCCTCGGCCATCGAGCTGGCCGACGGCGAGTGGGAAGAGGTCCACGAGTTGACCCCGCCCGCCGCCTGATCATGCCCACCGCCCGGGCGCGCACGCTCTTCCTGCTCGTCCCCGGCTTTTGCCTGCTCGCGGGGCTCGACGCCGCGCTGCTGCTGCTCGGTGTCTGGGCCCCCGTGCCCGAGGCTGCCGCCGCGCACCTCCCGAGCCGGCACGGCATGCTCATGGTGCTCGGGTTCCTCGGCGCCCTGATCGCGCTGGAACGCGCCGTCGCGCTGCGCACGCCGTGGGCCTATGCCGCCCCCGCCTGCCTGGGACTCGGCGGGCTCGCCCTCGTGGCGCCGCTCCCCACCCCGCTCGGGGCCATCCTCCTCGCGGATGGCGCCGCGCTCCTGCTCGCGACGTACGCCGCGCTCTACCGGCGCCGCGCCGACGCGACGGTGGCCATCGAGGCGCTCGGCGCCCTCGCCGCGCTGGTCGGCGCCCTCCTGTGGCTGCGCCTCGACGTCGCCGCGCTGGTGCCCTGGCTCGCCACGTTCGTCGTGGCCACCATCGCCGCCGAGCGCGTCGAGCTGGCCCGGCTCGCGCTCCCCCGGCACGCGGAACACACGGCGCTCGCCTTCGCGGTGGCCCTGGTGGCCGCCGCGACCTCGACCCTCCTCGCCGCGTCGTGGGGGTTCCGGGCCTGTGGCCTGGTGATCGTCCTCCTGGTCGCGTGGCTGGCCCGCCACGACGTGGCCCGTCGTACGGTCCGGTCGGTCGGGCTGCCCCGCTACAGCGCCGCCGCGATGCTGCTCGGCTATGGCTGGTTGGCCCTCGCCGGCGCGATCTGGCTGGTCGGCGGCCCGCCGACGGATCAGGGCCGGTACGACGCGACGGTGCACGCGACCTTCCTCGGCTTCGCCATGTCGATGGTGCTGGCACACGCCGCGGTGATCCTGCCCGCGATCGTGCGTCGCCCACTGCCCTACCACGCGGCGCTCTGGGCGCCCCTGGTGCTGCTGCACGCCGGTCTCGCGGTGCGCGTGGGCGGCGACCTGGTCGGAAGCCGTACGCCGTGGGTGGTCGGCTCGGTCGCTACCGTGGTCGCTTTGCTCATGCTGCCGCCCGTGCTGGTGACGCTCGCGGCGCGCGCCCCCCGGCGCGGACGAACGGGTGCAGGTTATCCACCGGGTCGACCGCTCACGACCAGCACTTTGGGTGCCATGGCACCAAGAGCGCAGGACGACGAACGGTCGGAGGCCGCGCGATGACCCCCACCGGGGGCGGCGCCTCGCCTGCTCGAGAGGCGCGCACCTGGCCGCTGCGCGACTACACGTCCGTGGCGTGGCTGATCCTGGCCGCCGCGGTGGCGCTGGTGCACCGCAACGTGCCGGAGGCCCGCTGGCTGATGGTGCACCTGGTCGTCCTCGGCGCCCTGAGCCACGCCATCGTCGTGTGGAGCACCCACTTCACCCAGGCCCTGCTCAAGACGCCCACCAGCATCGACGACCGGAGCGCCCAGTCGCGTCGGCTCGTCGCCCAGCTCGCCGGGGTCACCGCGGTCCTGCTCGGCGTTCCCACCGGCTGGTGGTGGCTCGTCGTGGCGGGGGCCGTGGTGTTCGCGGGCGCGATCGGGCTGCACGCCTGGGCCCTCGTGCGTCGGCTCCGGGCCGCGCTGCCGGGTCGCTTCCGCATCACCGTGCGCTACTACCTCGCGGCGGCCGCGTGCCTGCCGGTCGGCGCCACCTTCGGGGCCTGGCTCGCCCACGGCGTCACCGAACCCTGGCGTGGCCGCCTGCTGCTCGCCCACACCATGACGATGGGCCTGGGCTGGGTCGGGCTGACGGTGACCGGCACGCTGGTCACGCTGTGGCCGACGATGCTGCGCACCCGCATCGACCCGCGCGCGGAACGCCTCGCACGGCAGGGCCTGCCCGCCCTGCTCGCTGCCCTGGTCGTCCTCGTCGCCGGTGCCCTCGCCGGGTGGCGCTGGGTCGCCTTCGCGGGGCTGGTGGGGTACGCCGTCGCCTGGCTGTGGACCGCTCGCGCCCTGGTGGCGCCGGCGCGACAGGCCCCGCCCCGGTACTTCGCCACCTGGTCCGTCACCGCCGCCCTGGCCTGGTTCGTGGCGAGCCTCGCCGGCGTGGCCGTCGACCTGGCCACCGCGAGCGACTGGGCGCGCCTGCCCACGGCGTACGGCGTGATCACCCCGGCCCTCGTCGTCGGGTTCGCCCTGCAACTGCTGTGCGGGGCGCTCGCCCACCTCGTGCCGGTCGTCATCGGCGGGGGCGCCCGGGCCGTCCGGGCAGCGCAGGCCGCCTTCGACGCGTGGGCCGCCGCGCGCCTCATCGTCGTCAACGTCGGCCTGGTGCTCTCCCTGCTGCCGCTGCCGAGCTGGGTGAAGGTCACCTGCTCGGTGCTGGTCCTGCTCGCGCTGATCGGCTTCCTCGTCGCCACGTTGCGCGCGATCCGTGCGGCGCTGCGCGTCCGGGCCGAGGTGGCCGCCGAGCGGTCCGAGGGCCTCAGCGGCCCCCGCGAACGCCTCGAGCCCCAACCCGGCATCGGCACCCCCGGGCAACTGGTCGCGGCGACGTCGGCGCTGGTCCTGGCGGTGGCGCTGGGCGTCGCGGTCGATCCGGTGGCCGCCGGCGTCAGCTCCGCCGGCGTCGGGTCGGCCTCCGCGATGTCGGGGGCGTCGGGGATCGGGGCCGGAGCCTCCGGGGTAGGCGGCGGCGGCGCTGCTGCCGGGCGGCGACCCGGCGTACCCGCCACCGGCCACACGACCACGGCGCGCGTCGAGGCCAAGGGGATGCGGTTCATCCCGGACACGATCGAGGTGCCCGCGGGCGACCGGCTGGTCGTCGAGCTGACGAATACCGACCCGACGCAGACTCACGACCTGGTCTTCTCCTCCGGGACGCGCGGCACGAGGCTGGACCCCGGCGCGCACGAGACCATCGACGTCGGCGTCGTCGCCGCGGACACCCAGGGCTGGTGCAGCGTCATCGGCCACCGGCAGATGGGCATGGTGCTCACCGTCCGGGTCACCGGCGCCGACGCCGCCCCCGACGGCTCCGCCGGAGCCACGCCCGGTCCGACGGGCTCAGCGCATGACATGGCGGGAATGGGCGGTACGCCGGGCGCGGGAGCGAGCACACCCGGCGTACGGCTCGGCCAGGCCCCACCGGCGGACTTCCGCGCCGTCCCCGCCGAGCTTCCGCCGCTCACCCCCGACCGGGTGCGGAAGGTGACGCTGACCGTCGAGGAGGTCGAACTCGAGATCGCGCCGGGGGTCAAGCAGAAGCGGTGGACCTACAACGGATCGGTCCCGGGACCGGTCCTGCACGGGCGCGTCGGCGACACCTTCGAGGTCACCCTCGTCAACCACGGCACGATGGGCCACTCGATCGACTTCCATGCCGGCGACATCGCCCCCGATGAGCCGATGCGGACGATCCCGCCGGCGCAATCGCTGGTCTACACGTTCACGGCGAAGCGGTCGGGGATCTGGATGTACCACTGCTCGACCATGCCCATGTCCGCGCACATCGCGGCGGGGATGTTCGGCGCGGTGGTCATCGAGCCGGACGGGTTGGCGCCGGTGGCGCACAGCTACGTGCTGGTGCAGTCCGAGGCGTACGTCGACGGCGACGGCACCACCGCGCGCGAGGTGGACGCGGCGGCGGTGTCGGCGGAGCGCCCGAGCGCGGTGACGTTCAACGGGATCGCGAACCAGTACGATACCCGGCCGCTCACGGCGCGCGTCGGGGAGCGGGTGCGGTTCTGGGTGCTCGACGCCGGGCCGAACCGGGCGAGCAGCTTCCACGTGGTCGGTGGTCAGTTCGACACGGTCTATCTCGAGGGCCGCTACCTGCTACGCGAGGGCCGCGCGGCTGGGGAGGGATCCGCGGGTGCGCCGGGCGGAGCCGGTACGCCGGGCACGGCGGGGTCCCAGGCCCTGGGCCTGCTGGCGGCCCAGGGCGGCTTCGTTGAGATGGTGCCCACCCAGGCGGGCCACTATCCGTTCGTGTCCCACCTCATGGTGGACGCCGAACGCGGCGCGCACGGCATCCTGCAGGTGGGCAACTAGAGGTTGTCGATCGGCACCGGGTCGATGGCGTCCCCCGGCCGGTAGCCCCACACCTGCGCGAGGAAGCTGACCTCGGCCTCCAGCGCCCGGATCACGTTGGCCGGCTCGCGGAAGCCATGGCCCTCCCGGGCGAACTCGATCAGCGCCACCGGCACCCCCTTGACCCGCACCGCATCCGCCATGAGCCGCGCCTGGTCGGGCGGGACGACCTTGTCCTCCGAGCCCTGCAGCAGCAGCAACGGGGTGTCGAGCCGGTCCACGTGGTGGATCGGGGAGCGCTCGGCGTACGTCTCCTCCGCCTCTGGCCACGGCCCCACCAGCCGCCAGGTGTAGCGCGACTCGAACTTGTGCGTGTCGCGGGCGAGGGCGGACAGGTCGGAGATGCCGTACGACGAAAGGCCCGCCGTGAACACGTCGTGGAAGGTCAGGGCCGCCAAGGTGACGTACCCGCCGGCCGACCCGCCCCGCACCGCCAGCCGCGCTCCGTCGACGACCCCCGTGTCGGCGAGGTGTTGCGCGCCGCGGACGCAGTCGCCGGCGTCGACGATCCCCCAGCTTCCGGCGAGCCGCTCGCGGTACGCCCGCCCGTAGCCGGTCGAGCCGCCGTAGTTCACGTCGAGCACCGCGATGCCGCGCGAGGTCCAGTACGCCGTCGCCGCCGCCTGCATGGGGAACGTCGCCGACGTCGGGCCACCGTGCGAGAGCACCACCAGCGGCGGCAGCTGGTCGGGCGGCCCGGTCACCTCGGGGTGCGTGGGCAGGTAGAGGAAGCCGTACGTCGTCGCGCCGCCCTGCCCGGGCCAGCTCACCGGTCGGGGGTCGGCCACGAAACCCGTCGGCACCTGCTGCCCGTACCGCCAGAGCGGCTTCTCCGTGTCCTCCGTGCCCGTGTCCGGGTCGAGCGCGACGACGGCCGCGGGACGGTCCGAGTACGCCGACCGCAGCACCACCCGCGCCCCGCCGGGGCTCTCCCACACCGAGAGGTACCCCGCCAACGCGCGCCGTGGGCCCAGGTCACGGGCCGCCCCGGGGCTTCCGGCCAGGGCCGGGTCGAGCAGCGTGAGCTGGGCGAATCCGTCGATCCAGCGGACCGCGACGAGGCGACCGTCGGGCAGCGCCGTCATCGTTCGGGTCCGCGGGGTCCAGGGCGGCGCGCCGTACTCCTCCTCGACCGGATGGAGCGCGGTCGTCGCGCCGGTGCCGACGTCGATGAGGTACGGGTTGACCCAGCCGGTCCGCTCGTCGAGGACGGCGAGTCGGTCCGGACTCAGCCAGACCGGCTCGAACGCCGCGCGGTCCGGCCCGCCGGCCAGCAGGCGGGCGTCGTGGAGGTCGCCGCGGTCGTCGAGCTCGCCCACCCAGACCTCGGCGGCGTCCCAGGGCATGTGCGGGTGGCGCCACTGCACCCACGCCAGCCGGGCCCCGTCCGGGGAGAGCACCGGGTCGATGACGAAGTCGGGATCGGCTCCGGACTCCTGACCGGCCCGCCTCGCGATGGCCAGCGGCCGGCCGCGCTCCGCGTCGGGCAGATTATTGTCGGGCTGGGGGTCCAGCGGCACTCGGACCAGCGCGTTCACCGGTTCGGGGCGATGCTCGGGGACGCCCCGGTGGTCCTCGCGCACGACGTACGCGATCCCGCGCCTCGCGTCGATCTCCATGGCCGCGAAGCGGACCCGCGCATCCGGGGCCTCCGCGACCAGCGGCCGCGGCGTTCCGTCCAGCCGCCAGAGCCGCTGCGTGCTGCGCTCCACCGCCAGGATCACCCCGTCGCGGACGGCGTACTCGCCGCCGCCGTACTCGTGCACCCGGGAGACCACGCTGAACCCCGGCGGGCTGACCTCGCTGCCCATCAGCTCATCCGGGCTCGCGGCGAGCGGTCCCTCCAGCCGGACCAGGTGGGCCTGCGCGCCGGTGTCCGGGCGGGTGGCCAGCACGTACACGGCCGGCCCGTCGGCCCAGGGCGCCGGCCGGACGCTGGAGGCCGTGGTGAGCAGCTCGGCCGTGATGGGCGAGGGCCACGTGCCGTAGGGAAGGGTGCGGGGGTCGTCCTGCGAGCGCGTCACGCTCACATGCTGCCATCGGGCGCCAGCCCACGAGCACCGGCCAGCCGCGCCGCCGCGCCGCCTCCCGACCGCGGCGGCTAGCCCGGGAGTTCGGCGGCGTCGGCCTGCGGGGCCGTGCTGAGCAGCAGCGCCGCCCCCACGACCGCGGCGGCCCCGACGAGGGCGGCCGGGGAGAGCCGCTCGCCGAAGAGGAGGGCCGCGAGCGAGGCCGCGACCACGGGCTCGACCGAGGAGATCACGCTGGCGCGGGTGCCCGGCAGGTGGCGCAGGCCCGCCGAGTTGAGCGTGTAGGTGACGTAGGTGCACAGCACGCCCACCGCGACCAGGTTCAGCCACCCCCACGCCGAGTGCCCCTGCGGGTGCGCGACCGGCAGCAGGCACAGCGCACCGACCGGCATCATCACGGCGAAGAGGGCCGACGGGGCGTACGTGGGGAAGTAGCGGCGCCCGAACAGGTAATAGAGCGCGTAGGTGAAGCCCGCCGTCACCCCGGCGGCCACGGCGACCGGCGTCACCCGGACCCCCTCGCCACCGCCGGCGCTGATCGCGACGATGCCCGCGAACGAGACGACGACACCGACCAGCTCCCGTCGGCCCAACCGCTCGGACAGCAGGAGCGCGGACAGGACCGCCACGAACGCCGGCGCCGTGTAGAGGAGCACCGCCGCCAGGCTCGCCCCGCCGTCCCGGACCGCCACCTGATAGCTGCCGTAGAACACGCTCACCCCGACGACGCCGAACGCGGCCGTCACCGCCAGGTCTCGCCCCCGGGGAAGGCGGGCCCGCAGCAACGCGGCGTGCACCCCGAACAGGACCGCCCCGATCGTCGCCCGCCAAAAGCCCACCTCCAGCGGGGTGGCCCCCTCGGCCTGGGCCTGCTTGCCGAAGATCCCGAGGAAGCCCCACAGCACGGCGGCGGCCAGGACGAACGCGGGTGCCCAGCGTTCGGCCCCGTCCCGTCCCTGCCCCGGCATCGTCACGCGAGAAACTCTAGGCCCGGGGTCCGCAGCGGCGTCGGGCACCATGAGGGCATGAGACCGTCCCGCCGGGCCCTCCTCGGCGCGGCCGCCGCCGTCGGCGTGGCCCTCGCGGCACCCCTCCCGCTGGTGCTGGGCGACCGGCCGGACGCGCCGGGCACCAGCGACGCCGTTCTCGTCCTCGGGCCGCCGTTTCCCGAGCGCGTGAGGGTGGCTGAGGAGCTGATGGCTGCGGGGAGGGCGAAGGCTCTCGTGATTTCGGTGGACTCCACTTGGTCGGCGCGCAAGCTGCCGGCCTGCACCCAGCGGCGCGCCTACCCCGTGACGTGCTTCGAGCCGGAGCCGGGCACCACCCGCGGGGAGGGGCAGGAGCTGCGGCGCCTCGCCGAGGCGAACGGGTGGCACTCCGTGCAGGCGATCACCTTCCGCTGGCACGTCAACCGCGCCAGGGTGATTCTGGGCCGCTGCTTCGCGGGCGACGTGCGCGTGCTGGAGACCACCGAGGCGACCGGCCCGGAGGACATCGCGCACCACGTGGGCGGCTGGTACAAGGTGCCGTTCGAGCGCGAGTGCTGACCGACGGCGCCGACCGCGGCCGGCGACGGCGCGTCGGACTTCGGCAGACTAGGGCCATGAGCGACGTGCGACTGTTCCACAACCCCCGGTGCAGCAAGTCCCGGGCGGCCTTGACCGCCGTCCAGGCCAGCGGGACCGACGCGGAGGTGGTCGAGTACCTCAAGACGGCCCCCACCCGCGCCGACCTGCTCGATCTCCTCGGCAAGCTCGAAGATCCGCCGAGCGCCCTGGTCCGTCGCGACCCGGCGTTCGCGGAGGCGGGCCTGACCGACGCCGACGTGCAGACGGCCGAGCAGGTCGCCGACGTGCTCGCCGCGCGGCCCGCGCTCATGGAACGTCCGGTGCTGGTCCGCGGCGACCGGGCCATCATCGGCCGCCCCACCGAGCGGGTCGCCCCGTTCCTGGCCGGGGCCTGACCGCCCCGACGCGGACCGACGCTGATCGACGCGGGCCGACCACAGTGACTGCGGCGCGAGCGATCCCATGCTCCGGCGACGACTGACATCCGTCAGAGCATCGCCGCCCGGGCGTCGGCGCGTGCTCCTCCTCGCGCTCTGCGCGGTCGTCGTGGCCTGCGCTCTCGTCGCGGGCCTGCGGGCCTACCGCGGCACGCCCGAGGACGGGGCGCCGGCGGTTCGGGCGGCCGCGTCGCCGGCCGTCACCACCCGTTACCCCGCGCCGGGCGCAGCCGGTCTGGGCGGTTCCGGTGGTTCGAGTGCTCCGAGGGCCGAGACCCGCCGCGCCCGCGATCCCGGCCGCAACCGGGCCCGCCAGCCCACCCCGAGTCCGGGCGTGAGTCCCGGCGCCGGGACGCCCACCGGCCGGACCGTCCCCGGGACGTCCGGCTCCCGGGCCGACGCCGCCAGGGTGGTCGTCGGCCTCGGCGACTCCATCCCCGCCGGAGCCAACTGCCCGGGCTGTACGACGTACGTCGACGAGGTCGGCCACCGCTACGCCGCCGCCACCAGCAACGGCGCCGTGATCTACAACCACGCGGTCTCGGGCTACACCACCGGCGACGTCCTCGCCCAGCTCGCCGACGCCGGCCTGCAGCGCCACCTGGCGCGGGCCGACCTGGTGATCCTCACCATCGGCGCCAACGACGTCGACCCGGCCCTGCTCACCGACCCGAGGTGCGCCGACGCCGCGCTGGCCGGCTGCTTCGAAAAGACCCTGGCCACGATCCGCAGCGAGCTGGACCACATCGAGGAGCGGGTGGCCGCGAGCCTCAAGGCGGGTGCGCGGCTGGCCGTCACCGGCTACTGGAATGTGGTCACCGACGGCGCCGTGGGGCGGGCCGAGGGGCCGGCGTGGGTGAGCGGCAGCGCCGCGCTGACCCTGCGCGCCAATGCCGTCATCGAGGACGTCACGCGGTCGCGCGGGGGCACGTACGTCGAGGTCCGGACGGCCTTTCACGGCCCGGACGGCACCCGCGACATCACCGGCCTGCTCGCCGACGACGGCGACCACCTCAACGCCGCGGGCCACGCGCTGATGACCGAGGTCGTCATGGCGGCGCTGCGATGACCCGCGGCTGACCTGCGGCGTCGGGCCCGGTCATTCGCGATCGGCCGAGATCCAGCCCCGCTCGGTGAACGTCAGGTTGCGGGCGCCGACCACGGCTCGACTGGCCGCGTCAAGGCGCTCCAGCTGCGGGGCGGTGAGGGTCAGGGTCACCGCTCCCGCGTTCTCCGCGACCCGCTCGGCGCGGCGCGTGCCCGGGATAGTCACAACGGGCAGTCCGAGCCGCTCCCCCTGGGCGTAGAGCCAGGCCAGCGCGACCTGGGCCGCCGTCGCGCCGACCTCGTCGGCCACCGCTCGGACGGCGCCCACCACGGCCTGGTTGGCCTCGAAGTGCTCGTCGTACCGTGGCTGCCCCGCCAGCATCCCGCCGGCCACCTGCGCCCGAGTGAGCGTTCCAATCAGAAAGCCCCGGCCCAACGGCGAGTACGGCACGAACCCTGCGCCCACCTCCCGGGCCGCCGGCACGACGCCGGCCTCGACGTCGCGCGACCAGATGCTCCATTCGCTCTGGACGGCGGCGATCGGGTGGACGGCGGCGGCCCGGCGCAGCTCGGCGCCAGTGACCTCGGACAGGCCGAGATGGCGCACCTTTCCCGCCGCGACCAGCTCGGCCATCGCCCCGACGGTCTCCTCGATGGGCAGGGTGAGGTCGGGGCGGTGGCAGTAATAGAGGTCGATGACGTCCACCCCGAGACGGCGCAGCGAGGCGTCACACGCCGCGTGCACGTAGTCCCGGTCGCCGCGCACCCGCCGTACGTCGTCGACGGCCCGGCCGATCGCCCCCGTGATGCCGAACTTGGTGGCCAGCTGGACCTCCGCGCCGCGCGTCGCGAGGACCTCGCCGAACAGCTCTTCGTTGGTGCCGGCCGGGCCGGTGCTGCCCGGCCTGGGCTCGCCGTACACGTCGGCGGTGTCGAGGAAGGTGACGCCGAGGTCGATCGCGGCGTGCAGCGTCGCGCGGGCCTGCGCGGGGTCGGTCGCGCCGTAGACGCGCGTCAGGGCCATCCCGCCGAATCCCAGTCGGCTCGTGACCAGGGGATCGGCCACGCGCGCGTCGCGGGGGCCGAGGGCGACGGTGGGCAGCATGGTGGTCGGGTCGGTGCTCATCTGGTCCTCCGTTGTCGGTCCCGCAGGTCGGCGTTGTCGATGGGTCGCTCGCCGCAGTCCTGACCTGCGTCGATGAGGTGGGCGTAGTGCTGGATCTTCGCGTCGATCGCGGCCAGGTCGTCCGCGAGTTGGCGCTGCACGGCAAGCACGCGCAGCCGCTGGGCTTGCAGCAGGGCCATCCGCCGGCCGTGGCTGGCGGCGCCCTCGCCGAGCAGCTCGACGAACCGCTTCATGTCGGCGACCGGCATGCCGGTGCGCCGCAACCGCAGCAGCAGCTCGATGAGTCGAACGGTGGCGGCGTCGTACCGGCGCCGTCCGTCGCCGCCGCGCGACACCGCGGGGATGAGGCCCTCTCGCTCGTACCAGCGCAGCGTGTCCCGGGTCAGCCCCGTCGCCGCCGCAACGTCGGCGATCCCCACGGCGACCCCCGGGTCAGCCAGGTCGCCGGCCGGATCGGGTTCGCGGACGGCGGTCCGGGCGCCGCGTGCCGAGTTGTCCATGGCCGTGACGCTAAGCGCTGGAGTGGACTCCAACGCAAGTCACCATCCGGCCGGGGCCGCACCCGCCCGCGCCGACCAGCGCCGGGAGTCCGGCGCCCCAACCGCCGATCAGCTGCGAGCCTGTACGACGTCCCGCGTGACCTCCAGATGACCCAGGTGCTGGCAGAGCTCCTCGAACACGTGCAGGAGCACCCCGCCGGTCGTGCGCGCCCAGGGGCGCTCCCGCAGGTCGAGCCGCGCGGGCAGCGCCGCGGGCGCCTCGTCGCCAGGGACGGACCGCGCGTCGGCGGCGAACTGCTCCCGTACGCCGCGGGCGCGCGCCACCAGCTCCAGGACCGGCCCGGACGCGACGAACTCGGCGTCGCGGTCGCGGGGCACCGGCACCCCGAGGTTCACCGTGCTCGACCAGTTCCGGGACATCCCGAGGCAGTGGGAGACCAACATGTACGCCGTGTTGGCCCCCGGCGCCGGCCGGGCGTTGGCCTCGTCGTCGGTCAGGCCGGCCACCAGGTCGATCATGGCGTCGAGCTTGAGCAGGCAGAAGTCGACGAGCACGTCATCCATGGGCCTCTGGCATCAGCCGAGCGATGGCCGCGGCGGCACGGGTTAACGTCGGGTCACGGCGGGTCAGAGACGCGCGGCGAGGGCCCGGGCCCACACGGCGTACCCCTGCGGCCCCGGGTGAAAGCCGTCCGCCGCGAACCAGTCCGCCGTCGCGCGCTCCCCCGTCGCGTGGGCGGGGTGCGCACCGGCGTCGGCAGCAGCGTCGCCCGCGCCGCTGCCCGGTTGCTCGGCCGGAACGGCCATGACCTCGCGGGAGGAGACCCAGAGCACGCGGTCGCCGGCGAGTGCCGCCGTGCGCGCGTCGAGGGAACGGCCGTGCTGATCCAGGTACGCCGAGAGGGGCCGGGGCAGCGACGGAAAGTCGAGGAACGACGGCACGCCGGTGAGGACGACCCGGCCGCGCGGTGCGAGCAGCGGCAGCAGTCCGTCCCGGACGGCCTCGATGTCCTGCGCCCACCCGGCCGGAGCGCGCCGGGTGAGCACGTCGTTGACGCCGGCGAGCAGGACCACGAGGTCGTACCCTCCCGGGACCGCCACCACCTCGGGCAGCAACCGGTGCCGAATGCGCTGCAGGGTCGCGCCGCTGCGGGCGACCACGGTCCACTGCACCGGCTGACGGGTGGACTCGGCCAGCAGCGCCGCCAGGTGCCCGGTGAGGGCCTCGGCGTGGGTCTGCGCACCCACCCCCGCAGCCGTCGACTCGCCCAGCACGAGCAGCTGGAACGGGCCCGCCGCCGCGCCGGTGGTCTGCGCCGAGCTGGGCAGGTCCGACGCCCTATCCGGGGCGGCCACCAGACCCGTTCGAGGTCCCCCGGCCTCGGGCAGCACGACGGTCGTCCGCCGCACGCGCAGCCCCTGCCACGCGATCACGGGCAGAAGCCACGGCGCCACCCCGGAGCCGTCGCCGTCGGACGTCGACCCGGGCGTGCCGGGCGTCCCGGGCATCCCTGGCGGGACTGACATGTCGGGCGGCCTCGACGTGCTGGCGGACCATGGCAGCCTGGGCAATGCCGGCAGTCGGAGCCGGCCAGGAAGCTTCATGCCGAATCCTCCACGGCCGCACCCGGCGTACCGGGCTCGTCGACGAACTCCCGCAGCAGCGCGGCGACTGCCCCCTCGCTGCCCACCCGCAGGTCCGCGCCCACGGCCTGAAGGGTCATCACCAACGCCCCCCGCGCGAGGAACTCCCCGAGCCGCTCACGCGGCGCGCCCGTAGCGGCGGCGGCGGCCAGCCCCCCGGCCATGATCTGGCGACAGCGCCGGGCGATCTCGGCGTCGTCGCGCGCGACCGCGCACGCCTGCAGCCACAGCCCAGAAACGCTGCCGTCCGCGGCGAACTGCCGAAACGCGCCCCCGAGCGGCCCGAGGGCGTCCTCGTCCGGGACCACCGCGGCGCCGGCGAGGGTAGCCAGCATGCGTTCCTCGACGTGGTCGAGGCAGGCCAGGAAGTAGTCGCGTTGGCTCCCGAACAGCCGGAACAGGTAGGCCGAGGAGACGCCGACGTCGTCGGCGGCACGGCGTACGGCGGCGCTGCTCAACCCGAGATCCGCGAAGGCGCCGACGCCCGCGCGGACGGCGGCGGCGCTGCGATCGAGGGCGCTGGATCGCTGGGGCACGCGCGTCAGAGTAGGGAACTAAGCGATCACTGACAACAGGGCAGGCGCCGGGCGGCCCGTCAGCCCGCCGTACGGCGCCGGACGACCCCCTGGGCCTCCGCGACGAGGGCGCGCGCCAGCCCGCAGATCAGGTCACTCACCGACTGCCGGTCCAGCCGCAGCGTGGCCATGCACTCGTCGTCCTGCCAGACCGACAGCACGACCCGGTCGAACTCGGGGTGGCTGGACACGCGCAGGTAGCGCCCCGCGCGTTCCTCATCCGCGATCAGGGCGCCCGCGACCGGAAGCTGGGGCACCTTCATGGGAAGAGGATTCCAGGCGCAGGCGGGCTCAGGCAAGGGCCTGCGGGCCCTGACCTGGGTCGTCAACACCTAGCAGCCGTGGTTAAAGGCGCGGGGGAAACACGCGCCGCGCTGCCCCGATGGAGACCCCGTGAACTTCCTGCAGCGGCCGTCCCTCCCGCTCGACTACTTCCTCTGGGAGCATGCGCGTGGCCACGACCGGCGGTCCGCGGTGCTGGCTGTTCTGGCGGCGTACCAGAACGAGGACGGCGGATTCGCCGCGGCGATCGAGCCCGATCACTTCGCCGAGGCGTCGGGCGTGGTTGGCGCCTGCACGGCCATCGAGGCCCTGCGGCAGATCGACTGCTACGACCCGGCGGTGCCCGTCGTCGGCCGACTCGTCGATCACCTGATGGTGACCCGCGGGCGGGGCGGCCGCTGGGCGGCGGGCGAGAACGCGTTCGACCCCACCGCGACGTGCCTGGGCTTTCTGCTGCGCGCCGGGGAGCGCGTGGAGGTGGACATCGTGCGGGCGGTGCGTGCGTACGTCGTCGGCGGTCCCGTCACGATGCCGACGCTGCGCGGCCTGATGACCTTGGGCGACGACATGTCCGCGATGGGCATCCTGCACCCGAGCGGGTTCCGGGATCGGATCGCCCGCGATCTGGAGGCGCTGCTGCCGCCCGGTCCCGACGCCGACGCGGCGGCCCGGGACGCCGCCCAGGACGCGGTCTCGCGGCGGGTCACCTTGGCAGCCCTGCCCCGCTGACCCTCCGGGTCGGCGCCTAGGCTGAGCGCCATGAGGATCGGGCTGGGCAACGACCATGGCGCGTACGAGTTGAAGGTCGCCGTCAAGGCGCACCTGACCGAGCTGGGCCACGAGGTCGTGGACTTCGGCAGCGACACCCCCGACCGGGTCGACTACCCGGACTACGGGCACGCCGTGGGCCGGGCCGTGGTCGTCGGCGAGGTCGATCGGGGCATCGTGATGTGCGGCACCGGGATCGGCATCGGCCTGGCGGCCAACAAGGTGCCCGGGGTGCGGTGCGCGATGGTCTCCGAGGCGTACTCCGCCCGGCTGTCCCGCCAGCACAACGACGCCAACATGCTCTCGCTGGGCGGGCGGGTGGTCGCCCCGGAGTACGCCACCATGATCGTCGACGAGTTCCTGACCGCCTCGTTCGAGGGCGGCCGGCATGTCGCGCGGATCGCCAAGATCGAGGAGGCCGGCGGCTCGCCCAGCAAACTCACAGGGGCGCTGTAGGGCCGCCACAAGCGGGCGAGGTTTCCTGGGTCGTCACCCAGGAGGTCATCGTGTCCGACACATCCGCCGCCCCGGAGCCGCAGCGTCCTGCCTCGACCCCGGACCACCCGGCCCCGAGCCAGGCTCCCGCGACCCCGCCTGGCCCGACCCAGTACGGCGCGATCCCGCCCGCACCGTCCGGGAGCCGGCGCAGGCCCGCCGTGGTCGCGGCGAGCGCCCTCGCGTTGGCGATCCCGCCGGTGGCGGCGTTCGCGTACGTCGGTCACAGCGTCCACCCCGCCACCGTCACGGCGGAGCTGCCGCCGCCTCGCGCCGCGGGAGTGGGCGACGCGGATCCGGGGCAGGGCCTCGGACCGGACGCCGGGCAGCAAGGCGATGGGTCGGCGGGGGCCGGCGGCTCGTCGCGGCGCGGCACCCTCCCCTACGGTCAGGGCCGCAGCCGCGGCGGCACGTCCGGCGCCACGGCCGGTAGCGCGGTCAGCTCGGCCCCCGGCGTACTGCTCATCGACGGCACCGTGCCCGGCAGCGTGACCGGTGGCAACGGCGGGACCTCGGCCGGGACCGGCATGGTGCTGTCGGCCGACGGGTACGCCCTGACCAACTACCACGTCGTCGAGAGCACGGACAAGCTGCGCGTCACCGTCGCCGACACGGGCAAGAGCTACGCCGCCACGGTGGTCGGCGCCGACGCCACCCACGACGTGGCGCTCCTGCGACTGCAGGACGCGACCGACCTGACGCCCGTGACGATCGACCGCGACGACGTCAGCGTCGGGCAGGCGGTCACGGCCATCGGCAACGGCGGCGGCCAGGACCGGCTCTACCAGGCCAGCGGCACGGTCCAGCAGCTCGACGACGACATCACCGTCTCCGCCGACGCCACCAGCTCGGGTCACCAGCTCAAGGGCCTGATCCGGACGAACGCCGGTGTCGTGCCGGGCTATTCGGGCGGTCCGCTGTTCGACAAGCAGGGCGAGGTCATGGGCATCAACACGGCCGCGTCCTCGGGCGGCGCGCCGGAGGGCTTCGCGATCCCGATCCAGCAGGCCCTGACCATCGCCGACCAGATCAAGGCGGGCAAGACCAACGGGACGGTCCGGGTCGGCCCGCGCGCCGTCCTCGGCGTGCAGGTCGCCTCGTCGCCGCGCGCCGGGACCTCGAACCTCCCCGGCCGCGGTCGCGTCCCGCAGCAGTCCCCCGGATCGCAGGGCGGCCAAGACGCGCCAGGCGCGCAGGACGCGCCGGGCAGCGGCTCGGCCGGCGCGGCGGGGTCCGCGACGGGCGCGGCGGTCACGGGGGTCACCGACGGCAGCGCCGCGGAGTCGGCGGGCCTGACGGCCGGCGCGACGATCACGGCGGTGGATGGCACGCCGATCGCCGACGCCGCCGCGCTCCAGGCCGCGATCTCCGCCCACGCCGTCGGCGACACCGTCGAGGTGACCTGGATCGACGAGTCCGGCGAGCGCCACACGGCGAAGGCCACCCTGAAAGCCTCCCCGCTCAACTGAGTGGCCCTCACCGTTCGTAGAGGGTCACCTGGGTGGCCTTGACGACGAGCCGTACGTCGAGGCCGGGCCGCAGCCCGAGCTCCACGGCGGCGGCCGCGGTGAGGTCGGCGGCCACCGTCGCCTCGTCCCCGGGCGGCACCCCCTCGCCGTCGGCCAGCCGGGCGGTGACCCGCACGAGGGCCCCCCGCGGCTCGACGCTGGCGACGAGCGCCCGCAGGTGGTTGCGGGGGCTGCCGCCGGGATCGCCCAGGTGGACCGACACCGCGTCCGGGGGGAACGTGGCGAGCGCGTGCCGTCCCGGCCGCAGCGGCCGGTCCCGGCCCCCGGCGACCCCGGTGAGCAGGGCCGCCTCCTGACCGGTCGCCGTGGGCAGGGCGAGGGTGTCGGGCCCGCACGCCGTACCGGCGAGCAGGTTCACCCCCACGAGCTCCGCCAGGAACGGCGTGGTGGGCCGGGCGAGCATCTCCTCGACGCTCCCCTGCGCCGCGACGCGGCCGTCCTCCACGAGCGCGATCCGGTCCGCCAGGGCGAGGGCGTCCAGCACGTCGTGGGTGACAAGGACCGCGGTGCGCCGCGGCTCGTCGTGAGCCTGGTCGCGCAGGATGTCGCGCAGCAGCAGGCGCATCGCGGGGGCGACGCTGACGTCGAGCGCGGCCATGGGCTCGTCCAGCAGCAGCAGCCGCGGGTCGGTGGCCAGCGCGCGCGCCAGCGCCACCCGTTGCGCCTGCCCGCCGGAGAGCTGCCAAGCCCGCCGACCGGCAAGGTCGGCGCAGCCCACGGCCGCGAGCCGCTCGGCGGCCCGGGCGCGCGCCGGCCCCCGACGTACCCCCCTCGCCCGCAATCCGAACGCGACGTTCTCCAGGACGTCGAGGTGCGGCAGCAGCAGCGGCCGCTGCTCGAGGATGGCGACCTGGCGGCGGTGGACGGGGACGTACCGGCCCAGGCCGCTCATCACCGCGCCGTCGATGGCGACCGTGCCCGCGGCGGGGCGCAGCTGCCCGGTGACGCAGCGCAGCACGGAGGACTTGCCGGCGCCGTTGGGACCGACGAGCGCCAGGACGGTCCCGACGGGCACGTCGAGGTCCCAGCGCTGGCCGCGCTCGGGCACCTCGACGTGGACGGCAAGGGCCGGCGCCTGGCTGTCGTCGACGCGCGGGGCGGTCACGCGTGGACCCGGGTCGTCCGGCGGCCGATCACCGAGGTCAGCCCCACCGTCGCCGCCGCGAGCACGATGAGCACCAAAGCCAGCGCCAGCGCCGCGTCGGTGTCGCTCTCGCGCTGCAGGTAGATCTCCAGCGGCAAGGTCCGGGTCACGCCCTGCAGGGACCCGGCGAACGTCAGCGTCGCGCCGAACTCGCCGAGCGCGCGGGCGAACGCCAGCGCCGTGCCCGAGGCGACCGCCGGCAGCATCATCGGCAGGGTGACCCGGCGCAGCACGTGGGTCGGGGCGGCGCCGAGGGTGGCGGCGACGTCCTCGTACGCCGTACCGGCCGAGCGCAGCGCCCCCTCCACGGCGGTGATGAGGTACGGCATCGCCACGAAGGTCTGGGCGATCACGACCGCGGCCGTGGTGAAGCCGATCTCGATGCCCCAGGCCGACAGCGTCGAACCCAGGACGCCGCGGCGGCCGAGGGTCGTCAGCAACGCCAGGCCGGCCACGACCGGGGGCAGGACCAGCGGGATCGTGACCAACGTGCGGGCCGGCGCCGCCCACCGACCGCGCGCCCGGGCCAGCAGGATCGCCAGCGGCAGGCCCAACAGGAGGCTCAGCGCCGTCGCGGCGAGGCAGGTCAGCAGGCTCAGCCGCAGCGCGGCGACCGACGCTTCGGTGGTGAGCAGGGTGGGCACGTCCGACCAGGGGATCCGGACGACGATGCCGAGCAGCGGCACGGCCACGACGGCCAGGGCGACGCCGCCCGGCAGCCACAGCCAGCGGGGCAGTGCTCCAGACGCAGGCGGCGTCACGGCGCCCGGAAGCCGTAGCTGGTCAGGACGGCCGTGCCGCCTGGCGAGCGAACGGCATCGATGAACGCCCGGGCGCCGGCGGGGTTGGGGGCGCCCTCGACGAGGGCGATCGGGTAGTCGTTGACGACCTTGTCGGCGCCGGGGACGGCGACGGTTTCCACCTTCGCGCCCGAGGCCTTCGCGTCGGTCGCGTAGACCACCCCCGCGTCCGCCTCGCCCGACTCGACCTTGCCGCGTACGTCGGTCACCTTGGTCTCCTCCGAGACCGGCGTGAGGGTGACGCCGAGCTGCTGGGCGAGGGTCTTGGTGGCATTGCCGCAGGGTACGCCGGCCGCGCAGACGACCAGCTTCTTGCCGGTCAGGGTGTCGTTCAGGCCGGTGATCTTAGCCGGGTTGCCCTTCGGGACGATCAGCACCAGGACGTTCCTGGCGAAGAGCTGCGGGGTGCCGTCGATCAGGCCCTTGGCCGTCGCGGAGTCCATGTTCTTGGTGTCGGCGGAGGCGAAGACGTCCGCGCGCGCGCCGCCGGCGAGCTGGTCGACGAGGGTGTTCGAGCCGTCGAAGGAGAACCGGACGGGAGTCTCCGGGTGGTCCTTGGCGATCTGGGTAAACGCGTCCTTCAAGGAGGCCGCGGCGAAGATGGTGACGGTGCCTGCGCTCGACGTACCGGATCCGCTGGAGGTGCCGGCGCCGCTCGACGTACCCGCGCTGCTCTGGCCGGTCGACGCACCCGACGCGCAACCGGCGAGCAGAGCGGCGGCGAGGGCGGCGAGGGCGGTTGCGACGGTACGTCGGGGGTGGTCAGGCACGGGGTCCTCCGGGTGTCTCGATGCTGACATTGGTGGCCTTGACCAGCGCGGTCGCGAGCGCACCGGGCTCCAGGCCGAGGTCGCGGACGGCTTCGGTCGAGATGAGGGCGACGACGCGGTACGGGCCGCATTGGAGTTCCACCTGACTCATCACCAGATCGGACGTCACCCGCGTCACCAGGCCGGTGAAGTGGTTGCGGGACGACCGCCGCGAGTCGTGCCGCCCGTGGGTGTCGCTGGTGACGCCGGCGGCGACGGCGTACAGGTTCTCGGCGAACCGCGCGAGCTCCGCGCCGTCGATGACCTTGCGTCCGGAGGCGTCCGAGGTGGCCGCGAGCCGGCCACCGTCGACCCAGCGCCGCACGGTGTCGTCGCTGACCCCGAGCAGCTGGGCCGCCTCGGCAATCCGCAGTTGCGTCATGATTGCGAGGATACATCCGCACGTACGGCGTCGCTGGCGGATTTGCGCCGCACGCTGATACCGGTCCAAGACGACTCGGGGCCCAGCTCCGCACGCTTCCCCGTCACCATGGTTGCGGTTCGTGACCACCCGAGCACCTGCTCGGTGACAAACCGTCACCATGGTGACGGTTTGTCACCCGGCGGGGCGGGCGTGGTGACGCCGTTCGTCGCGGCCGGGGCCGCTGCCAGCGCAACGCCCCCGCGCGTTCTGCGCAGACGCTGGGCGACATCCGCCTACATGTCGTATACAGGACCTTGGCCCCGCGTGCCGAATTCTGCGTGGCGCCGTCACGACGTACGAGGAGGTACCCCCGTGACCAACGCCCCCACCGGCACCCATGCCCTGCCGCGCTCCGACGCAGCGGCCACCCGTCGGGCCATCGGCAACACCATCAAGGGCTCGCTCGGCAATCTCGTCGAGTGGTTCGACGTCTACACCAACACGGTGTTCGCGACGTACTTCGAATTCCAGTTTCTTCGACAAGAACGACCAGAACTCGACGATCTACATCTACGCGCTTTTCGCGGTGACATTCCTGATGCGGCCGCTGGGGTCGTGGTACTTCGGCCGGTACGCCGACCGGCACGGCCGCCGCGCCGCGCTGACGTTCTCGGTCTCGATCATGGCGGCGGCGAGCTTCGTGATCGCGATCATGCCGACGAAGAACACGATCGGCTCGGCGGCGGTCATCGTGCTCCTGCTGTGTCGGCTGGTGCAGGGGTTCGCGACCGGTGGCGAATACGGCACGTCGGCGACGTACATGTCCGAGGCCGCCACCCGCGAGCGGCGCGGCTTCTTCAGCAGCTTCCAATATGTGACGCTCGTCGGCGGGCACGTGCTCGCCCAGTTCACGCTGCTGATCCTGCTCAACGTCCTCACCAAGAACCAGATCTCAGACTGGGGCTGGCGCATCCCCTTCGCGATCGGCGGCGTCGCGGCGATCGTGGTGTTCTGGCTGCGTCGCACGATGGACGAGTCGCTCTCCGAGGAGCACATCGCGGCCGCCGAGCAGGGTGAGGACAAGCGGTCCGGCTCGCTGGCGGAGCTCTTCACGCATTACGGCAAGAACCTGCTGCTCTGCTTCCTCATCACCCTCGGCGGCACGGTGGCGTTCTACACGTACTCCGTCAATGCGCCCGCGATCGTCAAGACGGCCTTCAAGGACGACGCGATGACCGGCACCTGGATCAACCTGATCGGCCTGATCTTCCTCATGCTGCTGCAGCCCGTCGGCGGGATCCTCTCCGACAAGGTCGGCCGCAAGCCGCTGCTGGTGTTCTTCGGCGCCGCGGGCATGCTCTACACGTACGTGCTGATCACCTACCTGCCGCAGAGCAAGAACGCCGTGACGAGCTTCCTGCTGACGGCCGTCGGCTACACGATCCTGACCGGCTACACCTCGATCAACGCCCTGGTGAAAGCGGAGCTGTTCACGGCGCACATCCGCGCGCTCGGTGTCGGCCTCGGCTACGGCCTGGCCAACTCGGCGTTCGGCGGCACCGCGCCGCTGGTCTACCAGTACTGCAAGGAGAACAACGCGGTCCCGCAGTTCATCGCCTATGTGACGGTGTGCATCGCGATCTCGCTGTTCGTCTACATCAAGTACCTGACCAACAAGGGCGAGACCCATCTGGACCGCGAGCAGGGGCACGCCTACCAGCCGCTGGACGCGGTCACCACCGGCCGCTGACCGCGCCTTCCGACGGTTGCTTCGCGCCGGGCTCACCCTCTCGGGTGGGCCCGGCGCGATGAGTTCTCCGGCCGCCGCAAGTCGGTAGGTTCGACCAACGTTGCTCGACCATCAGGAGGCCGCGATGCCGAACCGCACCACGCCCACCACCTCGGGCTCGCGCCCGGAGACGGGGCCGAGCGCGACGAGCAGGGCACGGACGAGCGGGTACGCCGACGTCAACGGGCTGCACCTCTACTTCGAACGGTACGGCGACGCCGGGGCCGACCCGCCGCCGATCGTGCTGATCCACGGCGGTCTGATGACGATCGACCTGAGCTGGGCCAAGCTCATCCCGATCCTGGCCGCGGACCGCGAGGTCGTCGCGCTGGAACTGCAGGGTCACGGCCGCACCAGCGACACCGAGCGCGAGTTCACACCGGCGCACAACGCGGCCGACGTGGTGGCGCTCCTGGACCACCTCGGTATCGGCCGGGCCATCGTCATCGGGCACAGCACCGGCGCGGCCACGGCCCTGGAGCTTGCGGTGCATCACGGCGACCGGATCGCCGCCTGCGTGTCGCTGTCCGGCAGCGTCAAGCCCGACGCGGCCATCCCGGAGTTTGCGGACATGGAGGCCCTGATGGCCACCCCGCGAGTCCCCACCGCGCAGGAGATCGCCGCGATGCGCGAGGCCTACGAGCGCCTCTCCGCGACCCCGGAGCGGTTCGAGGAGTTTCAGGCAAAGATCGCCGGCGCCGACGACGGTTCGGGCTGGTCCGACGAGGAGCTCGCCGGGATCTCCTGCCCGGTCCTGGAGGTCCTCGGCGACCTGGACTTCACGACGTTCGCCCACCTGGACGTCATGCAGCGGCTCATCCCGTCCTGCCGGATCGGGGTCCTTCCGGGCACCCCGCACACCCAGGTCCCGACGCGGGTGGATCTGCTGGCGCCGATGCTGACCGCGTTCCTGGACGAGGTGGCGCTGCCCCGCGATTGAGGGCGGCACTGAGGCACTGAGCCGGCCCTGGGCACGGTCGCGGTCATCGCTCAAGGGTGCGGTTATCGCCCACGGTCGCTGTTATTACCACCACCGTCAGCGATATCCACCACCGCGACGTGCAGAGCAACACCCCACGATCACCACGCGAGCCAACCTGTGGCCACAAAACGCAACCATGGTGACGGTTTGTCACCACGGAACGGCGCGACTGGTAACGGCGCCCGGCAGCGTTACGGCCTTTCGGAGCACCCCGCACAGCCGGGGGCCGAGCCGCGTGGAGTTGGTGGCGCCGACGCCGACCGCGATCCTGGACGAGATGGAGTCGGCCCGCTCCTGAGCCCGGCTCCTGCGGCACCGGGTGCCGCCGTACGGGGTCGGCGGCGAGCAGCGCGGCGCCGTACGCCCCCATCAGCTGCGGGTACCGCGGCAGCCGCACCGGCGCACCCAACACGCGCCCCAGCAGCTCGACCACGGCGGCGTTGCGGGCCACCCCGCCGGAGAGCAGCAGCGGCTGGACCAGGCCCACCCCGCGGACCATCGCCGCGATCCGGTCGACGAGCCCGGCGTGCAGGCCCAGCAGGATGTCGTTCAGCGGCCGACCGCGTGCGACCAGCGAGATGACCTCCGACTCGGCGAACACCGTGCAGGTCGAGGACACCGGCTCGGCGCGCTCGGCTGCCAGCGCCTGGCCGCCGAGGTCGGCCAGCTCGACGCCCAGCCGCTGCGCCGTGTGCTCCAGGAACCTCCCGGTCCCGGCCGCGCACTTGTCGTTCATCGCGAAGTCCACCAGCGCGCCCCCGGCGCCGATCCGGATGACCTTGCTGTCCTGACCGCCGATGTCGACGAGGGTGCCGCCGGTGCCCAGGTCGGCGTACACCCCCCGCGCGTGACAGCTGATCTCCGTCACCGCGCGGGTGGAGCCGCCGACGAGCTTGCGCCCGTACCCGGTCGCCACCACCGGTACGCCGGCGCCCGACCCGCCGACGCCCGGCCCGCCCGCGCCCGACGCGCCGGCATCCACCTCGCCCACCGAACGCGCCGCCGCCAGCAGCCCCTCGGCCTGCTCGGCGACCCGCGGGTCCATCGGCTCAAGGCCCCAGACCACCAGCGCTCCCGCGGCGTCCACGCCGACCACCTTGCAGGTCGTCGACCCCGCGTCGAGGCCCAGCGCGACGACCCGCCCCGGCGCCACCCGCCGGACCCGATCGGCCGCACTCACCCGCGCTGCTCCATCATTTCCACGAACGACTCGATGCGGCCGAGGTTCTGCTCGGCCGACCAGACCCGCGGGTCGTTGTGGTCGGCCTCGAGCAGCAAAGCGGGTAGGCCGACCTCGCTGACCAGCCGATCCCGTTGGTCGATCTGACCCAGCGAATACGGCTTGCAGGACCGGTCCGAGTGCAGGATGACCCCGTCGATCGCGAAGTCCGCAACCATCGCCGTCATGGCCGCGAGCTTGTGCCCGGTGGACCGGTTGAGGATGGGGTGCAGGTAGGTCAGGGCGCTCGACGTCCACGGGTCGGCCGGGTCGATGAGCTCGGCCCGCTCGGCCCACGCGTACGTGTAGTTCGACGCGACCACGTTGACGCCCTGGGCCGCGAGCGCCCGGGACAGCGCGTTGAGCTGGTACCAGACCGGCAGGTTGTCCCACAGCACCCGGTACCGCTCGTCCTTGATGGCCCCCACACCGTCGCGAACCCGCTGGTCCAGCTCGGCGAGGACGGTCCGGTAGTACGCCGTGGTCTCCGGCCGCCCGCGCATGTTGACGACCGGCCCCATCAGCAGGAACGAGTCGAACGCGGTCATCGGCGCCGGCCGCTCCTGGCACCGCTCCAGGATCCGGCACCACAGCGCGCACGCGTCCCGCGCCTCGGTCATGGCCGACCGGAAGGCGGCCGGGGCGAGGCGCCGCCCGGCGACCCGCTCCGCCACGGGCGTCAGCTCCTCCTGAAGCTGGCGCCGCACATAGTCGACCTGGTGCGGCTGCGCCTCGCCGTACAGGAACGGCGTATCCACCACGACCAGCGGCACGTGGAAGTGGTCGGCCAGCACCTCGTACCAGTACTTCACCGTCTGGCAGATGTTCGTGCAGCAGACCAGCAGGTCCGGCGGCGGCAGCTGCCCGACCGGCGTCCGGCCCGTCGCCAGCGAGCCGAGGTCGGTGCGGACGTAGGAGCACTGGTCCTTGCCGTAGCCGTCGTCCTCGGCCGCGGCGCACAGCTCGCCGCTGATCTTGCGGGCGCCGCACAGGGCGGCGTGGTTCTCGGGGTAGATGAGCACGTACCCGAGCGCCTGCAGCACCTCCTCCGGCGCCCCGGACGTCACCCAAGCGACCTTGCGGACGCCCGGCGCGTAGCGCGCCTTCAGGTAGTGCCCGCTCATCAGCTCCTTGACCCAGGCCATGCTGGCCAGCGGCGGGCCCATCGGGCTGTCGGGCCGCGGCGGGGCGGACCGGGTCGCCCTCTCGTCGCGCAGCCGCTGGACGCGCAACGCCGTACGACCCACGACGTCGTACGCCACCGCCGAGCGCACCTGGGCGACCGCCGTCGCCGGAGCCGGAACGCCCGGTAGGGCGGGCCACGGCAGGTCGGCGACGGCGGCCCCGGCGCGCCGCAGGGGGTCGGGCAGCGTCGGCTTGGGCAACTTGGGGGTCATGACAGCGTCTCCACGAAGGCCTCGATCCGGGCGATGAGCCGGCGGCGGCGCTCTCGTGCTCGACGACCAACAGCGGTACGTCGTTCCTGGTCAGCGCGGCCCGCAGGCCGGGCAGGTAGAACTGTTCGGGCTCGCAGAAGGGCGGGTCGAAGATCAGCACCCCGCGGGCCCGGGACACCTCGACCAGGTGCCGGACGCGGTCCACCCGGTCGGCGACGGGATCGGCGCGGGTCGGGTCAGCGGACCCGCGCAGGAACCGGTCCGCCCACGCCTGGTGCGGGTCGGCGACGGTCGAGGCCGGCAGCAGCCGGCGGGAGCCGCAGCCCAGGTCGTCCGCGACGACCCGGGCCCCGCGTCCGCCAGGGTCTCCAGCAGCCAGGGCTCGGTCACGATGCCGGAGAGCACGAGCGGTACGGCGGGTGCCGGCACCACCGGGTCCCCGGCGGGCAGCGCCTCGGCGAGGGCGACGAAGTCCTCGGGCAGCAGGTACTCCCGGGCCCGCACCGCCCGGTAGAAGTCGGCGTCGGTCAGGGCCAGCCCGGCCCGGCGACGGTAGAGGCCGGCGAGGGCGTCGTCGGCACGGTCCTCCAGCTCCGCGGCCTGCGCCCAGGCGGCCGGATCCGGGTCGACGCCCGAGATCTCGGCCAGGCGCCGGCCCAGCTCGGCGAGCTCGGCGGCGAGGTGGTCGCGGTCCACGCGGCGCCGGCTCCGCGGCGGGTACAGGGTGCGCACGGGCGGCCGCGGCCCGACGAAGTCGGCGAGGACCGAGCCCATGCCCTGCAGGGCGTCGCAGCCATGCGGCACCAGCACGGCGTCGACCTGCGCAAACGCCTCGTCGAGGAGGAACGCGGTGCCCTGGCGCACGATCGGGCAGGCATAGGCCTGGAAGTGCTCGCCGCCGCGCGCGGCCGAGGCCCCCGGGGGCGGCCACACCTCGAGCGCGTGGAATCCGTGGGCCCGCAGCAGGGCCCGCGGGAGGTGGTACGGCAGCGCGGCGAGGGTCTTCAACCCGCGGTCGCGGGCGGCCTGCAGGGTCTCGTGCCGTCCCGGAACGGGGATGCCGGCGATCTCCATCGGGGCCATCAGTGCTCCTCCTCCGCCGTCGCGTCCGCACCCAGGTCCCAGGCCAGCCGGAATCCCGCGCCGGTGACGATCGGGGCGGGGACGTGCGGTACGGCGGCGGCCCCGCCTTCCGGCAGCACGATCCGGGCCCCGGCGCGGGCCAGGATGTCCCGCTCGATGTCGATGCCGGGGAAGACCATCGCCAGCTCCAGGCCGGCGGGCGTGAGCCGGAAGGCGCCGACGGTCGGTGACGTACCAGACCGTCTTGCCCGCGGCGATCTTCCGCTGCCCCGCGAAGGTGACCTCGCTGACCCGCTCGACGAACTTGCCCTCGCCGGGCTCGTCGATCACGACCTCGCCGTCGACCAGGTGAGAGCGCGCGTGCGCCGCGAACGACCCGCAGAAGCACAGGGTGCGGCCGAAGTGCGCGATGTCGGTGAACCCGCCGGGGCCGACGTAGTCGGCGGGCGTCGGGCCGCGCCGGCTGACGTTGACGTTGCCCTCGCCGTCGACCTCGAGGATGCCGAGGCAGGCCAGGTCCAGGCCCTCCTCGTAGCGGTGGAACACCCAGGCGCTGGTCTCATGCCGCTCGGCGTTGACGGCGCTGCCGAAGAACACTCCGCTGGTCGGGACCCCGCCGTAACAGCCGGTCTCGGTGCTCTGGCGCAGGTCGTCGTTGAGGCCTGCCTCGTACGTGTAGCGCGCCGCCTCCTCGGCGAGCCCGACGCCGATGTTGACCAGCGCGCCGGGCCGCAGGTGCCGCACCATGATCGAGGCGGCGAGGCGGGCGGTCGCCCCCTCGATCGGGGTGCGCCGCGCGGTGATCTTGAGGGTGTCGTTGATGAACTTCACGTCGGCCAGCGCGCGCTTCTCGTCCACCCGCCGGCCGGTGGTGAACATCGGCCAGAAGTGCCGCTGCGGCACGGTGATCGTCTGCTCGACCCGGTCGCTGACGACGATCGCGCTCATCCAGTCTGCGGGGACGTAGATCTCGTGTTCGGGCGTGGGATCGATGATCTCGGCCACGCAGGCGAGGACCAGGCCGCCGTTGGCGTGCACCGCCCGGGCGCCGTCGCGGATCTCGGTCAGGCAGGCCGCGTCGTGGACGTAGATGTTGCCGGCCCGGTCGGCGTACGGCGCGTTGAACACCGCGACCTCCAGCGGCGGCAGGCTGTACCGCAGCGCCTCCCCGTCCTCGGCCACCTCGATGAGCTGCCGGGTGGCGTGCGGGGTGACCGGCGACCCCGGGCCGACCCGCGGGTCGAGGAACGTGCCCACCCCCGAGGTCGAGGTGCGCGAGGTGTGGCCGTCGGCCTGGGCCTCGATGAGGAAGCCGAACTGCCCCTGCGGCAGGGTGTGCGCCTCTAGGACGCCGCGGTCGGCCAGCTTGAGGAAGCTGTGCAGCGATTCCAGGTGCCCGGTGATCAGCGTGGTGACCAGGCCCTCGACGCCCAGCTCCTCCAGGGTGCCGGGGATCTTCGAGGGGCCGCCCTGTCCGCCGACGGCGCACCACGTGAGCCCGGCCGGGTGCCCGGTCGCGCGGAACCGGTCCCGCATGGCCCAGTAGATCAGGGACGGGCGGTGGTGCCCGGCGAGGCCGGCCGACACGCAGACGGCCCCGTCGGGGATCAACTCGGCAGCGCGGCGGGAGCTGACGAAGAGCGGGCCGAGCCCGTCGGGGAGCTCGTCCGGGTCGTAGCGGTCCCACCCCAGCCGCCACTTCGCGATGTGCGCCAGCAGGTGCGCCTCGTGCAGACCGATCATGGCCATCCCCTCGGGCCGACGACGGGCGACGATGCCCGGTGACTCGATGGTTCGAGCCGCCCTGGGACGGGGTCAACGACGCTCCCCGGTACGGATGAGCCGCTTTGTCACAAGGTGATGAAGCGGTCGTGCCCCACGGGCCACCCCGAATGCGCGGACGTCGGGGTCACGCGGACCGCATCATGGCCGTATGACGCCCCGCAGCGGCTCCCCACCGGCAGCTTCATCGGCCGCCTCGCCGGACGCTGCTGCCTCGGGTGGGCCGGGGCGCCGCCGTACGGTCGCCGAGCAGGTCGGCGCCGACCTCGACCAGATCGTCGAGGCGTTCGTGCGCGAGGTGGTGCGGCAGATCCCGGCGTACGGCGTGCTGGGCCCGGACCAACTCGGCGACGTGCGACGCATCGCGCACTGGGGCATCGGGCGGCTGTTGTCCGCCTGGGCGCACGACGAGCGGTTGAGCGAGGACGACCTGACCACGTTTCGGCGGATCGCGCAGGCCCGCGCCGTGGACGGCCGGCCGCTCGCCGCCGTGCTGCGGACCTATCGGATCGCGGGGGTGCTGGTGTGGCGGGCCATCGTCGAGCGCGCCGGGGCGCACCTGGCCAAGGGGGACGTCCTGGCCTGGACGGAGCTGTGGCTGGGGACGATCGACGACGTCACGGAGGCGGTGCACGAGGGCTACGTCGCGGGGGCCGAGCGGCTGTCCGCCGACCGGGGCCGGGCGCGGGCCGACCTGCTCGACGACATCCTGCACGGCCGGCACGCCCGGGTAGGCGGCCTACCGGAGTACTGCGCGGCCCTGGGGTTCCGGCTGCCGGAGAGCGCCACGCTCGTCGTGCTGCGCCAGGGGGCCTCGCCCGACCCGGTGACCGCCGAGACGTTGACGGCGCTCGGGGCAGCCGCCGGCGTCGGCCCCGCGGACCTGCTGGTCCGGGCGTCGTCGGGGCGGGGCGTCGCGCTGCTGCCTGCCGGCGAGGGAGGTGCGGGGGATGGTGGCGGACCCGACGGGCTCGTGGCCCACCTGGCGGCCCGCGGCTGGCGGGGCGTGGTCATCGTGGGGCGGCCGGCCGCGGCGCTGCCGCGCACGTTCCGCCTCGCCGAGGACGCCCTGGCCGCCGCGCCGGAGTGGGCCTTCCCGGCGCACGGCTGCCTGGACGCTGGGGACGCGGAGCTGCTGGCGGTGCTGCACGCGCGGCCCGAGGCGGCCCCCGACCGGATGGTCGCCGAGCTGCTCGGCGAGTTGGTCGAGGCCGACCACGACCGGCTGCTGGCGGGGCTGGAGGCCTACGTGGTGACGGGTTCCGCGCTCGGGGCCGCGCGCC
Organism: Austwickia sp.; assembly: GCA_016699675.1. Taxonomy (NCBI): domain Bacteria; kingdom Bacillati; phylum Actinomycetota; class Actinomycetes; order Micrococcales; family Dermatophilaceae; genus Austwickia; species Austwickia sp. The sequence goes on along the minus strand of CP064985.1, from coordinate 2,083,137 downwards.
GGCTGGAGTTGCACCCGCAGACCCTGCGCTACCGGCTGCGCCGGGTCGCGCAGATCACCGGCCGGGACCCGCGCCTGCCGTGGAACCGGTTCGCGTTCGAGATCGCCCTGGCCACGCGGGCGGCGTGGGTCACCAGGCGAGCCGGCGTCCCGGCGCGGTGACGCCGCCGCGCATGCCGTCGACCGGTGCCGATGAGGTCGCCGTTCCCCGCGACGATCAATACCCCCGATTTCGCGCCGGTTCGCGCCGGGATTCCCCGGTATTGATCGCTCCGCGTGACCGCCGAGTCCGGCTGGCGAGGGCGGACACCCGCAACATGCGCCGCGATCTGATGCCGGGCAGCCAACGCCGCGCGGGAGACTGGGGCGTGCGGCGGCATCACGAGCGAGCGAATCCCCCGGCGGGACATGCGGTCCGGCTGGCGGGGGGCGAGCGGGTCTATGACCGCCGGCGGATCCTCATCGTCGTGCTGCTGCCGCTGGGGATGGCGCTCATGGCCGTCTCGGCGGTCAACGTGACGCTACCGACGATCGCGGCGCGCCTCGGTGCGGGGCCGGCGGACCTGCAGTGGGTGCTGTCGGGGTACGCGCTCGCGTTCGGCGTCGTGCTCGTCCCGGCCGGCCGCGCCGGAGACGTGTTGGGGCGCGGGACGGTCTTCCTCGCCGGGCTCGGGATCTTCGTTTTGGGCTCGCTGGCCTGCGGGCTGGCCGCCACGCCCGCGCTGCTCAACCTGGCCCGCGTCGCGCAGGGCATCGGCGCCGGCGTGTTCAACCCGCAGATCCCGGGGATGATCCAGGAGTACTTCTCCGGCCGCGCCCGCGCCAAGGCCTTCGCCCTCTTCGGCATGGTGATCAGCGTGGCGGTGGCGGTCGGGCCACTGCTCGCCGGCGGGGTCATCTCCTGGCTCGGGCCCGACCTCGGCTGGCGGGCGTCCTTCCTCGTGTACCTGCCCGTGGGACTCGCCGCGATCGGCCTGGGGGTGGCGTGGCTGCCGCTGGAGCGGCACCGGCTGCGGACCCGGATCGACCTCGACCCGGTCGGCTCCGTGCTGCTCGCGGCCGCGGTCCTGGCCGTCATGGTGCCCTTCGTGCTCCGGACCACGACCGGATGGGCGTTGCTCGCCGCCGCGCCGCCACTGGGGTGGGCGTGGCTGCGGTGGGAGCGCCGGTACGCGGCCCGGGGTGGCGAGCCGATGGTCGACCCGGGGCTGTTTGCGATCGCCTCGTTCGCCGCCGGCACGGCCGTGTCCGGCTGGCTGCTGCTCGGCCAGACGACCACCTTCGTGGTGCTGGCCCTCTACCTGCAGACACGGCTGGGGGTGAGCGCGCTCGCGACGGGCCTGGTCGGGCTGCCGAACGCCGTGGCCGCGGCGATCGCGGCGGGCTGGGCCGGCCGTCGCGTGCTCGAGCGCGGCCGGGAGATCGTCGTGGGCGGCCTGGTGGCGGCGGTGCTGGGGACGCTGGGGGCCGTGGCGGCGATGGCGCTGATCGAGTCGGCCGGGCTGAGCTACTGGTGGCTGGCGGTCCCGCTCGCGGCGGCCGGCGCCGGGATGGGCGCGATCAACCCGCCGAACCAGATGCTCACCCTGCTCGACGTACCGCTCGACCGCGCCGGCACGGCCGCGGGCGCCAAGTACACCGCCGAACGGATCGGCACCGCCGTCGGCACCGCGACGATCACCGGCGTGTACTTCGCGGTGCTCGGCGGGGGGAACTGGATGGCCGCGTTCGCGGCGGCGTACGGCGTGATCGCGCTGGCCACCCTCATCGCGCTGGTGGTGGCCGTCCGGGACGCCCGCCGCCACGCGGCCTCGGCAGCGGCTGCGACGACGGCCGCGAGGCCACGCTGACCACCCGGGCTGCCGGCGCTACGGGCCCGACCAGAGCGTGAGCGGTGGCGCGGATGCTCAGTTCAGGTCTTCCCCCACGAGGACGTCGCCGGTGCAGGCCCGAATCCGGTCCATCGTTTCCAGCAGGAGGATCGAGTCCGCCAGCGGGCGAATCGGCGAGTCCAGGCGGCCCTGCCCGATGCAGGTCGCGACGTGCACCGCCTGGTGGAACAGCGCGGCATGGGCGACGGTCGGCTCGTCGTAGCGCAGCTCCGTCCCATCCCGCCCCGCCAGCATGAACCCGCCGGGCTGATAGAACGGCCCGTCGACCCGCAGCAGGGCGTCGCTGCCGGCGACCGCCGCGGTCGTCGGCAGCTCCGTGTCGATCGACGCCTCCACCAGGCACTGCACCCCGGCCGGCGTCTGCAGCACCGCCGCCGTCCGGCTGACCACGCCGGAGTCGGCGCGCGACCCGACCGCGGCCACCTGGAGCGGCGCGCCGGCCGCCCACAGCGCGAAGGTCACGGGGTAGGTCGCCATGTCCATCATCGCGCCGCCGGCGAGCGCGGGATCGAAGATGCGGTGCGTGGGCGCGAACCACTCCCCGATGTCGGCCTGCACCGAACACAGCTCCCCCAACACGCCGTCGGCGAGGAGCCGGCCGAGCACGGCGTACTTCGGCAGGAACAGCGTCCACAGCGCCTCCATCGCGAACACCCCGGCCGCCGCGGCCGCGTCCGCCAGCCGCCGTGCCTGCGCCGCGGTCAGGCAGAGCGGCTTCTCGACCAGCACGTGCTTGCCCGCCGCGATGGCGAGCAGGGCGTGCTCCAGGTGGGCGTTGTGCGGGGTCGCGACGTACACGACGTCGACCTGCGGGTCGGCGACCAACGCGTCGTACGTCGGGTGCGCCGTGGCGATCCCGTGCGCCGCCGCGAACCGTGCGGCGCCCTCCGCCGACCGCGATCCCACCGCGGCCACGACCTGCGCCGTGTGCGCCTGCAGGGCCGCGACGAACCGGTCGGCGATCCAGCCCGTGCCGAGGATCCCCCAGCGCAGGGCCGGTGCAGCGTAGGGGTCGATCTCCGGAGGTTGCGGCAGGGCGGTGATCATCGCGGCCTCCTGGCCAGGTCGGGGGCTCGGTCGGGAATCTCGGCCAACGCGACGACGCGCCCCTCGACGCGAGACGTTTGGCACGCCACGGCGATCCGCAGGGCGGCGAGCCCGTCGGCGACGCTGCACGGCGACGCGATGGCGGATGGCGATGTGGCGGCGGACGGCGATGTGGCGGACTGCGCCGCGGCGGCGAAGGCCAGGAGCTCGGTGCCGTACGCCGCGCGGAACCGGTCGACGAAGCCCTGCACGGGCGACCCGCCGGGGTAGTCGATCCCCTCCTGCGCCGACCGCACCGGCGTCTCGTCGAACAGTCCCACCGCGAGGTCGCCGCTGGTGCCGTGGATCTCGGTGCGGACGTCGTGCCCGAAACCGTTGCAGCGGGTGCCGGCGAACGAGGCGAGGCTGCCGTCGTCGAGGGTGAGCACGCCCGCGACGGTGGGCGCGTCGCCGAGCTCGGTGATGTACGCCGGGCCCACCGTGCCGCCCGCGGCGTAGGCGGCGACGACCTCTCGGCCGGTCAGGTAGCGGATGACGTCGAAGAGACCAAGAAGCCGATCGCGCAGGTCGCGCGCGATCTCGGGGTGAACGAGGGCACGTTGGGGAACTGGGTGACCAGGTCACGCGCCGCGCGAGAGGGGACATCGAGCTTGTCCACGGGCGATTACGACGAGTTGAAGCGCCTGCGCGCTGAGGTCGCCGAGTTGCGGATGGAGCGTGATGTCCTCAAGCGATCCGTGGTCCTGTGGGTGAAGGAGGCGACGAAGTGAGCGTGGCACGCTTCATCGCTGACCAGAGGACCAACTACCGGGTGCCACACACGTTCACCTGCGCCCTGCTCGGGGTGAGCCTGGCGTGGTTCTACAAGTGGGTGGGCCGCGCGAACGGCCCGGCCGCGAGCTCAGGTCTGCACACCGATCGGGACCGGCGCCGGGACACGATCGACCGGGCCGTGGCGGTGATGTTCCGGAAGCGTCGCGGGCTGCACGGTTCTCCGCGGTTACACGCCGATCTGGTCGTGGACGGGTGGACGGTGAGTGAGAAGACGGTCGCTGACTCGATGCGCCGGCAGGGCCTGGTCGCGCGAAAGATGAAGCGCCGCAACGGATTAACCCGGCAGGACAAGGCGGCACCGAAGTTCCCGGACCTGCTGCGCCGGGATTTCACCGCTGAGCGTCCCAACGCCCGCTGGGTTGGGGATATCACTGAGATCCCGACCACGGGCGGGAAGCTGTACCTGGCCACGGTGATCGACTTGTACTCGCGGCGGCTGCTCGGTGCCGCGACTGGGATCCACCCGGACGCCGACCTGGCGTGCGCGGCGATCACGATGGCCGTCGCGGCCCGCGGCGGCATCGACGCGGTCAACGGCCCGAACTGGCGGGAAAACGAGTCGCAGCGGGTCATTTTCCACACCGACAGGGGCTCGACCTACACGGCGGACTCCTTCACCGGGCTGTGCCGCCGGCTCGGGATCCGTCAATCCATGGGACGCGTCGGATCGTGTTTCGACAATGCAGCCGCGGAGGCGTTCTTCTCCTCCCTGGAGTGGGAAGTCCTCTGCCGGAACGAGTTCACCACTACCCAGGCGGCCCAGGCCGTCCTGCTCGATTGGTGCTACGGGTTCTACAACCACGAGCGCCGACACAGCTCAGCAGGCATGATGAGCCCCATCGCCTACGAAACCACTGCGGCCACCGCCCGGGAAGCCGCATAGCCAAACCTCCACGATTCGGGGGGAACCACAGGCGGCCAGAGCGGCGCGCTGGGCGTCGAGGTCGCCCTGGCGGTTGACGCGGTCGAAGAGCGGCTTGAGGTCCACGGTGTCGGCGCCGGGGATGCTGGTACCGATACGACCATAGGGTCGGCCCTGCTCGTCGATACCGAACGTCGGGGCGATCTTGACCGGCTCGTCGCCGACCAATCCTCCGATGAGCAGCCAGGTCAGCCCGTAGAGCCGGTAGGCGCCATCGACGATGGCCTGGGTGGAGTCCACGATCGCGGGGAACGTGCTCGTGCACAGCCGGTCGCGGGTCTCCTCGACGGCGGCAAGGTTGGCCTGGCAGCCCTCCAGGAGCGCCTCGTGGTCACCCAGCCGGGCATCGAGCTGATCGACCAGGTCGTCGCGCTCACGAGAGACCTTGCTGCCGTCGGTGGCGATGGCCAGGTACCCCAGGGTGGGCATGACGTAGCCAGCGACGATAGCGATGAAGATCATGAACGTCGTCGTGCCGATGCTGGCCTCACCCAAGGTCATCAGTCCGCGCAGGATCATTCCGGCGGTGACGGCCGCAGTGACGGTGACGGCGGCGGCGACGATGAAGGCGTTCCGTCGGCGGTAGGCCTTCTCACCCTCGTGCCGGTTGTTCTCAGCGAACGCCTCACGGCCGTGGTTGTGGGCGGTTCCGGCGTGGTGGACCAGCCAGGTCTGCCCGATGATGATCGAAGCCACCAGGGCCACCGACAACGACCACGCCCCAAAGTCGCGCCAAGGCTGCAGGATCGGCACGTTCAACCAAACCGCGCAGAACCAGAGAAAGCCCACGAACTCGACCCACGGTAGCCACGGGGCGATCTTCTTCAGCCAGTACGGGGCGCGACGGTGGTGGTGCTTGCTGGCCTGCTCGTCGGCCTCGATCTTCTCGTCGCAGTCGTGCACCCGCAGCACAGCATCGGCGGGGGAGTAGCACACCCCGGACTCGGGGGTCAGCAACGGGTCCGTGCGACCTTCCAGTGCGTCCAGATCGGCCTTGATGTCCTCGATGCTGGCCTGAGAGGCCGCCAAGTCCTCGTCGACCTCTTCCTCCAGACGGGCAGTCATGTCCACGACCGCGTTCTCCACGAACGACTCGCTGATGCCACGGCCGATGTGCGGCGGCGGCGTCCACGCCGAGCGGATCGTCCCGCACGCGATGTGGTGCTCCACGGTCAAGCCGCGCCAGTGACACCCCTGCCGGTACTCGTCCTTGACATAGCCGAGCTGTCCGGCTTCCTTCTCGGTCAGGGCCGGGTTGCCCGGGTTCGACCCGGCCGGCTGGCTCTTGCTGGTGGTGACGGTCATGACGAACACCCTCCCTGGTCGAAGCTCCCGGACTCTCCGGACGCCGTACGACCAGTCCACCCCCCCAGCCATGCACCACGATTGCCCCCACCAACCACCCACCTTGCAACACCATTGCCCCCCACGACGATGCCCCCGCCTCCACAAGGAGGCGGGGGCACGAGCCAATGCTCCTCCCAGCGCGAGCGGTGGCAACTGACATAATCGATATTATCGGCGTTTAACGTCGGGAACGAAATACAGGCGCTTGAGTTCAGCGGTTGACGCTAAGGTAGCAGGTGGGCCAGGCTGGTGAGGTGATCGAGTGGCGGCTTCAGGTGTGCATGGCCCACGCCGGCGTCCGGTTCGCCTCGCAGCTGCACCGACGCCTGGTAGACGTGCTCGGCGATGCGGCCCCGTCGGAGGCCCACGTCTCACGGCTGGTCCGCACCCCACCCGAGCGGTTGAATCTGACCACGCTGGACGCGCTGTGCGTCGTCCTGTCGTGCAGCCCGGCCGACCTTCTCCAACACCACACCACCACCGACGGCTCAGAAGGCGCGTCATGAACGACGAGGTCGCCATCCAGTGTGAGCACGCCTACGAAGGGCTCGTCCAGGAGATCATCACGACCCTGCAGGAGGGTCAGGCGCGAGCGATCGCCTCGGTCGCCGAGCATCGGTTCAGGACCTACCACGCGATCGGGCGCGCCATCATCACCCGGCAGCAAGAGCGAGGCTGGGGAGCCCAGGTCATCAAACGCCTGGCCGCTGACCTGCGACTGCGGTTCCCCGAGCGCACAGGTTTGGGCGAACGGAACCTGCAGTACATGTGCACCCTGGCCCGAGAGTGGCCGGACCCTAATTGCGCAGCAGCTGCTGCGCAATTGCCGTGGGGCCACGTCATGGTCCTGCTCGACCGCCTCGACGACCCCGACGTGCGAGTCTGGTACGCCGCCCGGGCGGTCGCCGACGGGTGGAGCCGCGGCGTCCTGGAGGACCGCATCAAAGGCCGGCTGCACACCCGCGTCGGAGCCGCGCCCTCGAACTTCCCCAACCGCCTCCCGCCGGCCGACAGCGACCTGGCCCAGCAAGCCACCCGCGACCCCATCCTGCTGGACTTCCTCGGCCTGAACGGCCCCGTCCACGAGCACGCCGTCGAAGCAGCGATGATGGACAACCTCACCCGCACCATGCTCGAGCTCGGCGACGGGCTGGCCTTCGTCGGCCGCCAAGTCCCCCTACGTGTAGGAGATCACGAGTTCACCGCGGACCTGATCTTCCTGCAGTACCAACCCGCCGTTCGCTTCATCGTCGTCGAGCTGAAAGTCGGACGCTTCGAGCCGCGGGATGCCGGGCAGCTCAGCTTCTACGTAGAGGCCGTCGAGCGACACTTCCGCAACCCCTACCTGCACGCCGAGACCATCGGGATCCTGCTGTGCACCAGCCGCGACGACCAGGTCGTCGAATACTCTCTCGCCTCCACCGCCGCCCCGGTCGCCGTCGCCACCTACACCTACGACCAACTACCAGAGGACGTCCGCCAAGCCCTACCGCCAGCTGACTCCATCACCCGCGCCATCGACAACACCCAGCCTTAGCAGCCGGGCAGGCCGCCCCGAGGAGAGGATCTCGTGCCGCATCTCGACGATCGCATCGCGAAGTTCTGGACCGTGACCCCCGATGGGACATTGCACGCAGCGCTGCTGTTCGCCGGCGCCACCGAGACCTATTGCGGCATCTCTGCGCCTCACTGGCCCGTTGTCAACATCCCACCCGATGCCCCGCGGTGCCCGGAGTGTCTTCTGCTCGCCTGGGAAGCGAGCAACCGCAGCCAGACCATCAGGTGACTCGAACTCGCGGCTATCGAGAGGGCCTAACCCAGGCCTAACCCCCGCCTAACCCAACATGTCACCCGGTACGTGTCAAGGTGTTTGGGACATTTAGCCCCGGTCTTTCATGACGGTGCCGACGACGGCATCGCTGCGTGGGGTGAGTCGATGACGGTGCGCGGGTACGACATTGGGCCGGCTGGCGCTGCCGGGCTGCGGTTCTCCGGGTCGTGATGTCGTGGGCGGACGGGGGGTCAGGCGGGTTGTGGGATCGCGGCGATGTTGGCGAAGACTGCGACGATCGCGGCCGCCCATGGCCACGACTCGGGTATCCGCAAGCGTCGTCGGCGGGCGCTGTGAGTCAGCCGGGCTGGGACGTGAAGGAAGCGGTAGCGCAGCGCTTTCGGCTCACACGCCGCCAGCGACTTCGCGTCTCCGGTCAGTGCGAGGAGCCGGGTCCATGCGGTCAGGTCGGCAGCGATCTGCACCAGCATCAGCCACACCCGGTTGATCTCGAACTCCCGCGACGGGAACCGCCCCAGCCCCGAGTCCTTGGCGTGCCGGATCCGGTCCTCGACCCGAGCGTGCGCCCGATGCCGGGCCCGAGGAAAGCCAGTTGTCCGGTCGTGGTGTTGGTGACGAAGGCTTGGTAGCGCCAGCCGTCACGTTCCTCGAACAGCGACAGTTGGGCGCCGGGATGGGGTCGTTCGCGGCGCACGATGACGCGCATTCCGGTCGGCCAGCTGCTCAGGTCCAAGAGCCCGGTGAGCTCGGCGACGTCACCTCCTTCGCGGATCCCACCGTCGGCGTCGAGTGCCGGGGTCCAGACCTTCTTCGGGACCAGGTCGATGGCGTCGCGGATCTTCTCGGTGACCGCGAAACCCACGCTGTACTCCACGCTGCGGCCACGGACCCGGTTCTGCTCGGCAAGCCAGTCCAGCAGCTTGTGCGATGCGCCCGCGCCGTCGGAGCGGATGAGCAGCTTCTTGCGGTGCGTGCCGGGGATCTGCGCGATCGCGTCGGTGAGGACCTCGATGTGGTCGGCGGCGGTGTTCGAGCCGGCATTGCCAGCGCGGAGCTTGGCGGCGAGGAACTCACTCGTGTTGTCGCACCACACCCCGAGTGGGTGGAACCCGAAGGTCCGCTTGAACGTGGCCGCCGCGTTCTCCTTCTCGCTGTGGCTGATCACGATGGTCGCGTCGGTGTCGAGCACGATCAGATCGTCAAGATCGGTCCCGGCGACCTTGCTCGCCGGGACGCCGTCAGGCAGCTGGGACCAGACCTGGCGGCGGACCCGCGCCCGCGCGTTCTGGATCCTCTTCAACCGGCCAGGTGTGACCTCGTCCAGTGCCCGCCACACCGTCGGCGCCGACGCGACACGGCCCAGCACGCTGGACTGGTGGCGCAGCACGTCGATGTCGGCGATCGCCTCCCCGCCGTCGGCGAGCATCACCGCGACGTCGGTCAGCACCCTGCCGCGGTCGTGACCGGGGACGAAGTTGCGGCGGACCATCACCTTGGACAACTCGGACGTGAGGCCGACCCGGTCGGCCAGAAGGCGGGTGGCGACGCTGCCCGCATGGGCCACCACGCCGACACCATCGGAGGTCACGGACAAGCCGGTAGACCACGAAGTACGCTTCACCTACGGAGTGCCTTCCGGTTCGGAGATCTTGAGTCGTCGCAAACCCAAGTTTCCCTTGCTGGACAGGCACTTCCGTGCTTCTACGCGCCGATCACACCCGAGTCTCGTGAACGATCCGGGTTAGGCCGCTTCGGAAGTGTGGGAAGCGGAGCTGGTCTGGATGCTGGCTGGCGGCTGGTTGATCCAGGCCTTGGTCGGCACCTTGGGTGCCTGGGGGCGGCCGCCCGGGAAACGGTCGGGACGGGCCCGCCAGGCCGCGTCCAGGGTCTCTTGACGGGTCCGGCGTTGATCGCGCCAGGTCCCGTCATGGACGGAACAAGGGGTGTACAGCCCGATCCCGCAATGCCGGTGATGCTGGTTGTAGTAGCCGGCGAAATCGCGCATGAATATTTGCGCGTCGATCAGCGACCCGAAGTCGTCGGGGAAGGCAGGACAGTACTTGAGGGTTTTAAACGCCGCTTCGGAGTAGGGATTGTCGTTACTGACCTTGGGTCGCGACAACGACCTGGTGATATCCAGCGCCGACAGGAGCTGCGCGACGGTGCCCGAGGTCATCGGGCCGCCATTATCCGAATGAATGTATCGAGGCAGGACGCCGCGGTTCGCGCGGATCGCGGCATCGATGAAGTCGCGGGCCAACACCTTATCCTCACGGGTATGGACTTCGACGTGAATGATTTTCCGGGAGTAGATATCAATCATCACGTACGCGCTGTAGTACACCCCCTTGCTCGGGCCCTTGAGTTTGGTGATGTCCCAGCTGAACACCTGATCGGGGCCGGTAGCCAGCAGCTGCGGCTTGACCCGCGAGGGGTGGGAAGCGACCGCCCGCCGCTCACGAACTTGCTGGTGAGCACGCAGGATTCGGTACATCGTGGATACCGAGCACAGGTACCGGCCCTCGTCCAGCAGCGTGGCCCACACCTGCGCGGGGGCCTTATCGGCGAACCGGTCGCTGTTGAGGACCTCCAGCACAGCAGCCGTCTCAGCGGGGCTCAACGCCGAGGGCATCACCTTGGGTTTGGGCGCCCGAGACGGTCCGAACGGTTTCCTGTCCCGGGCCCGCCACCGATACACACTCGAGCGGGCAATCCCGGTCAACGCCGACGCAGCGCTGGTCCCGGCCAGGGCCTCGATCGCCTCGAACGCGGGCCACAGCACCGCGGTCACTGCTGCTTTCCCGGCGCGCTCTTGGACACCGTCTCCAAGAGCGCGTGTGCTTTTCCCATGACCTCCAACATCGATTTCGTCATGTCCAACTCGGCCTGCAACCGCACATTCTCGGCCTCTAACTGGGCCTGCCGCGAACGGTCCCGGCTCGGGGTCAGACCCGCAACCGGGGTATCCTGCAAACGGCCCTCCTCGACCGCTTTGCGCCACTTCTGCACATGAGAGTCATACAAACCCTCACGACGCAAAATCGCGCCCCGCGCCCCCGGACCGTCCGCCGCGTCATACTCCTGGACCACCGCCGCCTTAAACGCCGCCGTGAACCTACGCCGCGAAGACCGCGCCGGCCGATCCGCCTGACTCATCGTCACCGATCCATCTGCTCTCTCGCCCCGTCAACCACCACACAACCGGACCCACCGGCTGTCCCACTGCACCTTGACAGACAGGGCCTGGACAACGAGGTGCGGTTGATCGATGAGCTGCAGCAGGGACGCCAACAGCCCGGTCCACGCGCTGGGGGGCACATTTTCTCCGATGGGGATGGACAGGGCCGCTCGGTCGCGGATGTCACCTGGGAAGCGAGCCAGTCGCTGTTGCACGAGCAGTTTCTGCGTGGCGGTGACGTCGAAGTCGTGGATGCAGCAGTCGGCGAAGATCCCGCCGGACGCCGCGATATAGCTGGCCGGGGGCGGGGCGTTGTCCAGCGTCGCGGCCCGCACCGAGTGCACCGCGCCCAGCTCGCCCGACTCCACCGCCGCCCGGGCCCGGCGGTAGCCGGCATCGAACCGGCGCTGGAAGCCGATCTGTGCGAACGTGCCCGTCGCGCGCTCCAGCTCGGCCAGCTCGATGGTCTCGCCCAGGGCGGGGCTGACCGGCTTCTCGCAGAACACCGGCACCCCCTCGACCAGCGCTCGGCGCAGCAGGCCGGCGTGGGTGTCGGTGGCGCTGGCCACCACCAGCGCGTCGACGCCCGCGACGAACAGCTCGGCCGCGCCGGCGACGACGCGGGCTGTTGCCGGTGCACCCCCGGGGCCGGTCAGGCCCGCGGCCACCTGCGCCGCGCGGGCCGCGTCGAGGTCCGCGAGCAGCAACTCGTGCCCTGCCCCGGCCAGCGTGGCGGCGTGCAGCGCGCCGATGCGCCCGACGCCGGCGATCCCGATCCGCACGTTGACCTCCGGTGAGCTCGGCAGGGCCGATGGTCGGTCACAGGTAGTGGCGCTGCGCGGCCTTCTCGGCGGCGTACTCCGTGTAGGCCCGCTGCGTCGTGTCCACCTCGCTGACCTGGGCGACCGGCACGTCCCACCAGGCGCAGCCGGGCGGGTTCGGCCCGTAGAGGTCGGTCTCGATGTAGAGCAGCACCGGCCCGGAGTCCGGGCCCCCTGCGGCTGCCTTGGCGTAGTTCTCCCGGAACGCGGCCATCCCGTCGCAGCGCAGCACCTGCGCCCCCCAGCTCTCGGCGTTCTTGGCCAGGTCGATGGGGACGTTCGCGCCGTCGAGCCGCCCGCTCGCCGCGTCGCGGCGCCGGTAACGCGTGCCGAACCGCTGGCTGCCGCGGCTCTCCGAGAGCGCCCCGATCGAGGCGAACCCGTGGTTCTGCAGCAGCACGACGATGACCTTCAGACCCTCCTGCACCATCGTGGCGATCTCGGCGGGCAGCATCTGGTAGGTGCCGTCCCCGACGATCGCAACGACGTTGCGGTCGGGGTGGCCGGCCTCGTCGAGAGCCATCCGTACGCCGATGGCGGCGGGGATCTCGTAGCCCATGCAGGAGTAGGCGTACTCCAGGTGGTACTGCTCCGGCGTGCTCGCGCGCCACAGCGTCTGCAGGTCGCCCGGCATCGAGCCGGCGGCGTTGATGACGACGTCGTGCGGGGCCATCAGCTCGTTCAGCGCCCCGAAGACCTCGGTCTGGGCCGGCAGCGGGGTCTGGTCTCGGTGGTAGCACTCGTCAACGACGCGCTGCCACTCGGCGTACAGCTCCTGCCCCCGCTTGCTCCAGGCACCATCCGCGCGCCAGCCGGCCAGGGCGCCGCGAAGGGCGTCCAGCCCCTCGCGGGCGTCGGCGAGCAGCATCTGCGCCGAGTGCTTGGCGGCGTCGAAGCTGCCCACGTTGAGGTTGACGAACCGTACGTCGGGGTCGGCGAAGATCGTGTGACTCGCGGTGGTGAAGTCGCTGTACCGGGTGCCGATCCCGATGACCAGGTCGGCCTCGCGGGCCAGCGTATTGGCGGCGTTGTTTCCCGTGGAACCGACCCCGCCGACGGCGCACTCGTGGTCCCAGTTGATGGCGCCCTTGCCGGCCTGCGTGTCGGCCACGGGGATCCCCGTCGCGGCCGCGAACGCGCGCAACGCCTCGCTGGCGCCGGAATAGATCACGCCGCCGCCGGCGACGACGAGCGGCCGCTGGGCGGCGCGGATCGCCTTGACCGCGCGGGCCAGAGCCGCGGGCTCGGGCACCGGGCGGCCCACGTGCCAGACCCGCTTGCGGAAGAACTCGACCGGGAAGTCGTAGGCCTCGGCCTGGACGTCCTGCGGCAGCGACACCGTCGCCGCGCCCGTCTCGACGGGGTCGGTGAGGACGCGGCAGGCGCCGAGCAGGGCAGGGATGAGCTGCTCGGGGCGGCTCACCCGGTCGAAGAACCGGGACACCGGCCGGAAGGCGTCGTTGACGGTGACGTCGTAGGCGTACGGCTGCTCCAGCTGTTGCAGCACGGGATCGGGCTGGCGGGTCGCGAAGGTGTCGCTCGGCAGGATCAGGACCGGCAGCCGGTTGGTCGTCGCCAGCGCCGCGCCCGTCACCATGTTGGTCGCGCCCGGACCGATCGAGCTGGTCACGGCCATGGTCTGCAGCCGTTCGGTGGTCTTCGCCCAGGCCACCGCCGCGTGCACCCCGGCCTGCTCGTTGCGGATCAGATAGTAGGGCAGCTCGGGTTCGGGCGCCCCGCCGGGCGCGTCGGCCGCCAGCTCGGCCTGCAGCAGCGCCTGGCCGACGCCGCAGACGTTGCCGTGCCCGAAGATCCCGTAGACCCCCGCGAACAGCCGGCGCTCGACGCCGTCGCGCTCGGTCCACTGGTTTGCGAGGAAACGCACAACGGCCTGGCCGACGGTCAGGCGAACGGTCTGGGTCATCGGGACTCCCTCGTCACGGCGTTCATGGCTTCTCGCTCACAGCGACCGTTCGTGACCTGCCCTTTGGGTGCCATGGCACCCTTTGCGCTGGTCACGAACGGTCGCCCTGTGGATAACACGGCTCAGGCCTTGGGGACCAGCACGTCGACGACGATCTGCTCCAGCTCGGCGTCGGCGGCCAGGAACTGGCGCAGCGTCTTGCGGGTCGCGCCGAAGCTGTCGAACTCCTCCGGCGTCATGCCGTCCACGTCGTACGCCTTGCGGAACTCCGGCATCTGCGTCGACAGCGTCTCGACGACGGCGGGGTCGACCGGCACGTCCATCCTCGGCTGCGGGTCGATGCCGCTGCCCTGGAAGCGTTGCTGCCACGCGAACGGCGGGGAGAGCACGATGGCGCCGCCGACGAACTCCGTCCACTGCAGCGCGTTACGGTAGGCCGCCGCGAGCAGCCGGGCGCGCAGACCGCGCGCGCCGAACTCGGCGTACGCCTTCTTCATCACCGCGACGCCCGCCCACTCCAGATAGCCGGGGTCGAAGCAGAGCTTGTCGGCCGCGTAGCAGTCCTTCAGCCAGTCGTCGATCCGCCCGACCATGATCGTCACGACCGGCCCCATGTCCGCCACGGACTTGCCCTCGGCCTCGCGCCGCTTCAGCCCGCGCTCGATGGCCTCGCCCGCCTGGACGGCCTGGGCGACGGTGAAGGAGACGGTGACGTTGACGGACACCCCGCGGTACGTCGCGTCCTCGATGGCCACCAGGCCGACCGAGGTGGCCGGGATCTTGACGATGATGTTCTTGGCCAGGCCGTGGAAGTGTTCCGCCTGGTCGGCGAGGGCCTTGGCGTCGCGGTGCAGCCGCGGGTCGGTCTGCATGGAGAGGCGCCCGTTGACCCCGGCGTACTTCTCGAAGGCCGGCTCGAGCAGCTTGGCCGCGTCGATGGAGAGCTCCTCGACCACGCGCCAGCCGATCTCGGCCTCCCTCATGGTGGGGTGTTCGGCGGCGATCTCGGCGATGCGCTGGGTCCACCGGGGCATGTCGGCCTTGACGCAGTTCACCGCGATGACCGGGTTGCAGGTCGCGCCGACCGCGCCGTACGAGATGGACTCGGTCAGCTCCCTGGGGTCGGCGGAGTCGTTCCAGAGGACGGTGGGGCCGGCCTCGGTCATCGTGTTGAGCGGGCGCGGGTTGGGGCTCATCGCTGGACCTTTCGGCGGTCGTCGGCGGGCGGCGGAGGCGGTCCGGCTGGTGGTACGGCGGGCCTCGACCGCTCCATTCAAGCCGCGGGCCGCAGTCGCTGTCAACCTATTGTGCGAACATTCAGACAACTGAATTTGCGACCTTTGTCGGCCTCCTCACGGTCGGCCCAGGCCGATCCGGCCGGCCACCCCGGCAGAATCCTCAGACATGGCACGGATCATCGACGACACCTTCATCCGCACGGAGCTCGGGGCGCCGCAGGCCGTGGCGTGGATGCGCGAGGCGCTGGTCGCGCACTCCGCGGGCGACCTGGTCGGGCCGGCCAGGGTGACGGCGAACCTCGACGATGGCCTGCTGGTCTTCACGGCGGGACGGCTGCGCGGGGAGTGGTACGGGTTCCGGTCCTACGCCACCCTGCCGTTGCCGGGCGGCCGGGCCGCCGAGCAGCTGACCGTCGTGCACGACGAGGCGACGGGCGAGGTCCGGGGCATCGCCATCGGCCACGAGCTCGAGCCCCGCCGCACGGGCGCCCTCGGCGGGGTCGCTGCGGGGGCGCTGGCCCGGCGGGACGCGAGCACGCTGGCGCTGATCGGCACGGGCACCCAGGCGTACGCGCAGCTCTGGGCCATCAACGCCGGCCACACCCTCACCGAGGTGCGCGTGTACTCGCCCACGCCGGGCAAGCCGCAGGCGTTCGCCGGGCGCGCCGCGGCCGAGCTGGGCCTCGACGTACGGCCCTGCGCCACCGCCCGGGACGCCGTCGCGGGGGCCGACCTGATCGTGCTCGCGACGACGGCCAGGGAGCCGGTGATCGAGACGGCGTGGATCGAACCGGGGGCGTACGTGGCCAGCGTCGGTCCCAAGGCCCGCGGGGCCTCGGAGCTGCCCGCCGACCTCGGCGCCGCCTGCGACGTCATCGTCTCCGACTCGCCGCACCAGTGGGCGGACATGGCGCCGACCGCGCTCGGCGAGGACGGGCCGCCCGTCGAGGGGTTGGGCGACGTGGTGGCGGGCCTGGTGCCCGGGCGCACGACCGCGGCCCAGCGCACGCTCTACCTGTCGACCGGCCTCGCGGGGACCGAGGCCTACCTGCTGGCCCGGCTCGTCGGCCGCTGAGCGGCGTCGGCGGGCGGCCCCGCTGAGCGGCGGCGGTTTGGTCGGCCGCTGACGGGGGCGCCCCGGTCCGTCAGTCCGCGAGGGCCTCGGTGAGCACCTCGGCCAGCGCGGCCACGTCGGTGTACTGCGGGAACTGACCGGCGTCGAGCCGGCGCAGGCGCATGTGCTTCGCCTCCGCGAGCGGCGCGTGGTTCAGGTCGACGTTGCTGTCGAAGCCGTGCTCCAGGAACACGAACCAGGTGGGGACGGTCAGGCGGGTGTAGAGGTCGACGTCGGGGTAGTACTCGTGGTCGCGGTCCACCCGCTGCGCGGCGAGGACTGTCGAGGCCGTCGGGGTGTTCATCCACGTGTCGTCCGGGCCGAACACCAGCGAGTGCCCCACCTCGTCGTAGTAGCCGGCCCCGAGGTCGGTGAGCATCCAGTCGCGGGCCGCGGTGGCCACCATCTCGTGCTGGAACGTCTCCGCAGAGTCGCGACCCAGGCCCGTCTCACCGAGCCGGAACCGCTCCCGCAGGAGTCGCTCGAAGTGGGGGTCTTCGGCCAGGGGCACCGACTGGGCGATGCGGGTCATCGTGCCCCCGACCAGCATGAGACCGGAAAAGGCGTCGGGCTCCTTGATGGCGGCGACGACGGCCGCCCAGATCGACGTGTCGTGCGCGACCAGGAACGGCCGATCGAGTCCCGCCCCGCGCGCGGCGGTGGCCAGGTGGCGCCAGCTGTCGTCGGCGGAGCGCATCGGCACGGTCGAGTGGGCATGGCCCGGCAGGTCCAGCGAGAACGGCCGGCACCGGTCGCTGACCGTCTCGGCAAACGCCCGCCACTGGGGGCCGCAGAAGCCCACACCGTGCAGAAAGAGCACGTCACGACCACTTCCGCCGTACGACTGCACGGCGATCCGGCCGCCCGGCACCTCGACGAGCGTCTCCTGCATGGCCATCTCCTCACCGCTACCACCGGCAGCCATTCCACGATTCGTCGCGCCCGACATGGCTTTTCGGCTTTCTGATCGGCGCAGACGCTGCTCGCCGGAGATGTTTTCCGCAGCCGGTTCGCGGCTCCCCCCTGAGCCGTTCCGGCCCGTGTGGGCACTGACCCACGCTAGCCCAGCCCGGGGCGGTCTGCGCGATCCCCTGGCGCCATGTCGGACGCGTGTCCTACTCTGAAAACGGCCTCGTGGCCGACAACATCGCGTGTCACAGGGGGTGCCGCGGCCGGCCGAGGGGCGAAGGGGGCAACGAATGACCTGGTCGTCGATGCAACGTGGGGACGCCGACGACGCCGAAGAGCCGGGGCGCGGCCAGCAACCGCCCGCGCCCGAGCGCCCCGCCCGCTCTCGCGTTCCCCGGCACTGACGCGCTCCCCCGGCACGCACGCGTTTCCCGGCCCCGACGCGTCTCCTGGCCCCGACGCGCGGGGCATCGGCCGACGTTACCGGTGCGGCACCGGCGAACGACGTACGGCGCCGTCGCCGGTGACCGTTCCCGTCGCCCGCGGCACGGGCGAGGCTGCGGACGCCGTACGGCCTTCCGCCGCAACCCCGCTCGCCGCCATCTGCAACTTCCGGTGGGAGCGGAGGGAGGCGGCTCGGGCGTACGTCGCATGCCGTACGTCGCGGACGCTCGCCCACGCGGCCCGGACGGCGGCGCGTCGCGTCGTGCCGCACTCGCGCAGGACCGCCGAGTGGTCGAGAGCCAGGACGGCGGTCCCCCCGACCCCCGCCGCCCACCACAAGGCCCGCAACGCCCACTGTCGCGCCCGGCCCCACCGCGCCAGGTCCACCGCGATGCGCGACTCGACGAACGGGACGTGCCCCAGCTCGTCCGCGAGGATCCGGCGGGCCACCCCGCGGATGACCGGGTCGGGGGCTCCTTCGGCGAGGCGACCGTAGTAGACCAGCGCCACGCCCTCCGCGACCGCGATGACCGACAGCTCGGTCGCGACCCCCATGCTCCGGCGCGCCACCACGAACGCCGCGTCGCTCCAGTGCCGCTCGATCGGCACCGCCCCGAACCGCGCCAGCAGGACCCGGAGCAGCCGGGCGTGGCCACGCTCCTCCGCGACGAACGCGCGGGTGGCGGGCAGGACGTCGTCCTCCCAGCCGCGGGCGAGCTCCCCCAGCAGGTGGGCCCCGTCGCCCGACTCGCCGACCTGGAACCGTTGCAGCGAGGCGGCCCACGCGCGCTGCCGGTGGGTCGGCATCGTTACCGGCTCGCCCCAGTCGATCGCGCACTCCAGGGCGTCCTGCGTCGCGGCGTTCTCCTCGAAGTAGTCGGCCCAAGCAGCCCAGTCGGGTTCCCCGGAGGCCCGGTCGGGCACGGTGCGGGCCGGCGCCGAGGCGAAGGCCGGCATGAGGAGCGGAGTCAGGGTCATGCGCTGGACCGTAGGCGGCGCGGATGAGGGCAGCCTGTGCGCCATCCGCGAAAACCCGGTGCTGACTCGGGTTCGCTGGGGTTGACTGCCCGCATGGACACGGGGTCCCCGGGGCCGCAGGAGACGCCGCTGGCGGGCGGCCAGACGAGCGTGGTGGTCCGGGTCGGGGACACCGTCCGGCGCGGCGCCGGGCCCTGGACGCCCCTGGTGCACGCGCTGCTGCGGCACGTTCGGGCGCGCGGGTTCGTCGGGGTGCCGGAACCGATGGGGTACGACGCGTCGGGGCGGGAAGTCCTGTCGTACGTCGTGGGCGAGGTCGGGATCCTCGGCGGCGGGGTGGTGCTCGCGCCGTGGTTCCGCACCGGGCAGGCGTGTGCCGAGGTGGGGCGGTGGCTGCGCGGATTCCACGACGCCCAGGCCGGTTTCGACCCGTCGACCGTCGCGCTGCTGCCCGGCCCGGCGGGGGCCACGCGCACCTGGCGCCTGGCGCCGGCCGGACCGCTGGCGCCCGGCGAGGTGGTCTGCCATCGCGACGTCTCGCCGTACAACGCCGTCCGCACCCCCGACGCGCGCCTGGTCCTCCTCGACTTCGACTTCGCCCGGCCCGGTGACCCCGTGGAGGACCTGGCCTGGGCAGCCTGGCGCTGGGTGCCGCTGATGGCGGACGACGCGATGGTGCTTCGGGAGTACGGCGTCCTGCCCGGCATGCCGGAGCGGGCCGAGCGGCTGTTGGCGCTGTGCGAGGGCTACGGGGCGAGCGCGGTCCAGCGGCGTGGGTTGCTCGACGCGGTGCAGGAGGCCCAGCGCCGTGATGGCGCCGACCTGCGGGATCTCGCCGGGTCCGATCCCGCGTTCGCGGCGCTCGTCGCCGGTGGCGGGGCGGAGGCGGCGGACCGCGACGCGGCGTGGGTGGGCGGGCGCGCCGAGGAGCTGGGTGCTCTGGTGTGAACTCCTCGGCGTGGTCCCGGCGAGCCAGGGTCCCCCCGGCGGCCAGATCCGAGTCGGTGCAGGTGACTCGGCTTCGGAGCCGACGTCAAGGTCACTTAGAGGCGACGCAGCGTCTCCTCGTCGCGCTCGCCGCCGTAGTGGCGGTCCAGCACCTGGGCGAACACCGAGCCGTCGAGGACTGGCCGGCCCGGCTGATCTGCCGGGTCCGGCTGGTCGGCCGCGGCCGCCTCGAACAGGGTCATCGAGCTGCGCAGCTTCACCGCGTCGATGCCGCCGAGCAGGGCGCCGACGTCCCGAGCCGGCGCGTGAAGCGCCGCCTGCGCCGCCTCGACCAGCCGGGGGCCGAGGACGGGATGGGCCAGGTAGGCGCGGGCCTGGGCGAGGTCGGTGATCGCGTACCGCTGCGCCATCGCGCTGAATCCCAGCCCGCTGATCTGCGGGAACACGAACCACATCCAGTGGCTGGTCTTGCGCCCGCGGCGCAGCTCGGACAGGGCCGTCGCGTAGGTCCCGCCCGAGTCCTGCGCGGTGACGAAGTGTTCCAGGTCGCTGCTCATGGCCGCACAGTGCCCCGTGGTTGCGGCGCGCACACCTGTCCCCCCCGCCCCGCGTCCGGGGTCAAAGTGCCGTGGGGCGATGGCGTACGGCGTCGTACGTGGCCTCCAGCGCCCGTTGGCTCGCCGCGAACGTCCGCTGCGCGAGCCCCACGAAGACGCAGTCCACGACGGTGAGCTGGGCCAGCCGGGAGGCGGTGGCGCCGGACCGGAACATCGTCTCCGTGGCCGCCGTGAGCAGGACGTGGTCCGCGGCCCGCGCGAGGGGGGCGAGCGGGGAGTTCGTCACCGCGACCGTCGTCGCCCCCGCCCGGCGCGCCACCAGCAACGCGTCCAGCGTGTCGTTCGTCGCCCCCGTGTGCGAGATCGCGACCGCGACGTCCGCGGCGGTCAGGAGCGCCGCCGACGTCACCCCGAGGTGGGCGTCGCTGAACGCCGAGGCGAACCGCCCGATGCGGGTGAGCTTTTGCTGCAGGTCGGCGGCGACGATCCCGGAGGCGCCCACCCCGTAGAGGTCGATCCGGCGCGCGTCGGCCAGCGCGTCGATGACTCGTTCCAGCGCGACGACGTCGAGCGCGGCGGCGGTCTCCTGGACGGCCCGGACGTCGGCGGCGACGATCTTGGCGACGACCGAGGCGAGGTCGTCTCCGGCGCGGATATCACCCTCAGCCCCGGCCTCGCCGGCCCGCGCCGTACCGCCGGCCGCGTCCCGAGCGAGGGCCAGGCGCAGCTGGGGGTAGCCGTCCAGCCCCAGGCCGTGGGCCAGCCGAAGCACCGAGCTGGGCGAGGATCCCGCCGCGGTCGCGAGGTCCGAGATCGACAGGCCGGCCGCAGCGCCGGGGTCAGCGAGCACGACGGCCGCGACGCGCCGCAGGGCGGGGGCGAGGTAGTCGAGTTGACCCCGCAGGCGCACGGTGACCGGGGCGGCGTCGGTCACGGGGCCTCCCGCCCCTCTCGCCGTACCGCGTCCGCCGCCGCCCGGATCCCCGAGGGGTCGCCGCGACGCCCGGGATCGGCCGGGTGATCGGCCAGCGCCTCGGTGACGGCAGCCGACGCCGCGTCGCCGGGGGGCAGGCCGGCGATCAGGGCGACGAGCGCACGACGTACGTCCCCTCCCGCCGCCGCCAGCGCCGCCGCGCAGTCCTCCTCGGGGCGGCCGCTGCCTTGAGCAAGCATGCGTACGGAGCGAGCGCGCAGCTTCGCGTTGGTGGGGACCATGGCGATCATGAGGTTTCCGTAGGTCTTGCCGAGCCGCACCATCGCGGCGGTCGAGACCGCGTTGAGCACCATCTTCTGGGCCGTCGCCGCCTTCATCCGGGTCGAGCCGGTGACCACCTCCGGCCCGGTGTCCGGCAGGACCGCCACGTCGGCGAGGGCCGCCAGCGGCGCGGCCGGGTTGGCCGAGACGAGCACGGTGGGCAGGCCGCCGCGGCGCGCCCCCTCCAGCGCGCCGCGGACGTAAGGGGTCCGCCCGCTCGCGGCGATGCCGATGACCAGGTCGGCTGGCCCGAACGTCGCGGCGAGCGCCGCGCCCGCCGCGTCGTCGTCCTCCGCGCCCTCCGCCGCCCGGACCATCGCGTCGGCTCCCCCGGCGAGGTGGGCGCGGAAGGATTCGGAGCCGACGTGGTACGTCGGGAGCAGCTCGACCGCGTCCAGCACGCCCATCCGCCCGGAGGTCCCCGAGCCGACGTAGTGCACGACCCCGCTCGCGCGCAGGGTGGCCACGACGAGGTCGGCTGCGCGCGCGATGTCCGCGGCCACCGCCCGGACCGCGCCGGCGACGGTGGCATCCGCGTCGAGGATCACGCCGACGACCCCGGCCGTGTCGAGCGTGTCGATCGCCGCCGACGCGGCCAGGGGTTGCTCGGTGCTCCAGCCGAGGTCCGGCCCGTTCGCTTCCGTCTCGGTCTCCCCGGCCACCTCCGTCGCGGTCGCCCCGGCCTCCGTCGCAGTCTCCCCGGCCTCCGTCACCTCAGTCGCCGAGTGACCGTTCGTGACCTGCGCTTTGGGTGCCACGGCACCCTTTGCGCAGGTCACGAACGGTCGTTCCCCCGCCACGTCGGCTGCGATGACGAGCCGGGTCGGGGTCGCGGTCGGGCGCGGGGTGGCGAGGGCGGCGGCGAGGCCGCCGGAGACGTACGGCGGGGTCAGCGAGCCCAATACCGCCGCATGCCGCGCCCCGGTGACCGGCCCCCGCGGGCTGGTCAGCACGCCGGGTAGCCCGTGCACGGCCAGCCAACCGAGCACTGCCATGAGGTAGCCCTCCTTGGCGACGGCGGGCAGCCCGAGGTCGTCCGTGCTGAGCACCGGGATCCCGGCGAGCGCCCGGATCCGGGCCAGCAGCACCGGATTCCGCACGCCGCCTCCCGAGACGACGATCCGCCGGACCGGCTCGGGGCCACCGGCCGTCGTGATCGCCGCCACGACCGTGCGGGCGGTGAGCTCGACCAGCGTCGCCAGCAGGTCGGGGCCGACGAGCGCCGGGACCCCGCGCTCGGCCAAGAGTTGGGCGACGTAGCCGGCGTGGAAGTAATCGCGGCCCGTGGACTTGGGCAGCGGACGCGCGTAATAGGGGTCGCTGAGCAGCGCCGACAGCGCTCGTTCGTCGACCCGACCGGCGGCCGCGAGCCGACCGTCGATGTCGCAGGAGCGCCCCAGCTCGGCCGCCGCGGCGTCGATGAGTCCGTTTGCCGGGCCGGTATCGCCCGCCACGACGCCGCCGGCGGTGCCGACGATCGTGACGTTCGCGATGCCGCCGAGGTTGACCGCGGCCGTCGGGGCGGCGCCCAGCCAGAGCGCGTCGAGCAGGCTGGCCAGCGGGGCGCCCTGGCCACCCGCCGCGATGTCCGCGGCGCGCAGGTCGGACACGACGGGCAGGCCGGTGGCGGCGTGCACGTACGCCGCGGCGCCCACCTGCAACGATCCGCTGACCTGCTCCTTTTCGACGAGGTGGTAAAGGGTCTGGCCGTGGCAGGCCACCAGGTCCGCGGGCCCCAGCTCGCGCAGCGCGATGGCGCAGGCGGCGCCCAGCGCCCGGCCCACGTCGGCGTGCAGCCGGCACCACGTCTCGACGCCGACGCGGGTCCTGTCCGGCGTGGCTGGATTGGCCGGGTTGGCGAGGTCGGCGAAATTGGCGAGGTCAGCCGGGTTGCCGGGGTGGGTCGGGTTCCCGGGGTGGGTCGTGGTGGCGAGGTCGGCCGGGTTGGTCAAGTCGACCAGGCTCGGGCTGCTGCCGAGCCGCAGCAGGTCCTCCCGCAGACCCGCCAGCCAGGGCAGCTCCAGGTGGCCGAGTGGTGCCAGGCCAAGAGCGCCGCCCTCGGTCAGATCCAGCGCCGCGAGGGCGACGTCGATCGCGTCGACCGACGTACCCGACATCACCCCCAAGACTCTCACCGCTCCTCCCCGGTCTCGTCCGGCGCGGGTCGCGCGGCCGCCGGGCCGTCGCCGCCGCCCGCCGCGAGCAGGCGGACGAGCGCCTCCGCGTTCGCGGCCCCCTCGCCGAGGGTGCAGGCCAGGCGCGGTACGTCGGGAGCGGCCGCGACGACCCCCGTGTGCACGACCAGCGCGTCGGCTCGGGCGGCCAACACCGCCGCGAGGTCCGCGGCCTCCGCCCGGTCGGCCCGGGCAGCCCGAGAGATGACCGCCACGTCGCGTCCCACCGGTGCGACGTCCAGGGTCTCGGCGATCTCCGCGGGTCCGAGCGGCACGACGATCTCGGCGGCCACCCACATGCCGCGGACGGCGGACGCGAACGCCGCCGACGCCCGGCCCGCGGCGTGCGAGGGGTGTCGCCGCACGTCGAAGACGAGGGGCGGCCCGGTGAGGGCGACGCGCCCGCGTACCCGCAGCGCGCGCTCCGCCGCCTCGGCGCCCACGGAGGCCAGGTCGTCCTCCGCTCGCGAGGCCGCCTCGTGGAGTTCCTCAGGGTCCGGGGGCGCCCCGGTTGCAGCGGATTCCGGGGGATGCGGCGTCGCCCCGCGGCGCGCGAGCCGGGCGGTGCGGGCAGCCGAGCGGGCGAGTGCGGCCGGGTCCAGTCGCCCGGCCGCGAGCGCCTGGTCCACCGCCTCCACCGCCTCGGCGTACGTCGCCTCCGCGTCCCGCTGGTGCGGCGCGTCGAGGCAGAGCAGATCGGCGCCGGCGGCAAGGGCCCGTACGCAGGCCTCACCCAGTCCCATCAGGTCGGTGATCGCCCGCATCCCCAGCGCGTCGGTGACGATCACGCCGTCGAAGCCCGCGGCGCGCAGGCGCTGCGTCGCCCACCCCGACAGCGAGGCCGGATCGTCCCCCCTGGCGGTGGCCACCAGATGCCCGGTCATCACCGCGTCGAGGTCGGCGAACGCCGCCAGGAACGGCGCCTCGTCTCGGTCCCGGAGGGTCTCCTCGCGTACGCGCAGGACGGGCAGGTCCACGTGGCTGTCCTGGCGGGTCGAGCCGTGTCCCGGGTAGTGCTTGCCGCAGCAAGCAACGCCCGCCCGCGCCAGCCCAGCGGCGAACGCCCGCCCGTGTCGCGCCACCAGCTCAGGATCGGACCCGAAGGCGCGCACCCCGATCACGGGGTTCAACGGTTCGGACGCAACGTCCAGGCACGGCGCCAGGTTGAGGTCGATGCCGGCCAGCGCGAGGAGCGCCCCAAGCCGCTCCGCGCACCGCCCCGTGAGTTCCTCGTCGTCGACGGCCCCGAGTGCGGCATTACCGGGCAGCGCCGAACCGGCCCTGGCCTGCAGCCGGGTGACGTTGCCGCCCTCCTCGTCGATCGCGACCATCAGCCCAGCGGCCGGCCCAGCGCCGTACCCCGCCGCTCCGCCCATGGTCGTCTGGGCGGCCCGCAGCGCGTCGGTGAGCGCGCGCGTGGTCGGTACGTCGGGGGTGTTCTCCGCGAACAGGCACACCCCGGCCAACCCGTCGGCCAGCGCGGCGCCGAGCCAACGCGGCACCGACGTCCCCGGGAAGCCGGGCAGCAATACCCCGTGCGCGAGCCGGCTCACGTCGCCCACCGCTCGGTGTCGCCCGTGCAGACTGCCGCCCCATTTCCCGGCCCCCCGCCGACTGCCGCCCCATTTCTGCTACTGCCGCCCTTCTTGAAGGGGGGCGTCAGTGCGGGAAAGAGGGCGCCAGTCGCACAGTCGGCAGCATCCGACCCCAAAAAGAGGGCGCCAGTCGGGCCGTCGACAGCTTCCAACCCCAAAGAAAGGGCGCCAGTCGGACAGCCATCAACACTTGACCTAAAAAGCAGGGCGCCAGTCGCGGAGAAGCGACCACCGCCGGCGTCGATGAGCTGGCCGGTCATCCCTTCACCGCACCCGACGACAGGCCCGAGACCATGTTCTTCTGGATCAGCAGGAAGAACACGATGACCGGCAGGGTCAGCAGCGTCGACGCCGCCATGATCGGGCCCCACTCGGCGGTGTTCTCCCCGAAGAACTTCTGCAGCCCGATGGCCACCGTGTACTTGTCCTGGTCCTGCAGGAACGTCAGCGCGAAGATGAACTCGTTCCAGGCCGTGATGAAGCTGAACACGCTCGTCGCCACGAGTCCCGGCGCGACCAGCGGGAACAGCACCCGCCAGAACATCGACCACCACCCGCAGCCGTCGACGTACGCCGCCTCCTCCACCTCCACCGGCACCGCCGCGACAAACCCGCGCAGCTGCCACACCGCGAACGGCAGCGAGAAGGCGAGGTACACGATCGAGAGCCCCATCAGGCTGTTCAGCATCGCCATCGACCGCGCCTGCAGGAACAGCGGGATGACCAACGCTTCCAGCGGCACCATCTGGGCGATCAAGATCATCATCATGATCCCCGTGCGGAACCGGAACCGGAACCGCGCCACCGCGACCGCCGCCAGCAGCGCGACCAGCGAACTGATTGCCACCGTCACCAGCGCGACCAGCGCCGAGTTCGCCAGATACCTCGCGAACCCCGCCTTGCCCAGCACGTAACCGAAGTTCTCCAGGCTCAGCTGACTCGGCACGAGGGCGCCGCCGCGCTGCGCCGCGTTCGGGTCGAGCCCGGAGGAGATCATCCAGTACGCCGGGAACAGCGCGAACACCATCAGCGCCACAACCCCGAGGCCCTGGGCCAGGACGCGGCGGGTACGTCGTGCGCTGCGCCGCCTCGGCGTCGGGGTGGCGCCCGCGGCCGACGCGGCGTCGGGCGTCGGCGTACGGACCTGATTCGGCGCGCTCACAACTCCTCCTCGGCGAACAGGGTGCGCAGGTAGAGCGCCGTGATGCCCATGAGCAGGAGGGTGAGCAGGACGGCGATGGCCGAGCCCATCCCGTACTTGCCCTGCGCGAAGCTCGTGATGTAGCTCCACACCCCGAGGTTGAACACCTCGCGGTTCGTGCCGCCGCCGCCGGGCATGAGGTAGACCTGCGTGAACACCTTGAAGTCCCAGATGGTCGACAGGATCGTCACCACCGCGAACACCGGCTTGAGCACCGGCACCGTGACACTCCAGAACCGACGCCAGGCGCCTGCGCCGTCGATGATCGCGGCCTCGTACAGCTCGTCGGGCACCGTCAGCAGGCCGGCCAGCACGGTGACCGCGACGAACGCGAACCCGTGGTGGACCACGTTCAGCCAGACGATCGCGAAGAAGCTGAACCGGTCGAGGAACCAGTTGACCTGCCCGGTCTCGATGAGGCCCAGGCCGCCGAGCAGGTGCGTGACCAGGCCGTCGCCGGGATCGAACAGGAACACCCAGACGTACGTTCCCGTGATCGCCGGCACCGCCCAGGCGACCATGATGGCGCTGGCCGCGACGTACCGGACGCCCGTCGGCAGGGTCTTGAGGAACAGCGCGACGAGCGTGCCGAGCACGACCGTCGCGACGACGCAGGCGGCCGCGAACAGCACCGTGTTGGGGAGCGCGGTCCGCCAGAGGTAGCCGTCGCCGAGGATGTCGGCGTAGTTCTGGGTGCCGACGTAATTCGTCGTGCCGCGGTTGAGTTCGCGCAGGCCGTAGTTCTGCACTGAAAGCCACCCGACGCGGCCCAGCGGCCAGGCCATGAGCAGCGCCATGATGACCAGCGTCGGGGCGAGCAGGAGCCACGGCCGGCGCCGCTTCGCCGCGTGGAAGCTCTGCCGCCGGGCGACGCCGGAGTTCCCCCGCCGCGCCTCGGACGAACTCACTTGGCGGCGAAGACGTCGTTCATGTCCTTGGCCGCCGTCTCCGCCGCGGTCTTGGCGTCGGCCTTGCCGGAGAGGATCGACTGCATCATCGTCGGGATGACCTTCTTGGCCTGCACCTTGCCCCAGAGCGGGGTGACCGGCACGGTCTTGCCGCCCTCGGTGAACTGCTTGGCGAAGACCTTGGTCAGCTCGTCACCGGACTTGAGCTGCTCGTCGAGCAGGCTCTTCTGGCCGGGGAAGTAGTTGGACGCCTTGCCCCACTCCTTGGCCAGGTCGCCGGTGGCCATCAGCTTGACGAACTCCCAGGCCAGATCCTTGTTGGGGCTCTTCTCGAAGACCGCCAGGTGGCTGCCGCCGGTGAACGACTTCGCCATCCCGTCCTTGCCCGGGAAGGCGAACGCGCCGGTCTTCTTGGCCACCTCGGGCGCCTGCTTGCTCAAGGTAGCGGGGGTCCACGAGCCGGAGACGATCATGCCGACAGTGCCCTTGCCGTACGCCGTGAGGGCGTCCTTCTCGGTGCCCGTCGCGGCGGCGGGCGTCGAGCCGCCGTCCTTGACCGCGAGGTCGCCCAGGAACTGAATGCCCTCGACGGCCTTGGCGTCGTTGAGCTTGCTCACCCACTTGTCGCCGTCCTTGGCGGCCGTCTCGCCGCCGGCGCCCCAAATGAACGGGGTCGCGGTGAACTCGCTGTTGCCCGGCACGAAGAACGGCGTCACGGCGGGGTCGGACGTCTTGATCTTGGCGACGGCGTCCTTGAGCTCGGCCCAGGTCGTGGGCGGCGTGGTGATGCCGGCCTTGGTGAAGATGTCCTTGTTGTAGAAGAAGCTGCGGATCCCGGCGTACCAGGGCATCCCGTAGAGCTTCCCGTCGACCGTGCCAGCCTCCTTCAGGCCCGCGACCAGGTCGCCGTCGAGGTTCGCGTCCTTGACCTTGGCGGTCAGGTCGGCGAGCGCGCCCGCGTCGGCGAACTCCGGCGTCCACGTCGTACCGACCTCGGCGACGTCGGGGGTCGTGTTGCCCGCGATGGCCGTCGTGAACTTGTCCTTGGCGGCGGTCCAGGGCACGAGCTGTACGTCGAGGTCGGCCTGCGTCTTGTCCTTGAAGGCCTTCTTGACCTTGTCGAAGTACGCGGTGGAGTCCGGGTTCGTGCCCTCCATGATCCAGACCGTCAGCTTCTTGCCGGCGCCGTCAACCTTCCCGCCAGAGGCGGAGCCGGAGCCACCGGCGCTCGAGCTGCCGCCGGAGCCGGAGTTGCCGCAGGCGGCCATCGAGACCACCAGCACGCCCGTCGCCAGGCCCGTCACCACGGCGCTCATCGAGCGCGTCCGCCGCTTGCCCATCAGGTTCTCCTCGTCGAGTCGCCGAAACCCCATGTGGGAATTATTTTCATTCAACCGCTTGGCTGTGGAACTTATCACCAGATCTTGCGGTGCGGTAGGGCTACGTTCGGTGCGGCGCTTTGACCCCACCGGGGGGGCGCGTGTCACCATGCAGCGAAATCCGTTGTCGGAGCGGGCGTTCCGGGAGGAAACCATGGTGCTGCTCGGGGTGGACGTGGGTGGCACATCGATCCGGGCGGTGGCCTGTACGCCGGAGGGCGGCGTTCTCGGCCGCGGGTCGAGCCGCGGGGGGAACTTCCGCTCCTCGCCCGGAGATGTGGCCCAACGCCTCAGCGCCGCGATCCGCGCCGCCCTGGGCAGCGCCGCTGCACTCGACGGGCTCACGGTATGCGTGGGCGCCGCCGGGGCCGGACGAGCCCGCCGCGACGAGGTCGAGGCTCTGGTCCGTCGCGCCGTCGCCGCGGCCGTGCAGGCCGAGGTCGGCACCCCCGGGTCCGGCGCCCCCGACGCCCCCGCCGATCTGTCTGGTCCCGATGCGGGCCTATCTGGCGCCGATGCGGGGCCGCTCGACGGTCGCGACGGCCGTGCCCTGCTGCTGGAGGACCTCGACATCGCCTTCCGGAGCGCCGCCCCCGGGCCGGACGGAACGCTCCTGCTGGCCGGCACCGGGGCCGTGGCGGCCGCGTTCGCGCAGTGGCGGCAGATCCGGCGCCGCGACGGGCTGGGTTGGCTGCTCGGCGACACCGGGTCGGGGGTGTGGCTCGGGCGCCGCGTCCTGCGGGCCGTCGCCGCGCAGCTCGATCACAACGGCCCGGTCACCGCGATGACCCCGCACGTCTTGGCCATGTTGTCGCTGACCAGCGCCGAGCGCGCGGCCACTGCGGCGTACCCCCGCTCGGCGGCGCCCGAACAGGCGGCGCGGGAGCAGATCGCGAGCGGGCAGATCGCGCCGAATCAGTCGGCCTCTGAAGCGAGGACCGATCAGTTGGCGACGGATTCCTCCGGCGCCAACCAGACGGCGTCCCATGGGTCAGCGACGGACGTGGCGGCGTCCGAACAGCTCGCGGTCGATCAGATGGCGACCGAGTCGATGACAACCGAGGCGCACGTCCCCGACGATCCCGCCGTCGCCGACCCGCGGGGCCTCGGCCTGGACGTGGACCCACAAGACCTGATCCGGGCGGTGGACCGGCTGGCCCCGGCCGAGTGGGCGCGCTTCGCCGGCACGGCCCTCAACGCCGCGAAGACCGACCCCGTCGCGGCGGCGCTGGTCGACCAGGCGGCCGACGGCCTGTTGGCGACGCTGGCGTCGGCCCGGGCCGACGCGGGCGGACCGATCGTGCTCGCGGGTGGCCTCTTCGCGGCGGGGCCGCTGCGGGCCCGGATCGAGGCAGCTCACCCGGGCTGTGCCTACGCGCCATTCCCGGTGGTGGGCGCCTGTGCGGCCGCCGCCGAATTGGCCGGCCTGGAACTCGACCGCGAGGCCCTGACCGACGCGCTGCTCTAACCGAGGCGCTGCTCTCACCCGACGACCGTTCTGACTGACGCGTACCTCTCACCGACACGCCAATCTCACCGAAGCTGCTCTCACCGAGGTTGCCCTCAGCGGGCCGTCATCACGACAGCCGACCCCCCCGCGTTCCACTTTGGTCACCATGGTTGCGGGAGCCATCACCATGGTTGCGGAGATCATCACCACGCCGGCGCGCCCGTGCCTGATTCCCGTCACCACGGTTGCGGCAGTCATCACCGTGGTTGCGGAAGTCACCACCATGACTTGCGGAAGTCATCACCATGACTTGCGGAAGTCATCACCATGGTTGCGGAAATCGGGTACAGAAGGGGCTGCCTGGTAGCCACGCCGCCACACGCCGTACGTCGTACGCCCTAGGCGAGACATCGGATGCCAACAACCGGCGCTCCGCGGGCACTCACGAAGCGGGGCGAGGACTCGACCACGCCCGACGCCGACAGCCACCATCCGCAGCAGCCGCGCCCCGATGGCCATGGCGGAATCGTTGAGAGCGCACCCCTCGTACCCGCCCGAGATCGCCCTCGTCACATCGCCACCGCGGTCGTCTCCGCAACAGCAACGGGGCGATCACGGGGGCCATCACCGGGAGCGACTCCAACCACAGGCGGTGGCTCCGGATCGGTCGGCGGCCACTCAACGGTCGGTGGTCGGCGGCCCTCACCGATCGGCGGCTAGTGCGGACAGGGCACCGATCCGGCACGGGTCATCCGTAGGTCGACGGCGTCGTACGCCGGGTCCGCCTGCTCGACCCCGTCCAGCGCGAACCCGTACTTCCGGTAGAACGCCATGGCCCGCTCGTTGCCGGTCAGCACCCACAGGTACGCCGGGCCGTCCGGCAGCGCCGCCGCCATCAGGGCCTGCGCCGCGCCCCTCCCGTGGTGGGCGCTGGCCACGTTGAGCGACCACAGCTGCACGGGCGCCGGCGGATCGGCATCGCGCGGCGCGCCGACGCAGATCATCCCCACCGGACGCTCGGCGTACCGGGCCACGAGGCACCGCAGGGGACCGTCCCACCCGTCTCGGTCCACGCGCGCGGCGGCCGTACGCCATTGCTCGGCCCGCTCCGCCGGGTCGAGCGCATCGAGGTGGCGCTGCAGCAGCAGACCGGAGTACGCCGCGCGCCAGACCGCGACGTGCAGCTCGCCGAGCGCGGCGGCCTCGGCGACCCGCGGCGGGCTGACCTCGTACGCCGTCCGGAGTTGCGCCTCCATGAGCGGCAGCCTAGTCAGCACCTGCTCGGGGGCGAGGACCCGCGAGATCGCCCGCGAGGCCGGATCCCGACGGCTGGGCGGGACCCCGCGTACTCCGATCGGGGACTTCAGGGCGCTGGCAGACGTCAACACTCCGTTCGGAGCGGCGAAGCCAGGGGCGGACGCGCGCGGCGGGCGGAGCGCGGCCGCCAGGGGCCGAACGAGGCCGCCTGCGGGCGGAACGTGGCAGGAAGAGCGGTGGCAGGCTGGGCGCCATGCCCGTGCGCCCCGTGGATCTGGTTCTGTCCGACCGGTTCGTGGGGGGCTGGCGCCGCCTCGCGACGGCCGGTGCCCACGGAACCGTCGTAGAGTTCGGGTTCGGATCGGGGCTGAACCTGCCGCACTACCCCACGGCCGTCCGCGAGGTTCTGGCCGTCGAACCCGACGACGACGCCTGGGCCGCCGCGCTCGACTCGGGCCGCATCGACGCCTTCGCCCAGGCCCGGGGCGCCAGCCCCGCAACTGCCGTCCGCCGGGTCGGCCTCGACGCGGCCGAGGTCGACCTGCCCGACGGGTTCACCGACGCGGTCGTGGCCACCTGGACGCTGTGCTCGATCCCCGCGGTATCGCAGGCCCTCGCCCAGGCGCGCCGGCTGCTGACCCCCGACGGCGCGCTGCATGTCGTCGAGCACGCCCTGGCCCCATCCCCGCGCGTCGCCGCGGTTCAGCGCCGGATCCAACCCGCCTGGGGTCGGGTCGCCGGCGGATGTCACCTGGACCGCGACATCCCGGCTTTGCTCGAGGAGGCCGGTTTCGGCGCCGAGGGGCTGCGCCGCCGGTACGCCGTACGCGGTGCACCCCTGCGCCCCTGGACGTGGTTCGTCGCCGGCGCAGCGCGGCCTCGATAGCCCCCGCAGGCGAGCAGCCCAGCCAGCCGGCCGCCGGCCGACCCGAGCCGACCCGAGCCGAGCCGAGCCGGCCCCCACGGACCCGGGTGGACCCCGACCAAGCACCCCCAAGCTGGCGCTCCCGGCAGGCACCGCCCGGCGATTGCGACATTCGCCCAGGCCCAAAGTCACTACGGCACCGATCCCGCGGACCTACCGTCGGGCCGAGTGCCCCATTCACCCCTCGCTCAGGAGCGCGACATGAGCAGTTCCCCCGCGTCGTCCGGGTCCCCCGCGCCAGGCGCCCCCGCCGGGCCGGCCTCCCCCACCCCAGCCGGCGGCCCCAACAGCCCCGGCGGCACGCTGACCGTCTTCCGGCTGGCGACGCTGTTCACGCTGGGCGCGGTCGTCATGGGCTCGCTCGTCTGCGCCACCGAGTCCGGCCTCACCTGCCCGACGTGGCCCGGTTGCTATGTCGGCCAGGTGCATCCGCACGCGGACATCAACCCCTGGATCGAGTTCACGCACCGCGTGGTGTCCGTGCTCTCGGGGCCGCTTATTCTGGCCACGGCCGTGCTCGGGCTGCGCCGGCCGCGGCAGGAGCGGCTGGTGCGGTACCTGCCGTGGCTGACCCTCGTCGGGGCGCTCGCGGCCGCGGTGTTCGGTCGCCAGGTCGTCCTCTACGGCCTGCCGCCCGTCCTCGGGATGCTCGACCTGGGCCTGTCCCTCGTCGCCATGATCGCGATCACGACCGCGACGGTGGCGCTGAGCCGCACGCCGTACGCGCACGCGCCCAGCCGCGTCTCCCACCTGGCCTGGGCTGGCGTCGGCACGCTGCTGGCTATGCACGTCCTGGGCATCCTCACCGCGGGCAACGGCTCCTACACCCGCTGCATGGGCTGGCCCATCTGGCGGATCATCGATTCCGACCAGGCCGCCGGACTGCAAGGAGTCCGCATTGGCCTCGCCGCCGTCGCCACGCTGCTGATCTTCGGCTCGGCCTGGCTCGCCTGGGGCCGCACCGACCTTCGGCCGCTGGCCGCCACCCTGGTCGGCCTGTGGGTCGTGGAGCTCGCGGTGGGGCTCGCGATGGGCGGTCAACGCCTGAGCATGGCGGGCGCGGCGGTCTACTCCGCCGCGGCCGTGCTCATCGTCTTCACGATGGCCCTGTTGGCGGCCCGCTCCGCGATCGAGCGGGTGGTCCCGACCGGGGCGGCGTACTACGACGAGGACTCCGAATCCTGGATGGTGCAGCGGGTCGCCGGCCGCCGCTGACCGCCCGCGCCCCTCGGCCACCCACCGGTGACCGCGCGCGAACCCCCCGGCCACCCACCTTTCGTCGACTCGGCCGGCGCAGGCCTTCGACGCGCCGGGTCGACCCGCCATGGTGTGGGCCATGAGTATGGCGACGCCCTCCGAACCACACGCCCGCGCCCAGTCGACTGCCGCGTCAACGGTTTCCGCCCCACCCCAGTCCGCCGACCCCGCCGCCCCCGGCGTACCGTCGACGTCCCGTCGCTCCCGCGACGGGCGCGAGCGGAGGTTGTCCCTCCTCACCATGGGCCTGTTCGACATCGGCCTATCCCTGCTGCTCTACAACGTGGCGCGCAACAACGGCGTCAGCGAGTTCGGCGCCTACCTGCTCTCAATGATCGGCCCGCTGGTCAGCATCGGTGGAGTTCGCGCGGCACCGCAAGCTCTCGATGTTCTCGGTGTTCATCCTGACGCTGCAGGCCATCGCGGCCCTGGTCGCGCTCATCGGCAGCACCGACCCGAAGGTGCTGATCCTCAAGGACTCCTGCATGACGGGGGCGCTGGGCCTGGTCTTCCTCGGCTCCTGCGCGGTCGGCAAGCCGGTGACGTAACTACCTGGGCCAGAAGTTCGCCACCGACGGCAGCCCGGAGGGCGCCGGCGAGTGGGATCGGATGTGGCGCGAGTACCCGACCTTCCGCCGGACCCAGCGCATCGTCGGCCTGGTCTGGGGCGTCGCGTACCTCGTCGAGGCCGCCATCCGCGTCGTCGCGGTCTACACCTTGCCCTTCGACGTGGCCTTCAACGTGGGCGCGGTGCTGCCCCTCCTCGTCACGGGGCTCGTGATCGCGTGGACGTTCTGGTACGGCGCGCGCGCCCGTCGCCTCGGCGAGGCGCGCACGGCGGCCGCCCGGCAGGCGGCGGCGGGTCGGGCCTGAGAACGCCCCCGCCGTACGGCGGGTGCGGCCGGCGTCCGGTACGTCGGGTGCGGCCGGCGTACGCCGTACGGCGGGGGCCACGCGCACCCGACCGGCTACCTCACTCGCGAGCCGCGTCGGGCGCGTCCAGGCCGTGGAAGATGACCTTGACCAGCGAGTCCGCCAGGGCGGCGGCGGCGGTCGGGCCGCCGGGCCGGTACCACTCCACCAGCGAGTTCACCGTGCCGTAGATGAAGCGCGTCGTCGTGAGGGGATCGATGTCGCTGCGCAGCGCGCCCTCCCGGCACGCCTCCTGCACCAGCGCGGAGAACCGCTGGTCGAAGGCCCGCCGCCGCTCCAACGCCGCCCGCTCGACCTCGGTGTTGCCGCGGACGCGCAGCAGCAGCGTGACGTACGGCAGCTCCTCGTCCAGCACGAGCACGGCGTGGCGGACCACCAACTCCAGCCGCTCCCGCGCCGTCAGGCCGGCGGCGTGGTCCTCTTCGAGGGCCGACTCCAGGGCCCGCAGCGCCCGGTCACAGGCCCGCTGCAGCAGGTCTTCCTTGCTGGGCACGTGGTAATAGATGCCCGCCTTGGAGATGCCCAGATACTCCGCCAGCAGCCCCATCGAGGTGCCTTCGTACCCGTGCCGGTTGAAGACCTCGACGGCGACCGCCAGAATCGACTCGCCGTCATAACCCGGCCGCTTCCTGCGGGCCGATGCGACGGGGGCGGTGACGGCGGACTTGGTCATACGTGCGATTGTTCCAGTTCCGCCGAGAGGTTCGGGGCCGCAACGCTGACCGACTGGTCGGTGCGACGAACGGCGGCGAGCGCCGCGAGGTGACAGGAGCGGACTTGTGCAGCCCTCAGTCGGCGACCGGCACGCCGCCCGCGACGCGGACCCGCGCTCGGTTCCGGACGTGGGACCAGCCGCACACGTGGCCGCCGCGCTACACACCGTGCCGCGCGCCGCATTCCTCCCGCCGGAGCAGCAGTGCTGGGCCCACCTCGATCAGCCGCTGCCCATCGGGGCAGGGGCCACGAACAGCCAGCCGACGACGGTGCGCACGATGCTGGAACTCCTGGACCCTCGGCCCGGGCAGCGCGTCCTCGACGTCGGCGCGGGATCCGGCTGGACCACGGCGCTGTTGGCCCAGCTCGTAGGTCCGGACGGCTGGGTGCTCGGCCTGGAGCTCAACCCCGACCTGGCCGCCTGGGGTGCGGCCAACCTCGCGGCGTACCAGCAGTCCCTCGCCGCTAAGCCCGGCCCCGGAGCCGGCGCATCGGACCGGGGGGCGGGACCCGCGACCCTGGAGCGCGCCGACCCGGCCGTGTTGGGCCGCCCGTCGGCGGCGCCTTACGACCGGATCCTCGTCTCCGCCATGGCCACTCGGCTGCCGGAGGCGCTCGTGGTGCAGCTCGCGCCGGACGGGATCCTGGTGTGCCCGGTCGCCGGACGGATGGCGACCGTACGTCGAGTGCCGGGGCGGGCCGACCCCGACGTGAGCTGGCACGGCCACTACCGCTTCGTGCCGCTGGTGACGCCGCCGGAGCCCTGAGCCCTGAGCGCGAACCGTCGGCCCCGGGTGGCTCACGATGTCTGGGGCGTTATGCGGTCCGGGGCACGCATAACGCCCCAGTCCGATCGAATGGCTTCACCCGTCGGTGCCGCGCTACGACGCGGGCAGCCGCTGGATCCGGCGGGCGAGGCGATCGTGCGCGGCGAGATAGTCCGGCAGCCGCGGCGACACCAGCGCCCCGTCCCGCACGACGTACCGACCCGCGACGACCGTGTCCCGGGCGGCGACCGGCCCGCAGCGCAGCCACGCCTCGACCGGGTCGGCGACCGCGCCGGCGAACGAGGGCCCGCTCAGGTCCCAGACGGCCACGTCGCCACACGCCCCCACGGTCAGCTCGCCGATCTCGCCGACCCGACCCAGGCAGCCGGCGCCGCCGCGGGTGGCCCGCTCCAGCACGAACCGCGCGTCCACCGCGTCGGCCCCGCCGCGCAGCTTGGCCAGCAGCAGCGCCTCCCGGGCCTCCAGCCACAGGCTCCCGGCGTCCGCGGACGCGGACCCGTCCACGCCGAGCCCGACCGGGCACCCCGCGGCGACCAGGTCCGCGACCGGTGCCACCCCGGAGGCGAGGATGAGGTTGCTCGACGGGCAGTGCGCCACCCCGACACCGGCCGCGCCCAGGTGGCGCACCTCCTCCGGGTTCGGCCGCACGCAGTGAGCCACCCACGTCCGGGGCGCCGCCCAGCCGCAGTCGCGCAGATAGTCGTACGGCCGGCAGCCGAACCTCTCCAGCGAGAACGCGTCGTCCTCCGCGTTCTCGGCGAAGTGGGTGTGCAGGCGTACGTCGAGGCGCTCCGCCAGCTCCGCCGTACGAACCATGAGCTCGCGCGTGACCGAGAACGGCGAGCACGGCGCGAGCGCGATCCGCACCATCGCGCCGGGAGTCGGGTCGTGATAGCGCCGTACGGCGTCCGCGCAGGCCGCCAGGATCTCGTCGTCGTCCTGCACCACGTCGTCGGGCGGCAACCCACCGTCCTTGACCGACAACGACATCGAGCCACGCGTGGGGTGGAAACGCACGCCCAGGTCGCGGGCCGCGTCGATCTCCGCGCCGAGCAGGTCGCCCGCGCCGCGCGGGTGCAGATAGAGGTGGTCGGTGCTCGTGGTGCAGCCCGACAGAGCGAGTTCGGCGAGGCCGACCCAGGCCGACACGTGCACGGCCTCGGTGTCGATGGCCGCCCACAGCGGATAGAGCGTCTGCAGCCACCCGAACAGGGGCGCCGCGGTCATCGGCGGATAGGCGCGGGTGAGGTTCTGGTAGAGGTGATGGTGCGTGTTGACCAGGCCCGGCGTGACAAGGCAGCCGCTGGCCGCGATCCGCTCCGCGGCGGCCGGCTGCGGGTCGGTGCCGCGGCCGAGCGCCATGACCTGCCCGTCGCGGATGGCGACCCACCCGCCGGGGAGTTCGCGCCGGTCGGCGTCCATCGTGACGAGCAGCCGGGCGTCGTGGATGAGCAGGTCGGCACGGGTCAGATCGGCACGGGTCAGGTCGGCGCTGTTGCGGTCGGCGCTGTTCAGGTCGGGCGACATGACCCCAGCCTGCCGCACCACGACGCAGGGTCGACGCCCCAGTGGGGCGCCGACCCTGCGTCGGTAGCGAGTGACCCGCCGGGGCGGTGCTCAGCCGCGGGGCGTCCCGTCGTTCGGGCCGCCGGGGCCGTCCTCGACGATCTCGCCGTCGACGACAGCGTCGTCATCGGCGTGGTCGGCGCGGACCTCATCCTGGATGTCGTCCAGATCGTCCATGTCCTCGGCGCCCTCGTCGTCCTCGAGGTCGTCGGCGCCGTCCTGCGCGAGCAGCCGGTAGAGGCCGCGGCGCGACTCCTCCAGCAGCTCGACCGCCGCCCGGGTCACGTCCGGGTCACCGGCCTGCCCGACGGCGCGGGTGGCGAGCCCGAGCTGGCCCAGGGCCACCCAGAGCTCGGCAGTGCCGCCGAGGCCCTGTTCGGCCTGCGCCGTCACATCCTCCGCGACCCCCTCCCAGGGGCGGACCTTGTCGCCGAGCTGGTCGACGTGCGCCCGGCCGGCATCGGTCAGCGTGAACACCTTCCTGCCGCCGTCGACCGGGGCGATGAGCCCCTCGTCCTCCAGCTGCGCCAGCGCCGGGTAGATGGCGCCCGGGCTGGGCCGCCAGGCCCCGCCGGTGCGCGCTTCGAGCGTCCGGATCACCTGGTAGCCGTTCATGGTGTCCTCGGCGAGCAGGCCGAGGATCGCCAGCCGTACGTCGCCGCGGCGGGCCCGCGCGGCCCGCTGGCCCCGGTTGCCGCCACGGTGGCCGCGGTGGGACCGCCGGCCACGGCCGTCATCGTCGGGCCGGCCACCGCCGCCGACGTACCCGGCGCGGGGCTGACCCCGGAACGGGCCGCCGCGGCCGAAGGGGCCCTCCTCGCCGAACGGCCCGTTCGCCCCGAAGGGGCCGTTGGGGCCGAAAGGTCCATTGGGGCCGAACGCCCCATCGGGACCGAAGAAGGCGCCGAGGCCGCCGCCGAACTCGGGTCGGCCGCGATCCCGGTCACGGTCCCGATCCCTGTCGCGGCCGCGCTCGTGCGGGCCGCGGCCACCGAACTCGTCGCGCGGGCCACGCCCGCCGAATTCGTCGCGGGGGCCGCGTCCCGGGTATCCGCCGCGCGGGCCGCGCAGTCTAGGACCACCGTCGGGTCGCGCACCTCGTCGGTCGTCTCGGCGGTCGTCGCGCGACCAGCCGGGACCGCAGTTCCAGTCGTCGTAGTCGTTGTTGCCGTGCATGAGGATTCCTTCCCTGCCGGCGCGCCACAGCTGCGCTCGGCGGTGCTGGGGTGATGTGGGGTGGGCCATCCGCTGCTGCGGGGCCCCACTGGGTGGCGCGGGTCGTCTTTCGCGGGGACTCCGCGGCGCCGCTCGCGCTCGACCGGTCGGTTCGCCCGGGCCCTCGGCCCTGTCGATCGGCGATCCTGACCTTCACCTCAAGACGCCCTGTCGGCGCCTTGCCCCTTCATCATGCCTCGAGTATCGCGATACGTCAACGATATATCTAGATGGACTTGAGTCAGGCCGCCTGGGGCTCCGCCAGCAACCCCGCGAGGAGGCCGTCCGGCACCTCGGCGCCGCGCGTCGGGGCGGGCCCGGTGAGCGCGTCGACCACAGTGTCCGCCCTGACCACCAGGCGGTCCACGATCAGGGTGCCCGTGCCGGCGGCGTCGTGGACGAGGCCGGCTGCGGCGTACGGCGTCCAGGCCCACACCACGCGCCCCCCCAGGCGGACGGGCAGCAGGACCGCGCCGCCGGGACCGGCGCCGACCAGGTCGAGCCGCCCGGACGCGACGAGGATCGAGCCGTCGACCAGCAGTTCCCCGTCGAGGGGCGCCTGGCCGGGCGCGGGCAGCGCGCCGACGACGGCGCCGCGGCGCAGCGCCTTGAGGAGGCGCTCGTTCGCGGGGGTACGGCGAGCGCGGGCGAGCACATCGATGGCGGCGCGCTGCACGGCGACTGCGGCGGCACTGGCGCCGCAGACGTCGGCCACGGCCGCGACCAGGGCCGCCGCCACCCGGGTGTGGTCGTGCTCCGGGCGACCGGAGTCCCAGGCAGACCCCTCCGCGTAGCCGTGCGCCTGGGCCATCGCCGCGTCGACCCCGGCGTCGAGGAGCCCCCGCTCGGCCAGGTCGCGCAGGAGGGCGCGGACCCGCTCGGCCCGGCCGCCCGGCTCACCTGCCAGCGCGGCGAGCGCGGGG
The DNA here is from genome assembly GCA_016699675.1 of Austwickia sp. Lineage (NCBI taxonomy): Bacteria > Bacillati > Actinomycetota > Actinomycetes > Micrococcales > Dermatophilaceae > Austwickia > Austwickia sp. The sequence continues at coordinate 2,043,653 of CP064985.1, read as the reverse complement.
CCCACCAGCGCCGTCATGGGCTGGGTGAAGTCCGGACGCGGCCGATCGGCGGCGTCGTCCGCGAGGATCGGGGTCTGAGGCGTCTGCGGGGTGGGCGGGGCGTCGGTGGTGGACTGGGGCACGAACGGTGGCGCCAGCACGGTCTGAGCGGTCATTGCGGTTCTCCGGAGGTCAGCAGGGGCGGCGCCGCGCGTCGCGTGCTTCGGCGGATGTGGCGCGCGAAGCGGTGCGGGGCGCCGCGGCGGTGGGCAGAGTCGACGTCGAGGCGTCGGGGCCGGGTTCAGCGACAGAGCGCCGCGGAGACGCGACACGCGTCGATCCAGCGACGTCGAACCCGGCCGCCCTGCATTCGTCCCACCAGCGCACCTTCCTCGCCCTCGCGCCGCTCTCCGTGGCGGCGCTCACGCCCTGCTCATCGACCGAGCGTCAAGGCGTTATGAGAACAATAAGTACGCATTATTTCTCTGTCACGAGGCCATCCACATGGCGAGAAACTCCGCGCCGACCTGCTCGTCCGCCGCCAACTGCCGCCGCCGTCAGCTCGCCAGCAGCCGCGGGGCGTCCGGGTCGTTCCCTGCCAACGCTGGAGCGCGCGATCTCGAGCGCAGCACGTGGCCAACCGCCCTGAGGAGGTCACCAGCACCGTCGTACCCCCAGGGCCCAGGAAATGGGCCGACGCTCGGGAAACGGCGGGGGCCTTCGGCCCATTTCGTGACCGTCAGCGGGCATCCCGTCCCGGATCACCCGGTATCCCCGGTCCGATCAGTAGAGCCGGGTCAGGTAGTAGAACGCGATCACCACGAAGACGGCCAGCGTCTTGATGACGGTCATCGCGAAGATGTCCTTGTACGACGTCTTGTGCGTCAGCCCGGTGACGGCGAGCAGCGTGATCACCGCGCCGTTGTGCGGCAGGGTGTCCATCCCGCCGGAGGCCATCGAGGCCACCCGGTGCAGCACCTCCATGGGGATGTTCGCGGCGGCGGCGTTGGCCTTGAAGGTCTCCGCCATCGCACCGAGGGCAATCGACATGCCGCCGGACGCCGAGCCGGTGACGCCGGCCAGCGAGGTCACCGTGATGGCCTCGTTGACCAGCGGGTTCGGGATGCTCGACAGGCCGTCGGCGACAATCTTGAAGCCGGGCAGGGCGGCGATGACGCCGCCGAAACCGTACTCCGAGGCGGTGTTGAGCGAGGCCAGCAGGGCGCCGCCGATGGCGTCCTTGCTGCCCTCGGTGAAGTGCGTGCTCACCGGCTTCCAGGCCAGCGCCACCACCAGCAGGATGCCCAGCAGCAGCGCCCCCTCGACCGCCCAGATCGCGATATTGCTCGACACCGAGACGGCCACGTCCTTGGTCGTGCCAACGACGCCGTCCTTGAATTTGACCTCGTTCGGGAAGGCCTGCGGGATGACCCAGTTGGTCAGCGCGTAGTTGGCGATCGCCACGACCAGCAGCGGCAGGACCGCGACCAGCGGGTTCGGCAGTTTGGCGTCCTCGGCGAAGGACTTGGGCTCGTTCTTGTGACCCGTGCCGTAGCCCTCCCCGGCCGCTGCCGCCTTGCGGCGCTGCCACTCCAGGTAGGTCATCCCGAGCCCGAACACGAACAACGCCCCGACGATGCCCAGGATCGGCGCGGCGTACGACGTCGTCTTGAAGAACGTGGTCGGGATGATGTTCTGGATCTGCGGGGTGCCGGGCAGCGCGTCCATGGTGAAGGTGAACGCGCCCAGGGCGATGGTGCCGGGGATGAGTCGCTTGGGGATGTCGGCCTGGCGGAACATCTCCGCCGCGAACGGATACACCGCGAATACGACAACGAAGAGGGACACCCCGAAGTACGTCAGGATCGCGCCGACCAGCACGATCGCCAACATCGCCTGCTTGCCGACCACCCGGATCACGGCCGTGACGATCGAGCGGGCGAACCCGGAGATCTCGATGACCTTGCCGAAGATGGCGCCCAACAGGAAGACCGGGAAGTAGTTCTGCACGAAGCCCACCAGCTTGGCCATGAACAGGCCGGTGAACATCGGCGCCACCAACGCCGGGGTGGTGAGCAGGACCGCGCCCATCGCCGCGATCGGCGCGAACAGGATCACGCTGTGGCCCTTGTAGGCCATGAACATGAGGAATCCCAGCGCCGCAATGACGACGAGGAAGTAGTAGAGCGTCATCGATGACTCCCAAGAGTGGTTCCGGCGGCGTCGGCCGCGGCCCAGGGAACGTACCACCTGCGGTTGAGCGATCCCCGACCCGGCCGGGCTGGCCCGATGTTGCGCCGCGACTGCGGGCCTGCGGGCGCGGGCCGAGCCGCTAGCCTCGCGACATGACGCAGCCCGCTTTCCCCTCCCCCGACTACCACCGCGGCCGCCGCGCGCTCGTCACCGGCGCGGCCAGCGGCATCGGACTGGCCTGCGCGGAGAAGTTCGCCGCGCTCGGCGCGCAGGTCATCGCGGTCGACCTCAACGCCGAGGGCCTGGCCGCCCTCGCCGAACGCGTCGACGGGATCGTGCCCACCCCGTGCGACCTGTCCGACCTCGCCGGCCTCGCCGACGCCCTCCCGCACGACGTGGACATCATCGTCAACAACGCCGGCATCCAGCAGGTCGCCCCGATCGAGGAGTTCCCGCTGGAGAAGTTCGAGCTGATCATGAAGGTGATGCTGCACGCGCCGTTCTACATCGTTCGGCAGTCCCTGCCGCACATGTACGAGCGTGGCTGGGGTCGCGTGGTCAACCTCTCGTCCGCGCACGGCCTGTCCGCGAGCCCGTTCAAGAGCGCGTACGTCACCGCCAAGCACGGCCTCGAGGGCATGAGCAAGGTCATCGCCCTGGAGGGTGCGCCACACGGGGTCACCTCCAACACCGTGAACCCCGCCTACGTCCGGACGGCGTTGGTGGAGAAGCAGATCGCCGACCAGGCCAAGACCCACGGCATTCCCGAGGACGAGGTCGTGCAGAAGATCATGCTCGACCGGGTCTTCGTCAAGCGCCTCATCGAGCCCGAGGAGGTCGCCGACCTGGTCGCCTTCCTCACCGGCCCGGCCAGCGCGTCGATGACCGGCTGCAGCTACCCGATCGAGGGCGGCTGGACGGCGTACTGAGCACCGGCCGGCGGCCGCGCACCGCGCCCCCAGCGTGCGGCGCGGTCAGGGCGCCCGGGTTCCTCGGCAGCGTGTCCCGCCACGGGTCGGCCGCCTCGACGGCCGCGGCGAGGGCCAGCAGCGTCTCCTCCTCACCGAGCCGGGCGCCGAGCATCACGCCGTACGGCAGCTCCACCGCGTCGTTCGCGGAGCGCTCGCGGTGCAGCGGCAGCGAGATCGCCGGCCGGCCCGTGAGGTTGTAGGTGCTGGTCCAGGGCGTGAACGCGCACTGCGCATCGAAGTCGGCGGCCGGGTCGGCGTCGTCGCGCAGCGACCCGACCGGCGCCGGCGGCTGCGCCAGGGTCGGAGTGAGGATGACGTCGACATCGTCCCAGGCGGCCGCAGTCTCGCGGGCGAGCTGCTGGGTGGCGGCGAGCGCGGCGGCGTACTCCGCGCCCGTCACCGCCCGTCCCCGCTCCCGCAGCCAGCGGGTCAGCGGCGTCAGGAGCGGCTCCGCCTCCGGCGGGAGCGGGATGGACAACGCCAGCACCGACCACACCGCGGCGAACGCCTCCCAGCGCGCCGCCGGGAAGGGCCGCGGGGCCGGTTGCACCTGGTGGCCGAGCCCGCGCAGGACCGCGATGGCGCGCTCCACCGCATTCAGCGGGCCGGGCGCGACCTCGCAGTCCGCGATGATCGGCTCGGTCAGGACGCCGATCCGCAGCGCGCCGGTCGGGCGGTCGCAGGCATCGAGGTACGTCGTGCGCGGCGGCGGCAACCGGTACACGTCGCCCGGCCAGCCCTGCGCCAGCACGTCGAGGCCGATGGCGGTGTCGCGCACCGTGCGGGTGAGCACCCCGTGCGAGGCCAGGCCGGGGCCGTCGATGCCGAGCGGCCCCGGGCTGATCCGCCCGCGGGACGCCTTCAGCCCGACCAGGCCGCAGGCCGCGGCGGGGATTCGGATCGAGCCGCCGCCGTCGCTGCCGTGCGCGATGGACACGAGCCCGGCCGCGACGGCCGCGGCGGCGCCCCCGGACGACCCGCCCGCCGAGCGGCCCACGTCCCACGGCGTCCGGGCCGGCGGGGCGACGTCCGACTCGGTGTAGCAAGGAAATCCGAACTCCGGCGTGGCGGTCTTGCCGACGACGATGGCCCCGGCGTCGCGGAGCCGCCGCACCACCCCGTCGTCGGCGTCGGCCACGTTGCCGAGCATGGCGCGCGAGCCCGCGACGTACGGCATTCCGGCCACCGCATTGAGGTCCTTGATCGGGCAGGGCACGCCCAGCAGCGGGGGCGGCTGGGGGCCGGCGCCGCCGCTCGCGGCCGCGGCATCCAGCACGGTGTCGGCCGCCGCCGCCTCGCGTAGGGCCTGCTCCGCGGCGACGGCCACGAAGGCCCCCACCCGCGTCGAGTCCCGCTCGATCCGCCCCAGGGTGGCCTCGGTGACGGCGACCGCGGTGGTACGTCGGGAGCGCAGGGCCGCCGCGAGCTCCAGCGCCGTCGCGCCGGCGAGGTCGTCGGGAACGGCGGGAGCTGCAGTGCTGGGCAACTTCCCGGAGGCAAAGGGGCCGGCCATGGCCCGATCCTCGCAGAGGGGGCCATGGCCGGCGGGCCGCGGCGGGTCAGCGCGTGTGCACGACCCCGCGGGTGTGCACGACGCGCGTGTGTACGACGGAGCGGGCGTGGGTGTGGACGACGCGGGTGTGGACGACGGCGCGGCCCATGGAACCGGCAACGGCGTGAACGACGCTCATGGGGGATCCCTCCTGGGGTGACGCTGCTGACTTAACGCTCGCGGGAAGGGCACTACTGCGGAGCGACGACCGCCTGGCGCCAGCGGGGAGGGGTCGGGGCGAGACGAGGCGCGGTGCGATGGCGCGCTTGGCGTCTCTACCCCGGGACCGAGGAGCTGGTAGTCGTCCTTCGCGAACGGTGACGGGGAGGCCCGTCTCCTTCCTCTACGGTAGCCGCGCCACGATCCTTAGGACAACTAATTGCTTTAGATCAGTATTTCGGGGGACGCTCAGTCCTCCGGCTGATCCGGCAGCTCCGCCGGGATGACGCCGGCCTTGCGGGCGGCGGCGACCAGCTCGCGGACCTGGGTGAGGCTGCCGCATCCGGCGTCGAGCAGCTCGCCCCGCGCGGCCAGCCACGCCGCGCCGATGTCGCGACGCCGCTTCTCCGGCACCTCGCGTAGCGCCGGGCCGAGGATCGTCACCTCCTCCTCCGCGAGGTGGTGGTTGATGTACGCCGAGAGCTTCTCCAGCGCATCCTCGAACTTCTTCGTGGTCAGGCCCTTGCACTCCATGAGCTCCAGCAGCGCGGCCAGACCCTCGGCGTGCTCCTCGTGGCCGTGCTCGACCTCCTCCTGTCCGACGTCGTCGGCGGAGGCCTGCAGACGCCCGTACACCGCCCGCTCCTCACCCTCGGAGTGGGCGACGAGGGTCGCGGCGAACGCGGCGCGGGCGGCCTCCCGGTCGCAGACGCCCAGGCGGAGATCGCGCAGGAGCGCCTCCATCCAGCGGTGGTCGTCGAGGATGAGCGTGACGATGTCGCCCGAGGTGGGCCGGGGGATCGAGAAGTCGGACATGCTGGACACTCTACGCGGCGAGAGCCCGCCGAGGAGATACTCCCGAGAGGAGCCATCCCCCTCCGCCGATGGCGCGGGGAGACCCCCACGAGCGGCGTTGTCATAAGCGACGTCGCGCGGCAGCGACCCCGGACAAATACAAGGACCGTTGTCCTACACGGCTAGGCTCTCCTACCCTCAGCCCGTGGAGCCCACCCCGGGAGGCGGTAGCCTCCACACCCGCAGCGCCGGGCCGCGCTCGGGGCCGCTCGGTCCCGCGACGCCGGCTCGCCTGGCGGACCCCGCGGACCCCGCCTCCGCCTCGACCCACCTGGATCCGCGCGAGGCGCGCCCGGACCAGCGCCGCCCGCGGCCCTCGACGTACGACGCCCCGCCCGCGACGCCGACCCCCGCCGGCGGCGACGCGCAAGCACCCTGGCCGCTGCGCCGCAACCGACCGTACTGGCTGTTCTGGACCGGCGAGACCATCAGCGTGTTCGGCACCGAGGTCACCTCCCTGCTCATCAGCCTGCTGGCGGTGGTGGTGCTCGACGCCTCGCCGGTGTGGGTCGGGATCATCAACGCGGCACTGTGGCTGCCGTGGGTGCTGATCGGCCTGCCCACGGGCGCCTGGGTGGACCAACGCGCGCCCCGCTCGGTGATGGTGGCCAGCGACCTCGCGGCGGCCGCGGCCCTGCTGAGCATCCCGATCACCTGGTCGCTGGACATGTTGACCACGCTGCAGCTCGCGGTGGTGACCTTCGCCGTCGGCACCACCAACGTCTTCTTCCGGTCGGCCTATCCCAAGCTGCTCGCCACCCTGGTGCGCCGGGAGGACCTGCCGCCCGCGAACTCGTACCTGACCGGCAGCGAGTCCGTCGCCCAGGTCGGCGGGCCGTCCATCGGGGGCGCTCTCGCCGGGCTCTTCGCTCCGGCGGTCGCCGTGCTGGTGGACGCGGCGTCGTACGTCGTATCGGCCGCCTGCCTGCTGTTCATCAACGAACGGGAGAAGGACCGGGTGGCTCCCCCACCGACCACGGTCTCCCTGCGCGAGCGGATCGCGACGGGCTGGCGGTTCACGTTCGCCGACCGTTACCTGCGCTATTTCACGATCCAGGGCGCGCTGAGCAACACCGGGCTGACGGGATTCCAGGCCCTGCTGGTGCTGGTCCTCGTGCGCGAACTGGGCCTGTCCGGACCGCAGGTGGGCCTCGCGATCGCCGTTCAGGGCGTCGGCAGCCTGATCGGCGCGATGATCGCCCCCAGCGTGGGCCGCCGCTTCGGGTCGGCCCACGGCACCGTGTTCCTCTTCTGCGGCGTCGGGGTGGGCGCGCTGTTGCTGCCCTGGGGCGCGCCGGGGTGGCGGTCCGGCGTGATGCTGGCCGGTATGTTCCTCATCGGGGTCGGCGTGGTCTGCGCCAACGTCCTGCGCGGGGCGTGGCGGCAGTCGTACGTGCCGCTGAGCCTGATGGCCCGCACCAGCACCGCGACCCAGACCGTCAACTACTCGCTCATGCCGATCGCGGCCGTCCTCGCCGGCTGGCTCGCCCAGGAATTCGGTCTCATTCCGGCCGTGGGGGTCATGGCCGCCATCGTGGCGTTCGTCTCCTTCACGGTCCTCGTCTCACCGCTGCGCGGCCTGCGGGATATGCCCGGCTCGCCGAGCGAGGCGGCGCTGTCCGCCGCCAACGTGCCGCCTCCCGCCTGGCAGGACATGCGCTGAACCGCTGGTCGTGGTCGCCGGTCGGACAGACCTGCGCGCACGTCCCGACGGCGCTACCGTGGCCTTCAACCGCGGAAGTTACCAGCGAGTTGAGCCAGGGGTCCGGATGGAACTGATGACGAGCACGGAGCGCATCTTCCTACGCCTGGAGCGCGACGGGTTTCCGATCGATGTCGTGGGCGTGACCGTCATCGAGGCCGGCGAACTCGGCCCCGTGCCCTTCGAGATGGTGCAGGCGACGATGGCGCGCACCGTGGAGGCCGCGCCCTACCTGCGCCGGCGTGTGTCCGCCGCGCCGCTCGGCATCGGTGAGGACCACTGGATCTCGCAGCCCTCCATCGACCTCGACGCGCACGTGCACCGCACGACGTGCCCGGCGCCGGGGGACGATCAGGCGCTGATGAACCACGTCCTGGACCTGACCAAGGACCCCCTCGACCGGCGCAAGCCGCTCTGGGAGACCTGGTACATCGAGGGGCTCGCCGGCGGGCGCACCGCCCTCATCATGCGCGGGCATCACGCCCTCACCGACGGCATGGGCTTCATGAAGCTCTACCAGTCGCTGTTCGATGCCGATCCGCACGCCGAGCCGCCGGTGTTGCCGCTGGAGAGCGCCGACGTGACCGAGCCCGGCGACGCCGCGGGGGCGACCGCCAGCGGAGCCACGGGCGCCACCGCCGCCCCGACTCCCCCGGGCGAACGGGAGCCCAGCGCGCTGGTGCGGGCCGTCGCGGAGGTGCCCGAGCGCATGATCGTCAACGCGTTCACGGGGCTGCGGATCGCCCGCGCGGTGGCCTCGACCGCCCCGGAGGTCGCCTCCCGGGTGAGCAAGGGCATCGCGCGCCGGCTCGGCGGGGAGGCCGGTCAACGCCGAGAGAGCGCCCTACCGCGGCTCCCTCGCCTGCCCAGGTTCATCCCCTCGTTCACCTCGCATCCGCCGGTCACCCGCTTCAACCAGCACGTCAGCGACACCACCAAGAGCATGTCGGTCCTCTCGCTGCCGCTGGCCGAGGTGGAGGCCGCGCGGGCGGCGCACCCCGGCGCGACGGTCAACGACGTGATCCTCACCGTGCTCGCCGGGGCGCTGCGCAGCTACCTCGAGCCGTACGGCGAGGTCCCCGACAAGCCCCTCGTCACGACCTGCCCCGTCAACGTCCGGCGCAACCCCGGCCGGGAGACGTCGTCCACCTCGGGCAATGCCTTCACCGCCATCTGGATCGAGCTGCCGGTGCACCTCGACGACCCGGTCGAGCGGCTCGCGTTCGTGCACGCCGGCTCCTCGCGGGCCAAGAGCGGGCTCTCGCAGTCCAGGGCGTCGTGGGACCTGCTCTCCGACGTCGGCGACCTGATGCTGCCGAGCCTGGTCTCGGCGGCCATGGAGTTCGCCGGGTCGAAGCCGTTCCAATGGTTCCCGCCGACGCTGAACCTGTCCACGTCGACGCTGCGGGGCTCGGACCAGCCGCTCTATCTGTGCGGCCGCAAGGTGGAGCACATCTACGCGCGCACCATCATCTGCCCGCCGGTGCACCTGTTCGTCCACGCCATCACCTACGACGGCAAGGTCGACATGGGGGTGCTGTCGGTGCGGCAGATCGTGCCCGACCCGCAGCGGCTGACCGACGGGATGCGCGCCGAGCTGGACCTTCTGCTGGCCCTGGGCGCGCGGCGGCCGGTGGACGCCACCGGTTGAGCGACTCCGCGCCGTAAAGTCGGGACATGAATCTTGAGAAGGTCGTCTTCTCGTTCGTCGTCCTGCTCGCGGCGACGCTGAACTTCGGCTTCTTCATCGGGGATCTCGGGGACCCCGAGATGCACAGCCCCTGGGAGCTGTACGCCGCCGTGGTCGTCAACGTCATCGCGCTCATCCTGAAGTTCGGGGACCGCACCCAGGTCGGGGCGTTCCACCTGGCGACGTCCTTGGTCGCGGTGCTGCAACTCGCGGCGGCGGCCGGCTTCCTCATGTACTGGCAGACGCAGGGCGACCTCCCCCGTCAACACATGTCCACGATCGTCTCGTTGTCCGGCGGGGCCTTCCTGGCCAACGTCGTGTCGCTGATCCTGCTGCTGATCGAGACCGTGTCGGCGACGCGGCGCTGACCAGCCCCCATGGCCAACCCCCTGCTGTTGTTCCTGGCGCGGTCCGCGGAGCGGCGCCGGGTCGCGGTGCGGCGCCGCGCGGTGGCCGTGCCGCAGGAGGTGCCGACGACCGACGCGATCTTCCTGGCGCTGCGCCGGATCCGGGTGCCCCTCATCGTGCTCATCCTGATCTTCAGCATCGCCGTCCTGGGGTTGGTCCTCATCCCGGGCCGGGACGCCGACGGGGCGCCCACCCATCTGTCCGTCCTCGACGCCTTCTACTTCATCTCCTACACCGCGACCACGATCGGCTTCGGCGAGATCGTGCCGTTCACCCCCGCCCAGCGGATGTGGGTCACGTTCTCGATCTACCTCACCGTCATCGGGTGGGCCTACACGATCGGCACCTCGCTGTCGCTGCTCCAGGACGAGGCCTTCCGTGAGGCGCTGGGCACCCAGCGATTTCAGCGCCGGGTGCGCCGGCTGCGCGAGGGCTTCGTGATCGTCGCGGGCTACGGCCGGACGGGTCAGCTGGTGGCCCGCGAGCTCGACCAGGCCGGCCGCCGCGTCGTCGTCGTCGACCGGGATCGGGGCCGCATCGACCGGCTCGCCGCGGAGGCGCTGTATGCCGACGTCCCCGCGCTCGAAGCCGACGCCGCGCTGCCCGGGGTCCTGGGCATCGCCGGCCTCGGCAGCCCGCACTGCGCCGCCGTGCTGGCCTTGACCAACCACGACGACACCAACCTCGCGGTGGTGCTGGCGACGACCCTGCTGCGCCCCGACGTGCCCGTGATCGCGCGCTGCCACGACCGGCTGGCGGAGGACCACATGCGGGACTTCGGCGCGGCGGCGGTGATCAACCCCGCGGACCGCTTCGGTGGCTACCTGGTGCTCGCGCTGCAGCGGCCCGCGACGTACCGGCTGGTGACCTGGCTCATGGCGGGCGAGGACGCGCCCCTCCCCGAGCTTCCCGACGGGCTGGCGACCGGCCGATGGGTGGTGGCCGCGGGCGATCACTTCGCCGAGGAGGTCGCCAGCGACCTACGGTCCGCCGGCATGGCGGTGGACGTGGTGGACCCGCGCGCCACGCATCCGGACGTCACCGGCGCCGCGGGCTTCATCGCGGGATCCGAGGTGGACACCCTCAACATCGCCCTGGCTGAGCATGCCCGGCAGAGTGACCCGGAGGTCTTCGTCGCGGTGCGCCAGGCGACCGATGCGCACCGCTCGCTGGTGGAAGCGCTGGACATCGACTCGGTGTATACGCCCACCGATCTCGTCGCGAACGAGGCGCTGGCCCGGGTGGTCACGCCGCTGCTCTGGGGACTCGTCGAACACGCGCTGGGCGCGGAGAACGACTGGTCGGACGACATGCTCACCCGGCTGACCGATCGTTGCGGACCTACCGGGCCGCACCTGGTGGTGACGACCTTGGATCGAAGGTCGCCCGCCGCCCTCCGGTGGCTAGCGCACTCCCCGTTGACCCTGGGCGATCTGCTGCGCGATCCCGACGATCGGGACGCGCCGCTGGGCGTCGTGCCGCTGTTGTGGGAACGCGACGGTGAGCCGACCTACGCGCCCGGCGATGATGTCGCCCTGCAGCCGGGGGATCGGATCCTGTTCGCCGGCCGCCGGGACGACCTCGACCGGCTGCGGCAGACGCTGGATTACGAGTCGGTGGTGGAGTACGTCGTGTCGGGGCGGCGCCTGCCCGACGGCTACGTGTGGCGCCGCCTGGCCCGGGCCCGCAGCCGGACCGAGCAGCTGGAACGCGCGCGACGACGCTGACCCGGCGCGGGGTGGGTCATCCTCAAGTTCACCTGAGGTCGAATTAGACTCGGCCCATGCCGCGCCGGATGACCGCCCATGACCTGCTGCCCATCGGGGCCGTCGCCGAACGATCAGGCATCTCCGTGCCGACGCTGCGGTTTTACGAGGACTCGGGGTTGCTCACCGCGGAGCGCACGGCGGGCAACCAGCGCCGCTATCCCCGGCACGTGCTGCGACGCCTGGCCTACATCAAGGCGGCCCAGCGGTTCGGCCTGTCGCTGGCGGAGATTCGCGCGGCGCTCGACGCGCTCCCGCACGACGAGCCGCCTTCGAAGAAGGACTGGAAGCGGCTCTCGCAGTCGTGGCACGACGTGCTGCAGGCCCGCATCGACGAGCTGGTGGCGCTGCGCGACACGACGAATCAGTGCATCGCGTGCGGCTGCCTGTCCACCAAGAACTGCCCCATCTACAACCCCGAGGATGTCCGGGCCGACGAGGGTCCGGGCGCGCGCCGGTGGCCCGGCGCCTGAGGCGCCCACCCGGCTCAAGGCTCCGCCCCGGTGCGGACCCGATCCGGGAATCCCCTCGTCGCGCAAGAGATCCCGCCCCGGGTGGAGGCACTGTGGAGCCGGCCGCGTACGCTCGGGACCGTGGCGACCTTGCCCAGCACCCGCACGACGATCACGACGGAGGACGGCGCCCGGCTCGCCGTCCGGCAGCAGGGTGACCCCGGCGCGGACCCCTTGCTCCTCATCGCCGGGCAGTCGCTGTCGGGGGCGGCCTGGGATCCGGCCGTCGAGACGTTCGCGCGTCGGCACCTGGTGATCACCTACGACCATCGCGGCACGGGCGACTCCGACCTGATCTTTCCCGAGCAGGCGGGGGCGTGGTCCACGCGGCACGCCGCTCGGGACGCGGCGGCCGTGCTCGCCGGTGTCGGCGTGGCACGGGCCCACGTCTACGGCCATTCCATGGGTGGGCGCATCGCCCAGTGGCTCGCGGCGGACTCCCCGCAGCTGGTCGCGGCGTTGGTGCTCGGTGGGACGACCGGCGGCGATGCGCACGGCGCCCCCCGGCGGGACGAGGTGTCCGCTGTCCTGGCCGAGGGCGACCCCGCGGCGCTGGGGCCGCTGTTCTTCCGGTCGTCGTGGCTGGCCGAGCACCCGGACGACGCGCAGGTGCCCGCGCGGACCAGCTCCCCGGTGGCCCGCCGCGCCCACTTCGCGGCCAGCCAGTCGCACGACGCGTGGGCCGTGCTCGGCGACATCGCCGCCCCCACGCTCGTCGTGCACGCCCTCGACGACGAGATCTGCCCGGCCGAGAACGCGCGGCTGCTCGTGGCCGCGATCCCGGGCGCCGAGCTGCACCTGCTCGACAACGGCCGGCACGTCTACTACGCCGGCGGCGTCGAGGCCAACGAGGCCGTGCTCTCGTTCCTACGCCATCACCCGGTGCGCCAGGGCGTGGCCGGCCTGCCCTAGTCAGACCGTGACGACCTGCCACCCCGCGGCGCGCAGCGCATCGAGGGCGGCCGGGTCGGCACCGGAGTCGGTGATCAGCCCATCGACGGATTCCAGCGGGCAGATCCGGGCGAACGAGTGCCGCCGGAGCTTGCTGGAGTCGGCGACGACGTACGCCGTACGGGCCGCCTCCACGAAGGCGTTGTTCACGGCGGCCTCGGCGTCGTCGTGCGTGAAGATGCCCGCGGCGAGATCGATGGCGGACACCCCGAGGTACACCACGTCGATGTTGATCCGCGGCAGCACCAACTCGGACAGCGGCCCGGTGAGCTCGTAGGACTTCGGCCGAACCACGCCCCCGGTGACCAGCACCCGGGTCTGCGGCCGGACGGCGAGGTCGTTGGCGATGTTGACGGCGTTCGTCACGACGGTGAGCACGGCTTCGTCGGTGGGGTGCTCGGCGGAGAACCGCACGCCCACCTGGTAGGCGGCCATCGTGGTCGTCGTGCCCCCGTTGAACGCGACGACCTCGCCGGGACGGACGCGCGCGGCGACGGCGTCGGCGATGCGCGACTTGGCGGCGCCCTCGCGCGCGGACCGGTAGCGCATCGGCATGTCCCCGCTGGTCGAGTTGGCCACCGCTCCGCCGCGGGTGCGCCGGATGAGCTGCTGGCCGGCCAACTCGTCCAGGTCGCGACGCGCCGTGGCCTGCGAGATCCCGAGCTCGGCGACCGCCTCATCGACGTGCAGGCTGCCCCGCTCGGTGACGAGCTCGGCCAGTCGCGCGAGCCGGACCTGCTTGTTCATGGCCTCCTCCTGCGAATCGTTCGGCGCGTACCAGCGAGTCAGCGCCCCGCCGGCGTGTCCTCCGGCGCGCGCATGGGCAGCTCGGGTTCGGGGCCGCGGGGGATGCCCGCCGCCCGATACACCGCCGCCTCGTCGAGGGTCTCGTGCAGCAGCAGCTCGGCCACGATGGCCTCGAGTTGGCCGCGGTGCTCGGTGAGCTGCCGCTTCGCCTGCCGGTAGCACTCCTCCACGATCCGCCGAACCTCCGCGTCGGCCCGCCCCAGCATCTCCTCGGAGAAGCCGGCCGCGCGGACGTCGCCGTCGCTGGGATAGATCTGGACCGGCCCGACCGCGTCGGACATGCCCCACCGGCCGACCATCTGCCGCGCGATCGCGGTCGAGGTCTCCAGGTCGGACTCGGCGCCGGTGGTGATCACGTCGAAGATGACCTCCTCGGCGGCCATCCCACCCAGCGCCCCGATGACCCGCCCGCGCAGGTAGGCCTCGTCGTAGCCGTAGCGGTCGGTGTCCGGCGTCGACAGGGTCACGCCGAGCGCGCGGCCGCGGGGGATGATCGACACCTTCCGCACGGGGTCGGCTCCCGGTTGCAGCATCCCGAGGAGGGCGTGGCCCGCCTCGTGGTACGCCGTGCGCCGGCGCTCCTCCTCCGGCATCACCACCGCCCGCGCCGCCCCGAGCTGGATCTTCTCCAGCGCGGCGAAGAAGCCGGCCTGGTGGACCCGGTCCTGGCCGTCCCGCGCGGCGGCGATCGCCGCCTCGTTGACGAGGTTGGCCAGGTCGGCGCCGGTCATGCCGGGGGTCGACTTGGCGACCGCGTCGAGGTCCACGTCGGTCGCGAGCGGCACCTTGCGGGTGTGCACGCGCAGGATCTGCGCGCGTCCGACGGCGTCCGGCGCGTTGACCGTGATGGTCCGGTCGAACCGGCCCGGGCGCAGCAGCGCGGGGTCCAGGATGTCGGCCCGGTTGGTGGCGGCGAGCACCACGACGCCCTCGGCGCCGGTGAAGCCGTCCATCTCGGTGAGGATCTGGTTGAGCGTCTGCTCGCGTTCGTCGTTGCCGCCCATGGCGCGGCTTCCCGACCGGGCCCGGCCGATCGTGTCGATCTCGTCGATGAAGATGATGGCGGGGGCGACCTTGCGGGCCTCCTCGAAGAGCTGCCGGACCCGCTGGGCGCCGACGCCGACGATCATCTCGATGAACTCGCTGGCGCTCGCCGAGAAGAACGGCACCCCGGCCTCGCCGGCGGTGGCCCGGGCCAGCAGGGTCTTCCCGGTGCCGGGGGCGCCCGCGAGCAGCACTCCCTTGGGGGCGCGGGCCCCGAGCGCGGCGTACTTGCCCGGGTTCTTGAGGAAGTCGACGATCTCGGCGACCTCCCCCTCCACCTCGTCGATGCCGGCGACGTCGTCGAAGGTGACCCGCACGCTCTCGGGGTCGACCGGCTTCTTCTTGCCGCCGCCCCCGAGCAGACCGCCGCCCATCATGCGGGAGGCCTGGCGGCGCATGAACCACACGTACGCGCCGATGATGAGGACCCACGGCAGCAGCGAGATCAGCAGGTTCGCGAACAGCCCGCGCTGCTCCACCACGGGGGTCGCGACGACCTTGGTGTCCTGGGACTGCAGCTCGGCCAGCAGGTCGTCGCGGGCGAAGTCCGGGCGCTCGGTGACGAGCTTGGTGTACTTCTCCTCGGCGTGGTCCGGCACCTGCTTGGCCTCGCGCAGGGTGCCCTGGATCGTGTTGCCCTTGGCGTAGATCTCGGCGACATTGCGCGCCGCCACCTGGGCCTTGAACTCGGTGTAGGACACCGGGGTCGGTGACGGGTTCTGGCCGATGTCGAGCAGCCAGAAGACGATGAACACCGCGAGATAGGTGAGCAGCATCGTCCGCAGCAGCTTGAGCCAGTTGGGCGGCATCCGGCCGTCCTTGCCCGACCCCACCTTGTCCTTGTCCGCCTCGCGCAGACCCTCGGTGCGCCAGGGCTGCGGCGTATCGGTCTTCTTCTCGGTCGGCGTGCTGGCCATGGGCGCTCCGAATCGGGGGCGGGGGCTGGGCTGGCGGTACGGCGGGTGCTGCGGCGTGCTGGTCGGTGTGCTGCTCGATGTGCTGGTCATGCCCGCGAATTCCGCGAGGTGCTGCGAAGTTCCGCGAGAGGCAACTCTAGGGACAGCCCGCACCGGCGCGCACGTCAGGCCCGCACCCCGCGGCGGTAGACGGCCCGCAGCGCCAACGGGGTCGCGCGGCCGGTGGCCTCGTCGTACGCCTCCTCAGCGACGGCCAGGACGTCGGCCCGGGCACCCGCGGCGAGCGTTCCGACCCGGTGAAGCGCTCCCAGGCCCGTCACGCGCGCGGGCGTCGCAGTGGCGGCGGTGACGGCGTCCTCCAGCGGTACGCCGGCGGCGGTGGTCACCCAACGCAGCACGTCGAGCATCGTCGCGATGCTGCCCGCGATCGAGGATCCGTCCGCGAGCCGGCACACCTGATCGTCGACGACGATGTCGAGGTCGCCGAGGGTGTACCGCCCCGGCGGCATGCCGCACGCCGAGAGCGCGTCCGTGATCAGCGCGATCGCCTCCGGCCCGACGAGGTCGAACATCATCCGCACTGTGCCCGGATCGAGGTGCACGCCGTCGCCGATGACCTCCAGGACCAGCTCCCCGCGCCCGGCCGCCGCGAGGCAGCCCGCGATCGGCCCGGGGTCGCGGTGGTGCAGCGGCCGCATCCCGTTGAAGACGTGCGTGGCGAGGGCGCGGCCCTGCCTGGCACCCCCCGCGACGACCCGCTCGATCGCCGCCCGCGACTGGGCGTCGGTGGCGTCGGTGTGCCCGACCGCCCCCACGATGCCGTGCCGGGCCAGCTCGCCGGGCAGCGCGTCGGCGCCGGGCCGCTCGGGGGCGAACGTCATCTGCACCAACGCCTCCGGGGCGCCGGCCTCCGCCGCAGCGGCGGCAAGCCGTTCGACCAAGCCCAGGTCCACGTCGGTGAGCGCGGCCGGATTCTGCGCGCCGCGCCGGGCGTAGGACAGGAACGGCCCCTCTAGGTGCACCCCCTCCAGCTCGCCGGCCGCGACGAGCCCCGCGCAGGCGGTGACGCCAGCCGCCAGGGCGTCGGGGAAGTTCGACACCAGCGAGCCGACCAGCGTGGTCGAGCCGTGGGCGCGGTGGTGCGCGGCGGCGCGGCGGCCGGCCGCGGGGTCGGGGCCGTACTCGCCGCCTGCCCCGCCGTGGTGGTGGATGTCCACCAGCCCGGGCAGCAGCAGGACGCCGGGGTCCCAGCCCTCCGGCGCGCGGGCGGCCGCCGCGAGCTCGCGGGGCAGGTCGGCGGCGCGCCCGGCGTACGCGATGAGCTCCCCCGCGAGCACGACGCACCCCGCGACCGTACGTCGTCCGGCGGCGACGATCGTGCCGTCGAGCCGCGCTGGGGCGGAGGGAACCTCGGGGGAAGCAGTCACGACAAGATGATGGACCTGCTCAGGTGGCGTGGCTCGTCAGGGTCCAGACCCCGAGCCGCGGCCAGGGCCAGACAGAGCCGGTGGACGCGCACGAGCTCGGCCATCGGGTCGACGTCGCGGTGCTCGAAGTGGCCGCCGGTGGCGCGGACCTCCTCTGCCAAGCCCTCGGGGACCTCGCCGAGGGCCCAGGTCACCCGGCCGGGGGCGGCGATGCTGATGGGACCGTGCCGGTATTCCATCGCCGGATAGGACTCGGTCCAGAACTGGGCCGACTCCCGCAGTTTGAGCGCGGCCTCCTCGGCCAGGCCGACGGTCCAGCCGCGCCCGAGGAAGGTCACCTGCTGGGCGTCGAGCAGGTCCGCGAGCAGCTCGTCGTCGGCGGCGTCGACGACGGCGGCGGCATCGGCCGCGGCGGCCGCCACCGCGGCGGCGCCCCCGGCGCCCGCAGCGCTCCCCGAGGCACTCCCCACCGAGGCGCGCAGCAGGGCGAGCGTGGTGGTGGCGAACCGGGTCTGCACCACCGACTTCTCGTCGACACGGTCCAGCAGGATCACGTGCTGGGCACGCTCGGCGACCGGGGTGCCCGGGGTCGCGACGATCGCGACGTGCGGGATGCCGGCCGCGACCAGCTCCTCGACGACCTCGATGACCTCGCTGGTCGTCCCGGAGCGGCAGATCACGACCACCCGGTCGTAGCCCCCGGGGCCCCGCAGCAGGTGGTGCTCGCTGGCCGGGAAGGCGTCGGTCCACCCGTCGCCGGCGGCTTGCCGCAGCTCGGCGTACGCGCGGGCCATGAACACCGACGTGCCGCACCCGACCGCCGCCACGCGCTCTCCCGCGGCGGGCAGCAGGTCGGCGACCTCGGCAGCCCGTTGCGCGGCCCAGCGCCAGTCGTCGGGTTGGGTGCGCAGTTCCCGGGCCAGATGGGACTCCGCTGGGGACTTCGGGGGGGTCTCCAGGTGGGACTCCCCGTGGGAATCGGTGCTGCTCATCGCGACCTTCTTCCGTGCCCGCTTCGTCATGCCCGCGGCGCGAGGCGCGCACGCCCGTCCATCGTAACGCTTGATTTTGATCGGCTGTTGCCGGTTTCGTGCAACACCATGCAGGTGCCGGATCGCCGATCCCCTGGCCGCGACGAGTCGAAACGCCCCGCATGGCAGGCGACAGACCGGCCGGTGGTCGGCACGATGGAGGGATCGATCCAGAAGAGCGGGAAAAGGCTGTGGAGCGGAAAGGGCTGACAGCCCGCCCCGCCGGGAAGTATCGTAAGACGATCGAATCCTGGGGATATCGATCAGGATCACTCAAGCCGCAGGAGGCATCGTGAAGAAGCGACTGTCCATCGTCGCCGCCGGCACACTCGTCCTGGCCCTTGCCGCCTGTGGCGGCGGAACCGGCGCCGGAGGAGCCGGCGGAGGGAGCGCCTCGGGCTCGGGTTCCGGTTCCGGCGACGCGAACAAGGCCACCAAGATCAAGCTGGTCGCCGCCGAATACTCCAAGGACAACACCAAGGCGTTGTGGGACGCGTTCGCGAAGACGTACAAGGAGAAGTACGGCTACGACCTGGAGGTCCAGGTCGTCTCCTGGGACAACATCGACCAGCAGTCCTCGACGATGGTCCAGACCGGCCAGACCCCGGACATCCTCAACCTCAACGCCTACGCGAGCTACGCCAAGGACAACCTGCTCTACAACGCCGACGAGGTGCTGCCCGCAGCCGCCAAGTCGGACATCCTCGACGCCTTCGTGAAGTCGGGCACCTACAACGGCAAGATGTATGGCTTCCCGGACCTGTCCAGCGCCCGGGCGTTCTTCTACAACAAGACGCTCTTCTCGCAGGCGGGCATCGCGGCGCCGCCGAAGACCTGGGACGAATTCGTCGCCGCCGCCAAGAAGATCCAGGCTCTGGGCTCCGGGAACATCGGCTACGCGCTGCCGCTCGGCCCCGAGGAGGCGCAGGGCGAGTTCTCGATCTGGGCGTTCAACAACGGCGGGGACTGGAAGAAGGACGGCCAGTGGACGATCAACTCGCCGCAGAACGTCGAGACCCTCGCCTTCCTCAAGAAGCTCGCCGTCACGGACAAGGTCACCCAGAACAACCCCGGCAAGACCAACCGGGCGGACGCGTTCGACCTGTTCAAGTCCGGTAAGGCCGGCATGGTGGTGGGCTTCAGCCCGCTCGCCGCGGCGCTCGACAAGGACGCGAAGGTGCAGTACGGCGTGGCCCCGATGCCGACCAAGGACGGCGGGGCGGCCCAGACGTTCGGCGTCACCGACTACCTGATGGCCTTCAAGAAGAACAATGGCGCCAACCAGGACGCGGTGAAGAAGTTCTACGAGCTCTATTACCAGAAGGACCAGGTCAACACCTTCATCAAGAAGGAGGGCTTCCTGCCCGTGACTAAGTCCGGCATCGAGGCGTTCAAGGACGACGCCAAGCTCAAGGTCTACCTCGACACCCTGCCGAACATCCACCTCACCCCGACCGACGACCCCACCTGGGACAAGGTCAAGCTCGCCGTGCAGCAGAACCTGGGCGCGGCCGTCGCCGAGAACGGGGACCCCAAGGCGGTGCTCGACAAGCTCCAGCAGCAGGCCCAGGCCGGCAAGTGACCCGAGCCACGCGGAGCAGGGCGACGAACCAGCAACCCTGGTTCGTCGCCCTGCTGTGGTGCGGTCCGGCGCTGGCCCTGATCCTCGGCGTCGTGCTGTTCCCCGCGATCAAGCTGGTCGAGGCGTCGCTGGGGCGGTACTCCATCACGGGGTTGCGACTCGGCGACGCCGGCGGCGCGAACTACGCCAACCTGCTGGCGCATCCCGACCTGCCCGGCGTCCTGACTAACACGCTGGTCTGGGTCGTCGCGGTGGTGTTGCTGACCATTCTGATTTCGCTGGCGCTGGCGCAATTCCTCATCAAGGAATTCCGCGGCCGATCCCTGGTGCGCTGGGCGCTCATCGTGCCGTGGGCGGCGTCGCTGGTCATCACGTCGCAGCTGTTCGTGCTGATGTACGACTACAACTACGGCATGATCAACCACCTGCTGATGAGCCTGCACCTCATCAGCAGCCCCATTGATTTCCTGGGCAACGACAGCCTGACCATGGCGTCGATGGTGGCCGTCGGGGTGTTCGTGTCGATCCCCTTCACGACGTACACGTTCATCGCCGGCCTCAACGCGATTCCCGGCGACGTCTTCGAGGCGGCCCGCATCGACGGCGCTTCGCCGTGGCAGACCTGGCGGCGGATCACGCTGCCGCTGATGCGGCCGGCGCTGATGATCGCGAGCGTGCTCAACATCATCTACGTCTTCAATTCGTTCCCGATCATCTACACGCTGAACGACCGCAACCCCGGGTTCGGACACGACACGGCGATCACGTTCATGTACAAGCTCGCGTTCAAATCCCAAGAGAAGGACGTGGGCATGTCGGCGGCCGCCGGGGTCTTCAATCTCGTGCTGATTCTGCTGGTGGTCGTCGTCTATATGAAGCTCATCGACTGGCGGAAGGCGACGGAATCATGAGTACGGCGAGCGCGGTGGGCGCCCCAGGGGCCAGCGGTACGCGCCCCACGACGTACCCGCGTCGCCGCAAGACCGGCTATGCCGCGGCCCGGCCCTGGGTGTTGTCGCTGGCGGGGATCGTGGTGGCGCTGGCGTTCCTCGCGCCGTACGTCGTGATGCTGCTCGACACCTTCCGCACGAGCACCGACGTCAAGCGCACGCCACCCTCATTCTTTCCGCAGGAATGGCAGTGGGACACCTACGCGCAGGTGCTCGGGGACGGGCGATTCCTCAATTGGCTGACGACGAGCCTGGTCGTGGCGTTCGCGTCCACGGTCATCGTGCTCGCCGTGTCGGTGCCGGCCGCCTATTTCACGGCGCGATTCCGGTTCCCGGGTCGGGGCGCGTTCCTGTTTCTCGTGCTGGTCACCCAGATGTTCTCGCCCACGGCGCTGGTGGTCGGCATTTATCGCGAGTTCTTCGAGCTCAACATGATCAACACCTACGGCGCGCTGATCATCACCAATGCCGCGTTCAACCTGGCGTTCGCCGTGTGGATCCTGCACGGCTTCTTCTCGGCGATTCCCGCCGAGGTGGAGGAGGCCGCGCGGCTGGACGGGTGCGGCCGGGTGGCGACGCTGATGCGCGTCATGCTGCCGCTGACGCTGCCCGGGGCGGTGACCGCGACGATCTTCACGTTCATCGCGGCGTGGAACGAGTACGTCGTGGCGCTGACGCTGATGATCGACGACTCGAAGAAGCCGCTGACCGTGGGGATGCGCGCCTATGTCACCGGCTACGTGCAGCACTGGGACCAGTTCTTCGCCGCGGCGGTGATCGCCATCGTCCCGGTCGTCATCCTGTTCGCGCTGATCGAACGGCACCTGGTCAGCGGCATGACCGCCGGCGCCGTCAAGTAGGAACCGTCTACTCGGGTCGGGGCGTGCCCGGCTCCCTCGTGCGGTCATGCGAGGTCATGTCGGATAGGCGCTCAGGTGGCTGCCGTGGCCGTCCGCGAGCGCGTACGGGTGCCCATCGATAGCGGCGACGAACAGCGTCTGCGGGGTGGCGGGAGCCGTGCGTTCCAGGGCCGCAGCGTCGATCGCGGGGTCGATCCCCCTGCCCTCGAACCCGATCCGCCGCCAGGGCCGGCCGGCGAACACGGCCAGCGCCTGGTGGCGTTGCTGGTCGGTGAGGTAGGCCAGGGTCGCGGAATGGGTGACGACGAGGGTGGCGTCGGCGGGGGCCTCGGCGGCCAGCGTGGGGAGGTCGTGCAGGAGGTCACCCCGCCGCAGTTCCAGGTGGTGGGCGGCGGCGACGCCCGCCGCGATGGTCAACCGGCGGCGCCGGTCGTCCTGCTCGGGCCAGACCAACGCCTCGAGCCAGGCCAGGTCGGCCGGATTCGTCACGTCGAGGGGGTTGAGGTCCAACCGGCCCGCCACACGAGGTCGGGCATCGCGGTGGGTGGGGTCAGCCCGTCGTGGAGGGCGATCGGGATCGTGAGGGGGCTGGCGCCGTCCACCGGGTCCAGGCGGGTGCCGTCGCTGAAGGCGTACGAGTAGCGGTCGGGGATCAAGCAGAGCCCGGCCGCGGCGCCGACCTCGAGCAACGCGATCGGTCCGTCGATCTGCTGAAGGCCGATGAGCAGGGCGGCGCAGCGGGCAGCCTCGTTCGTCTGGGTCGAGCGGGCCTGGATCGTGGCGCTCACCTCGGGCCACCGGCTGGTGAGAATCTCCCGCAGCGACGCGGCTTCGCCCGGCGTCGCGCCGTGCACGCGGGCCGCGGCGAACACGAGGTTCGGTTGCTGCTTGCCGACCGGCAGCTCACCGATGCGGGCGAGCAGGTCGGGGTCGTGCGCGACGGCGTGGGCCCAGGCGTGGAAGGTCGGCGAGATCCCGGCGGCCTGCTGGTCGGCGAAGGCGCGGTAGCGCTCGGCGATCGGGCTGACATTCGGCATGACTCCAGAATCGGACCACGCCACGCGTCCGGCGAAAAGACGGCGAGCGCGTACGGGCGTTGCTGGTCGCCGCGCCGGCATGCGGCGTCCCGGCCTGCCGCTGCCCGCGGGGCCGCTTCACCCCCCGGTGGACAGCTGTCAGGACACGTTCCCCGTCGTGACCACGACCAGAACCATGTCCTGACACCTGCCCACACCGAACCAACCGGCCCGCCCGAACCCGGGAACGACCATCAGCGCCGCCCGAGCCCCCAGCCGTCGAACCGGAGTTGGGGTGGTCGCCGCGGTGAGGTAGGCCAGGGTCGCTGAATGCGTGACGACGAGGTGGCGTCGGCGGGGCCGGGAGGGCCGATTCGTCACGCTGGACCGGTCGATCCCGTTGCGGGCAGTGCCCTCCGCGGCTCCCCGGCACCTGACTTGCCTCTGACTCGTGTCCCTCAGCCCCGGCCGGACGTGGCCCAGGCTGGGCGGATGAGCTCGATCGCGGCCACCACATCGGATGCCAGGTCGCGGGTGGCTCCGTCGGCGTACCACCGCTCCAGCGCCCGGAACAACGCCGCCATCAGCGCGGCGGCGACCACCTCGTAGTCCTTGAGCGACCGACCCGACCGGTCCCCCGCGTGCATCAACGGGGCCAGCCGGGTGGCGAACTCGTCGAGGAACACGAAGCCCTCCGCCCGCACCGACGGGGTTTCGTGCCAGACCCGAATCCGGCGCAGCGAGAGGGCGTCGGCCACGAAGTGGGTCCCCTGCAGCAGGCCCATCGCCGTCCCCAAGGCCGTCCACGGATCGTGCTCGACGAACAGGCGCTCCGCGACGGCGAAGACCAGGTCGTCGTACTCGTCGTGCAAGACGAGGCGTTCCTTGGTGCCGAAGTATCGGTAGATCGAGCTGGGCGAGACCTCGGCGTGCTCGGCGATGTGCTCGATCGTGACGGCCGCGAACCCGTGCTCCTCGAACTGCTCGACCGCGACCTCCTGGATCCGCCGCATCGCCGCGGCCTTCTTGCGGGCGCGCAGGCCCATCCGAGGGGATCCGGGCAGCGCCTCGGCGAGCAGGTCGGCGAGGGCGGGGGCGAGCGGCTCGGACATCGCGGCAACCTCGGAACTTGATCTGATAGTGACTTCCAGAATAACGGCCTCTCGGCGTACAGTCGCTGTCATGCGAAAGTCACTGTCAGTTTTGGAACGCGGCGACGCACCCGTCGTCGCCGCCCGCGGGCTCGTCAAGCGCTACGGGCGCACGACGGCACTGGATGGCCTTGATCTGGAGGTGGCGGCAGGCGAGGTGCACGGCTTCCTCGGCCCCAACGGCGCCGGGAAGTCGACCACGATCCGCGCGCTCCTCGGCCAGATCCGCCTGGACGGCGGCGAACTCACCGTGTTCGGCGATGACCCGCGGAGCGACGCCGTACGCATTCACGACCGGCTGGCGTACGTCCCCGGGGACACCGCGCTGTGGCCGCAACTGACCGGCGGCGAATGCCTCGACCTGCTCGGCCGGTTGGGCGGCCACCAGGACCGGCGCCGCCGGGACGAGCTGGTGCAGCGGTTCGAGTTGGACCCCACCAAGCGGACCCGCAGCTACTCCAAGGGCAACCGACAGAAAGTCGCGCTGGTGGCCGCGCTGGCCGCCGACGTCGAGCTGCTGGTCCTCGACGAACCGACGTCGGGCCTCGACCCGCTCATGGAGGCGGAGTTCCAGGGCGCGGTGCGCGAGGCCGCGCAGGCCGGCCGCACCGTCCTGCTCAGCAGCCACATCCTCGATGAGGTCGAGGCGCTGTGCGACCGCGTCACCATCATCCGCGCCGGGGCCACGGTGTCCACCGGCACCCTGGACGAGCTGCGCCGCAACACCCGCAGCACCATCGAGACGGTTACCGCGGACCCGCTGCCCGCGGATCTTGTCGAGGCGACCGGCGTCACGGACGCGCACGGTACGCCGCACCCACGCGGCACCAAGACGACCTTGGTGGTGCTTCCGGAGGCCCTCGCCCGGGTCACCGCCGCGGTCGCCGCGCGGGAACCGTTGGCGCTCACGGTCCGGCCGCCGTCGCTGGACGAGCTGTTCCTGGAGCACTATCGCGCCGATCCCCGGACCGATCCCCCCGCCGATTCCCCGCAGGATGGTCGACGTCAGCGCCAGGCACGCCCTCGGGTGCCGGTCCGATGAGCCGGGCCTTTGCCGGTACGGCGACGCTACTCGGCGCCCAGCTCCGCGCCGGCGCCGCAGCCCTCATCACGTGGGCGCTCCTGATGGCGGGGCTGGTCACCGCCACCGCGTGGAGCATCGCCGCTCTATACGCCACCCCCGAGCAGCGCGCGGCGTACGCGGCCACTGCCGGCGTCTCCCCGGCGACGGCCGCCCTCAACGGCCGCGGCTACGAGCTGACCGAGCTCGGCGGGATCACGGCGTACGAGGTCGGCTTTCTGGGGTTGATCGCCTTCCCGGTCATCGCCATCCACCTGGCCATTCGGCTGACCCGGCACGAGGAGGACGAGGGCCGCATCGAGCTGGTCACCGCCGCTCGTGTCGGGCGACTGGCCCCACTGGCCGCGGCCGGCCTCACGCTGGCGACCACGCTGGCCGGCTTCGTGGTGGCCACCGCCCTCGGGTTACTCACGGCCGGATTGCCCGCGACCGGGAGCTGGCGCTACGCCCTCGGGCTCGGGCTGTTCGCCGCCGCGAGCGCCGCGGCGGGCCTGGTCGCCGCCGAGATCAGCCGGGACGCGCGGACGGCGTACGGCGTCGGCCTCTTCCTCGTGCTCGTCTCCTTCGTCCGCCGCGCCATCGTCGACGGACGCGGGCTCGACCCGTCGTGGTCGGGCCCGGCGGGTCAGCTCGCGGAGATCCGGCCGTGGGGACCGACCGACTGGCACCCCATGGCGACCTTCGGCGTCGCCGCGCTGCTCGGCTGGGGACTGGCCGCGCTGGTGCGGTGGCGGCGGGACCTTGCCGGGGGCCTGCTGGCGCCGCGGCCGGGACCGGCGTACGGCGCAGCGCGACTCGGCACCCCCGCGGGTCTGAGCTGGCGCTTCCTGCGCGCGCCGCTGCTGGGCTGGCTGCTCGGCACCGCCGCCTGGGCGGCCTGCCTCGGCGCGCTGGGAGGCCAGATGAGCGACATCGTCCGGGCCAACCCGAGCATGCAGGCGGCGTTCGCGGTGGATCGGCCCGAGGACCTCGTGACCGCCCTCGCGGTGCTGCTGGGCGGCCTGGGTGCAGCGTGCTTCGTGGTGGCCGCGATGACCCGCTGGGCGCGAGAGGAGACCAGCGGAAGGCTGGGCCTGCTGCTGGCGAGCGGTACGTCGCGACCGCGGCTGTGGTTGACGTGGGTGGCCGTCGCTGCTCTGGGGGCGGCGTCGATCCTGCTGGCCTCGGCGGCGGCGCTCGGCGTGAGTACGGCGCTGGCCACCGGGGAACCGGCCAACATCGGCACCGCGCTCGGCGCGGGCGCGGCGCTCGTGCCGCCGGTCCTCTTCATCGGGGCGGCGGCGGGCGCGGTGCACGCGCTCGCCCCGCGCGCCACGGCGGCCACCTGGCTGCTGGTCGGCTGGGCCATGGTCGTCGGGCTGCTCGCCGAAACGCTGCGGCTGCCGGACTGGGCCCGGTACCTGTCGCCGCTGTACGCCGCGGGCCGGGTGCCCATCGACGACCCCCATCACTCGGCGCTGGTCCTGCTCACCGGACTGACGATCGCGATGGTGGCCGCCGCCGTGCTCCGGTTCCGCGCCCGAGACCTGCTCGCCGGCTGAGCACCCCGGGAGGCCCTCGGACGCGGCGTACGAGTCCGGCGACCCCGGTGACGAGATCAGGCGACCGCTCACGACCTGCGCGAAGGGTGCCATGGCACCCAAAGCGCGGGTCACGAACGGTCACCGCCGGAAGCGTCCGGGAACGTCGGGCGGGGTGAGCACCCCCACAACGGAGGCCCTGGCCGCGCCGGGACGGCGGGGAGAGGATGGAGTCGACCGGTACGACACAACGCGGGGCCGGGCGCCGAACCCGGCCGAGCGCAAGGGAAGGCGGGGATCGGCATGGGCGACGAGTCGCCACGCGTGGCGGGTCGAGTGCTGGTGGGTAGTGACGGATCGGAGCCCGCCCTCGCGGCGGCCCGCTGGGCCGCGGACTGGGCTCGACTCCATGACCTGGGCCTCACCCTGGTGGCCGTGGTCCCGCCGATGCCAGTGCCGGCCCGGCCGACCGCCGTCATGCCGCTCCCGCAGGCCGCCGACTTCACGGACCGGGTGGCCGAGGCGGCCCGAGCCCACCTGAGCGATTCGGTGGCCGCCACCCACGCGTACGCCCCCGGCGTGGACGTCACGTCCGCCCTCGTCACGGGCCATCCCGCCGCGACGCTGGCGGAGCTCTCCCGCGAGGCGGGGCTGACCGTCCTGGGCGCGACCGGCGCGTCCGGGCTGCGCCGGGCCCTGCTCGGCGGGACGGTCTCGGCGGTCCTGCATCACGCCCAGGGCAACGTCGCCGTCGTTCCCGCCGCGGGGGGCGACCCGGCCGGGGCGGTGCTCGTCGGTCTCGACATCGACGCCCACGCCCCGGACGTGGCCCAGGCGGCGATCGCCGCCGCCCAGGCGCTCGACCGCCCGCTGCTCGCGGTCCAGGCCTGGGACCTCGTCCCGTACTACGCCAAGGACGGCACCGCTGTGCTCATGCGCGACGAGGCGGACATCGCCGCCGCCGCCCGCGAGTCGCTCGACGAGCTCACGGCGCCGGCGGCTGCTGCCGGGGTGACCGTCGAACGCGTGGTCCGTTTCGGCCGCGCCCAGGACGTGCTCGCCGACCTCGCGCCGGCGGCCTGCCTGCTGGTGGTGGGCAGCCGCGGGTACGGCGGGTTCACCGGCCTCCTCCTCGGATCGGTGAGCCGCGCCCTGACCACGCACCCGCAGACCCCCACGCTCGTCGTCCGGATGTAACGGCCCGGACCGGGTCGCTGCCGGGGTGGCACGATGGGCCCGTGAAGGTCGTCAACCACCACTCGGGCTGCTGCGGCTTCTACCCCGTCCGCCCGGACGGCGGCCAGTGGCCCCACGTGCTCGGCCTGCCCGGGGGCGCCTCGGTTCACGCGGACAGCCCCGGCGAGATTCTCGCCGAGCTGATCCCCGGGTACGCGGGCCTGCCGGACGACGCCGCACGGCGTACCGCTCGAGAACGGCACGCCATCGATGTCGGAACCCGCCACCAGCAGGCTCGCATCGACGCGGCCGTCGCGGACGGGGCGGTCGAGGCCGACGACCCGGCCGACGCCGACCTCATCGCCCTGCTGCGGGAGATCGCCTGCCGCCCCGTCGCCCTGGCGATCGCCGACGACGCGAGCGCGCCGGCCGGGGCGGGGCCGGGGATGGGTCGCGGGCCGCGCTGGGAGGGCGCGATCCGGCTGGTGTGCGTGCGTACGGCGTACGCGCCGTACGGCGAGCTGCCGCCCCCGCAGGGGAACGTCGACTGGATCGACCCCGTCGACGAGGAGGGCTATCTGGTGAGCCTGCGGCGGGCGGGGGCGCTCGACTACTGGTCCGAGGCGGTCTACGCGGACTGACCCCCGCCACGCGGGCCCGGTGCTTCCGGGTCACGCCGCGCTCGCGACCGGCCCAGGTTGTGCAGCCTGCGGCTTGTCACGGAAAAGCGCCCCGATCGAAGGATGACCATCAGGGCCACCACGAAGACCGCCACGAACACGAGGGTGAACGCCGCGTAGGCCAGGGCCAGTCCAGTGAGCACCCCTCGATGCTAGCTGCCGCAAGCGACCGCCGTACCATGCGGCGACGGCGCTTGAATTCGGCTGTCGCGGAGTCTTTTTCGTTTGCCCGCTTCAGGCGGCACAATGGCCGTCGACACTGCGCGCAGCGGCCGTGCCACGAGCCGCCGAGCACTGGGTCTCCAGGAGAGGGGGATCGGTGGCCTGGCCGTCGTCATCGCCGCTGCGCGAACCCCCGGTCGCCGTACCCGCGCTGTCCCCCGCCGTGGCCAGGCTGGTGCTCGGGGTCTCGGCCGTGCTCCTGGGCTGGGTGGGGTTCCGCTTCATGCCCGCCTCGGCGCCGGGCCTGTCCGGGTGCTGGGCGGTGGACGGCCTGTACCTGGTCGCGCTCGCCCTGGCCGCAGCGGCGCCGACCGGGCGCTCCCGGCCGTCAGCCGCCGGCAACGCCGCGGTCTGCACGGGCGGCTTCCTCGTCGGCGGGCTGCTCTCGGGCACCGCGGGCGGCCAGCTCGTCGCGATGGCCGCCGCAAATCTGGCCGTCGCCGCGGTGGCGGTCTGGGCTCATCAGCTGGGCACCGAACAGCGCTCCTGGGTGCCCCGCGACGCCCCTGAGGCGGTGTGGCTGATGCTCGTCATCGCTCCGGCGGCCGCGGTCGGCGCCCTGCTGGGGGCCTACCCGGGCAGCGGCCTGGGGACGCCGCACTCCGGCGAACAGATCCTGTGGGCGGCGGTGCGCCAGTTCAGCGTCCTGGCGATCACCGTGAACTGCGTTCTCCCGCTGCTGTTTCGGCGCGACCCCAGCGACGGAGATCGCCTGCCCGTCCGAGGGCCCCGCGCCCGCACGGTGCTGGGCCACCTGCCCGGGTACCTGATCGGCGTGGCCGCCTGCCTCACGCTGCCCCACCTCCTCCCGCATCAGCCCCTGTCGTGGCTCTTCATCGCGCTGGCCGCCTGGACCGGGCTGCTGTTCGGCATCCGCGGCACGGCGGTGCTGGCGTTCGCCATCACCATCGCGTTCATCGCCACGGCGTACCGAGACGTCGCGCCCCCCGTTGCGGGCGTCGCCGCGATCAGCCCGCAGCTGCTCGCCGACTTCACCCCGGCCTTCGTCACCCATGTCGCCCTGATGCTCGCGGTCTTCCGGGAGAACCTCGTGGCGCTGCGGGCCGAGGTGGCGGCGCGAGCCGCCGCGGAACAAGATCGCCGGGAGATCCTCGACGGCATCGTCCAGACCCTGTCCCACGGCCTGCTCCTCACCCGACCCGACGGGCGCGTCACCCTGTCCAACCGCGCCGCCGAACACCTGGTTGGCGACGTGCCCGACCGGGTCAGCACCGAATGGATCCGCCAGGTCGAGCTGCAGGCGACGGACGTACGCCGGGTGGTCGCGGCGACCGAGCACCCCTCCTCCGAGCACCGGCCGACCGGGCACCGACGACCGCTCCGGTTGAGCGTCACCAGCCAAGACCTGATCATTGGCGGCCAGCGCCTCAACCTGCTGCTACTGCGCGACGTGACCGCCGCCCACGATCGGCAACAGCAGCTGGAGACCTTCGCCGGGACCGTGGCCCACGACCTGAAGACCCCGCTCTCGGCGCTGACCGGGTGGATGGAAGCCGCCGCCGAGGAGTTCGTCGGGGACGACACCGACACCGGCCTGATGCTGCTGCATCGTGCCCAGGCCGCGGTCTTCCGCATGCAGAAGCTCATCGACGACTACCTCGCGTTCGCGGTCAGCCGGGGCGGGGCGATGACCGTCGTCGACGTGCCCCTGGCGGCGATCGTGAGCGACGTCGTGGCGGGGTACGACGCCCGCGGCCTGGCCGCCGCATCGGGTCCGTACTTCGCGGTCGACGTCCCGCACGTCGTCCGCGCGGACGAGGCCCTCACCCGCCAGCTCGTGGGCAATCTCGTGGGCAACGCGGTGAAGTACGCCCGGCCGGGCCGCCCGGCGCACATCGACATCCGCAGCGCGGAGGTCGAACCGGGCTGGATCGAGGTCGCCGTCGCCGACCGGGGTCGCGGCCTCGACCCCGGCGACGAGGAGCGCATCTTCACCGCGTTCAGCCGCAGCACGAAGGACGCGGCGGACGTCGAGGGGATCGGTCTCGGGCTGTCGCTGTGCCACGCCATCGTCACGCGGCACGGCGGCCGGATCGGCGCGGCGACCAACACCTGGGGCGGCGCGACGTTCCGCTTCACGCTGCCGGCCGGGACCGCGCCGTGATCCCCGCAGGGATCGCCCACCGGTTGAGGCCGCGGTGCCGGGCCGATGCCGTGATCCACCCCGAGCCGCCGCGGCGTCCCGTCAGCGTCACCCTCTTCGCCCTCTGGTTCGTCATGGCCGTCGCCACCGGCACCCAGTCCTACGTGCCCGAGCGGCATCTGAGTGACTCGTGGGCGGCGCCCGCGGTGCTCCTCGGCCTGCTCAGCCTGCTCTGGCCGCGCGACCGCTCGGCGTACCGTCGCTTTGCGAGCGTCGTGCTCGTCGCCGCCGCCGCCTTCGTCGGCGAGACCATGGCGACCGGGCTGCCCCCGGGGGACGCCCTGCGCATCGGGCTGGTGAACGTCGCGGTCCCGCTGGCGGCCTTGGCGGCGTACCACCGCGCCGTCCCCGCCTGGTTTCCCCGCGGCATCCCGCACGTGGTGCTGTACGCGTGCCTGGCCACAGGGGCCGCCGCCGCGATCGTCTACCTCGGCGGCATCCCCGGCGGCGGCCTGGGCGGGACGGGCGAGGCCCGGTACGACGTCGCGTGGATCATCCGGCTCCAGATCAACCTGGTCTTCACGGGGCTGGTCACCTTCGCGATCTGGCATCCGCCGCGCCCCACCTACTGCCGGCTCGAGTACCCGTCGTTCCTGCCGCTGCTCGCGCTGCTGGCCCTGTTCTGCCTGACCATCCCGTATCTCTATCCGCAGTACCCGCTCGCCTGGCTCGTCTGCGTCCCCTGGGTCTGGCTGGGTCTCGTCCTCACTCCGCGGGTGGCCGGCTGGGCCGCGATCGGCATGGTCCTGCTGCCGGCCGCCGTGGCGCGGACCGCGTGGTCACGCCTCGACGAGGCGGCGTGGCTGCCGTCCTCGCTGGTGATGGAGCAGCTGATGACCATCTCAGTGCTGCTCGGCTTCATCATCCTGGCGCTGCGCGAGAGCACCGCGCGGCTCAGCGCCCGCACCGCCGCCGCGGGCGGCGCAGGAGGCGGCCGAGAACGCCCTGCTCGAGACGGTGGTGCGCACCGTGGACGACGGGGTGATCCTGGCCGATCGGCGGGGTCGCATCCTGATCTCCAATCCGGCCGCGCGCCGGCTGCTCGGCCCACCCGCCGCGCCGCCGGGACCGGCAGGAGAGGCCGAGCCGCCCTGGCCCACGGCGTACGGCCTGCGCGCCCTCGACGGCACCGACCTCAGCCAGACCCAACTGACCCGCCTGGTCAACCCCACCCGCGAGCCCGTCCACGTCCGGGTGCGGCGGCCCGCGGGCGAGGGGCGTCGCGACGGGGCGGACCTCGTGTACGCCGTCGCCGCCCAGGCCCTCGGGCACCTCGACCCGCCGCTCACCCTGGTCGTGCTCTGCGATGTCACGGCTGAGGAGCGGCGCACCGCGCAGCTGGAGACCTTCGCCGCCGCCGTGGCCCACGACCTGAAGAACCCGCTCGCGTCGCTGGCGCTGTGGATGGACGTGGCCGAGGACGAGGTGGTCGCGGACGCCGCGCGCGGCCGCGAGGCCCTCGACCGGGCCCGCGAGGTCGGCTGGCGGATGCGCCAGCTCATCGACGACTATCTCGCCTACACGGTCACCCGGGAGGGCACGCTGCGGCCCGCGGTCGTCGACCTCGCCGGGCTGGTCCCGGAGGTGACGTCGATGTACGCCGTGGGCGAGCGGCAGGCCGAGATCGACGTCGACATCGACCTGGCGGCGGTGGTCATGGCCGACCCCGCCCTAGTGCGGCAGGTGCTGGCGAACCTCGTGGCCAACAGCGTGAAGTACGCCCGCCCCGGCGAGCCGCCCCGCATCCGCATCAGCACCGCGGCCGATGCGGCGCCCGGCTGGGTCCGCGTCAGCGTGGCCGACCGGGGGATCGGGATCGACCCGGCGGACCGCGAGCGGGTGTTTGCGCCGTTCGAACGCTCCGCGGAGGGCGCCGCCTCCGGGCGGTCCGGGATCGGCCTGGGGCTGGCCCTGTGCCAGGCGATCGTCACCCGGCACGGCGGCCGGATCAGCGCCGACGGGAACGCCTGGGGCGGCACCACCGTGACGTTCACGCTCCCGGAGGCGCGCGCCGCCGTCGCCTCGTGAGCGGGCCGGGCGTGGCGGGAGCGGCTGCGGGCAACCGGTAATCTGCCTGGGTGGGGACGGATTCGACGCCGGCGCTGGGCAAGCCCGAGGGCATGCGCACCGAGCCCGACGACGCCCTGCGCGCCTGGGTCGCCGCCCTTCGCGCCAGCGAACCGATGGCCGCCCGGATGGGCGCCGCGCGACTGCGGCTCGCCAGCCGGGCGAACGCCAAGGGCGCGGCCCCCGGACCGGAGCTGGCGGTCGTGGAGGACCACGACCTCGGCGACCATTTCACCGCGCGGCTCTACCGGCCCCAGCTGAGCACCCTGCCCGTCGTGGTCTACGCCCACGGCGGCGGCTTCGTCATGGGCGACCTCGACACGCACGACCGGCTGGCCCGCCGGTTGGCTTACCACGCCCAGGTCACCGTGCTCTCCGTGGACTATCGGCGGGCCCCCGAATACCGGGCCCCCGCCGCCGTCGAGGACGTGGTCCGCGCCTGCCAGTGGGCCGACGCGACGCTCGGTCTGCTCGGCGGCGACGAACGCGCCGGCGTCGGCCTCGCGGGCGACTCCGCCGGTGGCCTGCTCGCCGCGGCCGCCGCCGTCCGGCTGCGCGACGCCGCCCGGCAGGGCCTGGCCGAGCCCGCCGGCCACCTGCTGCTGATGACGCCCAACACCGACCTCACACTGACGTCGGCCAGCGTCGCCGAGAAGGGCCGCGGCTGGGGCCTGGAGCGGGACGACCTGCAGTGGTACGTCGAGCAATGGGTCCCCGCCCGGGCCGACCGGTTCGACCCGTGGGTCTGCCCGGCGTACGCGTCCCTCGACGGGATGCCCCCCGCCTTCGTCGTCACGGCGGAGCACGATCCCCTGCGCGACGACGGCCTCTGGTTCGCGGCGCGGCTGCGCGCCGCCGGGGTGCCCTGCGAGCACCTGCATTACGAGGACCTGGTGCACGGCTTCTTCCAGCTGGACCAGGTCTCCCCCGCGCTCGCGGACGCCGGGGACGGGGCGCTGCGCCGGTACGGCGAGTTCGTGCGGCACCTGTTCGCCCTCGACGAGGACTAGGACGGGGCGGCGATGGTTCGCGCGGGCTCTGCGCCGCTGCGCACGGCAGGCGCCCACACCACCCCGGCAAGTTATCCCCAGGACGACCGCTCACGACCAGGCCTTTAGGTGCCATGGCACCCTTTGCGCAGGTCACGAACGGTCACGCCACACCACCCCGGCAAGTTATCCCCAGGACGACCGCTCACGACCAGGCCTTTAGGTGCCCTGGCACCCTTTGCGCAGGTCACGAACGGTCCATCGGGAACCGCCGCATGCGACTGGACCAGAGGGCCGGCTCGCGCCGTGAGCGAGCCGGCGTCGATCGCATCTCGCGCCCGCGTCGGGCGACACATTGCTTGACTCGTGGGTAACATAGGGGTCACGAGGGTGACCACGCCGAGTACGGCAACCGGTGGCCCGAACGCATCAGCACGACGACCCTCAAAGCGGCGGGGTCGTTCCCGGTGGTCGGAGGGGGCGGACATGCAACCCACGGACGTCCCCGGACCCCGGCGGCCCCGGTGGGCCACCACCCGAAAGGCCACCGCGCCGAACAAGGCCGCCGCAGCCCTCGAGGCCGCGGCCGCGGAGCCTGCCGCTCCGGCGGCGCCGAGTCGTCGCGCGTCGGTTGGCGACCACGGGGCCGTGCCGGTAGGAGGGGCCGGCTCGGAAGGCGAGCCGGCGCACGACGTACTGCCGTCCGCGGCAAGGCAACCCGCGGCCGCGCAACCCGCGGCGACGCAGCCCGCGCCGGCTTCCGTCGCGGACGTCGCGAAGGCCGAACCGGTCGCCCGGCTGTCGAAGGCCCTCGACCAGGCGGCGACCGACCTCTCCGACGCGTTGGCGCGGTGCGCGGAGCTGCACGGGCAGTTCATCCGGCAGGCGGAGCGGCGCCGGGGGTGGGGACACATCGAGGAGACGCTGGCGGACGAGCTGCGGCACCGCCGGCTCAAGGTCATGCTCATGACCGTCGACGCCATGCCCGACCTGATGCGGGCCGAGGCCGCCCAGGCGGCCGCCCGGTTCCCGGAGGTCGACGTGAGCGGCCACCGGCTGCCGCTCGTCCCCAGCGGCGACAACCCCGAGGTGGTCGCCGACTGGTGGCACGACCTGAGCAACCCGGACCGGGCCGTCGTGATCGAGCGGCTCAGCCACTGGTGCGGCCGCACCGACGGCATCCCCGCCGAGGTGCGGCACCGTGCGAACATGGCGATCCTCGCCGAGGAGATCCACGCCCGCGCCGCCGGCATCCAGGACGAGATGGCCGCGGCGGCCGCGCCCGACTCGGGCCCGCTGCCCGCGGACGCCATGAGCGAGTCGGTCGAGGATCGGGAGCGGCGCGACCTGCGCGGGCTCCTCAAGCTGCGGGCGCTGCTCAGCCCGCCCGAAGAGGACCTCGGCGTGCCCGACTCGGTGGTGCCGGCCGAGTCGCTCGCCGCCCTCGACGAGATCACGACGCCGCTGCACCAGCGCGGCCTCTACCTGCTCGACGCGCGCGCCTACCCGCTGCGTACGGCGGTGGTCCTCGGCGACCTACCGCTGGCCCACACGGTGATCCTGCACGTCCCCGGCACGACGACCACCGTCGACCTGCGCCTCTACCGAGAGGCCACCTGGATGTCGGCGCTGCGGGAGGAGGCGGGCCGCATCGCTGGGGCCGCCCTGGGCGGCACCGACGGCGTGGCGGTCGTCGACTGGATCGGCTACCAGGCGCCGTACGACGTCGCCGCCCGACGCGCCCTCGGCGAGAGCGGGATTCGCTGGATCGTGCCGGGTGAGGCGGTCGACGACCGGTACGCGCGCGAGGCCGCGCCGCTGCTGGTGCAGTGCGCTAAGGGGCTGCGCGCGCTGGTCGGGCCGCACGTCCGGCTGGTGGCCTCCGGACACAGCTACGGCGCCTCCGTGCTCGGGCTGGCCATGCAGGAGACCGACGTGTTCGACGCCGCGATCATCACCGGCTGCCCGGGGCTGTTCACCGACACCGTGGACAAGCTGCTGCTGCCGGAGGGCAAGCTGTACGCCGCGGTCGCCACCGGCGACATCGTGACGCGGCTGCAGATCTTCGGGCCGGACGTGGCCAAGATGCCGGGCGTCAAGCTGCTGGGGGCGGTGCCGCATCTGGCGTCGTACCCCGACGGTGGCCGGACCTGGACCCGGCTCAACATGGGCCACGAGTCGTACTACGACCGGGGATCCTCGCTGCTCAACGACCTCGCGGCCGCCGCCGTCGGGGAGGACCCCCCGAGCCGCTGGCCGGCCTGGGCGACCTGAGCCGATTCCCGGTCACCATGGTGACGGTCTCCGCAACCATGGTGCCGGTTTCTGCCCCTCGGAGGGCGGTCGTGGTAACGGGCCCCGCAACCGTGGTTGCGAGGGGTCAGGTCGCCAGCATGTCCCGCATCCGGCGGATGTCCAGCATCAGTGCCGCCGTCAGGTCCGTGTTGACCGAGAACAGGCTCTGGAAGTCGACCCCCTCGTACCGGTCCAGCACCCGCGGCTCCACGGTCGTCAGCACCAGGTCCTCGGCCTGCCGCGCGGAGGCGGTCGCCAGCGTACGCCGCAGGTCCTCGGACAGCACCCCGCCCGGCCGTTCCCCTCGGGCGACGACCTCGGCGGCGTACTTCTCCGCCTTGGCCGCCGTGTCCACGTCCTCGGTGGTCAGCATCACCGCGGTCCGCCCCAGCAGCGCCACCCCGCGCTCCAGGTCGCCGTCCCCCAGGTCCGCGATGGCCTGGGCGAGCAGCGGCCGGTCGCCGCGCTGCGCCTCGTCAGCGAGGAGGCCGAGCTGTACGCCGAGCAGGCGCTCCTTCGTCCGCGACGGCGCGGAGTCCCGGCCCAGCGCCGGCACCAGGCCGTCCCCGGTCGGCGACGCCGAGCCCATCGCGTCGAGCATCTCCCGGCCGGTGTCCTCGGCCGAGTGGATCGTGTCGCGCAGCGGCATCGCCTTGATGCCGAGCGTCAGCACGAGCGCCACGGCGGCCAGCGGCAGGGCGGCCAGGAAGACGTCGTGCAGGGAGTCGGCGAGCCCACGACGTACGGCCTCTGCCACCACCGGCGGCAGCTTCGCGAGCGCGCCCGGATCGAGCACCGAACCGGCGTTGACCGAGCCCGGCTTCATCTGCGCGGCGACCTGCGGCGGCAGGTGGGTGGCGATCGCGCCGGGCATCCGCGTGGTCATGATCGTGCCGAAGACGGCGATGCCGACCGTCGAGCCCACGTTGCGGAAGAACTGGACGGCGGCGGTGCCGACGCCCATGTCGGCGCGCATCAGGTTGTTCTGCACGACGAGCGTGAACACCTGCATGCACGCGCCGAGCCCGACGCCGACGACGGCCATGGCGAGGGTCAGCTGGGTCTGGGTGGAGTCGTACCCCATCCGGGTCAGCAGGGAGTAGCCCACGCCCATGACGACGACGCCGAGGACGCACAGCTCCTTGTAGCGGCCGGTCCGGGTGATGATCATGCCGCCGAGGATGCCGACCACCACGAGCGCCACCATGAGCGGCATGAGGATGAGGCCCGAGTTGGTGGCGCTGACGCCGAGGACGCCCTGCGCGTAGACGGGGATGTAGATGATCGCCCCGAACATCATCATCGAGATGAAGAACGACGCCAGCACGGACAGCGTGAAGGTCCGGTTGCGGAACAGCCGCAGCGGCAGGACCGGCTCCTCGGCGCGGCGCTCGATGAACACGAAGGCGACGAGGAAGAGCGTGCCCACGACGTACGACGTGATGACCTCGACCGAGCCCCACGCCCAGGTGGACCCGCCGAAGCTCGTGGCCAGCAGGGTGAGCACGAGGCCGACGGTCAGGGTGCAGATGCCGGCCACGTCGATCTTGGCCTCGCGGCGCGGCTGGTCGAGCTTGAGGAAGGCGCCGATGACGAACAGCGCGACGATCCCGAACGGGATCGAGACGAGGAAGAGGTAGCGCCAGCCCCAGGTGTCGGTGATCCAGCCACCCGCGAGCGGCCCCGCGACCGAGGTCAGGCCGAACACCGAGCCCATCAGGCCCTGGTACTTGCCACGCTGCCGCGGCGGGATGATGTCGCCGATGATCGTCTGCGACAGCGGCATCAGCGTGCCCATGCCGAGGCCCTGGATGGCCCGGGCGGCGACGAGCATGCCGAAGTTCTGCGCCTGCCAGGCCACCAGCGAGCCCACCATGAACGTCACGAGGCCGCCGAGATAAAACGCGCGCCGCCCGTACAGGTCCGACAGCTTCCCCACGATCGGCACGGTGACCGCGGAGACGAGCATCGCGGCCACGGCGATCCAGCTGTAGTGGTCCATGCCGCCCAGCTCGGCGACGATCCGCGGCATGGCCGGCCCGACGATGGTCTGGCTGACCGAGGCCACGAACATGCCGATCATTAGGCCGATGAACACCCGGCGGTGCTCAGGGCTCAACCGGTACGGCGCGTCGGCGGCGCCGACCTCGGTCGGGGTGGTCTCGGGCGCGGCGGCGCTCACGGGGTCCTCCTGCAACG
Source organism: Austwickia sp. (assembly GCA_016699675.1). Taxonomy (NCBI): domain Bacteria; kingdom Bacillati; phylum Actinomycetota; class Actinomycetes; order Micrococcales; family Dermatophilaceae; genus Austwickia; species Austwickia sp. The sequence continues at coordinate 2,005,737 of CP064985.1, read as the reverse complement.
AAATTCGGTACGGCGGGCGCGGTGGCGCACCCGATCAGGGTACGGAGAAATTTGCAGTCGCTGCAACTTTGCAGTGCCTGCAGTTATTCCGGCACACTGGGGGCGCGTGACGACGACCAGACCCGGAGAGGAGGCGCCGTGAGCGACGAGGGCCTGCGGGAACGCAAGAAGCGCGAGACCCGGCGCCGCATCCACCTGGAGGCGCTCCGGCTGGCCGTGGCTCGGGGCGTCGAGGCGGTCACGGTCGACGACATCGCCGCGGCGGCCGAGGTTTCGCCGCGGACGTTCTTCAACTACTTCCCCACCAAGGAGGCCGCGCTGGTCGGCGCCCCGCCCGACCTCGCCGATCGGTTGGCCGACGCGTTCGATGACCGGCCGGCCGACGAGCCGCCGCCCGCGGCCCTGCGGGCGGTCCTCACCGAGCACCTGGTCGCGACCGCGGCCGAGCCCGAGCTGCGCCGGCACACCAAGCGCCTCATGGTCCAGCACCCGGAGCTGGCTGTGGCGATGGCCGGCGTGAGCCGCAACCTGCAGGAGTCGCTCACCGCGTCGGTGGCGCGGCGGGTCGGCGTCGACCCCGACGTCGACCCCTACCCCCGCCTCGTCGTCGCTGTCGCCCTGGCCGCCGTCGGCACCGCCCTCGCGCAGCGCCGGTCCCGCCACGCCACGACCAGCGACGACATGCGGGCCGACCTCGACACCGTCTTCGAGCTGCTCGAAGCGGGACTGCCCCAGCCCGTGCTGGGATAGGTCGATGGACCCGTACGACGTACCCACCGCGCCCGACGCGCTGCGCACCGAGCTGATGGCCCGGGAGCGGCTGCTGCACTTCCCGGGGCCGGGGACGTCGCGCGAGCAGTTCGAGTCTGGCGTCGTCGCCGGGTACTGGGAGGTCGGCGCCTCGGGCGGTAGCTTCGACGTGGACGTGATCTGGGACGTCGTACGGCGTCGCGCAGCCGGCGACCCGAGCGCCTACGGCGACCTGGGCACCGACCCGCCGTGGGCCACCGCCGAGGAGGAGCTGCGCGAGCTGGGCCCGGGCGTATACCTGCTCACCTACCTGCTCATCCAGGGCGAACGGCGGACCCGGCGCGCGACGATCTGGCGGCGAGGCGAGACAGCGGGCAATCCCGATTCGAGCGCCCTTCCGAGCGAGGCAGTCGGCGGCGCGTGGGTCTCGGCGTACCACCAGGGCACGGTCGTCACCGGCCGCTGGTGACGCGGCGCGGCCCCGTGCGGTGACTGGGGGTCAGGCCGGGTCGGCCGCCAGCACCGCGGCGACCAGCGCCGGTAGCGCGCGCCCGGCGGTCTCCCGCCAGACGTGGTCGACGCCCCAGGACAGCGCGGTGTCGTTGGGGTTGATCTCAACGACGGGTACGCCGTGGCCGCGCGCGATGTCGGGCAGGGCGCCGGCCGGTTGGACGATGCCCGACGTGCCGACGACCAGGCACAGGTCCGCCGCCAGCAGGGCGTCGAGCGCCGTGTCGAAGGCCCCCGCGGGGAGGCGCTCCCCGAACAGGACGATGTCGTGGCGCACGTTGCCGCCGCAGTCCGGGCACGCGGGCGGGTCGATCCGCTCGGGCATCGCCTCCCCCTCCTCCAGGGGCGTCACCTCGAGGTCGTAGCCGGCGTCGCAGTCGTGGCAGGAGAACGTGAAGAGGTTGCCGTGCAGGTGGGCGAGCACCTCCGAGCCCGCCCGTTCGTGCAGGTCGTCGACGTTCTGGGTGATCACGTCGACCCGGACCCGCCGCGCCCAGTCCGCGAGGGCGGCATGGCCGGCGTGCGGCTGCACCGCCCGCACCAGGCGGGCGAGCCACCAGTGCCAGCCCCAGACCAGGTCGGGGTCCTCTTCCCACGCCTCGCGGGTCACGAGGGAGTCCGCGTCGAACTTCTCCCACAGTCCCGTGTGGGCGTCCCGGAACGTCGGCACCCCGCTCTCGTCCGACATGCCCGCCCCGGAGAGGACGACGACCCGCCGGGCGCTCCGAGCCAGCGCCAGGATGTCCTCCGGGACGGCGATTGCGTCGGCTCCAGCGCTCTGGTCGGCAGTCATGGGCCCATCCTCGCGCACCCGCGGCGCGGTCGGCTCGGCGCGTCCTCTCGCCACGACGTCTGCTGGCGCACAAGGCGATTCAGCGGGCGTGTGGCCGCGCGACCGGCCCCGCGCGGCTAACCGAACCGGGGCGGCGGCCGATAGGAACCCCGAGGACGGCGACTGAGAGCGAACGGCATCCGGGCCCCGACAGTCGCCGGGAGGGACACATGACTTCGCGCGCCGACGAGCCGTACCTGGGCGAGACCCGCGCCGAGCGCCGCCGCCGGCTGCAGGCCGAGCAGTGGCACGGCGCGCAGCCACCGGCCGCCGCGCCCGAGCCGTGGGCGCAGGCGCTGACCGGCCCGTACGATCCCCGACCGTACGGCGTCCGCGCGTACCCCGACATCGAGGACGCCGTCCTCGCGGAGTACGTCGAGGAACCGCCCGCCCCGACGCCTGATCGGGCGCAGCCCGAGCCGATGCCCGCATCTGAGTCGGTGGCCACCCCGGCCGCGCCCGACGTACCGACCCTTCCGTTCCCCGACGCCGACGACGCGCTTCCCGCGGACCCGGACCCGGGACCGACGACGTCCGAGCCGCCGGTTCCGGCCGGGTCGCCAGGCGCGGACTCCGCCGACGCGCCTCGCCCGGATCGTCGCGACCCCGGTCCCGGCGGCGAGTCGGGCCCGTCGCGGCACGTGGCGCATCGCGCGTACGGCGGGGCGCCACAGACCGACGATCCCCCGGTGGCGCCTTTCGGCGCTGCCGGCGGGGCCGCCCCCACGCCGGCGCTGCCGAGCACACCGACCCCGGGGGACGCTCCGGCCCCGGCAGGCGCTCCGATCGCGGCGCGCATCCCCGCGACGCCGGACGCCCCGGACTCTTCGACCGGCGCGAAGTCGACGACCGGCGCGGCCTCGATGACCAGCGCGGCCTCGGCAGCCTCTGCGACCGGAGCGAAGCCGGCGGACCCGCCGCTCGCCGAACTTGTCGACGACGAAGACCCCGCCGCGGCCGCGGCCCGGTTGCAGCTGCTTGCCGCGCAGGCGGCGGCGGAACGCCTCGCGCGCCCCCGCAAGGCGATCGGCCAGAGCGCCGCGTCTCCGGCGACCCGGGCCGACCGCGAGCGGCGGGCGGCCGAGAAGATCGCCGCGGACAAGGTCGCCGCGGCGCGCCTGGCGGCGGTCCGCGCCGCCGCCGAGCAGCGGGAATCCAGCGCGGTTCGGGCGGCGCGCCTGGCGGCCCAGACCAACCGCGGGCCGCTCGGAACCGACGCCACCTCGTCGCTGGCGGCCGCCCCCGCAACCTCACCGCGCACTCCGCCAGCGGCGCCGGCTGTCCCGTCCGTGCCCTCCTCGGCATCCCCAACGTCCTCAACATCCACGCCGTCCTCCAGGAAGGCGCCCCCCGGCGCGGCGGGCCGCCCGCAGCACGACGGGCGGGCGTCCCACCCCAAGCAGCCGCGCAAGGTGACGCCGCGCTGGGCCAAGGTGGCCTACGCCGGAGGCGCGCTCGCGGTCGTGGCGGGAGGCCTCGCGCTCACGGTCCCCACGGTGGGCGCCCTGCTGACCCAGGCGCCGCCCGCCCCGGCCACGACCCCCACCGCTGCCGCCTCGAGCAGCGCCGCCAGCCCGACCACGAGCGGCACGGCCGCCGCGTCCGAAACGCCGGGTGCAACCGGACCGTCGGCCGCCTCCGCCGCCATGGCCTGCGATCCCGCGCAGTGGACGGACCAGGTCACCGGCGAGGCGCCCGAAGTGTTCACCGCCTCAGGCGTCGCCCAGGCTTATTGCCTCACCGGCGGCACCGTCCGGGATATCGGCTTCACGGACCTGGCCGCCAAGAAGACCGGCTACACCACGAACGACTTCGCGTTCGTGGCGCCGTACCTCTCCCCCGCCCTCAAGACCCAGTGGGACAAGGACGTGGCGGAGCTCGTGAAGTCGCAGGACATCGCCGGCGCCAGCGGCCGACGCATCTCCGCGCTGACGACCCTCGCGTGGGGCGACCGCGACGGGCTGAAGTTCGACCCCGCGGCCTCGGCTCGCGCGACGGACTTCGCCGTCGGCAAGCCGGTCACCTGGGTCGTGAAGGGCAGCGACGGGGTCAATCGCCTCGGCATGGGGTTCGAGACCGGGCTGATCACCCACATGGTCGACGGCGCCGGGCGCAGGCAGGACCGGATCCTCAAGCGCACATACAAGCTGCTGCTCGTCAAGGGCGACGCCGAGCACCCGTGGCTGATCGACGCCTACGAGATCGGTCAGTCGATGGCCGGGCTCAGCACCACCACGGTCGCGCCCACGGCGACCGGCTCGGCGCCCGCCACGCCGACCAGCCGCGCCACCCGCTGACCCCGTTCAGCCAATCGCAACACCCGGCTCGACCGACCGTTCGTGACCTGCGCTTTGGGTGCCATGGCACCTAACGTGCAGGTCACGAACGGTCACTCGGTGTGCAGGGCTGGGCTTCGACGCGCCGGGCCGGGCTTCGGTGCGAGTACACCGGGTATGGGGCCGGGCCGGCGTCACGCGCGACGATCAATACCTCCGCTGCCGGCCCGAAACCGGCGGATGCCCGGCACGGGTAGGGGTACGGAACGGTGCGGCGTCACGCGCGACGATCAATACCTCCGCTGCCGGCCCGAAGCCGGCGGATGCGCGGGTTATTGGTCGTCGCGGGTGACGGGCGACGGGCGACGGGTGACGGGCGGGAATCGCAGCCAGCCGCTCGCTCTTCGCCGGCCAGCCCGGGTCAGCCGTGGCGCGGCAGCGTCTCGCGCGCTGGGAGCCAGGCGACTAGCGCCGCGCAGGTCAGGACGCCGGTGAGGGCGAACGCCCAGCCGAAACCCCAGGAATCCGCGATGCGCCCCGCGAGGATCGGGCCGACGATCGCGCCGGCGTCCTGGGCCATCTGGTACGCCGCCACCACCTTCCCGCCGGACCGCTCGTTGCCGACGACGTCGGCGACCGCGGCCTGCTGCGCGGGGTTGAGGACTCCCGCCCCCAACCCGGCCACCAGCGAAACCGCCACGAGCACGGCCGGGTGCGGGAAGAAGCCCATGGCAGAGGTCGCCAACCCGTTGACGAGCAACCCCCCTATCAGGAACGGTTTGCGCCCCACCTCGTCCACGGCCCGCCCGGCCAGGGTGAGCGCCAGCCCGTTTCCCACCGCAAACACCGTCAGCGCGATGCCGGCCCAGGCGATGCCCAGCCCGGGGGTGACGGCCGCGAACAGCGGCAACAGCGCGACCCGGACGCCGAAGTTGGCCCAGCCGTTGGCGAATCCGGACACGAGCAAGGCCCGGTACGCCCCGTCCCCCATCGCCTCCCCTAGCGTCATCACCGGCAGCGGCGTGCTCCCGGGCGCCGGCCGCAACGACGTACCCGACAGGAACGCCGCCACCACGCCCGCCGCGGCCAACAGCGTGACCATGTAGATGACGAACGGCGTCCGGTAGCCGAGCCCAAGCATCAGGCTCCCGAGCACCGGCCCGAGGATGCTGCCGACGAGGAAGCCGGCGCCGTACAGGCTGGCCACCCGCCCGCGCAGCGTCGGCGGCGCGAGCCGCACGAGCAGCGCCACGCCCGAGACCGTGAACATCGTGGAGCCGATGCCGCCGAGCCCGCGGTAGAGCAGCAGGTGCCAGTAGTCGTTGGCGAGCGCGCACGCCCCGGTCGACAGAGCGACCACGACGAGGCCGGTCATGTAGATCGCGCGCTCCCCGAAGCGCCCGATCAGCGCCCCGCCGGCCGGCGCGAACACCAGGCGCATCAGCGCGAAAACGCTCACGATCGCGGCCGCCGCCTGCATGCCGACGTCGAAACTGCGCGCGTACGCCGGGAGCACGGGCGACACGAACCCGAACCCAATGGCGACGCAGAACGCGGCGGCGACCAGCACCCACACCTCGCGGGGCAGCCGCGCCCGCGCGGTCGCGGGCGGGGCTGCCCCGGCGGGCGCGGGCGGGGCTACCCCGGCGGTCGCGGCGGCAGGCTGATCGAGCTGATCCGGCAGTTCGGGCCGATCGGGAAGGTTGGGACGTTCGGGCTGCGTGGTCGGCATGGCGTGCCCAGTATCCCCGACGGACGGCCGGCCCCTCGTGAGGCCCCGGCACCCGCCGCGACCTGCCCGATCCCGCGCGACCGCGCGCGCCCACTCGGGCCGTTTCGCGAAAAAGCTTCAGTGGCAACCAAGTCCGTCGATGAGGCAGGTGTCAGTCCGCCATGCCGTCGTCCCCCCCCGGAGGCAGCACCATGAGAATTCCGCCGTCGCAGAACGTCCCCGCGACGTCCGTCGGGTCCGCCAGCAGCTCCTCGCGGGTGCAGCTCGTCCCGCTGTCGGGCACGCGGCCCGAGGAGGCCCCGGAGCGTTCCCAGCGCGCCGCCGCCACCGCCGCGACCCGCGCCGACAAGGCGAATCGCTTCTCGGTGCTCAACGACTACCGCTATCTCACGGACTCCGACAAGCACATGCTCGGCGAGGTGACCGGCGAGAAGATCGAGCCGGGCTTCACGGACCGGCCGGGTTCCGCGAGCGCGTTCGCGCTGCAGCTCGCCCTGGACCGGCGCACCGGCAACCTGGCCCCGCACCAGGAGGTCACGAGCGTCTACCTGCGCAACGCGGCTGCCGAGCTGCAGCAGCAGAACGCGGGCCGCGCCGGCTACCGCAACCCCTATTCGGGCGAGTTCATGGTCAAGGCGGTGTCCTGGCTGGACGCGCACGGCCGCTCGCGCGCCGACATCCGCATGTAGCGAAGGGCGCCCCGCCTAGGCTGAGAGCGTGCTCCAGCCGTACGCGCCGATGGCCGACCCGCTCGCCACCATGGCGGACGGGACCGTCAAGCAGGTCAACCCGTTCTCCGGCACCGAGGTCTGGACCGTCCCGGGCCGCGGCCACCGCCCGCTCGGCGTACCGCACCCCGACCCGCGGCCCCTCGACGCGACCCATCACGGCCGGTACTGCGCCTTCTGCGAGTGCCGCTACCTGGAGACGCCCCCCGAGAAGGCCCGACTGGTCCGGGAGGGCGGCGGGTACGGCGGGGCGGACAGCGAGCATTGGCGGATCCTGCGGCGGATCGACGCCGAGGACATCGGGGCCACCGTGGCCGAGTTCCGGCGCATCCCGAACCTCTTCGAGATCGTCTCCTACGACTACTGGCACCAGAACTACGGCTACACCATGCCGCCCGAGGCCGACGAGCACCGCCGCCGCTACCTGGCCTCGCCCGCCGGTCGCGAGCACGTCCTGCGCGTCGCGCACCAGCGCTGGTCGGCCGCCGGCCACACCGACGCCGAGTGGGCGGCCCGCAGCCAGGACGAGAAGCTGGCCGAGTGCGCCGGCTTCTTCGGGGGCGGCCACGACGTGATCGTCGCCAGGCGGCACTACGTCAGCGGCGCCACCACCGACGATCAGCTGGCCAGCTCGGGCACCCTGAGCCCCGCCGAGCACGCGGCGTACACGTCCTTCACGATCACCGCGCTGCGGGACCTGTACGACGCGAATCGCTACGCCCGTTACGTCGCCGTCTTCCAGAACTGGCTCAAGCCCGCCGGCGCCAGCTTCGACCACCTGCACAAGCAGCTCGTGGCCATCGACGAACGCGGCGTGCAGACCGAGCTGGAGCTGCAGCGCCTCCGCGTGAACCACAACCTCTACAACGAGATGGCCGTCGACTACGCGGGCTACCACAACCTCGTCGTGGCCGAGAACGAGCACGCGGTGGCCTTCGCCGGGTTCGGGCACCGCTACCCCACCCTGGAGATTTACTCGACCTCGCCGCGCTGCCGACCCTGGGAGCACACCGCCGCGGAGCAGCGCGGGATGTCCGACCTCATCCACGCCTGCCACGCCGCGACCGGCCCGGAGATCCCGTGCAACGAGGAGTGGCACTACCAGCCGCCGGACCAGGACCTGCCGATGCCCTGGCGGGTGGGGCTGAAGTGGCGGGTCTCGACCCTGGCCGGGTTCGAGGGCGGCACGAAGATCTACCTCAACACGATCGACCCGTGGAACCTGCGCGACCGCGTCGTCCCGGCGCTGCAGCGGCTGCGCGGCGAGGGCCGGATCGCGGACTCGATCCGGATCGCCACCGAGTGCGCCTGCCGGCCCAACTCGCTGCGCTACAACCCCGCGCTCCAGACGTCCCCGGCGGACCCGTCGTGAGCGACGGCGGGTTTGGGCACCGTCCAGGCCAGCATTAACGACCGTTCACCGTACGCCGTCCGGGATGCCGCGACGGCGCGGTCGGACCTCTGGCATCGTGACCCTCGTGACGCTGCCTGCCGACCTGCCCGAACTCGACGCCAGCACGCCGGCGTACTACACGCCGCTGGGCAACGAGGTCTACATGCCGACCCTGCACACGCAGGGCGCCTGGAACGCCCACGAGCAGCACATGGCCCCGGTGGCCGGCCTGCTCGCGCACGTCATGGAGTCCCACGACCCGCGCCCTGACCTGCAGCTGTCCCGGGTGACGTACGAGATTCTCGGCCTCATCCCCGCCGCGCCCTCGGCCATCACGGTGCGGACGATCCGGCCCGGCCGCACGATTGAGCTGGTCGAGGCCACCATGACCATCCTGGGACGCGACGTCGTGCGGGCCACCGGGTGGCGGCTGTCGCGCCAGGACACCGCGGAGGTGGCCGGCGGCTTCTGGGACGGGCTCCCGGCGCCCGACACCCTCGAGCCCTGGCCCGGGTCGGACACCTGGGACGGCGGGTACATCGCCTCGCTGGACTTCCGCACCGTGGCCGGCAACCAGCCGGGCAGCGGCATGGCCTGGATCAGCACCGACAAGGCGCTGGTGGCAGGCGAGGAGACCAGCCCCGTCGCGGGCTTCATCACGCTGGTCGACACGGCCAATGGCATTGCGACGCGCGCGCATCCGGCCGAATGGATGTTCCCGAACCTGGACCTCACGATCCACCTGTTCCGCAATCCCACGCCCGGCTGGGTCGGCTTCGACACCGAGGTCATCTTCGGGGAGACCGGGGTGGGGCTGACGTCCTCCAAGCTGTACGACGAGCGGGGCGCCGTCGGTCGATCCGAGCAGATCCTGACCGTTCGTGAGGTCCCCGTCCGGACGGCCTGAATCGGACATATCCGGCGCCGCGCGAGCCCCCGTGAGCTGCCTTCACATCGCTCATTAAGTTCCGGGTTTCGTAAGTTGACCTCAAATCCCTTGTGAACACAGGGCGATTGAAGATTAAATCCTTAACACTTTACGATGCCTTGACTAACCTTGCAGACCCTTGGGTGGACAGTGCGTGACAGACGTCCGACTATGGACACACGGCCTGGGGAAACCCTCCGTGAACAAGATCGTCACCGCATCGAGCGGCGCTTGCAGCGGTGACATTGGGGAAAACAGAAAACGTCCGGCCCTCGTTGGGGAACGAGCGAACGGACTCTGGGGAAGCACGGCCCGCGGCGCATCTGGGGAGAGGCGCGACGGGCACAGGGGAAAGCGCAGGCCGACGGATCGGCCAGTCGCAAGGCCACGAAGGCGCGGCCCACCGGATGGGGATCCGGTGGGCCGCGCCTCGTGGCATTTCCGGCCCCTTTAGGCCTCTGACCAGCACCGACTTGTATCCCAGATGAGCCCCGGACGGTTGTCCGGGACGCGCGTTCAGGCTACCGTGGAGTAGTCGGATGCGGCGGCGCAGGCATCCCGATCGAGGGCCACGGCCCCGGTCGGCCCGGATGGGGATTCGGGAAACGCCGGCGGCCACGATTCCCGCGGGGGATATCGACATCGATGCTTGGGGGAAAAGCATGTCCGCCATCACGGGGAATGGCCTTGACGTTTCACGCGACGCATTCGTCGCGCCCGCTCCGGCGTACGGACGCGGGGCTACTCACCGGCTGACCTGACCGCCGCAGCGGCAGCGCATTCGCCGGCCCGCCCGGTGCGCGAATCGCCGCCCGGTCTTTTCAATCCCAGCTCGGCTCTAGCGCCCTCGCGCCATCGCGGGGGAAGCCCGGTCGAATGCCCGCAGTCGCGGCATCCGGCCCTCACCGATCTTCACGCCCACGCCCCGTGGGCCTCGTCCCGTCATGCCGCCGGGGGCCCCGCCCTGCCCGGATGCGGCCGGAGGGATCGGCTCGCCACTCGCCCCGGAAACCTCCGGGCGGATCCAGGAGTACTCGCATGAAACGCAGCATCTCGCGCCTGCTCGGCGCGACCGCGGTGGTCACCGTCACCGGGCTGGCCGCCGCCCCGCTCGCCCTCGCGGCGGCTGGGCCCGGCGCGGCCACAGCCACCGGCTGGACCCTCGGCGTCCAGACCTCGCCGTTCAGCAGCAGCGGCACGGCGGCCACCGCCAACAGCGCCACCAACCCCGTCACCGACGCGGGCATCGGCAAGATCGGGCTCACCGGCAGCGGCCGCGCCAACATCTCGACGGGGCTGCAGTACGTCGAGGCGCAGTCGTACGCCGACTCGCCGTACCACACCCGCGCCTACGTCAAACTGGCCGCGCCGGTGACGGGAACGACCCGGGCTCAGACGTATTCGGCCAGCTCCAGCGTGCTGCGCGTGCAGTGCCTGAGCGACGCCAAGGGCACCCCGAGCGGGTCGGTGCAGATCGACGCCTCCGTGCCCGCCGGCATCGGCAACATGCCGGCGCCCGGCACCACCGTCTACTACACCGGCGGCAAGCCCTTCGGCACCACGGCGCCCACCGACAAGTGGGAGATCAAGGTCGTCTGGAACGAGCAGACCACCCTCGCCAACGGCCAGCTGCAGGTCATCGGCATGCACACCTACTACAACGTGCCGAAGAAGCTGCTCTCCGAGGCCATCACCGGCGACGTCGCGCTCGGCATCGTGACCTGCGGCAAGGTCACCAACGCCCCCGACCCCGAGCCGATCCCGGTCGCCGGCCCCAAGCTCGCGGGGGGCGCCGCGGCGCTCGCGCTGGCCGGCGGTACGGCGTTCCTCGTGACCCGCCGCCGCCCGGGCAACCAGGAGCAGGTGCGCTGATGTACGCGGGTGGTCTTCCCAGCTCCACGCCGACCCTGACCGGCGGCGCGACCGTCGCGGCCGGCGGCGCGACCCTGCTGCCCGTCACGGGGTCCGGGGTCATCGTGCTCGCGCTGCTCGGCGCCGTGCTGCTCGGCGCGGGCCTGCTCATGCTGAGCATCGTGAAGCGGCGCCACGGCGGCTGAGAGGCCATCGCCGGCCGGGCGCCACCACCGCCCGGCCGGCAGCCCGCACCCACGGCGTACCGTTCGCCCCTGCCGAACCGCCGATTTACGCAGACATTTACAGCATTCGTTCCCTCAGACTCGCCGCCCCTCCGGCATCGCACCCATCACCGGAAGGCCGCCCGTGTCCGCTCTCGCCTAACCTGCAGGCCCTCGCGTTCGTCCTACTCACCTCGTTCCTGCTGTACGTCGTGCTCATGCTCGTGCCCTTCCTGCGGCACCGCCCGGGCCCGACCGGCGACGCGACGGCGTACGACTGGCACTTCTTCGTCCCCTGCCGCAACGAACAGGCCGTCATCGGCGCCTCCCTGGCCCGGCTGCGCGAGTCCTTCCCACAGGCGCACGTCTGGGTCATCGACGACGCCAGCGACGACGACACCGCGGCCATCGTCGCGGCCGCCGCCGCTGCGGACGGGAACGTCCACCTGGTACGCCGTACGCTCCCCGAGGCCCAGACCGGCAAGGGCGACGCGCTCAACGCGGCGTACCGTGCCCTCTCGGCGTGGCTGACGCAGCGGCCCACGCCGGTGGATCACGGCCGCGTCGTCGTCGGCGTCGTCGACGCCGAAGGGGTGCTGGCGCCGGACGCGCTCGGCTACGCGGCGGGCGTCTTCGCCGACCCCGCCGTAGGCGCCGCCCAGTGCCAGGTGCAGATGTTCGCCGCGCCCGACGGGACCAGCCGGTTCGGGCGGATCCTGCGCGACTTCCAGGACGCCGAGTTCCGCACGACGATCGCCGCGATGCAGGTCCTGCGCGGCTACACCCTCTCGGTGGGCCTCGGCGGCAACGGCCAGTTCAGCCGGCTCGCCGCGCTCGACGCGATCGGCGCCACCGGCGCCGGGGCGGGTGGCCAGCCCTGGCACGGCTCGCTGCTGGAGGACTACGAACTCAGCCTGCACCTCATGCTCGCCGGCTGGCAGACCCGCTACCTGCACGAGGCCGTCGTCAGCCAGGAGGCCGTGATCACGCTGCGCGCCCTGATCCGGCAGCGCACCCGGTGGTGCCAGCGCGGCATGCAGTGCGTGCGCTACCTGCGCGAGGTCGCCGTCAGCCCGCACATCACGCCGGCCGCAACGCTGGAGATGGCGTACTTCCTCTCGACCCCCTTCCAGGAACTCGTCGGCATGGTCGTCTGGCCGCTGGTCGCGGTGGGCGTCGTGGCCCTCGGGATCGCCGGCAGCCCCGACCTGCTCACGTTCGCCACCAACGCCGCCTGGGTGCTGCCGCTCGTGCTGCTCACCGGGATCGCGCCGTTCGCGTCCTGGGGGGTCATCTACGGCCGCCAGCGCGGGTTCGGGCCGGCGCGCTGCGTGGCGCACGGGCTGGGCTACTGGCTGTATTCGTACCTGCCGCAGATCTACGTCGTCTCCTCCGTCTACCGGCTGGCCAAGGGCCGCACCGGCTGGGAGAAGACCGCCCGCCTCGCCGACGCCCAACCGGGCGTTCCCGGGGCCGGTGTCGGTGCCGAGCTTCCGGCGTCGGCCCCCGCGCCGTCCCCGGTCGAGACCGCCGCGCCGCGGCTGGCCCTGCGCCCCGCCGGAGGGCCACGCACCGCCCACGTCACCACCGCGACCGCGACCGGCCGCGCCGCCAAATCTGCCGACCCTGCCAACGCTGCCCACCTCGCCCTGACGCGAGCCCACCGATGAGCACCACCCGCCGCGCGCTGCGCCTGACCGGCGCCGCCGCCCTGCTGGCGGTCGCCGCCACCCTGCTGGTGTGCTGGTCGCGCCTCGTCCCGACCGAGACGAGCTGGACCGCCGCCGCGTTGCGCCCGTTGTTCGGCGCGGGCACCGGGGCGGCCGAGGACGTCGTCTGGACCGGCATCGGCACCGACGCGATGCTCGGCATGCGGCTGACGACCCTCTGCTCGACGATCGTCCTGCTCGTCCCGCTCGGCGCACTCGGCGCGGCCCTCCTGCTGTGGCTGCGCCGCAGCCCCGGCTGGCGCATCGGGGTGGGGGTCGGCTTCGCGCTGGCCGTGGCCGCCGCGGCCAACCAGCTGCGGCTCGCCCTCCTCGTCGTGCTGTGGCGCTGGCACGGCCAGCAGGGCTTCGACCTGGGCCACCGCTACCTCGGATCCCTGGAGGTCATCATCCTCTTCGGGCTGTCGATGTATCTGATGGTGCGGATCGCCACCGGCGGACGCCGTACCGTCCAGACCCGCAGCCAGGAGGCGACCGCATGACCCGCGACCAGCGGCCGCACGTGATGCTCGTGTACGGCACCCGGCCCGAGGCCATCAAGACCGCGCCGCTCGTGCTGGGGCTGCGCGCCCGCGGCGCCGTCCGGGTGAGCGTCTGCGTCACCGGGCAACACCGCGAGATGTTGCAGCAGGTCAACGACGTGTTCGGCATCGTCCCCGAGCACGACCTGGAGCTCTTCGAACCCGGTCAGGGCATCGAGTCCATCGTCGCCAAAACCCTGCTGCGGCTCACGCCGCTGCTCGCCGCGGGCAACCCGGACCGTCCCGACGCGGTGGTTGTCCACGGCGACACGTCCACGGCCAACGCGGCGGCGCAGGCGGCGTTCTATGCCGGCGTACCGGTCGTGCACCTCGAGGCCGGCCTGCGCACCGACGACCTGGCCTCGCCGTTCCCGGAGGAGGCCAACCGGCAGCTCATCGGGCGGCTGGCCACGCTGCACCTGGCGCCGACGGCCCGCAACCGCGCGGCGCTGCGCGCCGAGAACGTGCCCGCCGAGCGGATCGTCGTCACCGGCAACACCGTGATCGACGCGCTGACCCAGGTGGTGGCGCAGCTCCGCGAGGACGCTGCCGCGGCGGGTGCGGGGGGCGCGGCGTCGGAGGAGGGCGCGGGACCCGACGTACGGCGTCGCGTGCTCGTCACCCTGCACCGCCGCGAGAACCTCGGCGAGCGCATGGTCGGCATCGCGCGGGCGCTGCGCCGGGTGGCCCTGGAGAGCCCGGACGTCACGTTCGTGGTGCCGCTGCACCTCAACCCCGCCGTCCGCCGTGCGGTGCTGCCCGAGTTCGCGGGCGTGCCGACGATCGAGGTCCACGACCCGTTGGACCTGACGTTCGTGGGCGAGCTCGCGCGGTGCGCCATCGTCGTCACCGACTCGGGCGGCCTGCAGGAGGAGGGGCCCGGGCTGGGCAAGCCGGTGCTCGTCGCGCGGGACACGACCGAGCGGCCGGAGGCGGTCGAGGCGGGTACGGCGCGGCTGGTGGGCACGTCCGAGGAGAACGTGTACGCCGAGCTGCGGCGCCTGCTCGATGACCCTGCGGCGTACGAGGCGATGGCGACCGCGGTCAACCCGTACGGCGACGGGGCCGCGGTCCCGCGCTGCGCCGCCGCCATCGAGGCCATGCTCGGGGTCGGGGTCCGCGCGCGGAGTTCCGGTATCGTGCGCCGGCGGCGGCAGCTGCCCACGGAGTTGCGCCGGTGCACCCGGCGGCCCTTCCCGCCCCGTTGCGCAGGGCGGGCTGACCGCTCGCGAGCTGCCCCGACCGTTGCCGCTCCGCAGGGGCGGGTGGGGCAATAGGCTGCAGGAATGGACCTCAGCTTCCGACTCATCAACGTGTTTGCCGAGAGCAACGACCCCTTCTCCGGCAACGCGGTCGCCATCTTCGACAACGCCCCCGATGTGAGCGATGAGGACATGGCGTCCATCGCCCAGCAGCTCACGATGGAGACGGTCTTCGTCCGCAGCATCGACGGGCAGAGCGCGGACATCCGCCACGTCGGTTCGCACCCGCAGGCGCGGCTCGCGGGTAGCCCGGCGCTGGGCGCGGCGCACGTGATCGACGAGATTCTCGGCCACCCGCGCCAGGAGCTACGGCTCAGCGGCGGGCCGGACGCCGGGACGCTGACAATCCTGCCGTACGGCAAGGACAACTGGCGGATCCAGGCCCGCGCCGGTGAGGCCCGCAAGCTCAAGTCGAGCCCGCAGATCCTCGCCTCGCTGGTGGGGCTGCAGATGAACGCGATCAGCGACGAGGTCATGGTCATCGACTCGGGCCGCTCCGGGGTCGTCCTGCCCGTGAACAGCGTCGCGGACGTCGACAAGACGCACCTCGACGCGCGGATGCTGCACAGCTACGCGATGCTGCTGAACTGCGAGCCGCAGGTCTATGTGTGGGCGCGCAAGGACGACGACACGATCGTCTCCCGCATGTTCTTCGGGCCCGGCGGCGGCGTCTTGGAGGTCGCGGCCACCGGTTCCGGCGCGGCCAACCTCGGGCACTGGCTGTCCTCGCACGGCGAGACCGGCAAGTGGCGGATCTACCAGGGCGCCGCGGTCGGCCGCCCCTCGGTGCTCGACCTGGAGGTTCAGGACGGTGACGTGGTCTTCGTCGGCGGGCACGTCAACCAGATCGCCACGGGGACGATGACGATATAGCGACGCACACCCCGCTCCACGCCAAGGCCCCGTTCCGGTTGCTGGATTCACCGGGACGGGGCCTTCGCACGCCTGGACCGTCGCGGCGGCGGCCGGCTACGGCCCGGCCGCGGCCAGGATCGTCGGCAGAGCGGCCAGGGCCAGCGCCACAAGGATGAGAGCCGTGTCCCAGCGGGTCCACGGGGCGGGTTCGGCCCAGGTACGCCGCCGCCCGGTCCGCACCGGCGCCGAATAGCCCCGTGCCTCCATCGCGACGGTCATCCGCCCGGCCTGCCGGATCGCCTCGACCAGCAGCGCGAACGTCAGCCGGGCGTAGTGCCCGAACTGCGCCACCGGCGAGCGCGTGGGCCCGAGCCCGCGGGCCCGGCGGGACCGCTGTAGCGTGTCCCAGTCCTCGCCGAAGGCATCGACCCGCTGCAGCGCCGCCACCGCGGCGAGCACCGGACGCGCCGGCAGGCGCAGCCGCTGGCCGAGATGATCCCCCAGCGCGGCCGGATCGACGAACGAGGCCAGGACCAGTCCCGGAACCACGAAATAAGCGACCCGCACCCCGGCCACCACTGCGGCGTCGATCGACCGCGGCACCGCCAGCAGCCAGTTCGACCAGGCGACCGAGGCAAACGCCAGGAGCCCGGGCAGCAGCCGCCACCAGGGGAACGGCGTCCGCCCGACCAGCAGCACCAGCACCGCGATCTCGGCGCCGAACGCGATCAGCGCCGGCCGCAGCCCGGAGAGGGCTAGGCCGCCCACCACCAGCAGGAACGAGGCCCCCAGCAGAGCCAGCGGCCCGCAGCGCGCGAGCATCCCGATCGGGCCCCACCCGCCGCCACTCACGCCGGTCACGCCACGCTCGTCGCTCGTGCCGGTCGCCCGGTCCACGCCGGTCGCCCGGTCCGCGCCGTACGCCCCGTCCACGCCGTTCGGGCCGCTCATCCGGCACCACCTGACCGCCGCGCCACCCGGCCGCGACTCAGCTCGGTGGTCACGTCGGCGAGCGCGCTCAGCGCCGCGTCGTGGGTGGCCACCGGCGCCGCCGTACCGGCATTCGCCGCCCCCCGAACCAGCCCCGCGACCGCCGCCCACGTGTGTCGGTCCTGGCCGACCGTCGGCTCGTCCAGCGCCAATACGGCCGGCCCGTGCGCCAGCCCGGTCGCGACGGCCAGCCGCCGCAGCTCCCCCCCGGAGAGCCGGTGCGGGTCGCGGCCCGCCGCCGGGAGCAGGCCCAGCAGCTCCAGCAGGCCACGCGCCCGGGTC
Organism: Austwickia sp.; assembly: GCA_016699675.1. NCBI lineage: Bacteria > Bacillati > Actinomycetota > Actinomycetes > Micrococcales > Dermatophilaceae > Austwickia > Austwickia sp. The sequence goes on along the minus strand of CP064985.1, from coordinate 1,988,876 downwards.
TGCGCCCACCGGTCGTCACGACCCAGCGCGCGGGAGGTCGCCAGGATCGAGTCGGCGACCGTCGCGCCCAGGACCGTCAGCTCGGCGCGCTGCGGCACCCAGCCCATCCGGTCGGCGAGCTGCGCCGACGTCCATGCGTAGGGGGCCTCGCCCGCCCCCCGGGCCAAAGCCGGCGCCGCGATCACGCGGCCGCTGGTCGGCCGGTCCAGCCCCGCCAACAGGCCCAGCAGGCTCGACTTGCCGGCCCCGCTGGCGCCGCGCAGCACGTGCATGGCACCGGCGGCGCAGGTCAGGTCGACGGCGTCGACGGCGAGAACGGGCGCCTGCCCGCGGCGTACGACGGAAAGCCCCGTCCGCGGCCGCCGCGCCAGCGAGACCCCCTCCGCGCGCAGGAGGGCCTCCGCCGCCGAACCCGCATCACCCGCCGCGCCGGACCCGCCGGCGACCAGCGGCGCCACCAGCTCGGCCGGTACGTCGCGGGGCTCCGGGTCCGGCGCGCCCGGCACCCAGATCCCCCGCGCCAGCAGGTCGTCGCGGCGATCGCGCAGCACGGCCGCGACCGGCCCGTCGGCCACGACCCGCCCCCCGTCGCCCAGGACGACGAGCCGGTCCACCACGTCGACCCAGCCCTCCAGCCGGTGCTCCACCACGACGAGCGTGCAGGCGTAGGCCTCCACGACCCGGCGTACGGCCTCGCGCACCGTCGCCGCCGAGTCCGCGTCGAGCATCGCGGTCGGCTCGTCGAGCAGCAGCGCACCTGGTCGCATCGCCAGCACCCCGGCCAGGGCGAGGCGCTGGGCCTCGCCGCCGGAGAGGGCGTCGGTGCGTCGGTCCGGACCGTACGGGAAACCCACCAGCTCCAGCGCCCACCCCACGCGCTCGCGGATCGCGGATCGCGGCAGGCCGAGGTTCTCGGGGCCGAACGCCACGTCGCGCCCGACCCGCCCGGCGACCCGGGCGTCGGCGGGATCCTGCACCGCCAGGGCGACCCGGCCGTCACCGGGGACGACGGGCCGCCCGTCCACCAGCACCTCGCCACGCAGGTCGCCGGGGTCGATCTCCGCCAGGACGCCCGCGAGAGCCCGCAGCAGCGTGGACTTGCCCGACCCGCTGGCCCCGACGAGCAGCACCTTCTCCCCCGGCGCGACGTCCAGATCGAGCTCGCGCACGACCGGCGCCCGTGCGCCGAGCGGGGTGAACGTCAGCCCGCGCGTCGTCAGCCGGGCGGGCGCCTCCGCGGCGGCGGCAGGGCGAGGGCTCTGCGCGGGCCGCGAGGACCCGGTGGTGCGGGTGGCGCCCAGCGCGCCGCCGGTGACGGCGGGCTGGGGCTGGTCGGCGGGGATGGCGGGGATGGCGGTCAGCGGGCCGCGGGGAAGGCGTCGTACGCCGGGTCCTCCGGGGCCGCCGCCAGCTCGGCGCCGGGCGGGAACGCCCGCAGGGCGCCGGCCCGGGCCAGGGCCCGGACGAGATAGTGCGCGCCGACGCCGGCCACGAGCACACCGGAGATCACCGAGAAGGCCAGCACGGCGAGCTTCCAGCCCCACGCGTACTCGGCCGCGTAGCTCCACCATTCGTAGAGCACGATCTCGAACACCGCGGCCAGCGCGCCCGCGATGACGGCGTGCGGCAGGCGCCAGCCCCGCCACCGGAACAGGGCGAAGGCCACCTCGACGCCGAGGCCCTGCAGCAGGCCGGAGATCAGAACGCCGGGGCCCCAGGGGTTGCCGAGCAGGTACTCCAGCAGCGCCGCGACCATCTCGACGAACAGCGCCGCGCCGGGCCGGCGGATCACCAGCGCGCCGGCGACCGCGGGCAGCAGCCACACCCCCAGGGCGAGGGAGCTGGCGGGCGGGAACCCCGCGGTCAGCGTGGACCACGGCGTGTTGAGCAGGTAATCCCAGCCGATGAAGGCGACCCCGAACGCGACCCCGAGGATCGCGGCGGTGACGAGGTCGACGGCCCGCCAGGCGAACGGGCCGCCGCGCGCGAGAGCGCGGTCGCGGGTGTAGGTGGTGGTGGTCATGGTGTCGTTCCTTCCCGTTGGCATCCTGGGGATCCCGAACGGGGGAGGCGCACGCCGCGGACGACGTACGACTGAGATTCCCGACTCCCTACGCCGGTGCGAACCGGATCAGGTGCGAGGGTCTGCGGAATTCCGCACTCTCAGCGCCGTGGGGCGCTCCCCTGTCGTGTACGCCGAGGTTAGCGCACGTCCCGGCCGCGCGGCGACCCGATAGCCCTGGCAGACTGGGCAGCGATCTGGGCACCAGTGAGGACGCGACAAGGAGTTCGGCGTGAACGATCGGATGTTCAAGCTCATCGGGACGGGGGCCGCGATCGGCGCGGCCGCGCTGGCCAAGCAGGTCAGCGAGAAGGGCTGGAAGGCCGTCATGGCGAGCGACCCGCCGGCCAACCCCGAGGACCCCGACACCGAGCTCTGGGAGGCCATCGCCTGGGCCGTGGCGTCCGGTGCGGTGATCGCGGTGGCTCGGATGATGGCGTCGCGGCAGTGGACGAAGTACTACACGAAGTCCACCGGCCACGCCCCCGCCAACCCCAACGAGGTCAGCTGACCTTCGGCGCCGCGGGCCCCGGCCGCTCCGACACGGAGCGCCAAGGGCCCGGCGTCTCGTGGTCGGCGAAGACCAGCCAGGTTCGCGAGTTGCGCACCCCCTTGATGGCCTGGAGCTGTTCGAGCACCACCTCGCGAAGGGTGGCATTGTCCGGCGCCCGGACCAGCGCGATCACGTCGAAGTCGGCGGCGACGAGGGCCACGTGCTCGACGTACGGCACCGCCGCCACCGCCTCGCGCACCTCGCGCCAGGTGTCCTGCTCGATGGACAGACAGACGTACGCCGTGGTCGACAGCCCCGCCTTCTCGTGGGCCACCCGCGCCGCGAAGCCGTTGATCACCCCGGCCTCCAGGAGGCGGTCCAATCGGGCGTAGGCGTTGGCCCGGCTGATGTGCAGCCGCTCGGCCAGGGCGCGCATGGACAGCCGCCCGTCGTCCACGAGCGCCGCGACGATCGCCCGGTCCGTCGCGTCCAGCACCTGCGGTGGCGACGACTGGTCGCGCATCCGCCCTCCTGAGGTCCAGTTGTCTCGCGTTCCCGGGTTTGCTTGAGCCGAGCGTACGATCCGCGCCACCATCAAGACCACCGATCCCCCGGACCCCGCCGCACCGCTCGCCGCCCCGGACACCTCAGCGCCCGGCACCCGGCCCCGGCCGCGCGCGGACAGGAAGGCGTCTCGATGGTGAGCACCCCCGCGAAGAAGACGGCAGCGGCGTCCGCGCCGAGCAAGCGCGCCCCGGCCAGCAAGCGCGCGGCCGCGAACGCCCGCGCCGCCAAGGCGGCGGCCCAGGCCGTCACCCACGACGAGGCGCACCCGCCGTTCCAGGCCGGGCTGATCCCCGCTCCCGAGCCGGTGCGCTTCCTCGACGAGCAGGGCGAGCGGGTCGCCCCCAACACCGACGACTACACGGCGCCCTCCGACGACCTGGCGCTGGAGTGTTACCGCCGCATGGTGCTGGGCCGGCGCTTCGACACCCAGGCCACGGCGCTGACCAAGCAGGGTCGGCTGGCGGTCTACCCCAGCTCCCGCGGCCAGGAAGCCTGCCAGGTCGGGTCGGTGCTCAGCATCCGCGCCGACGACTGGTTCTTCCCGACGTACCGCGACTCCGTCGCCCTCGTCTCCCGCGGCATCGACCCGGTCGAGGTGCTCACCCTGCTGCGCGGCGACCAGCACTGCGGCTACGACCCCGCGGCGACGTACACCGCCCCGCAGTGCACACCCCTGTCGACGCAGCTGCTGCACGCGGCGGGCGTCGCGTACGGCGAGGCGCGGCAGGGCCGCGACCGGGTGGCGCTGGCGTTCATCGGCGACGGCGCGACCAGTGAGGGCGACTTCCACGAGGCGCTGAACTTCGCCGCCGTCTTCAAGGCGCCAGTCGTCTTCGTGGTGCAGAACAACGGCTGGGCCATCTCCGTGCCGCTCTCCAAGCAGACCGCGGCACCGAGCCTGGCGTACAAGGGCATCGGGTACGGCGTCGTGTGCGAGCAGGTCGACGGCAACGACGCGCTCGCGGTCCTGGCGGTGGTCGGCAAGGCGGTCGACTGGGCGCGGTCGGGCAAGGGCCCGGTGCTGGTGGAGCTGCACACGTACCGGATGGAGGCGCACACGAACGCCGACGACGCCACGCGCTACCGCACCGCGGATGAGGTGCAGGAGTGGAGCGGGCGCGACCCCGTCGTGCGGCTGGAGGCCTACCTGCGCGCGATCGGTCGGCTCGACGACGCGGCGATCGAGGCGATCACGGCCGAGGGCGAGGCCGCGGCGGCGGCGCTGCGGGATCGGATGAACGAGGACCCGCCGGTGGAGCCGGCGGCGATGTTCGACCACGTGTACGCGGCGCTGACCCCGCAGCTGGCCGAGCAGCGGGCGATGGTGCTGGCCGAGATCGCCGCCGAGGCGCCGGAATTGGGCTCGGGTGGCGCGGGCGACGACGTACCCCCTGCGCCGCGCAGCGGCGACGTACGGAAGGGGCACTGACATGGCGCAGGTGACCTTTGCGGCGGCGCTCAACCAGGCGCTGCGCGACGCGCTCGCTGCCGACGACACCGTCTCGGTCTTTGGCGAGGACGTCGGCGTGGCCGGCGGGGTGTTCCGGATCACCGACGGGATCGCCCGCGACCTGGGCGACGACCGGTGCTTCGACACGCCGCTGGCCGAGTCCGGGATCGTCGGGTTCGCGATCGGGATGTGCATGGCCGGGCTGCGGCCCGTGGTGGAGATGCAGTTCGACGCGTTCGCCTATCCGGCGTTCGAGCAGATCACCTCGCACGTGGCGAAGATGCGCAATCGCACCCGCGGGCGGCTGTCGATGCCGATGGTGATCCGGGTGCCCTACGCCGGCGGGATCGGCGGGGTCGAGCACCACTGCGATTCGTCGGAGGCGTACTACGCGCACACCCCGGGCCTGCAGGTCTACACCCCCGGGACGGTCGAGGACGCGTACGTGCTGTTACGCGCCGCGATCAATTCCCCCGATCCGGTCGTCTTTTTGGAGCCGAAACGGCTGTATTGGTCGAAGGCAGAGACCGACCTGAAGGACCTCGCGGTCCGCCAGGACCTGCTGCCGCCGGGGCGGGCGGCGGTGCGGCGCCGTGGGGATGACGTGACGCTGGTGGCGTACGGGCCGTCGCTGCCGGTCGCGCTGGAGGCGGCCGAGGCCGCCGTGGACGAGGGTTGGTCCGTCGAGGTCGTGGACCTGCGCACGATCACCCCGTACGACGACGCGACCGTGGTGGACTCCGTGCGGCGCACCGGGCGCTGCGTGGTGGTGCAGGAGGCGCAGGGGTTCGCCGGGGTGGGCGCGGAGATCGCGGCGCGGGTGCAGGAGCGGGCGTTCCACGCGCTGGCGGCGCCGGTGCTGCGAGTGGCGGGCCTCGACATCCCCTATCCCCCACCGAAACTCGAGCACGTGCACCTGCCTGGGGTGGAGCGGGTGCTGGACGCCATCGCGCGGCTGCAGTGGGACGACCAGCCGGACCTGCGGTACGTCGAGGGCGCCCGCGCCGGGGGTCCCCGCTGATGGGCACCCAGACCTTCCTGCTGCCGGACCTCGGCGAGGGCCTGACCGAGGCGGAGATCATCTCGTGGGCCGTCGCGGTGGGGGACACGGTTGCCGTCGACCAGGTGGTGGTCACCGTGGAGACTGCGAAGGCCCAGGTGGAGGTGCCGTGCCCCTACGCCGGGGTGGTGGCCCAGCTGTACGGCGACGCGGGAGCCGTCCTGGACGTCGGCACGCCGCTGATCAGCGTGACCACCGCGGCGAGTGCTGGCGCTGGCGACTCGGCTGGCGGCGGAGGTGGCGCGGATCAGGCGTCGGCGCTGGTGCCGTCGGGGACGCCCGAGTCCGAGCGGGACCCCCGGGTGACCGAGGCGGTCACCGAGGAGCGGGGCGGGTCGGGCAACGTGCTGATCGGGTACGGGACCTCGGAGGCCAAGCGCGGCCGGCGCCGTCGGGTGGTGGCCGCCCGGGCCGAGGAGACCCCCGGGCAGGCGGCGCACGCGGCGTCGCAGCGGGAGTTCGCGTTCGGGGCGGCGAGCCCGGCCGGGTCTGGGCCTGCGGCTGGGACGCCCACCATGGGAGGTCGGGTGTCGGCCGAGGGCACGGCGCCGGGGTCGCGCCCTGGCGACGCCGTACGCGTGATCTCCCCGCTGGTGCGCAAGATGGCCGCGGAGCACGGCATCGACCTGCGCCGGGTGCGCCCGAGCGCTCCCGGCGGGATCATCACCAAGCGCGACGTGGAGGCGGCAATCGCCACCGCGCCTGCACCTGGTCCAGCGTTGTCCACAGGCGACCGTTCGTCGACCAGCACGTTTGGTGCCATGGCACCCAAAGCGCAGGTCACGAACGGTCGTGGGCTGGTCGAGGAGCGCATCCCGATCACCGGGATTCGCAAGGTCATCACGGACAAGCTCACCCAGTCGCGGCGGGAGATCCCCGACGCCACCACCTGGGTCGACGTCGACGCGACCGGGTTGCGGCAGCTCAAGGACGACCTGGCGGCGACCGTGCCGGAGGCGCGGATCGGCTACCTCGCGCTGCTCGCGCGCATCGTCGTGGCGGGGCTGACCCGCTACCCGGCGGTCAACGCGCGCGTCGACCTGGACGCGGGCGAGATCGTCCGCCTCGGTTCGATCCACCTGTCGTTCGCGGCGGACTCGCCGCGCGGCCTCGTCGTACCCGTCGTGCACCACGCCGAGCAGCTCACCACGACCGAGCTGGCCGCCGCGCTGCGCGACCTGGTCGAGCGCGCCCGCGCCGGCACGCTGACCCCGGCCGAACTGACCGGCGGCACGTTCACGCTGAACAACTACGGCGTGTACGGCGTGGACGGGTCGACCCCGATCATCAACCACCCCGAGGCCGGGATGCTCGGCGTCGGACGGATCGTGGACAAGCCATGGGTGGTGGGCGGCGCGCTGGCCGTGCGGCCGGTGACCCAACTGTCGCTGACCTTCGACCACCGGGTCTGCGACGGCGGGGTGGCGGGCGGGTTCATCCGGTACGTCGCCGACTGCGTCGAGCGCCCCGGCGCCCTGCTGGCCGGCCTCTGACCCGGCACGCGCCGGGTCGGCGGGTTGGCGGGCCGGCGGGCTGGCGGGCTGGCGGGCCGGCGGGCACTGCCCAGACAGATCTGGTGCCGCATCCGGCGACCCCACGCCCCGGCGGCCCGACGGCCCGACGCCCCGACGCCCCGACGCCCCGACGCCCCGACGCCCCGACGCCAGGTGAGGCGCCTCACCTCCATGCGAGAGGACTCGCGAACGTACGTGAGTCCTCTCGCACTCAGGTGAGGCGCCTCCTCCCGGGAGAGCAGGTCCGTGGGGCAGGCGCGGGCCTGGTCAGACGGGCCTGATGAGACGGGCCTGATGAGACGGGCCCGGGGAGACGGGCCAGGTGAGACGGGCCCGGTGAGACGGGCCCGGTGAGACGGGTCCTCTCGGGGACAGGGCAGAAAGCCGCGCTCAGCGCACGAGGACGTCCGTGTCCAGCCCCGTCCCGTCGGCGCTTACCCGGTGCAGCCGGTAACCCCGCGCCACCAGCTCGGCCGCTTGGCCGGACGACTCCCCCTCGCGGTGCGCGACCACGATGGCCTTCGCCCCATAACGCCTGGCCGCGGCGTCGAGGGCGGCGCCGCTGAGCCCGTCGTACGCCGCCGGCGAATAGCTCGCGCACTGCGCCCACCCGCCGAGGGCGTCGAGCCGGGCGGTCCACTCGCGGTACGCCGCGCCACCGTACGGCAGGTCCTTGCAGTCCACCACCACCCCCCGCTCCAGCGCGAGCTTGAGCTGCGGGCGGGCGGGGTTGAGCAGAACCTGTACGTCGGGGGCCAGGACCGCCCGGGCCCGGGCGCCCCACGCGCCCTCGGCGGCGCTGGCCGGCCAGCTCAGCGGCGCCGGCACCGCGCCGGTGAACCCCGCCGAGCGCACCACCAGCAGCCCGCCGACCGCCAGCACGGCCAGCACGGATCCGGCACACCGACGCCGTACCGGCGCGCTGCGGCCCGACCCGACCACCGCCGCCACTCCCAGCACGGCGACCAGCACCACCAGCGTGACCAGCGCCGCCGCGGTGAGCCGCCGGTCGGCCACGAACCCGGTCTTCATCCCGGCCGGCACCCCGGGGCTCGTGTAGAACACCGTCGTCGCCAGGGCACAGACCGCCGCGAGCACCCCCGCCGTCACCCTGGCCAGCACCCCGGTGCCGGACCGGATCCGCCGCCCCCGCCCCACCAGCACGAGGACCGGAGTCAACACCCCCCACACGGCGAACGGGAAGATCAGATTCCCCACCCGGTAGGCGTTGTACGCCTGCACCGCCCGCCCCAGCACCGGCACCCCGCGCCGGTCCGCCGCCATCGCCAGCACCAGCAGCACCGCCGGCACCCCGACGGCCAGCAGATACCGCCGCGGCCCGCCCCGACCCCCGGGCAGCGCCGCCGCCAGCAGCAGGCACAGCCCAGCCGCCGCGACCGTCGAGAGAAGCTGCCACAGGCTCCAGCTGCGGGCCGCGCAGTGGAACGGGATGTACCGGTCGCAGATCTCCACGAACGCCGCCGGGTCGCTGCCCACCGACCGCGCCCGCATGCCCCCCAGCGCGACGAGCGCGCCCAGCACCCACCAGGCCGCGGGCACCGCCAACCCCCGTCGCGCCGGACCGGGTCGAGTCCGCAGCCACGCCCGGGACCGCCAGACGTCGAACCCCCAGACCAGGGCCCCGGCCCCGAGGGCCAACACGCCCATCTGGATGTGCGCCGCGGCCGCCACCGGCAGCACGGCCGGCGCCCAACGCCGCCGGGTCAGCGCGGCGGCCAGAAACAGGTAACCCAGCGCGCCGCCGAGCACGTTGGGCAGCGCGAGCGGGCTGTTCAGGGTGTTGGTGCCGGCGAGATAGACGGCCTGGTACGCCGACAGCAGTCCCACCGTCAGCGACGCGAGGCCGGCCAGCCACGGCGTACCGCCGCACCACCGTCGCGCCAACAGCGCCGTCGCGACGCCGAAGACCCCCAGCGCGACGACGTAGTAGAGCAGCAACGCGACAGGCAGATTCCCCGCCGAGCGGCCCGCCCAGACCACCGCGTCGAACAGCCAGTGCGGCTGGGGTGCCTCGCGGGTGAACCAGTCCCCGGCGAAGGCGGTCGGGTCGGCGCGGTTGATGCCGTACGGCGTGAGGACCACGTGATCGTTCAGCCCCACCATGAAGCCCGGCCGGCCATCGCCCGACGTCAGCTCGTTGCCCACGCCGAGGCCGCCGGCCGCGAGGACCGCGCACGCCAGGCCCCCGAGCCTCCCGTTGGACACGGCCCCATTGTGGCCCACGGCCCGCGGGGAGGTGGCCCAGGCCACGGCTTCCTTCGCCCCCGCTGGCCCCCTGAAGCGGGATAGGTTCTGACGCATGACCACACACATCGTCGCGATGGGCGGCGGCGGCTTCTCCAGTTCGGAGGGGTACGCCGCGACGAGTCTGGACCGCTACATCTTGTCCCTGACGGACGCGAGCAACCCGCTGGTCTGCTTCGTGCCGACGGCGTCGGGTGACAACGGGCTCTACGTGTCGCGGTTCATGAACGCCTACAGCCACGCCCACGCCCGCACCAGCGTGCTCACGCTGTGGGAGGGCGCCGCGGCGTCGTTGTCGCGGCTCGATGAGGTCGATGTGTTCCTGGTCGGCGGCGGCAACACCGTCAACATGATGGCCCTGTGGGCGGCGCACGGGCTGTCCCGCAAGCTGCAGGACATCGCCCTGGACACCAGCCGCAACGTGGTCCTGGCAGGGTCCGGCGCCGGTGGCTCGGCGTGGTTCGAGGCCTGCACCACCGACGGCTACGGCGCGGGCATCTCGCCGTTCCCGCACGGCCTGGGCCTGGTCGAGGGCAGCTTCTGCCCGCACTTCGACGGCGAGGCCGACCGGCGGCCGCAGTTCAAGGAGTTCGTCGACACCAGCCAGCTGCCCTCCGGCTGGGGCGCCGACAACGGGGCGGCGCTGCACTTCATCGACGGTGAGCTGCAGGGGTGCTACGCCGAGCGCGACGGCGCCATGGTCTACCTGGTCGAGCAGGACGAGAACGGCGCGGAGATCAGCCCCCAGCGGATGACCGTCCTCTAACCCGCGGGGCCGTCGAGCGAGGCGGCGATCGGGCTGCGCGTGCGAGACTGGGCGCGTCCGAACACCGCGACCTCGACTGAGGAGTCATGCCCCTCTTCCGCCGCCCCGCTCGTCGTACCCCTCCGTCCCGCGGCACCGCGGCCGGCCCTGCCGCCACGACCGCGGCCGCTGCTCGCCGGGTGACGCCCGCGGCGACGAGCCTTCGGGACGCCACCCCCGTACGTCGGGACGCTGCCGCCGCCATCCCGTTCCAGCTGCAGGTGGCGGCGGGGTACGCGTGGCGCGTCATCGTCATCGCCGTCGCGCTGTGGGGCCTGCTGCAGGTCCTGGGGGCAACGACGACCGTCGTCATTCCGCTCGCGGTCGCCGCCCTGCTCACCGGGCTCCTGATGCCCGTCGGGGTGTTGTTCAACCACCGGCTGGGGCTCCCGCGCCACGCCGCCGCCGCCATCACCGTGCTCGCCTTCCTGGCCATCGTCATCGGGCTGCTCTCGCTGGCGGGCACCAAGCTGGTGACGGGCGTGACCGACCTCGTGCAGCAGGCCAACCTCGGCGTCGACCGGCTCACGGAGTGGCTCCAGAACGGCCCGCTGCACATCGGCGGGGACAAGCTCGTGGAGTACATCCAGACGGGCCGCGAGTGGGTCACCGAGAACAGCCAGACCCTCTCGCGGGGGGCGCTGCGGGCGAGTGGCACCGCCACGGAGTTCTTCGCCGGCGCGCTCATCGCGCTGATCTCGACGTTCTTCTTCCTCTCCGAGGGCGACCGGATCTGGTCGTGGATCGTGCGGCTGCTGCCGCGGGAGGCCCAGGCGCCGTTCCACGAGGGCTTTCGGCGGGGATTCGTCACGCTGGGCGCCTACGCGCGCACCCAATGCCTGGTGGCCGCGGTCGACGCGGTCTTCATCACGCTCGGCGCCTGGGCCCTCGGACTCCCGCTGCTCATCCCGATGGCCCTGATCATCTTCTTCGCCTCGTTCATCCCCATCGTGGGCGCGTTCGTCTCCGGCGCCCTGGCCGTCCTGGTCGCGCTGTTCGTCAAGGGCCCCGTCGTGGCGCTGATCATGCTCGGCGTCATCCTGGCCGTCCAGCAGATCGAGGGCCACATCCTGCAACCGGTGCTGATGAGCAAGGCGGTGGCCCTGCACCCGCTCGCCGTGATCCTCGGCGTCGGCACCGGGTCGTTCCTGTTGGGAATCGTCGGCGCCCTGTTCGCCGTACCGTTCCTCGCCGTCGTCAACACCACCGTGAGTTATTGGGTGGGCCACGACACGTTCCCCGGGCTGGCCCGCGGACTGTCCGCCGTGGGGGTCTCGCCCAAGAAGCTGGCGGGCGAGGGGGACGGCGACTCCACCGCCGACGACGTGGCGAAGGAGGAGAAGCGGCGCACGCGCCTGATCGGCTCGGCCAGCCCCGACGCGGCACGCCGGGAAGCGGCCCGCGAGGACGGCGCGCGCGACGCCGACGCACGTCAGGCCGACTCGCGCTGAGCCGACTCGCGTTGAGCCGACTCGCGTTTAAGCCGATCAGTCGCGGTAGCGGTCCGGGACGGGGCGGATGTCCGCGCGATCCCAGGGGCGGTTCAGGCCGCCCAGCGTGAGCACGTGGTCGAGCAGCATCGCGGTGAAGCCCCACACGTAGAGCCCGTCGACCTCGAATCCCGGTGAGCTGTACCCGTAGTCGGGCAGGCTCGCCGTGAACCGACAGTCCGGGTTCAACAGGTGGTCCAGGTCGGCGCGGACCACCCGGGCCACCTCGAACTCGTCTACGGCGTCGATGGGGTGCGGGTCGCGCCACCAGGCCAGCACGGGCGTGACGGCGTTCTGGGAGGGGTACATGTAGAGCCCCGGCAGGATGTCCACCACCGTGACGCTCGCCGGGTCGACCCCGACCTCCTCCTCCGCCTCGCGCAGCGCCGCGTCGATGGGCCCGTCGTCGCCGGGGTCCAGCTTCCCCCCGGGAAAAGAGACCTGGTGGGCGTGCGAGCGCAGGTGCGCCGAGCGTTGGGTGAGCACCACGTCGTAGCCCACCGTGTCGTCCGCACGCGGATGCCCCGCGAAGAGCAGCAGCACGGCCGAACGCACCCGCGGCCGCGGCGGCGGCACGAACTGCTCCCACCACTGCGGGACGTCCGCCTCCAGCGCCGGGCGAACGGCCCTCAGCCAGTCCGGCACCTCGGTCACGACTCGGGTCACGGCCCCGACTGTACGACGTGTGGGGCGGCCCGCGAACCGCCGTGCCCCGGCGCACCCCCGATCAGCCCGGACGCGAGTGACTCCCGTTACCGGGCGGCCCCGTGACCGAGCTGACCCGCCCGGCGGCGCAGCCGCAGCAGACCCAGGGCCATCTCCAGCACGTCCGAGACCTTGATGCGGGTGCCGCCGTCGTCGTCGCGCTCCCGCAGCGTGATCGGCACCTCGGTGATGGGCAGCCCCTGCAGGTGGGCCGCGTAGAGCAGCTCGGTGGAGAACAGGTAGCCGCCCTCGACGAGCCGAGGCAGCACCTCCCGCGCCCAGCCGGCCGGCACGAACACCGTGCCCTGCGTGTCGCCCACGTCGAGGCGCAGCACGATCCGGCGCAGCCAGGTGAACACGAACGTCATTACCCGACGCAGAACCGCCCGCGGTACGACGGAGTCGCGGTGCGCCTTGGACCCGATGACGATCCCCGCCGGGCAGCCGGCCGCCTCCCAGCCCGCCACGTCGGTCATCCCGAACGGCAGGTCGTCGGCCGTCAGCAGCACGAGGTCGCCCGTGGCGCGGCGCACCCCCTCGGCGTACGCGTTGCCCAGTCCCACCGCGGACTGGACGGCCTGCACCGGAACCAGCCACGCGCGGGCGGCCAGGTCCTGGGCGAGGCGCCAGGTGCCGTCCCGGGACCCGTTCTCCACGAGGATCACCTCGGCGCCGGGCAGGTCGGCCAGCGCACAGGTCAGGGTCTGCACGCTGTGCTCGAGGACGGGCCCGCTGTTATGGGCCGGGACGACGACGGACAGCGCCGGTCGCTCGCTCATCAGGCCACCCGCCCCGGGTCCGGGGTGGGACCGGGCTCGCCCGACTGGTCTTGGCCCGAGGCGCTCGAGGCGCCTGACGTGGCGGCCCCGCTGGGCCCGATGTTGGCCACGACCCGCACACGGTGTACGGCCCGCTCGTGCCAGGCCACCGTCTCCTCATCCGCGGGCAGGGGGTGGCTCCGGTCGACGTACACCCAGTGCCGGTAGGCGAAGTAGTTCCAGACGGTGATGATCCCGGTGGCCAGGATCTGCCGGCGGGCGGTGCCGAGGCCGAGCGCGCTGCCCAACTCGTGCAAGGGGATCTGGGCCAGGGTGTTCACCCCGGCCAGCACCAGGTAGCGGGCCATCGATCCGTTCACGCCCGCCTCGGAGCGGAACGTGAAGACGCGCTGCAGCGTGTAGGCCACCCCGAAGGTCAGCAGGAACGCCGCGGGCGCCGCGACCCGCTCGGGGTCCCAGTGCAGGTGCACGATCAGGATGTTGAGGAGCAGCACGTTGACGGCGAAGCTGAGGCCGCCGACGACGAGGTAGCGCATGGCGCTGTGCCGCAGGACGCGCTTGACCAGCTCCATCATGGACTGGACGTCCTCACGCCAGGATCCGCAGGCGCAACCCCCGGTCGCAGCAGGATCGCCGAGTCGATGGTGTCGACCTTGACGTGGTAGTAGCTCCAGCCCAGGGCGGTCAGGTCACGCACCTGGTCGCGGCCCTCATCATCCTTGGTGATGATGGCGTCGGCGCCGTACCGGTCCGCGACCGCGACGAGTTCGCGGGCGGGCATCGTCGTGAAGTAGGTGTCGTGGAGGCAGTGCTCCCACCCGCCGACCGCGTCGAGCCGCTCCTTCCACTCGCCGTACGCCGGGCCGCCGTACGGGATGTTCTTGCAGTCCACGACCGAGCCACGCTGGGAGTTGAGGCGGAAGCCGATGCTGTACGGCGACGCCAGGTATTGGGAACCCGGGGGCAGGATCTTGCGCGCCTGCACGCCCCAGGCCGCGCCCGCCTTGCCGCCCCAGACCGTGGCGGACGGGTGCCGCTGGAAGTACATGGCGGTGCCGAAGGCTGCGACCAGCACCCACACGCAGAACGCGGCGAGGACGGCGCCGTTGAACCGGCGGCGCTGCTCGTGCGTCCGGTGCAACCCGCCGGCGGCGACGACCGCGAGCACGACGTACGCCGCGATCAGGGCCAGATCCGTGGCGCTGTAGTGGAACTTGCCCTGGCCGAAGTCGATCTTGCCCGTGCCCGCGGAGTGGAACAGGGGCATCGCCACGCACACCACGGCGACGGCGAGGCGGCGTTTGAGCGTGAACGCCGGGCGCAGGAACGGCAGGACCAGTCCCCACATGGCGTAGGGGTACATCGCGAGGCCGACCCGGTAGCCGTTGAGGGCCTGCATGAGCTCGCCCAGCACGGGCACGTGCAGCCCGTCGAGCACCATGGCGATCACCGTGCCGACCGCGCACACCCCGATGGTGCCGAGGAAGATCGGGCGGCGCACGGGGCGGACGTAGACGGCGCAGGCCAGCGTCAACGTGCAGCAGGCCAGCACCGCGACGACGGAAGCGGCCGGCCACTGGCTCGCCGAGCAGTGGTAGGGGATGTAGTTGTCGCAGATCTCGACGAAGTCCTTGCGGTCGGCGGCGACCGATCGGGCCTTCATCTCGGCCAGGACGATCACGGCCGAAAGGACCCAGACGCCCGCGTAGAGGCCGACCCGGCCGCGCGGCGGCTGGACCTTGCGCAGCAGCGGGACACAGGCGATGGCGCCGAGCAGGCTGACCGCGAGCGCGATGGCGCCGATCTGCACGTGCACCACGGCCAGCACCGGGAGGATCACCAGCGTCCAGCGGTAGCGGCCGGCAATCACGCAGGCCGAGAGCAGGTAGAGCAGCGCCCCGCCGAGCATGTTGGGGACCGCCGACGGGTAGCCCATCCACGTGGACCCGGCCACGGCGAACGGGATGATCCCCGACAGGAGGCCGCACGCGAGCACCGCGCCCCAGGCGTGCTCGCGCCCCCACGGCCGCGCGAGGACGGCGGTCGCCATCCCGGTGATGAAGCAGCCGAGGACCCAGTAGGCGAAGAGCACCAGCGACAGGTGCCCGGACTGCCAGCCGAACTTGATGAGGTAGTCGAACAGCCAGTGCGGCTGGGGAGCGTTCTGCATGAACCAGTCGCCGGCGAAGGCCTGCGGGTCCGCCCAGTGGATGCCGAGCGGTGCGAGCACCACATGGTCGCCGGTGCCGAGGGAGAGGGACCCGCGGGTCATGCTGGGGAAGTACTCGCAGATCACCGCCAGGATCGCACCCCCGACCGCGCTCATCGCGAAGAACTCGAACCGCGAACCCCAGCGGGAGCGTCCCCCCGCGGCGGTGGGGTGGCTGGGCGCGTCGCCGGTGGTCGAGGCGGGAGCCAGCGGCTCGACGTCGGGGACGGTCACGTCCGAAATCTTAACGGCCGCACCAGGCGGGTCAGGCGAGCACGCCGACGACCGCCTCGACGGCGCCGACGAGCGCGCCGGACCGGACGACGGCGTACGCGTCCTCGATCTCCGGCGCCAACCACCGGTCCGGGCCCGCCCCGGGCCACCCGCCGGCGCGCAGCGCGGCGACCGCGGCCGCCCCCGCCGGACCCGGGACCAGGGGCGCCCGCAACTCGATCCCCCGCGCGGCGGTGAGCGCCTCGATGGCCAGGACCCGGCCCAGCCCGTCCACAGCGCGGCGCAGCTTGCGCGCGGCGGCCCAGCCCATCGAGACGTGGTCCTCCTGCATGGCCGAGCTGGGGATCGAGTCGACGCTCGCCGGCGCGGCGAGTCGCTTGAGCTCGGCGACGATGGCCGCCTGCGTGTACTGCGCGATCATGTGCCCCGAGTCCGTCCCCGGGTCGTCCGCGAGGAACGGCGGCAGGCCCGCGTTGCGAGCCCGGTCGAGGAAGCGGTCCGTCCGTCGTTCGCTCATGCTGGCCACGTCGGCGGCGACGATCGCGAGGAAGTCGAGGACGTAGCCGAGCGGCGCGCCGTGGAAGTTGCCGTTCGACTCCACCCGCTCGCCGAGGGTGACGACCGGGTTGTCGATGGCCGCAGCGAGCTCGCGACCGGCCACGACCCGGGCGTGGGCCACGGTGTCCCGGGCCGCGCCGTGCACCTGCGGCGCGCAGCGCAGGCTGTAGGCGTCCTGCACGCGGGTGCAGGCCGCCGTGGCGTGGCTGGCCCGAATCGGGCTGTCGGCCAGCATGGCCCGCAGGTTGGCGGCGGAGGCGGCCTGGCCGGGGTGCGGGCGCAGCGCCTGCAGGTCCGCGGCGAAGACGTGGTCGGTGCCGAGCAGTCCCTCGACGCTCATCCCCGCGGCGACGTCGGCGGCCGTCAGCAGCCCGGTCAGGTCCGCGATGGCCAGGCAGAGCATCCCGAGCATGCCGTCGGTGCCGTTGATGAGCGCGAGGCCCTCCTTCTCGCGCAGCTCCAGCGGCGCGATGCCGGCGGCGGCCAGCGCCGGGGCCGCGGGCCGCAGCTCGCCGGTCGCGTCGCGCACCTCGCCCTCCCCCATCGCGGCCAGCGCGCAGTGAGCGAGCGGGGCGAGGTCACCCGAGCAGCCGAGGCTGCCGTACTCCCGCACGACCGGCGTGATCCCCGCGTTCAGGAGGGCGGCGTACGTCGTGGCCGTCCGCTCCTGCACGCCGGTGCGCCCGGTGGCCAGCGTGGCCAGTCGCAGCAGCATGAGCGCCCGGACCACCTCCCGCTCGACCTCCGGGCCGGAGCCCGCGGCGTGGCTGCGAATGAGGCTGCGCTGCAACTGGGCTCGCTTGTGCGGCGGGATCGAGGTCGTGGCCAGCGCGCCGAAACCCGTGGAGATGCCGTAGTGCGGTACGTCGTCGTCCGCGAGCGCGTCGACGACCGCTCGGGTCCGCCGGATCCGTGCCAGGGCCTGCTCGGCCAGCCGCACCGGGGCGTCGTGGCGGGCCACCGCGACGACCTCCTCGATCGTCAGCGGCGCGTCCGCGCCGACGACGACCGTGGCCGGCGGCGTGGATCCGGGCGGGGCGAACGGCGTACGGCTCATGCCTTTCATGGAAACCCGCGCGGCGACCCCGGACCGCCCCGGCGCGCCCGGATCTGTCTCGCCGGCGAGACCCCGGATCGGCGCGGCTACGCTGTCCCGCGTGAGGACCGAGATGCTGCGCGGGCGGCGCTGGCGCGGCTGGGCGGTCGTCGGCGTGGCCCTCGGGTATGCGTTCCTCAGCTGGCTGCCGGTGGGCTACCTGTCGTACGGCGACACGGTCCCGCACGGCCTCGGCCGCCGGCTGTGGTGGCCGTTCTGGAACCCGGCGTACACCCTCGTGATCAGCGCGGCGGCCTTCGCGGCGGCCTGGGGTCTGCACCGACTCGGATCGCGCCGCTGGCTGACCGCGCTCGCGCTGGCCGGGTCGGTCGCGTGCGTGCTCGCGGCGTACGTCTTCTATCGCGGCTCGGCCGGCCACTACGCGGCGGCCACCGACCGGGCGACCGCGTTGCAGTACGGGGCCGAGGAGCTCCTCGCCGGGCGCAACCCGTACTACCGGCACACCCAGCTCGGCAACACCATCAGCCCGATGGTGGGCGGGCTGCTCCTGGCGGTGCCGTTCGTGCTCACCCACGGCGACCTCTACTGGCAGGGCCTCGTCTGGTTCACGCTCCTGATCGGCGGGCTGACCTGGTGGTGCGGGGCCCGGGCCGGCGCCGTGACGGCGGCGCTGCTCTTCCTCAGCCCGGCGTTCCGGTTCGAGCTGGCCATCCAGTCCGACGGGTGGGTCAACGGCGCCGCGCTGGTCGTGACGGGCACCGCCGTGTACCTCCTCGCCGGGCGGTATCGCGCGTCCCGGTGGTGGACGACGGCGTACGTCGTGGCGGCGCTGCTCTTCGCGCTGGCCTTCTCCTACCGCTTCATCTACGCCGTGCTCGCCCTCCCGCTGCTGGTGCTGCTCTGGCGGCATTACGGTCGCCGCGCCGCGCTGACGGCCGCGATCCCGGCCGGGCTGGCGTCGGCGGTGCTGATCTTCGGGCCGTATCTCGCCGACCCGGCCGTCTACGCGCCCTTCACGAAGGCGGGCCTCGGCACCAGCGAGACCACCGTGCCGGGCCTGCCGCTCATCACCGCGGTTGCCTGCATCGGGGTGACCGTCGTCGGCACGCTGCTGATGCGCTCGCTGGCCGGGGTCTGGGGCACCATGTTCGCGGTCAGCCTGGTCTTCATCGCCCTGACCGGGTGGGGCCAGCACCAGTGGTACCAGTACCTGACCTACGCCTACAACGGCGCCGCCCTCGTCTTCGGCCTGGTCGCGCTGGCGCTGCCGACGAACGCGCCGGAGGGCGTCCGCCGCGACCGTTCGCTGCTGGCCGGCCTGCGCCGCGGTCGATAGGGCCGAGCCGGCCAGCGGGCCGCCGTACGGGCGGTGGCTCCGGGATCAAACCGGGCGCCCGCGGCGTTGACGATAGCGACGCGGCCACCCGGCCGCGCACCCCGCGACACCGCCCCGGCGGAGGAGCTGATCAGGCCCGATGACCGAGCCCCGTTTTGCCTCGCCCATCCCGCCCTACCAGGCCCAGGGCGGACCCCAGGACGCCCCCACGCGCTCGCCCGGATACCAGGGGCGGGGCTCCGCGCCCCTCGAGGGCGTCGTGCTGGGTGGCCCCGGCGCGTCCCGGGCCCGCAGCGCCTTCGGGCCGGTCCGGCCGCGCTACGTCCGGCAGAAGTCGCTGCTGCTCGCCGGCCTGCTGGCGTTCATCTTCCCGCCGATCGGGATGCTCTACGGCACGATCTTCGGCACCCTGGTGATGACCTTCATCAGCATCCCCGTCGCCATCATCACCGCAGGCCACGGCCTCGCCGCGCTCTGGCCGTTCTGCGTCCTGTGGGCGGTCTGGGGGGCCCACCGCACCAACCAGCGACGGCTCGCCTGGGCAGCCCTGGGCCTGTAGCTCCGGTCCGGGGACGCCGGTTGGGCTGGTCTACCCTCGACCCATGAGCCGAGAGAAGGATCTCGCCAACCTGATGGCCCAGGCCCGCGACGCCTACGAGCGCGGCCTGCCGGTCTTCGCCGCCAAGCTCAAGATCAGCGCCTGGTCGCCTCCGGAGCACGGCGACGTCGCGGTGTTCTCGGAGAGCATCGCCGCGGTCGAATCGCTCGGCTGGCGGCTGTCGAACTGGGCGGTCGCGGCCGACTCCGGCGGCGCGGCCTGCGGCTACCCCCTCTTCCGCCGCGACACGGCCCTGATCCAGGACCAGGTGTGACGGCCGGGGCGGCGCCGGCGGCAACGCCCGACCCGCCCGCTGCCGTCCAGGCCCTCGCGGTGCTGCGGCTCCTGGCCCG
Organism: Austwickia sp.; assembly: GCA_016699675.1. Lineage (NCBI taxonomy): Bacteria > Bacillati > Actinomycetota > Actinomycetes > Micrococcales > Dermatophilaceae > Austwickia > Austwickia sp. The sequence continues at coordinate 1,969,341 of CP064985.1, read as the reverse complement.
CCATCTCGAACCCCTCCCCGCAGCAGCCATCGCGCGAGACCTCGATCTCCCGCGGAGCACGACGTACAAGCTGCTCGCTGCCCTCGGCGACGCGGGTTTCGTCACGCACGTCCCCGAGACCGGCCGGGACGGGCTGGGGTTGGCGGCGTTCGGGCGCGGCTGGGCGTATGCGCGGCAGGCGCCCCTCGCGCGCGTCGGCCGGCCCGTCATCGCGCGGCTCGTCGACGCGCTCGGCCACACGGGTCACCTCGCCGTGTTGCACGGGAATCAGGTGCTGTACGTCGTGGAGGAGCGCGCCTCGGGCGAGCCCGCGCTGGTCAGCGACGTGGACGTCCGGCTGCCCGCGCACCTGACCGCCAGCGGGCTGGCGATGCTCGCGGCCCTGCCGCCGGCCCAGATACGGGCGTTGTTTCCCGGCCGGTCGGCGTTCGTCCAACGGCACGGCGTGGGCCCCGACTCACCGAGCCGGCTGAGGGCGGCGCTGACGGCGGTGCGGACGGCGGGGTACGCGCACGAGAACGGCAGCGTCACCCCCGGTTTCGAGTCGGTCGGGGTGCCCGTGCTCGACCGGCACGGGCACCCGGTCGCCGCCGTCGCGGTGACCTGGCGGACCGGGCACCTGCGGGCCGACCGCGACGGTCCGGGCGGGATCGTGGCGCGGTTGCGCGCGGCGGCGGCCGAGGTGTCGCGGCGGCTGGGGGCGCCGCTCGCGCTCTGACGCTGCGTTCAGACCCCGCGCCCGGTCGCTTGCCGGTCAGTTCTTCACGGTGAGAACGAGCTTGTCCCCCTCGATCGCGCTGCACGTGAAGCTGAGGTCGCCGACGCGCGCGGACTCGCCCTTCTTGCAGGACCTCTCGGTGCCGTCGACGGAGTACTTGGCGGTGTCCCCGTCGATGCCCTGCTGGGAGATGACCTTTTCGCCCTTGGCCGTCTTGAGGTTGACGGTCGCGCGCTCGTGGATGAGCGTGAGCTCGCACTGCGTGTTGTTGCAGGCGGCCGTCGCCCGCTGCCGCCCGATGAGGCTGTAGATCAGCAGCCCTAGGAGCATCAACAACACCAACCCCGCGGCCAGGAGGGCGAGGACTTTGGCGTTCATCGGCTTGCGGGTCTTGGTCGCGGGCGCACCCCAGGGAGCCGACGCTCCGGCCTGACCCGGTTGACCCGGCTGACCCGGCTGACCCGGTTGACCCCACGGGCCCGGCCGGCCGGGCTGATAGGGCTGCCCCGGCTGGTTCTGCTGCCCGGGCTGACCCCACTGGCCCGGCTGGGTCGAGGCGCCGTACGCACCGGGTGCCTGCTGCGGCCACTGCCCCTGCGGCTGCTGTCCCCACGGAGCCTGCTGCGGTTGACCGGGCTGGGACTGCCCGTGCGGGGGCTGACCCTGCTGAGGCGGCTGGCCCCAGGGCTGCTGCCCGCGCCCTTGGTCGCCCCACGGCTGGGGCCCCTGTCCGCCCGGCCCGCCCGGCCCGCCCTGCCCGGGCTGTCCCCACGGCTGCTGTCCCTGGCCGGACTGCTGCCACTGCGGGTAGCCCTGCTGCCCCTGCTCACCCCAGCCACCCCGCGGGGACTCACCCTGGGGCGACGGCTGCTGGGCCCACTGGCTCGGCGGCGGGGAACCGGGCTGGCCCCAGGACTGCTGGCCCTGCGGGGCACCGGGCGGCGTCAGCGGCAACGGCGGAGGCGTCTGCGGCATCGGCCGGGTGGCGTCGAACGCCCCCGGTTCGCTGGGGGCGGTCGCGTCGGGATAGACGCCCTCGCTCGGCTCGTCGCGGCGCTGCTCGTCCGACATGGGTCCTCCGGCTCTGAGACGCTGCCCTGGCGCGGTCGGGTGACGCGCGTTCGGGCCGCGGGCTTGCGCCGGCCGCTCGCCCGGCGTCTTGCGTCATGGTAACTGCGGCCCGTCCCCCGTTCGTGAAGGTCAGCGCAGGTTGTGGACAATGGACGGCATGCCGCAGGCCACCGCGATCGTGTTGTGCGGGGGTCAGTCGCGACGGTTCGGGGGCACCGACAAGACCCAGGCACCGGTCCACGGTGAGCCGCTCCTCGCCCGGCTCGTCCGCACGCTGCCGCCGGACTGGGACGTGGTCTGCGTCGGGGTGGCCCGGCCGCTGCCCAGGGCGGTGCGGTGGGCCCGGGAGGATCCCCCCGGCGGCGGCCCGGTCGCGGGGATCGCTGCGGGATTGGCCCAGGTCGCCACGCCGTACGTCGTCCTGCTCGCCGGCGACCTGCCCTTCGCGGGGGAGGCCGCCGCGGCGCTGGTCGCCGCCCTCGCGGCCGAGCCGACCAGCGTCGATGGGGTGCGCGCGCTCGATGGGGAGGGGGAGGAGCAGGCGCTGCTCGCGGCGTACCGCACCGCGCGCCTTCGTGCCGCGGTGCCGGCGGGTGCGCGGGACGTGGGGGTACGCCGTACGTTGGCGGGCCTGACCTGCGCCACCCTCGCCGTACCGGCGCATGCCGCCTGGGACGTGGACACGGCGGAAGATCTGGCGCGGGCGGCCGACCACGCCGATCACGCCGGCCGCGACGGCCGCGACGAGCAGGCCGACCAGGACACCCGCGACCCGGCGTGAGCGGCCGCCGCTGATCGAGGGCCCCGGCCCGGGCCGCTTCGCCGCGGGGGCGCGGCCCTAAGGTGATGCCATGCGGGCCATCACGATTCCCACCCCCGGCGAGAACATCGACGCACTGGTGCCTGACGAGGTCGAGGACCCCTCGCCCGCCGCGGGGGACATCGTCATCGACGTAGCCGCCGCCGGCGTCAACCGCGCCGACCTGCTGCAGCGCCGCGGCTTCTACCCGCCGCCGCCCGGCGCCTCGGAGCTGCCCGGGCTGGAGGTGGCGGGCACCGTCTCCGCCGTGGGCGCGGACGTCACCACCTGGCGGGTCGGCCAGGAGGTCTCCGCGTTGCTGGCGGGGGGCGGCTACGCGGAGAAGGTGGCCGTGCCGGCCGGCCAGGTGCTGCCCGTGCCGAGCGGGCTCAGTCTCGTCGAGGCCGCCGCGCTGCCGGAGGTCGCGTGCACGGTGTGGTCCAACGTGTTCATGACCGCGCACCTGCGGCCGGGCGAGACGGTGCTGTTCCACGGCGGGTCGTCCGGGATCGGCACGATGGGGATCCAGCTCGCGCGCGAGGTCGGAGCCACGGTCGCGGTGACCGCGAGCAGCACCGCCAAGCTGGAGGCCTGCCGGGGGCTCGGCGCGGAGATCCTCATCAACTACCGGGACGCGGACTTCGTCGAGGAGATCCGGCGGGCAACTGGTGGGCGAGGCGCGGACGTGATCCTCGACCTGATCGGGGCGAAGTACCTGGACCGCAACATCAAGGCCCTCGCCACCAACGGGCGCCTGGTGATCATCGGGATGCAGGGCGGCACCAAGGCCGAGCTCAACATCGGCGCACTGCTGGCCAAGCGCGGCGCCGTCATCGCGACCTCGCTGCGGGCCCGGCCCGACGAGGAGAAGGCTGCCATCGTGGCCGCGGTTCGCGAGCACGTCTGGCCGCTGGTCGAGGCTGGCCGCGTCGTACCGCTGGTCCACGAGACGGTTCCCCTCGAGGAGGCGGCGCGGGCCCACCAGATCCTCGAGGACGGCCAGCACATCGGCAAGGTGATCCTGACCGTCGCCTGACTCGGACGGCCCGCGAACGGCTCACGGTCGCGATTGACGCTCACGGTTGCGGTGAGCGCTCACGGATGGGGTTAGTGCTCGTGGTCGCGGTTGACACTCACGGTTGCGGGGACAACCACCACCGTCATCGGTAACCGCAACCGTCACGGCGAGCGCTCACGGTCGCGGTTGCCGCTCACGATTGCGGGGGGCGATCGACCAATCGTGAGCTGCCCTGCGGCCGAACCCGACGCCGTGGAGGCGTTCCCCGCAACGATCAATACCCCGTCCCGCGCGCGCCTGCGCCGCCAAACAGGAGGTAATGATCGTCGGCAGTGACGAGTTTGGCGGCCCCACCCCATCGGCCATCCCTCAAGGCCGGCCCAGCGCCCCTTAGAAGAGGCGCGCCGTGTCGCCGGTCACCGTGAAGCCGTGCCCCGACAGCGGGTCGGTGCAGGTCACACCGCTCATGGCGGCCGTACAGGTGACCTGGCCGGTCGTGAGGGTACGCCCGAAGGCCAGGCCGGCCGCCTCGCCGTACTGGGTCCGGATGGTCGGATCCGACCCCTGCCGCTGCCAACGGGGCGCGGTGTTGCCCGCCGCCTCCCGGAACGGGGCGCCGGAGGTGCAGCCGTACGCCGCGGTCCCGTTGCGCAGCACCACCGCGTCGACGGTCCCGCACCCGGGGTCCCCCTCCGGCTTCCACGAGGGCTGCGACGCGGCGCAGGTCACCTTCGTCCCGTCGAGGGTGCATGCGATTTTGCCGGTGGGCGTGACGAACGAGCTGGTCCCGGCCCCGTCGACGATCGTGGTCTGCCCCAGCGACCGGCCGCGCTCGGTGGGCGCGAAGCTCAGCGTCGAACCGCCCAACGACAGCAGGTTCTCGAACGGTCGCTTGTCGTGACCCTCCCCCTCGTAGGCGACCCAGTCCACGGCGAGCCCGCCGTCCGTGGGGCGCCACGCGGTGACGTGGGCGTGGTCGGTCCTCGCAATGTCGCCGAGCTTCACGTTGCCGATGACCTCGCCGCCGTGCTTGACGATCACCACCATGGCCGGCCACGTCGTGCCGCCTGCGTTGCAGGTGTATTGCGCCACGACCTCCTTGGCCCCATCGCCGTTGACGTCGGCCAGAACGGGAGACTCGGGGCCCGTCATGGACAGCTCGCCATACCCCGATGCGCCCGTCCGGGACGCCCCCGGCGGCCGGCCCGGACGCCAGGCGTTCGCGGAGCCGCCTGAGCTGGTCGCGGAGGAGCCGGCCGTACTCGCCGAACTGGTCGACGTCCTGGCACTGCTGGCGCCCTCACCCGGACTCGTCGACGGTTCCGAGGTGGGGCCGATCGTGCCGTTGTGCAGGCGGGTGGGGGGCTGCTGGCAATACGCGGGGACCACGATGTCGCTCAGGTCGGCCAGGGTGGCATCCGGTGGAGCGGGCGGCTTGGTCGGCTCCGCTGACGTCGACGTGGAGCTGGCCGGCGACTTGGCCGAGCTGGGCGAGGACGAGGCGCTGGAGAGGCTGACGCCGGAGCAACCCGCGGTGAGGCCGGCCAGCGCCGTGGCGGCGAGGAGAAGCGCCGGCGTACGCCGTACGCGGCTCCGCGACCCCCCGGACAACCCAGCGGCGGACACGGCGCCGCGCCGCGTCCCCCGTGCGCTCATCGCGATCCCCTCCCGTAGCCGGCGAGCCGGCCCTCGATGCCTTGAGCCCGCTGATCGCGCAGTCCCTCCTCACGGTAGGGACCATCTCGGCGGCCGTCCAGGATCGGGGCCGCGGCGCGCGCGAATCGTGATCCGTGCCACAGGGATCCACCGACGCGGCGCCGTGTGAGGATGAGGGCGTGGCCTTCATCGTGCGTACCGTCGCCGTTGCCGTCGCGACCGGGCTGGCCGCCTGGCTGGTCCCGGGAATCGAGGTGAGCGGCCGCGACAATGCGGCCGTCGCGCTGACCCTGCTGGGGGTGGCGGTGCTCATCGGGGCCGTCAACGCTCTCGTCAAACCCTTGGTGACGGCGGTGACGAGCTGCCTGGTGATCCTGACCCTGGGACTGTTCCTGCTGGTCATCAACGCGCTGATGCTTCAGCTCGCCGCGTGGCTCGCGGGCCAGCTCGGGTTGGGGTTCCAGGTGAGCGGGTTCTGGCCCGCGGTGTTCGGGTCCGTGATCATCAGCCTGGTCAGCGGGGCCCTCTCCGGCATGCTCACCCCGAGCCGGCGGTGATCCCGACCACTGCCTGAGCCCCGCGAGCCGGCGGCGCTCAGGGCCGGCCCTCGGGTCCGGCCGCTCAGTCGCGGCGGAGGCGCTCCGCCACCAGCGGGACGACGTCCGCGATCGAGTCGGCCACCCGCGTGGGCCGGTATGGGAACGTCTCCACCTGCGCCGCACTCGTCGATCCGGACAACACGAGAATCGTCCGCATGCCTGCCTCCAGGCCGCTGACCACGTCGGTGTCCATCCGGTCGCCGATCATCACGGTGTGCTCGGAGTGCGCCTCGATGCGGTTCAGGGCGGTGCGCATCATGAGCGGGTTGGGCTTGCCCACGTAGTACGGCGTACGTCCCGTCGCCGCCGTGATCAGCGCCGCCACCGAACCCGTGGCCGGCAGCGTGCCCTCCTGGCTGGGGCCGGACACGTCGGGATTGGTCGCGATGAACCGTGCGCCGGCCTCCACCAGCCGGATGGCGCGGGTGATGGCCTCGAAGGAGTACGTGCGCGTCTCCCCCAGTACGACGTAGTCGGGGTCGCGGACGGCCATCGTGTACCCCGCCTCGTACAGCGCGGTCGTCAGACCGGCTTCGCCGATGACGTACGCCGTACCGCCGGGCCGCTGGTCCTTCAGGAAGCGCGCGGTCGCCAGCGCGGAGGTCCAGATGTTGGCCTCCGGCACGTCGATGCCGCTGCCGAGCAGGCGGGCCCGCAGGTCACGCGGGGTGAAGATCGAGTTGTTGGTGAGGACCTGGAACCGTACGCCGGACGCCTTGAGCGCCTCGACGAAGTCGGCGGCGCCGGGGATCGCGTGCTCCTCGTGAACGAGGACGCCGTCCATGTCGGTGAGCCAGGCGTCGATGTACGGCGGGTCGAGTGGTGGTGCGCTGATGGCCATGGTCGCCATTCTGGCGTGGTCCGATCCCCCCCGCCCTGAGTGCGTTCCCGTCCTGACCGTGTCCCGTCCTGAGCGTGTCCCGCCCTGACCGTGTCCCGCCCGAGTGCGTTCCCGCCCCGAGGTGAGGCGCCTCAGCTCACGTCGAGACAGCACACGTACATACGTGTGCTCTCCCGCCTCCAAGTGAGGCGCCTCATCTGAGGGCGGGGTAGGCGGGGCGGGCGGGGTAGGCGGGCGGGGTAGGCGGGCGGGGCAGGCGGGCGGGGCGGGCGGGCGGGGCGGGCGGGGTAGGCGGGTGGGCACGTCGCGCGGCACGGCAACGGCCCGCCCCGACGTACGTCGTGCGTACGCCGGGGCGGGCCGTAGTTGGTGTCAGAGCCTCAGCGGTTGTCGCTGCCCGCCGCCGTGCCCGCGGCGCGGCCGGCCTCGAGGCGGGCGACCGGAACGCGGAACGGGCTGCAGGAGACGTAGTCCAGACCGACCCCGTTGAAGAAGTGGATCGACTGCGGGTCGCCGCCGTGCTCGCCGCAGACGCCGAGGTGCAGCTTCGGGTTGGCCGCCTTGCCCTCCCGGCAGGCGAGGTCGACGAGGCGACCGACGCCCTGCTGGTCCAGGGACTCGAACGGGCTGACGCCGAAGATGCCGGCCTCGAGGTAACGGCTGAAGAACGCCGCCTCGACGTCGTCGCGGCTGAAGCCCCACGTGGTCTGCGTGAGGTCGTTGGTGCCGAAGCTGAAGAACTCGGCGGCCTCGGCGATGTCGGCGGCGGTGAGGGCCGCGCGCGGGAGCTCGATCATGGTGCCGATGGGGGTGTCGGCCACGTTCTGGCCGGACCCCTCGGAGACCTGGTCGGCCACCTTCTGGATGGCCTCCTTCATGATCTCCAGCTCCTGGACGGAGCCGATCAGCGGGATCATGATCTCGGGCACCGGGTTCTTGCCCTGCGCCTTGAGCTCGGCGGTCGCCTCGAGCAGGGCCTTCGCCTGCATCTCGAAGAGGCCCGAGATGACCAGGCCGAGGCGTACGCCGCGCAGACCCAGCATCGGGTTCTGCTCGTGCATCCGCTCGACGGCCGAGGCGACCTTCTTCTCCTCGTCGGAGAGCTGCTCGCCCTTCGACTCGGCCACGGCCTGCTTCGCCGCGATCTCGACGTGGCTGGGCAGAAACTCGTGCAGCGGCGGGTCGAGGAGCCGCACGACGACAGGCAGCCCGTCCATCGCCTCGAGGATCTCCAGGAAGTCGCCCTTCTGCAGCGGCTCCAGGCCACCGAGGGCGTCGAGGCGCTCCTGCTCGCCGTCGGCGAGGATGAGCTTCTCGACCAGCGGGCGCCGGTCGCCGAGGAACATGTGCTCGGTGCGGCACAGGCCGATGCCCTGGGCGCCGAACCGACGGGCGCGGGCCGCGTCCTCCGGGGTGTCCGCGTTCGCGCGCACGCCCAGGCGGCGGGTCCGGTCGGCGGTCTTCATGAGGCGGTCCACCGCGCGGACCAGCTCGTCGGCCTGGATCTCCTCGTCGGAGAGCTGGCCCTCGAAGTACTGCACGACGGGCGGCGCCACGACCGGCACCTCGCCGGTGAAGACCTCGCCGGTGGTGCCGTCGATGGAAATGATGTCGCCGGCGCGCAGGACCTCGCCGTTCGGCAGCTTCATCGTGCCCTCGCGGACATCGATGTCGAGCTCCTCGGCGCCGCAGACGCAGGTCTTGCCCATGCCGCGCGCGACAACGGCCGCGTGCGAGGTCTTGCCGCCGCGGCTGGTGAGGATGCCCTCGGCGACCATCATCCCGGACAGGTCGTCGGGGTTGGTCTCGCGACGGACCAGGATGACCTTCTTGCCGGCATCGGTCGCCGCGACGGCGTCCGGGCTGGAGAAGCAGATCTCGCCGACGGCGGCACCCGGGGAGGCGTTCATGCCCTTGGCAACGCGCGTCTTGTCGGCGGCCGCGTCGAACTTCGGGAACATGAGGTTGACGAGCTGGTCGCCGTTGACGCGCTGGAGCGCCTCCTCCTCGCTGATCTTGCCCTCGTCGACGAGCTGGCAGGCGATCTTGAAGGCCGCCTCGGCCGTGCGCTTGCCGACGCGGGTCTGCAGCATCCACAGCTTCTTGTTCTGGACCGTGAACTCGATGTCGCAGAGGTCCTTGTAGTGGCCCTCAAGCGTGTTCATGATGCCCATGAGCTCGTCGTACGCGGCCTTGTCGACCCGCTCCATGTCCGCCAGCGACATCGTGTTGCGGATGCCGGCGACGACGTCCTCGCCCTGCGCGTTCTGCAGGTAGTCGCCGTAAACGCCGGAATGGCCGCTCGCGGGGTCGCGGGTGAACGCGACGCCGGTGCCGGACTCCATGCCAAGGTTGCCGAACACCATCGAGCACACGTTGACCGCGGTGCCCAGGTCGGCCGGGATGCGCTCCTGGCGGCGGTAGAGGACGGCGCGCTCGGAGTTCCAGGACCGGAAGACCGCGCGGACCGACTCCAGCAGCTGCTCCTTGGAGTCCTGCGGGAAATCCTTGCCGGTCTCCTCCTTGATGATGCCCTTGAACTTCTCGACGATGCCGCGGAAGTCGTCGGCGTCGAGGTCCATGTCGGAGGAGGTGCCCTTGGCGTTCTTGGCCTCGTCCATCACGTCTTCGAACCGGATGCCCTCGATGTCGAGCACCGTCTTGCCGAACATCTGCAGGAGGCGACGGTAGGAGTCCCAGGCGAACCGCTCGTTGCCGGTGACCTGCGCGAGGCCGTTGACCGACTGGTCGTTGAGGCCGATGTTGAGGACGGTCTCCATCATGCCGGGCATCGAGAACTTGGCCCCGGAACGCACCGACACCAGCAGCGGGTCGTTCGCGTCGCCGAGCTTCTTGCCGTTCTCTTCCTCGATGGCTGCGACGGCCGCGTCGATCTGCGCGGACATCTCGTCGGGCTCGCTGCCCTGCTCCAGGTAGGCCTTGCACGCTTCGGTGGTGATGGTGAAGGTCGGGGGCACGGGGAGGCCCATGTTGTGCATCTCCGCCAGGTTGGCACCCTTGCCACCCAGCAGATCCTTCATGTCCTTGTTCCCCTCGGAGAGGGCGTAGACGAACTTGCTCATGAGTACCTTCCCAATCGCGTTATCCCCGTACGTCGCAGTCGGGGCCGCCCACAGCCTAGGGGCTGTGATCCACGCTACTGGTGGGTCAAACGTCCTCTTTCGACCGGCGGACCTGCGAATTCATCGTCTGGACGCCCGATGGGCGATTTTCCCGGCCCACTCCCCGGATCTCGCCGTGACACCGGTCACACGGTGTGGCCGGGCTCTCCCTGGGGCTCGGTGCCCGCGAGTTCATGCGGGTCGACGCGCAGGAGCGCGCCCAGGAGCGGTACCTCGACGGCGGCGGCCACCCGCGTCTCGGCGTACCGTCCTTCGACCGGGCGGGTGAAGAACCCGACCTCGCCGCGGTGCCGGTCGACGACGAGGTAGGCGGGGATGCCGGCTGCGGCGTACTCGTCGCGCTTGACCACCCAGTCCTCCTGCCGGCTGGAAGGGGAGACCACCTCTACCACCAGCAGCAGGTCGGCGCTGTCCAGCCGCGGCACGTCGCCGGGCCACCGCCGCAGCCCGCTCACGTCCGGGCAGCGCACCGTGGGGCAGTCCGGGTCGGCGTCGACCGTGACGTCCATGTCGCAGACCACCTCGACGCCGGGCACGGCGTCCAGCAACCGCACCAGTCGGGTCACGATGCGCCGATTGCCGGACATTTCGCTTGCTGCCATGATCAGGACGCCCTGGACCAGCTCGTACCGCTCCTCGGTCTCGCCGAGGGCATCCCACTGCGGCAACGTCATGGCGGAGCCAACCAGCTCGCGTGCGGTCACGCTCATCGTCATCGGGCCTCCTCCTCCCCCAGTGTCGCGCGGGCCGTCGCGGGACGGAACCCCGCCAGGCTAGGCCCGCACGACAGCGCCCCCCGGAGGTTATCCACAGGGCCGACCGTTCGTGACCTGCCCTTTTGGTGCCATGGCACCCTTTGCGCTGGTCACGAACGGTCAGGCCGGCGCGAGGAAGGCGGTCAGCAGCGCGGCGTAGGCCGCCATGTCCGCCGCGCCGGTCAGCTCGCGCGCGGAGTGCATCGACAGCATCGGGGCGCCCACGTCGACGGTGACCGCGCCGGTCAGGGACGCGCTCATCGGCCCGATCGTCGAGCCGCACGGCAGGTCGCCGCGGGTCACGAACGCCTGGAGCGGCACCCCGGCCTGCTCCGCGGCGAGGCGGGCGGCGGCGATGCCGGTGGCGTCGGAGGCGTACCGGGCCTTGCTGTTCACCTTCACCGCCGGGCCGTGGCCGAGCAGCACCTGATGCTGCGGCTCGGCCCGATCGGCGTAGTTCGGGTGGACGGCGTGCGCCATGTCCGCCGAGCAGATCAGCGACCCCGCCAGGGAGCGCAGCACGTCCTGCCGGTCGCCGCCGCGCGCCAGGACGATCCGCTCCAGTACCGCGGGCAGGAACTGGGAGTCCCCGCCGCGGTTCGTCCGCGATCCCACCTCCTCGTGGTCGAAGAGGACGAGGAGGGGCACGTACGGCGCCCCGCCCGTCGCCGCCGTCGTACCGCCCGCGGCGATCCGTTCGCACGCCTCGACCAGCGCCTGTGTCCCGGCCCAGCACGAGCCGAGGTTGTCGAGGCGCGGCGCGGCGATGAGGTCACCGGTGCGACCCAGGCGCGTCGACGCCGTGAGGTCGTGCGTCATGAGGTCCCAGGCGAGAACGTCCGCGGGCGGCACGTCAAGCTGCTCGGCGAGCCAGTCCCGGAACGCCGGGGCCGCGCCGGTCGCCCCCCACACCGGCACGAGGTGGGCCTGCGGGTTCAGCGTCAGGCCGTTCTCGTTGACCCCGCGCTCCAGGTGGATGGCCAGCTGCGGGATGCGCAGCAGCGGCTCGCCGTGGCGCCAGAGGAGGAGCTGTACGCCGTGCGGCGCGGCGTCCCCCTGCCGTGCGCCGGCACGCACGGCGACCCGCCCCGAGAGGCCCAGATCGCGGTCGAGCCAGGAGTTCAGCAGCGCACCGCCGTACGCCTCCAGCCCGAGCTGGTCCCAACCCAGGCGCGTCACGTCAGGCTGGGGGCGGACCCGCAGGTTCGGTGAGTCGGTATGCGCGCCGACAAGCCGAAACGCCGGGACCGGCGCGGCGGGGGAGCCGGCGGAGCCGGGAGCGGCGGCCGAGCCGGGAGCTGGTGCCGTCGCCGGCAGGTGCACGGTGGACCAGGCGGCGAGGCTGCCCTCGCGGACCACGACGTACCGGCCCGGCTCCCCCGGCCACTCCTGCGTCTCGGCGAGCTCCACGAAGCCGGCCGCGACCAGCGCCGCGCGCGCGGTGGCGACGGCGTGGTACGGCGAGGGCGAGGCGTCCACGAACCGCAGCAGGGCGGCGGCGTCGCGATCGACGGAGTGCTCCATGTCGCCACTGTAAGTCGGCGCCGGGCCGAGCCGGTGGCCGTTCGAGCGCGGCGGCCAAACCGCTTGGGAATGCACGCTGCCCGCCGATTCGGCTGGTGAGAGCGCCGGGCCGACAGGTGGGCCCGGGCCACAGGGGAATCGGGGGCGCGATGACGGCGGACGCCACGCACCCCGCCGCGCACGCCCCCGTGTCGCGGGCGGCCCACCGGACCACGACGAGGGGACCGGGGGGTTCCGGGGTGTCCTCGGCCCGCCTCCTGCGCGTCGGCGTCATCGCCGCCACACTGGCCGGGCTGGCCGGCGTGGGTGCGTACGCCGTACCCCGGTTGGCCTCCCGCGCCGAACCGGCGGTCGTGTCCGCGCGCGACCTGGCCCCGGCGACTCCCACGACGTACGGCGTCGTGCGCGGCGGCGACCGCCCGCGACAGGTGCGCTGGAGCACGACCGCGGAAGACCTCCTGAACGATCCGGGCGCGATGACGCCCCGCATTCAGGTCATCACGGCGGGACCCCCCGCGGGATCGGACGACCGGCCCGACGGCCCGGTGCTTGCGCTGGCAAGCGGCGTCGGGGGCCTGGGGGCGCAAGCGACGGCGACCGCGCGTGTTGCCGGCATCGACTCCGCAACCGGTGAGATCCGCTGGCGGGGGCCGGTGTTGGGGGATGTCCCCGAGTGCGCCGCGACGGCGAGGCTGCTCGCCTGCGGGGAACGTACCGCGGACGCGGGTCGCGTCGTTCTCCTCGACCCCGGCGACGGCCGGGAGATCGGCCGCGTGCCCGTGCCCGGCCGGGTGGCGCGGATCGCGGTGGCGGGCGAGACGACGTACGTCGTGTCGGCGACCCCGGACGCCGACGGGACCCGCATCGATCTCACCCGGGTCGAACCCACCGGCGACGTCACCTGGACCCGCAGCGAGCACGGCGCCCCGGGCAGCATGCCGGGCGCGGTCCTCGTCACCGGCGGGGCCGTCGCCGTGACGGGCGTCAGCGTCGCAGGGCGGGAGTTCGTCGCCGCGGCCGCGGACGGGACGCTCGCCGCGGATCGGCGCCCCGGGGCGGCGATCGTGCCGCTCGAGGGGTCGGCCCAGCCCGTCGCCGCCAACGAAGGCGAGTGGTCGGCGGTCGCGGGCGGACCCGCCCTGGCCGGCATCCCCGCCGTCGTGGGCGCGCACGACGACGCCACGCGGCTGCCACTTCTGGCCAGCCGCTGGGCGAGCGCGGGCGGAACGGGGTCGGCGGCGGGTGAGCTGGTCGCGTACGCCGATGCCCGACACGCGCAGCCCGCCTGGACCATGCCGGCGGCCCGTCCGCTGGCCGCCTGCGGGGGTCGCCTCGTGGTGGCCAGCGCGGGGACCGCCGGGCCGGAGCTCGCGGCGATCGAGCCGGCCACGGGGGCCGAGATGTGGCGCGCGCCGATCGACGGGCAGGTCCCCACGTCGGCGGTGTGCACCTCCGGCACCGTGATCGTCAGCGGACGCGGCGGGTCCGGGAGCGTGACCGCCCTGCGGTTGGACACCGGGGCCGTGTCCTGGGCGTCCGCGCCGACCGGGCTCGCGCCCGCCGACGCCGAGCCGGCCCGGTTGACCGCGCGCGGTGAGGACCTGCTGGTCGCCTCGCGCCTGACCGGGTCAGCCCGGCTCGACTGCCTGGGCTGACGTCCGCCGGGGAATCCCGACTCCTGTCGAGTGCCCGGCAACCGAGGCCCCGTCCGGCGATCGACCGTTCGTGACCAGGCCTTTGGGTGCCATGGCACCAAACGCGCTGGTCGTGAGCGGTCGCCTTGTGGATAACCCCACAGCGGGATCACCAACCCAGCTTGGGTCACGTCACCCGGGGCGGCGGACCCCTCGAGCCATCGACCGTTCGTGACCAGGGCTTTGGGTGCCATGGCACCAAACGCGCTGGTCGTAAGCGGTCGCCCTGTGGATATCTTCCACATCGCATGAAAACCCCAGCTGATGAAACCCCAGCGGAGTTCAGCCGGCGGCACGTCCGCTGGGGCGGCCGTCGGCGCTATCCATCGAATGGTTGATGCCCGCCCGGTCACGCGGTCGATGCGCCCAAGCGCCCCAACGGGTGTGCTGGACACATGACGCTGGCCGATACCGACCCTTCCGCACAACCCGCCCCTGCTCCGGCTCCCACCCCACGCCGGCGCGGGGCTTCCCGGCCGACTCCCGACCCCGGCGGCGGCGCGCGCGGCACCCGCCGTACCGTCCCCGCGGCCCTCACCCGCCGCGGCGCGTGCGTGGCCCTCGCGATCGCGGTGCTGCTGACCGCTGGCCTGTTCGGCCTGCTCCGCGGCGCCACGAACGGCACCACGTCGGCGGCGGTCCCCCCGGATGCCGAGTCGGCGCGGGTGGCCGCCACAGCGGGACGGTTCCCGGACGCGGGCGTCGGCACCGTCGTCGCCGTCGTCACGCGCACCGACGGAGGCGCCCTCACGCAGGCCGACCTGGCGGGCGCGACGTCCCTGGCGACCCGGCTGGGGACGCAGGTCGACCGGCCGGTCCGCCCACCGGTACCCAGCCAGGACGGTCACGCGGCCGCCGTGCTCGTACCCCTCGTGACCGCCGACACCAACTCGGCAACCGGCGAACGGATCGAGGCGCTCCGCGCGGTAGCCCGGGCCGCCGCGACCCCCGGCACGCAGGTCCAGATCACCGGCGGGCCGGCGTTCGGTGCGGACATCGCGGGGGCGTTCTCGGGCGCGAACGTGCGGCTGCTGCTGGCCACGATCGGGATCGTGGGACTGTTGCTGCTGATCACCTACCGCTCCCCGATCCTCATGCTGCTTCCCCTGGCCGTGGTCGGCACGGCCGATCAGATCGCCGCGGCCTTGGCCGCGCGACTCGGGGACCGGCTCGGCTGGCAGTTCGACGCCGGCATCCTGTCCGTGCTGGTCTTCGGCGCGGGCGCCAACTACGCCCTGCTACTCATCTCGCGCTACCGCGAGGAGCTGCGCCGTACGGCGGACCACCGGGTCGCCCTGGCCACGGCGTGGCGGGGCACCGCCGGCGCGATCGTCGCCAGCAACCTCACCGTGGTGCTCGCCCTGCTCACCCTCGGGCTCGCCGCGCTGCCCGCCACCCGCGGCTTGGGGCTGGCCAGCGCGGTCGGGCTGGTGGTCGCCCTACTGGCCGTCCTGTTCGTGCTCCCCCCGCTCCTCGCGGTCATCGGGCGCCGCGCGTTCTGGCCGTTCGTGCCCCGGGCGGCCGCCGCCGGTGATGCCGGCCCCGCCGCCGCCGATGACGCCGTAGCCGCCCACCCCGCTGACTCGCCCACGACCGGCGTCTTCGGCCGCGTGGCGCGAACGGTCGTACGGCGCCCCGCGGTCGTCCTCGCCGCGAGCCTGGCGCTGCTCGCCGTCTTGGCCACCGGGCTGTTCGGCACCCGGGTCGGCCTCACCCAGGTCGAGAAGTTCCGGGTGGCCTCCGAGTCCGCCACGGGCCTCACGACCCTCGCCGAGCACTTCCCCGCCGGCGAATCCCAACCGCACGTCGTCGTCGCCCGCGCGGACCAGGCCCAGGCGGTGACGCAGGCGGCGGCCGCCGTACCGGGCGTCATCCGCGCCAGCCCCGTCGCCACGGCACCGGCCACGGCGACCGACCCCGGACTCGTGCGCATCTCCGTCGTCGGCTCGGCCGCGCCGGATACCACGGAGTCGTTCCGGGTGGTGGAGGAGCTGCGGGCCGCCACGCACGCCGTACCGGGCGCGGATGCCCTCGTCGGGGGTCCCACGGCCACGGAGTTCGATGCCCGCGCCACGAACGCCGCCGACCTGCGCCTGGTCGCGCCGCTCGTGATCGGGGTCGTCCTCGTCGTCCTGGCCGTTCTGCTGCGGGCGCTGGTTGCCCCGGTGCTCCTAGCCCTGGTCAACGTCGCGAGTGCGCTGGCGGCGCTGGGCGCGGGGACGTACGTCGGCACCCACCTGTTCGGATTCCCGGGGCTGGACGCCCAGCTCCCCCTGCTGGCGTTCCTCTTCCTCGTGGCCCTCGGCATCGACTACACGATCTTCCTCGCGCATCGGACCCGCGGCGAGGCGGCGACCTGGGGCACCCGCGAGGGCACCGTCCGGGCGGTCGCCGCCACCGGCGGGGTCATCACCAGCGCCGGCCTCGTGCTCGCGGGCGTCTTCGCCGCGCTGGGCGTGCTGCCGCTGGTCGTCCTCGGCCAGTTGGGCCTCATCGTCGGCCTCGGCGTGCTCATCGACACGCTGCTGGTGCGCACCGTCGTCGTACCGGCGCTGTTCGCCCTGGTCGGCGACGTCATCTGGTGGCCCGGCACCGCCCGGAACAACGCCGCCCGGACCAGTGCCGTCCGGACCGGCACCAGCCGGACCAGCGACGGCGCGGCGGCGGACGGCGGCACGGCTACCGTGAGGGAATGACCGAGCCGGCCGTGGCCCTGGCGGCGAGCGCCGAGCGCGTTGGGCGAGCGCACCGCACCGCCGGCTCGAGCGCGGGGCGGGCGCTCATCCTCGGCCAACACGGGCTGTTCGTCGCCCTCATGGTCGTGGCGACCGCGCGGGCCCTGCTCGGCGCGGCGCCGTCGGCCGCGGTGGCGCCGCTCGCGGGGGCTACGGCCGCCTGGTACGCGGCCGGAATTCCCCTCGGCCGCCGGGCCGCGGCGGGCGCGGCCCCGGCGTGGACGGGGTACGCCTGGTTCGCCGGCCTGGTCGCCCTCTGGGTCGGCCTGGTCGTGGCCTCGGCCGAGTACTCCTGGGTCGCCTTTCCCCTCTATCTCCTGGCGCTGCACCTGCTCCCCCGCCCGTGGGGGTGGGCGGCGGTGGCCGCGCTGGCGGTGGTCGTCATCGCGGTGCAGCTCACGTCCGGCACGGCGCCCGGCGGCCCCGGTCAGGTCCTCGGCCCGGTCATCGGCGCCCTGGTGGCCGTCGGCGCCGTGGTCACGTACGAACGCGTGGTCGCCGAGGCGGACGAGCGAGCCCGCCTGCTCGCCGAGCTCGTCGCCGCGCAGCGGGACCTGCTCGCCGCCAACGAGGACCTCGCGGCCGCGCAGCGGCAGGCCGGCGCGCTCGCCGAACGCGCCCGGCTCGCCCACGACATCCACGACACCCTCGCCCAGGGCTTCTCCTCGATCGTCCTGCTCAGCCGGGCTGGGCAAGGACGAGACGGTACGTCGGGGGCCGGCGCCACCCCGGACGTGCTGGCGCAGATCGAGGCCACCGCGGTGGAGAACCTGGCGGAGGCGCGCCGCGTGGTCGCGGCCCTCGCCCCGGCCGATCTCGATCAAGCCCCGCTGGCCGCGGCCCTGGGGCGATTGCTCGACCGCTTCGGTGCGCAGACCGGCGTGCGGACGTCGCTGTCCGTCGACGGCTCCCCCCTCGACGTGCCGACCGGACACGACGTGGTGCTGCTGCGGATCGCGCAGGGTGCGCTCGCCAACGTGCGCCAGCACGCCGGGGCCCAGCGGGTGGGGATCTCACTGAGCTATGCCCCCGACGCGACGACCCTGGACGTCGTGGACGACGGGCGGGGCTTCGATCCCGACGCGACGCTGCGCGACGCGGTCGGCCGGCCGCGCGGGCCGGCCCGGCTGCGGGCCGACGGCAGCGGTTTCGGCCTCGCGGCGATGCGCGCCCGGCTCGCCGACGTGCGCGGCGAGCTGGTCATCGAGTCCGAGCCCGGCGACGGGACCGCGGTCTCGGCGACGATTCCGCTGCCCGCTCCCGCCCGGGCCATCGCCCAGGCGACTGCTGCGATGGCTCGCGCGCCGGTTCCCTCGCCGGAGGCCGACGGAAAGGCGGACGCATGACGCCGCGGGTGTTCCTCGTGGACGACCACCCGGTGGTGCGCGCCGGGCTCGCCGCGCTGCTCGCCGGGGACCGGGTCTACGTCGTCGGCCAGGCGGCCTCGGGCGAGGAGGCCCTGGCCTACGTGCCGGCCGCTCGCCCCGATGTGGTGCTCATGGACCTGAGGCTGGGGCCCGGCATCGACGGGGTGACCGCCACCGCGCGCTTGCTCGAGTTGCCGGAGCCGCCGGCGGTGCTCATCCTCACGACGTACGACACCGACGCCGACATCATTCGCGCCGTCGAGGCCGGCGCCGCCGGGTACCTCCTCAAGGACGCCCCGCTCGAGGCCATCCTCGGCGCGGTGGAGGCCGCCGCCCGCGGCGAGACCGTCCTCGCGCCCAGCGTGGCCGAGCGGCTGGTCACCGCGCTACGCAAGCCGCCGGCGGCCCTGTCCGACCGGGAGCTGGACGTGCTGCGCGCGGTCGCCGAGGGCAAGGCGAACCGGGCGATCGCCCGCACGCTGTTCATCTCCGAGGCGACGGTGAAGACCCACCTCGTGCACGTCTTCGAGAAGCTCGGGGTGGACAACCGTACGGCGGCGGTCACGGCCGCCCGCGATCGGGGCCTGTTGCCCTGAGGGGATCGAACCGGTTCCTCGCCCCGCCCTTACCGAGTCGTGAGGTGCGGGCTCACGCGCGGGCGAAGGTCACCCGGTAGGCGTCGTCGTCGGAGGTCTCGGTGCTGACCTGGTATTCCCCTGGAAGTCGCTCGTGCAAAAGGTCCGCGATCGGGGCCGGGTCCTCGTGCGTGACGATGGTCACGGAGCCGGCCGGCGGGAGCCCCACCAGGACGCCGAAGATCGCAGACTGCCTGATCACGGGGTCGATGGTGCGGGCGTCAAGCATCGGCGTGCCGGTGGCTGCGTGGCCGCACGAGCCTCCGCCATGGCCCCCGCAGCCGCCGTGTCCGTCGCAGCCGGGGACGGTGCCGCACGACTCGCCCGTCGCCGTGACCTCGCCTGTTGCGCTGCCCTCGCCGTTCACGGCAGTCATCTCGGACGGCGGTGTGTCCGAGGAGTCATTTGTCACGGGGGCTACGGAGTCCGTCATCGTGATATCCCTTCACGGAGGCGATTACGTCGGGGGCGAGCCGCACGCCAGATCGTACCCCCCTCCTGGTGAGGCCCCTGGACGGGCCCACCAAAAATATCCTAGAGTGTTCCCGTGAAAAAAGGGGGTCGGGACTCGTGAGCGCTGCACCCGCCATTGACACCACGCTCGGGCCGCGCCCGGCCACGCCGCGCCGGGATCCGTTGACCCATTTGTCCGTGCCCCGGGCGTTCGTGCTCGAGAAGCTTGGGCAATTCGCCCACCCGACCACCGTCGCCGATCTCGCCGACGCCTGTGATCAGCATCCGAACACAGTTCGGGAGCACCTCGACGCGCTGATCCGGGCGGGCCTGGTCACGCGCACCACCGCCCCGGCGCGCGGCCGGGGCCGGCCCGCCATTCTGTACCAGGCCGAGCCGCTCGATGCGCGCCGCCCGCAGGTGCGTGAATACGCCGTCCTGGCCACCGCGTTCGCCCTCGAGATCGAGGCGACCCAGGAGGACCCGAAGGCGTGGGGCCAGGCCGCCGGCGTCCGGCGGGGGCTGGGGCTGGTCACCCCCACGGGCGAAGGAGCGGCCGCGGCTGAGGTCGCCACCCGGGAGATCCTGGTCCGGCACCACTTCGATCCGGTCGACGCCGCGGACGGCACGATCCGGCTGCGCCAGTGCCCGCTGTTGGACGTCGCGCGGGTCCACACCGACGTGGTGTGTTCGCTGCACCAGGGCGTCCTCACCGGGATCTACCAGGCGCACGGGGTCGCGGAGCGCGCCATGCGGCTGACGCCGTTCGCCCTACCCGGCTGCTGTCTGATCGAGTTTCCCCCGGATCCCGGCGCCGGTCCGCCGGTGCCGCCCGCGCCCGAGCCGTCTCGGCGGAAGCGGCGGACGGCCTCTCGGGACGACGCGGCCGGCCCGCCCGCGGCCCCCTGAGGCCCGGCCGCCGTCTTCGTCGAAACACCCGCTGACGCGACGGGTGGCGACCTGACACACTGGGCCCGACAGCGACCACCTCTTCCCCGATCCAGGAGAGTCCCTGATGCTCGTCCGCGAGATCATGACCGCGCCGGCTTACAGCGTCCACGAGGGCGACGAGCTTGACGGGGCGCTTCGACTACTCGCGGAACGCAAGATCACCGCGATCCCGGTGGTGGACGACGAGCACCACGTGATCGGCGTGCTCTCGGAGGTGGATCTGCTTCGTCGCGCGGTCGAGCCGGACACCCGGGCCCACGCGACGCCCCTGCACGAGGGACCGCCACTGCCCAAGAGCATCGGCGAGATCATGACGCGGGATCCGCGCACCACCACCGAGGGCGCCGACGTCTCCGACCTCATCGACCTGTTCATCACGACGTCGTTCAAGAGCCTCCCCGTCGTGCGCGCGGGCAAGCTCGTCGGGGTGGTCAGCCGCAGCGACGTCGTCCGCGCGCTGTGGCGCACCGACGACGACCTGCGCGACGACCTGGTGGCCGCGTTCCACGACTATGGGCAGGACCACTGGCACATCACGGTGCAGCACGGCGTGGTCGAGGTGGCCGGCGTCGGCAACGCCATGGAGCGCGACGTGGCGAATGCGATCGCGCGGTCGGTTCTCGGGGTTCGACGCGTCCACGTCGTGGTGGTCGAACCCGACTGAGCGAGCCCCACCGAGCGACCGACTGAACGAGCCAGGTTCAGCGAGTCAGGCTGACTCAACCAGACTGGCCGAAGGCGCCTGCCGCGGGACATGCGGCGGCGCCGGGTGTACCCCCCGAGTGGACACCCGGCGCCGCGGTCAAAGGGTCAGCTCAGGCGACGAGCGAGTCGTCGCGCGCCTCCGCGTCCTGCCGGGCGAGGTCCTTGCCGACGAGGTACGCCAGCGCCAGGTCGAGCAGCTCACCGGAGAAGGGATTGCCCTCCGGGCAGTTGTCCTCGTACGTCGTGTAAACGCGCTCCATGTATTCGATGCTCGCGTCCTCGCCGTCGCGCAGCGGCCCGGCGATGCGGTCCAACGCGATCTGCAGGGCGAAGAAGCTCACCCGGACACCGACGCCCTCGACGTGCTCGGGGAACAGCTCACCCGTCACGACGGCGATCAGGTCGCGGTCGGAGCTGGTGAGGGCGTCCAGGTCGTGCGGTCCGGCGTACAGCCAGCGCAGGTCGCCGGACACCGGTGCGCCAAGAGCGGCGGACGCCGCGCGCAGCAGGGGGGACAGTCCGTAGGTCGACATGTCGGGCTCCTTCTTGCCGTGGGTTGCACGTGGGGTGCAGTGCCCCGATGCTCCCTACATCGGCACCCCACGGCAGACCTGTAGGCACATACCTGGAAACCTCTGCCGGAGAAGATATTTCGTGACATTGGGCCGGCGTCGACGGCCCCGCGACGCCGTACGGCGTGCTTGCCCGGGAGGGCGCGTCAGCGCGCGACCTCGCCGATGACCCCCGAAGCGGCTCCGCCCTCGCCCGCCCCGGCCTCGGGATGCCCGGGCCCGCCGGCGGCGGTCTTCCCCGACCCCGGGCCGGTCTTGGCCGGGGGGAGGTGTGCGGGCGGCCCGGAGGAGGCCGGTACGCCGGGCGCACCGTGCGCTGTCGTGGATCCCCCGGTCTCCTCCATCGCCTCCTCGACCACCGACCCGGCGCGGACCATCTCCGGCGCCGGCGCGGCCGCGCCCTGTTCGGCCGCGGAGCCCCGCACGGCGGTGAGCACGTTGTTGATGATGGCGACGAACGGTACGGCGACGAAGGCCCCGAACGGTCCCCCCACGAGGGTGCCGCCCGTGACGGTGGCGAGGATCGCGAGCGGGTGGATGCTGACGGCCTTGCCGAGGATGTACGGGTTGAGCAGGTTGCCCTCCAGCTGAATCACGAGGAACAGCGCGATCCCCATGACCAGTGCCGTGACGGGCCCCTGCATGACCAGCGCGACCAGCATGAGGACCGCCCCGGCCGCGAGCATGCCGATCATGGGGATCAGCGACCCGATGAACAGCAGCACCGCCAGCGGCACCACGAGGTCCATCGCGGCGAACATCATGATCGGGACCATCGTGAGCGCGTTGATGAGGGCCAGCACGATCGTGCTGCGCATGTAGGCGACGAGCGTGCGCCAGGCGACGGCGCCGGCGACGAGGATGCGCGGCTGCTCCCGGCTCGGGAACAGGCCGACCACCCAGTTCCAGATGGTGCCGTCGTCGAGCAGCAGGAAGAGCAGGGCGAACAGGCACAGGATCGACCCGGTGATGATGCCGACGACGCTGGTCGCCGTCGCCAACGCGCCCGACGCGAGGTCGCCGCGGGCGTTGGTCAGCCGGCCCGCGAGATCGGTATAGGCGTTGTTGGCCTGCTCGGGGGACATGTGCGCCGGGCCGTTCTGCAGCCAGCCGAGGATCGCCGCGCTCGCCTCCTGTAGGCGGGTGGTGATCGTGTCCATGTTGGCCGTGATCTGGCTGACGACGAACCACATCGCGATGCCGATCGAGCCCACCCCGAGCAGGAACACGACGGGCGCGGCCAACGGTCGCGGAAATCCCGCGTGGACGGCCGAATTCACCAGCGGGCGAAGGATGGCGCTGAGCATGATCGCGACGGTGATCGTGATCGTGACCAGGCTGATCTGGTTGAGGAGCAGGAGCAGGACATAGAAGAACGCGATGACGATCAGCAGTCGGCCGGCGATCGCGGCCGCATAACGCAGCGCGTCTTCCGGGGCGGTCGCGGGGCCCTGGTGCGGCGGCGGCGCGTGCTCTTCGCGGGGGCGCAGGAACCGCGGCAGCCGAAGGCCTCGGGTCTTCTCGATCGGCTCCCGGGGGTCCACGGGGCTACGGTACGTCGTTCGACCGACAGCTCACACCCCCGGGCGGTTCACAGCCGGCCAGGGTGGTTACTGGGCGGACTGGCAGTAGGTCCACAGGTCCGTCTGTGCCTCGGTGAGGGCGGCCCCGTCGACGTCCTTGTTGCTGCCGTAGTCCGCCGCGACGGCCTTGAGCTGGGTGGCGACCGCGTCGGTGAGCTGGATCAGGCGGGTGTCCTCGCTCTCCTTGGCGACGGGCGCGATGGCGGCCGCGGCCTTCGTCATCGCGTCGGCGGCCTTCCCGGCGGCGGCCGCGTCGCCGGTGGAGGCCGTGTTCCAGGCGGTCACCGGTTCCGTGATGAGCGGGTACATCTTGCGGCACGCCACATTGGCCTTCGTGGAGCCGGTCGGCAGGATCGGCGGCAGCGACGTCGCGGTGATGCCCGGCGCGGTCGCGCCGGACCCAGGCGGAGGGGTGCTGGTCGCGGCCCGCGAGCTGCTCGTCGTTCCGCTACCGGTCGCAGCATGCTCATCCGAGCAGGCGGCCAGTGCGCCCGCGAGCGCCACGACCGTCAGCGTGGTGGCGGCGACTCGGCGGCCGGCGCGGCCTGCGCTGCGGTCTGCGGTACCGCGGACGACGGCGGAAATGGCGGCGTGGCGGGCGGCCGGCTGCGGCACCGGGCGGATCATCCGGGGCGTCATCGGCGGCGTCCTCTCCTCGGCGTACGGCGTCTCGACCCCTCCACACTCTCACGCCGGCGCCAGCCGCAACTCCACCCTCGTGATCGTGGCCGTGGCCCCGCCGGTTCCGGAGGCTGACGGCGCGGCCACGCCCAGCTCGCGCATTCGCCCCACGAACGACGCCGCCCGCGGGTCGTGCTCCTGGTCCACCCGGGCTGCCGCCGCGACATAGCCGTCGAGGTCGTGTGCCCCTGGTGCGGGCAGGTCCGGTGGCCGCGCGCCCGGCTCCGTCGGGCCGTCGGCCGGGGCGAAGGTGACGGTGCTGCGGGACTCGCCGTCGAGATTGCGGCGGCCGTCGAGCGCGGGGACGCCGTCGCCCGCGTTTTCCAGGGCGAGCACCGGTACGCCGGGGGCCGGTGCGGCCATCGCCCCGGTCGGCGATCCCGCCGTCAGCACGCCACCGACCCGGTAGCGCGCCAGCAATAGCGGGTCGGCCGCCGCCGCCCGCGCGGTCATCCCGCCCTGGCTGTGCCCGACGAGGACGACGGTGGCCCCGGCCGGGACGCCCGCCGCGGCGAGGGCCTCCGGTAGGGCCGCGACCTCCGCCGTGGCGTTGCCCGACATGAGCTGCAGGTTCGCCTGCAGGGTCCGCACGTGTGCGGGGTCGGCGGTCCGCCCCGGGGGCGACCAATCGGTGGTGCCGGGGAGCGCCACGACGTACGCCGTGCGGGGTCTGCCCTCGGCATCCGAGGTGCGCACGGCGACGACGTCGACCCGGCCGGGCGGCGGCGGGCCGGTCCCGGCCCGCCCGGCGACCAGCGCAAGCAGGCCGGCGACGCCACGGGGCGGCGGCACCTCGCCGAGGTCGGTGGCGGGCCCGACGGTGGCGGTGCGACGCGGGTACAGGGCGGCGAGTGGGCCGGCCGCCAGCTCGGGCAGCGAGTCTGCGTCGGCCAGCGAGCCAGCGGCGGCCGGCGAGCCGGCGTCGGCGGTGGACCGCGCTCCGCCGACGGCCTCGACGCAGGCGTCCGCCTCGGCGCCGGGGTCGAGCACCGAGTCGGGTGGGGCGCCCCCGTCGGCGACCCGCCCCGCGACCGGCTTGCGGCCGGCGAGCCGCTCGACGTACCCCAGCGCCTGGCCCGCCTCCCGCACCGCCGCCGCGGCGCCGGACTCGGCGTCGACGTACCGGTCCGCGGCCCACACCACCCGCAACCCCAGCGCGGCGAGTCCCGCCGCGGCGCCGGCCGGCAGGGCGGACGCCGTCAGCAGCGCCGACGCGGCGCCCGGGGCCCGCCCGAGCGCACCGAGGTCGGGACCCCGCCCGACGCTGCCCAGCGTCGCCAGCGCGAGGGCCGCCTCGGCACGCAGGCAGGCCGTCGCCACCTGCGAAGCGACGCGATCCGTGGCGGTGGCGAGGAGACGGCAGGTGGTGGAGAGGGCGTACAGGTCGTCGACGTCGACGTCGGTGCCGCCGTGGACCGTCCACTCCCCCGCGAGCGGCGTGGGGACGGGGGGCCGCGGTGCGCGCGCCGGCATCGCGGGGTGCGCTGGCGTGCTCACGAGGGGCCACCCGACCGGCCCGCCGGCAGCCCGCCCGCCGGCAGCCCGCCCGCCAGCTGCTCACCCGACAGCCGCTCGCCGGCGGCTCGCGCCGCGTCGCCGGCCTGCGCGCACGCGTCCGCCGCGCGGGCCAACAGGCCGGCCAGCCGAGACCCCTCCTCCCGACAGGCCCGGGCGGCGTCGGAGCGCCACCGCACGGCGTCGAGGGCACGCACGAGACGGTCCCGGTCCCGGCGGAGCTCGGTCGCCTGCGCGGCGAGCTGGGTGGCGGCCGCGAGTGCCTCCTGGGCGGCCCGGCGGCGGGCGGCCTCCAGGGGATCGAAACGGAGCGAGGACACAGTCATGGGGTCAGCGTGCGACGACGTACGGCCGGGCGGGGCCCGTCCACAGGGAGGCCGCGCCGACGCCCGGAACCCGCTCGGGTGTGGACAACCCGGGAGTCTCGGTGGACCCGACGCCGCAGACCGGTTTGAATGAGGGAGGTGTCCGTGAACTCGGGGTCGGCCCCCAGAGCCGCCGGGACGCCAGACGAGGACGGAGACGAGATGACCCAACCGCTGCAGCCGCCGCCCGGCATGGCCGCCACGGCCCCCTCGGTGCTCACGCTCGAGGCGCCCCCGCCGGCCCAGGCCGTCACCGCGACCGCCGCGCCGAAGATGGCCCCCGCCGTCGACCCCGCCGTGGCCCCGCAGCTGGACCAGAAGGTCGAGTCCTTCCTCACCGGGCTCAACGCCGCAGCGACGAAGAGCCCCGAGTTCGAGGCGCGCGCCGCCGACATCCGCACCATGGGCGACGTCGACATCCGCCAGGCGGCCGAGAGCTCGAACCGGCTGCTGAAGTCGCCGGTCAAGGCCCTGCAGGAGGGCGGCGTCTCCAAGGAGAGCAAGGTCGGCAAGACGCTGGTCGACCTGCGGCGTACGGTCGAGGACCTCGACCCCGGCAAGGCCAAGGGCGCGCGCAAGATCCTCGGGATGATCCCGATGGGCGACAAGCTGACCGACTACTTCCGCAAGTACGAGTCGGCGCAGTCCCACCTCGACGGGATCCTGCACGCGCTGCGCTCCGGCCAGGACGAGCTCGCCAAGGACAACGCCGCCCTCAACATGGAGAAGCAGCAGCTCTGGACGACGATGGGGCGGCTGAACCAGTACGTCTACATCGCCGAGCGCCTCGACGCCAAGCTCGCCGCCCAGGCCGCCGAGCTGGACATGACCGACCCGGAGAAGGCGAAGGCGCTGCGCGAGGACGTCCTGTTCTATGTGCGGCAGAAGCACCAGGACCTGCTGACGCAGCTGGCCGTCTCGATTCAGAACTATCTGGCGATCGACATCGTCATCAAGAACAACTTGGAGCTCATCAAGGGCGTCGACCGGGCGACCACCACGACGGTCTCGGCGCTGCGCACGGCGATCATCGTGGCCCAGGCGCTGAACAACCAGAAGCTGGTGCTGGAGCAGATCACCGCGCTGAACCAGACGACGAGCAACCTCATCGAGTCGACCTCGGTCATGCTTCGGGACAACTCCGTGAAGATCCAGGAGCAGGCGGCCTCGGCGACGATCGGGCTGCCGCAGCTGCAGGCGGCGTTCTCGAATATCTACCAGACCATGGACGCGATCGATCAGTTCCGGGTGCAGGCGCTGGACTCGATGGCGCAGACCATCGGCGTCCTGGAGACCGAGGTCGCCAAGAGCCAGACGTATCTCGACCGGGTGCAGAAGCACGACATGCGACTCGGCAGCGGCGCGCTCGACCTCGGCGGCCGGTCGCCGCGCTGAGGCGCCGACAGGCGAGACGACGCGGGGTGGGCGAGGCTGGACCAGGCGAGCGGACGACGCGAGACGACGCTGACCGGGCGAGCGGGACCAGGCGAGGGGAAGGGCACTGATGGCGCTGGGGGATTTCTTCGCCAAGCTCGGCGGGGGCGGGGACAAGCCCGCGCCCGAGCCGGCCGCGCCACCCACGCCGCCGGCCCCCACCCGGGACGACCTGGGCGCGGCGCTGGACCGGGTGGAGGCGATGGTGGCCGGCGGGGCCGTGCCGAGCTGCGTCACGGCGCGCGTCGAGCGGGTCACCCACGTCGTCCGCGACACGGTGCCCCGGCTCGGGACGATCCGCGGCAGCGCGAGCGCGTACTCCGTCGTCGCCACCGCCACCGACTACCTGCCCGAGGCGCTCGGGGGCTACCTGCGACTGCCGCGCCGGTTCGCCGACAGCCGGCCGGTGGACGGCGGGCGTACGTCGTTGATGGTGCTGGTCGATCAGCTCGACCTGCTCGGCGCGACGATGGACCAGGTCTTCGACGCGGTGTGCCGCGACGACGCGACGGCGCTCGTGGCGCACGGGCGGTTCCTGGAGGAGAAGTTCGGGCACGCCTCGACGGGGGGCGAGCTGAACGTCGGTACGTCGTACGCCGTGCCGCCCCCGCCCGGCATGCTCGGCGAGACCCCAGGGGCGCCCGAGAGCACGCCCGCCGAACCGGCGGCTGCGGCTGCGGCTGCGGCGGCGGCTGCGGCTGCGGCTGCGACCGATCCCGCGACTGCGGCACCAGCGCCGGCCGCTGTCCCCGAACCGGAGCCCGAGGCGGCCGACGCCGAGCCGGTCCAGGCCGAGGCGCCGACGCCAGCACCACCGGGGACACCGCCGGGATCCGGCGCCCCGGAACCGGCCCCGCCCCCCGCGCCACCGGCCCGGTCGATGCTCGACCTCGACAGCCCAGACCCGGGGTCGCCGGAACCGCAGCGGCTGGCCCCGCCGTCATGGCCATGACGGATCAGGCCGCGGACCTCGACGGCCCCCGACGTACGGCCTGGCGACCCTTGGCGCACCGCGCCAGCCGAGCTGCCGCGCGCGGCAGGAAGGACACCCGATGACCGGCCCCGCCCCCACGAACCGGCTCGCCGACGCCCTGGACGCGCTGGTCGCGGCGGGCGAAGGGGCCGGGCTCGACGCCCCGTCCGCGCGCGCGGAGGGGCTCGCCCTGTCGGCGGCCGTGCTGGAGACCGGCGGCCCGAGCGGCGCGCCCGCGGGCTGGGCGGCGGCGGTGGGCCGCACGGTGGGCGAGTTCTTCGAGAACGCGCCGCGGGGACGGCGCTACGCGGCCGGGGCCACCCCGCTGCTCGCGGGGCTGGCGGGGCAAGCGGGCCAGGCGGCGGCGAAGGCGTACGCGTCGGCGCTTGCCGAGGTCGCGGTCGCCGCCTGCACGGTCGACGGGGCCCCGGTCACCGCAGTCGGCAAGGCGACAGTGTCGGGCCAGGCCCAGCTCGCGGCCGCGGGCGTCGCGGCGGGGCCGGTGAATCTCCCACGCGAGGGCGCTCCGCCGGTGACCCCGCCCATGGCTCCCCCGGGCGACGGGAGCGGTGTGGCTGCCGGTGGCGTGGGTGGCAGCGGCGGTACGCCGGGTGCCGCTGGATCGGCGCGGTTCCCGGGCCGGGATCCCTTCGACCTGTCCGACCTGCCCAACGCGGGGGCGATCCCCGGCCTGGACAAGGCGCAGCTCGATGCCCGCTCGGTGCTCGGCCAGCTCAGCGCGCTGCAGGAAGCGACCCGCGACGTGCTCCGGCGCGGATTCCCGAACCCGTTCGGCGCGGGGACGGCCGATGAACCGCTCACGACCAACCCTTCGGGTGCCATGGCACCCAATGCGCAGGTCACGAACGGTCAGCCTGTGGATGGTCCGCCTGTGAATAGTCAGCCCGCGGACGGCGTACCGGCGCCCGCCCAACCCGCGGACGGGACCGCCCCGGCGACCCCGGCCGAGCCCCCCGAGCCCGAGAAGTCCCTCGACGAGCTGATGGCCGAGCTGGACGAGCTCATCGGGCTGGCGGCGGTCAAGAAGGAGATCCACCGGCAGGTCGCGCTGCTCAAGATCGAGGCCAAGCGCGAGAAGGCCGGGCTAAAGTCCGCGGCGCTCACTCGGCACCTGGTCTTCGTCGGCAACCCCGGCACGGGCAAGACGACGGTCGCGCGGCTGGTCGGCGGCATCTACCGGGCGCTGGGGCTGCTCGCCAAGGGCCAGCTCGTCGAGGTGGACCGGTCCGAGCTGGTGGCCGGCTACCTCGGCCAGACCGCCCAGAAGACCATCGAGGTCACCAAATCGGCGCTGGGCGGGGTGCTGTTCATCGACGAGGCGTACACGCTCAAGGGCGACCAGTACGCCCAGGAGGCCGTGGACACCATCGTCAAAGAGATGGAGGATCACCGCGACGACCTGGTGGTGATCGTGGCGGGGTACCCGGAGCCGATGGCCGAGTTCATCGAGCAGAACCCGGGTCTGGCGAGCCGGTTCCGCACGACGATCACGTTCGAGGATTACACCGACGACGAGATCACCGACATCCTGAAGTCGCTGGCGGCGAAGAACGACTACGACCTCGCCCCGGAGGCGGTGACCCGGTTCCGCGAGATCCTCGCCGCCACGCCGCGCGGCGACGGGTTCGGCAACGGGCGGTTCGCCCGCAACACCCTCGAAGAGGCGATCGGCCGGCACGCCTGGCGCCTGCGCGACGAGGAGGATCCCAGCCTGGAGCAGCTGCGCACCATCGAGCGGATCGACCTCGAGGACCGCCCCGACGGCGAGCTGCCCCCCATCGCGCCCCTGCCCAGCGAGGACGATGCGGCAGCCCCAGCAGGCGCCGAGTCCCCGGCCGAGGTGCCTGACGCGGGCGAGCTGCCGGACGAGAGTGAGCCGCCGGACTCGGCAGCGATGCCGGACCCGGCAGCGACATCCGACCCGGCGGAGCCCACCACACCGACCGACGACGGGGGCCGCCCGTGACCGCCATGGCACCGCAGCCGCAGCGCCAACCGCAGGCCCAGCCGGCTCCCGGCGTACCGGCTCAGCCGCCCCGGCAGGGCCAGGCCCAAGCGCAGGCCGCGCAGCGGCAGGGTCAGGTCGCGCAGGCCAATGCCCAGCCCAGCCCGCCCGCTGCGGCCCGCGGTCGCGCGGCGTCGAGCACCCCGCGCCAGCTCCGGATCGCCCGCGGCCTCGCCGCGACGGCCTGCCTGCTGCCGGGCCTCGTGGGCATGGTCGAGATCGCCAGCGCGGCGACGGCGCCGGTCAGCTCGCCGACCCAGACGTACGCTGAGCTGCGCGCGGGAGCCGCGACGTACCAGGCCCGCGCCGCCTCCGCCGTCGTGGCGGGCGAACCCGGCGACCAGCGCGCGAGCCTCGACCTGGCCCGGGTGCAGAACCAGGTCGGCGCGGCCGCGCTGCTCTACCCGGACCGCTCGACCGACCTCTACCGGGTCAGCGACGAACTCGCCAAGCGCCAGGCCCAGCTCGTGCCGAGCAAGGCGGCGACCGCCACGAACCCGACCCCGCCGGCGCCCAGCCAGGAGCTCAGCAACGCGCTGCTCCGGCTCGAAGACCCGCCGACCGCCCTGTCATTGGTCAACCGCCAGCACGTCGTCATCGCGGGCGCCGTCGGCCTGGCCGGGCTGCTCGGCGCGTCGATCTGGCTGGCCCGCAAGACCCGGCGCATCGTCAACCCCGGCCTGCTGGCCGGGGCCCTGCTGACGGCCGGGGTTTCGGCCCTGGGCTACCTGGCGCTCACGACGAGCAGCGCCGCAGGGGCGGTGGACGACATCGCGAAGGTGCGGGCCAACGCGGCCCAATCCGTCGCGGTCGAGGCGGAGTCGCTGTACGCGGCGACCCCGAACGGAGCGGCGCTGGAGGGCAAGGCTAAGGGGTACGTCGATGCCGCCAACACCCTCGTGCGGGACAACGCCTCGATTTGGGGCGGGACCGCCCAACCCAGCTGGTCGGCCTTCCAGGGCAAGGCCCTGACCGCCGCCAAGCTGGGCACCGGGACCGTCGCCGAGCGCCAGAAGCTGGTCGCCGCGCGGGTGGCCGACCTCGACACGCTGACCGGGCGGCTCGGGACGCTCGGCAAGGAGTACGGCGCCGGTTCCGACCGCAGGCCGAACGCGTGGGCGGGGTACGGCGTCTTCGCCCTCTCCCTGGTGGCCGGGGCCCTGGCCTGGACGGGCGTGGGCCGGCGGGTGGCGGAGTACCGATGAGCCCCCGCCAGCCCTTCGTCACCATGGTTGCGGAGTTACGTCGGGTTCCCATCACCATGGTTGCGGAGTTACGTCGGGTTCCCGTCACCATGGTGACGAGGGTTTGTCAGAACCACTCGCAGACCCCGGGGCGCGCATGAACACCCAGTTCGCGGTCGCCCCGCAGGCCCCCGGCGCGCTCGGCGAGGACGTCGAACCGCAGGCCCTGTTCGCCTACCTGACCGAGCTGGGCCAGTGGCGCGACCGGCGCCGCGCCGAGCTCGACAGCCTCGACGAGGCGTCCCTGCATTCCCCCGAGCGCAACGCCCTGACCAGCGACGTCCTGCTCTCGATGACCCTGTGGAAGGCCGTCAGCGACCGGCACGACCTCCTCGTCGCCACCTGGGACTCGGGCCGCGTCCTGGAGCCCGAGCGCCGTCGCATGAGCACCCTCATCTGGGGCAGCCTCGACACCGGCGCGCAGACCGGCTCGGCCCTCGCGGTGTCCCTGGCCGAGGCCTGCCGGCTCTCCGACTCCCTCGCCGCGTCGCTGCGGGGGCGGCTGCGGCTGGAGGGATCGGAGCCGGACGTCGACAACCGGGTCCGCGACGTGCGCGCCACGGTCGAGCGGATCCGTGACCAGATCGCCCTGGTGCCCCGCGCGGCGCGGGCGAACGTGCAGGGGGTGTACGACGCCCTCGACGCCCGCGCCACCGATGTCGCCGAGCGGGCCAAGCGGGGCGCCGACGTGGGCGGGCTGCTGCCGGCCCTGGAGCTGGACGCCGCGACGGCCGAGCGGGACCTGATCGTCGGGGCCGCCCGGCGCACCGAGGCCAAGCAGGACGCCGTACGGGCTGGTGAGCTGCGCGATCAGCTGGAGGCCCGCAGCCACGCGATCACCCAGCTCGCGGCCCGGGCGGTCGCCGAGGTGAGCCCGGCGCCGCGCCTCGGCGTACCCAATCCCGACGCCCTCGGCGACCCGCCCACGGACCCCGACGGCGTGAAGGCCTACCTGGCCCGCCTCGACCAGGTGGGCCGCGCGCTCGACCAGTGCCAGGCCGCCTACGCGGGGGCGCTGGAGCGGCGCGACGAGCTGGTGGGACAGGCGGAGGCGTACGCCGTGCGGGCCGCCGCCCTCGCCGAGCAGCAGCCGGCGCTCGCGGACGACCTGGGTGAGCTGGGCCGGCGATCGACGGCCGCCCGCGCCGCGGCCCCGGTCGACCTCGGGCGCCTCGCCGCCCTCGTCGCCGCCCAGCAGGCCTACGTGGCCGCCGCCGGCCAGCACCCGACCCGACCCGCGACCGACAGGGGGAACCGCCCGTGAGGTGCACGGAACCGGGCTGCAGCGGCAGCTATGTCGACGGCTACTGCGACGTGTGCGGCTCGCCCGAGACGCCGTCGAGCTTCCCGACGGGGCCCGCGGGTGGGTCGGGGGCGACGAGCGAAGCCGGTACGTCGAGCGCGGCCGGTACGTCGAGCGCGGCTGGCGCCACGACGGCCTCGGCGGGGGCGGCGACGCCGTACGGCGCTCCCGCAACGTCAGGGGCACCCGCCCAGGGCACCCCGCTGGCTCCCGGACCGGACGGATCCGCGCTGGTCCCGGGCACCGCGGCGAGCGCGCTCGGGCCGCAGCAGGCGGCCGTCACCCCCGCGCCCGCCGCGCGTCCGGGCGGGACCAGGTTCGGCGCGGGTGGGGCGACCGTGCTCGGCTCGGCCCGCGGCACGAAGGCGACGCGCCGATTCGGCACGACCCAGCGGACCCGCGCCAGCTCCCTCGGCGCGGGCCTCACCAAGGTCCCGCCCGTCCCGGTCGGCGACCCGGCCGCCGCCGTTCTGGCCGACCCGAAGGTGCCCGAGGAGAAGCGCAACTGCCCCACCTGCGGCGCGGCCGTGGGGCGGGCGCACGACGGGCAACCGGGCCGCGAAGAGGGGTTCTGCCCGCAGTGCCGCAGCCCGTTCAGCTTCCGCCCGAAGCTCGCCAAGGGTGACCTGGTCGCGGGCCAGTACGAGGTTGCCGGCTGCCTCGCCCACGGCGGCCTCGGCTGGATCTACCTGGCCCGGGACAAGAACGTCTCGGACCGCTGGGTCGTGCTCAAGGGCCTGCTCAACGCTGGCGACCCCGACGCGCTGGCGGCGGCGATCGCCGAGCAGGAGTTCCTCGCGCAGGTCTCCCACCAGCTCATCGTCGAGATCTACAACTTCGTGACGCATGACGGGGCGGGCTACATCGTCATGGAGTACGTCGGTGGGACCTCGCTCAAGGAGCTGCTCAAGCAGCGGATGGCCAAGGTCGGACGCTACGACCCGCTGCCCGTCGACCAGGCGCTGGCCTACATCCTGGAGATCCTGCCGGCGTTCCAGTACCTGCACGATCAGGGCCTGCTCTACTGCGACTTCAAGCCCGACAACCTGTTGCAGACGGGCGACGAGGTGCGGCTCATCGACCTCGGCGGCGTGCGCCGGATCGACGACCTGGAGTCGCCGATCTACGGGACGGTCGGCTACCAGGCGCCGGAGATCGCCGAGGTCGGGCCCACGATCGCCTCCGACATCTACACCATCGGGCGGACGCTGGTCGTGCTGACCAGCGAGTTCCGAGGGTACCAGTCGACGTACGCCACCTCCCTGCCCCCCATGCAGCAGGTCCCCGCGTTCGTGGCGCACCCGGAGTTCTACCAGCTCGTCGCGCGGGCCTGCGCGCTCGCGCCGGCCGACCGGTTCACCTCGATCGAGGAGCTGCGCGTCCAGCTGTACGGCGTGCTGCGGCGCGTCGTCCTCGACCGGCGCGGCGCCCCCGCGGCCCAGCAGACCCGACCCTCGCTGTTCTTCGACCCGCCCGCGCCGAGCGGGGAGGACTTCGGCTGGTGGGAGCTGCCGACGCTGCGCCCGGATGAGGCCGACCCGATGATGGGCTGGCTACAGACGGTGCAGACGCAGGACCCGCAGGGGCGGTACGAGCAGCTAGCCAAAGCGCCCGTCGTCACGGCCGAGGTGCTGCTGGAGCAGGCCCGGACGGGGACCCGGGGGCGCCGGCACGACCTCGCCACCAAGGCCACCGAGGCCCTCCTGGCCCAGGACCCCTGGGACTGGCGGGCCGTCTGGCTGGTGGGCCTCGACGCGCTGTCCCGCGACGAGCTGCCGCAGGCGCGGGCGGCCTTCACCTCGGTGGCGGCGCAGGTGCCCGGTGAACTCGCGCCGGTGCTGGCTGTCGCGCTGGCCGCCGAGCTGGCGGGGCAGGGCGGCCCGGCCGAGACGGCGTACCAGACCTGCCTGCGGGTCGACTCGGCGTACGTGCCCGTCGCCGCCTTCGGCCTGGCCCGGCTCCGCGCGACGGCCGGGGATCTGCGGGGGGCGATCACGGCGCTGGAGTACGTGCCCGCCAGCAACCGCGCCCACCCCCGCGCCCAATGGCTGCGGGCGCAGATGCTCACCCGCATCGGCGACGGCGGGCTGGAGACGCTGGCCCAGGCCCTGGAGACGGTCCGCGGGGCGGACCTGGACCGGGCCGAGCTGACCCGGTTCCGGGCCGACGTGCTCGACCGCGCGCTGGCGACGGTACGGCGCTCCGGCGCCCAGCCCAACGTCAAGGTCGACGGCGTGCCGTGCCGGGCCCCCGAACTGCAACGGGCCCTCGAGACCCACCTGCGCGATCTCGCCCACCTGACCCCCGACGAAGCCAGCCGCGTCCAGCTCGTCGACCGCGCCAACTCCGTCCGACCGTGGAGCCTCACATGACCACTCCTCCGCCGCCCACCGGCGCCGAGCCCCCGCGCCGCGACGACCCCGAGCCCGACCGGTCGTGGAACCCGTTCCGGCGCCTGAAGGAGGCGTTCGGCCACGACGACGACCGGGCGGACAAGCCCGAGAAGCCCCGCCAGCCCGACGAGGCGCGGCTGGGGCCGGCCGAGCCGACCGGGTTCGACTGGCTGGAGACGCCGGCGGCCGGACCCGGCCAGACACCCCCGGCCTCCCCCGGCCCCTCTCCGGCCCCGGCACCAGCACCGGCCCCAGCCCCCACCGCCGAACCAGCCCCAGCCCCGGAGCCGCTCACGACCAGCCCAAAGGGTGCCATGGCACCAAACGCGCAGGTCACGAACGGTCAGCCTGTGGATAACCCCGTCGACCAACCATCCCAGTTGCCCACAGGGGGACCGCTCACGACCAGCCGAAAGGGTGCCATGGCACCCAAAGTGCAGGTCCCGAACGGTCAGCCTGTGGATAACGCCGTCCAACAACCCGCCCCGGTTGCGCCGGACGTACCGGTTGCGGCGGAAGTACCGGCTGCGCCCGGCGTACCGGTCCCCCCCGAAGTACCATCCGCGCCCGACGTACCAGTTGCGCCCTACATGCCCGTCGCTCCTGGCGCAGCGGCGTCGGTCAACTCACCCATGCTCGGCGCGTCCCGCGCGTCGGGGGGCATCGCCGGACGGGACGCGGACGGGCTGCTGGTCCTGGGCGGTACGCCGGGGGCGGCGGCGGGAGCCCCATCCGCGCCGGGAGCCGGAGCAGGACCAGCCCCGCAACCCGGCAGCGGCCTGTGCGCCGAGTGCGGCGGGACCGTCGATCCGGACGGGTACTGCGAGAACTGCGGCGCCAAGGCGCCCGACCCCCGGCACCACTACCGGATCACCGCGACGCCCTGGTTGGCCGGCGTCTGCGACCGCGGGGTGAAGCACCCCGGCAACGAGGACGCGCTGGCGATCCGCGGCGGTGACACCCCCGACGGGCAGCGCGCGGCGATCGTGGTCTGCGACGGGGTCTCCTCGGCGCCGCACTCCGCGCAGGCCAGCGAAGCCGCCGTCGAGGCGGCCGTCGAGGTGCTCACCTCGGCGGGCGGGCACGGCGTCGCCGGAGTCCCCGCCGCGCTGATCGGCGCCCTTGGCAAGCGGCTGGAGCTCGCCGCGGACGCGGCGGCCCAGGCCGTGCTTGACGTGTCGGCGAGGATGTCGACCGGCGCCGACGGCGCCCCCGGCGGGGGGCCGTCGAGCACATTCGTCGCCGCCATCGTCGAGGACGGCGCGGGCGTCGTGGGGTGCGTGGGCGATTCGCGGGCGTACTGGTTCGGCGACGACGGCAGCGCGCTCCGACTCACCGAGGACGACTCCTGGGCGGCCGAGCAGATCCGCGCGGGCAGTTCGCGCGCGGAGGCCGAGGCCGGGCCGCACGCCCACACGATCACCCGCTGGCTAGGTGAGGACTGCCCGGACCACGCCCCGCGGCTCACGACCCTGGACCTGAGCCGGCCCGGCTGGCTGCTGCTGTGCTCCGACGGGCTGTGGAACTACGCCTCAGAGCCCGAAGCCCTGGCCGCCGTCTTCCGCGAGCGCGCCGCCGCCGTGCCCCCCGACCGCGGGGCGCGCCAGCCGGCGGCGGAGTTGGCGCTGGCCCTCGTCGACTGGGCCAAGGCCCAGGGCGGCCACGACAACATCACGGTCGGGCTGGCGTACCTGCTGCCCCGCTCCGCCCCGGCAACCCCAGGGGCCCCGGCGGCGCCTGAGGCCCACCAGGCGCCCGGGGTGCCCGACTCACCAGGGGCGCCCGGGGCGCCCGCGGCAGCCGAGGTGCCCACCCCGGAAGGCGCCGGGGCGGCGCCCACACCCGACGTACCATCGCCCGCACCCGACGTACCGTCAACCGCCCCCGACCAGCCTCGCTAGGCGATGACACTGAAACCGCAGGTGACGTACGGTCACCCACCCCACCCGGCGTACGCTCGCGGGTGCGCCCGAAGGAGGAGTAGTGGCCGATTTCACGGCGTCCGTCTACCAGAACGAGTTCCTGCCCGAGGGGGGCACCGACGCGCACGCGATCGTGACCGTCGCGTGCTCCGGCGCGGGCGGGGCGGGGCAGACCGGCTCCGGTGACGCGGGCGAGATCATCGTCGTCGACACGTCGCGCTCGATGGAGGCGGCGGGGGTGGCGGCGGCGCAGTACGCCGCGGCGGCCGCGCTCGACCAGATCCTCGACGGCGTGTGGTTCGCGATCGTGGCGGGCAATCATCAGGCGCGGCTGTGCTATCCGGACGGGTACTCCGCCGCCATGGTCCGCATGAACCCCCAGACCCGGCAGGCCGCGAAGGACTCGTTGCGGCAGCTGCGGGCGGACGGCGGTACGGCGATGGGCACCTGGCTGCTCGCCGCCGCGCAGCTGTTCGACACCGTGCCGTCGCTGGTTCAGAAGCACGTCATCCTCCTGACCGACGGCGAGAACCAGCACGAGTCGCCCGAGCAGCTGACCCGGTCGATCAACACGGTCCGCGGGCGGTTCCAGTGCGACTGCCGCGGGTTGGGCGCGGCGTGGCAGGTGGATGAGGTACGCCGCATCGCGCAGGCCCTCATGGGCACCGTCGATCTGATCCCGCGCCGCGAGGACATGGCCACGGAGTTCGAGTCGCTGATGCGGACGTCGATGGGCCGCGGCGTGGCGGAGGCGACGCTGAACGTGTGGGCGCCGCAGGGCGCGCAGGTGCTGTTCGTCCGGCAGGTCTCGCCGACGCTGGAGGACCTGACGGCGCGGCGCAGGGAGGTGAACCCGCTGACCGGCGCGTACCCCACCGGCTCCTGGGGCGACGAGACCCGCGATTATCACGTCGCGGTACGGCTCGCGCCCAAGGCGGTCGGCCAGGAGCAGCTGGCGGCGCGGGTCCAGCTCATGGTCGGCGGCCAGCTGGTCGCGCAGGGGCTGGTCAAGGCGAAGTGGTCCGGCGACTCCGGGCTGACGACGCAGATCAGCCCGGAGGTGGCGCACTTCACGGGGCAGACCGAGCTGGCCTCGTCCATTCAGGAGGGGCTGGCCGCGAAGGCCGTCGGCGACGACGCGACCGCGACGAGCAAGCTGGGCCGGGCTGTCCAGCTCGCCGCGCAGACCGGCGACGAGGCCGCGACCGACCGGCTGCGCCGCGTCGTGGAGATCGACGACGCCGCGACCGGCACGATCCGGCTGCGCCGCGACGTCGCCAAGATGGACGAGATGGCCCTGGACACCGCGTCGACCAAGACGACGCGCGTGAAGAAATGAGCTGATGCGCCCGTGAGCACCTGCCCGAACGGCCACTCCTCGACCGCGACCGATTACTGCGACACGTGCGGGTCGCCGATGGTCGCGGCGAGCGCGCCGCCTCCGTGGGCCGGCTCGTCGGGCGCGGGGTCGGGTGGGTCGGGTGGAGCCGGTACGTCGGGGGCGGGCGGCGCCGGTACGTCGGGCGCCGGTGGTGACCCCAGCGGTGAGGCGGCGGAGCCCGGCTCTCGGGTGTGCCCGAACTGCGGCGCGACGTCCGGGCCCGCCCACCTGTTCTGCGAGGACTGCGGGTACGACTTCACGACCGGCGCGTTGCCCCGCCCGCTGACCGAGGGCCTCGCTGCGGTGGACACGCGTGTCCCGGCTCCCGCGGCCACCGGCAGTGCATCGGCGCCCGAGGCGACACCCGCCGGCGCGCCGGTGGTTCCGTCTGCGCCCGATCAGGCCGCCGCCGCGCGGCCAGAGGTCGAGTCTGCCCCCGAGCCGACATCCGCCGCGCCGCCAGAGGTCGAGTCTGCGCCCCAGCCGACACCAGCCGCCGCACCCGACGTACCGCTCACGACCAGCGCAAAGGGTGCCACGGCACCTAAAGCGCAGGTCACGAACGGTCACTCCATCGGCTCATCAGGGCCTGAACCCGCGCCCGCGGCTGAGCCCGCGCGCGCTGCCGATCCCGAGCCCGCGCCTGCCGCGCCCGCGCCCGCTCCCGCGCCTGCTGCCCCTTCGGCTCCCCAGCCGCTGGATCCGCCCAGCGCGCCCGCGACCGGGGCGCGGCCCACCAATCAGGCCCCCTCGCGCCGCGCAGTCGGCGATTGGGTGGTGGAGGTGTGGATCGACCCGGCGTGGTACGAGGTGCAGAGCAGCGACGAGGCGTGCCCCTCGCCCGCAGTACCGGACATCGTCCGCATCAGCGGCCGCGCCCTCGTGGGGCGGCACTCCGCGAGCCGGCGCATCGCTCCGGACGTGGACTGCGGCGCGGATTCCGGCGTGAGCCGCCGGCACGCGGAGTTCACGACGGACGGGCGTCGCTGGTGGGTCGAGGATCTGGGGTCGAGCAACGGCACGTACCTCGGACCGGCCAGCGGCCCGCTCCCGAACGACCCGATCACCGCTGGTCAGCGGGTCGAGATCGACGATGACGACCGCATCTACGTCGGCGCGTGGACCCGACTCGTCCTGCGCCGGGCCACCGACAGCGAGGTCGCCGGCACCGGCTGACCCGGCTGATCCGACCGATCCGCCCGCAACGGCTGATCCGTCCGCTCCGATCGGTGACTTCGGGGCGCTGGGAGGCGCCAGCGCTCCGACCGGAGTACCAGGGTCAGCCGAAGTTGAAGCCACCCTTGCCGACCTCTTTGCGGCGCGCCCGGAAGAGGACGTCCCAGGCGACCCGCGGGCCATCCTCGGTGTCGACCTCGCGGGCCACCCGGTCCGCCCGCTCCACCTCCAGCAGCCCCGACGCGATCATGTCCTGCAGGTCGCTGGCCACGTCCTTGGCCGAGTAGAGCACCTCGGGGTCCTGCGGCCCGCCGTACCCCTCCGCCAGGTTCGAGGCGTCGTGCCCGACGACCAGCAGCGTGCCACCCGGGGCGAGGGTCCGAGCCGCGGCCCGCAGCAGCGGCGTCCG
The DNA here is from genome assembly GCA_016699675.1 of Austwickia sp. Classification (NCBI taxonomy): domain Bacteria; kingdom Bacillati; phylum Actinomycetota; class Actinomycetes; order Micrococcales; family Dermatophilaceae; genus Austwickia; species Austwickia sp. The sequence goes on along the minus strand of CP064985.1, from coordinate 1,929,700 downwards.
CTCGTACTCCTCCAGGTGCACATACGACACCAGCGCGAGGTCGTACTGATTCGTCACGACCCCCTCGTCCGTGATGTCGGCCTGGACCCACGTGATGTCGAGCTCGCCCGCGGCCTGCGCGGCCTCGGCAGCGGACTCCCGGGCGCGCTCCAGCGCGACCCCGGAGAAGTCGACGGCGACCACCGACCAACCCTGCTCGGCGAGCCAGATGGCGTTGCGGCCCTCGCCGCAGGCCGCGTCGATGGCCCTGCCGGGCGCGACCCCCGACAGCTCTTGGACCACCCACCGGTTCGGCTCGCTGGACCACATCCGGCCGGCGCTGTACCGCGCGTCCCAGTCCGTCGCTTCCACGCTTCAACCTCCGATCGTCGGCGTCGCCCCCGGCGCCGTTTCCCCCGCAGTCTTGCGGACGGCACCGACGGTGACCAATGACGCGGGTCACCCGGTACGCCGTACGGGCTCGCGGCACGCGACCCGGCTAGAGCGGGTCCCGTTCGATCGGGCAGGTCATGCACCGTGGGCCGCCCCGACCGCGGCCCAGCTCGGACCCGGCGATCGTCAGCACCTCCACCCCGTGTGACCTCAAGAAGGCGTTCGTCGTGGTGTTCCGCTCGTACGCCACCACCACGCCCGGCTCCAGCGCGAGCACGTTGTTGGCGTCGTCCCACTGCTCGCGTTCGGCCGCGCGCGGGTCCTGCGAGGCCGTCAGCACCCGCACGGAGTCGCGGCCCATCGCCCGGGCGATGACCGTCATCATCTCCGCCGGCTCGTGCGCTGCAACCGCCAGGCGGCCGGGTTCCTCCCCCGCCGTGAGAACGAAACTGCGCAGGTCCGGCAGCCCGGCATACCGCGTGAACGTCTGCTCGTCCACCATCGTCATCACCGTGTCGAGGTGCATCAGCGCGCGGGCCTTGGGCATGTCGAGGGCGACCACCGTGTGCGCCTGACCCGAACCCAGCACCCGCCCGGCCAGGCGCTCGACGCCCTGGGGTGTGGTGCGCTCGCTCACCCCGACCAGCAGCACACCCGGACAGATCGTGAGGATGTCGCCGCCCTCGGTGGTGGCGGGGCCCGCGGCGCTGCCCTCCCCCCACCAGGAGAACCGCTCGCCGGCGAACAGCGGGTGGTAGCTGTAGATCGCCTCGAAGTGCACGCTCTCGCGCTGCCGAGCGGGCTTGCTCATCGCGTTGACGGTGACGCCGCGGCCGACCCAGGCGGAGGTGTCGCGAGTGAACAGGTGGTTGGGCAGCGGCGGCAGGACGAGGCCATGCGGCTCCAGCTCGACGTACCGCAGCGACGCCGGCGGCGGCACGTGCTCGGCGAGTTCGGCCTTCGTCATCCCGGCGACGAGGGTGGCGGCGAGGTCGGCGTCGCTCAGCTCGTCCAGCGCGGTGCGCAGGGCGTCGGCCAGCACGGCCCCGAACACGCGGTCATCGAGCGCCTCGGCGAAGACGTGCTTGCGGGCGGCCGGATGGGCCAGGGTCTCGCGGAGCAGGTCGGTGAGGTAGAGCACCTGGACCCCGCGGTCGACCATCAGCTGGGCGAACGCGTCGTGCTCGCGCTGGGCCTGCTCCAGCCAGAGCACGTCGTCGTACAGGTAGTCGTCCATGTTGCCGGGCGTGAGCCGGCTCATCTCCGGGCCTGGACGGTGCACGATCACGCGCCGCAGGCGGCCGACCTCGGACTCGACAGACAGGGTCATGCGGTCATCTTTCGACAGGACCGGCCGCGCCGGCGAGCTGTCGCCAGCTCGGCTCGGCGGGTCGGCAGGGCGCGCCACGAGGTCCGCGACTCAGCACCAAGGCTGCCATGGTGTCAAGGGGAGAGTGTGCGAGTTCACGCTGGATGTGACGGTTACCGTTCAGTACGCCGCGCGGCGGTCGATAGGGGATCGGTGGCCTCACGCGCGCGCCGAACGGTCGTCCAGGACGGACCACCGGTACGTCGTGTGACGTGCGGCAATGCGTCGTTCCAGCTGTTACCGGACGGTTGAACAGTTGAAAGGACCTTGGTCCCGCCGCTCGGCGCACGGCGGACTGACCCTGTGGTCAAGGACGGCACTCGCCGTACCGTCCGACGTTCCCCGCGACCCGGGGCAGGGGTGCCCCACGAAGGCCCCCGGGCCGCTTAGATCGACAGGAGAGCCATGGACGCGCTCGATCTCGCGCGATGGCAGTTCGCCATCACGACGGTGTATCACTTTCTCTTCGTACCGATCACGATCGGCATGTCCGCCATCGTGGCTGGATTCCACACCGCTTGGGTGCGGACGCACAACCCGCAGATGTACCGGTTGACGAAATTCTTCGGCAAACTTTTCGTCATCAACTTCGCGCTCGGGTTGGTCACGGGCATCGTCCAGGAGTTCCAGTTCGGCATGAACTGGTCCGACTACTCCCGGTTCGTCGGCGACATCTTCGGCGCGCCGCTGGCGTTCGAGGCCCTGCTGACGTTCTTCCTGGAGTCCACCTTCCTGGGCCTGTGGATCTTCGGCTGGGGCCGGATCCCCGAGAAGCTGCACGCCGCCACCATGTGGCTGGTGCACATCGGCACCGTGATGAGCGCGTTCTTCATCCTCGCCGCGAACTCGTTCATGCAGAACCCGGTCGGCTACACCTTCAACGAGAAGACCAACCGGGCCGAGCTCACCGACTTCGTCGCCGTGCTCACCAACAAGGTGCAGCTCGTGACGTTCCCGCACGTGCTCACCGCCGCCTACATGACCGGCGGGGCCGTGGTCATGGCCGTCGCGCTGTGGCACCTGCGCCGCCCGATGGTCGGCGACAACGCGCCGATGTACCGCTCCGCCGCCCGCGTCGGCGCCATCATCACGCTGGTGGCCTCGCTCGGCGTCGTCGTCACCGGCGACCTGCAGGGCAAGGTCATGACCGAGGTCCAGCCCATGAAGATGGCCGCGGCCGAGGCGCTCTACGAGACCCAGGCCCACGCGCCGTTCTCGGTCCTGTCCGTCGGCCCGCTCGACGGCTCCAAGGCGACCCGCGTCATCGAGGTCCCCGGCCTGCTGAGCTTCCTCGGCCACGGCAACTTCGACGCCGAGGTGCAGGGCATCAACCCGCTGAAGGATGAGTACGCCAGCAAGTTCAGCCAGGGCAAGTTCACCAAGGACTCGGCGACGTCGTACACGCCGAACATCCCCACGACGTACTGGACCTTCCGGCTCATGATGGGCCTAGGGTTCGTGGGCATCGCGATCTCGCTGCTCGTTCTCTGGGGCACCCGGCGCGGCGCCGCGGAGGGCCAGCTCGCGCCGAAGTGGTGGCACTGGGCCGCCGTCGCGGCGCCGTTCATGCCGCTGTTCGCGAACTCGTTCGGCTGGATCTTCACCGAGGTCGGCCGGCAGCCGTGGATCGTGCACAACCTCATGACGGTGGAGCACGCGGTGTCGCCGCGGGTCAGCGCCGCCGAGGTGGCGGTGTCCATGGTCGTCTACACGCTGCTCTACGCGGCCCTGGCCGTCGTCGAGGTGAAGCTCTTCCTGAAGTACGTCCGCCTCGGCGCCGAGGCCATCAGCGACCCCGCCGACTCAGGCGCCGACACCGTGAGCGAGGACGCCGACGCGCCCCTCGCCTACGCCTACTGATCGCCGCAGCGACGTCGACGGCGAAGGAGAACTGACATGAGTTACGAGCTGCTGCAGAACCTGTGGTTCCTGCTGATCGCGGTCCTGTGGATCGGCTACTTCTGCCTCGAGGGCTTCGACATGGGCGTCGGCATGCTCATCGGGCTCATCGGCAAGGCCAAGAACGGCGACCCCGAGGACACCGAACGGCGCAAGCGCCTCATGCTGACGACCATCGGCCCGCACTGGGACGGCAACGAGGTCTGGCTGCTCACGGCGGGCGGCGCGACGTTCGCGGCATTCCCGCACTGGTACGCCACCCTGTTCGCCGGCTTCTACCTGCCCCTGCTGCTCATCCTCGTGGCGCTGATCCTGCGCGCCATGGGGTTGGAATACCGCGGCAAGGGCGACTCGGACGCCTGGCGGCGCAACTGGGACATCGCAATCATGGTGGGCTCGTTCCTGCCGGCCCTGCTGTGGGGCGTCGCGTTCGCGAACATCGTCAACGGGGTGCCGCTGACGGGGAGCGCGCCCGCGCTGGAGTACGCCGGGACGCCCGTGCTCTCGCTTCTTAACCCGCTGGGCCTCATCGGCGGGCTGACCACGCTGTTCCTGTTCCTCACCCACGGCGCGCTGTTCGTGGCGCTGAAGACCGACGGTGAGATCCGGCACGACGCCCGCGCGTTCGCGCTGAAGTCGGGTCTGATCACGGCGGTGCTGGCCGTGGTGTTCCTGGGCTGGACCAACCTCAACACCGGCAACGCCCTGTCCTGGGCGCTCACCGTCGGTGCGGCGGGGTGCCTGCTCGGCGCGCTGGCCGCGGTCAAGGCGCGCCGCGACGGATGGGCGTTCACGGGCACCTTCGTCTGCACGGCGCTGGCGGTGGCCAGCCTGTTCGTGGCGCTGTTCCCGGATGTCATGCCCAACTCGATCGCCGGCGGACCGTCGCTGACCATCGCGAACGCCTCCAGCTCGCAGTACACCCTGCAGATCATGACCGGCGCGGCCCTGGTGTTCGTGCCGATCGTGCTGGGATACCAGATCTGGACGTACTGGGTGTTCCGGCGCCGCCTCACCACCCGCCACATCCCGGCGGCGGCGCACTACTGAGCCGGCGTCCGGTCCCGGCACGCCAGGGCCGTTCGGGCCGCTCGAGCGGCTCGGGCCATCGAGCCGCCTCCCGTGACTGAGTGACGGCGCCTAAGCGTCGCGCTCGGGCCGCCGGGTCGTCCATCCAGGGCGGCCCGGCGGCCCTCCTGTGTCCCCACCGGCCGGTCGCGCCCGCGGGTCGGATTCGCCGATTCCCACAATCGTCGGTGAGACTCGTTGAGGCGCACTCGCATTGGCGTGCCGTCTGGACCCGCGAAACGACCCCCGGCCCTGAAGGATCGACCGTGAAGCCCTTCGACCCGCACCTGCTGCGGATCGCCCCCGAGGCGCGCGCGGGGATCGTGGGGCTCTTCGTGCTGGGAGCCGTCCAAGGACTCGCCACCATCGGCCAGGCGTTCGCGCTCGCCGCCCTCGTCGTGGCCGTGGTGCGGGACGCCTCATGGGTCGGCCCGGCGGTGGCTGCCGGGCTCGCGTTCACGGTCCGGGCCCTCGCGGCGGGGGGCGCCGAGTGGCTGGCGGCGCGAACCGGCGCCGCCGTCTCGACCACCGTACGGCGCCGCGTGCTGGAGGCCGCGCTGACGCGCGACGCCGCCGAAACGGACGCCACGGGTCGTCTCGTCACCTTAGCCGGGCAGGGGGCGACGAGCATCGAACCGTACGTCGCGCGCTACCTGCCGACCCTTGCCGCCGCGGCGATCCTGCCCCCGGCCGCCATCCTCGCCATGCTGCTGCTGGACTGGCGAACCGGCCTCATCCCGATCCTCACCGTGCCGCTGCTGCCGCTCTTCGCGGCGCTCATCGGCTCCGCCACGGCCGACGCCACGAACCGCCGCTGGCGGACCCTCGCCCGGCTGTCCGGCCACTTCCTCGACGTGATGCGGGGCCTGCCGACCCTGGTGTCCTACGGCCGGGCCGAGCGTCAGGTCGACGTCATCCGATCGGTCAGCCACGACCACCGCCGCGCCAGCGTGGCCACCCTGAAGCTGGCCTTCCTCAGCTCCGCCGCCCTGGAGCTGCTCGCTACGATCTCCGTCGCGATCGTCGCCGTCTGGGTCGGGATTCAGCTCGCGCAGGGGTCGATGCCGCTGGAGCTAGCGATGCCGCTCATCCTGCTGGCGCCCGAGGCGTACTGGCCGATCCGCCGGGTCGGCGCCGAATTCCACAATGCCGCCGACGGCGCGGCCGCCCTGGCCGACGTGGTCACCGAGCTCGACGTACCGGACGGGACCCCCGGGCCCGACCCGCGCGAGGACAGCGCGGAAGGCGAGCCCAGCGCGGAAGGCGAACCGCGCGGCGGAGGCCAGCCGAGCGCAGCGGGCGGAGTGCGGCTGCGGGACGTGAGCTACGCGTACGCCGCGGACGCGCCGCCGGTGCTGCGTGACGTCACCGCCGACTGGCCCAGTCCCGGGTTCACCGTCGTGACCGGGCCGTCCGGGGTGGGCAAGACGACCCTGCTGGAGATCGTGGCGGGGCTGCGCGAGCCGCGCTCCGGGGAGGTGGCGGGTCCGCACGGCTACCTCGTCACCCAACGCCCGTTCCTCGCCCCCGCGTCGCTGCGCGACAACCTCCTGCTGGGCGTGCCCACCCGTGAGGGCCGCACCCTGACCGACGGGCACCTCAACAAGGCGCTGGCCGACGTCGGCCTCGCCGATTTCGTCCGCAGCCTGCCGAACGGGCTGAGCACCCCGATCGGCGACGACGGCTTCGGGCTGTCGGCGGGCCAGCGCGCCCGGGTGGCCCTGGCGCGAGCTCTCCTCGCCGATCCCGCCGTCCTGTTGCTCGACGAGCCGACCGCCCACCTCGACGATGAGGCGGAGCGCATCGTCGCCGGGGTCCTCGGCGAGTTGGCCTGCTCCCGAGCCGTCGTCGCCGTCACGCATCGACCCGGCCTCCTCGACCGCGCCGACCATCGGCTCGACCTGGAGCCCGCATCGTGAGCCCGACCCGAGCCGAGCGCCCGCCCAGGGCCGCCGGAGCCGACGGCGTCGCCGCGTCGGTGGCGGGGGCAAGCCTGGCCAGGAGCGGCGGTGCGGGGACGGGCGGAGCGGCCGGTCCGGGCGTGGGGGTCCCCATCCGACCGTACGGACGGCCCCGCCTGGTCCGCGGCATCTTCCCCGCGGCGCTCGTCGGCGGGCTGGCGCTGAGCTGCGGTGTCGCGCTCACGACCACGGCCGGCTGGCTGATCGTCAAGGCCGCGGAACGGCCGCAGATCCTCACCCTGCTCGCGGCGATCGTCCTCGTCCGCGCGTTCGGGATCGCGCGGCCGGCATTGCGGTACGTCGAGCGGGTGCGCAGCCACGACGCGGCGCTGGCCTACCTCGCGGAGGAGCGGGCCGAGACCTACCGCCGGTTGATCCCGTTGACCCCCGCCCGGCTCGGCCGGCGCAGCCGCGGCGACATCCTCGCGGGCGTCGTGGACGACCTCGACGACATCGCCTACGCCCAGGTGCGGGTCGTGGTCCCCCTCGTGGCCCTGGCCGTGACCGGGCTGCTGGCGACGTTCGTGACGGCGCTGTTCCTCTACCCGGCCATCCCGGTCGTGCTCTCGCAGATCGGCTGCACCCTCCTGGTCGCCTGGGGGGAGTTTCACGTGGAACGTCGCGCGCATCGCGCCGTGGTCGCGGCGCGGGCCGAGGTGTCGCGGCTGACCACCCTGACGACGAGCCATGCGGCCGAGCTGGCCGCGATCGGCGCGGGGCCTCAGGCCCTGGCCTGGCTCGACGCCGCGCAGCGCGACCTGAGCGCGGCGCTCGTCCGGCAGGGTCGTGGCCGTGCCGTGGGGGTGGCGGCCATGCCGGTGCTGACCGTCGGACATGCGATCGTCATGGCGGCCGTGTGCGCGCCCTGGGTCCCCGCGTTGTCGCCAGCGATCGCCGCCTTCCTCGTGCTGGTCCCGGTGGCCATGGGCGAGGTGGTGGCGGGGATCCCCGATGCCGTGGGCGCACTGGCCCGGGCGCGCAGCGCCGGCCGCCGACTGGACCGCCTGCTCGGCCAGCTTCCCGCCGTCAAGAACGCCGTCGAGGCCGTCGGTCACGAGCCGTCGATCCCGGCGTCCGCGGCCGGGTCGACGCCGGAATCCGAGTCGGGCGGCGGCGGCCAGCCGGAGTCGGCCCCGCTCCTGGCGTTGAACAGCGTCACGGCCAGCTGGGACGGTCAGCGAGCCGCCCTCCCGCGGCTGAGCTACTGCTTCCCGGCGGGACGTCGCGTAGCGGTCGTGGGCCCCAACGGCTCCGGAAAGTCGACACTGCTCGCGGTCCTCTCCCGACACCTCGACCCGGACGGCGGCAGCTACACGTTCGATGGGGTGGACGTGACCAAGCTGCCGCTGCCGCGCACCCGGGAGCGGCTGGCCGTGGTGGGCGACGAGCCCCACGTGTTCTCGACCACCCTGCGCGAGAACCTCCGGTTCGCCCGGCCGAACGCGGCGGACGCCGACCTCGAGCAGGCGCTGCGGCTGGCCGGCTTGCAGGGCTGGTACGCCGCACTCCCCGACGGCCTCGACACGGCGCTGGGCGCATCGGCTCGGGGCGTATCCGGCGGCGAGCGTGCCCGGTTGGCCATCGCCAGGGCCTTGCTCTCGAAGCGCCCGGTCCTGCTGCTCGACGAGCCCGTGGCGCACCTGGACCATCCCACGGCGATGGCGGTGCTCGCCGACCTGTGGGAGGCGACGGGCGGCCGCACGGTCGTTCTCGTCGCGCACCGCCCCGAGGGCATCGAGGCCGTCGACGAGGTGCTCCGGCTGGGCCGGCCGGACCACGCGGCCGCGCCGCCCGTCTCCGGCCCGCGATAGGACCGGGCAGCAGGCCGTCCGCCGGCGAGGTGCGCCATGCGGGCGCCCACGTCATGATCGGTCCATGAGCGCGTGGACCGAGGCCCTGCCACCCCTGGCCGAACTGGCCGACATCGCCGAGCGCGTCGACGCCGACCCCAACGTTCTCGCGGTCCTGCTCACCGGGTCCTTCGCCCACGAGATGGCCACGGATGACTGCGACGTCGACTTACACGTCGTACTGGAGCGGCCGGACGAGTCGTGGCGCAGCGACACCACCGGCCGGGTCGACCTGCGGGTGGGCGACCGCCGCATGTACCGCCGGATCCCCGCGCACCCCTCCACCTGGTGGGACCGCTATCGCATCGCCCGCGGCCGGCTCCTCCTCGACCGGACGGACGGCGACTTCGACGCCGACCTGCGGACCTGGGGACAGCTCACTGCGGAGGAGAAGTCCGACGCCCTCGACTACTACCTGGACCCCTACCTGACCTACGCCATGCGGTCCCTGCATCAGGATCGCGCCGGGGAGCACCGAGCCGCGCACCTCGACGCGGTCGAGTCGATCCCCTGGGCGCTCCGGCTCGTGTTCGCGCTGCACGGCCGGGTCCGCCCGACGAACCGCTACCTGGAATGGGAGCTGGCCCACCACCCGTTCGAGGATCCGGCGTGGGACGGAACCTGGCTGCTCGGCATCGTCGCGGCCCTGTTGCGGGACGGCTCGCCCGCCGCCCAGCGCGAGCTCTTCGCTCGGCTCGAAGGTCCGCTGCGGGCGCTCGGCTTCGGCGGGGCCCTGGACGGGTACCCGAAGGCGATGCGCTACCTGCACGAGTAGCTGCCCCTGGCGGGGTAGCTGCGCCTGAACCCGGAGCTCCACCTGCCCACGGCGCTGCCCCGTCACCACGCGCGTCCTCCAGCGCCTGAAAACCATCACCATGGTTGCGGAAATCGTTCCCTGCAGCCTGCCTCTGGTGATGGTGCTGACGGCCCCGCCGGGGAGGCGGGCGGGCTCATGGGCCGCTGTGTGCCAGAGTTGGACTCAATCCAGCCGCCACGGGAGGAGCGGGCCATGAGCCACGAGGAGCACGACGCGGGCCAGCGACGCGACGAGCACCACCACGACGGGCGCGACCAGCAGTACGACGCCCCACGCGAGCCCTACGACCAGCAGGGTGCCGAGCAGTTCGGCGACGCAGCGACCGAGGGATCGTACGGCGGAGCGTCGCCCGAGCCGTCGTACGGCGACACCCCCGCCCCGGGTCCGTACGACCAGGCGGCCGCGACCGACTCGTACGGCGAGACCCCCGCGTTCGACTCGTACGTCGACGCGGCCGCCGACCCGAGCTACACCGACCAGGCGCAGGAGCCGCTGGCGCACCCGGGGTGGGAGCAGCAGCCGCAGGCGAGCTACGAGGCCGGGAACTCCGGCGGCTGGGGCGGCCCGGGCATCGCCGAGACGGGCCCCCTGCACCTCACCTCCGAGGCGAACCCGTCGCCCGGCGATGACGACGCGCAGCAGTCCACCGGCGACGCCGGCGGGTACGCCGACGCAGGGACCGGCGAAAGCACCGGGTCGGCGGAAGCGCGGGCCGTGTTCGACGCCGACCCGGTGACCGACACATCGATCTACCAGTCGGGTAATCCGACGCCGTACGCCGCGGCAGCCGGCCAGCAGCCCCCGCCCGACCCGTCCCCGTACGCACCTCCGGCCGGCGACCGGTCCCCCGCGGCGGGCCACGGCGCCGCGCCGTACTTCGCCGCCGGGCCCGCACCGACGGCACCGGCCGGACCGCCATACGGCGGCTACGCCCCCGCATTCGGCGGCGGTTTTGCCGGCCCCGGGACGCCGCCGCCCTCCATCGCTGGTCCGACCGGCCCGTCTGGACCGACCGGCGGACCGACCGGTCCCGGCGGCGCCTACGCCTGGACACCCCCCGGCGGTCCCGGCGCCCCAGGTCCCGGCGCCCCAGGTCCAGGCGGTCCCGGTCCGAACGGCCCCCGGCCAGGCGCACCCGGCCCCGGTGGACCCGGCGGGGCGTTCGGCGCCCCCTGGCAACGCCCCGCCGCGCGCCCGTCCGGACTCGCGGCGGTCTTCGACTTCTCGTTCGTCGCGAGCGCGACGCGGACCCTGGCCCGACCGCTGTTCTGGCTGGTCGTGGCCCTGGTCGTCATCGACGTCGTCGCGGTCCTGGTGACGCTGTTGACCACCCGCGGCTACGCCCCGAGCGCCGGCACGGTGTTCTTCACGTTCCTGCAGACCCTCCTCACGGGCGCCGTGAAGATCGCCCTGGCGAGGCTCTTCTTGGAGCTGTGCGTGAACGTCGCCGACATGGCGCAGCAGCGCACCGGGCAACGGTGAGCACCCACACGCCGTACCGCATCTGCGTCGTCTGCTCCGGCAACATCTGCCGCTCGCCCATCGGCGAGGTCGTCCTGCGCGCCCAGCTGGAGGAGGCGGGCCTCGGCGACCGGGTGGTCGTGGACTCCGCCGGGACCGGCGGGTGGCACGTCGGCGACGGCGCGGACCGGCGGGCGCTGGCGACGCTGCGGGCGGCGGGGTATGACGGGTCCGCGCACCGCGCGCGGGAGTACGACGTGGGCTGGCTGGCCGAGCACGACCTGGTGCTCGCCGCCGACAACGGCCACCTGCGCACGCTGAAGCGGTGGGCCACGGCGGAGGGCTATGCGGTCGGCCCGCCGGAGGACGGCGGCGACGTGGACATCCGCTTGCTGCGCGAGTTCGACCCGCAGGCCGCCGCAGCGGGCACGCTCGAGGTGGACGACCCCTACTACGGCACCCAGCGCGACTTCGAGCGGGTGCTCGCCGAGGTGGAGGCGGCCGGCGCGGGCCTGGTCGAGCACCTGCGCGACACGCTGCCCGGCTGACCGGAACCGACCCCCACCGCCGCGGCGCGACCCGCCGTACGGCCCCTCCCGCGGTGGGAGGATGACCGCATGGGTACCCTCGCCGACGCCACCCCCCCGATCGCCCTCGGCGCGCTCGACGGCCGCTACCGCGCGGTCGTCGCGCCGCTCGTGGACCACCTCAGCGAGGCGGCCCTGAACCGCGAACGGGTGTACGTCGAGGTCGAGTGGCTCGTCCACCTCACGTCCCGCGGCGTGGTTCCGGGCGTGCGGGCGCTCACCGACGAGGAGAAGGCCCACCTCCGCGACGTGGTCAAGCACTTCGGCCCCGCGGACGTCACCGAGCTGGCCGAGATCGAACGCGAGACGGTGCACGACGTCAAGGCGGTCGAGTACTACCTCAAGCGGCGCCTCGCCCGCATCGCCCCCGACGAGCCGGGCCTGGCCGAGCTGATCCACTTCTGCTGCACGAGCGAGGACGTCAACAACCTCTCGTACGCGCTGATGCTCCGGGGCGCGGTCGGCCAGGTGTGGCTGCCCAAGGCGACCGGCCTGGTGGATCAGATCGCCGAGCTGGCGCGCGATCTCGCCGACGTACCGCTCCTCGCCCACACCCACGGCCAGCCCGCGACGCCCACGACGATGGGCAAGGAGCTGGCCGTCCTCGCGCACCGGCTGCGGCGGCAGCTCGCCCGCATCGAACGCCAGGAATACCTGGGCAAGCTCAACGGCGCGACGGGCACGTACGGCGCGCACCTGGCCGCGGTCCCCGAGGCCGACTGGCCGGAGGTCTCCCGCTCCTTCGTGGCCGACGTGCTCGGGCTGACCTGGAACCCGTTGACCACCCAGATCGAGAGCCACGACTGGCAGGCGGAGCTGTACGCCGACGTCGCGCGCTACAACCGGATCCTGCACAACCTCTGCACGGACGTGTGGAGCTACATCTCGATGGGCTATTTCGCCCAGGTGCGCGGGCAGGGCACCGTCGGGTCGAGCACCATGCCGCACAAGGTCAACCCCATCCGCTTCGAGAACGCCGAGGCCAACCTGGAGGTCAGCAACGCCCTGCTCGACGTCCTCGGCGCCACGCTCGTCACCAGCCGGCTCCAGCGCGACCTGACCGACTCCTCGATGCAGCGCAACGCCGGCACCGCGTTCGGGCACAGCCTGCTGGCCCTCGACAACGTCGGCCGCGGGCTTGCGGGGCTCGACGCCGTCCCGGCCGCGATGGCCGCCGACCTCGACGCGAACTGGGAGGTGCTCGGCGAGCCGATCCAGTCGGCGATGCGCGCCCTCGGCGCCCGCGGGGTGCCCGGCATGGACAACCCGTACGAGCGGCTCAAGGACCTCACCCGGGGCCGGCGCATCGGTCAGGACGAGCTGGTCGAGTTCCTCCAGCAGCTCGGGTTGCCCGCGGACGTCGAGGGGCGGCTCGCGGGACTGACGCCGCAGTCGTACGTCGGATTGGCGGCGCGCCTCGTGCGCGACTACCTGGCCTGAGGCCCGGGTCGCCGGGGTCCTCGTCGTCCGGCCGCGAGGTTGCGCCGGGCGAGTCCCGCCGATTGGTCGGAGGGGGCCCGCGGCGGCCCGTTACGCTGGCGCTATGTCGGCCCCGGCGTTGCCCTACCTCGCGGACGTCGTCCCCGGGCTGCGGGGGCGCGGCGTGGTCTTCGCGGACCGCTCGGACTTCGCCGACATCGCCCTCGCCCTGCTGTCGGCGGGCTTCACCGTGTGTGAGATCGACGGGACCGACATCGTCGGTCGGCGGCGGGCGCTGCCCGCCCTGGCCGCCGCGCTGCGCCTGCCGGGGGCGGCGGACCACAACCTGGACGCGCTGATGGACACGCTGCGGGACCTGCCCGACCTCTTCCCCGGTGTGGACCGGCTCGCGCTGCTCTGGCGGGCTGCGGAGCAGTTCATCGAGGGTGAGCCAGCGGCGTGGGAATCGGTCCGGGAGATCCTGAGCGCCGCCACCCACGAGCTGCACCCGGCGGGGATGGCGTTCGAGACGGTGGCCTTCGTGGAGGGGTACGACGTGGCGCCGCTGCTGCTCGGCGTCCCGACCGATCGCGAGCCACGCCGGTGATCACGGCGCTGACGAGCCGCCTGCGGCAGGTGCTGGGCAAGCCCGCGCTCTGGCCGCTCTGGGGCATCCTCGTGATCGGGGCGATCCTGCTCCTGGGCCGGTGCTCCGCAGACCCGCAGGTCGGCGCGACGTCCTCGGTGGTGACGGTGACCAAGACGGTCACGGCGCCGCCCCGCGCGGGCGGTGGGACGTCGGGGGCCACGCCGTACGCCGGGGGCGCTGGAGGCACCGGCGGCACCCTGACCCGCGGACCAGGCGGCGCGCCGATCACGGCGACCGACCGGAGCGTGGCCCGGTGCGACGTGGACCGGCTGTCGGCGCAGGCCCGCGTCACGATCGACCTGGTCCGCGCGGGTGGCCCGTTCCCGTACCCGCGCAACGACGGGGTGACCTTCCGCAACAACGAGCGCCGGCTGCCGAACAAACCGGAGGGCTACTACCGCGAATACACGGTCATCACGCCCGGCGAGTCCTCGCGCGAGATGCGGCGCATCGTGACCGGCGGCGACCCGCCGACGCAGCCGAAGCAGTGGTACTACACCGGCGACCACTACGACACGTTCTGCCAGGTCACGGGCCTGGGCTGACGGCCCGCCGGCGCCGTTCGGGCGCCGACCTCCCGACTGCTCAGATCGTGATCTGGCCCGTCGGGGTGTCGAAGGTGACCGACAGCAGGCCGGCGTGGCCCTTCGGAGCCAGGAACGTGAAGTCGATGACCGACGAGGTCTGGTCGGCGGGCAGGCCCAGCCAGTGACAGACCCGCTGCGGGTCGCCCGCGATGGTCAGGCCGGCGATGTTGACGCTCGGCTCGATGTCCAGGGCGCCGGAGGGGTGCAGATCCGGGTTGAGGAACTGGATGAAGAACGGCAGCTGCGGGTCGTTGAGCAGGCCATTGATCCCGACCTGGCGCCACTCCAGCCGGCGCCCGTCGGGAAACACGCGGTGGCCGCAGGCGGCCTCGCGGCCGAGACGCTCCTCGATGGGCGCGATGTCGTCGACGCGAATGACCCAGCCCAGCCAGCCGCCGCCCTCGCCGCAAGCCGACTTTACGGCCTTGCCGAACGGGGCCTTGTCCGTGGCCGGATGGTCGAGCGGCTCGACCACCTCGACGTACCGTTCGTGCGCCATCGGCAGGATCATGTTCCGGGTGCCGAAGGAGGGGTGCACGCCCCCGTTGACCGCCCGCACCCCGAGCTGCTCCGCCAGCCGATCGGCGGTCGCCCGCACCCCGTCCGGTTCGGCGGCATAGGACACATGGTCGACTCGCATGCCGCCATCGTGGCACATCACGAGGGTGACCCCAGAATCACCCCTGAGGGCGCCGATGCTGCCCGGTGAGGCGCTGCCGGACCGCCTCGTACAGGACGATCGCGGCCGACGTCGCCACGTTGAGCGAGTCGGCGCGGCCGGCCATCGGGATCCGAACGCGGTACGTCGCAGCCGCCAGCGCCTCCCCCGTCAACCCCGTCTTCTCGGCCCCGACGGCCACCGCGACTGGGCCGGTGTAGTCCACGTCGGTGTGCAGCAGGCCCGTGTCCGGCGTGGTGGCGACGACCGCGACGCCACGCTCCGCGAGCCACCCGAAGGCCGTCCCGGTGTCGGTCGCAACCACCGGCAGCGCGTAGACGGTGCCCTTGCTCGCCCGGACCACGTTCGGGTTGCCCCAGTCGGTCACCGGATCGGCGGCGACGACGGCGGCCACCCCCGCGGCGTCGGCGGTGCGCAGCATCGCCCCGAGGTTGCCCGGCTTCTCCACGCCCTGGCTGAGCAGCAGCAGGGGGGCGGCGGGCAGCGTGAGGTCCGCGAGGTCGCGGCCCGGCGCCGGCGCGACCGCCAGGACGCCGTCGGGACCCTCGCGGTAGGCCACCTTCTCGAAGACGGGACGCGACAGCCGTACGACGTCGCCGCCGCCGGCCCGGACCCGCTCGGCCAGCGCGGCCGCGGCGCCGGGCGCGGCCATCAGGTCCTCGCAGAGGTAGAGCTCCCGCGGCGCTGCCCCAGCCCGCAGGGCCAGCTCGGTCTCGGCCAGGCCCTCCAGGAGGGTGACCCGCTCGGCGTCGCGGGTGCGGCGGCGGCGCAGCGCGAGCAGGGCCTTGACGCGCGGGTTCGCCGCGCTGGTGATCGTGAGCTCGGCCATGGTGTCCGCATCATCCCAGACGACGCGACGGGGCCCCAGCAAACCCCGCCCATCGCCCTGGCGCCACGCGACTGACGCTTCGCGATCAGGTTTCGGTCCGTCACCGAGCGAGGAGACGCTGCCGACGCGGGCGCTGTCGTGATGGTGGGCGCCATCCCGCACACCCAGTGGCTGGGCGGGCAGGTGGCCCTCGACGAGTTCCGAGCGGACATCTGTCAGGACACGTTATCTGCGGCGATCACGACACGGAACGTGTCCTAATAGCTGCCCACTCGCACCCGCCGGGCGGGTCGCGACCGGGGGACCCCCGGCCGAGCGCCCTCAGCCGTACCGACGGGGGCACCACCGCCACCCGCACGCGACGAGGGGGCGGCCACCGTTGTGGTGGCCGCCCCCTCGTGGGTACGACGTGTGCGGGGAGGTCCCCGTCAGCGACGCGGGTCCGGGCAGAACGGCCCGCCCGGGCACATCTCGCCGGCGATCAGCGCCTCGGACAGGTCCGACATGGCCCGCGCGTAGCCGCGCAGGTAGTCGTCGTCCGGCCCCGTCCCGTCGGTGTGCGTCTCGGCCAGGAGGCGCTGCGACAGGCTCGCGGCAAAATCGGCGATCCGTAGGTGGTTGGCAAAGACCGGATCTGCTGCCGTGGCAGCGTCCGGGCCGTAGCCTCGGGTATCGGCGGAAATCAGCAAAGCTCCTCCTTTCGAGAACCTTCGGTAGGGTTTCTGGCACTGGATCAATCGACCCCAGCGGTCTCCCGTCAAGCATTCTCGCGACACAAAATTACAACTGAGATCTATCCGCGTTTTCGCAGCTCAGGGCGTTGCCTGACGCCACTTTTGGCCATTCCGAACGACTGACAATGGGGTCAAAATTTCGGGTTGCGTCCAATACGGACGGCCGTTCTGGACGCCGTGAATTGAATAGTTTCGAGCGCGGATCGACACCAATCCGACTCAGGCGCAACACGTTCCGGTCGCGTTGCTGGGCAGCGCCCGCAACACGTCGGCGAGCCCGTCCTGAAGCACGTGCGCGGCGACCAGGTCCGCGCTGGCCTTCACCTCGTCGGGCGCGTTGCCCATCGCGACCCCGCAGGCGGCCCAGGAGAGCATCTCGCAGTCGTTGCGCTGATCGCCGACGGCGACGGTGCGCGAGCGCGCGATCTGCTCCCAGCTCCGGACCCGCTCCAGTCCCGAGGCCTTGCTGACGCCCTCGGCGGCGATGTCGAGCCAGGCCGTGAAGCCAACCGCGTAGTTGACGCCCTTGAGCCCGACCCGCTCCACCAGCGCCAGGAAGTCCTGCGCCGTGCCGCTGGGGCTGCGGAAGGTCACCCGCGTGGCTGGCCCGGAGATCAACTCGTCCCAGTCCACGACCCGGATGCGCCCGTCGAGCTCGCCCGGATCGAACTCGGCGCTCACCTTGAACCCGAGCCCGACCTCCTCGACAGCCACCCGGGCGTCCGGCCAGGAGCCGCGCAGCGCGGCCAGCGCCGGCGCGGGATCGAAGGTCTCGGTGAGCACGATGCGCGCACCGTGGGCTGCCGCCTCGTCGAGCTCGGCGACGACCGCGCCGTTGCTGGTGACGAGGTAACCGTCCGTCAGCCCAAGCCGCCGCGCGACCGGCAGCGCGGACAGCAGCGACCGGCCGGTCGCGATGACGACTTCGTGCCCCGCGTCGCGGGCCCCGGCCACCGCGTCCGCGACGACCGGGGAGAGCGTGCCGTCGTGGTGCAGAATCGTGCCGTCGATGTCGAGGGCGACCAGGTGGCGGCCGACCGGGGTCGGCAGCAGACCGGGGGTGCACAGGTGGACCGGCCCGCGCCGCGGGGCGCCCGCCCCCGGGAGGGTCTCCACCCGCATCCTGTCCTCCTCGTCACCGATCCCGACGTACGCCGTCGTCGCGCGCCGCTCGCTTCGCCGGCACCGAAAGGTGAGGCGGGACGGCCGTTGTCGGCCGCCCGCAGCGCCCACCTATCGGCGCCGGCACTCGCGATGTGACCTGCTCGAGCGCATCGCACCGGTCGTCCGCGGCCGCCGCGTGCTGCGGGGGCGCCCAGTTTTCCGGCGCCGCGGGACCGCGTCAAGACCGTTTCGGGACCGTTCTCGCGCCGTTCGTCGGCCAGTCCCCTGGAAGCCGACCGACGCGTCGGCCGCCCTCAGTACGCCGCGCTCAGTCCGCCGTCCGCAGCGCCTGCCGCCACGAGACGCGTCCGCCGCCGGCGAGGATGCTGCGCCGGTAGATCTTCTCCCCGATCAGGATCGCGAACCCGGCGAAGACCAGGGTGATCACGAGCGAGGCGAGGGGCTGCCAGAGAGGCACGTCGCCGGCCAGCATCCGCATCGGCATGGCGACGCCCGAGATGACCGGCACGAATGACAGCACGGTCTGCACCGTTCCCTGCGCGAACGTGCCGCCCATGAACGTGGCCAGCAACAGCATCTGCATCGGCTGCGAGGTCGTCGACAGATCCTCCTGCCGGCTCGAGAGGGACCCCGCAACCGCCCAGAGGCAGGCCAGCGCCACGAACCCCACGAGGAAGAACGCGACGAACCACCCGGCTGGGCCGCTGACCGCGGCGACGTACTGCTTGTACGGCGTGAACTGGAGACCGATGAGTCCGGCAGCCACGAACAGGATCATCTGGCCCAGCGCGAGCACGGTGCTGCCGACGACCTTGCCGGTGAGCAGCTGCCGCAGCGGGATGGCGCTGGCGATGATCTCCACGATCCGGGACTGCTTCTCCTCGATGACGCTCTGCGCGATGGCCAACCCGAACATCAGGCTGACCATGTAGAACATCACGCCCAGCGCCAGCCCCGTGAGCATCCGGACGAGCATCTCGGTGCCGCTGCCCTCCAACTGATCGGTCTGCACCTGGGTGCCGCGGGTCAGGGCCTCGGCGGTGGTACCGGCCGCTCTGGCGTTCCGGTCCAGGACCTCGGCGCGCACCACCTGCTGCGTCACGGCCTGCAGGGTCGAGGGCGGCGTGTCGTTCTTGGTGGTCAAGACCCAGCTGCCGCCGTCCTCGTGCAGGTAGACATCGGCGGCGCCGCTGCGCAGCTCGCCCCGGGCGGCCGCATCGTCGCCGGCGCGCCGGACGACCACGGAGTTCTTGTCGTCGGCGGCGTGCGCGGCGACGCCGATCCGCCCGGCGAGGTCCTGGCCCTGCTGGGTGGTGGCGACGACGGTCCACTGCGAGCCCTTGCCGGCGATCCACCCCTGGATGGCGAACACGCTCAGCATGATCACCATGGTCATCACCGTGGAGACCAGGAAGTTCTTGTCGGTGACGCGGGCCTGGACCTCGCGGACCGCGACGATCGGCCAGGCCCGGATGGACTCCCGGTTCGCGCCGCTGCGGGCCGCATCGCCGCGGTTCCTGCCGCGACTGGTCGCACCCCTCCGGGTCGCGTCGCCGCTCATCGCGTCGTGGGGGCCCGCGTCGCCGCGGGTCGGCGTCGTGGTCATGCCGTCACCTCCCGGTAGATCTCGGACAGTGGCGGGACGATCGGCCCGAACTCGGCCACGTCCCCGCGCCGCAGCGCCTCGGTGAGCAACGCCCGGTCGGCCCCCGGCGCCAGGAACTCCAGCACGGCCTCGCGGCCGTCGACGTCGATCACGCTGACCCCGGGCACGTCGCGGGTCCAGCCGGCGTCCCCGGCGAGCACCAGCCGGTGCCGCACGGTGCCGGAGCGGCGCAGGTCGCCGACGGTCCCGCGGGCGGCCACCCGGCCCCGGGCGAGCACGACGAGGCGGTCGCAGAGCCGCTCCACGAGGTCGAGCTGGTGGCTGGAGAAGAGCACCGGGACGCCCTGCCGGGTGCGCTCGCGCAGCAGCCCCACCATGGCGTCCACGGCGTCGGGGTCGAGCCCGGAGAACGGTTCATCGAGGACGAGCGCGGTCGGGGTGCCCAGCAGCGCCGCGATGATCTGCACCCGCTGCTGGTTGCCGAGGGAGAGCTTTTCGACCTTGTCCTTGGCGCGGTCGCCGAGACCGAACCGCTCCAACGCGTCGGTGGCCTCGCGGCGGGCCTGGCGCTGCTCCATGCCGTGCAGCCGACCCAGGTACACGAGCTGGTCGATGACGGGTTGCTTGGGGTAGAGGCCGCGCTCCTCGGGCATGTACCCGAAGTGGCGCCGATCCAGCGCCGTGATCGGCCGGCCCCGCCACCGGACCTCGCCGTGGTGGATCCCGAGGACCCCCATGATCATCCGCATCGTCGTGGTCTTGCCGGCGCCGTTGCCGCCGACGAAGCCCACCAGCTCCCCGGGCGGCACCTCGAAACTCACGGCGTCCACCGCCACGAGTTCGCCGTAACGCCGGGTCAGCTCGTACACCTCGAGCATGGTCTCGCCCCTTCCGTACGGTTCCTGTCAAGACCGTACGGCGGGTGCCCGGCGCGCCGGATCGGCGGCAAGATGGAGAGCCGGGGGGAGCGGACCCCCATCGAGGGGTCGGCGTCTCCCCCGCAAGGCGGAGTCGCGCGGCGGCCCGAGTCGCCCCGGGCCCAACGCCCCGGGGGCGCGAGTCGCCCCGGGGCGGCCCAGCCGACCGTCAGGGCGAGGCTTCGCCCGAACGGTCAGGCGTCGGCGCTGCCCGCCGCGGCGCCGTCGGCGTCGTCCCCTGCCGCCGCCTCGCCCGACTCATCGCCGCCACGAGCCTTCGCCGTGCCCGTCCGGCTCGTGCTCGACCGCCCGCCGCGCGCGGTCCGCGCCGCCGCGGACGCACCCTGCGCGAACGCCCCGAAGAGGGCCTGCTGGGCGGCGCCCATCGGCGTCAACCAGTCCTTCATGATGGCCGTCGGCGACATGTGGTCCATCGCGCTGATCATCCGTCGCTGCATCTCGGTGAGGACCGCCTGCTGCATGGGTTCCAGGTCGGGCAGGCCCATGAACGTGCGCAACTCGTTGGGCGTGCAGTCCAAGTCCACGGTGATCTTCATGGCCCCTCCTCGGTGCGTCGGCGCCGAAAGCATCGCCGAGAGTGTGCGGCCCACAGTAGCGCCGGGGCGGGCTAGTCTCCGGGCGCGACCAGGCCGCCCTCGTACGCCGTCACCACGGCCTGCACGCGGTCGCGCACGCGCAGCTTCGCCAGGCAGCTGCTCACGTGGGTCTTCACGGTCGCCTCGCCCAGGAACAGCGACCGCGCGATCTCGGCGTTGCTCAGCCCCTTCGCGACCAGCCCCAGGACCTCGCGCTCCCGGTCGGTGAGCAGCGCGAGCCGGGCGGCGGCCGACGGGTCGGTCGGGCCCGCAGCCGAGGCCGCGCCGGTGCCGCCGGGTGTCGTCCCGCCAGCCTTCCCCTCGCGCGACGCCGATGCCCCAGACCCCGACCCCGGCACCCCAGGTCCGGACGCCCCCGGTCGCACCGCCTCGCCGGCCGAGGGCGCACCGGCGGCGGTCTCGGGCCGGCCGGCGACCATCTGCGCGATGACCCGTCGGGTGACCTCGGGGGCGAGCAGCGCGTGCCCATGGCCTACGGCCCGCACGGCCTCCACCAGATGCTCCGGATCGGCGTTCTTCAGCAGGAACCCGCTCGCCCCGGCGCGCAGCGCGTCGAAGAGGTAGTCGTCCCGGTCGAACGTCGTCAGCACGATCACCTTCGCCAGGTCCTCCTCGACGACGAGCGCCGTCGCGGCGATGCCGTCCATGACCGGCATCTGCACGTCCATGAGGATGACGTCGGGGCGCAGGTCGCGGGCCTGGACCAGCGCGGCCGCGCCGTCGGCCGCCTGGCCGACGACCTGGATGTCGTCCTCGACGGACAGGATCAGCGAGAACCCGGACCGCACCAGTTGCTGGTCGTCGACGAGCAGCACCCGCAGTGGCTCGTCGGTCGCGTCCGTCACGAGGCCGCCCTCTCGCTGGTCTGCCCGATGCTCTGCTCGCTGATCCGAGCGCGGCTCTGGGGGGTCTGCCCGCGCGGATCCCGCGCCTCCCGCGACGGCGTACGGTCCAGGGGGAACCGCACCCGCACCCGGTAGCCGCCCCGCAGTCGCGGCCCCGCGTCGAGCTGCCCGCCGTGCGACGCGATCCGCTCGCGCATCCCGAGCAGGCCCAGCCCCGTCCCCGAGGTCGCGCCGAGGGGACGGCCGTCGTCGACGACCTCGGCCTCGACGTACCGGTCCCGTTGCGTGTCAACGCGGACCACCACGCTGACCCGGGTCGCCGAGGAGTGCTTACGCACGTTGGAGAGGGCCTCCTGGACGATGCGGTACGTCGAGAGCGCGAGCGGCGCCGGGACCGCAGCCAGCGCATCGGGGACGTCCTGGACGAGCTCGTACGTCGGGCGGAAGCCGGGCCCCTCCGCCGCGGCGACGAGGCCGGCCACCTCGGCCAACCCGGGATCCGGCGCACGGTGGCTGTCGTCGACGCCGTCGGCGCCCCGCGGCTGCGCGCTGGAGTCGCGCAGCGTGCCGAGCAGCGCCCGCATCTCCCCGACCGCCGACCGCGACGACTCCTCCACCGACGCCAAGGCCTGCGCCGCGGCGTCCGGATCCCGGGTGAGGACGCGCCGCGCCGCCGCTGCCTGGACCCCCATGACCGAGACGTGGTGCGCCACCACGTCATGCAGCTCGCGGGCGATCCGCAGCCGCTCGTCGACGACGGCCTGCTCGCGCAGTCCAGCCGCCTGGGTTTCGATCGTCGCGGCCTGGTCGCGGAGCTCCGCCAGCTGGTGGGCCGACCGCCACGCGCTGCGCCCCCACAGCAGCGCACCACCGAAGAAGGCCGCGTTGATGAGCAGGTTGTAGATGATGCTGGCGGCGAAGCGCCCGATGAGACCCTCGCCGTCGGGCAGCCGCTGCGCCATGATCGAGTCGTACGCACTACCGAGCGCGAACGACCACGCGAACCACCCGGTCATGAGGATCAGGACGGCGCCCACGGCGTACATGAGGGCTCGTCGGTCCCGGGCCCACGCCACCCCGCTGAACAGGGCGAAGAAGTAGACGATCTGCATCGTGAACTGGTAGGCGACCGCGTCCAGCCACACCCCCGCGGCGAACAGATGCGCCTGCAGCAGGAGCATCACCAGGATCGGGTAGCGGCGGCGCCACATCAGCGGCAGGGTGCCCAGCGCAAGGACGAGGTATTGCGCGGCGACCGGCGACGTCGCCTCGTGCAGCACGCCCATGCTGCGGGTGAGCTCGAGGCCGATCGCCCCGAACCCGAAGAGTGCGAGCGCGATCCAGGCGTCGGCGCGCATCCCGTCGCGGCCCGGGTTCGGCCGGGTCCAGTCGACGTCGACATCGAAGAACCCGGTGACTGCCTCGCCCGCGCGACGCATCCGCGATTCCCCCTCGGCCATAAACCTGAGGGTAACGGGCGGCCTTGGGATGGGGGCAATCCTCAGCCGGCGGCACCCTCCGCGGGGACTCCTTCCGCGACGGCGCTCCCCGCGGGGGATCCCTCCGCGACAGCGCCCTCCGCGGCGGCGATCTCGGCCACGGCCTGCTGGGCCTCGTCGACGATGGCGCGCATCGCGCTCTCGGCGCGGTCCTCGTCGCCGCTGGCCACGGCCGTCGCGACCGCGGCGTGCAGGGCCACGGCCAGCGGCTCCGGGGTGGCCGGCATCAGGTCGTGATGGGTGCGCCCCGCCAGCACCTCGCCGACGACGGGGGCCAGGGCGGCCATCATCTCGTTGCCCGAGGCGGCCAGCAGCGTGGTGTGGAAGACGATGTCGTGCTGGAGGTATTCGAGCAGGTCCGGCACCCGAGCGGTGTGGGCCATCCCGCCCGCCGCGGCGGAGAGCTCGCGGACCTGATCGGCCGTGGCCCGCCCCGCGGCGAGCCGGGCGGCCAGGGGCTCCACGGCGCGACGGAGCTGGCTGATCGACGTGAGTTGGGCCAGGCGTTCGGGGCCGGCCAGCCGCCAGCGGATCACGCGGGGGTCGTAGACATTCCAGCGGTCCATCGGCTGCACGGTCACCCCGACCCGCCGACGACTGGCGACGAGCGCCATCGACTCCAGCACCTTGACGGCTTCCCGCACGACCGTGCGCGAGACGCCGTACCGCGCCTCCAGCTCCTCGATCCGCAGCACCGTGCCGGGGGGATGGTCACCGTGCACGATCGCCTCACCCAGCAGCCCCAGGACCCGTTCGTGGAGGGGGCCCGGGGGCCGCGCCTGGGGCGCGCCGGTGGGTGGCTGGGGTGACATGAGTCGAGGATATCGACCCTTATCATCACGTGTTTCCAGGAAACCCCTTGAAAAGATCATATCTTTGCCCCATAGTCGGAATGTCGCCGGCAAACGGCGGCGGTCACCGTCGACCAAGGAGGTCCCGTGGGCAACGACGCTCCCCTCATCGTCGTCATGGGCGTGTCCGGCTGCGGCAAGAGCACGCTAGGCGAGGCGCTCGGGCGCGCGCTGGCCGTGCCATACGCCGACGCGGACGACTTTCACCCCCAGGCCAACATCGACAAGATGACCGCCGGGATCCCCCTCGACGACGCCGACCGGGCCCCCTGGCTCGACGCGATCGGCGCTTGGCTGGCCGAGCGGGTCGACACCGGGGCCGTGGCCACCTGTTCAGCCCTCAAGCGCGCCTACCGGGACCGCCTGCGCGGCGCCGCACCGGGGGCCTACTTCGTGCACCTTGGGGGCGAGCCCGAGGTCGTGGAGCGGCGGGTCGCGGCCCGCGCCGACCACTTCATGCCCGCGTCGTTGGTCGCCTCCCAGTACGCGACGCTGGAGCCCCTGCAGCCCGACGAGGCGGGGGTCACCCTCGACTTCGCGCTTCCGCCGCAGACCCTGGCGGATCAGGCCCTGGACGCCGTACGCCGCGCGCGCGGCTAAGACCCGAGCCACCCTCGACCCACTCCGGAACCACCCCGCCCGGCCCGTACGTCGGCGCCCGGCGGACCCATCCCACCTCGCGGCCGCAGCCGCTCGATCAGGAGTACCGCATGTCCTTGCTCACGACAGCCTCGGTCGCCGTCACGGCTGCAGCTTCGGCCGCACCCGTGGCGCTGGAGCCCTTCGCCGACCCGGTCAAGGCTCCCGCAGGCCAACTCGTCCTCGCCGCCCTGGCGGGCATCGGCCTGCTGGTGCTGCTCATCACGAAGTACAAGCTGCACCCGTTCCTCAGCCTGACCATCGGGTCCTTGCTGGTCGGAGTGGTCGGCGGCCTGTCGGTCTCCGCCACGACGGACAGCTTCACCAAGGGCGTCGGCTCCACCGTCGCCGGCGTCGGCCTGCTCATCGCCCTCGGCGCCATGATCGGCAAGCTCCTCGCCGACTCCGGGGGCGCCGACCAGATCGTCGACACGATCATCGGCAAGGCGAGCCCGGCCGCCCTGCCATGGGCTATGGGCCTCGTCGGCGCGATCATCGGCCTGCCGATGTTCTTCGAGATCGGCCTGGTGCTGCTGATCCCCGTCATCCTCATGGTCACCCGGCGCTCCGGCCTGCCCCTGATGAAGATCGGGATCCCGGCGCTCGCGGGCCTGTCCGCGATGCACGGCTTCGTGCCGCCGCACCCCGGCCCGCTCGCTGCGGTCGACGCCCTGAAGGCCAACCTGGGCCTGACGCTCGGCCTCGGCGTGCTCGTCGCCATCCCCGTCGTCATCGTCGCGGGCCCGCTGTTCAGCACGCTGGCCGCGCGGTGGGTGCCGGTCGGTGCCCCCGACCTGTTCCTCGGCGTCGAGGAGCGTACGGCGACTGCCGGCGCCGTCAGCGCCTCGGGCCCGGCCGCTACCGGCTCCGACGTACCGGCCGTCGACGGCCGCCGGCGCCGCCCCAGCTTCGGCGCGACCCTGTTCACCGTCCTGCTGGTGCTGGCCATCGGCGCCGGTTCGGTCTTCTTCAGCCACGTCAACGACGCCGGGTTCTGGCTGGTCAAGGAGTACTTCGGCCTCGACGTCGGCCAGAACCTCAAGACCTGGTCGGTGATGGAGACGGTGATCTCGGTCGTCGGACTTCTCGTGGTCCTGGTCGCGTCGCTCTTCGTCTAGCGGCGGCGCTCAGAACCGCGGCATCCGCCCCTGCGGCAGCAGCAGCTTCGCCTGCGCGGTGACGACCCCTTGGGCCTCGGCGACGGGGCTCTCGGGCAGCCGCACGGTGTAGATGGCGACGGCGTACCGGCCCCGGTCGACGTACCCCACGCTCGGCGTACCGACGACGTCGCGCGGGTCGGTGTCGCCGCCCCAACCCTGCTTCACCACGGCGGCCGAATCGGCCGCGCGCAGGCCAAACATCTGGCTGGTGCCGTCGGCGGCGGTCGGCGCCATCTGCACGAGCGCGTCGATCAGCCACGTCCCCACCTTGGGGTCGCGGTAGGCCGCCGTCAGGAAGGTCACCATGGCGAACGGGGTGACCTGGGTGCTGCCCCACTGGCCCGCGCCGCGGACGGGCGGCGTGCCGGGGTCCATGAGGCCGTACCGGGTGCCGACCCAGCCGATGAGGGCGTCGCCGCCGACTCCGGCGTAGAGGGAGCTGGCGGCGGCGTCGTCGGAGAGGGTGAGCATCCGCCGCGCCGTCGCCGCGTTGTCCGGGGTCATCGTGCCGTCGGTCAGCATGCGCGCGGCGATGAAGAGCTTCACGGTGGACTCGGCGCGGAAGTAGCCGTCCGCGTCACCGGCCTTCGTGGTCTCGCCGGTGACCAGGTCGCGGATGACGATGCCGGAGCGCCAGCCGCGCGATTGGGCGTAGTAGACGGCCTGGTCGGCGGCCCGCTGACGCGCGCCGGGCGCGATGTCGAAGGCCGCCGTCGTGGCCGGAGAGGTCGGCGCGGAGGGCTTGCCGGTGCCGCCGGCCGTGGCGGTCGTCACCGTGAGGGGTGCGGCGAAGGGCCCTACCTCCGGAAGGCGCTCGGGAGCGAAGACGGCGACGCCCATGCCGGCGACGGCGGCCAAGCCCCACGTCACCAAGGCGGAACACCACAAGCGTGCGGTCCTCGTCGGGATCCTCCCCCTCTCCCTTCCCCTCTCGTCCGGGGGGGCGCAACCCTGAGGGGTCGGCGGGTGGTGGTCGCCGACCGCCGGCTCAGAAGTCGTCGCGGACCGCGACCCACGCGTCGCCGGGGGTCGCGGCCCGGATCGTGCGGGCGGCCCGCCCGCCGCCGTCGACGGTGATCGTCACCGGGCCACCCGCGCAGACTCGTCGGGCTCCACGACGTACGGCGTCCCGCTGCCCGACCACGAACACCCGCGCACCCACCTCAATCGAGGTCGTCCACACGCGGTCTCCGCCCCGCGGCAGGACCGGGGTGACGCCACTGAAGCCACTGGGCACGCGCGGCAGCCACCGATACCGCAGTCAGTCGTGGGCGCGGAAGCACAGCCCGAACGGGTTGTCCGGCTCGACGCGCGCAACGGACAGTTCGGCCTGCGCGGCGGCGGCGTGCGCCGCGAGGCGCGCTCGCATCGCCCACCAGGACAGGCCCAGGGTGGGCACGAGCAGCCCGACCCGGCGCCGGCGCAGCGCCGCCGCGCGCTGCCGCAGCACGAACCGGGCCTCCTGCGCCGTCAACCCGGTCCCCTCGGTCGGATCTGCGACGACGAGCACCGCCGCGTCAACCACGCGCGGCCGGCGGCGAACGTCCCGCGCTCCAGCTGCACGCTGTCCGGCCTGGCCCAGAGCACCTCGTCGGGCACGTGCTCCCTGGGGATGGCGCAGCCGACCTGACGCCCCGAGGCCGGGTCGGTGCACAAGATCACGGTTCCCCTGGGCACGTACACCGCGCCGTGCCACTCCCAGGAGTAGACCGTGCCGTCATCGAGGGTGAACTCGTGGTGGTCGATCCACCGGTCGTACGTCGGATCCCCACTGGAGTGCCGGATCTTGCGCACCTCGAAGGCCGTGCGGGCCCGAACGATCCGCTCGGCCGGGTCGACGACGCGGCCGGGGGCGAGCGGGGTCCGCGGGCGATAGGCCCGCAAGAGTCGCTCGGCCTCCGTGCGGTCCAGCTCAGCCATCCGGGTGCCCAGCGTGCGCGCCGTCGGCACGCCGGGCCGGCTCGTGCGGCTCGACCACCACGACGTCGCCCGCGGGGGTGGGGACGACGAGCCGTACCTGTTCTCCCGTGGCGGCCCTGGTGCTCCAGGCGGACGTCCCCATCGCGGGCCAGTGCTCCATCGTCACGGACCAGGTCAGACGGGTCCCGTCCGCCCTCCGTACGGTCACGTCGGCGCGGCGGGGGGCGTACGCCGAGGGCGGCTCGGAGTCGATCGTGACGATCTCCAGCGGTACGTCGGGGGCGGTGGCGCTCCGAAGCTTGCCGTGCGCCAAGCCCACCCGAGCCTAGCGCTCGTCGACGCCGTCGGGCGGCTCGGGCGGCGGCGGCCCGAGCGGGGCGATGACGAGCGGCCTGCGCCGGTCGTGGGCGCCGGGGAGCTGATCCTGCACCGCGCGCGAGAGCATCGACCGCGGCACCGCGCCAGGCGGGATTACCAAGCGGGGGGCCGTGGTGCCCACGATGGCCTCGCCGCGCAGGAGCACCGGATTCCAGCGGACGCCGAGGAGGCGACGACCCTCCCGCGGATCGACGCACCAGACTTCATCCCCTGCATCGACGGCGGCGCCCTTGTCGTCGGCGAGGGCCACGGCCAGGATGGCGCCATCGGGGCGCCGGATGCGCAGGCCGCGCCCGGCGACGCCGTACGGGTGGACGACCCGGCACGCCACCATCGGGCCGTCGATGGCCAGGGGCCGCATGGCGACGCGCCACACGACGTACGCGATCCCGCCGTACACCAGCGGCAGCAACTGCTCGGGCTGAACCGACGCAGGGACGCGAAGCTCACGGCGGAGACGACGGCCCCCAGCAGCACGACCACGGCGAGCGCCACCATCCCGATCTGCTGCTGCCGGCGCCGCGCCTTCAGGGCCGTCCTCAGTTCGCGCCGGGCCTGCGCTTCGTCGATCTGACCAGCGTAGATCGGGTCGTCGCCGACGTCCGGCGGAAGCGTCACCATGGTTGCGGAGTCATCACCACACGTGCCTCGCCGCGGCCCAAACCCTCACCATGGTTGCGGAGTTATCACCATGGTTGCGGGGAGCGTCGCGGCGCCGGGCGACGAGTTCCGCATGGATCCGACCCAGCACCTGGGAGCCGCGCGGGTCACTCGGCGACGGCGCGGTCCTGCGGCCAGACCAGCTCGGCCCGGCGGCCGCCATCGGTGAGCACCACGAGCACGACGTACAGCCCGTCCAGCGGGCGCGTCGCCCACACCCGGGCGCCGGCGCTCAGCAGCACGACCCCGCTCCGGATCGGCCAACCCAGCAGGCCGCCGTCCGCCGTCCGAACCCGCAGGCGTTGGCCCCACACGGCGTCCACCTCCACCAGCTCCAGCGCCGGCTCACTGCCGACCTCCGCCACGACCGCGCGACGACGCGGGGACATCTTCACCGGCCCGCGGAGCAACCCGAGCCGGTGCCGCAGGAACGCCTCCGCCTGCTCCCGCGTCAGCGTCTCCGCGGGGCCGGCTTCGCCCGCCGGCACGACGTACGTCGCGGACGCCGGCCGGTAGAGCCGACAATCGCGACCGGTCACCCCCTCGAGACGCCCGGTGCGCTGGTTCGTCACCGCCACCGCCACCGGACCCTCCCGCGGTTCAGCCAGGGTCACCACCTCGCCCTCCGGCAACAGCGCGCCCGGGTCCGGTTCCACGTGAAACCCCCAGAGGGCGCCGTCGTCGAGGCGAACGACGACCTCTCCGGCGTGAGACCGCGACACGACCCCGCGCCGCACCGCCCCATCGGGGAACGAGTTGCGTCCGCGCCAAGCCACCCCCGCCAGGGCAACGATGACGGCCAGGCCGGCGGCCCGGAGCTCCACCGGCGCGGCGATGTTCCCGGCCATCGCCATCGCGATGAACGCGTGCCACCACTTGACGGGGCTTCCCGGATCCCAGGCGGCACGGAGCACGCGCCGCGCCTCCCCGTCGGGATCCCTGGGGGCCGGGTCGTCGGGGCCGGGATCCGGCACGGCGGGGAGGGTCACGGCGCGCCGTCGGGGAGAACTGGGCTCGCCGGGGAGAGCGGCTCGTTCGCCACGGCCGGGCCGGTCGGCCAGATCACCTCGGCCCGCCGGCCCTCGTCGGTCACGGTCACCAGTACGACGTACAGCCCCTCCTCGACCCGCGTGGCCCAGACCCGCTTGCCCTGCCCGAGCAGCACGGCGTCGCGCGCGAGCGGCCACCCAAAACGGCGCCCGTCGCCGGTGCGAACCTCGGCGCGGCGGCGCCGGTACTCCGCGATGACCACCACCTCGAGCAGAGGCTGCGTCCCGATGTCGGCGAGCACCCGGCGCCGCCGCGGGCTGACCTTGCGGCCCAACAAAGCGATGCGGTGCTCGAGAAGGCCCGGGCCTGATCCTCCGACAGTTCGCTGTGCCCGTCGCCGTCGAGGGCGGCGACGGGAGCGACGTACGCCGCGGGGGCCGGCCGATACAGCCGGCAGCCCTTGCCGGCGAAGCCCTCTGGGCTCCCCGGCAGCGTGCTGGCCAGCGCGGCGACCACCGGTCCCTCCGTCGGGTCGGGCAGCACGAGCACCGCGCCCTCGCGCAACCGCGGCAGGATGTCGGGCGCCACCCGGAACCCCCACAGCGCCCCGTCGTCGAGCCGGATGATCACCTCGCCCAGCGCGGCCTGCTCGACGATCGCCCGCCGGAGTGGCGCGTCCGAGCGGAACCGTCGGCGGCTCGCCCAGCGGCCCGTGAGCCACGCCAGGACCAGCGCGAGGGCGACAACGCGCACCCATGTCGAGGTGTAGAAGTTGACCGACATGATGAGGATCGGGACGAGCTGGATTCACGAGTAGCCCCGGCTTCGGTCCCACGCGGCCTTCAGCGCGCGGCGGGCCTCCGCGTCGCCGCTCTCGCCGATCTCGCCCGGCCTGTCCAACTCGCCCGTCTCGTTCACCCCCGAACCCGCACCCCGACGCGCTCAGCCCAACCGGCGGCTCAGCGTCCGCCGGGCACGAGCAGGTCGACGCCGAGGTAGGGCCGCAGTGCCGCCGGCACCGCCACGGTGCCGTCGGCCTTCTGATGGTTCTCGACCAGCGCGACCAGCCACCGCGGCGACGTCGCCAGCGTTCCGTTCAGAGTCGCCACGATCTCGGTGCGGCCCTCTCGCTTCTCCCGGATGCCCAGTCGCCGCGCCTGGAACGTGGTGCAGTTCGACGTGGAGGTCACCTCGCGGTACTTGCCCTGCGTCGGCACCCAGGCCTCGCAGTCGAACTTGCGCGCCGCGGGCCCGCCGAGGTCTCCGGCGGCGACGTCGATGACCCGGTACGGCACCTCCATCAGGTCGAGCATCTCCCGCTCGAACCCCAGCAGCCGCGCGTGCTCGGCCTCGGCGTCCTCGGGCCGGCAGTAGACGAACATCTCCACCTTCTGGAACTGGTGGACCCGGATCACGCCCTTGGTGTCCTTGCCGTAGCTGCCCGCCTCCCGGCGGTAACACGTCGACGGGGCGCAGTAGCGCTTCGGCCCGGCCGACAGGTCGACGATCTCGTCGGCGTGGAAGCCCGCGAGCGCGACCTCCGAGGTCCCGGTGAGGAACAGGTCGTCATGCTTGAGCGTGTAGACCTCGTCCTCGTGCGCGTCGAGGAAGCCCGCGCCGGCCATCGTGCCCCGGTTGACGAGGGTCGGTACGGCGAGCTGGGTGAACCCATTCGCGTACGCCGTGGCAAGCGCCAGGTTCATCAGCGCCGCCTCCAGGCGGGCACCCTGCCCGACCAGGTAGTAGAACCGCGACTCGGCCACCTTGACGCCGCGCCCCATGTCGACCGCGCCGAGGCCCTCGAGGAGGTCCAGGTGGTCGCGCGGCTCGAACCCGTCGGCCGCGAAGTCGCGCGGGGTGCCGTGCGTCTCCAGCACGACGTAGTCGTCCTCGCCGCCCGCCGGGACGCCGTCGATGATGACATTGCCGACCCGCCGCATGAGGGCGCCGAGCTGGGTGTCCGCGTCGCCGGCCTCGGATTCCAGCTGCTTGACCCGGTCGGACAGCTCCCCGGCGTACCGGCGCGCCGCGTTGGCCTCGCCCTCCATCCGGGCCAGCATCTCGGCGCTCTCGCCGCCCTTCTTGGCGCCCTGCAACCGGCCCATCGCGGCCCCGACCTCGCGGCTGGTGGCCTTCTGCTCGGCGCGGCGCTGCTCGAACTCCGACAGGGACTCGCGGCGTCGCCGGTCGGCGTCCAGGATCGCGTCCACGATCCCCGGGTCCTCCCCGCGGGCGACCTGCGAGGCGCGCACCGAATCGGGGTTGTCACGGAGCAGCTTGATGTCGATCACGAGCCTCAGCGTATCGGCGGCGCCACAGCCGACACGAATGCGTTTGCTGCCACGGCAGTTCCGGCGCGGATTGAAAGGGGGCTGTTCAGGGTACTTTCAAGGGGTGAATGACCTGACCGGAGTGATCGCCATCGCGGTGCTGGCCGTGGTGGCGATCGTCGTTGCCCTCGTGAGCTCACGCTCGGGAAAGCAGGTGCCGGTGCCCATGCGCACCCCGCCGACAGACCCCGCGGCCCCGGCACCGCGCGACCGTCAGCTGGCCGCGGTGATCGTGAACCCGACGAAGTTCGACGACCTGGACCAGGTGCGAGCGACGCTGGCGCGGGTCTGCGAGGAGCGGGGCTGGCAGGAGCCGATCCTCATCGAGACGACCGAAGACGACAACGGGACCGGTCAGGCCCGCGAGGGGATCGAGCGGGGCGCCGACCTGATCTGCGCGCTGGGCGGCGACGGCACGGTGCGCGCGGTGGCCGCGGCCCTGGTCGACAGCGATGTACCGCTCGGTCTCCTGCCCGGGGGCACCGGCAACCTGCTGGCCCGCAACCTGGACCTGCCCATCGACGACATCGCGGAGGCGTTCCGCGTGGCGCTGGACGGCGACGACCGACCCATCGACATCGGCACCATCAACGTGGTCGTGCCCGGCGACACCCAGGACCAGCCGAAGGACTACGTCTTCCTGGTCATGGCCGGCGTGGGCTTCGACGCCGACGTCATGGCCCAGGCGCCGGAGGATCTCAAGGCGCACATGGGCTGGGCGGCCTACCTGGTCTCGGGGCTGAAGAACCTCGACGGCCCCCGCTTCGGCGTACGGCTGGCGTTCGACGGCAAACCGGCCAAGCACCGCGACATCCGCTCGATCATCGTCGGCAACTGCGGGCGGCTGCAGGGCGGGGTCGAGCTCCTCCCCGACGCCGAGGTGGACGACGGCGCCCTCGACGCCGTGGTGTTGTCGCCCAAGGGCGTCGTCGGCTGGGCGGGGGTCGGCGCGAGCATCCTGACCAAGCACCGCAAGGGCCATCCCCGCGTCGAGCACCACCGCTGCGAGCGCCTCACGGTCACCCTCGACCAGGGCCAGGAGGTGCAGTTGGACGGCGACCACATCGGACCCGGGCTGGTCCTGACGTTCGGGGTGCGCCAGCACGCGCTCGTCGTACGAGTGGTCCCGCAACCCACCGACGCGGATGCCGCCGACGCCGCGGACGCGACCGACACCACCGGCGCGGTCGCCGACGCGCCGGCCAAGGCCCAGTGAGCGGCCCGGAACTCGACGCGGGGACCCGCGGGCCGGAGGAGGTCCGCCGCGCCGCGACGGAGCCCACGGAGACCACCGAGTCCGTCGCCGGGACCACCCGCGGCGACCGCTGGCGGTCGCACGCGCGCGCGGCGGCGCCTCGTCTCGGCCGGGGGCTCGCCACTGCCGTCGTCACCTGCCTCCCGGTCGGCGTGCTGGCCGTGATCGTCACCCGCAAATGGGGTCCCCTGGTCAGGCTGGACAACGAGCTGATCCGCCAGGCCACGAACGTCACTCGCGACGACGACGGCCTGCGGACCGCGCTCCTGAACTGGCAGGAGGCGTTCGTCCCGCAGCACGTCTACCTGCTGGCCGTCCCCGCCGTCGTCTGGGTGTGGCGATCCGGGCTGCGCGCCCGCGCCCTTTGGGGGCTGTTCACGATGCTGATCGGCTGGAACCTCGGGCTACAGGTCAAGCTCATCGTGGAGCGGGCCCGACCGGTGTACGACGACCCCGTCAGCTCCGCTCCCGGGTTCAGTTTCCCGTCCGGGCACGCCTTCAACGCCGCCATGGCGACCGCCACCGTCCTGGTCATGATCTGGCCGTTGCTCTCCGAGCGGCCCCCGTGGATCCGCTGGACCGTGGCGGCGATCGGCGCGGCCTTCGTCGTGCTCACCGCCCTGGACCGGGTGTTCCTGGGGGTGCACTTTCCCTCGGACGTCACCGCCGGGATCCTCCTGGCCGCGGGACTGACGACGGCTTCGTACGCCGGATTCCGGCACCGCCCCACCACCAAACCGGCCGCGCGCCCCGCGTGACCCGCGCACTAGGAGCACCTCATGCAGCACAGCGACTTCGGTGGGCGCGCCGAATCCCCGTCTCGGACCGATCCGTACGCCCGGGAGCACGAACCTCGGCCGACCGTCGGCGAGGTGGCCAAGAGCCTGCTCAAGCGGGCCGTCGTGCCGGGGATCATCGCGGCCGTGGTGCTGTTCGTCATCGGACTGCTGATCGTCAAGGTCTGGGACGCGCTGCCCGCCGAGGACGAGGTCAACCGCCAGGTGGCGGCGGGTCGTACGCCGACGATGGACGCCGTCACGCACGTCTGGTCCACGTCAACCGACACGTTCTTCGCCATCGGTTTCGGGATCTTCTACTCGCTGCTCGTGTGGCTGCTGACCAAGAAGTGGTGGCTGGCGCTGGCCCCGATCTCGGCATTGACGCTCGAGTCGTCGGTGTTCGTGCCGGTCACCAACCTCACGGACCGGCCGCGCCCCCCCAAGGAACTTCACCTTGACGCGGCGCCGCCGACCTCCAGCTACCCCAGCGGGCACACGGCGGCGGCGTTCGCGCTGTACTGGACCCTCGCGCTGCTGGCGTTCCGGATCCGCAACCGGGCGCTGCGCCTCGTCGTGCAGGCGGTGTGCCTGGTGTGGCCGTTCCTGGTGGCGTACGCGCGGGAGTACCGCGCCATGCACCACGCCTCGGACATCGTCATCGGCGCCCTGTTCGGCATCTGGTGCGCGTGGATCATCACGCACGCCATTCCGGGCGCCTGGCCGTGGGGCCGCACCAAGGTCGACGAGGAGGTCCTGGACCGCGAGGCGGGCCTGGCCTGAGACTGCTGCGCCGCTAGGCACCCATGCCGCACCCGGCCCGTGAACAGCGGGCAGACCCACGACCCACACCCGTGGGCAGCCGTCAGGACAGGTTATGCGTCGGTCTGACGACGCGTCATCTGCCCTGACAGCTGCCCAGAAGGTGCTCAGCCGTCGTAGCGCTGCAGGGTGTAGACCGGCCCGGTGGGACTGAAGTCGAAGGTGACCGCCCACGCGGTGTTCTGATTCCGCTCGGCGATGACCAGCTCGGTCCCCTGACCAGGGTCTCCAGGAATGGGGCGCTCCGCGCCGCTCGGGGACCTGAGCGCGAAGCTTCCCTCAGTGAATCGGGCCGGGCCGGGGACGAATGGGCTTTTCGGGGCGGTGTAGTCATAGCCGCCCAGGATGATCGAGCCGTTCTTGAGCTGTGCGGAGGCACTCGTCAGCACCGAGGAGACGCACGGTTCCTCCCCACGAGCGGACCAGATCTTGCAGGCAGGGAAGCTGCCGAGGGAACCGTCACCCCCCACTGCCAGATGGCGCCAGCTCGAGTCGACGTAGAAGCCTCCCACCATGCTGGACTGGCCACCGTCGCCAAAGGCCACGCGCGTCCCGGCGGTCCAGCACCCGTCGACA
The DNA here is from genome assembly GCA_016699675.1 of Austwickia sp. NCBI lineage: Bacteria > Bacillati > Actinomycetota > Actinomycetes > Micrococcales > Dermatophilaceae > Austwickia > Austwickia sp. The sequence continues at coordinate 1,894,453 of CP064985.1, read as the reverse complement.
TAGTCGAAGGCTTCATGGACTCGCTGGATACGGGCCAGCACTGACAGGCCCCCCTCGACGACCACAATCTCTTCCGGCGAGAAGTAGGTCAGCGAGTCGGGGACGGGGGCACCGAGGTCGGTCCAGCGGCCTTGGGCGTACCGGTAGATGTGCGGAGCCTGGCGCCACCCGGCGCGCAGTGCGGCGTACAGGGTGCCCCGCGACGGCGTCGTGAGGGCGCTGGCGGCCATCGGCGTACCGTCCGGCCCCTTCGGGGTGACGACCGGCGTCCAGGTAGCGCCGTCGTAGCGGCGCAGGGTGCCGGCTGCGCTCAGCCACACGTCGTCCCGCGCGGTCGCGGCCATCGCGATCCCGCCGGGGCGCGAGCCTGGCGGGGCGATCTCCGTGGTGCTCCAGCGTCCCGACTTCAGGTGCTCCAGCCGGATCGGCTCCGCCGGCCCGCTGTTCTCCACCAGCCACAGCTCACCCCTGGAGGGGGACACGCCGGCGATCGGCCGATCAACGAGCCGACGCACCGGGACGAAACCCCTCGTCCCCTTGGTGGCCCGGCCGCGGCCGGCCGGGGTCGCCAGCCGCTCCGGCGTACCGCCCTCGTCCGGTCCCCCCTCCGCGACCCTCGCGACGGCCCCCTGCGCGTACGACGCAGCGGGCGCCCACCCGGCCATGCCACCGAGCAGGCTTCCCGCCACCACGACGCCCAGCACCGCCGAGCCAGTGCTCCGCCCCCGCCGGGCGCCCCGCCCGAGCGGAGCCAGACGTCGAGCCGCCATCAGCCGTCGTAGCGCTGCAGGGTGTAGACCGGCCCGGCGGAGCCGTACTCGTACGTCACCGCCCACGCGGCGTTCTGATTCCGCTCGGCGATGACCAGCTCGGTGCTTCGGCCCGGGTCGCCGGGGATGGGGCGCTCGCTGCCGTCGGTCCCCCGCAGCGCGAAGGTGCCTTCGACGTCGCGCTGCGGCGGCGCCGGCGGGCTCTGCGGCGTCCGATAGTCATGGCCGCCGAGCACGATCGTACCGTTCTTGAGCTGAGCGGAGGCGCTGGCGACCACCGAGGAGACGCACTGTTCGTCGCCCTTGGGGGTCCACTTCTGGCAACGCGGCAGCTGACCTCCGAAGCCCGACCCGCCGAGCACCAGGTGACGCAACGCGGAGCTCACGTAGTAGCCGCCCACGGTGCTGTACTGCGCACCGCCGTTGAAGCCCACCTGGCGCCCGGGCGACCAGGACCCGTTCACGTAGTCATAGGCGTCGATCGCCCGGTAGTTGTAGGCCAGCACCGACACGCCACCATCGACGACCACGATCTTCATCGGGCTGAAGTACGAACCCGCCCCCGCAGGTACGCCGAGGTCGGTCCACCGGCCCTGGGCGTGCCGGTACACGTGCGCAGGGTCTTGCCACCCGGCGCGCAGCGCGGCGTACAGGGTGCCCCGCGACGGCGCGGTCAGGGCGCTGGCGACCATCGGCGTACCGCCCGGGCCCTTCGGGGTGGCCACCGGCGTCCAGGCGGCGCCGTCGTAGCGGCGCAACGTCCCGGCGGCACTCAGCCACACGTCATCCCGGGCCGTGGCGGCCATCGAGATCGAGCCGCGGTCGGAGCCGGCCGGCGCCGCCTCTTCGGTGCTCCACCGCCCCGACTTCAGGTGCTCCAGCCGGATCGGCTCCGTCGGCCCGCTGTTCTCCACCAGCCACAACTCACCCTTGGACGGGGACACCCCCGCCAGCGGCCGATCGACAAGCTGGCGCACCGGGACGAAACCCGCCGACGCCTTCTCCGCCGCCTTGGCAGTCCGGCCGCGGTTCGCCTGGGTGGCCAGCTCTTCCGGCGTACCGTCCTCGTCCTGCACTCCCGGCGCCACCTGCGCGAACGCCGCCGGCTGCGCTGCCGGTGCCTCCTGCGGGTACGCCGCAGCCTGCGCCCACCCGGCCGTCCCACCGACCACGCCGCCCGCTACCGCGATCCCCACCACAGCCGCGCGAAGTCTTCCCCTCATGTCCTGCTCCCCCACTCCCGCCGTCCCACCCGACGTGGGGCGGACGTGGCCAGGGTAAGTCGGACTCGCACAGGAAACACCTTGCAACCCAAAGAAATCCGACAAAAGTCGGCCAGCGCGGCGGGCGCCCGATCAGCCCTCGTAGCGCTGCAGCGTGAAGACGGGCCCCGTCGGCCGGTCGACCACGGTGACCGCCCAGGCCGCGTTGTGGTGCCGCTCGGCGATCATGAGCCCGGTCCGCGAGCCGGGATCGCCGGGGATCTGCCGCTCGACGCCATCCGTGCCGCGCAGCACGAACGTCCCCTCCGTGGCGACGCCCTTCCCGGGTCCCGGCGGGTACCACGGGGTCCGGTAGTCGTTGCCGCCGATGACGATGGACCCGTTCTTGAGCTGGGCGGAGGCGCCCGCGACCACCGTGGATTCGCACTTCTCGGTGCTGCTGGGCGACCACCGGCGACAGGTGGGAAGCATTCCCCCGAAGCCGGCTCCCCCCAGCGTGAGGTGCTGGAAGCCGGAAGAAACGAACAACCCGCCGACAACGCTGTACGACCCCATCCCCCGGGAGCCGACGCTGAACCCCTGCGTCCACGAACCCTTGAGATAGTCCTACACCGTGCTTCCACGCTGCCAGTCGACCAGGACGGAGACGCCGTCATCGACCGCCACGACCGCCCGCACGACGAAGCGCGCGGTCGACGATCCCCCCACCGATCCGAGATCGGTCCACGCCCCGTTGGCATACCGCAGGATGTGGCCACCCGCCGGCCACGACCTCGCCTGCGCGGCGACGTAGAGGGTCCCACGAGCGACCGTCGCCAGAACCCCGGCACTCACCAGGGTGCCGTCCGGGCCGGGGGGAAGTGCGACGTTCGACCACGTGCTGCCGTCGTAGTGGCGAAGCTTCCCGGCGAGGCTCAGCCAGACGTCGTCGCGGGCCGTGGCGGCCAATTCCTCCCGACCGTTTCTCTCCCCGGCCGAGGCCACCTCCTGGGAAGTCCACCTCCCGGATTTCAGGTGCTGCAGGGTTAGGCCGCTCGCAGCGTTGCCCTCAAGGAGCCACAGCTCCCCCTTGGCCGGCGCGACCATGGCCGCGACGCCGTACGGGAGTTCGCGCACGGGCACGAACCCCGCGGACTTGCGGGGCTTGCTGTCGTCCCGGCCTCGATCGGCGCGACCCTCCGGCCCGGTCGACGTACCCGTCTCGTCCTGCTCCACCGGCGCGACCGAGGCCGTCGAAACCACCGGCCCCACCGGCCCCGCCGGCGCCGCCTGCGCCACCCCGCACCCCAAACTCGCTGCCGCCGCGATCCCCACCACCGCCGTGCGCATGCTTCCCCGCATGGTCCCGCTCCCGCGCTCAGCCGTCCCACCCGACGTGGGGCGGACGCGGCCAGGGTACGTCGGCGCCCTCGGGAAACACCCTGCGACGCAGCGGAATTCGACCAAAGACGGCACGACAGGGCCCGGCACCGAACAGCGTCGGCGCCGGGCCCGAGAGGTGATCCTCCTCAGCCGGCCATGGCCGCCAGGTCCGCGTCGGGGGTCGAGATCGGGCGGATCCCGAACTGCTCCACGAGCACGTCGAGCACGTCCGCGGACACGAACGCCGGCAAGGACGGGCCGAGGTAGATGTCCTTGATGCCCAGCGACAGCAGGGACAGCAGGACGCAGACGGCCTTCTGCTCGTACCAGCTCAGCACCAGCGTCAACGGCAGGTCGTTGACCCCGCACTCGAACACGTCCGCCAGGGCGCTGGCGACCTTCACGGCCGAGTACGCGTCGTTGCACTGGCCCATGTCCATGATCCGCGGGAACGGCCCGATGGCGCCGAGGTCCAGGTCGTTGAACCGGTACTTGCCGCAGGCCAGCGTCAGGACCAGCGAGTCCGCCGGAGTCTGCTCCACGAGGTGGGTGTAGTAGTCCCGCCCGTGCTCGCGCCCGTCGCAGCCGCCGACGAGGTAGAGGTGCTTGACCAGCCCGTCCTTGATTGCCGCGACGACCTGGTCGGCCACGGCCAGCACGGCGGCGTGGCCGAACCCGGTCATGAGCTGCGACCCGCCGTTGAGCCCGGTGAACGTCTTGGCCTCGGCGTACCCGCCCAGCTCCTTGGCCCGCGCGATGACCGGGCCGAAGTCCTTCCACCCCGACTCGTCGGCGGGCACGTGCGCCAGGCCCGGGTATTCGACCACCGACGTCGTGAACACGTTGTCGGCGTAGCTGTGCTTGGGCGGCATGAGGCAGTTGGTGGTGAACAGGAACGCGCCGGGCACGCCCTTGAACTCCTTCTGCTGGTTCTGCCAGGCGGTGCCGAAGTTGCCCTTGAGCATCGTGTACTTCTTCAGCTCCGGGTAGCCGTGCCCCGGCAGCATCTCGCCGTGGGTGTAGACCGCCACACCCTCGGGCTCGCACTGCTCCAGCAGCATCTTCATGTCGTGCAGGTCGTGGCCGGTGACAACGATGAACGGCCCGGGCTCGACGGTCATCCCGACCGGGGTGGGCTCGGGGTGCCCGTACGACCCGGTGTTGGCGTTGTCGAGCAGCTCCATACACACGAAGTTGTCCATGCCGAAGTCGTGCACGAGCCCGAGCCATTCCTCGACCGTGTGGTGGCGACCGGCCGCGGCCAGGTGCCGGACCAGCGCCGCCTCGACGCGGGCGTCCCGGTAGCCCAGCACGTACGCGTGGTGCGCGTACGCCGCCATGCCGCGCAGGCCGAGCACGATCAGGCTGCGGCAGGAGCCCTCCACGCCGTCCTGGCCGAAGATGTCCTCGGGCCCGGAGACCGCCTCCAACGCCAGGCCCGCCGCGGCACCGGCGCCGCCGATCGCGAGCCGGGCTGCCTGCGCCCGCGCCGCCAGCTGGCTGGAGTTCTCGGCGCCGAAGCTCACGTTCGTGACCGTGGTGAACAGGCCCTCCATGATGAGCACGATCTGCTCGGTGGTGGGCTCGGCTCCGCTGGCCGCCATCGCCGCACCGAGCCGCATCAGCTCGTAGGTCAGCTCGTCCTGCGCCGCGGCGGTGGCCGGCAGCTTGCCGCAGGTGCCCTTGGTGACGCAGCCGGTGCCGTGCGCGGTCTGCTCGCACTGATAACAGAACATGGGCCGTCGTGCTCCTTCGTGGGGTCGTCCTCGATCAGCCCCACCCTAGCCGCGCCCGATGTCATTTAGAGGAGTCGCGCGTGAGTCGTTGGTCACGCCCGTACGGCGCCGCGGTTGCCCGGGTTCACGCAGCTCCAGCGCGCATTAGCAGGGTCGCCGTCCGGCGAACCGGGCCCTTGGTCCCGCACTGTGCTGAATAAAAAGGAGGAGGTTGGCGAGCCTGGGCGCGTCAGCGCAGCGTGAGCTGCCGGCTCAGCAGGCCGTTGCGCGCGCGTCGCTCCTCCGCGGACAGGGGCGCGTCGGGCAACGCCGCGTCCATGGCCGCCACGAGCGTGGCCAGCGGCCGTTCGTACGCCGCCGCGTCCTGCGCCGGATCCAGGTCCCAGACCGGGCACAGGAGCCCGGCGGCCCGGAAGGCGCCGAGCAGCCGGGTGCCGTCGCCCAGGGTGTCGGCGCCAGCGGCGTGCAGTCGGGCGAGGGCGTTCGTCGCCACGTCCTCGTCGTGCGGCAGGATCCACCGGATGTGGGTGCGCTCGCCGACGCGACACCAGTACGCCGAGTCCGCCGCGGCCATCTTGACCGTCGGGATGATCGCCGCATTGGCCTCCTCCAGCGAGGCCTTGGCGTCCGCCTCCAGCGTGGTGTCGGGGGCGATCCAGAAGCTGAAGTCCTCGTGCACGGTCACGGCAAGCGGCTCGTCGTTCTCGACCAGATCCTGCAGCCGGGGCGTGGCCGCGGTCGCCGGCGGCAGACCCGACACCGGAGTGCCCGGCTCGGCGGCGAGAACCGCGAGCAGCGCCTGGGCGACGTCGCGGGAGGGGTCGCCGCCGGACTGGACGGTCTGCAGGGCGACCATGGCCCGGCCGTCGGCGCGCCGCAGGCCGGGCCAGGCCATCGGCAGCACGGTGCAGAGCGTCACGTCGCGGGGGGCGTCGGGCGGGACCCCGGGCAGGTCGGCGCGCAGCGTCAGGGGCGCGGTCGCCGCGGGCACGATCTCGCGCATCGCCACCCAGTTGATCTCGCCGGGCAGGTCGGCGAAGGGCCGTACGACGTACGGCGCGGGCGCCGGCCGCGTCCCGGTGCCGCCCGAAGCGCCGGCGACGGCCGCTTGCCCGGCGGCCGCTTGCCGCTTCTTGCGGGATGCCTTGCCCATGGGTCAGAGCCGGCGGCGCCGCGAAGGCCCGCCGAGGGCGGCCCAGACGGTGCGGCCGTTCTTGTCGTCCTGCGCGCCCCACTCGTGCGCCAGGCTGCGCACGATCCGCAGGCCCCGGCCGCTCGCGGCCCACGGCGAGGGGGGCACCGGCCGCACGGAACTGGGCCCCCCGCCGTCGCTCACCTCGACCTCGACCGTGCCGGACTTCACCTTCCAGCGCACCCGAACGCAGCCGTCGCCGAGCGCCTTCGCGTGCTTGACAGCGTTAGCAACGAGCTCGGACGCGACGGTCTCGACCTCACCGATGATGACCGGGTCGATGCCGCGGGCGACCAAGTCCTCGTTGAGGATGGCCCGCACCAGGGGCACCGACTCGACGGCGTGCGGGATCCGTACGCTGCGCTGACCTTCGGTCTCCACGTGTCGCCGCGTGCCGGGGTTTTGAACCGTCGTGTCCACGCCCGTCTCCTCACCCGTTGGGCGGGCCGCCGGTGCTAACCGCTGTGCGCACCGCGAGCCGCGTCTCCCGGCCACGCTAGCGAAACCTGGGGCCGTACGCACACCCCCCTTCGGCGACCTAGGCTGGCAGCATGCACGTCGCCTCGCGGCGGTCGACCCCATGACCGACCCGGCCCCCGGCAGGGCCCGAGCCGCGCTCGACTTCGAGCGCCTCTACGTCGCCGACCCCGATCCGTGGGAGGTCGGCACGAGCTGGTACGAACGGCGCAAGATCGCCCTCGTGCTCGCCTGCCTGCGCCGCGAGCGCTACGCGCAGGCGTGGGACGCGGGGTGCGGCACCGGCCACCTCACGGTCGGCCTGGCGGGCCGCTGCGAGCGGGTCCTCGCCACCGACGCGGCGGCCGAGGCGGTGCGGATCACCCGCGCCCGGGTCGCCGAGTGGCCGGGGGTCGCCTGCGTGAGGTCGGCGCTGCCGGCGGCGCCCACCCCCGACGTACGACCGGATCTCATCGTGCTCTCGGAGGTGCTCTACTACCTCGACGCGGCCGACCGCAGCGCCACCTACGACCTGGTCAGCGCGATCGCCACGCCCGACGCGGACGTGGTCGGGGTGCACTGGGGGCTGCGCAGCGACGGCTACCGGCAGACCGGGGCCCGCACGCAGCGCGAACTGGGCGACGCCCTGGCCGAGCGGGGGTGGACCCGCGTCGTGACGCACACGGACGAGGAGTTCCTCGTCGGTGTCTGGAGCCGCGCGCTCCCCGAGTGGGTGGGTCGGCCATGACAGCGGCGGCGCGGTTCCTGGACCTGTGGCTGGACGCCCACGACGTACCGGCCGTCGCCCGGTTCTGGGCGTCGGCGCTCGACATGACGATCGAGTCCCCGGTGAATGACGCGGTGCGCCTGGCGGGCGAGCATGCCTGGGACGCGCTCTGGATCCGCCCGGCCCCGCCGCACGCGCAGCGGTGCGCGATCCACGTCGACGTCTCCGCGGAACACATCACCCGGTTCCTGGAGCTAGGCGCGCAGGTGGTGGACGCGTCGTCGTACCCGTGGGTGGTCCTCGTCGGACCGGAGGGCTGCGAGATCTGCGCGTTCCCGGTCGAGGGGCCCGGTCCGAGCCCCGGGCTGCGCCGGGCGCGCCGCATCCTCGACCTCGTCGTGGACACCCCCGATCCCGGCGTCGCGGCGGCGTGGTGGGCGGACCTGCTCGACGCGCCGTACCACGCCTCCGCGGACGACGACTACGCATGGGTCGAGCCCGTGCCGGGGGCCCTCATCGACTCGCTGGTGTTCGCCCGGCAGGACGCGCCGAGCGGGGAGGGGGTCTGCCGACTGCGTCCGCGCGTGGCGACCCACGATCTCGGGGCGCTGTTCGCCCGCGGAGCCACGCAGGCCCCCGCGCCCCCGACCCCGCGGCCCACCGAGACCATGCTGCGCGACCCCGCGGGCAACGAGTTCCTCGTCCACGTCGCCGAGCTGGTGGTGCGCCCCGACGACGAATAGCCGGTCGTCCCCGCCAACCCTGACCCGTACGACGAGGCGCCGGCACCAGCCGTGACCCTCAGCCGGCGGGGCAGTGACCGTCGGCGTCGTTATCCGAGCGCCTCGATGCGGCACCGCAGCCCCGTGGCGCGCGCCAGGCGCCGATCCAGCGTCACCAGCGTGGCGTCGAGGATCTCGGCCAGTGCGACGTACGCCGCGTCCCAGCCCCGCACCCCGTGCCGCAACTCCCACGCCCGGGTGAGCAGCGCTCGATGACCGAAGCGTTCACCCGGCCACGAGCGGAGGTCCTCGACGGCCAGGGCGGCCAGCGTCTCGTCGATCGTCCCCGCGAGATAGTCGCGGCGGATCAGCCCGAACACCTCGATGTCGACGATGTGCGGCGCGGCCTGTTCGGGATCGATCGCGAGCCGTTCGCGAATGGCCTCGGCGCGGGGGGTGTCGACAACCACTTCATACAGGCATGACGCGTCGACGACGATCACGCCGGCCAGTTCCCGCGGAGTTCGTCCAGAGCCTCGAGCGTGTCGCGCGGCGTGCGCGCACCCGACCGACGACGCGTGCGGTCGAGCCACTCGCCCACGGTCGGCCGGGCCGCGAGGCGCTCGGCCTCCTTGCGCAGATATTCCGGGACCGACAGGCCCGCGTCGGCGGCGCGGCGCGCCAACGCGTCATACACCTCGTCGTCGACGTCGCGGATCTGAATGGTTCGGGGCATGTTTGCAGCATAACATGCAGACTTGCATCACTTCCGCGGAGATTGCAGCGGGCTCGGAACGCCGTACGCCGGGTGCTCACGACGTACGGCGTCTGCGGCCGCGCCGCGCCACCGCGGCGGGACGGTGACTCACTCGACCGGGTGACCGCCCGCCTTCGTCCCAGCGACGTGCCCGAACCGGTGCATCGTGCGGCTCACCGCCTGCTCGCGGAGCAGGACGAGCAGCTCGCGCCGACCCGTCGCCAGCACCTGACCGGCGAAGACGGTGATCCCGGTGCCGTCGGCCTGCGCCAACTCGCGCACGAGGGCCGGGTCCTCGCCGACGATGCGAATGCGGCCGCCGCCGACCTCCTCCCGGTCCACGCGGGCCAGGAACTGGGCCGTGGTCTCGGCCCGGTCGACGTGCGGGTTGAGCACCCGCAGCGCGGCGCTCGTCTCGTCGTCGCGCCCGTCGAGGCCCTTGAGGTGGGCGGAGGTGTCCGGGTCGAGGCTCACCCGCACGGGGGTCCCGGTGGCGACGCCGCCGAGGATGACCCGCAGCAGCTCGGCGATCCGAGCCCCGGGGCAGGTGCGCACCCACACGAGCGGCTGGTTGCGGTAGCGGAAGACGTTCGACTCCACGACGAGGTGCGACTCGTCGATGGCCCGGCCGAACTCGGTCTCGATCGCGTGGGCGTCGCTGCCGACCGCGGCCCGCAGCCAGGTGCGATCGGCGCGCTCGTCGAGGAGCGGCAGCAGGCCCTTGAGCGCCTGCCGGGTGGCCCCGTCCGGATCGCCGAGGCGCTGCGGGGCGCCGCTGGGTCGCCACGTGCCGAGCTGCGCCACGTAGTTCGGCCCGCCCGCCTTCGCGCCCGGCCCCAGCACGGACTGCTTCCATCCGCCGAACGACTGGCGCCGCACGATCGCGCCGGTGATGTGCCGGTTCACGTAGGCGTTGCCGATCTCGACGGCGTCGAGCCAGCGGTCGATCTCCTTCTCGTCGAGGCTGTGCAGGCCGCCGGTCAGGCCGTACGCCGTGGCGTTCTGCAGCTCGATCGCCTCGTCCAGGTTCCGGGCGGTCATCAGCCCGAGCACGGGGCCGAACACCTCGGTGAGGTGGAAGAACGATCCCGGCGCCACGCCCTCCTTCAGACCCGGCGACCACAGCCGGCCGGTGTCGTCGAGCCGGCGGGGCTCGACGAGCCAGGACTCGCCGGGCTCCAGCGTGGTGAGGGCGCGCAGCAGCTTGCCCTCGGGCGGCTCGATGACCGGGCCCATGGTGACGCCGAGGTCGTCCGGCCAGCCGACCCGCAGCGAGCTCACCGCGTCGACGAGCTGGCGCCGGAACCGCTCCGAGGTGGCCACCGAGCCGACGAGGATGGCCAGGGAGGCGGCCGAGCACTTCTGGCCGGCGTGCCCGAAGGCCGACTTGACCAGGTCGGCCACGGCCAGGTCGAGGTCCGCCGCCGGGGTGATGACGAGGGCATTCTTGCCGGACGTCTCGCCGTACACGCGGGGTCCGGCCGCCCGGTCGGTCCGCCACGACGCGAACATCGCGCCCGTCTCGCTGGAACCGGTGAGGATCACCGTGTCGACCTGGGGGTGCGCGACCAGCTCCCGCCCGATGTCGCGGCTGCCGACCCGCACGACCTGGAGCGCCTCCCGCGGAACCCCCGCGGCATAGAGGGCCTCGGCGCCGACCTCCACGCAGCCCACCGTGGGGTGGGCCGGCTTGATGACGACCGCCGACCCTGCGGCCAGTGCGGCCAGGACGCCACCGAGCGGGATCGCCACGGGGAAGTTCCACGGGGGCGTGACGAGGACGACCTTGTCGGGGGTGAACGCCGCACCGTCGCAGGACGGCCCGTGCTCCAGGCCGAGGGCGCTGTCGGCGTAATAGGTGGCGAAGTCGATCGCCTCGGACACCTCGGGGTCGCCCTCGGCGACGGTCTTGCCGCCCTCGTGGGCCATGATCGTGAGCAGCTCGGCGCGGCGCGCCTCGAGCTGACGGCCGGCCTCGCGCAGCACTTTGGCCCGTTCGATGGCCGGCCGCGCGGCCCACGCCTCCTGCGCCCGGACGGCAGCCTCGACGGTGCGGCCCACGTCCTCGCTGGACGCCAGGATCGGGCTCGTCAGCGGCTTCGGCTCGGCGTCGAGGGCGGCCCGCGCCCAGGCGCGGGTGGTGGGCAGCGCGGGATCGGAGTCGGAGGTGTTGGCGAACGTGTCGGTGATGGGCCGCCGTTGCGTCGACCGACGCGCCCCGACGGGTACGTCGAGGGCGCGCTCGACGCTCGCCCGGAACCGGTGCTCCTGGTCGGTCATGGGCGAGTCGTGCCCCGCCCCGCTCGCCGTACCGCTCGGTCCCTCCCGCCCCGGCGCTCCGGGCGCCGGCGCCCCCGACTCGGGTGCGCCCGGCCGCAGCACGCCTGGCTGCGGCAACCCTGGCTGCGGCGCTCCCGGCTCCGGCACCCCAGGCTCCGGCGCCGCGAAGAGCGCGTGCAGGAAGTTCTCCTCGCTGGCGTTCTCCTCCAGCCGCCGAATCAGGTACGCCACCGCCGCGTCGAAGTCCTCCGGTGCGACGACCGGGGTGTAGAGCAGGACCGTGCCCACGTCGTCCTTGACCGCGCGGGACTGCGAGGGCGCCATGCCCTGCAGCATCTCCACGTCCAGCGCGTGGGCCACGCCGCGGCGCTCGCTGAGCAGGTGCGCCATCGCGACGTCGAAGAGGTTGTGGCTGGCCACCCCCAGCCGGACGGCGTCGACGAAGTCCGGGCGCAGGCAACGCTCCACGCAGCGCAGGTAGTTCGCGTCGACGTCGTCCTTGGTGGGATAGGGCGCCTGCTTCCACCCGTGGATGAGCGCCTCGACCTGCTCCATCGCGAGGTTGGCGCCCTTGACCAGGCGGATCTTGATGCGAGCCCCGCCCCGGGCGCGACGGTCCTGCGCCCAGGCGATGAGGCGTTCCATGGCGGGCAGGGCATCGGGCAGGTACGCCTGCAGCACGATCCCCGCCTCCAGGTCGAGGAACTCCTCCTCGTCGAGCAGGCGGGTGAACAGCTCCATCGTCAGGTCGAGGTCCCGGTATTCCTCCATGTCGAGGTTCACGAAGGACTTCGGCGACTTGGCGGCGGCGACCCGATACAGCGGCCGCAGCCGCTCGATGCACCGGTTCACCGTGCCCTCCGTGTCCCAGGTGGAGATCTGGGACACCAGCGAGCTCACCTTGATCGAGACGTAATCCACGTCGGACCGCTCGAGCAACTGCGTCGTACGCCGGGTGCGGCTGGCCGCCTCCGCTTCGCCCAGCACGGCCTCACCGAGGAGGTTGACGTTCTGCCGGAAGCCCTGCGCCCGCTGCGCGGCGAGGTGCTCGGCGAGCGCGGGGTCGCGCGCATCCACCACCAGGTGGCCGATGATCTGGCGCAGCCGCCAGCGAGCCAGCGGTACGACGAGCGGGGGCGCCAGCGGCGCCGCGACGGTGCCCATCGCCAGCAGGCTGCGATCCAGCCGTCCGAGGAATCCCTTGGCGTCCTTGGCCGACATCCTGGCCAGGTCGCGGGCCGCCACGCGGCTGTCCTCCGGGCGGGCCACCCGGTCCACGAACTTCACGGCCAGGTCCAAACCGGTCTCGTCGCGCACGAGCGAGGCCAGCTGGGTGGTCGTGGCGCGCTCCGCCGGGGTCTGTCCGGCCTCGGTGGCGGCGTACCAGCGGTGGGCGAGCGCGACGGACTCCTCGACGAGGGAGGCGAGGGACTCGGGGCCGGTCTGCAGTTCCGTGGCGGGGGCGTCGGTCATGGCAGTCAGTATCGTGAGCCGCGGGCGCCGATGCCGCTTGAACGAGCCTGGACCGGCAAAGGTCACACCGGGATTGGAGCCGGCCTCGGCCGGGTCAGCTGTCGCCGCCGGGGGCCGCCAGGGAGGCCCGCACCAGGTCGACCATCGCGTCGATGCCGGCCGCGTTGGGGTGGACGCCATCGGACAGCAGGACCTCGACGTTGTGCGCGTCGCCGCGGAACAGCGAGTCCCAGCGCACGAGGTGCAGGGCGGGCGTGCGGGCGGCCTTGGCCTGCAGGACCGAATTGATCCAGGCGGTGTTGCGCTCGTCGGCCGCGGACTGTTCGGTGGTGGGACGCCGCGAGTCGAAGGTGTTGACCCAGATGATCTCGCGCCCCGGCCCGATCCCGTCGATGAGGCGGTTCATCTGCCGCTCGAAGAGCGGCGGGTTGAAGATGTCGTTGGTCCCGCTCATGACGATCACCCGCGGCGGGAGGCCGTGCTTGCGCTTGATCTCCAGCAGGGCATTGGCCGTTCCCTCGGTCGCCCGCCCCGGCCACGTGTCGTAGACGCACTCGTCCCCCGACGTACGCCGCAGGTCGGCCACCAGATCCCGGACCACGAACGTGGCGATGGAGTCACCGACGACCAGGCAGCCGTTGCTCGCGGCGGCCGCCGCGGCGAGCTGGTCCGGCGGCGAGGTCTCTCGGTGGTAGACCCCGTAATCGCCGTGGTAGCCGCTGCCGTAGTCGCGGTCGGGGACGCGGATGATGACCGCGTTCGGATCGCCGTAGTCGTCGGTCGTCAGCGGCAACGGGGGCGGGCCCGCGCTGGGGGTGGCCTGGACCGGACGGTCCGTGGCGTAGCTCGGACCGGCGGCGCCCCGGGCAGCCGGTGCTGCCGGTGCAGCCGCGGCGGCGTCGCGTCGGGCCTCGGCGAGGGTCGGCACATCGGTGGCCGCAGGGGACGCGCCGAGCCGGGAGATGCCGGCCGTTCCCGCCGTACCCACCAGGAGCACGGCGGCGACGCCGACAGCGACGCCCGGCCGCAGCTTCCGCACCATCCATCCTCCGCGTCGAATAACCCTATGCACCAAGACGATAGCTGCATTCTCGCGCGCTTCCTAGGCGTTCTCACCGGGCGCGTGCGACGCCCGGCGCCAAAGCCTCGACCGCGCTCCGCCGACCGCCCTCGAACTGGTGATTCGTCCAGATCACCGCTGGCTGTTCCGGGGAGAGCGACGCATTTCAGGACATTCGTCTAAGACGTCGGAACAGTTCGCCGATAGGAGTGTCGGACGCACGTGGGAATGCGTTCGTTATTGGGGATCGTTCGGCGCTGGGTGCGCCGACGCAGTTTCTTAGGGGATTCAGTCATGGACACGCACAGCGCGATGATCGGCCCACGCTCGGCCGCCTCCGCCCTTCAGGCCGTTCGCGACGCGGAGACGCTCGCGGCGTACATCGGCACCTGCCCGACCTGCCTGGGATGGGACGATCCGGAAGCGACAAGCAACGAACGTACGCCGGAGCCGGGACGGGCCGTCTGCCCCACGTGCGGACTGTGTTCCGTGGAGTGGGACCTGGCCGTCGCCATTCAGGCCGAATTGGATCGGATCACGCGGCTTGACCGGCTGGATGCGGCCGTCCAGGCCGTCGACGAGGCGCCGGCCAGGACCGTGGCGCTCCCTGAATGAGGCCGGCCGAGAGGCCGATCCGGGCAAAGAACCTGCGGCTGCCCCGCTGTTCACCATGGGAAGTCAAGGGGAGATTCAAGGCGACGGTAAACATCGTCAAGAGTTGTTAAAGCCCCGGTTTCCGCACTTAGCCAGCCGAATTGGCGGCCGACTTGCAGGGCGTGACGGCAGCCAACGCCACCCACGAATGAAGCAGGGGAGAGAGTCATGAGCCGCATGAGCGCCACGATCAGCAGGCCCACCATCGAGCGCGGTCGTCGCACCGCCGCTGCGGCACGGGCCGCCGCCTCCTGCGAGATCCCGGCGGCGGTTCCCGCCACGTCCGGTCAGGTGACGGCCGCGTGCCCCACCTGTCAGGCCGCGGGTGACTCGGCGATCGACGTCCTGCCCGGCGCGAGCCACCCGGGCGTACGTCCGGCGCAGTGCCCGACGTGCGGCGTCACCTCGATCGAGTTCGGTCTCGTCCTGGCCATCGATGACGTCCTGGTCGAGATGACCGGCCTGGACCGCCTCGACAAGGCCCTCTGACTTCCTCAGCGCGCCGTCGTGCGGTCGGCGCCTTCGCAAGACTGCGGCGGACCCATCGTGGGGGTGGGTCCGCCGCAGTGTCATGTTCGCCCCGTGAACTTTCTGACCAGACGCAAACAGGCCCGGACGAGCAGGAACGCGAAGCTCCTGTCTCATCCGGGCCTGTTCGCTCCCCGTCCCCCGTAGCGGGAGGGTGACCGTCAGGTCAGGTGCCGAGTCCCCTGTTACCCGGCTCCATCAGCATGCGGCGCGGCCCGGGCCCCGAGCCAGCCGAGACGGCGAGAATCCCTCGTTCGCCGGGGTGCGGGCCGTGACATTCCGACGAAAGTTGGATCACCCGTCCAAGACGGCGCTCGCCCTCCTCGGACGACGAGACGGGCGCGGAGTCGGGCCGGCCACGCGGGCCCGTTACTCGGGCGACGCGGGCGGGGCGTCGCCGGGACGGTGCGGAATGACCGACCGGACGACCCAACGGTCTCCCTCGCGGCCGGCGCTGAACGTGCCCCGCAGCAGGGACAGCCGCTCCTCCAGGCCCGGCAGGCCGAGGTGGGTCGATGAGATCGAGCCACGCGCGCGGTGATCGGTGACGGTGTTGGCGACCACGATCGACAGCGCCGCGCCGTCGTCCACGACCTCGATCGACACCGAGGAACCCTCGGGAGAGTGCTTGACGATGTTCGTGGCGGTCTCCCGCAGCACCCGGTCCGCGGCCAGTTCGACGCTTCGCGGGAGGGCCCCGGCCTGACAGGACGCGGTCACCTCGTGGCCCAGGCCGCGGAGCTGTTCCGCGATCGCCTGGACGACCGAGGCGACCGAGGCCTGCTGCGCCGCGGCCGTCTCAGGCAGGACGTCACTGGTGCGCAGGACGAGCAGCAACCTCTTGAGCTCGTCGAGGGCGCGCCGCGACGTTTCCTCGATGACCTGGCGGGCCGCGGCGACGTCGTCGGGCTCCGTGCTCATCCGCATCAACGTGGCCTGCATGGCGATGATCGTGAGTTCGTGGGCCACCACATCGTGCAGTTCACGGGCCAGCAGGGACCGTTCGCGCTCGCGGGCGAGTTGCGCCTGCTCCGCCAGTTCCGCCACCCGCAGCTCGGCGGCCTGGCGGCGTCGGACGGCCGCGCCCACCACCCACATCAGGCCGACCAACAGGCCCGTCGCCGGGAACTCGGCGAAGAACAGCTGTCCCGTCAGGTCCGGTCGGATGGTGAGCGTGAAGGTCTTAGCGGCGAAATACACGCCAAGGGTCGCCGCCACGACCCGCCGGTCCGCGCGATAGGCCGCCGCTCCCGCGACGATGACGGTCGCGAGCATCAGCGAGTTGCGCATGTCTCGCATGATCGGCTCGCCCACGTGAGCCAGTTCGAAGGCCTCACCCGCCGCCGGGAGGGTGAGCAGGAAGACCGGGGCGAACCGACGGTTCAGCGCTACGCCGATGAGCGGCGCATACATGCCGAGGGCCGCCACCACCATGGCCAACCGAGTCACGCCTGGGACGTCGGCGACGAACGCCGCGATCACGAGGCTGGAGCTGGCGATCGCGGCCCACCCGATGACTCCGATGGCAAGCCATTGGGTCGGGCTCAGAGACGTGAGGCCAAGCCGCGGAAGGTGAACCTGCCGCCCGCGGTCTGGGGTTCGCCCGATCAGGGCCTTCACCGGGTCCTCCCTGATCGAGAGAAGGTCAATCAACAGGAACGCCCTCGCGCGGCGAGGTCAGGGGCGGCGGGTGATCCGCGCCTCGCTTGTGGGGGCCGCACTGCCCGGATCGCGGGCGGCGCAGTGAGCCTCAGGCTGTGGTCACGACCAGTGTGCACCCCGGCCAGGAGGGAAACCGGTCGCACCACCAGTTGTCGGTCACCGCGCCGATGTCAGGCACAGCCTCAGCGGCGGCGCCTGCGGGGAACGCGTCGACCGCCTCGACCCCATGCGGAGCAGCCGAGGCGGGGGACGCGACGAGGGAGCCGATGAGCAGGGCGGCCACGCCCGCGGCCGACAGTCGGGGACGCAAAAGATACTCCTGAGGGGGAAGAGGTAACGGTGGGGGGGCTGAAGCGACGACAATGCCTTCCTAGCGAGGTTAACCCAGCGCCGCGAGAACGGATATCCCCATGTCGCCCATCCGGGTGGTCATCGTCGACGACCAACAGCTCATGCTCCAGGCCCTGAAGGTCTTCGTGTCCGCGGCGCAGGACATGACGGTCGTCGGTGTGGCTCACAACGGGGTCGAGGCCATCGAGATATGTGCGCAGCTCAGGCCGGATGTCGTCCTGATGGACCTGCAGATGCCGGTTCTCAACGGCATCGACGCGACGCGCCGGGTCACGGCGACGCAGCCGGATGTGAAAGTGATTGCCGTCACGACGTTCGCCGGCCCCGAGGCGGTGGTGCCCGCGTTGCGGGCCGGTGCGGCCGGCTACCTCATCAAGGACAGCGAACCGGAGCTGTTGGTGCAGTCGATCCGCGACGTGGTGGAGGGGCGCAACGTCCTGTCCCCGTCGGTGACGGCCGCGCTGGTGGAGTCCGTTCGGGCTCAAAGCGGCGCACCGGGGGCGGCCCCTCGCGAGGTCGCCCCGGATGGCCTGGTCGCGTCCTTGACCGAACGCGAGTTCGAGGTGTTGCAGCTGCTGGCGGAGGGCCTGTCCAACGCGGAGATGGCCAGCGAGCTCTACATCACCGAGTCCGCGGTCAAGTCCCGGGTCAGCCAGCTCACGCAGAAGCTCTCGGTCGAGAGTCGGGTCCAGGTGCTCGTCCGCGCCTGCGAGCTGGGCCTGGTCCGACCCCGGCTGCGGCGCCCCCCGGCGAGTGCGGAGGACGGCTCCTGACATGACGGATGTCAGGGGTAGGTCGTGACATCGGAGTGAGGGTCGCGGGCCGCCGCGGCGGGATCGTCGGACCCATGACGACGATCCACTCCACCAGGCGCCCGACCGGCGCCCCCGGCGAGACCCCCGCCAGCCACGGCGTACCGGCGATCGCCCTCTCCGGACTCGTGCGCGACTTCGGCGCCGTACGGGCCGTCGACGGCATCGACCTGACCGTACGACCCGGCGAGGTCATCGCCTTCCTCGGCCCGAACGGCGCCGGCAAGACCACGACCATCGACGCGATCCTCGGCCTCGGCGCCCCCGACGCCGGCACCGTCGAGGTCTTCGGGATGGCCCCCCGCCGCGCGGCGCAGCGGGGCCTCGTGGCCGCGGTGATGCAGACCGGCGGGCTGCTGCCCGACCTCACGGTGCTGGACACCGTCGAGCTGACCGCGAGCCTGTTCAGCCAATCGATCGCGGCCGCGGACGCGCTCGACCGCGCCGGGATCGCCGACCTCGCCCGCCGCCGGGTCGCGAAGTGCTCCGGCGGCGAGCAGCAGCGGTTGCGCTTCGCAATGGCGCTGGTCAGCGACCCCGCGCTGCTCATCCTCGATGAGCCCACCACGGGCATGGATGTCGAGGGGCGGCGGCGGTTCTGGTCGTCCATCCACGCCGACGCCGAGCGCGGCCGGACCGTCCTGTTCGCGACGCACTACCTGGAGGAGGCGGACGAGTACGCCGACCGGATCGTGCTCATGGCCCGCGGGCGCATCGTCGCCGACGGGACGGTGGCGCAGATCCGGGCGACCGTTGGGGGCCGCACCGTGCGCGCGGCGCTCACCGCGCCGGACCCGCACGAGGGCATGACGACCGTACGGCGGGTGCTTGCCGGCCTCGACGTCAGCGGGCTCGACGTCCGGGGGTCGACCCTCCTGGTAACCACCGGCGACTCCGACGCGGTGGCCTACGCCCTGCTGCGGGACGGACTCGCCCGCGACACGGAGGTCACCACGCGTGGCCTCGACGACGCCTTCCTCGCCCTGACTGGAGATGCCCGATGATCACCATGACCACCATGACCACCGACCAGCTCCCACCGGCGGCCGCGGCCGGGACGACGTACGACGTCAGCCGCCGCACCCCGGGGCGAAGCGGCCTCAACCCCACCCTGCTGCGCATCGAGGCGCGGCGCGTGCTGCGCAAACCGCGGCGGGCTCATCTTCGCCGTCCTCATGCCGGTGTTCTTCTTCCTGATGTGGGGTCGCAACAGCGCGTATGCCGACATCCCCTACGGCCGCGGGACGGTGGGCGCGAACGTCATGACGGGGATGGCGCTGTACGGCGCCCTGGTATCGACGATGTCGGCCGGGGTCGCCGTGTCGCTGGAGCGCGCCAGCGGTTGGAGCCGCCAGCTGCGGCTGACCCCGCTGTCGCCCACGGCGTACATCGCCCTGAAGGCCCTCGCCGGGATGGTGACCGGGGCCATCTCGGTCGGGGCGGTCTATGCGGTGGGCCTCGCCACCGGCGTGCGGATGCCCGCCGAGCTGTGGCTCGCGACGGGCCTCGTGACCTGGCTCGGCTCGGCGGTGTTCGCGGCGTTCGGGCTGTTCATGGGCTATCTGTTCGTGTCCGACAACGCGATGAAGATCATCGGCCCGTCCATGGCCCTGATGGCGTTCCTCGGTGGCCTGTTCATGCCGCTGGACCAGATGGCCGACATCGTGCGCGCTCGCGGCGCTGCTCTCGCTGGAGTCCGACCTGGAGGTGGTCGGCCAGGTGGGCCGGGGCGACGAGGTGGTCGCGGCCTGCCGCGCCTGCACGCCACCGCCCGACATCGTCCTCATGGACGTGGACATGCCCGGGATGGATGGGCTGGCCGCGACGGCCGAGCTGCGCCGGGCGCTGCCCGCGGTGAAGTGCTGATCGTGACGACGTTCGGGCGGCCGGGGTTCCTGAAACGGGCCATGGCTAGCGGGGCGAATGGGTTCGTGGTCAAGGACACCCCGGCGGACGAGCTGGCCGAGGCGGTCCGGCGGATCATGGCCGGACTGCGCGTCGTGGACCCGGCGCTCGCAGCGGACAGTCTGGTGCTGGGCGACTCGCCGCTGACACCGCGGGAGGCCGAGGTGCTGCAGGCCGCGGCGGACGGCGCCACGGTGGCGGTCATCGCGCGGCGCGTGCACCTGTCCGAGGGAACGGTCCGCAACCACCTGTCCGCGGCCATGGGCAAGACCGCCACGGGCACCCGCGCCGAGGCGGTCCGGGTCGCCGTCGCCAACGGCTGGGTCCTCGGCTGACTTTTCGCATTCCGCTTGACGAGCCCGGCGCCCGGCGGCGGGATGGGCCATCCCCTGTCCTGGCAGATGATCCGGAGGACTCCGTGCACTCCTTGCGACGTACCACCGCCGCGTTCGCCCTCACCGCAGGCCTGGTGGGCGCCAGCGCCCTCAGCGCCACCGCCATCACCGGCGGCGAACCGGACGGCAATACTCACCCGAACGTCGGGCTCATTGTCTTCTACGAGGGGGGCGCCCGATACCGCTGCACCGCCAGCCTCGTGAGCCCCACCGTGCTGCTCACGGCCGCCCACTGCACGGCGGGCACCACCGGCAAGACCGCGGTCACCTTCGATAGCGTGATCGCCGAGCAGCCGCCGTCGCCGCTGCCCAAGGCGGCCGACGCCAACGCGGGCTACACCGCCGCGGAAATCGAGGCGGGCGGCTACCTGGCCGGCACGTCGCACGCCCACCCGAACTACTCCGACTTCACGGACCGCGCCAACTGGAACGACGTGGGCGTGGTCGTGCTCGACAAGCCCGTCAACATCGCGCCGGTCAAGCTGGCCCCCGTCGGGTACCTCGACCAGTTCACCCCGAACACGCTCGCCAAGCAGCTCTTCGAGATCGTCGGGCTACGGCACCGAGGTGCGTAAGCCCGACTCCGGGCCGCAGAAGCCGCAGCCGATGTCGTACCCGCTGATCCGGCGCTACGCCTTCGCCCCCGGGCAGAAGCTGACCCCGCAGATCCTTCAGGTCAACGGCAACCCGAACGACCACAAGGGGACCGGCGGCTCCTGCTTCGGCGACTCCGGCGGGCCGACGTTCCACAGCCCCACCAACACGCACAGCTCGGGCGAGGTGCAGGTGACCGTCACGAGCTACGGCTACACGGACAACTGCCGCTACCTCGACGGCCTGCAGCGCGTCGACATCCCGGTGGTCCAGAACTGGCTGGCGACGTTCGGCGTCTACCCCGCGCGCTGATCCGGCCCCGTCCCTCCCGAGTCGTGGCGCTCGGGAAATGCCCGATGAAAGCCCGACGGGCTGACGCGCCCAGCGGTCGCCGCGACCTAGCCTGGGCGGGTGAGGCTGCGCGACATCCCGGACTGGTTCACCCGCCACCCCATGGCGGGCGATGCCTTTTGGGCGCTGGTCGTCATGCCGCTGCTGCTCATCGGCGCCAGCGGTGACGGCAACTCGCCCGTCCAGGGCGCCGCCGGCCTGCCGCTGGCGGCCGCGATCCTCGTGCCGATGCTGTGGCGCCGCCGGCACCCCGACGTCTTGGCCGCGTGCGCGGTGCTGGTCCACCTGTTCCTGCTGCTGACCATGGACCACTTCAGCGCCCTAAGCGTGGTGGTGCCCATCGTGCTGTACGCCGTGGCCGCCTACAGCAAGCACCGCTGGTACCGCGTCTGGCTCGGCATCGCGATCTTCGGGGCCCTCGCCGCCGGGCCGCGATGGAGCACGACCATGCTCGAGCTGCCCCAGCGCATCGTCGGCCTCATCTTCACGACGATGTTCTGCCTGGCGGTCGTGGCCGCCGCGTGGGTCAGCGGCGAGTTGGCCAGGCAGCGCCGCCACAACGTCGAGGCCCTGCGCGAGCGGGCCGACGCCCTCGAACGGGAGCGGGACCAGCGCACCAGGCTGGCCGCGCAGGAGGAACGGTCCCGGATTGCCCGGGAGATGCACGACATCGTGGCCCACAACCTGTCCGTGATCGTCGTGCAGGCGGACGGGGCGAAGTACGCCGCCACCCACGGTGCCGACCCCGAGCGGCGCGCCGCCACGGCCGCGCAGGCGTTGGACACGATCGCGCAGACCGCCCGGGACGCGCTGGCCGAGACGCGGCGCCTCGTCGGGGTGCTGCGGTCGGACGGGGCCGAGACGGAGTACGCGCCCCAGGCCAGCCTCGCCCAACTCCCCGAGCTGGTCGCACGGATGAACCACGCCGGGCTCCCCACGACGTACGACGAATTCGGCGACCCCGCAGCCCATCCCCCGCTCGCGCAGGGCGCCGAGATGGCCGCCTACCGGGTCGTGCAGGAGGCGCTCACCAACGTCGTCAAGCACGCCGGGCACGGCGTACCGGTGGCCGTCACCCTCGAGCACCGCCCCGACGGGATCGCCCTCGCCGTCCGCGACGAGGGGCCGGGCTCCGGCGGGAATGCCACCGGCGACGGCCACGGGCACGGGCTGGTCGGGATGCGGGAGCGGATCACGACGTACGGCGGCACGCTCACCGCCCGTGACAGGATGGCGGGCGGCTTCGAGGTCTTGGCCACGATCCCAGCACGGGAGGAGACGCGGTGAGCGAGACGATCCGGCTGCTACTGGCTGACGACCAGGCGCTGGTGCGGGCGGGGTTCCGGATGGTGCTCGACGCCCAGGACGACATGACCGTGGTCGGGGAGGTCGGGGACGGGGCGGCGGCGGTCGCGTACGTCGAGGCGGCCGACCCGCCCGCCGACGTCGTGCTGATGGACATCCGGATGCCGGTCATGGACGGCGTGGAGGCGACCCGTCGCATCGTGGCCGCCGGGGCGCTCGCGAAGGTCCTCGTGTTGACCACGTTCGACCTGGACGAATACGTGTTCGCCTCGCTCAAGGCCGGGGCCTCGGGGTTCCTGCTCAAGGACGCCGGGCCGGAGGAGCTGCTCACCGCGATCCGGGCGGTGCACAGCGGCGACGCGGTGGTGGCCCCGAGCGCGACCAAGCGCCTGCTGGAACGGTTCGTCCCGACGCTGCCCGCCGACGTGAGCGCGCTGCGTAGCCCCGACGAGCGGCTCGCCGCGCTGACGGATCGCGAGCGCGAGGTCCTCACCGCGGTGGGTCGGGGCCTGACCAACGCCGAGATCGCGGCCACGCTATTCCTGGCCGAGGCGACGGTGAAGACCCACATCGGGCACATCCTCGCCAAGCTCAACCTGCGCGACCGGGTGCAGATGGTGGTGCTGGCGTACGACACCGGCCTGGTCCAGCCCGCCCGCTGACGCGCCCACCGACAGACAGCCGCTGCCGCGGCATACGACCCCGCCCGCGGACCCGGCGTACGACTGCAGTCGTACCCCCGGGATCATTCCGCCGCCCGATCCGGCCGTAGCCGCCCGCTCCGTAGCGTCGTGACCAGCTCGAACGCCACGACCCTCGGAGGGAACCATGCTGGGCACGCCACATCAGACGGCGCCGGACGCGATCGGCTCGGCGCGGACGACGCGCACGTACGCCGTCCGCACCCAGGACCTCACCAAGACCTACGGCACCGGCTCCACCGCGGTCACGGCGCTGGACGCGGTGTCCGTCGACCTGGTCGCGGGGGCCTTCACGGCCATCATGGGCCCGTCGGGTTCGGGCAAGTCGACCCTGATGCACGTCGCGGCCGGGCTCGACGACGCCACCAGCGGCCGCGCCTGGATCGGGGACGTCGAGCTCACCGCGCTGAGCGACGACGCCCTCACCCGCCTGCGCCGCGACCGCGTCGGCTTCGTGTTCCAGGCGTTCAACCTCATGCCCACGCTCGACGCCCGCGCGAACATCCTGCTGCCGCTGAAACTCGCGGGCCGACGCCCGGACCCGGCGTGGTTCGACCAGGTCGTCTCGGTCCTGGGCGTCGGCGACCGGCTCACCCACCGACCCGCCGAGCTGTCCGGCGGCCAGCAACAGCGGGTCGCGATCGCCCGCGCGCTGGTCGCGCGGCCGGACGTGATCTTCGCCGACGAGCCCACCGGCGCCCTCGACTCGGCCTCGGGCCACGCGATCCTCGACTTCCTGGCCCGCAGCGTGGCCGAGCTGGGCCAGACCGTCGTCATGGTCACCCATGACGCCACCGCGGCGGGGTATGCCGACCGCGTCCTCACCCTCGGCGACGGCCGCGTGGTGGCCGACACCAGCACCCGCGACGCCGGTGGGGGCGTTCGCGCGGGCGCCCGTCGAATCGGGGGCTGAGGCCATGCTCACCCAGCCCAGGCGGCTGATCTCCGCCGCCGTCGCCGTACTGCTCGGCGTCGCCTTCGTCGCCGCCGCCCTCGGCATCGGCGGCGCCCTGCGCGCCACCATTGAACGCGCGGCCGGCGCCTCGGTCGGCGACGCCGCCGTCGTCGTCACCCCGCAGCCTGCTGGCGCGGGCGGGTCGGGCGATGCGGTCCCCGGCTCGTACGTCGAGTCCCTGCGCACCGTCCAAGGCGTCGCCGACGTCCGGCCGCTCGTCAACACGGTGCTGCCGCAGGAACTCTCGGGGCAGGTGGCCCCCGCCGCCGCCCAATCGATCCCGGACCCGGCGAGCGGCGGCGGCACGCTGCGCTCGGGCCGCCTGCCCGCCGCGCCCGGGGAGGTGGCCGTCAACCCCGCCATGGCCGAGACCCGCCGGGTGGCGATCGGCCAGGAGCTGCGGTTCCAGGCGCCGCCCGCCAGCGGTCAGGCCCAGGCCCAGACCGCGGCCCCGTCGAGCCGCCCCGCGCGCGTCGTGGGGATCATCCAGCCGGGACCGGGCGCGGACCGGGCGGGCCTGCCCACCGTGTACGGCGCCAACGCCGACCTGCTCGCCTGGGCGGGACGGCCTGCGGCGGGCGCGTACGACGACGTGCTGGTCTCCGCCGCGCCCGGCGCCGACCCCGCCGCCCTCGTCGCCGCCGCCCGAGCGCTCCCTGGGGCGTCGGCGGTGACCGTGCGCACCGGACCGGACGAGATCGCCGCCCGCGTGTCGGACATGGACCGGGACAGCGGCGCGATCACGGGCCTGTTCCTCGCGTTCGCGGCCATCTCCGTGCTGGTCAGCTCGCTCGTCATCGCCAACACGTTCGCGATCGTCGTGGCCCAGCAGGTCCGGGCGCTGGCGCTGCTGCGCTGCGTGGGGGCGACCCGTCGGCAGGTGTTCCGGGGCGTCCTGCGCGACGCGTGGCTGATGTCGCTGGCCGCCAGCGCGGCCGGGTTGGCGCTCGGGTACGCCGTCGTCGCCCTGCTCGTCCGGTTGTCCCAGGGCACCGCGATGCCGCTGGCCGGGGTGGCCGTGACGCCCGCAGGCGTCGCCGTACCGCTCCTCGTCGGCGTCCTCGTCACCCTCGCCGCGGCCGCGGTGCCGGCCCGCCGCGCGACCGGCGTGGCCCCGCTGGCGGCCCTCCGCCCGGAGGTCGGGCTGGGGGAAACGCGGCGCGCGGGGATGGTCCGTACGGCGTTCGGGGCCGTGCTCACGCTCCTCGGCACGGGCGCTCTCGTCCTCGGCGCGATGCACCACCAGCTGCTCCTCGGGCTGGCCGGCGGCGCGGCGTCCCTGGTGGGGATCGTGCTGCTGGGGCAGCTCCTCACCCCCGCCCTGGCCCGTGCTCTCGGGGTCCTGCCGGCTCGGGCCGCCGGACTCCCGGGCCGGCTCGCCGTCGACAACGCCCGGCGCAATCCCGCGCGCGCCGCCGCCACCGCCAGCGCCCTGTTCGTCGGCGTCACTCTGATCACGCTGATGAGCGTGGGCGCGGCCAGCGCACAGCGGTCGGTCACCGCGGAACTGGACCGGCACATGCCGATCGATGCCGTGGTGCACGCCCCGGCCGGGCTGACCGACCAGGCCCGCGACAAGGTGGCCCGCACCCAGGGCGTCGCCGCCGTCGGGCACGCCCAGACCGCGCAGGTCGCCATGGCGTCGGGCGGTCGCCGGCTGTCCGAGTCGACCCTGCTCGGACTGGGCGAGGGGACCGCGGCGACGGTGCGGTCCCAGGCCTTCGCCGGGGTCACCGACGGCGTCCTGCTCCTGGGCGAGCAGGCCGGCGTCGCCGACGGAGCGACCGTCACGCTGGGAGACGCGGGGCGCACCGTCGAGGTTCGCGCCCTCGTCCGCGGCGACGCCTCCCCGGTGACGACGCTGGCCACGCTGCAGCGGGCGCTCGGGGACCGGCCGGCCACGCCGGCGGCGGAGCAGTACTGGGTCCGCTTCGCCGACGGCGTCGACCAGGTCGCGGCCACCGAGCGGATCCGGGAGGCAGTCGCGGGGCAGAGAGGCGTCCAGGTGGACGGCGCCGCGGCGCAGCGGGCGGAGCTGGATCAGGTGTTGGCCGTGCTCCTGTACGTCGTCACCGGGCTCCTCGGCGTCGCCGTGGTCATCGCGCTGGTCGGGGTGGGCAACACCCTGGGCCTGTCGGTGCTGGAGCGGACGCGGGAGAACGGCCTGCTGCGCGCGCTTGGGGTCACCCGCCGCCAGGTGCGCGGCATGCTCGGGATCGAGGCGCTGGTGCTCGCGGCGGTGGGCACGGTGCTGGGGATCGCGTGCGGGATCGGGTACGGCGTCGCGGGCTCGCACGCCCTGCTCGGGCGCAGCCTGGACGTGCTGGTCGCCGTGCCGTGGGACCGGTTGGCCCTGGTCGCCGGGGTGGCGCTGGCGGCCGGCTGGCTCGCGTCGGTGGTCCCGGGGCGGCGCGCGGCCAAGGTGCCGCCGAGCGCGGCCCTGGCCACGGAATAGGCGTCACGGACTCCCATTCCGTGGCCGGCGCCGGCCGGGTCAGCCGCGGTCAGCCGCCGAGGGCGCTCACCAGGGCTCGGTTGAACGCGGGCAGGTCGTCGGGTACCCGCGACGAGATCAGGTTGCCGTCGACGTGCACCTCCTCGTCGACGTAGCTCGCGCCGGCATTTCGTACGTCGTCGCGGATCTTGTTCACGGCCGTCAGCGTGCGGCCTTTGAGCACCTCGGCGGAGATCAGCAGCTGCGGGCCGTGGCAGATCGAGCCCACCGGCCTGCCGGACTCGACGAAGCGCCGGGTAAAGGCCACCGCGTCGTCGTCGATCCGCAGCGTCTCGGGGGAGCCGCCGCCGGGGATGACGAGCAGGTCGTACGCGCCCGGGTCGGCCCCCGCGATGGTGGCGGTCGCCTCGACGGTGGCGCCCTTCTTGCCCTTGACGGTGCCGGTCTTCAGGCCGAGCACGGTGACCTCGACGCCGGCCGCCTGCAGCTCCTCGATCGGGCTGGTGGCCTCGGAGTCCTCGAAGTTGTCGGCGACAACCACGGCCGCCTTCTTGCCGTTCGCGCTCATCGCGTGCGGCCTCCTCTGCTGCTGGGATCGGATGAATCGGACCAAGCGCCAGTCAAACACGCCCCGCCCGCCCCGGCATCTCGCACCCCCACCGTCCAGCGAAGCGCCACGACAGCGCTCGACCGTGCCACCCTGGACGCCGTGGACCGCCTCGCGCTCGCCCGGGAGATCGACTCCGTATGCCGTCTGACCGGCTCGTTCACGCTGCGGTCGGGGCAACACGCCAGCGAGTACTTCGACAAGTACCTCTTCGAGTCCCAACCCGCCCTGCTGCGGGCCGTGGCGGAGGCCATGGTGCCGCTCGTCCCGGCGACGACAGAGCTCCTGGGTGGCCTCGAGCTGGGCGGCGTCCCGCTCGCCACCATGCTCAGCTCCCTCATGGGGCTACCCGCGGTGTTCGTGCGGAAGCAGGCCAAGGACTACGGGACTCGCCGGCTGGCCGAGGGCGCCGACGTGACCGCCCGGCACGTCACCCTCGTCGAGGACGTCATCACCACCGGGGGCGCGGTCCGGGCCGCGGCGTACGCCCTGCGCGACCTCGGCGCGACCGTCGACGTCGTCGTCTGCGGTATCGACCCGCAGCACTGCGGGGGAGGAACCGCTGCGCGACGCCGACCTGTCGGTCCGGGCGGCGCTCACGAAGGCCGACCTCGATCTGGCTCGCACCGCGGCCTTGGGCTGATCACGGCGGCTGGCGTCAGCGGCGCTCTGCGGCAATGTGGCCCACCAGTCGGCCGAGCACGTCCTCCAGGGCCACGATGCCAAGCAGCTCCCCGCGATCGGCATCGACCCCCGCGGGCCGTTCGTCCATGCCGAGCCCCACCCGGCGTACCTGCGCGACGTGCACCTGCGTCTCCTGCATCGCCTCCAACAGAGTCCGCAGGGTGGCGTCGACGGCGACGGCGGGCAGCGGTCGTACGGCGTCGCGGGTCAGCGGCTCATCAAGGGCCGACGGGTCCGCCGTGATGACGTCCTTGAGGTGCACGTACCCGAGGAACTCCGCCGGCCGGCCCGCCGCCGCATCCGTCGGCCCCGCCGCATCCCCCGGCCCGCCGAGCACCGGCAGGCGCGAGTACCCCGCCTGCGCCGCGATCGCCTCGATCTCCCCCCGGCTCTGGCCGAGCCGCACGCACGTGACGTCCGGGAGCGGGATGAGGACCGCGGCCACGGTGTCCTCGTCGAACGACAGCGCCCCGGCGAGCAGCGCCTTCTCCTTGTCGTCGAGCAGCCCCTCCTCGGCCGCGTCGTCGACCATGGCCTGCACCTCGGCCCGGGTGAACGCGCTGGCCACCTCGTCGCGGGGTTGGACCCGAATCGCGCGCAGGCACGCGTTGGCGATCCAGTTCAGCGCCACCACGAACGGCTTGAGCACCTTGGTCACCGCCACGAGCGGGGGCGCCAACCACAGCGCGACCCGGTCCGGCCCCGCGAGCGCAATGTTCTTGGGGATCATCTCGCCGACGACGACGTGCAGATACACGACGATGGCCAGGGCGAGGGCGAACGCGACCGGATGAACCAGGCCGGCGGGCACCCCGAGCGCGGCGAACGGCACCTCCAGCAGGTGCGCCAGGGCCGGTTCGGCGACCGCGCCCAGCCCCAGGGAAGCCAGCGTGATCCCCAGCTGGCACGTCGCGAGCATCAGCGAGACCTGCTCCATCGCCGAGATGACGATCTTGGCGGGCCGGTACCCGGCGTACGCCTTCGGTTCGATCGCGCTGCGCCGCGCGGAGATGACCGCGAACTCCGCCCCCACGAAGAACGCGTTGAGGAGCAACAAGAGTACGGCGACGCCGAGGAGGGTCAGGTCGCTCATGACGGCCCAGCCCCCTCGTCGAGGACCGCGCCCACGTCCACGCGCACCCGGTCCACGCGCAGCCCGTCCAGCGCCGCCACGGTGAGGGTCACGGGATAGCGGCGCCGCTCCTCGTCATGCGCCACCACCTCGACCGAGTCCCCCACCGCGGCCAGGCGATTCAGGCGGTCCACGAGGAGCCCTGCGACGGTCTCGTACTCCTCGTCCTCCGGCAGCAGCACCCCGGTGACCTCCTCGACCTCGTCGGGGCGCAGCAACCCGGAGACCTCCCAGGTCCCCGGTTCGCTCTCGCGGGGGGCGACCGGGGTGTCGTGCTCGTCCTCCAGCTCGCCGGTGATCTCCTCGACAAGGTCCTCCAGGGTGACTAGGCCGTCGACGCCGCCGTACTCGTCGATGACCACGGCCAGTTGTTGCGCCCCGTCGCGGAGTTCGGCGAGCAGCGCGTCGAGGTCGATCGAGGCCGGCACGAACACCGGCGGCGCCATCACCGCGGCCACGGGCGTGGCCGCCCGATCGGCGGCGGGGGTCCGTAGCACCTGGCGGGTGGCGACGACGCCGACCACGCGGTCCTGCTCGGGGTCGAGCACGGGGAACCGCGCGTGCCCCGTGGCGTGGATGTGGTCGACGACGTCCGCCACCGTGTCGGTGAGCTGGACGAAGTCGACGCGGGTCCGGGGCGTCATCACGTCGCTGGCCCGGCGCCGCCCGAACTCGATGCTGCGCTGCACCAGCTCCGCGGTGTCCTCGGCCAGCGTCCCCTCGCTGGCCGAGCGCGCCACGAGGAAGTGCAGCTCCTCCGGCCCCCGCGCACCCTCCAGCTCCTCGGTCGGCTCGATGTTCAAGGCCCGCAGCGCGCGGTTGGCGGAGCCGTTGAGCAACGCGATCATCGGCTTGGTCGCGGTGGTGAAGGCCCGCATGGGCCGCTGGACGGCGCGGGCGGTTCGCTCGGGCAGGGCGATCGCGAGGTTCTTCGGGACGAGTTCGCCGAACACCATGGTCAGGGCGGTGGCCAGCAGCATCGCCAGGGTCAGCGAGATCGCCGTGGCGGCGGACCCCTCGATCCCCGCCGCCGTCAGCCCGGGGGCGATCAACGCGGCGAGCGCCGGCTCGGAGAGGAAGCCGATGGCGAGGTTCGTGATGGTGATCCCGAGCTGAGCGCCGGAGAGCTGCGTCGACAGGGAGGTCAGCGCGGCGAGGATGCCGCGAGCGCCGCGATCGCCGCCGTCCCCGTCACCACCCGCGCCGGCCGCGCGCCGTTCGATGTGGTTTCGGTCGACGGTGAGGAAGGCGAACTCCGCCGCGACGAAGACGCCACACGCCGCGATGAGCAGCAGGGACAACAGGAGCAGCAGCAGCTCGGTCATGGCTCCGGAGGGGATGGGCCCGCGCGGCGGATACGCGGGCTCGGTGCGGGAATCCTACGCGAGCCCAACGTGGCAGCCCCTGCTGCGTTCCCCGCGCACGCTGGATTGTTGAGAGGCTGCCGCTCCATTTCCACATCGGGGCGCCGCCTTCGGCGCGGGGCGGCGACGAAGAGCGAGAGGATGCTTCGGTGGTGATGCGCTGCGAGTCGGGGTCGCGCGCCGCACCAGCGAGCAGGTAGCCGCCCTCCCGAGGCAACGGCCTACCCTCCCGATGGGAACGATCTATCTAACAAGGTCACGATGCCCTGGGTCGAGCTGAGCGCGGGGACGCTGGAGTACGCCGACACCGGCGGCGGGGGCCCCGTCCTCGTCTTGCTGCACGGGGTGCCGATGACGCCCGAGACCCAGTGGCACGCGGTGCTGCCCCACCTCGCTGGTCACCGGGTCGTGCTGCCGACGCTGCCGATGGGTGGGCACCGGCGGCCGATGCTCCCCGGCGCCGACCTCACCCAGTTCGGGATGGCCGCCCTCGTCGGCGAACTGCTCGTGGCTCTCGACCTGAACGATGTCGTCCTCGTCCTCAACGACTGGGGCGGCGGGCAGTTCCTGCTCACCGAGCGAATGCCGGGCAGCGAGCGCGTCGCCGGTCTGGCGCTCGTGGCGTGCGAGGCCTTCGACAACTTCCCGCCGGGTCCGGCCAAGGCGATGGAGACCGTGGCCCGGATGCCC
Organism: Austwickia sp.; assembly: GCA_016699675.1. Classification (NCBI taxonomy): domain Bacteria; kingdom Bacillati; phylum Actinomycetota; class Actinomycetes; order Micrococcales; family Dermatophilaceae; genus Austwickia; species Austwickia sp. The sequence continues at coordinate 1,863,550 of CP064985.1, read as the reverse complement.
GGGGGTATGTGGCTGCTCCTTCAGGCCATGCGGCTCAAACCCTTGCGGCAGGCCCGGTTCGGCTACGGCGGGATGAGCCGGCGCGGCATACCGGACAATGTCCTGCGCGGCTGGTTCACCCCGGCCCTGCGCGACGCCGGGGTACGGCGCGACTTCGCAGCCTTCGCACAAGGCGCGCCAAGCAGCGAGGTCCTTCTGGCCGCCGCCGAACGGCTGGCGGACTTCGCGGGGCCGGCGCTCGTCGTGTGGGCAAGGCAGGACACGATGATGCCGCTCGAGCACGGCCGCCGCCTCGCTGAGCTGATCCCCCACGCTCGCCTCGTCGAGGTCGACGACTCGGCCACCCTCGTCCCCATGGACCAGCCGCGGCTCCTCGCCCACCTCCTCACCGGGCTCGCCCGCGAGGTGTGCGGCTGACGTGACCGTGCTCATCGCGGGGCGAGGCGCCCGACCCGAGGGGTCGAACCTCGCCCTGGCGGAGACCCCCCGAGCGGCGGTGGGACGCACCAGCAAGGACTGACCTGTCGCGACCCGCTCACCGGCCTGGCACCACGACCGTCTCGCCGTCGGCGTCCAGCGCCAGCAGGCCCTCGTAGAAGGTGACCAGCCGCCCGCCACGCACGAGCGCCTCGGCGCCCGCCGCATCGGCGAGGGGCGCACTGGACCGTGCTGGCTGCGCCCGGCGGTGCCACTTCCTGCCTCACGGACCGAGACCCTCACACCGGACTCTGCTGAGCGCCCGGGCGCGCTCAAACCGCTACCACAACGCGGAGCGCGTCCCGACCCATGCGTGCTGCGGCGCTGGTCAGCGGCCCGGCCGCAAGTGCGCCCGGCGCGATGTGGTAGAGGTTCGGGCCGCTCCGTCATGGCGGACAGCGCTACTCTGCCGCCATGCGCACCGCCGACCTCGTGGTCCCCGCCGTCGACAACCTGAGCCTGTACGGGTACGCCTGGCTGCCCGACGGCGACCCCAAGGCGGTGCTCCTCATCGCGCACGGGATGGCCGAGCACTGCCGCCGCTACGAGCGATTCGCCACCGCGCTGACCGCGGCCGGGTACGCCGTGTACTCCTACGACCATCGCGGTCACGGCCGCACCGCCACCCAGAACGACGGCGAGATGCTCGGTCACTACGGCGACTCGAACGGGTGGCGACTCGTCGTCACCGACCTGGGCACGGTCCGCGAGGAGGTGGCGCGCCGCCACCCCGGCCTGCCGATCTTCCTGATAGGGCACAGCATGGGCAGCCTTATCAGCCGCGCCTACATCCAGGGGCACGGCGCCGGGCTGGCCGGGGTCATCCTGTCGGGCACCGCCGGCGACCCGGGCCCGATCCGGCTGGGCGGACTGGCCCTCGCCAAGGCGGAGGCGCGGCTGCGCGGGCGCCGTACCCTCTCCCCCACCCTCGACAAGCTCACCTTCGGCGCGTTCAACAAGCCGTTCGAGGTCAACGGCCAGGCCCGCACCGACTTCGAGTGGCTGTCGCGCGATCACGACGAGGTGGACAAGTACGTCGCGGACCCCTGGTGTGGGTTCATCTGCACGACGCAGTTCTACGCCGACCTCTTCGAGGGGATCGCGCCGATCCACAACGCCAAGCGCGTCGCCGACGTGCCCAATGACCTGCCCCTCTTCCTCATCGCCGGATCCAACGACCCGGTGGGCGACAACTGGAAGGGCGTCCTCGCCGCCAAGCGCCAGTTCCAGGCGGCGGGCGTCCGGGATGTTCGCTCGCAGCTCTACCGCGAGGCTCGGCACGAGATCCTCAACGAGACCTGCCGGGACGAGGTCACCGCCGACATCATCGCCTGGCTCGACGAGCACACCGGCTCGGCAGCCTAAGCCTCCACCGGCGACACCTCGACCCCAAGCGCCCACCCCGGGCCGCCGCTGCCCCCCTCATCGACATACCGTCACTGTGTCGCTAACATAGATACCGACACAGTGACGGTACGTTTCGAATTGCAGGTGAGTCATGGCGACCCCCACCCGGCGCGGCGCCTCCAGCCCCCCGATCCCCGCGCGCTCCTCCGGCGCCCCCAACCCGGACGCCCCAGCGGCCCCCGGCGACGGCGCCACGTCCCCCGACCCGCGGCGCTGGTTCGGTCTCGCCGCGCTCGCCGCGGGCCTGTCGATGATCGTCCTCGACGGCACGATCGTCGGCGTCGCGCTGCCGCAGATCATCACCGACCTCAAGCTCGACCTGACCGACGCCCAGTGGGTGAACAGCCTCTACAACGTGGTGTTCGCGGCCCTGCTGCTCTCGTTCGGTCGGCTCGGTGATCGCCGCGGCCGGCGCCGCATCTTCCTGGCGGGCGTCGTGCTCTTCGCGGCCGCCAGCGTCACCGCCGGATTCGCCACTGACGCCACCTCGCTCATCGCCAGCCGCGCCGTGCAGGGAATCGGCGGCGCGATGGTCCTGCCCGCCACCCTGTCCACGGTCAACGCCACCTTCCGCGGCAAGGAACGGGCGACGGCCTTCGGCATCTGGGGCGCGGTCATGGCGGGCATGGCGGCGATCGGCCCGCTGCTCGGCGGCTGGCTCACGACAAACGTCTCGTGGCGCTGGATCTTCTTCGTCAACGTCCCGATCGCGCTCGTCGTCGTTGGCCTGGGACTGTACGCCGTGCGCGAGACCAGCGGCGACGATCAGCGCCCCGGCATGGACGTCGACGGGCTACTGACCAGCGCCCTTGGGTTCGGCCTGCTCGTCTTCGGGTTCATCGAGGGCACCAGCCTCGGTTGGTGGGTGCCGCTGGCCGAGCTCCGCGTGGGCCCGCTGGTGTGGCCGGCCTCGGCCCCCATCTCCGCCGCCCCGGTCGCCATCGCCCTCGGCGTGATCTTCCTGACCCTGTTCGTCATCTGGGAGCGGCACCGAGCGGGCAACGGCCGCTCGGCGATCATCGACCTGTCCCTCTTCCGGATCGGCACGTTCGCCTGGGGCAACCTCACGGCGATGGCGGTGGCGGTCGGCGAGTTCGCGCTGGTGTTCGTGTTGCCGCTCTACCTGGTGAACGCCGCCGGGCTCAGCGTCATGCAGGCCGGCCTGGTGCTCGCCGGCATGGCGCTCGGGGCGTTCCTGTCCGGGGCGTCGGCTCGGCACCTGGCGGCGGCGCTCGGCGCGCCCCGCGTGGTGGTCTTGGGTCTCGGCCTGGAAGTGGTGGGTACGGCGGTGACCGGCCTGCTCGTGCGGGCGCAGGCGGCGCCCGGCTGGCTGACGGTGGCGCTCGCGGTGTACGGCGTCGGGCTTGGCCTGGCCTCCGCGCAGCTCACCTCGACCGTCCTGCGCGACGTGCCCACGGCCCAGTCGGGCATGGGCTCCGCGACCCAGAGCACGGTCCGGCAGGTCGGCGCCGCGCTCGGGGCGGCCCTGGCGGGGTCGACGCTCGCCGTACGGCTCGGGACCGTCCTCGCCGACCGCCTCCGCGAACTGCCCGGGCTGCCGGCAGGGGTCGCCGAGGGTCTCAGCCACGCGACGGCAGACTCGGCCGGCGGGGCGATCGTCGGGCTCCGCGCCGAGGGAGCGCACGGCCGGCTCGGCGCGCTCGGCCCGGACGTGGTGCAGGCGCTGTCCGACGGGTTCGCCGCCGCGACGTCCAGCGCGATCTGGCTGGCCTGCGGTTTCCTCCTGCTCGGCCTGATCGGGTCGCTGCGGGTGGCTCGCTCCAGCCGCGACTCGTCGCCCGGCTCCGGGGCCGCCGCCTCAGAGCGGACGGACGCGGTCCAGCCCGCGTAGTCGCTCCATGTCGTCCGCGGTCGGCAACCCGGCGCTGCGCACGAACGTGCGCAGCGCCGCGGCATAGCTGGCCACCGTCGTGTCGGCGCTCGCGTGCGTCCCGCCGACGATCGGGTAGACGGCCAGCTCGCGGGGGGCCACCAGGTCGACGTACGTCGTGATCGCCCGCAGCACGTCGACCGTGGTGTCCGCCCCGGGGTCCTGGGCGCGCAGGTACGCGAACGCGGCGTACGGCAGCGCGGCCGGATCCTTGGCGGGGTAGAAGCCTTCGATGTACTGCAGCTGGTTCGTCACGCCGCCGCTGGTCACCCGCGTGGCCTTGTACCAGGCAAACCGCAGGTCCTGTCCCGACAGCGGCCAGTCGCCGCGCCCGAGGTTGGCCGCGACCGCCTCCCCGGCGTGGCCGGCGAACCGATTGAGGGGACCGCCCTTGAGCGGGTTGGGGATGTCGCCTGGGAGGTCGGGCAGCCGGTTGATCGCCGCCCCGGCCCGCACAACGTACTTCTTCGCCCCCGACACGCTCTCCGGCCCGGCGGGGCTGGAGTCGAAGATCAGCGCTCGGACCGTGATGCCGTCGTGGCCGTCAAGCTGCCGGGCGACGTCGTACGCGAGCATCCCGCCCATGCTGATGCCGTAGAGATAGAGCGTGACCGGCTCGGCGCCGGTCCGGTCCTCCGCGACCCGGGCGCGGACGGTCCGCGCGATCTCCGCGGGGTCCAACCCGGCCGGGGACGGCGCGACGCAGAACGAGCGGCCGTAGTCCCGGGTGACGGGCACCAGGGCGCGCTCCACGTCCGGGCAGAAGTCGATCCCGAACCCCGGAAAGAACACCCAGTAGGCGTGCGGCAGTAATGTGCTCACCCGCTCGGAGTGGACCACCCCGGTCGTCGTACGGCTGGGGAAGGCCGCCCGGTTGGCCGCCTCGAGCCCCGTGTTGGCCGTTCCGAAGGCCAGCAGGACGCCGGCCGCGAGCGCGACGGCGCGACGCGGCCGGCGCCGGCGCCGACGGCGCACGGGGCGGCTGCGAAGCATCGCGGGCGACTCCTTCGGGACGAGGCACCCTGTCGGCGCCCCCACGGGCCCATCGGCCCGTCCCACGGCCGGTGTAGCCGGGTCGTCACGTGGCTCACTGTGTGAGACATGTGTCTTAACATCTGGTCATACCGGGCGGGCGACGCGCATCCTGACGCCATGACCGAGCGCTACTCCCACGGCCACCACGGCAGCGTTCTTCGCTCGCACGGCACCCGGACCGCGGCCAATTCGGCGGCGCACCTCCTGCCCCACCTGCGCCCGGGGATGGCCGTCCTCGATGTCGGCTGCGGGCCCGGCACGATCACCCTGGACCTGGCGGCGGCGGTCGGGCCGACCGGGCGGGTCGTCGGCGTCGACGCCTCCGAGGCCGCCGTCGCCGCAGCCCGCGCCGAGGCTGGGCGGCGCGGGGACGACCGGACGTCGTTCGCCGGCGCCGACGCCTATGCGTTGCCCGCGGCGGACGCGACGTACGACGTGGTCCACGCCCACCAGCTGCTCCAGCACCTGGGCGATCCGGTGGCGGCGCTGCGCGAGATGGCGCGGGTGACCAAGCCCGGTGGGATCGTGGCGGCTAGGGACGCCGACTACTCGGCCATGACCTGGCATCCGGCGTCGGAGGGGATGACGCGCTGGCTCTCGACGTACCGCGCCCTCGCCCGCGCCAACGGCGGCGAGCCCGACGCGGGGCGGCGGCTGCGCGGCTGGGCGCGCGCGGCCGGGCTGACCGAGGTGACGGCAAGCGCGAGCGCGTGGAGCTACGGCACCGCCGAGGAGACGGCCTGGTGGGCGGGGGTGTGGGCGGACCGGGCGACCCAGTCGGCATTTGCGACCCAGGCCGTGGAGCTGGGCCTCGCGACCGACGCGGACCTGGCCGAGATCGCGGCGGCGTGGCGCGCCTGGGGCGAGCATCCCGAGGCGTGGTTCGGAATGCTGCACGGCGAGATCCTCGCGCGGGTGGACTGACCCGCGGGGTGCGCCCGGCGCGTGGGGATACCGGCGAACTACGGCAGCCGCCCGCGAGGCGGCGCAGGCTCTCGGCGACCAGCGCGGTTTTGGCTCGGGATCGCGTCGAGGAGGATGTGTTCGTGCCGCGCGTGCGGGCCCGCGCCGACCGCGCCGAGTCCGCACAGGACGGGTTTGCCGAGGGCGCAGACGAAGTTCGCGTCACTGGCGCCGCCGACCGAGACGTGTCCGAGCCGGCGGCCCAGGGCGGCGCCGGCCTCCTGGACGACGCGCAGCAGGGCCCTGCTGGCCTCGGTGAGCACCATGGGCGGCCGGGACCAGTCCGTCTCGATGGCGATGCTGACCCGCTCGTCGCGGGGTTGGACGGCGGCGAACGCCGCGTCGATCCGGGCCGGCTCCTCGGGTCGGGTGACGCGGATGTCGACGAGCGCGGTGGCCTCGCCGGCGACGACGTTCGCGCCGCTGCCGCCGCCGATCACCCCGACGTTGACGGTGGTCCCGAGATCGGGGCGAGCGGCGGCGACGAACTGGCCCACCGCCTCGGCGAGGGCGTGCACCGCGCTCGCCCCCTTTTCCGGTTCGAGCCCGGAATGGGCCTCGACTCCGATCACCCCCACGCGGGTCAAGCCGGTGCCCTTGCGCTCGGACTTAGGGTGCCCGTCGGCGCTCGGCTCCAGCACGAGGGTGGCGTCGACTCCCCAGCAGATCCGTTCCACGGTCGACCGGGAGGCGTACGAGCCCACCTCCTCGTCCCCCGTCAGCACGTAGGTGACCGTGGGGATCGGCTGGCCCGAAGCACCCTGCCGCCGCAGTGCCGCCAGGGCCCAGAAGCCCTGCACCACCCCGGACTTCATGTCCAGGATTCCGGGGCCCGTGAGCGTCGGTCGGCCCTGCGGGTCGAGCTGGTCGTCGGCGCCGTCGAGGGCGTCGGGGGCGGGGCCCGGGCCGGCGGGCCAGTCGGCCAGGGTCCCCGTCGGCCACACGGTGTCGTAGTGCCCCAGCAGGACGACGTGGCCAGGGCCGGTCCCGGCGTACGTCAAGGCCAGCACGTCCCCGCGATCCTGGGCCGCGCCGCTGACGCGCTCCTCACGGTCGGGCGCGCCGAGGAGCCGTACGGCGAGCGCGCGCACCGCCTCCGCGCACCGGGCCAGGGCGGCGACGTCCAGGCTGTGGCTCTCTACGCGGACCAGGTCGAGGATGTCCGCCGCGATCGCGTCGCGGTCGGCCGCGAGCTCGGCGAGGAGAGCGGCGGCTTCGGCGCTGGGGGTGGCGCTGCTTCTGGCGCCGTCGGGAATGTCAGTCATGTGGGGTGCGGCTCCCGATCGGGGTCGGGTGCGGCCAGGATAGGGGCGTGGAGCTGCGCATCTCGACCCATCCCGCCCCGGGGCTGAGCTTTGAGGACGCCCTGGCCGTGGCCCCCGACGGCAGCGCGGCCGTTTTGGTCGACGGCGCCGGCCTGCCGGTGGAGCTGCGCGGCGGGTGCGGGCATTCGGTGGCGTGGTACCCGGGAACGCTCGCCCAGGCCATGCTCGCCCGGCTCACGGCGCGCACGGGCACCCCCCGGCAGGCGCTGGCGGAGGCGATCGCCGACGTCCTCGGCGCGCACGGGCCCGACTGCCGCCCCGAGGAGGGTTCGCCCAGTTCGACGCTGGCCGCCTGGCGGATCGGCCCGGACGCGAGCGGGGCGGACGTGTTGGAGTACGTGGTGCTGTCCGACTCCTCGCTGTTCCTTAGGTACGGGGACGGCACGGTCGAGGAGGTCGTCGACGAGGCGGTGGACCTGCTCACCGGCCCGCGCCGGGCCGAGGCGTTCGCCAGCCTGACCGCGCAGGGGCTGCCGCCGGCGCAGGCCCGGCTGGAGGCGCACCGCCGTACCACCGAGACGCTCCGCAACGTCGAGGGCGGCTTCTGGTGCTGCCACGTCGATCCCGCGGCGGCGGGGCACGCCCGCGCCGGGTCCGTGCCGCTCGGCTCGGTGGGCGCGGTGGTTTTGGCCAGCGACGGGGCCACCCGGCTGGTCCACCCGTTCGGGGTGCTGTCGGATCGGGAGTTCGTGGCGCGGTGCGTGTCGGGGTCCCACGACGATCTGGCGGCCGAACTGCGCGCGGCCGAGGAGGAATTCGCGGACCGTACCCGCCGGGTCGCGGTCAAACGGCACGATGACGCGACGATCGTGGCCGCCCGTCTCCGCCCGACCGACGCGGCGCCTGGGGACGAGCCGTCGACGGGGGCGCAGGCGCAGGCGTTGGCCGGGGCGCAGGACTTGGCCGGAGGGCAGGCGTTGGCGGGGGCGCCGGGCTACGCCGTACGGCGGGCGGTGGCGGACGACGTACCGGCCGTCGTCGCCCTTCTGTTCGCCGATCAGCTGGGGACGACGCGCGAGGCGGAGGCCGAGGATGCCTGCTACCGCGACGCATTCGCCCGCATCGACGCCGCCCCGGGCGAGCTCCTGGCCGTCATCGTGGACGACCGCGACACGATCGTCGGGTCGTTCCAGCTGTCGCTGCTGCCCGGACTGGCGCGGCGCGGGTCGTTGCGCTGCCAGATCGAGGCCGTGCGCGTCGCCGCCGAGACGAGGGGCGCCGGCGTGGGCGCCGCCGCCATGCGCTGGGCCATCGAATGGTCTCGCGCACAGGGGTGCTCGCTGGTGCAGCTCACCAGCGACAAGACCCGCGGCGACGCCCACCGCTCTCACTCACCTGCACCTCTTCCCCATGCCCAACGTCGCGGACATCGAAGAGCACCTGCGCGCCCATGACGTGATTTGGGTCAACGGCGGCTCCGTCGCGAACCTGCTCGCGGTCTGGGAAGTACACGGGCTCGGCGACATCCTGCGCCGGTGTTGGCAGGCGGGGGTGGTGCTGGCGGGGATCTCGGCCGGGTCGATCTGCTGGCACGTCGGCGGCACGACCGACAGCTTCGGTCATCCCGTCCGGCCGATCACGAATGGGCTGGGCTTCCTGCCGTACGGCAATGGAGTGCACTACAACTCGGAAGCGGATCGCCGTCCCGCGATCCACGCCGCCGTCGCCGCGGGCGTGCTGCCGACGACCTACTGCACCGACGACGGTGTCGGCCTGCACTACCGAGGCACCTCGCTGGTCGAGGCCGTCGCCGAACGCGACGGGGCTGGTGCGTACGTCGTGCGCCGCGACGGCGACCGCGCCGTCGAGGAGCGACTGCCGGTACGCCGGATCGGCTGACTCGACCGCGATTCATCGGGCCGTGACGGCGTTTATCCCCGGTGCTGTTGTTACAAACCCACAGCGCCGCGAATCGTCAACGCCCCTATGGTGGCCACCCGACCGTTCACGACCTGGGCATTGGGCGCCATGGCACCCAAACCGCAGGTCATGACTACGGTCGCCGCGGGGCATTGACCAGGGGAACTCCGGCAAAGACCTGGCCGCCGCCTCGCGCCTCGCCAGTTAGACACGGTTTCGATGAACTTATTCGCTAGGGCTTTCGCCTCCTGTTGAGACGAGCTAGAATCGAACACAATAGCGAAGTTAGGCGCAGCAATAAGACGTAAAGGGGATCGGGATGTCAGGTGGGGCGGTGCGAGTGCCGGAGGGGTGCGCTGCCGTGTTCGTGCCCGACCCTGCTCGGCTGGCGCTGCTCGATGATGACGACCTCCTCGATGCGATGGCCGCCTATGAGAAGGCGACCGCGGGGGCGGCGGCGATGTCGGCGCAGGCGGCGGGCTTGTTGGCGGGTCGGCGTCGCGAGCTGGCGGTCGATGAGGTCGGACCGGATGCCTCGAAGACGGTGCGGGACCGGGCTCTGGGGGAGGCTGAGGCGGCGGTGGTCGATGAGATCCGGTTGGCCACCGGCCTGGGACTGTACGACGCCATCGGGCGGGTCCGCCTCGGCGCCGGCTCACCGACCCGGACCGCGGGGATGCGCGAAGCCCTCACAGCGGGGACATGCACGTGGGCGATGGCGCGCGCCTGGACCGACCGCACCGCCTCCCTGGCCCCGGAACTGGCCGCCGAGATCGGGGCCGCGGCGTTGGCGCCGACCCGGGACGGGGCCGCGCTGTCCTACCGGACGTTCCGGTGCCGGCTGGACCGCCTGGTCGCCGAGCACGTCCCGGCCAAGGAACAGCGCGACTTCGACCTGTCCCGTCGGGACGCCTACGCCACGCTGACCCCGCACGGCACCGGCGAATACCTGATCTCAGGATCGGCGGAGCGGGTCACCGCCGCGGCGCTGCGGATCGACGCCATCGCCCGGGCGGCCCGTCGCCGCGGTGATGGCCGCACCCTGGGCCAACTCCGCAGTGACGTCTCGCTGGACCTGATCCTGTACGGCGACATCCCCGGCCTGGCCACCCCTATCCCCGCGGACACCGTCTTCGGCCAAACAGTCCCGCCATCCCAGGAACCCAACGCGCCCGCTGCCGCTGCCCCCGCTGCCGCTCCGACCACCAACACCCACGCGGCGGATGCATCGGCGACGCCGACTGGTCCTCCCAGCTCTGGCGCGGCGAGCGGCACGGCAGCCACCGCGAGCGCGTCGAACGGTGCGAACGCTACGGGCGCATCGGATGCGGAGGCCGGGCCAGGCGCCGGGGGCGCCAGCGGCACGGGCGACACCAGCGACACTCTGCAGGATCTCCAGGACGTGGCCGCGTCGTGGCTGGCCTACCTGCCCGGGGGATTGCCGCCTGCGGAGCTGCGGATCGTGATCTCCGCGGCCGCGCTGCTCGGTCTGAGTGAGGAGCCCGGGACGCTGGCCGACGGGGAGCCGCTGGCGGCGCACATCGTGCGGGACCTGGCCTACGCCGCAGGTTCCACCTGGCGACGACTCGTGACCGACCCCGTCACCGGAGAGGCCATCGAACTGACCTCCACCAGCTACACCCCACCACCGCGGCTCCGAGAAGCGGTCCAGGTCCGGGACGGGACCTGCCGCGCCCCAGACGGTGCGGTCCCCGCAGAGCGGTGCGACCTCGACCACGACGTGCCCTGGGACCAAGGCGGAGCCACGTCCGCAGCCAACCTCTCGGCCAAATCCCGACGCCCCCACGGCCACAAAACCCGGGGGCAGTGGTCCACAACACAGTCCCCGGACGGGACGATCGTGTGGACCACCGGCACCGGACGGCAATACACGACGTACCCCTACCAGTACGACACCACCGCACCCGGCCGCACGTCCCACGAGGTCACCGCGCCCGGCAGTCCCGGCGACACACACGGCACCGGCGAATCCAGGAGCCACGCGGCGGCGAGCAAGGGACTGCCGATCGAACACCGCACCAGGGGGACAACCCCCACCACGCGACCCGCACCGCGGCGGGGCCGGCGTCCCCGAGGTCCTGGTCGGCAACGACCCGAAGACTCGGCGGACCGCCACCCCACGCCCGCCCACCAGACCCGCCCTGACCCCGGGCCGCCACCGTTCTAGGGGGTGCGCATTCCAGACGCCGCCGGACACGCCCGACGGCCCGCGGAAACCGGCGTCCACGGAAGCGACGGACGTTGTCCATGAGAGGTGGACGTCCCGGAGAGCGAGGCCGCGAGCGACCTGCTCATGGGGGATCGGGCGATCTCGCTGACCGTGGGCACTCCGGCCCTCCACACTGGCGACCAGGACTGCCGCTCTCTGCACGCGTCGCATCGCCTCGCCGTCCTCACTCCCCTTGGCGCCGGGGCCACTTCGGTGGCGACGGATTCCCTTCCCGCACACCGGAGGTCGTGATGCCTGACCGCAGCAACAAGATGATCAGCGACTTCGCGGCCAAGCCCCGCACGCAGGCCCAATACCTGGCCATCGACGAGTTCGTGATGGGCCTTGGGCCGGTGAAGCGGACGACCACATCGCAGGTCAGCTACTCCGTGAACCGCTAGTTCCTGTGGCTGTGGGCATACGAGCAGACGGCCGACGGCACGCTGTACCTGAACGTGACCCTGGACCACGCCCGGACCGACGATCGGCTGCACCGGGTCACGCAGGTCAGCGCGCACCGCTGGAATCACCACGTCGAGGTCAAGTCCCCGAGACGGCGAAAAGCGCGTGGCTCCGCGGGCTCATCACGGCCGGATTCGAGTTCGCCAGCCAGTAGGCGCCTCGACCGCGGCGACACCCACAGCCAGGACTCCTGGGAGTCGCTAGTCCCCCGCGCGGGCCGCCGAGCGGTGGGCCAGCACGGCGTACAGCAGGTCGTGCCGCGGCGTCGGCATCCCGAGCTCGCGACCGAGCCGCACGATGACCCCAATCTGCCCGTCCAACTCATTCGGCCGCCCGTCGGCGAGGTCGCGCTGCATCGACGTGGTGGACTCCGCGGGCATGCCATCGGTGAACGCGAGCATCCGCTCCACCGCGTCAGCCGGCAACGCGACCCCGCGGGCGCGGGCAACGGCGACCTCCTCGGCAACGACGGCCGCCAGCTCGTCCCGCAGCCGGGTCCGCACCACCCCGAGCGGGGCGTCCGCGACCGCGCCGAGCGCGCCGAGTGGCGCTACGTAGATCGCCTTCTCCCACAGCTCAACCCGCACGTCCTCGGGTTGGAGAACGGGTACGCCGGCGCCGGCGAAGGCCTCGCGCAGGACGGCGACCCGCGGGCTCGCCGCGCCGTCGAGCTCTCCGAACGACACCGACCCCGGCCCGCCCATGTGCTCGATGACCCCAGGCGCCGCGACCTTCGTGAAGATCCGCACGACGCACGGCAGCACGTGCCCCGGACCGACGGCCGCCTCGACCACGTCCGGCGTACCCACCCCGTTCTGCATCGTCAGGATCGCCGTGTCGGGGCCGACGAGCGCCGGCAGGCCGGCCAAGACCCCGTCGAGGTGGTTCGTCTTCACGGTCAGCAGCACCGCATCGACGGGCCCGATGGCGGCGGCGTCCGCCTCGGCGCGCACCGCCGGAACGTGCAACTCGAGCGCGCCGACAACCCGTACGCCGTCGCGGCGCAGCGCCTCCAGCGTCGCCCCGCGCGCCAGGAACGTCACGTCGTGACCCGCGGCGGCCAGCAGCGCACCGAAGTACCCGCCCAGTCCCCCCGCACCGATGACCGCGAACCGCATCATGACCTCCGTCGTCGCCCGCCGAGGCAGCCTTGCCAGGCCGCCCGCCGGGGCAGCCTATCGAGCCGAGGTCGGAGTTCACCCCTACGACCGGGGTCGTAGGCGGCCCAAAGCGAACACCAGTCCCCGGTCCGATGTGGCTGACAGCGGCGCTGAGCAGACTCGAGTCATGGACATCACCCAGCTGCTCAGCACCGCCGCCACCGTCCTCGTCCTCGCGCTCGGCGTCGCCCTCATGGTCGTGCTTGCCGTGGTGCCCACCTGGCTGCGCTACGACGCCGAGCGCGCCGATCCCGTCGACCACGTCGTCACCCCCACCAGCGCCGCGACCCCCGCCGACGCCACGGCCCCCGTGGCCGCGGCGACGACCAGCCTCGGGGCCGACCGGCACGCCCTCGCGGCCTGACCCCTCGTGGCCTGACCCCTCACGGCCTGACCCCCGCACCACAGCCGGCCCCCTGACCCGAGCCGCCGAGCACTCCGAGGTAGCCTCGGGGCGTTCGAACAGGTCGAAGGAGGGGCGATGAGCGGCGCGGTGGCCTACGCGCTCGGCCTGTCGCTCTTCGCCGGGGCGTCGACGGGCGTGGGGAGCCTGTTGGCCATCACGACCCGCAAGCCCTCCCCGCGACTCCTCGCCGCAGGGCTGGGGCTGTCGGCCGGGGTGATGATCTACGTCTCCCTCGTCGAGCTGCTTCCCGAGGGCCACGCCCTGCTCGACCGGGGGATGCCAGGCCGGGGCGGCTGGATCGCCATTGCCGCCTTCTTCCTGGGCACCCTGTTCATCGGCGGGATCGACCTGCTGGTCCCGAGCGAACTCAACCCGCACGAGATGCACGCCGACGAGGAGTCGCGCCGCCGCGCCCAGCTCATGCGGACCGGGCTCCTCACGGCCTTCGCGCTGGCCCTGCACAACTTCCCCGAGGGCTTCGCCACGTTCATGGCGGCGCTGTCGTCACCCCAGATGGGCGTGCCGATCGCCGTCGCGGTCGCCATCCATAACATCCCCGAGGGCGTGGCCGTCGCCGTACCGATCTACTACGCCACCCGCTCGCGCCGCACCGCGTTTCTCTATTCGTTCGCCTCGGGGCTCGCCGAACCCGTCGGCGCCGTGCTCGCCTACCTGCTCCTGGCGCCGTACCTCAGCGACGCCCTGACGGGCTTCGTCCTCGCCGGCATCGCGGGGATCATGGTCTACATCTGCCTGGACGAGCTGCTGCCGAGCGCACGGGAGTACGGCGAACACCACATCGCGCTCTCCGGCGTGATGGTGGGGATGCTGATCATGGCCGTCAGCCTGCAGGCCCTGGCCTGACCATCGCTCGGCCCGATGCCCCGCGGCGCACGGCGTCCTGCCAGGATGGCCACGTGAGCGCCCACGCCCTGCACGAGCTCGACCCGCGCACCCCCGTGCTCGTCGGGGTCGGCGAGGACGCCGAGTTCGTCGACGACCCCGGCTACCGTGCGCTGTCGCCCGCGGACCTCGCCGGCGCCGCCGCTCGCGGGGCGCTGGCCGACGCCACCCTCGGCGCCTACAACGCGCGCGCCGGACGCGCCTTGGCCGCCGCGCTCGACGTGGTCGCCTGCGTGCGGCTCTTCGAGGACTCGGGGCTGGAGGCGCCCACCCCGCTCGGCCGGTCCACCAACCTGCCCCGCTCGGTCGCGGCGCGGATCGGCGCGCGCCCGTCCCGGGCCATCCTCGAAATCGGCGGCGGGCAGTCGCCGCAGCACCTCATCACCGAGTTCGCCGCCGAGATCGCCGCCGGCCGCGCCGAGGCCGTGCTCATCGCGGGCGCCGAGGCGCTGAGCAGCGTGCGGCAGTGGCGGGACGCGCCCCCCGAGCGGCGTCCTCGCTGGCAGGAGATGCCCGGCGGCAAGCTCGAAGATCGCGGCCCGGGCCTGGAGGACATGACCTCGCGGGACAAGCAGGCGGTGGGGCTGGTCGGGGCGCCCGCGGCGTACGGCCTGTTCGAGAACGCCCGCCGTGCCCGGCTCGGCCTCTCCAAGGCGCAGTACGCGACGGCCATGGGCGAACTCTTCGCCCCCTTCACCCGCGTGGCCGCCGCCAACCCGCTTGCTGCAGTTCGCACCGAGCGCTCCGCCGCCGAGCTCGTGACGGTCGACCCGCGCAACCGCCTCATCGCCGCGCCGTACCCGCGGTTCCTCGTCGCCCGCGACACCGTGAACCAGGGCGCCGCGGTGCTGCTGACGTCGCTCGGTCGGGCGCGCGAGCGGGGGCTCCCGTCGCGACGAACGATCTTCCTCGCCGGCCACGCGGACGCCGTCGAGCAGGACCTGCTCCGCCGCCCCGACCTGGCCTCGTCGCCCGCGTCGATGGCGGCGCTGCGCCTGGCGCTGGACGTCGCCGGGATCACGGCGGACGACCTGGCCACGATCGACCTGTACAGCTGCTTCCCCATCGCGGTCACGAATGCCGCGGATGGGCTGCGGATCGCGTACGACGACCCGCGCGGGCTCACCGTCACCGGCGGGCTGCCGTACTTCGGCGGGGCGGGCAACGACTACGCCCTGCACGCCGTGGTCCAGACCGCGCATCGCCTGCGGGAGCTGCGCGACCAGCGCGAAGACGCCGGTACGTCGGGCGCCGCCGGTACGTCGGGCGCCGCCGGTACGTCGGGTGAAGGGGCCCCGCCGACCCCGCCGTACGGGCTGGTCACAGCCAACGGCGGGATCATGAGCAAGTACTCCGTGGGCATCTACACGACCGCCCCGACGCCCTGGCGGCCCGGCCGCTCGGCGCGTCTGCAGGCGGAGGTCCGCGGCTGGGCCAACGCCCCGACCACCACGACCCCGGAGGGGATCTGCACCATCGCGACGTACACGATCGTCCCCCGGCCCGACGGGAGCCGGCTGGGGATCGTGGTCGGGGAGACGTACGACGGGGACCGGTTCCTCGCTCGGGCGGCCGACGACCCGGCGACCTGGGCGATCCTCGACGCCGAGCAGCCCATCGGCGCCGAAGTCGACGTCGCCCTGGAGGACGGCACCCCGGTGGTCCGCGCGCCCCAGCGCTGAGGGCTATCCACCGCCGATCCTGTTGCCCAGATCACGTCCCCGAGCGGGGACGAAAGGTCGGAAGTCCCCTCCGAGGAGATACCCCTAGGGGCATGCTGGTGGGAACGGACTCGGTGCGAGCGACGGCCTAAGGAGTGCGCCCATGCGACAGCTCGTCATCCTCGGCGGCGGAACGGCCGGCACGATGGCCGCCAACAAGCTGCGCCGGAAGCTGGACCGCGCCGAGTGGGCCATCACCGTGGTCGACCGCGACGACACCCACCACTACCAGCCCGGATACCTGTTCCTGCCGTTCGGCACCTACACGCGCGACCAGGTGGTCCGCTCTCGGCATCGCTTCATCGGCGACGGGATCGACCTGGTCCTCGCGGAGATCGACCGGGTCGACGCGGCCGCCCACACGGTGCATCTCGCCGGCGGTCGGGAGCTGGCGTACGACCAGCTCATCATCGCCACCGGCTGCGAACCGCGCCCGGACAAGACGCCCGGGATGGCCGAGGCCATGGCCGCCGACGAGACGACGGCCCGCGGCGGCGCCGGCGTTCACGGCAGCGGCGCCAGGGTGCATCAGTTCTACACGCTGGAGGGGGCGCTGGCACTGCACGAGGCGCTGGAGCGGTTCACCGGCGGGCGCCTGGTCATCCACATCAACGAGCTGCCGATCAAGTGCCCGGTGGCGCCGCTGGAGTTCGCGTTCCTCGCCGACGAGTACTTCACCAAGCGCGGCCTGCGCGAGTCCGTCGAGCTGGTCTACGTCACCCCGTTGGACGGCGCGTTCACCAAGGCCACCTGCAGCAAGGCGCTGGGGTACCTGCTGGAGGAGCGCGGCGTCGCGATGGAGACCGACTTCGCCACCGAGCGAATCGACGTCGAGGATTCGCCCGCCGGCTTCAACGCGGTGGTCTCGTACGACGAGCGCGAGGTCCCGTTCGACCTCCTCGTCACCGTGCCGATCAACCTGGGCCAGGAGTGGGTGGCCCGGTCGGGACTCGGCGACGACATGAACTACGTCCCCACCGACAAGCACACGCTGCGCTCGGTCGACCACGACGACATCTGGGTCCTGGGCGACGCGGGTGACATCCCGACGTCGAAGGCCGGCTCGGTGGCCCACTTCGCCGTGGAGATCCTGGAGCACAACTTCCTGGCCGCGATCGCCGGCGAGCCCCTGACCGCCAGCTTCGACGGGCACTCCAACTGCTTCATCGAGTCCGGCTACGGCAAGGCCCTGCTCATCGACTTCAACTACGACACCGAGCCGCTGGCCGGCACGTTCCCGTTGCCCAAGGTCGGGCCGATGCAGCTGCTCAAGGAGACCCGCGCCAACCACGCCGGCAAGCTGGCGTTCCGGCACATCTACTGGAACGTGCTGCTGCCCGGCCACCGGATGCCGATCCCGGCGAACATGTCGATGGCTGGCAAGGACCTCTCCTCGGCCGTCACCCCCAAGGCCCCGCCGGTGCCCGGCGGTGGCCACGGCACCCACGTCCCCACCTTCTGACCCGAACCCTACGAGCAGCCCAGGAGCACCGAGATGCCCAGCACCACCATCGCCGGCCGCACGGTTGACATCAACGAGGAGGGCTTCCTCACCAACCCCACCCAATGGGACGAGGCGCTGGGCGCCGAGCTGGCCAAGCTCATCGGCGTCGACATGTCCGACCGGCACTGGGAGGCCATCCGGTTCCTCCGCACGGATTTCGCCGCCAAGGGCGAGACCCCGACCCTGCGCCGGGTGGCCACGGCGGGCAACTTCCCCACCAAGGAACTGTTCGAGCTGTTCCCCAAGAAGCCGGCCAAGAAGATGGCGTACGTCGCGGGCCTGCCCAAGCCCAAGGGCTGCGTCTGACCTGCCGAATAGGCACCGCCAGCTGCTAACCCCAGCAAGCATCCACCCGACCCGAGGAGATCCCGATGAGTGACGCCCCGGTCGTCCCGAACTTCGGCGACGACACCGACAGCAGCGGCCCTCGCAAGATGTGCTTCATCTGCAGCAAGGGCAACCTCGACATGGCTTACCCGGCGTTGATCATGGGCAACGCCGCCCTGGGCGAGGGCTGCGAGGTGCACATCTTCTTCACGTTCTGGGGCTTCGACATGATCAACAAGGCCACCATGGACAAGCTGAAGTTCACGTTCGCCGGCAACACCGCCATGCACATGAACGACCTCGACCGGCTCCGGCCGGGCCTCGGCGCGATGTCGATGCCGCAGACGCTGGGCGTCCTGCCGGGCATGACGAGCATCGCCACGAAGATGATGAACAAGCAGCTCAAGGACCTGGACATCCCCACGGTGCCGGAGATGCTCGAGCAGATCCAGGCCTCCGGCGGCCACCTGTGGGGCTGCCAGCTGTCGGCGGACATGATGAAGCTGACGATGGACGACCTGTACGAGGGCGTCGAGGGCATCATCAGCGCCGCCGACTTCATCGAGCTGTCCGAGGGCGCCCAGATCGTCTTCATCTGAGCGCCTCACCGTGAGTGACCCAGGACGAGCCTTCGGCCGGGACGCCGCCGCCTACGATCGCGGCCGGCCCGGCTACCCCGCCGAGGCCGTGGCCTGGCTCGTCCGCGAGGCCCTCGACGTGGTCGATGTCGGCGCCGGCACGGGCAAGCTCACGACGGTCCTGGCGACGCCCGGGCGCCGCGTCTCGGCCGTCGATCCCGATGACGCCATGCTGGCCACCCTGCGGCTCCGCATCCCGGGCGTCGCAACCCAGGTGGGCAGCGCGGAGCGCCTACCCTGTCCCGACGCGTCCGCCGACGCCATCGTCTTCGGACAGTCGTGGCATTGGGTCGACCCCGAGGCCGCCTGCCGAGAGGCCGCCCGGGTGCTGCGGCGGGGTGGAGCGCTCGGCCTCATCTGGAACTTCCGCGACGACAGCGTCGAATGGGTACGCCGACTCAGCCGGGTCCTCCATGGCGAGACGCCGCAGCACCTGGTCCCCACCGGCGGACCGACCCTGGCGCCGCCGTTCGGGCCGGTCGAGCGCGCCGAACACCGCTGGTCCAGTCGCCTGACCGTCGACCAGATCGTGGACCTGGCCGCCTCCCGCAGCTACGTGCTCGCCGCCGAACCGGACAAGCGCGCAGCCGTTCTGGCGGAGGTGCGGGTGATCGCGCAGGAGGTCGCGCAGTCCGCTGCCGACGGCACGGTTGACCTGCCGTATGTCACCCTCGCCTATCGCTGCGTCCGGCCCTGACCGGGCCAGCTACAGCCCCAGCGCCGCCCGCACCCGCGCGGGCGGCGGGTTCGTCACCGCAGCCCCGTCGATCACCACGGTGGGAACGGTCTCGTTCCCGTCGTTGACGGACCGGACGTACGCCGCAGCCTGCGGATCGCCCCAGATGTCCACCCAGACGGCCCGATCCCGTCCGGCGCGACCCAGCGCCGACGCCAGCCGCGCGCAGAACACGCAGCCCGGCCGGTGGTAGATGACGACCCGCCCCTCGTCGGCGGCACGCGTCGCCTCGTCGTACGTCGACCGCGGCAGCGCCCGCGGCCGGAAATAGAAGGCCCCCGCCAGCAGCACGACCGCGCAACCAGCGGCCGCGAACCGGGCCGCCCCGTCCATCCGGAGGGCGAAGAAGATCTGCCCTGCTGCCATGACCGCGTACGTCAGCGGGATCGCCCAGGCTTTGACCACGCGGACAGGGTACGCCGTGCGCAGGCGTCCGCCCCCGAGCCCCATGTCCGCCGCCGACCAGGACGGACGTCCAGTTCTTACTCAGTCTTTGCCCAGGCGTTACCCGCCGGACGCGCACGGTTGGTGGACTGAGGACCCGTGCGTCGCCGATCGGGGGCGGCGCCAGACGCAAGGAAACCCCCATGCACCCCTCCGCGCGCAAGCTGGCGCTCGCGGCCGTCGCCGCCACCTCCACCGCCACCGCCCTGGCCGTCGCCCTCCCCGGCGCCGCGCACGCCGCCGACCCGGCGCCATCAACGCCGGCACCACCTACGCCCGCCGCCCTGACGGCCCTGCAGCCCGCGCTCGACGCCGTCGTGGCCCGGAACGTGCCCGGCAGCGCCGTGGGAGCGGTGGCGGATGTTCGGGGCGCTGAGGGCGCGTGGGCCGGTTCCGCCGGGTGGGCCGACCTCGACGCCGGCTCCCGCGCCCAGTCCACCGACCTGTTCCGCGGCGCCAGCAACACCAAGCCGATGGTCAGCGTCCTCGCCCTCCAGGAGGTCGAGGCCGGGCGCTGGAGCCTGCAGACCCCCGTGGCCCAGGTGCTTCCCGGGCTGCTGCCGGCGCCCTACGGCAAGGTGACCCTGGCCCAGCTGCTCAGCCACACCAGCGGGATGCCGGACTTCGACGAGGCGTACGCCGCGGAGTCCCCCGACATGGCCAGCCTGCTGAAGGTCGTGTCCCGGCCCCGCACGAACCCCGAGCTCGTCGCGAAGGCGCTCACCCAGAAGTGGCAGTTCACGCCGGGCACGAAGTTCGCGTACTCCAACACCAACTACGTCGTCGTGGGCATGATGCTGGAGAAGGCCACCGGCCAGCAGCTCGCCCAGCTGCTGGCGAAGCGGGTGTTCGCCCCCGCCGGGATGACCCATACGACCTATGCGAGCACCCCCGCGTGGCCGGCGCGCCATCTGACGGAGTACGCGATCGCCGACAAGCCCTACGCCCTCAACACCTTCCAGCCCAGCTTCTTCGGCCCCGCCGGCGCCGTGGTCACGACCGCCAAGGACCTGAGCGCGTTCTACCGTTCGCTGGTCACCGGCAAGCTCCTCAAGCCGGCCACGGTGCTCACCATGGCCAAGCCGCCGGTGGCGGGCAGCACGTACGGGCTGGGCCTCCTGGCGGTCGGGGATCCGTGCCCCGGGCCGGACGGGAAGCCGGGCGTGGCGCTGGGCCACACCGGGGCGTCGTTGGGCACGATGTCGTACGCCTTCACCTCCCCGGACGGTACGCGGCAGGTGGTGCTCGCCTACAACGGCCGGGACTACACCAAGGACTCCACGACATTCAACGACTTCCTCATCGCCGCGCTGCAGGCCACCTGCCCGACCAAGGCGGCCCCCGCGCCGGCCAAGCCGGCCAAGCCGGCGAACCCGCCGAGCTCGGCACCGCCCTCGACCGGGCTCGGCGACCGGGCGTTCCCCGCCCCCGACGTGGTGGGATGGCGTCCATGACGACGTACGAGAACCTCACCCTCACCCGCGCCGGCAGCACCGCGACGATCACCCTGAGCCGCCCGGACAAGCGCAACGCCCTGTCCGTCCAGACCCTCGGCGAGCTGACGGCGGCGCTGCGCGAGGCGGGCGAGAGCGACGCGCTCGCCGTGGTCCTCGCGGCGGCGGGACCGGTCTTCTCGGCGGGGCACAACTTCGCCGACATGGCGGGGGCGGACCTGGCGGCGACCCGCGCGGTATTCCGCCAGTGCACCGAGATGATGGACACGGTCCAGGCGATCCCCAGCCGGTGATCGCGCGAGTCCACGCCCTCGCCACGGCCGCGGGCTGCCAGCTCGTCGCCACCTGCGACCTGGCCGTGGCCGCGGCCTCGGCCGGGTTCGCGATCCCCGGCGGCAAGGGCGGGCTGTTCTGCCACACGCCGCTCGTCGCCGTCGCGCGCAACGTTGGCCGCAAGCGCGCGCTCGAGTTCGCCCTGTCGGGGGACGTCATCGACGCGGCGACGGCCGAGCGGTGGGGGCTGATCAACGCCGTCGTCCCCGACGACCAGCTCGACGCGGCCGTCGCCGACCTCGTCGCCCGGGTGACCCGCGGCAGCGCCTACAGCCGCACGCTGGGCAAGCGCACCTTCTACGCGCAGATCGACCTGGACCAGCGGGCCGCGTACGACCTGGCCGTCGAGGTCATGGCCGCGGCGGCGGTGACCGCCGACGCCCAGGAGGGCATCGGGGCGTTCCTCGCCAAGCGTCAGCCCCACTTCACGAGCAGCCCCCAGGTCTGACCGCGCCCGGGGCCCGGGGCCCGGCGCCCTGGCGCTCGGGTGCCCGCGGGAAACCTCGATCGCACTCGAGCGCCGAACGGGCGGCGCCGGGGCTGACCTGCGACAACTTTTCCGTCTTGCCGTTCGTTCTGGACATGGGAGCTGGCGCGGCCGCGCGATTCACGCGACCATGTGCGCGGCGCGAGACGGGTCCACCGCAGGGCGAGGAGGCAACCGATTGGACGTAAATCAGGCGACCCTCGCCGCCTACGAGGCCAACATCGCGACCTACCTCGCCAAGACCCCCACCGAACCCAGCGCGCTGGCCCGCTGGCTCGGGAGCATGGCCGGGGACGTGTTCGCGCCCGGCGCGCGGGTGCTCGAGGTGGGCTCCGCGGGCGGCTCGGACGCCTGTCACCTGCGGGCCGCCGGGTTCGACGTCATCGCCACGGACGGTACGGCGGGCTTCGTCGACTACCTGCGGGGGCATGACTTCCCGGACGCGCTGCGCTACGACGTACGGCTCGACCCCCCGCCCACCCGGGACGTCGACGTGATCTTCGCCAACGCCGTCCTGCCCCACCTGACCCGCGACGAGACCCCCGCCGTGCTCGCGCGCCTGCACGAGGCCTACGGCGACGAGACCGTGCTGGTCGCCAGCGTGAAGATCGGCCACGGCGAAGGCTGGAGCACGGAGAAGCTCGGCACCTCGCGCTGGTACACGTATTGGCAGCCCGAGGACTTCACCCGCACCCTCATGGACGCCGGCTGGATCGTCGAGGAGGCCCGGATCCGCGCGGGGCGCTACGACGACTGGATCGGCGTCATCGCGCTGCCCACCCGCAGCGCGCTGCGCGATGCGTTCGACGAGCGCGCCGCGGACTACGGCCGCAGCGACTGGCACCGCAATTACGCCGAGCAGCTCGTCGCCGCCAGCCCCCTGGTGCCGGGCAGCCACGTCCTCGACGTCGCCGCCGGCACGGGATTCGTCGCGCGGGAGGCCGCCGCGCGGGTAGGGCCGAGCGGGAGCGTCACCGCGGTCGACATCTCGGAGGGGATGCTCGCGGAGCTGACCCGCCACTGCCCGCCCGCGCCCGAGCGGGCCCCTATCGAGCCGATCCTCGGGGACGCCATGGCCCTGGAGCTGCCCGACGGGTCGGTCGACGCGGTGCTGTGCGGGGCCGGGCTGCTCTACATGCGGCCGCCGGACGCGCTGCGCGAATGGCACCGCGTGCTGCGGCCCGGCGGATTCGTCGCCTTCTCGACCATGCTCACCGGTGAGCCCCCGCCCGGCGAGCTGTTCCGACTGCACGCCCGCGCCTACGGGCTCACCCTGACCAACCTCTCCGCCCGGCTGGGCACGCCGGAACAGTGCCACGACGCGCTGACCGCGGCCGGCTTCGTGGACATCGTGACGACCCCCGGTCAGGTCGAGTTCAGCGAGGCCGACATGGACCGGGCCTGGGAGATCCAGCAGCGGATGGCCCGCGCCGAGCTCGCCACCCTCCCCGAGGAGGACGTGGGCCGGCTGCGCGCGTCGTACGTCGCCGAGGTCGGCCTCAAGATGCGCACCGACCCCGGGTTCCGCATCGCCAAGACCCTGTACGCCGTCGCGCGCCGGCCCTGATCGGCGGGCGCCCTCCGACCCTCCGCCCTCAGGCGGAGCTGGGCAAACCCTCCGCGTGGCGGATGTGCCCGGCCCCTCGGCGGTGCCAAGGTGGTTGGTGAGGGTCGACATTCGGGGCGACCCACGACACCGAAGGACCTCATGCGATGACCGAACCCACGTATCCGCCGCCGGGTGACCAGCCGCAGTACGGCCAGCCGGGCCAGCAGCCCCAGTTCGGCCAGCCGGCTCAGCCCCCGCAGTACGGCCAGCCGGGCCAGCCCCCCCAGTACGGCCAGCCGGGTCAGCCCGCGCAGCACGGCGATCAGCCCCAGTACGGGCAGTACGGGCAGCCGCAGTACGGCAGCGACCAGGTCCAGCAGGGCGGCTACTACACGCCCGCCCCGGTGACCCGACCGCCGGCCATCGACAAGGCCGTCCTGCTCATGAAGATCGGCGCCGGGCTGTCCCTCGTCGCCGGCCTGCTGGGGCTGACTCAGGGCGATGCCATCCGCGAGGCGACGAGGAAGTCCCTGGAAGAGGCAGGGGTTTCGTTCACGCCGGCCGACCTCGACCGGGCCGTTCAGTTCGGCACCATCGGCGGCGTCGTCACCGCCGTCATCTTCGCCGGGCTGTGGTGGCTGATGGCCGTGATGAACGCCAAGGGCCGGTCCTGGGCGCGCATCCTGTCGACGATCTTCTTCGGGCTGTCGCTGCTCAGCTTCGTCTGGGGGATGTCACAGCCCGCCGGCCGGGAGCCGCTCAACCTCATCCTCAGCGTGCTGGAAGTCCTGGTCGGCGCCGGCGCCGTGTGGTTCATGTGGCAGAAGGAGTCGACCGCGTACTACGAGGCGGCCAGCCGTACCTCCTGACCGGAGGCGCGGAGGCCTGGGGGCCCGCTCGTCGGGCGTCAATTTCCCCGTGAGGCGCCTCACCTGAAGTCGAGAGAGCTCCCGTTTGGACGGGAGCTCTCTCGCTGTTTCCGGAGGCGCCTCACCGGCCGGGACCCTCGTCAGTCGCCGGCGATGCCGGTGCGTTCCACGCCTTCCACGATCCAGCGCTGCAGGAACAGGAACATCAGCAGCATCGGGGCGATCGCCACGAGGGCCGCCGTGAACAGCTCCGGCAGGTTGATCGTCTGCGCGGTCATGAACGTCGACAGGGCGATCTGAACTGTCCACGCCGACGAATCCTGCGCGATAACCAGCGGCCACAGGAACGCGTTCCAGGCCCCGATGAACGTGATCGTGCCGATGGCCGCGCCGAATCCCATCGAGTTCGGCACCACGACCCGCCAGAACGTGCCCCAGTAGCCGAGCCCGTCGAGGAACGCGGCCTCCTCGATCTCTTTGGGGAAGTTCAGGTAGAACTGTCGGAACAGGAACGTGGCCAACGCCTGGAACAGCCCCGGCACAATCAGCCCCTGCAGCGAACTCACCCACCCCAGCGTCGAGACCAACACGAAGCTCGGCACGAACGTCACCGACGCCGGGATCAGCAGCGTGGCCGCGATCAGGCCGAACACCGCGTTGCTCCATCGGTAGGGGATCCGGGCCAGCCCGTAGCCGGCCATCGCCGAGAGCACCAGCACCCCCGCGGTCTGGATCACCGAGACCAGCACCGAGTTCAGGACCGAGCGCGCCATCGGCACCGTCGGGTCGGCGAACAGCTCCCGCATGTTGGTCAGGCTCCAGCTGCTCGGCACCCAGTTCCATTCCGGCGACACGATCTCCGCCGTGGTCATGAAGGCGTTGCGCAACAGCAGGGAGAACGGGATCAGGAAGAGCACCGTGGCCACGCCGAGCGCGGCGTACCGTCCGATCCCCCCGGCCCGGGCGCGCGGGCCCCGCGTCACGACCGCCATCTCAGTCCTCCGTCCGGAACACGCGGTTGAACACCAACGCCACCAGCGCGATCACCGCGGTGAGAATGACCGCCCCGGCGCCGCCGTGGCCGAAGTCCTGCCCCTGACCGAGCGCCGAGTAGAAGAGGTAGACGAGCGGCGGCCGCGCGTACGGCGGGTAGCCCGCGAACGTCGACAGGATGTTGAAGAACTCGTCGAACGCCTGGAAGGCGTTGATGAGGAGCAGGAGCAGTACGGCGACCGAGGTGGGCCGCAGCAGCGGCAGCGTGATCGTCCGAAACGCCGTCCAGCCGACCGCCCCGTCGATGGCCCCGGCCTCGTACAGGGTCGGGTTGATCCGCTGCAGCCCCGCGATGAACAGGATCATGTAGAAGCCGACCTGCAGCCACAGCCGCGCGGAGACGATGACGAGCCAGTACCAGGGCGGGGACGTCACGGACAGCCACGGGATGGTCTCCGCGCCGAACGCGGACAGCACCGAATTCGCCAGCCCGGAGGGGACGCCGGAGAAGATCGACATCTTCCAGATCAGCGAGGCCACGACGTACGAGCACGCCGTCGGCAGGAAGAAGACCGACCGGAAGAAGGCCTGCGCCACCCGCGTGCGGGCCACGAGCACCGCCGTGGCCAGCGACAACGCGAAGGTGACCGGCACGATGAAGGCCGCGAAGACCGCGAACGTGCGCAGGCTGTCGACGAACGCCGGGTCGCCCAGCATGTCCCGGTAGTTCCCCAGGCCGACGAAGGCGTCCGGCGCGGGCGAGACCGTGTTGCGCGCCTCGAAGAAGGACAGGTAGATCGACCAGGCGATCGGGATGTAGATGAAGAACAGCAGCCCGAGCACGAACGGGCCGACGAACACCCAGAACCAGAGGTTGGCGTCGCCGCGGCCGCGCAGGCGGCGCCCCAGCGAGGGGCGCGCGGCCTGGACCTGCGCGCCGCCCGCCGGGGCGGAGCTCACGCGCCGAGCCTGGTCAGTTCGGCCTGGACCGTGCTCTTCACGGTCGCCAGCGCGGCCGCCGGGTCGGCGCCGTCCTTGACGATCTTGCTCATCGCGTCGTTGAACGCGGTCTGGCTCTTCGGGGTCCACAGCATGTGGGACTGCGCGAAGCCGTGGTCCTTGATGAGCTTGACCGCCTCCGCGGCCTGGCCGCTCTTGAGCTTGTCGGCCTTGTCCGCGACGGAGTTGCGGGCCGGGACGTGGAAGCCGTACGCCGTCGCCCACTCCACCTGCTTGTCCGTCTGGTCGATCCACAGCCACTTGACGAACTTCTTGGCGGCGTCGAGGTTCTTGCCCTTGGCGTTGACGCACGCGCCGTACGCGCCGATCGTCACGTTGGCCTTGCCGCCGGTCATCGCCGGCCACGGCAGCACGCCGAAGTCCTCGCCGATGGCCTTCTGGATGTCGGGCAGGTTCCACAGGCCGGTGAACTGCATGGCCGCCAGCCCCTGGGTGAGGGCGTCGGGGGCGAACCAGTCGTTCGGGGCGCCGAGGAGGAGGACCTTGTCGGCGTACATCTTGCGCAGTACGGCGAGCGCCGTGGCCGCCTTGGGGTCGTCGAAGCCGATCTTGCCGTCGGCGGTGAGCAGGTCGAGCCCGGCGGAGCGCAGCATCGGGCCGCCCATCAGGCCGGCGCCGCCGTCGTTGCCGAGGAACAGGCCCTTGACCTTGCCGGAGGTGAGTTTCGCCGCCGCGGCGACCAGCTCGTCCATCGACTTGGGGGGCTGCACGCCCGCCTTGTCCAGCATCGACTTGCGGTAGATCAGCAGCTGCGCGTCCATGACCTGCGGGACCGCCCAGATCTTGCCCTGGTAGGTGACCCGGTCGATCAGGGCCTTGGTGAAGTCGCCCTTGGCGTCGCCGAAGAGGTCCGTCAGATCGGCCACCTGGCCGCCCTTGATCATGTCGATCGAGGGGCCGTTGCCGTATTCGAAGACGTCCGGCGCCCCGTCCGTCTGCAGCGTCGCGACCACGGTGTTGTCGTAGTCGCCCGGCTTCCAGTTGACCTTGACCTGGGCGTCCTTGTAGTCGGCGGCGAACTTCTCCAGCGCCTGCTGGGTGCCCTTCTCGCCGTACTGGTGGTACCAGCTGTTCAGCGTCGGGCCGCCACCGCCCGAGGTGCCGCCCGAGCCCGCCGTGGAGGTGGCCGAGCCCTCCCGGCCGGTGTTGCCGCCGCAGGCGGCGAGGGCCCCGGCCGCGGCGAGGCCGCCCGACAGGGCCAGCAGCCCGCGGCGGGTCAGGGCGGGGTTGAGCGGTGACGTCGAGCTCATCAGTCGGCTCCTTCACATCCGATAAGTGCGCCTGATCGTATGCGCTGGCACCAGACTCCCGCAGCCCCCAGGCCCGAAGGTCAAGGCGCCGCAAATTGTCCGGAGTGGTTCACTCGGCGCGCGCTCTGCCGACAGGATGGGGTCGGGACGCCGCAATGGCGGGGCGGCTCGACACCAGCTCCGCCGTACGGTCCCCCCTCCTGCGGAAGGAACTCACGTTGCCTGGCCCCGTCCCCGAGCCCGCGGTCGCTCCGGCGGGCGCCTGCGCCCGCTTCGACCCGCTCGCGCAATCCCGGCGCCAAGCGGGGGCGGACGCCCCGCCCTTCGACCTGTTCCTGCAGGGGATGGTCTTCCTCGACATCATCTTCACCGGCCTGGAGGCCATGCCCACCGGCGGCCGCGAGATGTGGGCCGAGGGAATGGGCTCGTGCCCCGGCGGCATCGCGAACCTGGCCGTCGCGGCCTCCCGGCTGGGGCTGCGCACCTCGCTCGGCGCGGCGTTCGGGGACGACGACTACGGCGAGTTCTGTTGGCGGACGCTGGAACAGGAGGGCATCGACCTCTCCACGTCGAAGCGCTATCCCGGGTGGCACTCCCCGGTGACGGTGTCCATCGCCGTCGACGGCGACCGGAACATGGTGACCCACGGCCACGAGGAGCCCGAGTGCCCCTCGACGATGATCGGGCGGCCGCCACGGGCGCGGGCCGTGCTCATGGACCTCTCGGCGCATCACCCTGGCGAGACGCTGGGGGCGCAGTGGGCGGACGCGGCGTACGAGGACGGGTCGCTGATCTTCGCCGACGTGGGCTGGGACCCGACCGGCCGCTGGGACGTGGGGGTGCTGGAGGCGTTGACGCGCTGCCACGCGTTCATGCCGAACGCCGGGGAGGCCATGGCGTATACCCGCACCGAGACGCCGCAGGACGCGCTCTACGCACTGGCCGACCGGGTGCCGCTGGCCGTCGTGACGAACGGGCCGTTCGGGGCGTTGGCGTACGACTCCACGACCGGCGAGGAGGCCGCTGTCCCCGCACTGAAGGTGCCGGCGACGGACCCGACGGGAGCCGGTGACGTCTTCGGCGCCGCCGTGACCCTCGGGACACTGGCGGGCTGGCCGCTGGCGCACCGGCTGGCGTTCGCGGCGTTGTGTTCCTCGCTGGCGGTGCAGCAGGTCGGCGGCTCGCTGGCCGCGCCGGGCTGGGGCGACATCGGCGACTGGTGGCACGCGCTGCGGGACACGCAGGGGGGCGGAACGTACCTGGCGTCGGTCCGCCGCCGGTACGCCTTCATGGAGGACTTGGTGCCGGATCAGCCGTACGGCGTGGTGCACCGCGCGCAGGCCACGATCGCCCGCATGTCAGACGCCTGACGAAGGTCGAGCACAGCGAGCCCGAGGAAGGCGCCACGTCAGCCCGGACGGCTGACCCTGCCCTCACCCCGCTGGCGCCCTCTTTGGCCTACTGCCGCCCTTCTTCTTCGACTGCGGGTGAGTCCCTTGGCGTGGTGTAAGTAGCCGACGCGGGAGTCTTTGCTGGTGTTGACTATGCCGTCAGCGCGGTGGTGGGCGCTACCTCCTTGGTCGTGGTGGTGATGGCTTTCATGGATCCTTCGGAGAGGTAGCGGCGGTCGGTGACGGCCCATTCGTCGTGGATCTCGACCAGGACTGCGCCGGCCAGCCGCAGCAGGGCTGGGGGGTTGGGGAAGACGCCGACGACGTCGGTGCGGCGTTTGATCTCTTTGTTGACCCGCTCCAGGGGGTTGGTGGACCAGATCTTCTTCCAGTGCGCGACCGGGAAGGACGTGAACGCGAGCAGGTCCTGTTTGGCGTCGGTGAGCATCACCTCCACGGCGGGGAACTGTCGGCCGAGCATGGTGGCGATCATGTCGAGCTGGGAGTGGACGTGCTCAGCGTCGGGTTGGGCGAAGATCGTGCGGATCGCGGCGGCGACCATCTCGGCGTTGCCTTTCGGGACCCTGGTGAGGACGTTGCGCAGGAAGTGCACCCGGCAGCGTTGCCAACTGGCGCCAGCGAACACCGACCCGATCGCGACCTTGAGGCCTTCGTGGGCATCAGAGATGACCCGCTGCACCCCGTGCAGGCCGCGGGCCTTCAACGAGCGCAGGAACGCGGTCCAGAACGCCCCGTCTTCGCTGTCGCCGACGTCGAAGCCCAGGACTTCGCGGTTGCCATCAGCGCGCACCGCGGTGGCGACCACCACCGCCTGGGAGACCACCCGACGGTTGACGCGGGCCTTGCAGTAGGTCGCGTCCAGGAACACGTACGGGTACGCCTCGCCTTTGAGGGTACGGCCGCGAAACGCGGCGACCTCCTCATCCAAGTCGACACAGATCCTGGAGACCTCAGACTTGGAGATCCCCGCGTCCACTCCCAGGGCCTTGACCAGGTCATCGACCTTGCGGGTGGACACCCCGTGCAGGTAGGCCTCCATCACCACGGCGTACAAGGCTTGGTCGACCCGGCGACGCCGCTCCAAAAGGCAGGGAAAGAACGAGCCGGCCCGCAGCTTGGGGATCCGTAGCTCCAGGTCCCCGGCGGACGTCGACAGGGTCCGTGACCGGTGACCGTTGCGTTGCCCGGTGCGGGCATCGGTGCGCTCGTGGGGTTCGGCGCCGATCACCGCGGTCAGCTCGGCCTCGATCAACGCCTGGTAGATCGTCGCGGCCGACTCCCGGACCCGATCGGCCACATCGGCCTCCTTGATCGCATCCAGGATCTCGAGCAGGGCAGACTGAGACAGGGCCATCGCGTGGCTTCCTTTCACGTGTTCCTTGGCGGGTACACGCAAAGACTCACGCGATGGCCTCCTCACATCAACGAGGACACTCCCGGCGACTTACACCACTCCGGGGGACGTCACCTCGACTGCCGCCCTCTTTGCCCCACTGGCGCCCTCCTTCAACGCGGGCGCCAGTAGGGGAAACAGGGCGTCAGATGGAGAAACCGGGCGCCAGTCGGGGAACGGTGCCTCCTTGGCCCCACTGGCGCCCTCTTTGCCCCACTGGCGCCCCCCTTCAACGCGGGCGCCAGTCGGGGAACGGTGCCTCCTTAGCCCCACTGGCGCCCTCTTTGGCCTACTGCCGCCCTCCCTCAACGCGGGCGCCAGTAGGGGAAAACGGGCGACAGTCGGGGAAACCGGGCGGCAGTCGAGGAAAAGGGGGCCGGTGAGCGGCGCACCACACCGCCGCCCGCTGGGCCCGGCCGCCTGACGTGAGTCAGCTCTCGCGAAGGTGGGTGAACTCTCGTGCGTACGAGAGTCCACCCGCCCTGACGGGAGTCAGCTCTCGCGAGGCGCGGGCGACGGGGCGGCGCGCAGGTCTCGGCGGCGGATCTTGCCGTTGGCGGTGCGGGGCAAGTCGTCGACGACGACGACGCGGCGCGGGCACTTGTACGCCGCCAGCTCGTCGTGCGCGTGCGCGATGAGCTCGCGCTCGAACGCCGCACCCGCCGTAGGGTCTTCGCGCAGCCGGGGATCCGCATCTGGGCCCAGCACGACGTACGCGGTGATGATCCGGACGCCGGGCTTGACCTCGACCTCAGCACACCCGGCCTCCCCCACCGCCGGGTGGTGGGCCAAGGCGGCCTCGACCTCCAGCGGCGAGACCCGGTACCCCATCGACGTCATCACGTCGTCATCGCGGCCGTGATGGACCAGGTAGCCGTCCGGTTCGAGGTGCACCAGGTCGCCACTGATGAACCAGTCGCCCCGCGTGCTGGCCGCGTCCTCCTCAGGCCGCTCCCAATAGCCGAGCATCAGCCCCGGGTCGCTGCGGTGCACCGCGAGCAGGCCGACCTCGCCGTCCTGAAGCGGTACGTCGGGAGCGGGCGCCGCCCCAGACGACGAGGTCGCGGTCCCCTGATCGTCGAGCACCGGCAGCACCGCGATGCGCCGCCCCGGCTGCGGCCGGCCGGGCGAACCGGCCCGCGAGTGCGTGGTCGGCGACGAGCTGACGAACGTGGAGATCTCGCTCATGCCGAGCGCCTCGTACAGGTCGCGACCGGTGGCGTCGAGCCACTCCTGCCGCAGCGCGGGCGACAGGGCCTCGCCGGCGGTGAGTCCATGCCGCAACGAAGCCAGGGAATTCAGGTCTGCGCCTGAATGGAGCAACTGGCGGTACACCCCCGGCACGGCCGCGAAGATCGTCGCGCCGGTCGCCTCGATGAGCCGGGGCCAGATCGCCGGATCGCGCGGCCCGTCGTAGACGACCGCCGTCGCCCCCACCGCCCACGGGTCCGTCAGCCCGACCCCGAGCGTGTAGGTCCAGTTCAGCGCGCCGGCGTGCAGCACCACGTCGGAGTCGCTGAGCCCGTACCACCCGGCGTACATCGGCCGCCGTCCCCACGCGCTCCGCTGGGCGTGCAGGACCCCCTTGGGCGAGCCGGTGGTCCCGGAGGTGTAGACGAGGAACGCCGGGTCGTCGGCGGCGGTGTCCGCGAAGGCGGGCTGGCCCTCGTCGCGAGAGTGCGTACGCCGCCAGCGCGCGACGTCCTCAGGCGTGATGGCCGGCGGCCCCGGCGAGGCGTCGGGATCCTCCAGGGCGACCGCCGCCGCCCGGCAGTCCTCCACCACGAAGCGGAACTCCCGGGGCGTGAGCTGGCTGGACGTCGGCACCGCGATGATCCCGGCCGCGATGGCGCCGAAGAACAGCAGCGGGTAGGTGCTCTGCCCGGGCAACCGCAACACCAGGCGATCCCCGGGCCGCAGCCCGGCGTCCAGCAGTCCCCGGGCGCAGGCCCCGACGGCCGCGGCCAGCTCGCCGTACGTCCACCGCTCGAAGGCCGCCGGGTCCACCGCGCCTCCCAGCCCGCCGCCGTGCGCGACGATCAGGCCGACCTTCTCGGGCGGGCGGTGCGGGGCGGGGCCGACGCAGTACCGGCTCATGTTGAACCGCTCCGGCGGCGCGATGTCCGCCGGACCAGGAGCCTCCCGCGTCACCACGGGAGGTCGAGCGCCAAGACCCGTCGCATCGCCGCGTCGACCTCCTTCATCTCCTCAGGAGTCAACCTTCCCACCAGCCGCCCCAGCCGGGTCGGATCCACGGCACGCGGCTGCCTAGATGGCAGGGGCTAGGGCGACGAGGGGGACTGCAGGGCCGATCCGGCGAGGTAGACCCGAGCCTCCCATGGCGCCAGCCGGGCCGGGTGGGCCGCACCGCTGTCCGACGACGGGGCGCCGGAGACCAGGACCGGCCGGGCGCCCTCCAGCCCCGCGAACAGCGCCTCGTCACCGGGCAGGTCGCAGGGCTCGTCGGCGCAGTTGGCCACCACCGTCAGCCGGGTGGCGCCGAGGCTGCGCCGGTAGGCCCAGATCGTCGGGTGCTCCTCCAGCAGTGGCGTGATGTCGCCGTCGGCGACCACCGCCAGCTCGTGCCGCAGCGCGATCAGCCGCCGGTAATGCGCGTACACCGAGCCCTCGTCGCCGACCTGCGCGGCGGCGTTGATCTCGACGTGGTTCGGGTTGACGGCGAGCCACGGCGTACCGGTCGTGAACCCCGCCTGGGCAGAGTCGTCCCACTGCATCGGCGTCCGCGCGTGGTCGCGGCTCATCACCTGCACGGCGCGCAGCGCCGCCTCCGACGCACGACCGCTTGCTAGCGCAAGCGCGTACGCGCCGCGCGACTCCACGTCGTCGACCTGCTCGATCGCGGCGAACGGGAAGTTCGTCATCCCGAGCTCCTCCCCCTGGTAGACGAACGGCGTCCCCCGCAGGAGGTGCAGGACCGTGGCCAGCGCCTTCGCCGAGGCGACCCGGTGCTCGGGGGCGTCGGAGCCGAACCGCGACACCACGCGCGGCTGGTCGTGGTTGTCCCAATAGAGCGCGTCCCAGCCGTCCCCGGCGGCCATCTCGCGCTGCCAGCGAAACATCGTCGCCTTCAGCGTGGCCAGCTCCAGCGGCACGGGATCGTACCGGCCGCCCGGCCCGTGGTCGACGTGCATGTGTTCGAACTGGAAGATCATCGACAGCTCGGCGTGCTCGGGGCGGGTGAAGCGTACGGCGTGCGCGGTGCTCACCCCCGGCGTCTCCCCGACGAGCAGCACCGCCCGGTCGGGCCGGGCGATCGCCGCCGCCATCTCTGCCATGAACTCGTGGATCCGCGGCCCGCAGACGTACTGGGCCGAGCCGTCGCCGTACGGCGCCCCGTCGCCGCGGTCGGTGCCGGGGATCGGTACGCCGTCGCGCAGCGGCAGGTCCTTGCTGACCAGGTTGATGACATCGAGGCGGAAGCCGTCGACCCCGCGGTCGAGCCACCAGCGCAGGGTGTCGTAGAGCTCGGCGCGGACGGCGTCGTTCTCCCAGTTGAGGTCGGGCTGCTCGGGGGTGAAGAGGTTGAGGTGGTATTGCCCCGAGGCGCCGTCGAGGGTCCACGCCGGGACCGAGAAGAAGCTCAGCCAGTCGGTCGGCTCGGCCCCCGGCGCCCCGGCCGCGCGGCCGGGACGGGGGTCGGCGAACCAGTACCAGTCCCGCTTCGGCGAATCCGGGCCGGTCAACGCCTCGCGGAACCACGGGTGCTGGTCCGAGGTGTGGTTGAAGACGACGTCCATGACCAGCTTCATGCCCCGGGCGTGCAGCGCGGCGATGAGCTCGTCGAGGTCCGCTAGCGTCCCGAACAACGGGTCGACGTCACGGTAGTCGGCCACGTCGTACCCGTTGTCCTTCATCGGGCTTCGGTAGACCGGCGAGAGCCACAGCACGTCGACGCCGAGACCGGCGATGTGGTCCAGCCGGTCGAGGATCCCCCGCAGGTCGCCGATGCCGTCGCCGTCCGCGTCGGCGAACGAGCGCGGATAGACCTGATAGACGACCGCCGACCGCCACCAGCCGGGCACCGCAGCATCCATGCCCGTCAGCCTAGGGCGGCTCCTCGCAACCGCTCGCGTCGCGGCTCACCCGCCGGCCGGGGCTACCCCGTAAGACTGGGTGAGCTGAGCGCGGACGAGGGTGGCGACATGGCGGGCGGGGCACCGCAGGATTTCACGGCGTTCGTGGCCGCGGCGACCCCGCGGCTGCTCGGCGCCGCGAAACTGCTGGACCCCAGCCACGCCGAGGACCTGGTGCAGGACACCCTCGTCCGGGTGGCCGCACAATGGGGCCGGCTGGACGACCCCGCGCCGTACGCCTATGCCCGCACCGTGCTCTACCACCTCGCGGTCGACGGATGGCGGCGCGCCTGGCGACGCCGAGAGCGCAGCACGGGGGAGCTGCCCGAGGCGGCCGCGCCCTATGACGCCGCCCTGGTGCCGGATCGGTTGGCGCTGCGAACGGCGCTGGCGGCCCTGCCGCCCCGCCAGCGCGCTGTCATCGTGCTGCGCTACTACGAGGATCTCGGCGAGGCCGAGACGGCGGCGGCGCTGGGCTGCTCGGTCAACACGGTCAAGAGCCACCACCGGGCGGCGTTGGCCAACCTGCGCCGGCTGGCACCGACACTGCTCGCCGAGGAGCCGTTCGACGAGCGGGGTGGGGAACCGCCGGCTCGGACGGCGTACCTGTCCGGGACCCCGAGGAGGACGCGATGAGCACCCGGCTGCGGCACGAACTGACTGAATTGGCCGCCCGGCCACCGGTACACCCGAACCGGCCCCACGCCCGCGGCGCCCACCCGGCGGCCACGGCAACGGCGCTGTGGGCGCGAGGCCAGCGCCGGCGGCGGACCCGGTCCGCCGCGCTGCTCGCCTGCGTGGCGCTGCTGGTCCTGAGCGTGTTCGGCGGGTTGGTCCGGAGCGAACCCCTCGTCTCCGTCGCGCGACAGCCGGACGGGGGTGCCGCGACGTACCCGCAGCGCATCGAGCACTTCTACCTGCTGCGGCAGGCCGAGGCGCCCACCGGCCCGGCCACGGCCGTCGTGTCCCTGTATGCCTCGCCGCTCGACGCGCTCGACGAGAGCAACCCCCAGACCGCCCTCGTCCTCCCGGATGGCCGGATCCGCACGCTGCCGCAGTTGGCCGACTCGGTGGCCTCCCTCGCGCGGGACGGCAGCACCCTACTGATCTGGGTCGATCAGCGGCTCCACCCGCACCCGGCGGGCAGCGAGGCGACGGGCAGCGGGCCGGTGACGCTCCTCGATCTGCGCACCGGGGCCAGCAGCACCGAGCCGCTGCGGACGACGCGAGGCGACGACCTGCGGATCTACGCGCCCATCCCGGCCCGGGCGGCGGTCTGGGCGCCGGGGCCGCCGCGCGTGGTCGTGACCGCCTGTCCTGCCGGTTCCGGTGCGGGCTGCCGCACGCCGCACGCCGTCCTCCTCGCCCCCGGCCAGGCGGCCGAGGCCCTCGACGTCGGCGGGTTCCCCGTGGGCTGGAGCGACCCCGCCACCCTGGTCGTTGCCGATCGCGACCCGGCGTCCCTGACCGGCGCCGAGCAGGTGACGCTGAGCTTCGTGGACATCGGCACGGGACGGGCGCGCCGTACCCTGCCGGTGCCGCTTCCTCAGGGGCTGGGCAGCGCCAACACGCAGTTCTCCGTGGCTCCGTCGGGCCGCCTGCTGTCGGTGGACCGCGTGGACCCCAACTGGACGACCACGCATGACGTGTGGACGGTCGACCTCCGCGACGGGCAGGTCCTGGTCGCCGGACGATACACCGGCGGGCCGGATGCGCCCGGTCTGTGGCGCGGCGAGAACCCCGCCTATTGGACCCCGGCCGGGGTCCGCC
The DNA here is from genome assembly GCA_016699675.1 of Austwickia sp. Classification (NCBI taxonomy): domain Bacteria; kingdom Bacillati; phylum Actinomycetota; class Actinomycetes; order Micrococcales; family Dermatophilaceae; genus Austwickia; species Austwickia sp. The sequence goes on along the minus strand of CP064985.1, from coordinate 1,827,437 downwards.
TCGTCGCCGACGGAACGCGCGTCGTGGTGGCCGACCACATGGCGGGCCTGGAGCTGCAGTCCTGGGCGGCCGGCGCGCTCTCCGGCCCGGCGAGCACCCACCCCTTCGGCCTCGCGATGACCCAGTTCGCGTGGCGGTGGCGGGAGCTCACCACGCTCGCCGTGGCGCTCGGGGCCGCCGCGATCTGGCTGCTCCGCCGACGACGCCGACGACACCGCCAGCAACGGCCACCGGCGCAGCCCCGGTGGGCCGCCCTTCGCACCTTCACCAGGGGAGGTCGAGCGCCAAGAGACGCCGCACCCCCCGGTTGATCTCCTGCATCTCATCCGGCGCCAGCAGCACGGGCGCGCTGCGTCGGTGACCCCGCCGATGCTGGCAGACCCGCGCCGCCCCTCGGCGTACGATGGGCGTCTTTGCGTCTCACCTCCCCCACCGGACCGAACGTTGAGGTGACCGCCCATGCCCACCCAAGCCGACGTGCGCGCGGAACAGGACTACCTGGAGTACGCGCGCGCCCAACTCGCCCGGATGCGCGACCGCACCGCCGCGCTGGACATCCAGGGCGGCGACGCGATCGCCGCCGAACGACTCGCCCACACCCTCTGGCAGCGCGCCCGCGCGCTCGCCGACGACGGCCACAGCGCGCTGTTCTTCGGGCGCCTCGACCTGGCCGCCACGCACCCGCTCGCGCGGGACACGCCCCGCCTGTACGTCGGCCGCCGCCACATCGGCGACGAATCCGGCGATCCCGTCGTCATCGACTGGCGGGCCGAGGTCGCGGCGACGTACTACCGGGCCTCGCACGCCCGCCCGCTCGACGTCGCGGTCCGGCGCCGGTTCGGCGTCGAGCACGGCCGCATCACCGCGATCGAGGAGGAACGCCTCGACAACCCCGCCGAGGAGGACCTGACCAGCGACATCCTCGCCGCCGAGATCGAGCGGCCGCGCGTCGGGCCGATGCGCGACATCGTCTCCACGATCCAGCCGGAGCAGGACGAACTGGTCCGCGCGGACGCCACGACCACCGTCGCCGTCCAGGGCGCGCCCGGCACCGGCAAGACCGCCGTCGGCCTCCACCGCGCGGCCTGGCTGCTCTACGCCCACGCCGACCGGCTCGCCCGCGGCGGCGTCCTCGTCATCGGCCCGAACCGCGCATTCCTCGACCACATCGGCGCGGTGCTGCCGGCGCTCGGAGAGGTGGACGTTCGGCATACCACCGTGGCCGATCTGGTCGGCGCGGAGGCCGGAATCCGGGTTCGTGGCATCGATTCGGTCGCCTGCGCCGGGCTCAAGGGGGACGCCCGGATGGCCGAGGTGCTGCGTCGGGCCGTATGGGGCCACATCAGTCCCCCCGTCGAGACGCTGAAGGTGCCCCGCGGGGTGATGGTCTGGCGGGTACCCCGCGCCGACGCCGCCGAGGCCATCGAGTCGCTGGCGGGGCGCGGGGTCCGGTACGCCGCCGGCCGCGACCTCCTCCCCCAGCGGCTGGCCCACCTGGTGCTCCTGAAAATGGAGATGGCCGGGCTGATGACCGACGACCGGGACCAGGACGCGGTGGCCCGCAGCGCCGCCGTCCGCGCCTACGCGAACGCCTGCTGGCCTGCCCTGAAGGCCCCGGCGGTGCTGCACGGGCTACTGGCCGACCCGGCGCGGCTGGCCGCCGCGGCCGAAGGCATCCTCGACCCCGCCGAACAGGCCCTGCTGCGCTGGGAGAAGCCGCCAGCCTCGCCCGGGGCCGCGCGCTGGTCCCCCGCCGACGCCGTCCTCCTCGACGAGCTCGCCGACCTGCTGAACCGTACGCCGAGCGTCGGCCACGTCATCCTCGACGAGGCCCAAGACCTCTCCCCGATGCAGCTGCGGGCCGTCGGTCGCCGCTGCACCACCGGGGCCGCGACGGTCCTCGGTGACCTGGCCCAGGGAACGACGCCGTGGGCCACCAAGTCATGGGCCGAGACCCTCGCCCACCTGGGCAAACCCGACGGCCACGTCGAGGAGCTCACGCGCGGGTTCCGGGTGCCCGCGGCGGTGATCGCCTACGCCGCCCGCCTCCTACCGCTCATGGCCCCCGGGTTGGCCGCGCCGCGCTCGGTGCGGGCCGCGGCGGGGCAGCTGGAGGTACGCCGGGTCGGCGGCGACCCCCTCAAGGCGCTGGGGCCGGCCGTCCTGGGCGCGGCGGCGACGCCCGGCAGCGTGGGCGTGATCGTCCCGGACGCCGACCTGCGCCGGGCGGCGAAGGCCCTGACCGCAGCCGGGATCGACCACGGCGTGCTCGGCGCCGAGCACGGCGACGTGGAGCACCGTGTCGACCTGGTGCCGGCCACGGTGGCCAAGGGGCTGGAGTTCGACGCCGTGGTGGTCGTCGAGCCGGCCGCCATCGCGGCCGCCGAACCGGACGAGCGGACCGGCCTGCGGCGCCTGTACGTCGTGCTCACCCGCGCCGTGTCCCACCTGATCGTGCTGCACTCCCAGGATCTGCCGGACCCGCTCGGCTGATCGACACGCCCGACCGCTGCCCGTCAGTGGAGCGCGGCGCAGCCCCCGGCCCTGACGAGTGGTCCGGCGTCGACCGGCAGCCCCCGCGGCGGGGCGACGAGCACCCCAGCCTCGACGTGGGTGAGCCGGTCCGCACAGGCCGCGGCCTGGCCGGAGCTGGCGCCCTCGCCCCCGCCGTACACGTCGAGCCAGATCGAGACGGCCCGCCCGGTGTCGGCCCGCGCCTGAGCGGTGTTGTGACAGGGCCCGTACTGCGGGGTCGGACCGTCGCCGCAGGTGTCCTCCACGATCCCGTACCGCCGCAGGCTAGGCAGGTAGACCCGCGTGCCGGCGGCGAGATCCAGCACGTCGCGTCCGGTGGACAGGTCGTGGCCGACGGCGACGGTGACCGGGTCGTCGTACGTTCCGCTGCCCCCCGCGCGGCCGTGCAGGATCGGGTGGGAGATGATCGGGCTGCCCGGCGGCGTGTTGTCCCACCAGGTGTAGACGGTGACGTACGCCGAGCGACCGGGCCCCCGGGGCGCCGGCGGGGCGGCCTCAGCAGCCCGCGGCGCGGCCGCCGCAGCTGGCACCGGAGCTGGCGTGGCGGGGTGGGGAGTCGGCGTCGCGCTGGGCGCACCGGCGGGCGGGCCGCCGGGCGCGCCGGCGGGCAGGTCCTGACTCGGTGAGCTGGGCGCCCGGTCGGAGCCGTCGGCCGTGGGGAACGCGGCATCGGTCGGCAGGAGTGGGGCGCCGGCAGCCAGGACCTCCAGCAGGGGATCGCCGCTGCCGGGCCGGACGTCGAAGCCCTCCCCGCCGCCGTCCCGCGGCAGGCGGGCCTCCCACAGAATGACGAGCGCCGCCCCGGCGGCCAGGTCCGCGCGGACCTTGGCCCCGACGGCCCGGGCCCGCTGCGCAGGCCCGCCGGCGGTCGCCGTCTTGACCCCGATCTCGCCGACCACCAACGGCTTTCCGGCCCGCCGGGCGATCGCGAAGGAGCATGCGACCGGCGCCGTCAGATCCTGGCAGGCGGGGCTGTCGGGGTCGGGCAGCAGGCCGCCGGGCGCAGCCCCGGCGAGGACGGTGGTCTCCGAACCTCCCTCTCGGGGCCAGTCGTGCACCTCGGTGTAGTCCAGCTCGGGCAGCGCGGCGAGTGCGGCGAAGTCGCGCCCCGAGGTCCCGGGCGCGCCGTTGCCCTGCGTCCCCAGCGTCACCAGGTGGTTCGGGTCCGCCCGCTTGATCGCCGCAGCCACCGTGCGGGCCATGCCGACCAGAGCCGACGAGCCGTCCGCGGCGCGCTCGGAGGTCTCGGCCTCGTTCATGATCATCCAGGCCGCGATCGTCCGCTCGTCCCGATAGCGCTGCGCGATCACGCCGGCGTAGTCGAGCAGACTGAGCTGGGCCGAGCCGTAGGGGCGCTGGTAGCCCTCCGAGAAATACCCGGGCAGCTGCCACTTCGACTGCTGCGTCGGGCCCGTCGTGCACCATCCCGGCCCGTCTTCGAGCGTCGGGATGAGCAGGACGTCGCTGGCCTTCGCCGCCGCGATGACCTTGTCGATGCCGCGCCAGTCGGTGCCGCCCGCCGTGTAGGTCTGGAACGCCCAGAACCGCACCACCCGGGCCCCGGACGCCCGCAACGCCGCGAACGCGTCCGTCAGCTCGTCCTCCGTCGAGGCGTGCTCGCACGCCCAACCGGGCCCCGCGGCCGCGTCGAACAGGTTCACGCCCGTGCCGGCGAGGACCCTGCCGTCCTGGACCAGTTCCGTGCCGCGCCGCTGGACGAAACCCACCGGGCCGACGGCACCCGCCAACGGAATGGCCACCGCGGTCGGGCGCTGGACCGTCGGAACGACCGGCCCGCCGCCGGTCGCCACCCCGGCCGTCAGGGCCACGCCGACGGTCAAGGCCGCGCCGGCCGCCAACGCCCTCGCGAGCCGCCCCCGAGGTCTTGCGCTGCCGGGGCCGCGTCGCGCACCCCTGTCCCGTCCGGGCTGCGTCGTCGTGTTTGCCCCCATAGGGGGTCACCGTAGGCGATCCACCCCCCCGCGCCGCCGAGGGTCGGCGCCGCCCTGTGGACGGAGCGCAACGGCCGCTGACCTGCCGGATGCCCGCAGCCGCTTAACGCGACGTGAGGTCCGCCTCGAACCACTGCTGCGCGTAAGGGTTTTCGTTGTACCGGGGAATCTCCCGGTAGCCGGCGGCGCGGTACAGGCCGATCGCCTCCCCCAGTTCGCCGCGGGTGTCCAGCCGCGACCGGTTCCGCCCCGACGGCCGGATCGCCTCGTGCGCCGCGTCGAGAAGCACCCTGCCCAGGCCGTGGCCACGGCCCGCGGGTGCGACGTACATCCGCTTCACCTCCCCCGTGTAGGCATCGAGCCACCGGACGCCGGCGCAGCCGAGCGCCCGCCCCGCCCGCCGTACGAGGAGGAACTCCCCGTCCGGCGGCCGCATCCCCGTCGACGAATTGGTGCGCACGAACTCCTCGATCTCGGCTTCCGTGGCGGGCCGGCCGAGCTGGCGCGAGCCCACCTCGGCCGTGTACTCACGCAGCAGCGCCGCCGCCTCCGGGTCGTCCGGATCGGCCCGGACGACGACCGAACCCGCGCGATTGCGCTCGACGGTCACCACCAGCCGGTGCGCCGTGATGATGAAGGCCAACCAGGCCGTGCCGAGCAGCCAGCCGGTGACGACGTCGGTCAACCAGTGATGGCCGAGGTAGACCCGGGAGGCGCCCATGACGAGGGCGTAGCCGACGGTCAGCAGCACGATCCAGCACCGATGCCCCCGCGCCCGGCTCTGCCGCAGCAGCAGATAGGCGACGACGCCGGCGACGACGACCGCGTTCAGGGAGTGGCCGCTGGGGAAGGAGGGGGAGAACTCGTACGGCGGCACGGCGTACGCGTGGTCGGGACGTATCCGCTCGGCGTACCGCTTGCCGACCACCGTCATCGTCACGGATCCCGCGGCGGCCGCGACCATCAGCACCACCGGCAGCCAGGAGCGCCAGCGCAGCCCCAGCACGGCCACGACCACCGCCGCCACGATCGGCGCCACCACCGGCCCGCCGAACGTCGTCAGCACGGTGACGGCCGTGTTCAGCCACGGTCGGCGGATCGTGACCATCTCCTGCAGGACGGGCCCGTCGAGGGTCGCGAGGCCGTCCTTGTCGAGGACGGCCACGTACACGTCGCTGGCCAGTTCCGTGGCCAGCCCCATGATCAGGACGCCCACGGCAAGGACGACCCAGAGCGTGGCCCACTGGCCGCCGCCCGGCAGCCGATCCGCGAGGGCGGTCGCCGCCCCGGCGAGGCGCTCCCGGGCCGACCCCGCGCGGGCTCCTCCGGTCACGTCGGCGGCCGGGACCGGCCCCGGATTGACGGTGCGTCCAGGAGGAGAAGGCTCGGTCACCACCACATCATCCTCGGGCCCGGGCTAAACCCGGGCAGCGGTGGGTGGGCTGTCGGCCCGGCGGCGTACGCTCGCCGTGTGCCGACACCTGCGCCACGAACCGTCACGGCCCGGGCCGCCGCTCGGGTCGTCGCCCGGGTCGGCGGACGCGCGCAGCGGGCGATCGGGGAGGCCCTGCGGGACCGCGTCGCCGGTGAGGGCGCGCAGGAGCGGGGCGAGTTGATCTGGGGTACGCCGGGAGAGCGCTGGTTTTCCCCCGGCGATCCGATCTGGCGGGTCCAGGAGGACGCCTCCATGTACGCCGGCGGAGTTGCCGCCCTGCTGCTGCAGATGCTCCACCCGCAGGCGATGGCGGGGGTGGCCGGGCACAGCGGCTACAAGTCCGACCCCTGGGGTCGCCTGCAGCGCACGGCGGACTATCTCGCGATCACCACGTTCGGCACCGCGGCGGCGGGCCAGGAGATCATCGACAAGGTCCGCGACATTCACACCAGGGTACGCGGCAAGGACCATCGCGGCCGCCCGTACCGAGCGGACGACCCCGAGCTGCTGCGGTGGGTGCACGTCGCCGAGGCGCACAGCTTCCTGACGGCCCACCAAACGTACGGGCGCCACCCGCTGTCGCCCGGCGACGCCGACCGCTATGTGCGTCAGGCGGGCAGTGTCTCGCAGCGGCTCGGCACGACCGGGCTGCCGCAGTCGGTCGCCGAACTGCACGCTCAGCTCGAGGCCTTCCGCCCCGACCTGGAGCTCACCGACGCGGCGGTCGAGGCGGCCCGATTCCTGCTGCTGCGCCCACCGTTGCCGGCGGCGGCGCGCCCCGGATACTGGCTCATCGCCGCCGGTGGGGTCGCCATCCTGCCCGACTGGGCCCGCACCATGCTGGAGCTCCCCGACCGCGCCCCGGTGCCCGCCCTGGGGCGCGGCGCCGGCCGGCTGGCCACCCGCACCGTGCGGTGGGGCCTCGCGGGGCTCGCCGAGGACCGCGCGGCCGGCCACCGCGCGTCCGCACCGGCGTAGCCCGGCCGGCGCTGCGTCGCCGCGCGAGCCCCGGTTCGCTGCGGGACGCGCTCAGGGGGCCGATAGGCATGGAGTCGGCGGATCGCAGGCACGGCGGGCGATCACCGGCTTCAATAGTTGACAACGCCTCCTCGCTAGCCACCCGCCTGACGTGGGGTGAGGATCGAGGGACGGACGTCGCGTCGATCGGGGGTCGATCGGCCGGCACGAAAGGGGGAAGCGATGGCGCTCATCACGTGGGGCCATGGCCTCGAAGTGGGCTTCGGCGACATCGACGTGCAACACCGCCGGCTGGTGGCCATGCTCAACCGCCTCGAGAAGGCGGTGGCCGAACGAGGCTCCGGACCCGTCGCGCACCAGGTGCTCGACGAGCTCACGGCGTACACGGCCGTGCACTTCGACTTCGAGGAGCACCTGATGGCCCGGCACGGGCTGGCGGAGCACCCGTCGGCGGCGGTGCACCGGGCAGAACACCGTCGCCTGGTCGACGACGTCGAGGCCTTCCGCGCGCGACTCGCCGCCGGTGACAACAGGATCGATGACGAGGTGCTTCACTTTCTTCGGGACTGGCTCGCCGGTCACATTCTCGGCACGGACCGGCACCTGGCGAAGGCGCTGCGCGACGCGGGGGCCACCTCCGCCGCGTAGCGGCGCCCGACCGTCGGAACCTCCCGCTACCCGAAAGGAGCCGCATGAGCGCGGATCTGGCCGACCTGTATCGGCGCGTGGCCGGCAGCGTGGACAGCGACGCTCGGGCGTGGGTCATCGGCGTGGGTCGCCTGACCGAGTGTGCGGATCTCCAGCCGGTCTCCACCCGGGCGCTCCTGGCCGGCGCCAGCGCGCGGGGGGTCTTCCCGGCCGGCCCCTTCGGGGTCGCTCCGGAGTTGGTCGAGGTCGTCTTCCTCGACGCGGAGCAGCGCGCGGAGGCCACCCTCGCGATCGACCAACCCCCGAGCTTCGTCGCGCGGATGGGGCTGGCCGGCCCGGGGGTCTACACGGCCATGAGCCGATCCGGCCAACTGGACGACGGGTCCCGGGAGCCCAGCCACGTCATGCTCAGCGACGTCGAGGCGGTGCTGATCGACACGCTCGAGCTGACCGAGGCGTACGCCGCAGAGCTCGGCTACGCCGGCCCTGCGCAGGTTCTCGTCGGCGTCGAATCCGCCGTGCCGGGACGGCCGCTGGAGCTGCGCGTCCATGACGAACTCTGTGGCGACAACCTGCGTCCCGCGGCGGGGTATTCGTCGTTCGATCCCCTCCGCGTCGACTACCCGGGGCGGCTGGACGAGGAGTCGGCCGAGCAGCTCCGCTGGGACACCGCCGTGCGCATCGCGCACACCTTCGGTGTCTTCATGCCGCAGCTCGTCGGCCAGGCGAAGACCGTCACGATGATCGCGTATCGGCCCAGCCCGCAAGCGAGTTGACGACACGGGCCAGCCCGTCGACCGTCCGGCTGCTGGGACGGCCGCCCTGTTGATCGGTAGCCATGGTGAGTAGGGTCGCCCCGAACAACGACGAACCTCGGGGAGCCCTTATGAACGCGCTGAGCCGTCAGACCGTGTACGGCCGCATCGTCCCGGCCCTGGCCATCTTGCTGGGCCTCAGCTACGCCTTCATCGACAACGAAGGGGTTCACCGCGCCTTGTTGTTCGCCCTCGTCGCTGCGGCCGCCCTGGGCTGGCTCTTCCGCGGCGACTGCTCCACCGCCGAGGGCGTGGCGCGGGACCAGCGGCGCGCCGCGCGTCGCGAGATGCGCGCCGAGCGCCGCTCGGGCGGACTCCCGGCGCAGCCGGGGGCAACGCCGACGGATAGCGCGAACGGACCGGTGGGCCCGGTCCTCAACGGCGTCCCCCAGGACACGGTGCCCGGCGAGGAGCAGCGGCGCTAGGGTCCCGGCCCCTGCGCCGCAGACCCCGCCGCATCAGGCCGCCGTGGCCTCCTTCGCGCTCGACGTACCCAGTCCGCACCCGCCGGATCGCGCGTGGGCGCGGCTCTGGGACCTGTGGGCCCACACCGCGCTCATCCCGTTCACGACGGTGCGGGGTACGGCAGGCCCGGGCGCGCGCTTCGTGGCCCGTACGGCGCTGGGCCGGTGGGGATTCGACGACCCGATGGACGTCCTCGAGTGGGACCCGCCCCGGCACGCCCGCATCGTCAAGCGGGGCCGGGTCGTCCGCGGCACGATCGACGTCGTGGTCGAGCCGGACGCCGCGGGCGGCTCACGGGTCCGGTGGGCGCAGGAGATCGCGGTGGCCGGCGTACCGTCGGCGGCCGACCCGGTCAGCGCCCTGATCGCGAAGGCGGCGTACCGCAGCGTGCTGCGGCGACTCGTCTCGTGAGCGCGTGAGCGCCTGAGCGCGCCCGGCGGGAGCGCGTCGGGCGCCGGCGCTCGGCCCTGGCATGATCGGCGGCGTGAGCACCCTGGTCTTTCTGCATGCCCACCCCGACGACGAGGCGTCCCAGACGTCGCTGACCATGGCGATGGCCGCCCGCGCCGGTCATCGCGTCGTGGTGGTCTTCGCCACCAACGGCGACCACGGTGAGGTCGCCGCGGACCTGCCGGCGGGGATGGACGTCGTGACCTACCGGCGTGGCGAGGCGGAGTGTTCCGCCCGGTCGATCGGCACCCATCGGGTGGCGTGGCTCGACTACGCGGACTCGGGAATGACCGGGTGGGCGCAGAACGACCATGAACTGTCGCTGCACGCCGCGAACCTCGACGAGGCCGCGGGGCGGCTGGCGCGGCTCCTCGACGAGGAAGCCGCGGACGTGCTGGTGACGTACGACGACCACGGCGGCTATGGTCACCCGGACCACGTCAAGGCTCATCGGGTCGCGCACCGCGCGGCGGAGCTGGCGGCCCGGCGGCCTCGCATCCTGGAGTCGACGATGAATCGCGACTACCTGCGCGGCCTGCGGGTGGCGGCGTTGGCCGCCGACCCTGCCGCCGCGGTCGAATGGGACCCGGACGGGCCCGGCGACGACGGCAACCCCATCGGCAGCCCCGATGCGCTGATCCGCTACCGCGTCGATGGTCGGGCGCTGATCGACGTGAAGCGGGCGGCGCTGACCTGCCACGCCAGCCAGACCACCGACGTCGGCATGATGCTCGCCATCCCGGAGCAGTTCTTCCGGGAGACCTTCGGCTACGAGTTCTATCTGGAGCCCGGCCGGGGCCCGGAGCCCGGCGGCCCGCTGGACGTGTGGTTCCTCGACGACGCGCCGTAGCCCGGCGGGGTTGCTCCCGCCGGGCTACGCGTCGTTCGTCGATCTGGGTGGGTCAGTAGGTGAAGCGGCCGACCAGGGTGCGCAGCTCCGCCGCGCGGGAGGCCAACTCACCAGCGGCCTGAGCCGCCGCACCCGCCGCGGACTCGGTCTCCCCGGCCCCCGGGCCGCAGCCCCGACATTGCCCGCGATATCGCGAGCCCCACCCGCAGCCTCAGCCACGTTGCGGCTCATCTCATTCGTCGTCGCGGTCTGCTCCTCGACCGCCGAGGCGATCGTGGACTGAGTGTCATTGATCCGCGCGATGATCCCGCTGATCTCACTGATCGCCGCCACCGCAGCCTCAGTGTCGACCTGGATCTGCTCCACCCGCCGCGAAATGTCCTCGGTCGCCTTGGCCGTCTCCTGAGCCAGATCCTTGACCTCATTAGCCACCACCGCGAAGCCCTTACCAGCCTCACCGGCCCGAGCCGCCTCGATCGTGGCATTCAACGCCAACAGGTTCGTCTGCTCCGCGATGGACGTGATGGCCTTGATGACCTCACCGATCTCCGCGCTGGACTCACCCAGCTTGCCCACCGTCATATTCGTCTGATCAGCCACCTGCACCGCACTCGCCGCGACCCCCGCCGCGTCGTTGGCGTTCTTGGCGATCTCCCGAATCGAAGCCGTCATCTCCTCGGTACCCGCAGCCACCGTCTGAATGTTCTGCGACATCGTCTCCGCCGCCGCGTTCACCGCACCCAGCTGCACCGAGGCCTCCTTCGAGGTCGACCCCACCTGCGTCGAGACAGCCGTCAACTCCTCCGAGGCCGCAGCCACCGTGCTGGAAGCATCACCAACCTGCGAAAGGACCTGCTGCATCGAAGCCCGCGTCGCCTCCGCCGCCTTGGCCATCTCCCCCACCTCATCGGAAGAGTTCGCCTCGGCAGCCACCGTCAAATCACCACGCTCCATCGCCTGCAACGTCGCCCGCACCGACGTCACCGCCGCGAGGATGCGGCCGGAGATCAGCAGCGCCAGGACCCCCAGCAGGGCCGCACAGGCCAGCGCCACGAGGATCATGGTCACGAGTGCCGTCTGCTTGGCCGAGTTCTTGGCGGCCATGGCGTTGTTCACCCGGGTCTGCACGGCCTTGGTCAGCTCGTCGCCGAACGCGACGGCGTGGTTGGCCAGGTCGGTGGCCTTGCCCAGACCGACCGCCTGGGCCGCCTTGACGTCACCGGCCTTGACGAAGCCGATCACCTGGTCGTCGACCTTCTTGAACTCCTCGACGTCCGCCTTGACGGCGCTGAGCGCCTTCTTGCTGGCCTCGAGCTTGAGCGGGGGGAACTCGCCGAGGACCTTGTCGAGCTCGGCGACCGCACCGAGGTAGGACTTGCGGGCCGCGTTGGCCGGGTCCGCGACGGCGGCCCCCTCCACGTCCGCCTGCAGCAGGTAGCGGTTCTGGGCGCGCTCGACGTTGTACAGGTCCGCCTGGAGCTGCCCGACGGCGATCTGCACGTCCGTGGCCGCGTTGATCTCCTCGGCGGCGTTGTCCATGGAGTTGAGCGAGGTCACGCTGGCCAACCCGATGGCCGTCATGCCGAGCAGGCCGACCAGACCGATGGACAGGATTTTGGGCCGGAGCCGCAGAGCGGCCAAACCACGAGGAGCGGCGGCGGGCGGGTTCGCTGAGGCAGTCATCTAAGCGTCGGTCCTTTGGCGAGCCGGCGCGATGCTGCGCCGGGCGGCGGCCGCGCGCGACATCCTCGCCGCCCGCGGAGGGGACACCCCCCTTCGGACCCGTCATCGGCCGGATTCCCTGGGACCTGAGGCGATTTCACCCGGGTGACCGCGTAGATTTGCGCGACGAATGACCAGCTGAGGACCTCCATGTGGGTCTTGGGTTTGGCGCCGGACGGCTCGACCGGCCAGGGTGGGGCCATGCCGATCGTCACCCTCACGCCGGAGCAACTCCGCGCCCGCCACACCATGAAGTGGACCCGGTTCGCCCCGGACGTTCTGCCCCTGTGGGTCGCGGAGATGGACCTGGAGACCTGCCCCGCCGTCGGGGCCGCCGTGCGCGAGGCGGCCGCCCGCGAGGTCTTCGGCTACCCGACCCACGACGACCGGCTGGCCACCGCCACGACCGACTGGTGCGCGACCCGCTACGACTGGGCCATCGATCCGCAGCGGGTCCACCTGCTGCCCGACGTGCTCACCGGCGTGCGCCTCGCCATCGATCACTTCACCGTCGCCGGGTCGCCGATCGTGCTGCCCGTCCCGGCGTACATGCCGTTCTTCGACGTGCTCGAGGTGACCGGGCGGCGCGGCATCTACCCGCCGATGCTGCCCCACACCGAGCCGGACGGCGCGGGCGGCTACCGGTTCGACCTCGACGCCATCGAGGCGGCCTTCGCCGCCGGGGCCGGCGGGATCATCGTCTGCAATCCCTATAACCCGCTCGGTGCCGTCTTCCCCGCCGACCACCTGGCCGAGGTCTGCGCGCTCGCGGAGCGTTACGGCGCCCGGGTGATCTCCGACGAGATCCACGCCACGCTGGTCTTCGGCGACCGCCATGTCCCGACGGCCACCGTGAGCGACATCGCGCCCGAGGTGACCATCACGCTCCTGGCCAGCTCGAAGGGCTTCAACACCCCGGGGCTGCGCTGCGCTCAGGCGGTGCTGACCAACGCCGGGGACGTCCGCGCCTGGCGCAAGATCAACCCGATGCGCAGCCACGGCGCCTCCACCCTGGGCATCGAGGCCAGCATCGCCAGCTACCGGGACGGCGCGCCGTGGCTGGATGAGCTGCTGCCGTTCCTGCAGGCGAACCGGGATTACGTGGTGTCGGCGCTGGCCGAGGTCGCCCCCGAGCTGCGCGTCGCCCCGCCCCGCGCGACGTACCTCGCCTGGCTCGACTTCCGGGACGTCCCCGCTCTCGCCGGGGCGGACCCGTCGGGCTGGCTCCTGGAGCACGCGAAGGTCTTCCTCAACCCGGGCCCGGCGTTCGGGCCGGGCGGGCAGGGCCACGCCCGACTCAACTTCGGCACCTCGCGTCAGATCCTCGCCGAATTCGTGGACCGCGTCGGGCGGGCCGTTGGACGGGATATTTAGAGGAGCGCCACCCCGCCGCGCCGTCGCCACCCCTTCGGCGGGCCGCTCCGGCTAACTGAGCCGCCCACTGGACAGGTGTATGGCTGTTTACTGTTCGGGTGCCTGATGCGCAGGCCGGTCTCGACCGAATAAAGTGGACCCTATCCTCAAGACAGGGGCACCGGACATGAGCACGGTCTCGCGCGACGATCTGCTGTCGTCCCAGGTGCGCCGGCGCATCGTCGACCTGATTCGGGAGTCTCCGAGCAAGCTGGCCGCCGCCGACTTGGCCGGCACCCTCGATCTGCACGTGACGACAGTGCGATTTCACCTGGATCAGCTGGAGCAGGCCGGCGTGCTCACCGCCCAGCGCGAACGTCGGGAGTCCGTGGGGCGGCCACGCAAGGTGTACGCCGTCGCCCCGGAGACCGTCCCGGTGAACGAGTCCGCGTACGTCGTGTTGACCGGCGTCCTGGCCGAGGCGATCCCGGGCATCCGCACCGAGCGTTCGGGCGCCTCGATCGCGGCCGGGGCCGCCTGGGCGCGGCGCAATGTCACCGCGCGCGAGGCGGCGGCGGTGACGGGCCGGGAGGCCGAGCTTCCCGTCCGCGAGCTCATCGACGTGCTGGCCCGGTGGGGATACCGCCGCGAGACCGTGACCGTCGAGCAACCCCGCCCGGGCTGCCATCGGTTGTCCCTGTCGCAGTGCCCCATGCGAGAGGCCGCGATCGAGAACCCGGACGTCGTCTGCGCCGCCCACCTGGGCCTCATTCGCGGCACGCTGTCCCGGCTCGGCGTCGCCGATGTCTTCGTGCGGGTGCAACCCATGGTCACCGAGCAGGTGTGCCTCGTCGATCTGGTCCGCGGCCAAGCCGGCGGCGCGCTGGAACTGTCACCACCCGCGAAACAGCCGGCCTGACGGCGCACGCCGTACGACGAGGCTTCGTCGTACGGCGTGCGCGGTGGCCAGGCGAGGGGTCAGCTCGGCTTGGGCGCCCCCGGCCGGGCGTAGCGCACCCAGGTGATGACGACGCACATGATCGCGAAGGCGATCCCGATGATGTAGAAGGTCGGCGCCGGCATCAGTGTCAGGCCCACGCCGAACAGGAACGGACCGAACGCGGCGATCGCGCTGGTCCACCCGATCACGCCGCCGGCCTGCCGCTTCTCGAAGATCATCGGCATCTGCTTGAACGTGCTGGCGTTGCCGATCCCGGAGAACAGGAAGATCGCCATCATGCCCCAGAAGAACCTGGTGAACCCGCTCTGCAGCGTCGCGGCCGACGACGCGTCCGGGGTGAGCGCCGAGATCGTGAAGGCGATCGAGCCGATGAGCCCGATGCCGGAGACCAGCGTCCAGATCGCGCCGCCCATCTTGTCGGTCAGCGGCGCGAACGCGAACCGCGCCACCGCGCCCACCAGCGGCCCCCAGAACACGAACGTCGCCGGGTCGGCCACCGAGTAGCCCGGGACCAGGACCTTGGTGACCCCGCCCACCGTCGAGACGATGTCGGGGTTGCCCGCGCCGTACAGGTTGATCGACAGGAGGCCGAACTGCGCGGCCAGGCCCGAGAACGTGCCGAAGGTCATGATGTAGAGCAGCGTCATGAGCCAGGTGTCGACGTTGTTGAAAATGTCGAACTGCTGGCGGATGTTGGCCTTGATCGGCACCGACTTCAGCAGCATCCACGCGAGGACGGCGCCGACGATCATCAGCGGGATCCAGAAGAAGGCGCCGTTCTGGTACCAGACCGTCGCCACCGGCTTGCCGGGCACCTTGAGCTGCTGCGAGCCGCCGATGAAGCCCAGCCAGGACACCCCGACCAGGATCGGGACGAACAGCTGGACCAGCGAGACGCCGAGGTTGCCGAGGCCGGCCTGGATGCCCAGGGCGGTGCCGGACATGCGCTTGGGGAAGAAGTACGACGTGGAGGGCATGAACCCGGAGAACGCGCCGCCGCCGATGCCGGCGAGGAACGCCAGGACCATGAGCTCCCAGTACGGCGCGGTCGGGTTCATCACCCGCACCCCCCAGCCCAGCGTGGGGGCCACGAGCAGCAGCGTCGTCGCGGCGACCATCTTGCGCGTGCCCAGGATGGGGGGCAGGACCATCCAGACGATGCGCAGCAGGCCGGCCGCCAGGCCCGGCATGGAGGCCATCCAGTAGAGCTGGGACGCCGAGAAGTCGTAGCCCAGGGCCTTGAGCTTGGGGACCACGGCGCTGGGCAGATACCACGCGACGAACGCCAGCGTGAGGCAGAAGGTGGTGACCCAGAGGGTCCGCCACGCCAGGCTCTTGTCCCAGGTGGCCTCGTTCTCCGGGTCCCAGCTGGTCAACCATTCGCCGCCGGTGCGCGAGGCGTCATCTGCACTCGACGGGGCGGGGGTAGCGCTGCTCATGCCATGACCTCACTGGTGTCGGGGTGGCTGGGGTGGGGGTGAATCGTATGGTCGTCGATCTCGCGCGAGATGTGCGGGCTGTGCCGTTCGTGCATCCGCAGGATCGTCACGTGCATCCACGTGGCGCAGACCACGACGAGCAGGAACAGCACGAAGAAGGTGCTCGTGGGGAACCCGGACCACTGCTTGCTGTAGGCGAACAGGGGCGGCAGGAAGAAGCCGCCGAGGCCGCCGAGCATGCCGACCAGGCCGCCGACCGAGCCGACGTTGTCGGGGTAGTACTCGGGGATGTGCTTGTAGACGGCGGCCTTGCCGACGCCCATGGCGCAGCCCAGCAGGAAGATCAGCAGCGTGAACGGCACCAGCGTGATCCCGTAGGAGAGGTGCTCGCTCGACCGGCCGTCCGCGTGATGAATGACGATGTGCCCGTTCGGCATCATCAGGATGCCGGAGGTGAGGAGCATGAGTCCGAAGGTGACGTACATGACCTTGCGGGCGCCCATGCGGTCCGACAGCCAGCCGCCGACGGGGCGCAACAGCGACGCGGGGAAGATGAAGACCGCCGTGAGCAAGCCGGCGGTCGTGAGGTCGATGCCGAAGTTGTCGATGTAATACTTCGGCAGCCAGGCCGACAGGGCGACGTAGGCGCCGAACACCGCGACGTAGTAGAGGCTGAACCGCCAGACCCGCAGGTGCTTCAGCGGCTCCAGCATCTCGCCGATCGGCTTGCTGGCGCCGGGCATCCGGTCGCGCCGCGGCGTCACGACGAACGTCAGCACGGCCAGGATCAGCAGCAGCACCGAGTAGATGACGGGTACGACGCGCCATCCCCCCTGGACCACCCCCAGGTAGGTCGCGCCGGCGGTGCCGGCGATGAGCGGCGGGCCGATGAACTTGGTGACCGAGGCGCCCACGTTGCCCGCGCCGAACACCCCCAGGGCGAAGCCCTGGCGGCGGCGCGGGAACCAGGCCGCGTTCCAGGCGATGCCCACCGAGAACAGGTTTCCCGCGAATCCGACGAGGAACGCCAGGACGAGCAGCATCGCGTAGCTGCGGGCCTGGGAGACGAAGTACGCCGGGATGGCCGTGGTGGCCAGCATGAACAGCGTGACCTTGCGGCCACCGATGCGGTCGGTGAGCATTCCGGCGGGCAAGCGCCACATCGAGCCGTTGAGCACGGCGACGGCGCTGATCCAGGACAGCTCGACGTCGGAGAGCTTCAGCTCCTTCTGAATGGGTACGCCGAGGATGCCGAACATCAGCCACACCGCGAACATGACGGTGAAGGCCAGGGTCGACATCACCAGGACGGCGTTCGCGCCGCGCTCCGAACGATCCGCAGGATCCGCGATGGACATAGTACTCCCGGGGCGAGCAATAAAAAGGAACAGCTCACGGTAACACCGACCGGGCGGTCGGCGCGCCCGCGACGCAGGACGCGCCGTGACGAGTCCCCGTACACCGGATGTGACAGGCTAAGACGAACGTCCATCAGGACATGTTGAGCGTATCCTGTGCAGGCCACAGGCAGCGTGGTTGAATACCCCTATCCTTCAAATTCGGCGATGGATCAGGAGCACCCATGAGCACGCAGGCCTCCCGCCGCGAGGCGGCCGGGTTGGACGGCCCCCTGTCCGAGGCGCTGGTCGGGACGCGGCGATTCTTCACGAAGGCCGAGGTGTCCGCGGACGGCCGCACGATGCAACGCGTGGGCGGCCGCGGGGGCGACAGCTTCTATCGGGACCGGTGGAGCCACGACAAGGTCGTCCGCTCCACGCACGGCGTGAACTGCACCGGGTCGTGCTCCTGGAAGGTCTACGTCAAGGACGGGATCATCACCTGGGAGGCCCAGCAGACGGATTACCCGTCGACCGGCGCGGACCGCCCGGAGTACGAGCCCCGCGGCTGCCCCCGCGGCGCGGCCTTCTCCTGGTACACCTACAGCCCCACGCGGGTCCGCTATCCGTACGTCCGTGGCGTGCTGATCGACATGTTCCGCGAGGCCAAGGCGCAGTACGGCGACCCGGTGCTCGCCTGGGCCTCGATCGTGCAGGACCCCGCCAAGCGGGAGCGCTACACCCGGGCCCGCGGCAAGGGCGGCCTGGTGCGGGCGACTTGGGAAGAGGTCACCGAGATCGTCGCCGCGGCCAACGTCTACACGATCAAGCGCTGGGGCCCCGACCGGATCGCGGGCTTCTCCCCGATCCCGGCGATGTCGATGGTCTCCTACGCCTCCGGGGCCCGGTTCACCGAGCTCATCGGCGGGGCGATGCTCTCCTTCTACGACTGGTACGCCGACCTGCCCGTCGCTTCCCCGCAGATGTTCGGCGACCAGACCGACGTCCCCGAGGCCGGGGACTGGTGGGACGCCGGCTACCTGATCATGTGGGGCTCCAACGTTCCGTTGACCCGCACCCCGGACGCGCACTGGATGACCGAGGCCCGCTACCGCGGCCAGAAGGTCGTCGTGATGGCCCCGGACTACGCCGAGAACGTCAAGTTCGCCGACGAGTGGCTGGCCGTGGCGCCGGGCACCGACGCCGCCCTGGCCATGGCGATGGGCCACGTGATCCTGCGCGAGTTCTTCGTCGAGCGCCCCGTCGAGTTCTTCACCGACTACTGCACGACGTACACGGACCTGCCGTTCCTGGTGACCCTCGACGAGAAGGACGGGCACTACGCCCCGGGCAAGTTCGTCGTCGCGGGCGACCTGGGCGACGTGCTGCCGGACGCCAGCGCGTCCGAGAACGCGATGTGGAAGCCCGCGCTCATCGACGCCGCGACCGACCAGGTCGTCATCCCCAACGGCACGCTCGGCGACCGCTACGGCGACGCGGGTGTCGGCAAGTGGAACCTCGACCTCGGCGAGACCAAGCCCCGCCTGAGCCTCTACGGCGCCCCCGACGTGGAGCACGTGCAGGTCGCGCTGCCGCGCTTCGACGCCCTCGACGGGAAGGTCGCCGACCTCCCGCGTGGGGTGCCCGCGCGGCGGATCGGCTCGCGCCTGGTCACCACGGTCTTCGACCTCATGCTCGCGCAGTACGGCGTGGGCCGCGAGGGCCTGCCCGGCGCGTGGCCGACCGGCTATGACGACGCGGAGGCGCCGTACACCCCCGCCTGGCAGGAGGACATCACCACCGTCCCGGCCGCCGCGGTGGCCCGGATCGCCCGCGAGTTCGCGCAGAACGCCGTCGACTCGCACGGCCGCTCGATGATCCTCATGGGGGCCGGGACCAACCACTGGTACCACTCCGACCTCATCTACCGCGCCATGCTCGTGCTCACCACGATCACCGGCTGCCAGGGCCGCAACGGCGGCGGCTGGGCGCACTACGTCGGCCAGGAGAAGATTCGGCCGCTGTCCGGCTTCCAGCACACGGCGTTCAGCCTCGACTGGCACCGGCCGCCGCGGCACATGGCGCAGACGGCGTACTGGTATCTGCACACCAGCCAATACCGCTACGACACCTACAAGGCGGCCGACGTCGCGGGCGGCCTGGACGACTTCGACGGGATGACCGTCGCCGACCTCGTCGCCCAGTCGGCCCGCGCGGGCTGGATGCCCAGCTATCCGACGCTCAACCGCAACCCGCTCACGCTGTGTGACGAGGCGGAGCAGGCGGGCATGGAGCCCAAGGACTACGTCGTCGACCAGCTCAAGCGCGGCGAGCTGGCGTTCGCCGCCGAGGACCCGGACGCCGAGGAGAACTGGCCGCGGGTGCTCATGATGTGGCGGGCCAACCTGTTCGGCAGCTCCGCCAAGGGCGACGAATACTTCCTGCGGCACCTGCTCGGCACCGACCACGGCGTCAACGGCGCCGAGGCGAGCCCGGACCAGCGCCCCAAGGAGGTGCGCTGGCGCGAGCAGGCCCCCGAGGGCAAGCTCGACCTGCTCATGACCATCGACTTCCGCATGACCAGCTCCACGATGCTCTCGGACGTCGTGCTTCCCGCGGCCACCTGGTACGAGAAGAACGACATCAACACCACCGACATGCACCCGTTCATCCACTCCTTCAACCCGGCGATCGCCCCGCCGTGGCAGTCCAAGACGGACTGGGATGCGTTCGTGGAGATCAGCAAGGCGTTCTCGGAGATGGCCGCGACGCACCTCGGGGTCCGCAGGGACCTCGTCGCCAAGCCGCTGTGGCACGACACCCCCGAGGCGATGGCCAACGAGCACGGCGTCGTGCGGGACTGGAAGCGCGGCGAGTGCGAGCCGGTCCCCGGCAAGACCATGCCGGTCCTCGCAGTGGTCGAACGCGACTACGCCGCGACGTACCAGAAGATGACGAGCATCGGCCCGCTCTTCGAGAAGGTGGGGAACGCGACCAAGGGGATCCTGTACGACGTCACGCGCGAGGTCGACTACCTGCGGCGCAAGAACGGCGTGCGGCACGGCGGCGTCGGCGACGGCCAGCCCAAGCTCGACACCGCGATCAACGTGGCCGAGACGATCATGGCGCTGTCCGGCACCACCAACGGCCACTTCGCCACCCAAGGCTTCAAGACCCAGGAGAAGCGCTGCGGCAACCTCATGCACGACCTCGCGGCCGAGCACGAGGGCAAGATGATCACGTACGCCGACACCGTGGCCGCCCCGGTCCCGGTCATCACCAGCCCGGAATGGTCGGGCTCGGAGACCGGCGGGCGGCGCTACAGCCCCTTCACGATCAACATCGAGCGCAAGAAGCCCTTCCACACCCTGACGGGCCGCATGCAGTTCTATGTCGATCACGACTGGATGCAGAAGATGGGCGAGGCGCTCCCGACGTACCGTCCCCCGCTCAACATGACCCACCTCTTCGGCGAGCGTCCCCTCGGGGAGTTGGGCGACGTGGACGGGTCCGTGGCCGTGTCGGTGCGGTATCTGACCCCGCACAACAAGTGGTCGATCCACTCCGAATACCAGGACAACCTGTTCATGCTGAGCCTCGGCCGGGGTGGGCAGTCGATCTGGATGAGCGACATCGACGCCGCCAAGATCGGCGTGAAGGACAACGACTGGGTCGAGGCGGTGAACCGCAACGGCGTCGTCGCCTCGCGCGTGATCGTGACCCACCGCATGCCCGAGGGCACGATCTACATGCCGCACGCCCAGGACCGACTCATCGACACCCCGCTGACCGAGCACAACGGTCGCCGCGGCGGCATCCACAACTCGATGACCCGGATCATGGTCAAGCCGACGCACATCATCGGCGGGTATGCGCAGCTGGCGTACTTCTTCAACTACATCGGTCCGACCGGCAACAACCGCGACGAGGTCACGATGATCCGCAAGCGTTCGCAGGAGGTGACCTACTGATGCGCATCATGGCTCAGATGGCGATGGTGATGAACCTCGACAAGTGCATCGGGTGTCACACCTGCTCGGTCACCTGCAAGCAGGCCTGGACGAACCGCACCGGCACGGAGTACGTCTGGTTCAACAACGTCGAGACGCGCCCCGGGCTGGGTTATCCGCGCCGGTATGAGGACCAGGACGAGTGGAAGGGCGGCTGGACGCTGACCGGCTCCGGTCGGCTCAAGCTGCGCGCCGGCGGCCGACTGCGCAAGCTCGCCAGCATCTTCGCCAACCCCAAGATGCCCTCGATCCAGGATTACTACGAGCCCTGGACCTACGACTACGAGACGCTGCTCAACGCCCCGGCCCAGAAGCACTTCCCGGTGGCGCGGCCGCACTCGCTCATCTCCGGCAAGCCGATGAACATCTCCTGGTCGGCGAACTGGGATGACGACCTCGGCGGCTCGAAGGAGACGGCGCACCGGGACGTGATGCTCAAGGGCATCGCGGACAAGGTGAAGTTCGAGTTCGAGAAGACCTTCATGTTCTACCTGCCGCGCATCTGCGAGCACTGCCTCAACCCGAGTTGCGCGGCGTCGTGCCCCAGCGGGGCGATCTACAAGCGCACCGAGGACGGCATCGTCCTGGTCGACCAGGACAAGTGCCGCGGCTGGCGCATGTGCATCACCGGCTGCCCGTACAAGAAGGTCTATTTCAACCACAAGACCGGCAAGGCCGAGAAGTGCACGTTCTGCTTCCCGCGCATCGAGGTCGGCATCCCGACCGTGTGTGCGGAGACGTGCGTCGGTCGGCTGCGCTACATCGGGCTCATGCTGTACGACGCGGACGCCGTGCTTGCTGCGGCAAGCGCGCCGGAGCAGGAGCTGTACGCCGCGCAGCGCAGCGTCTTCCTCGACCCGCACGACCCGGCGGTCATCGCCGAGGCGGAGCGGGCCGGCATCCCCGGCGACTGGATCGCCGCGGCGCAGCGCTCCCCGGTCTACCGGCTGATCCACGACTACGAGGTGGCGCTGCCGCTGCACCCGGAGTACCGGACGATGCCGATGGTCTGGTACATCCCGCCGCTGTCGCCCGTCGTCGACGTCATCCGGGAGACCGGCCACGACGCGGAGGACGCCGGCAACCTGTTCGCGGCCCTTGAGGCGCTGCGCATCCCGGTCGAATACCTCGCCAACCTCTTCACCGCGGGCGACGTCGCCCCGGTCGAGGCGGTGCTGCGCCGGCTGGCCGCGATGCGCGCCTACATGCGCGACATCAACCTCGGGCGCGACCCGAACGGCGCGATCCCGGCGAGCGTCGGGATGGGCGAGGAGGACATGTACGAGATGTTCCGCCTCCTGGCCCTGGCCAAGTACGACGAGCGCTACGTGATCCCCACCGCGCACGCCGAGCAGGCGCACTCCCTGGAGGAGCTGGCCACCGGCTGCGACGTCGCCGCCTACGACACCGCACCCCGCGGCGTCTTCGGCGAGGGCTCCGGAGAGACCACGCCCATCGCCGTGGAGAACTTCCGGATGCTGCAGCAGCGGCAGACCGCCGACGCGCTCACCCCCTCGGGGCAGGGCCGCGTCAACCTGCTCAACTGGGACGGCAAGGGCATGCCCGAGGGGATGTTCCCCGGCGAGGACGGCGAGCGCGAGGTGCGGCGGTGAGGCTCGCCCTCCGGCGCCGCAAGAGTGCACGGCTCCCCGTCCCGGAGGAGGCGATGCGGGCGGCCTGGCAGTGCGCGTCGGTCCTCATCGGGTATCCGGACGACGCCGTGCTGGGACACCTCCCGATGCTGCGGGACGTCGCGCTGCGGCTGCCGGAGTCGTGCGGTACGCCGTTGCTGCGGCTGATCGACGACCTGGCCGCGACCGATGCCGAGACGCTGCGCCGCCAATACGTGGCGACGTTCGACTACACCCGCCGGTGCGCGCCGTACCTGACGTACTTCGCCTACGGCGACACCCGCAAGCGCGGGCTCGCCCTGGTGGAGTTCAAGCAGGCCTACCGGCGCTGCGGCGTCGAGCTGGCGGACGCCGACGCCGAGCTGCCCGACCACCTCGGGGTCGTGCTGGAGTTCGGGGCGAGCGCCGACCTGACCACGGCCCTGGGGCTGCTCCTGGACCACCGGGCCGGGCTGGAGGTGCTGCGGCTGGCGCTGCTGGAGGCCGGCTCGCGATGGGCCGACGCGGTGGTGGCGGTGTGCGCGACGCTGCCGGCTCTGGACGGCGAGGAGACCGCGGCGATCGCCCGGCTCGTCGCGCAGGGGCCGCCGAGCGAGGACGTGGGGCTCACGCCGTACGGCGAGCTCGCGCTCGACCCGCGCCTCGACGCCTACCTGAACCCGCGCCCCGCCGATGACGTGGCGTGGGCGCAGTCGCAGGAATCCGCGCCATCCACCTCGACACCAGCCCGCGAAGGAGCCCGCTCATGAACACCCTGCTCTGGGTGGTCTTCCCCTACATCTGCCTGACGGTGTTCGTGGTGGGCCACTTCTGGCGCTACAAGTACGACCAGTTCGGCTGGACGACCCGCTCCAGCCAGCTCTACGAGGACCGGCTGCTGCGCTGGGGCTCCCCGATGTTCCACTTCGGCATCCTCTTCGTCGTGCTGGGCCACGTGATGGGCCTGCTCGTGCCGAAGAGCTGGACCGAGGCCGTCGGCATCAGCCAGCACCTCTACCACCTCATGGCGGTGTCCGTGGGCCTGCTCGCGGGCTTCCTGACGCTGGCGGGGCTGGCGATCCTCATCTATCGGCGGCGCACCACGGGGCCGGTGTTCAGCGCGACGACGCCGATGGACAAGGTGATGTATTTCTTCCTCGCCGTGACGATCCTGCTGGGCCTGGCGAACACGCTCGGCTGGCACGCCCCCGGCATCGGCGGGGTGGGCACCGAGGTGGGCGAGTACAACTACCGCGACGGCGTCTCGATCTGGTTCCGCCAGCTCGTCACGCTGCACCCGGACCCGGACCTCATGGCTGCAGCGCCGCTCGGGTTCCAGCTGCACGCCCTGGTGGCCTGCCTGCTCTTCGCGCTGTGGCCGTTCACCCGGCTGGTGCACGTCTTCTCGGCGCCGTTGGGCTACCTGACCCGGCCGTACATCGTCTACCGCACCGCGGACCGGCGCCCCGGCGTCGGGACCGGCACCCACGCTCCGCGACGGGGCTGGGAGTCCCGGCCGGAGCTGACCAAGCGATGAGCACCACGGCGACGCCGGCGGCCGGCGAGGTGGACGCGCAGCCGGCCCGGCCCCGGCACGACCTGACCCAGGAGCAGGCCCGCTGGGCCGACTGGGTGGAGCACACCTCGACCCTGCTGGGCATCGACCCCGCGCTCGTCGACATCGCCGCGATCCACGACCTCACCAAGGTCGTCGCGCACGAGCTGGACCGGCCGCTGGCGCCGGTGAGCTCGTTCATGCTCGGGCTGGCGATCGGCACCCGGGGGGCGGGCGCCGATCAGGCCGCGCTCAAGGACACGATCGTGGCGACGGTCCGGCAGGGCTCGGCGGCGCCCCGCGGGTGAGCCGACTCGCGTCGGCGCGGTGACAGAATCCGGACATGGCAGACGCGGCCGCGCCCACCGACGACGACGTACGGCGGTGGGCCCAGGCCACCTGGCGCTGCCTGGCCGCTTCGGTGGACGAGGGCACCGGCCTGCCCGCGGACGGCATCGATGACCGCCTCGACCCGGCCACGCGCACGCCATACACCTCCCCCACGAACGTCGGCGGCTACCTGTGGAGCGCGGTCGCGGCCGGCGCCCTGGACCTGACCGACGCCGCCGACGTGCGCGACCGCTGCGCGCGCGCCCTGGACACCCTGGCCGCGCTGCCGCGGCACGAGACGACTGGGATGTTCTACAACTGGTACGACATCGCGACCGGCGAGCGCACCGACACGTGGGGGCGCCGGGCTCGGCTGCTGACCCCGTTCCTGTCCAGCGTGGACAACGCGTGGCTGGCGATGGCGCTCGGCATCGTCGCCCAGGCCCATCCCGAGCTGCGCGGTGCCGCGGAGCGGCTGCTGACGCCGATGCGTTTCGACGCGTACTACGACCCGGCGGCCCGGCCGGACGGTGGCCTCATGCGCGGGGGCTTCTGGGAGACGCCGCAGCGCAACCGGTCGGTGCCCACGACCGATCCGAGCGGGGCGCCGATCCACGTGACCCGCCACCATTACGCGCTGCTGAACTCCGAGACGCGGCTGGTGACCTACGTGGCGCTGGGCCTGGGTCAGCTCGGGCCGCAGGCGTACGCGGCGCTGGAGGCTCCCGTGGCTGGATACGCGGGCCATCGCGCGATCGCCTCGCTCGGGGGGTCGATGTTCGAGGCGCTCGCGGTGGCGGCGTTCGTGCCCGAGGAGGACTGGTCGCCGGCCCTGTGGGGGGTGAGCCACGCCGGCACGGTGACGGCGCACCGGGCGTACGCCGCGGAGGCGGGTTGGCCGGTGTGGGGGCTGTCGCCGTGCGCGTGCCCCGGCCGCGGCGCCGCGGGCGGCTACAGCGAGTTCGGCGTGCCCGCGCTGGGCATCCTCGGGGACGGCTACCGGACGACGTGGCGGGGCCAGGGTGTGGTGACGCCGCATGCCGCCGCGCTCGCGCTGCCCTATGACCCCCGCGCGGCGCTGGGCAACCTCGCCGCGCTGGAGGAACTCGGCTGCTTCGGGCCCGGCGGGTTCGTCGACGCGATCGGGGTGCGCACGCGCCGCACCAGCCGGCGGCATCTGACGGTCGACCAGTCGTTCCTGCTCGCCGGGCTCGCCAACCATCTGCGGCACGGCCTCCTGCGCCGACTCGCGCTGCAGCCGCGGTTCGAAGCCGCCCTCCGCCCGGTGCTGGCGCGACGGGTGCCGCCGTGGGGCCGCGAGGTCCGGGCCGGCGCAGGGACGTGACCAGCGCCACTTCCGCCTTACTTACCGACCGGTTAGGAAGTGATCTTGCTGACAGCGACCCCTCTGAGTTTGGGTAGCGCCCTGAAATCGGCGCAAGATGGACACGTGTCCGCCACATCGCGGCAACCCGCGCGACGAGGTGGCACGGCACAGTGACGCGAGTGCCCGCGCAGCCGCGAGGCCCCGTCCAGAGGTGAGGAGGAGCCGTGACGACCGCAGCCAGTGACAGTGCGATGACGACCCTGGTGATCGGGTCCGGCCCGGAGGAGAACCGGCTGACCGACGTTCGCGTGATGCTGCCGGGGCTCCTGGCCCAGCAGGTCCACCACTTGTGCCTGGACCTGCGCTCGTGCCCGCACCTGAGCGACTCCCAGCTCACCGAACTGTGCCGCCTGCAGAAGTCCTGCCAGGATCGCGATATCGACCTCGACCTGGTCGGGCTCGACCAGGAGGCGCTGGACCAGCTACGCGCGACGTACACGAAGACGCGCAAGCCCCGGCCCGCCGAGCAGGCCGCGACGCTCCGCTAAGGCGCCCCGTCGCGAAGTTCTGCCGCCGCTGATTGGGCAGCTTTGGCACGGCTGGCGTGCCCAACCGGTCAGGGCAGCGGCCACCAGAGATCGTCGACCGGGCGGCGCACCGCGTCGCAGTCGTCCGCCAGGCTCCACTCGTCGACGTCGTAGCCCTCGGCCGCCATCAGCACCCAGCTGCGGCCGCCGATCTCCAGAAGGAACTGCAGGACGAGGCGTTGCCGGTACGGCGGCGGGGTCCGATGCGCGTGCAGGATGCAGGCGCCCTGGTCGATCCGACCCAAGGCCGGCCGGCCGGGCCCGGTGGGGTCGGTCGGGGGCCCGGTCGCCCGCTGCCGCATCGTGGAGCGGACGATGGTGAACTCGTTGGTCTCCCCGGAGGCGATGATCGCCTCCTCGCCGCCCTCGAGCGCGATGACCAGGGCCTGATAGCTCGTCCGGTCGTCCTTGGGTGCCCACCACTCGAGGTCTTGGTCGGCGTGCAGGTCGCCGTGGGGTTCCCAGCCGACCACGGTCCGGCCGACGAGGGAGAGGAGGATCGTCGCGTTGGCGACGGCGCGGTCCAGGTCGCGACGGTCAATCAGGGGGGCGCCACCCCGAGCCAGGCGCTCGCGGCTGGGAAGCGGCTCCCCGGCCTGCCGGACGAACACCGCCTCCGCCCCGCACGACGGGCTAGCCATGAGGCGATCGTAGGACGTTACGCGCGGATCCCTCAGTGTTCCTAGGTAATCCGTGGTCGCCCGAGCCGTCCGGTCGCGCGGACTAGAGCCCCTGCCAGTGCGGCTTGGCGGCGTAGGTCTCCGCGAAATAAGAGGCCAGCTGCAGCCGCGACGCCGCAGCCCGATCCACGAGAACGGTGGCATGCGGGTGCATCTGCAGGATCGTGGCGGGCCACAGGGCCGAGATCGGGCCCTCGACGAGCTGGTGGACGGCCTGGGCCTTGGCCCGACCCGAGGCCAGCAGCACCAGGTGCCGGGCGGCCATGATCGTGCCGACCCCCTGGGTCAGGCAATGCGTGGGGACTGCGTCGACGTCCCCGTCGAAGAACCGCGCGTTGTCGTGCCGGGTCTGGCTGGTCAGCGTCTTGATCCGAGTCCGCGATCCCAGCGAGCTGCCCGGCTCGTTGAAGGCGATGTGCCCGTCGGTGCCGATCCCCAATAGCTGCAGGTCGACCCCGCCGGCGTCGGCGATGGCCTGCTCGTACGCCGCCGCGGCTGCCGGCAGGTCACTGGCCGACCC
The DNA here is from genome assembly GCA_016699675.1 of Austwickia sp. Lineage (NCBI taxonomy): Bacteria > Bacillati > Actinomycetota > Actinomycetes > Micrococcales > Dermatophilaceae > Austwickia > Austwickia sp. The sequence continues at coordinate 1,799,878 of CP064985.1, read as the reverse complement.
GTCCGGGCCGTGCACCCGGGCCGGGTCGATGTCGACGCGCGCCACGAACTCCCGCTCGATGACCGTTCGGTAGCGCTCCGGGTGGTCCGCCGGCAGCCCGACGTACTCGTCCAGCATGAACGCGGTCCCACGCGCCAGACTGACCCGACCGGCGGCGACGCGGCGCCCCAGCTCGGCGTACACGCTCAGCGGGCTGGACCCCGTCGCCACCCCCAGCACCGCCGCCGATTCTTCGTGGAACAACGCCACGATGGCGTCCGCCGCGAGTGCGCCCGCCTCCGCCGCGTCGGCGCAGATGACGACCTCCATGACCCACCTCCCGTCCCGCCGCCGCCTCGTGATCAATCTCCACCAGATCACATCTCGCACCGTGGGACCAAGATCGGGGATAGTGGCCCCCGTGGCCGACACACGTAGCTATCTGCGCCGGAAGCCGATCGATGACATCGCGGAGCCGCATCGGGGACCCACAGCGCTCCTGCCCACGCTTGGGCTGTGGCAGCTCACGGCCATCGGCATCGGCGGCATCATCGGCGCCGGGATCTTCTCCCTCGCCGGCAGCGTCGCGAGCGGCGCGCAGGGCGGCAAGGGCGTCGGACCGGCGGTGCTGATCTCCTTCCTCATCGCGGGCATCGCGAGCGCGGCCGCTGCGTTCAGCTACGCCGAGTTCGCGGGCATGATCCCGCGGGCCGGGTCCGCCTACACGTATTCGTACGCCGTGCTCGGCGAGGTCGTGGGCTGGTGCATCGGCTGGGACCTGCTGCTGGAATACACGGCCATCGTGGCGGTCGTCGCCATCGGCATCTCGGGCTACTTCGGGTTCCTCCTCAAACAGCTCGGGATCACGCTGCCGCAGTGGATGCTCGGCGCGCCGGGGACTGGTGACGGGCATCGCATCGACCTGTTCGCCGCGTTGCTCTGCCTGTTCATCGCGTTCCTGCTCACGCTGGGCATCAAGAACGCGGCGCGCTTCGAGACCTTCGTCGTCGGCATCAAGGTCGCCGTGGTCCTGCTGGTGATCATCGTCGGCGCCATGCACGTCAAGACCGACAACTACACCCCGTTCGCCCCCGCGGGCTGGACCGGCGCGATGGGCGGCGCGGCGACGGTCTTCTTCGCGGTGTTCGGGTACGACGCGATGAGCACCGCGGCCGAGGAGTCGAAGGACGCCCAGCGGCACATGCCGAAGGCGATCATGTATTCCCTGGCCGTCTCGATGGTCCTCTATGTCGGGGTCTGCCTCGTCCTCACGGGGATGATCCCCTACACCCAGATCGACCCGAAGTCCGGCATCTCCTCGGCGTTCGCCACGGTGGGCCTGGACGGCCTCGCGACGATCATCGCCGTCGGCGCGATCGTGGGCATCCTGACGGTCATGTTCACGTTCATGCTGGGCGTCACCCGGGTCTGGTTCGCCATGAGCCGCGACGGTCTGCTGCCCCGGTGGTTCGCGAAGACCCACGCCACGCGGCACGTGCCCGTGCGGGTCACCTGGGTGGTCGGGGTCGCCTCGGCCGTGATTGCCGGGCTGCTGCCGATCGCGGAGGTCGCCGAGCTGACGAACATCGGCATCCTGCTCGCCTTCGTCCTGGTCTGCATCTCGATCATCGTGCTGCGGCGCACCCGGCCCGACATCGAGCGGCCGTTCCGCTGCCCGGCGGTCCCGCTCGTGCCCGCGCTCGGGGTGCTCTTCTCGCTCTGGCTCATCTCGTTCCTGGAGCCGGTGACCTGGCTGCGCTTCCTGGTCTGGTTCGCCGTCGGCCTCGCGATCTACTTCCTCTACGGTCACCGACACTCCCTGCTGAACCGACCGGAGGCCGACCTGTACGTCGACGCCGTGCGCCCCGGCGGCGATCAGAGCGGCAAGCCGTAAGCCAGCAGCCGGATGTCCGGCCTGGGTGACCAGTCCCGGGATGGGTCGCGGCGAAAGCCCAGCTCCGCGTAGAGCCGATGCGCCGCGACCATCCACTCGGCCGTCGAGAGCACCACGCCATCGGCCCCCTGGGCCCGGGCTCGCGCGACGCACGCCGACACCAGCGCGGTGCCGACCCCCAGCCGTTGCGCGCCGGGATCCACGGCCAACATCCGGAACTCGGCCTCGCCCGGGCGGGCGATCTCGCCCCACGGCGAGCCGGTGGGACACCAGGTGACCGTGCCGAGGACCCCGCGCGCGAGCCCATCGCCCTCGTCGCGGACGGCGACCCACACCTCGGCCGCCGCGTCGCGCGCCGCGACATCGCGCAGGTCCGCGAAGTAGGGGTCGTTCGGCGCCAGGCCGCTGGGGTCGTACGCGCGCACCGCCAGCTCGCCGACTGCGGCGGCCTCGTCGGGCTGCACCCGACGTACCCGCACGATCGTCCCGTCCGCGCGCATTCCCGAGCCCATACCCGGGAGCCTAACCGCCCCGCCAGGGGCGCGGCGAGAGCTCGCTGGGCGGGCGCCTAGTACACGTAGACCGCGGCACCCAACGGCACCCGGTTGAACAGGGTCTTCGCCGCCTCGAGGTCGCCGATGTTGACGCAGCCGTGGCTGCCGATGTAGCCGGGACCGGCTGCGGCGAAGGTGGGCGAGTAGTGGATGTAGATGCCGCGCGCCAGGTCGTACTCCAGGCTGTACGGCATCGCCGTGTCGTACTCCTTGCTCCACGCGTTGGCGTCCTTGACGCGGACGGCGTATAGGCCGCTCGGCGTCTCGTAGCCCGGCCGCCCGAACGCCACCGGCGTGGCCAGCCACAACGCCCCACGCTCGAAGTAGCGCAGCGTCTTCTCGGCCTTGCTGGCGCACAGGATGTGTGGCCGCTGCAGGCAAATCGCCGGCACGGCCGGCGTGGGCGGGGCAGGCGGCGGTGCCGGCACCGGCGTGGGGGGCGCAGGTTCCGGCCCAGGTGTGGGGGGCGCAGGCTCGGGCTCTGGTGCCGGCGGGGGCGGCGGCGGGGAAGGGTACGTCGAACTCCACGGCTGCCGCGGCGCGGGCGTCGGAGCGGCGGACCGCTCGGCCGGGGGCGCGGGCCGTGATCCGTCGTCGGTCGAGGCCGCGGCGAGGCCGCCGGACAGGCCGCCGAGCGCCCCCGCGACGACGACCGCTGCTACGCCCCGGACCACTCGCCGCAGACTCACGTCATTCCCCCGGATTCCGTTGTGCAGTGCCCGCGCTGGCACTGTCCACATCCTTCACCCCTGGGCGGGCGCGCGCAAGGAGCAGCGGAACGCATCCGCCCGGCTTCCGCGAGCCGGTCCCGGCGTGCCCAGCTCGTGAGACGCCGCGCGCGCGAGCAGGCCGTTGACCACCACGGACGTCGTACGACGTGGCCGGCCCGCGCGTCGCGCGGCGGTGCGGTTGAGGCGAACCCAGGTACCGTTTTGCACGTCGCGTCGCCCTGCGCGCCGATCTCCCCTCTCCCCCAGAAGGTTCAGGTTCTCCGCGGATGCCCTTGGTGTGGACGTTGGTCACGCTCGCGGTGGCCGTCGCCGTCACGCCGGTGACGTGCGCCCGCCTGGGCCGGTTGGCGGGCTGGCCACTCGCGGGGCTGTACCTCGGCGCCGTCGCCACCCTCTGGCCCGCCGTGTCCGACGCGCTCGGCGGCAGACCCACGGAGTGGCGCACGGCCTGGGTGCCCGCCCTGGGGGTGGACGTGGCGTTGCGCGCCGACGGGCTCTCCGTGGTGTTCGCGCTCATCGCGCTCGTGATCGGCGCGCTCGTGTTCGCCTACTCGACGAGCTATCTCGGCGCCGGCCGGCAGACCAGCTTCTACCTGGTCATGACGACGTTCACGCTCGCCATGGTCGCGCTCGTGCTGGCCGACGACCTCGTCCTGCTGTTCGTGTGCTGGGAGCTGACCAGCATCGCGTCGTTCCTGTTGATCGCGCGGTCCGGGCACGCCGGCCAACAGGCCTCGATGCGGACGCTGCTCATCACGTTCGTCGGCGGCGTGGCCCTGCTGGTCGCGGTGGCCCTCATCGGGGTGCGCACCGGGACGACGAGCCTGTCGGTCGCGCTCGCCTCGCCCGTGTGGACCGAGGACCCGACGTACGCCGGTGCGGTCGCCGCGCTCGTCGCGCTCGCGGGGTTCACCAAGTCGGCCCAGTTCCCGTTCCACGTCTGGCTGCCCGACGCGATGGCCGCAATCACCCCCGTCAGCGCCTACCTGCACGCCGCCGCCGTCGTCAAGGCCGGCATCTTCGTGCTGCTGCGCTTCACCCCGGCCTTCCACGACGTGTGGGTGTGGAACGCCAGCCTCATCGCCGCGGGCCTGATCACCGCGTTGCTCGGTGGCCGCTTCGCGCTGGGCCAGACCGACCTCAAGAAGCTGATGGCGTATTCGACCGTGAGCCAGCTCGGCCTCATGGTGGCGACCATCGGGGTGGGGACGTCGGCCGCGGTGGCCGCGGCGATCCTGCACACGATCGCGCACGCCCTCTTCAAGTCCGGGCTTTTCATGATGGTCGGCGTCATCGACCACGCCACCGGCACCCGCGATCTGCGCCGGCTGCCGCCGCTCTGGCGGGCGATGCCGGTGACCTTCGCGGTCGCCGTCGTGGGCTGCGCGAGCATGGCGGGCATCCCGCCCACGCTGGGGTTCGTGTCCAAGGAGGCGCTGTTCACCGGCCTGCTGCGCGGTGAGGTGCTCCGGACCGTGGGGCCGCTGGCGCTCGCGGCGGCGGCCCTGGCCAGTGTCCTGACGTTCGCCTATTGCGGGCGCATCGCGCTCGGCGGGTTCGTCGACGGCCGCGGGGACCGGCCGGTGCACCGCCCCGAAGCTGGTCTCGTGATCCCCGCGGCGCTGCCGATCCTGGCCGGCGTGCCCTTGGGGCTCGGGGTCGGCTGGCTGGACGGCGTCGTGGGGGCCGGGGCCGAGGCGGCGCTTCCCGGTGCGGACCACGTCCACCTCGCGCTGTGGCATGGCCCCACCCCCGAACTCCTCACCACGCTCACCGTTTTCGCCCTCGGCACCGCGATGGTTCTGCGGCGCCGTCGACTGAACCGGGGCCTGGAGCGCCCCGCCTTCGGCTGGGACGGGGTGACCGTCATCGACGCGGTCACCGCCCGACTGACCCGCCTGGGCGAGCTGGTGGTCCGGCCGCTGGCCGTCGACTATCCGTCGCGCCACGTGGCCACTCTCCTCGGCGCCTTCGTGACGGTCGTGCTCGGGGGGGTCCTCACGATCGCCCTCCTCGCGCGTGGCGCGGACGCGCCGACCAGCGTGATCCCCGCGGCGCCCGCCAGGCTGACCCAGCCGATCGACGTCGCCCTGGGCCTGCTGATCGGGATCGCCGTGCTCGGCGTCTGCCGCAGCAGCGACCGCCTGGCCGCCGTGGTGAGCGTGTCCGCCGTGGGGGTGCTCGCCACCGTGCAGATGCTCGCCCTCGGCGCGCCGGACGTGACCCTGACCCAGCTGCTCGTCGAGTCGCTCACCGTCGTGATGATGATGCTCGTCCTGCAGAAACTGCCGCGCCGCTTCGGGCGGCGTCCGGTGGCCCGCAACCGTTGGGTCGTCGCGCTGGCCGGCGGGGTGGGGCTGGCCGCGGGGCTCGCGACGTACGTCTTCAACGGCCGCCGCGAGCTCAGCGACGTGGCGACGTACTACCAGACCGAGACCGCCGACGTCTCCGGCGGGGTGAACATCGTTAACGTCATCCTCGTCGAGTTCCGGGCCCTGGACACGATGGGCGAGCTGGCCGTCCTCGGCATGGCCGGCGTGGTGCTCGTGGCCGTGCTGTCGACGGTGCGGCATCAGCACCTCGATCCCGCGGCGGACTACCCGACCGACCGGGACGAGCCGGGGCCGCTGCTGCGCCTGGAGGGTTCGACGGCACACCGGGCGATCACGCACGCCTGGAGCAATGTCGTCGGGCTGCAGCTCATGGTCCGGGTCGTCGTGCCGCTGCTGGCGCTCCTGGCGCTGCTGATCTTCATCCGCGGGCACAACGCCCCGGGCGGAGGCTTCATCGCGGCCCTGGTCGGCGCCGCGGCCGTCGGCCTGAGCTACCTCTCCACCAGCAAGGACCGCCAGATCGGGCCGCCTCGATTGCCCCTGCGCCTCATCGGGGCGGGCATCCTCGTAGCCATCGCCACCGGCGCGTGGGGCCTGGCCGTCGCCGGCGGCTTCCTGGAGCCGCTGCACGCCGAGCCCTTCGGCGTGCACCTCACCTCGTCGATGCTGTTCGACGTCGGCGTGTACGGCGCCGTGCTCGGCCTGGTGATGACGGCGTTCAACCTACTCGGTACGTCGGCCGCCAGCGTGGCCCTGACCGGCGGCGAGAGCACCCGCGAGCGCGTCGACGAGGCCGTCCTCGGCGAGCTGCCTGGCCCTCTCGACACGGTCCGGGGCGACACCGTCCAGCCGCACAGTCCCGGCGCCGCCGCGGATCCGCCGAGGCCCACCAGCGGCAGCCGCGTCGGCGTACGCACCGATCACCTCGCCACCGGCACCGCCCCTGAGGAGGTGGGCCGATGATGCTCGCCGTCACCGTCGGCGTCCTCGCCGCCGGCGGGGCCTACCTCGTGCTCCAGCGCAGCCTCGTGCGAATGATCCTGGGGATCGGCCTGCTCGGGCACGCGACGAACTTCGTGCTGCTCACCGCGGGCGTGCCCGCGTGGCGCGGGGAGCCGCTCGCCGACCGGATCGGCGCCGAACGCATGGCCGATCCGCTGCCGCAGGCGTTCGTGCTGACGGCCATCGTGATCACCCTCGCCGTGACCGTCATCATGCTGATGCTCGCGGTGCTCGGGCACAACGACGACACCTACCTGATGCCGCCCACGGGCGAGAGCCACGACCGGTGAGCCGCCGATGACGACCCTGACCCCGATGACCGCGCTCCTGCCGCTGCTCGTCGCCGTCCCGCTGGCCGCCGCGGCGCTCACGGTGCTCCTGCGCCGGCCCTGGCTGGAGCGCGGCCTGCTCGTGGGCGTGCCGCTCGCTGTCGCGGCCAGCGGCGTCGCGCTGCTGGTCGAGCACCGCCACACCCCGGTGCTCGCGCACTCCATGGGCGGCTACACCTCCGGCGTCGCCATCCCGTTCGCCTCGGACACCCTGACCGCGACGATGCTGGTCGCCACCGGGACGACCACGGCGATCGCGAGCTGGTTCCTCGTCGTCACGGGCGAGGACCGCTACCGCTTCGTGCCCTCGCTCGCCCTCATGCTGACGGCCGGGGTGAACGGGGCGGTGCTCACCGCCGACCTCTTCAACCTGTTCGTGTTCGTCGAGGTGATGCTGCTCCCGTCGTACGCGTTGATCGCCGTCACCGGCACCTGGCGGCGCCTCGGCGTCGCCCGGCTGTTCATCGTCGTCAACCTCGTGACCAGCACGATCCTGCTCATGGGGGTCGGCCTCGTGTACGGCGTCGCCGGCACCGTCAACCTCGCCAGCCTGGCGGGACGCGCCGGGTCCGCGGAGGCGACCCCGGCGGCGACCGGCGCTTCCCACGCGGCGGCCGCCGCCGGTGCCGCCGCCGATCCCCGGCTCGGCGCCGCCGTCGCGGTCGTCCTGCTGGCCCTGCTCATCAAGGGTGGCGCGGTGCCCGTGCACGGCTGGCTCCCGCGCGCCTACCCCGCGACGTCCGCCGGGATCATGGCGCTGTTCAGCGGGCTGCACACGAAGGTCGCGCTGTACGCCGTGTACCGCGTCTACACGACCCTGTACGGCGGGGCACCCGCCCCCTGGGGCTGGGCGCTGGCCGTGGTGGTGCTGGCGACCATCCTCGTCGGCGCGATCGGCACCTTCGGGGAGCGCCGGATCCGGTCGGCGCTGGCCTACCAGATGATCGCGGGGGTGGGCCACATCCTCATCGGGGTGGCCCTGCTCACCCCCACCGCGCTGGCGGCCGGGCTGTTCTACCTGGTGCACCACGTCGTCACGATGGGCGCACTGCTCCTCACCGCCGGCGCGATCGAGCACGTCTACGGCTCGGGACGGTTCGATCGGCTCTCGGGGCTGATGCGGCGCGAGCGCCTGGCCGCTCTGATCATGGTCGTCGGGCTGTTCTCCCTGGTGGGCTTGCCCCCGACGTCCGGGCTGTGGGGGAAGGTGGCGCTGGTCCGGGCCCTGGTGGACTGGCTCGGCGGGCATCCCGTCTGGGCGGTCGCCCTCCTCGCGGCGGTGGTGATCGCCTCCGTGGCGTCGCTGATGGCGTTGCAGCGGGTCTGGGGCGAGGTGTTCTGGAGCAAGCCGATGGAGACGTACCGGCCCGACGACCTGCGGTTGCGCCGCGGCGACGCGGTGCCGCTGCCGGAGAGCGTCCGGATCCCCGGCCGGCTGATCGCCCCGGGCGCGACGTTGGCCTCGGTGTCGGTGGCGATGTTCGTCGGGGCCGGGTGGCTCTTCCCCATCGCCGACCGGGCGGCGGCGGGCCTGGTGCGGGTGGGACCGTACGTCGAGGCGGTGCTCCGATGAGGCTGATCGCGGTGCTGAGCTATCTGGCCTACCTGGTCCGGGAGGTCCTGGCGGGGGCCTGGCGCGTGGCCCGGTCGGCGGTGACCCCGAGCCTGACGTCCTCGCCGGCCATCATCGAGTTCCCCCTGCGATGCCGCACCGACCTCCAGATCACGGCCCTGTCGGCCTCGATCACCATCACCCCGGGGACGCTCGTCCTCGGGACCGCGGAGGCGTGGGAGGGCACGCCGCCGACCCTCTTCGTGCACGCCCTGTTCGCGCCCGACCGCGAGTCCGTGCTGACCGACCTGCGGGACATGGAGACGCGCTTGCTGCGAGCAGCGGGCGTGCCGGCCGACGCCAGCCCGAGCCGAGCGGGGGGGCGCTCCTGATGGTCGGCGACCTGTGGACGAACGATGTGCTGACGATCGCGATGTGGATCGCGATCGCTATTCTCGGGGCAGCCGTGCTCATCGGCCTGTACCGCGTGGCGACGGCCTCCGACCTGGGCACCCGGGCCATCGTCGGTGACCTCGTGTTCTTCGCGGCGCTCGGCGTCCTCGTCCTGCTCGGCACGATGCGGGACTCGGCGGTCGTCGTCGACGCGGCGCTGCTCGCGTCGCTGCTCGGCATCCTCGCGACCATCGCGTTGGCCCGGATCATCACCCGAGGCCGCCGATGAACCTCGTCGTCGCCGGCATGAGCATCCTGGGCGCGGTCTGCGTGCTGGTCAGCGCCCTGTCGATGATGCGCGAGCGGGACGCCTACTCCCGCATCAACGTCCTCGGCCTCGCCACCAGCCTGGGGCTGCCGCTCATCGTCGTCGCCGCCTACCTGCACCGGGTGAGCCTCGTCGGGTTCGACGTCGTCCCCCTCCTGAAGTGCCTGGTGACGGTGGGGGCCTTGTGGGTCGTCAGCTCGATCGGCAGCATGACGCTGGCGCGCTCGACGTACCTCGCCGGCACGCCCGTCGACCCCTGCACCGATCCCCAAGATCTCGCGAACGCGCCCGGCGACCGCCCGACCGACGAAGAATGGCCCTCGTGACCCCCGACGACCCCGCCGCCGAAACCCGCGTGGCGGACCCCGAGGCGCGCGGCGCGGTGCACCTGCCGGAGCGCGCCGCCTCCCCGTGGCGCCGGCTGTTCTCCCGCCTGTTCGCCGCCTTCGCGACGTTCGCGTTCACGGTGGCCGTCGTGTACTACGACCGGGACGGCTACCGCGACGGCAACGAGGACGGGATGAGCTTCATCGACGTCCTCTACTACGTCACCGTGACGCTGAGCACGACCGGGTACGGCGACATCACCCCTGCCACGGATTCGGCCCGCCTCGTCAACGCCCTCGTGGTCACCCCGGCCCGGGTCCTGTTCCTGGTCCTGCTCATCGGCACCACCCTGGAGGTGCTCGCCGTCCAGGGACGCGACGAGCTGCGCATCGCCGCCTGGAGGAGACGCATGAAGAACCACACCATCCTCGTCGGCTATGGCATCAAGGGCCGCGGCGCCGCCGACACCCTCGTGAGCAGCGGACGGCGCCGCGACGAGGTGGTGGTCATCGACGCCGCGGAGCCGGCCCGCCAGGAGGCGCTCGCGGACGGCTACGCCGTGGTCGCCGGCGACGCGTCCCGTCGCGAGATCCTCACCCGAGCCGGGGTGCAGTCGGCCGAACAGGTCATCATCTCCACCAGCCGCGACGACGCCAACATCCTCGTCACGCTTGCGGTCCGCCAGCTCAATCCCAAGGTCTACATCGCCGCGTGCGTGCGGGACCGGGCCAACGCCCCGCTGCTGCGGCACAGCGGCGCCGACTCGGTCATCGTCTCGGCGGACTCGGCGGGCCGGATGCTGGGCACGTCGGCGGTGTCGCCGCACCTCGGCGCCGTGCTGGAGGACCTCATGACGTACGGCCAGGGCGTCGAGATCGCCGAGCGCGAGGTCCGACCCGGCGAGGAAGGCGTCCACTACGCCGACATCGGCGACCGGGTCATCGGGATCATCCGCGACGAGACCGTGCACTACACGGTCGACGACGAGGTCTCGCGGATCAAGGCCGGCGACCGCCTGGTGGTCGTGCGGGCGGCGCGGCACGCCCATCGCGGCGACGTCCGACCCCGGCCGACGGAGCGCTGATCGCGATGCGCCTGGCCATCCTCGGCGGCGGCGGCTTCCGGGTCCCGCTCGTCTACGCGGCGCTGCTGCGGGACACCGGTGCGCGGCGCGTGGACGAGGTCGTGCTGTACGACGTCGAGCCCGCTCGGCTCGCGGTCATGACGCGGGTGCTGCAGCAGCTCGGCCAGGAGTCGGTGCGGGGCGGTCAGGCGTCGACCCCACCCGCCGTACGCACCACCACCCGCCTCGACGAGGCCGTGGCCGGGGCGGACTTCGTCTTCTCGGCCATGCGGGTCGAGGGCCTCGCGGGGCGCACCTGTGACGAGCGGGTGGCCCTCGACCTGGGGGTCCTCGGCCAGGAGACCACCGGGCCGGGCGGCCTCGCCTACGGGTTGCGCACGATTCCCGTCGCGCTGGAGGTGGCGCGAGCGGTGGCGGCGCAGGCGCCGGAAGCCTACGTCATCAACTTCACCAACCCCGCCGGCATGATCACCGAGGCCATGGCGGGGGTCCTCGGCGATCGGGTCATCGGGATCTGCGACTCCCCGATCGGGCTGGCTCGGCGCGCGGCGGCCTCGCTGGGGCTCGGACTGGACGAGGTCCGACTCGACTACCTGGGGCTGAACCATCTGGGCTGGCTGCGCGGGATGTACGCGGCCGATCCGGGCGGCGGCCCGGAGACGGACCTGCTGCCGGACGTGCTCGCCTCCGACGCCGCCCTGGCGTCGATTGAGGAGGGCAGGCTGTTCGGCGCGGACTGGCTGCGCACGATCGGGGCGCTGCCGAACGAATACCTCTACTACTGGTACTTCACCCGCGATGCGCTCGCCCAGATCCGCGGCGCGGCCCACACCCGCGGGGAGTTCCTCCTGGAGCAGCAGTCCGCGTTCGCCGCAGCGGTAGCGGCGGCCCCCGATGCGGCCCTGGCCACGTGGCGGCGGTTCCGCGACGAGCGGGAGGCGACGTACATGGCCGAGACCCGCGCCGCCGACGAGGCACGGGATGAGGCGGACCTGGCCGGCGGCGGGTACGAGGGGGTCGCCCTGGCGCTGATGGCGGCGATCGCCCGGGGTGAGCCGTCGACGATGATCCTCAATGTGCGGGCCGGACACCTCGTCCCCGGGCTCGCGCCGGACGCCGTGGTCGAGGTGCCGTGCACCGTCTCGGCCGCCGGGGTGGCGCCGGCGTCCGTCACCCCGCTGGACGGCGCCATGCTCGGGCTGGTGCAGCAGATGAAGGCGGTGGAGCAGCTCACGATCCGCGCGGCCACGGAGCGGTCCGCGACGCTGGCGGTGGCGGCGTTCGCCGAGCACCCGCTGGTCGACTCGGTGACGGTGGCGCGCCAGCTGCTGGCGGGCTACCGGGACCGGATCCCCGCGGTCGACGCGCTGTTCCGCGCCGGCTAGCTCGCCGCGCCCGCCGGGCTGGGCCACCACCGCGCGATGGCCGCCTGCTGGGCCAGGGTCCACGCGTTGCCGGCCACCCAGTAGACGAGCAATCCCACCGGCACCGCCCACGCGGCCACCAGGAGGCCCGCCGCGGACGCCAGCGGCAGCAGGCGCTGCGTCGCCAGGATCTGCGGCGGGACACCGTCGACCACCAGGTGCGGCAGGACGAACCAGCGCTGCGTGGCGTAGCTGAGGGCCGCCGCGCTCACGGCCAGCAGGACGGCGACGGCGAGCTGGCCCGGGGCGGCGGTCAACGCCGTCGCCCGGTCCGCGAGTCGCGCCCCGAACAGGGACGCCGACCCGGCGGAGGCCACCAGCGCGGCGTCCATGGCGCCGACGGGCCGACCGGCGGAGACGTCGGACAGCACGGCGTACAGCGCGATCACCAACGGCAGCTGCAGCAGCGCCGGAAGGCACCCCCACCGCGGTACGCCGTGCTCGGCCCGGACCGCTTTCTGGGCGTCGACGAGCGCGCGGAGGGCCTCGGGGTCGCGTCGGTCGGCGTACCGCGCCCGCACCTGAGCCAGCCGCGGCGCCGCCGCGGCTGCGGCACGGGAGGCGCGCACTCCCTGCGCGACCAGTGGGAGGAGGGCGACGCGGGCGGCGACGACGACGAGGGCAATGGCCAGCGCCCACGTGGCTCCGGCATGCGGATCCAGGCCGGCGTCGGCGAGCGACGCATGGGCAGCGGAAAGGACGGCGGCGACGGCGGACTTCAACGGCAACAGGACATCGGGCATGACCACTCCAACAAGAGGTAACGGACGGGGCTGACGAGTCCGCGCAGAAGCGCGGGGAAGTCAGCGCCGTCCGGGAGCCCGAGGGCCGTGCGGCACGCGCGGCGTCGCCACCGAAAGCGGCGCCGGCAGGAGTGAGGCGCGGCGGCGGACGACGGCGGGGGCGGGCGGGGCGCCCGCGACGTACGTCGTGAACACGGCGAGCGCCCCGACCGCGCAGCCCACCGCGAGCAGCATGAGGACGGCCGCGGCCGCTCCGCCGTGGCCGGCCGTGGCGTGCTGCGCCAGCACGAGAGGGGCAGCGACGAGCAAGGCGGGCGCGAGGCGCCACCACCACAACAGCAACGAGGACCGGTGCTCCCGGCTCAGGTCACCGCGTCGGCTCATGGCGTCACCTCCCGCCGGCTAGACGACCGGGCGCGCCGGCCGGTTCCCGCGGAGCCTCACGCCGCACCACCGCGCGACGGCGTGCCTTCCCTTTACCCTGGTCGCGGGGAGGTGCCCGGCGGGGAGCCGCGGCACCGGTCGAACGACAGAGGGGGGAACATCAGCATGCTGAACCACCGCTCCGCGAGGCAGCTCGGTGCCCGCGTCGCCGTCGGGGTGGCCACGGCCGCGCTGATCGCCGGGTGCTCCTCGGCACCAGCCGGTTCGGGCGGCACAAGCCGTACGTCGAGTGCCGCCGGGTCGACGACGAGCAGCAAGCCGCCGGCCACCTCGGACGGCGGGAAGGTCCGGCTCGACCTCCCGGCGGTCGACGACGGGGACCCGATGCACGCGCTCGACCTGTACCTGCCCGACCAGCGGACCGCCCCGGTCCCTGTGGTGGTGTGGGTGCACGGCGGGGGCTGGCGGATGGGCGACAAGGCCGACGTCGGCTTCGGGGACATCAGCGTCGGCCGCCTGCGTGATGATCTCCTCGCCAAGGGCATCGCCGTGGCCAGCGTCAACTACCACCTGCTCCCGCAGGGGACGAAGTTCCCCGAGCCGATGCAGGACGTGTCGGCGGGCGTCCGGTACCTCAAGGCCCACGCCGCCGAGCTGGGGCTGGACCCGCAGCGATTCGCCCTCGCCGGCGAGTCCGCCGGGGCCCACCTCGCGGCCATGGTCGCCTACACACCCAAGGACGATCCGCTGCACGGCACCCTGGGTGCGAAGGCGGACCCGAGCGTGCGGGCGTTCCTCGGGTACTACGGCATCTACGAGCTCACCACCCGCGACAGCCAGCAGATTGCGCACGGCTGCAAGCAGGAGCGGCAGGGGGCCGACTCTTCGCACGGGCGCCTCATCGGGGCCAACCCCGACGCTCCGGAGGGCCGCGGTCCCGCGCTCAAGGCCAGCCCGGTCAGCTATGTCGCCGCGGGGTCCGTGCCCGCGCTGATGTTTCACGGGAAACAGGACTGTACGGCGCCGTACGAGCAGTCCCAGGCACTCGCCGACAAGCTCCGTGGCGCCGGCGTCAGTCAGCAGGTCGTGCTGGTGGACGACGCGGGCCACGCCGACGATCGCTTCTACGTCGATGACGACCTCCGGCGCCAGGCGGTGGACTTCCTCACGACGCGGTTGACCGCGTGATCCGGCGGCGCTGACCCGCGCCCGGTCACGAATTCGCCTCAAGCCCAAGGGAGCTGCCTGCGCGCGCCTCCTTGGTGCAGGCCGTCGCCCCTGTCACAGTGAGCCTGCTTCGGACCGCACTCCCCGGACGTCCCTGGAGGCTCCCCATGCATGCTCCGCGTTCCCCTCGCGCCGCCGTCTGCTCCTACGCGACGGCGGCCGTCGCGTTCGGACTCACTGGCCTCCTAGCCGCCCCCGCCCAGGCCGCGCCCGTCGCCCAAAGCGCCCCCGCCCAGGTCAATCCCGTCGCTCAGGCCGCCCCACCTCAGGCCGCTCCGGCCCAGGCCCACCCGGCGATCGGATTCACCTCCGGTGTTTCCGACTCCTGGGCCCGGCAGCGGCTCGCCGAGGCCGGCATCGACGTCTGGTCGAGCGGCGACTGCAGCGACCGGGACGACCCCGAGTGCACCTCGCTGGAGGGGATCCGATCCCAGACGATCGAGTGGACGCTGGTCCTGGCCCGGGCGAGCGGGTGCGACCTGCTCGTCACCGGCGGCACCGAGACCGGTCACGCCCGCGGCACCAAGAGCCACGCGAACGGCTACCGCATCGACCTCAACGCTAGCGGCTGCCTGAGCGCCTATGTCCGGCGCAACTTCACGCGCATCGGTCCCGGGCTGTGGGAATCGCCGGCGGGCAACCAGTACCTCAATGAGGGCAACCACTGGGACGTCACCTTCGGCTGACCAGCGCCAGGTGTCCTTGCGACCCTGGTGAGCGCGCAGTTTCCGCGCTAGGCTCCCGTCTCAGCGCCGGGTTGCTCGGCCCTCGCCCCAACGGAGGGGACGAAGACCTACGGAGACGCCACGATGACGACGATTGCCGACCAGGTCACCGAGTCGGTTGCCGCCGCGCGCTCAGACTGGGCCCGCGCGATGGCCATCACCTTGCGCGCCACGAAGGACCTCGGGATCGCCGAGGAGTGCCTGGAGCGCGCCTACAGCCTGGCCACCGAGGAGTGGAGCCGGGAGGGCGTGCCGACCGATCCCGTCTCGTGGCTGACCGAGCGGGCCTCCTCGTGCGCCGACATCGTTCGCGCGTCCGGTCGGCACGGCTCGCTCCCGCTGCCCTGGCCGGCTGACGGAGAGGACGGTCTCGACGAGACGCGGTTGGTCTTCCTCGCCTGCCACCCGGACGTCTCCCCCTACATGCGCGCCGCCCTGACGCTGCGGCTCGTGTGCGGGGTGCCCGTCGCGGACATCGCCGCGCTGTTCGGGGTCTCCGAGTCCGCAATGGCCTCCAGCCTGCGCCGGGCCAAAGTCACGATCAGCGAGAGCCGGCGGCTCTTCCCGGGGGACGGCGACGACTACGCCCGCCAGGTCGGCGATGTCCTCACGGTCGCCACCGGGCTGGTGGCCGCGGCGTACTACCCGCCCGTCGAGCCGGGCCGCCTCAGCGTCGACCTGCGGGCCGAGGCGGAGGGCCTTACGGTCCGCCTGCACCGGCTGTTCCCGCACGACCCCGAGACCTCGGCCACGGTCGCGCTCGCCCGCCTCGTCGAGGCCTGGGGCGACCCGGTCAGCCCCACCGCCGCCGACACGCCCCTCGCGGAGGAGGACCGGACCACCTGGGACCGGGGCGCGATCGAGCGCGCCCACGAACTGGTGATGGAGGCGCTCACGGCGGGCGGACGCGGTCGCCAGGTCCTGCGCGCCGCCATCCTGTCGCTGCTGAGCCGGCCCGAGGAGTGGTCGGGCGTGGACTGGGACGAGATCCTGCAGCTCCACGAGGTGCTCGTCTGCGTCGACCCCTCCCCGGGCGCGGCGCTCAGCCGGCTCATCGCGCTGGCGCAGGTCGAGGGCGCCCAGGTCGCCCTGACCGAGCTGGTCCAGATGGAGCGGGTCGGGACGATCCCGCAGTGCCGGCACTTCTACAGCACCAAGGCGGAGCTGCTGCGGCTCGCGGGTCGCGACCACGAGGCCATGTCGCGCCGGCTGCAGGCGGAGCGGTATCCGGCGACGCCGTACGACTGGGACCTCCTCGCGCATCGGATGCTCCCGGCGCCGTAACGCCGGCAACCATCCACGCGCCCACCCACCCGCCCGGGCCCACCCGAAACCCGGGGGCGTGCCCGCGCGCCTGACCCCGCCGGACCCGCCACGTCGCCATACTGGCGACGCCGGTATCTGGCGCTATCGGCCACTGCCACAACCCATTCGGTGAAGTGAAAGGGTCGTTCATGGCCAGCTCCCCAGCACGCGCCCGCACCCTCCTCGTCGGCTCCCTCGGGCTGGCCCTCACGCTCGGCTGCGCCGCACCCGCGGCGAACGCGTCCAGCGCTGCCAGCGCGGCGACCCGCGCCGCCAACCCGCCCGCCGCAGCGGCTCCCGTCGCCTACGGCAACCCCGCCACCATCCAACGGGCCGCCGACAACGCGGCGGCGTACGCCTCGGCCCGCGGCTACCTCTCGGGCGTGGCCGTCGTCGACATGGCCACCCGGCGGGCCTACACCGGCGGCCGGGGCACGGCGTACTTCCCCGCGGAGTCCACGGTCAAGGTCATGCTCGCCGCGAACCTGCTGGCCAACGGCAAGATGACCGGTTCCACCGCGGCCACCGCCCGACGGATGATCGTGGCCAGCAGCGACGCCGCGGCGAACCAGCTCTACTGGTCCGCGGGCGGCGACGGCGTCGTGTCCTGGGCGGCCGCCCGCTACGGAATCTCCGCCCTCGGCACCGGCCCGACGAAGGGGACCGGTTGGTGGGGCAGCTTCATCATCTCGCCGCTGGGCTTCGCCCAGTTCCTCGCCGCCGCCCGCCGCGACCCCGCCGTCGGCCCGTGGCTCGTCGACACGATGGCCGGGATGTGGGCCGAGGCCGCCGACGGTACCAACCAGGTCTTCGGGCTCTACGCAGCCGACCGCACCGCCGTGGTCAAGCAGGGCTGGGGGGGCACCTGGCCGAACGGCGGCATCACCATGACGGGATCGGTGGGCTGGGTGCGCAGCGGCCGGTACGCGGTCGCCCTGTTCGTCGGCCACGTGCCGCCGACGTCCCAGTCAGCCTGCATCGACGTCACCACCGGGGCGGCCAAGGTCCTCCTCGCCGGGCTCGCCTGACCCGCGGCGCTTGCGGATCCCGGCTCCGTCGGGAGCGGCCCGCCCTGTCGGAGCGGCCTGGCCCCTACCGGGGCGTCGGCAGCCAGTCGATGACCTTCGCCAGCATCGCGTCCCAGTAGTCCCAGCTATGCCCGCCGGGGCTGTCGTATGTGGTGGCCGGCACGCCGAGTTCCCGCGCCAACTCGGTGAACTCGACGTTCCACCGGTAGAGGTCGTCCTCGGTCCCGCACGCCAGGTAGAGGTCGGGCAGCGTCGTCCCGGCCGCGGCGGCGGTGCGCAACAGCTCCCGGACGTCGTCCGCCGTGCCCACCCCGCTCGCCGCCGGGCCGAACATCGCCGTCAGCTGCGCCGCGGTGAACCGGTCGCCGTGCTCGATCACCCCGATGTTCAGCACCCCCGAGAGGGAGGCCGCCGCGGCGTACCGCTCGGGCCGCCGCAGGGCGAGCTTCACCGCGCCGTACCCGCCCATCGACAACCCGGCCACGAACGTGTCCGCGCGCCGGCTCGACACCCGGAACGCCGCGCCCACCAACTCGGGCAGCTCGTCGGCGACGTAGCTGAAGTAGGGCAGGCCCCCGGGCGCATCGACGTACATGCTCCGGCCGACCTCCGGCATGACGACCGCGAGGCCGGCCGCGGCGGCGTACCGTTCCACGCTCGTGAAGCGCGTCCAGGCGGACGCGTCGTCGGACAGGCCGTGCAGGAGGTAGAGGACCGGCGGGCCGTCCGGGCCCGGCGAAGGCGCGCCCCAGTCGGCCCGGTCGCTGGCCTGCGGCAACAGCACGATCAGGCTGGTCGTCATCCCGAGCACGGCGGAGTCGACATCGATGGCGAGGCGCAGCACGCCCACAGGCTACGCGGTGGATCCGGCGCCGAAGGGCGTGACTAGCCTGGGGCGGTGCTCGGAGTGCTGCTGGGATTCGCGACCATCTCGCTGGTCATCGCCGTGGGGTGGCTCCTGGCGCACCTGCGGGTGGTCGACCTGCAGGCCCAGCGCGTGCTCTCGCTGGTGGCCTTCTACGTCTGCTCGCCGGCCCTGCTGCTCACCGTCCTGCAGCGCACGCCGCTGTCCCAGGTGCTCTCCCGCAACCTCGTCGGCTCCGCGACGGCGGTGGTCCTGACCATGGCGCTGGCCGTGCTCGTGGCCCGGGTGCGATCTCCCGGCCGCCGGTTGGGGGACCGCCTCATCGGGGCGCTCTGCGCCGCGTACGTCAACGCAGGCAACCTGGGCATCCCCATCGCGCTCTACGTCCTCGGCGACGTCGCCTGGGTGGCACCCACCCTGCTGCTGCAGCTCCTCGTCATCACGCCGCTGGTCATGGTGCTGTTCGACCGGGACGCGGCCGCCCGGCCGCCCTCGCTGCTGCGGGGCATCGCCTCGCTGGGCACCAACCCGATCTCCCTTGGCGCGCTGCTCGGGCTGATCCTCGCGGTCGCGCACGTGACACTGCCGGCCGTCGTCGCCGACCCGGTGCGCATGCTCGGCGACATGGCGGTCCCGGCGATGCTCATGGCGTTCGGGATCTCGCTGCGGCTGGGCCCGAAGCCCGCCGCCGGCGGCTCGCTGGGCGACGTCGCGTGGCTCGTCGGCCTCAAGACCGTCGGCATGCCGGTCGTCGCCGCCCTGGCGGGGATGCTCGCGCTGGGGATGCGCGGCCGCGAGCTGTTCGCGCTCGTCGTCACCGCGGCACTGCCGACGGCGCAGAACATCTTCACGTACGCCGTGCGCTATGACCGCTCGATCCCGCTGGCCAGGGACGTCATCTTCTTCTCGACGTTCGCCTCGCTGCCGGTCATCCTCCTGATCGCGGCGGGTTTCCACGCGCTCGGCGCCGCCTGAGCCTCGCCGTACGGCTCCGATCGGTGCGTTGTCGCCTCAGGGCGCCGCAAAGTCACCGATCGGAGCGGGCCCGCGGGCCGACCGCGACTCGGAGCGGTCAGACCAGCCGGCCCACCGGCGGACCGTCCGGCAGGGCCAGCGCGTCGAGGCAGGCCCGGCCGGCGGCGTACAGCTGCCGGGCAAATGCGGGCAGGCCCATCTCCGACAGGCTCGGGTGGGGCACCTCCACGCTAACGGGCACGTCCGCGGGGAACGCGCCGAGGAAACCGGCGAGATCCGCCGCCCCGTCGCCCGGCAGCAGTCGGTGGGCCCGGGACTCCTCGATGAAGCCGGCAAGGTCCGCCGGCGGCGCAGCCGGGGCGTCGCAGATCTGCAGCATCTCGACGAGGTCGGCCACCGTCGCCGCCTCGGCCGGCGTCGTGCCCCGGCGGTGGTAATGCAGGGTGTCCGGCAGCACGAGGCACCCCGCCTCGCGGGCCAGGACCGCCGCCTGCGGAAGGCTGGCCACGGTCCGGTAGGCCATCGGCTCGAACGCCGGGACGATGCCGACGGCGAGGGCGTCCAGCGTGAAGGCGCACAGGTGGTCGGCGATCCGGTGCCGATCGGTGTCGGAACTGGCGACGGTGAACGTCCGCGCCCCTAACACGGCGCCCGCCTCCAGCGCCGGCCGCCACTGCTCCGGGCCGACCACGCCGTCGAGCACGAGGCACTCCACGTCGATCACGGCGAGTCCGGTTTCGGCCAGCGCCTTGGCGGTGCGCCGGGACTCCGCCGTGCCGGCAGCCACCCCCACGTGCGGTTCACTGTCGACGACGCGGTGCACGCGCAGCCCCACGAACTCGAAACCTGCGGCCGCGGCGGCCTCGACGATGCGGTGCGGCGCCTCCCCGAGCACCGACAACGGCGCCAGGCCGAGCGGGCGCGGCGGCCCGTCCGCGTCCCGACCGATGTGCCCGTGATTGGCCATGCCGTGCCCCCTGAGGTTCGTACGTCGACGCCTTCCCCTTTGGACGTCGATTTCCTACCGTAGAGGCTCTCTTGGGCGAGCGTCCAACAGCGCGCCGGGGTGCGCCGCGGCGGAGGCGGGTGCTCAGAGCCAGGAGACGTGGCCGCGCAGCGCGGCGTACCCGACGAAAGCCACGACGTCGAGCAGGGTGTGCGCCACGATCAGGGGACCGACGCGGGGCCGGCGCGTGTGGAGCCAGCCGAAGAGCAACCCCATGGCGAGATTGCCGAGAAAACCGCCGAAGCCCTGGTAGAGGTGGTAGGTCCCGCGGATGACCGCCGATCCCACCACGGCGGCGACGGCCGAGCAGCCGGCCTGGCGCCAGCGCGTGAGCAGGTACCCGATCATCACCACCTCCTCCAGCACCGCGTTCTGGGCGGCGGCGAGGATCAGCACGGGCACGGCCCACCAGACCGGCGCGAGGTTCGCCGCGGCCACCGTGGTGTTCGCCCCGAGCGCCCGGGCCGCGAGATAGAAGCCGAGCCCGGGGATCCCGACGAGCGCGGCCAGGGCCACACCCCGGACGACGTCCCGGGAGACGTTCCCGGCGGCGCCCTGGGCGGCCTCGCGGGCGACGTCGCCACCCGCGGTGCGCCGGCTCAGCCCGAGGGCGCCGGGCGGTACGCCGTCGCGGGCGAGCAGATGCAGCGCCAGCCCCACCGGCACGAGGGCGAGCCCGATCCCCGCGAGCTGGTAGGCGAGGTCAAGCCAGGGCCGGTCCGGCGTGACCGAGTTGTTCATCGTCGACGTCTGCGCCGACAGCGCGACCCGATCCGTCAGCCGGCGGACGATGCTCAGGATCGACCAGACGGCCGGGGCGCCCAGGCTCACGCCGAGCACCAGGGCCGTCTCGGTCAGCAGGGTGCGGCGGGCCAGGGAGCTCGGCGGCACGACGTACGTCGTCGCTGCGGCGCACCTCATACCGGCACGCTACCCGCCGACCCCGCCTCAGCCCTTGACCTCGGCGATCACCACCTCGCCGGTGCCGAGCACGGTGCCCTCGGAGTTGACCACCCGGAACTCCCCGAAGAGCCTGCGGCCCTCCGCGGGCCGCGCCGCGGCGGTGATCGTGCCGGTCATGGTCGTCTGCTCGCCCTTGCGCAGCGGCACGGTCTTGGGATCGACGCTCAGCGTGCCGAGCCCGGACCCGTAGAAGACGTCCAGGTAGTCGTAGGCGGTCTTCCCGGTCGGGCCCGCGTCGTACCCGTCGACCTCGATCGTGTACGCGTCGGCCTTCGGGTTCGGAATGCTCACCGCCTCCTCGGCGTCCCCGTCCGCGGACATCGCCACGACGTTGCCCGCGGAGTCCTTGAGGTAGAGGTCGAGATCGGCGGACTTGTCGCCGGGGTTGCCGATCTTCACGTCGAGGCGGGCCGTCCCGGCGGGCACGGCGACGACGGTGGTGCGCGTCTCACCCTGGGCGATCGTCGGGCGGTCCGAGCGGGCCGACCCGAGGGGTCCGCCCTTGCCCGTGACCGTGGCGTCGCCGAACCGGTTCTCGACGGTCCACTTCAGGAGCACCGGCGTGCCGATGGTCGCGGACTCCAGCGTCTGGGTGGCGGGCGTGACCACGACCCCCTGGACGGCGGCGGTCACCCGGAAGGGGTTGGCGGTCAGGGGCGTACGGCGGCTCGCGTCCACCTGGATCTCCCACACGCCGGGCAGCGGGTTGAGGTAGGCCCGCGAGTTCGGCGCGCAGATCGCCGCGTCGGCGACGTTGCTGAAGCAGGACTTGGCCCCCGCCCCGGAGTAGGCGTCCATGGGGACGCCGTACGGGTTGATGGCGAGGAAGCGGACCATCGAGCCGGACGCGAGGCCGCCGAGGTTCACCTGCAGCGCCTTGGCCCCCTTGGGCACGGTCACGAACATGCTCCGGGTGCGCACCCGCTCGACGGTTCCGGACATCGACGCCGTGTAGGGCGCCGCCTCGAGGGAATCGGCCACCACGACCGACGCCATCAGCTGCGCGCCGTGCACGATCGCGCCCGGCACGTCGACGTTGAGGATGGCGGAGTGGTCGCCGGTGGACTGCGGGGTGGCGGTGACCTTCACCGTGACCGGGGTCCCGAGCGGAAGGTCGACGGTGCGCGCGGAGCTGAACGTGCCGTCGTTGCCGACCCAGCGCAGCGCGTGGGTGACGTCGTTGGCGGGGCCGGCGGTGCGCGTGATCGTCACGTCGTACGTCTTGGCCTCGCCCACCTGGTGCCCGCCGGCCCCCGCCGGGCAGCGGTTGTAGACGCCCTGCCCCTTGTTCGGGGTCGCGAGCAGGTTGCCGAGCGCCGAGCACACGGGGGCGGCGACGGTGTAGGCGTTGTCCACCTTGGGGGAGCGCTTGAGCACCGGCCAGGCCCGGTCGACCCGCAGCAGCCCGTTGCCCTGGGCGTCGGCCGGCACGTCCGGGATGAAGTCCGCCGTCGCGTAGAGCGAGGCGCGCAGCAGGCGCGGGGTCACCGCGAGGTCGCTCTGCCGGGCCCCGGACAGCAGCAACGCCGCCCCGCCGGTCGCCTGCGGGCTGGCCATCGAGGTGCCGTTGAACATCGCGAAACCGGGCGCCACGGTGTAGCCGGCCTCCGCCAGCTGATCCGCCTTCCAGAACATCGGCACGAAGCTGATCGCGGAGCCGGGCGCCATGAGGTTGGGCTTGAACCCACCGTCCTCCCGCGGGCCGTGCGAGGAGTAGTTCTGCACCCAATAGGCGGCCGTCGCGGCGGCGCCGTAGTTGGCCAGCCAGGTGTCCTTGGAGGCGCCGGCGGCGACGCTGACGACGTCGGTGGCCACCGACGGATCGCCGATCGTGTTGCCGCCGGGCCCGCTGTTGCCCGCGGAGACGAAGAGCTGTACGCCGTATTCGTCGATGAGCCGGTTGTAGAGCGCCGAGCGGGCGTTGTTGCCGTCGTTGAGCGCCGGCAGGCCACCGATGGAGAGGTTCACGACGTCGACGTGCTGGTTCGCGACCAGCTCGATCATGCCCTCGGTCAGCGCGACGACGGTGCAGCCCCCCGCGAAGAGGCAGGCCTTGGCCGAGACGAGCTTGGCGCCCGGGGCCACCCCCTCCATGGCCCACCCCGGGATCTTGCCGCGGCGATCCCGGCCACGTGCGTCCCGTGCGCGCTCGACACGACGCCGATGTTGACGAAGTCGGCGGTCTCACCGGCACGCCCGGCGGGGGTGAGGTCGACGCCCTTGCGGAACTCCACGACGAAGGGGGCGGCCTCGTGCAGCGGGGTGGCCGGGTCGTCCGTGCCGAAGTGCCCCACGTCGTAGCGCTCCCGGTAGGGCCGCATCATCGTGTCGTCGGTGAAGTCGTGGTTGCCGTTGACGTCGACCCAGATGTCACCGGTGGCGTAGTCGTAGAGGATCCCCCACGCCCCGTTCGTCCGGCCGTCGCGGTCGATGTCGCCCTTGAATTCCTCGTTGGCCGCGGCGGTGGACTCGCGGAACATGCTGATCGCGAAGTCGGCGCCGGGCCGGTCGGGCAGGACCCAGTCGTACGTGCCGTACGCCGCGGTCCGGCCCTTGACCCGCGTGATCATGGCGCGCCAGGTGCCGTCGCCCTCCGTGAGCGGATCGGTGACCGTGATCCAGTTGGTGATCTTCCGCTCGCCGGTCGTCGTCTGCTGCAGGCCCGGATGGTCCAGGTCGACGCCCGAGTCGAGGACCCCGATCGTGACGCCCCGGCCGTCGTACGTCGGGTTGTCCCGCTTGAACTGCACCGCCCCCGTGTCGGCCGTGGGGAGGTAGGGGTTGACCGCCGGCGTGGTCGGCGACGGCCCGGTCCACGGGTGCGGGGCGCCGGCGGCCGCGCCCCCGGCGCCCTGCGGGTCGGGGGCGGGGTCGGGGACCTGCAGCATCTCGTCGAGGTCGACGTGCTGCACCTGGTCGATGCGCGTGATCTCGAGGGCCTTGCCGGTGGGCAGCGTCGCGCGGACGTAGCCGGTCCGGTCGTGGGTGTAGCCCACGGTGGCGCCGAGCTGCTTAAGCTGCTCCACCACGGGCGCCGTGCCCCCCTTGGCGGTCAGCACCATCACCGTCACCTTGGCCTTGCCGGCCGACTGCGCCTCGATGAGCAGCTCCTGGCTGTGGCTGCTCATCTTGTCCTTCGCGGCGGGGGTGTCCTTGCCCCCTTCGAACGCCTGCGCCCGGGCCTTGACCGGCGCGGGCAGCGGGGTGGGGTCGTTGTCCACGGCGCTGAGCGCGCCGGCCGGGCCGGAGCCGAGGCCGGCCAGCGCGACGGCGACCCCCGTGGCGAGGGCTGCGGCCAGGCCGGGCTTGCGGAAGTTCGCCATCACGGGACCTCTCTGTCGGAGGAGGGCGCCGCGGTGCCGACGGGCGTGAGCTCGTTGCCAGGCGTCCCTGCCGCGCCCTTCCTAGCGGTTAACCCGCTTGGCCCACACGGCAACTCGCCGAGGCCGCCAGGATTGCGCGGGGGAATTTACCCGCCGCTGAACGCGGCGCGGGTCCGGCCGGCCGGGCGTCGTCCGGCCGGGCGGGGGCCAAGGCCGGGGCGGCCCGCCCCGGAGCGGCTCAGCCCGCCCAGAAACCCCGCCCGCCGTACCAGTCCGAGAGGTGCGCGCCCCCGCCGTACATGCCCGTGCGCGCCCCCAGGTAGCTGCCCACCACCGCCGCGCCGAGGTCGTCCAGCTCCGGCGCGACCACCCGGCCGTCCACGCGCGCCGCCATCTGGTCGACGAACCGGGCCAGGCCGGGATCCTCGCCGAGCCGGAAGAACGTGGCCTGCGCGCCGAGGCGTCGGGCGTTCTCCAGCTCCCGCACCGTCGAGGTGATCGTCAGCGGGTGCGGCGGGTAGGAGAACCACGCCTGCCCGTCGCCGAGCAGGTGCGCGGTCGGCTCGCCGTCGGTCACCACCAGCAGCACCGGCTGCTCCCCCGGGTGCTTGCGGAAGTGTCGGTTCGCCAGGAGCAGGCCGTGGTGCAGGTTGGTGCCCTTGTCCCACATCGCATCGAGCGCGGTCAGTTCCTCGATGTCCATGACCTGGGCGTGCCGGGCGAAGGCGATCAGCTGCAGGTGGTCGCCCCGGAACCGGCTCGAGATCAGCTGGTGCAGGGCGAGCGCGGTGCGCTTCATGGGCACCCAGCGGCCGTCGAGGGCCATCGAGTACGACGTGTCCACGAGCAGCGCCACGCAGCTGCGCGTCCGGGCCTCGGTCTCGGTGACCTCGATGTCGCGCATGTCGATGCGCAGTCCGTCGCGGGGGTCGCGGCCTTCGGCGACCGTACGGCGTACGGCATTGCCCACCGTCCGCGTGACATCCCACGGTTCGGTGTCCCCGAACTGCCATTCCCGGGTGGCACCGCTGCGCTCCCCGGCGGCGCCCGCCAGGCGGGAGTCGCGCTGGCCCTGCCGCGCCGACAGGCGGCCCGCGGCGTCCTTCAACAGCTCCTTGCCGAGCCGCCGCATGGCCTTCGGGGACAGCCGCAGCGAGCCGTCGGAGGCCCGCTTGAGGTAGCCGGACTCGCGCAACTGGCGCTCCAGCTCGCGCAGGGTCCGCGCGTCGACCGCGGCGTCCTCGCCGAGTTGCCGCTCCAGCGCGTCCAGATCCAGGTCCGCGAGCCGGGAGCCGTCGTAGCTCTGCGAGAGCTGCTCTGAGAGCGCGTCGAGGTCGGCGAGATCCTGCAGCACGCCGGTGCCGTCGCCGAGGCCCAGGCCCTGCTCCCCGTCGAAGCGCTGGCTGCCGGTCCAGTCCTCGCCAGGGCGGAGCTGCTGCAGATTGCCGTCGAGGCGCTGCAGCGACTCCATCAGCTCGGGGCTGCCGAACGCCTGCGCCGACAGCTCCATCAGCTCGCGGCGCTGCTCCTCCGTCATCGAGTTGAGCATCCGCTGGGCCGCGGCCGAGCGTTCGGCGAGCTGGTCGACGAGCTCGTCGAGGTTCTGCGGGTTGTCCGGGAAGAAGTCGCCGTGCTTGGCCATGAAGTTCTGGAAATCGGCGTCGGTGTCCTCGCCCCGGTTGCGCTTCTCCAGCAGCTCGTTGAGGACGGCGAGCATGTCCTGGACGCGTTGGCGGTCGGCGTCGGTGGCGTTCTCCAGGGCCTGCTTCATGCCCTTGAACCGGGCGTCGAGCTGCTCGCGGCCGAGCAGGTCCTTGATCTGCTCGAAGCGCTCCCGGGCCTCCTGGCTGGCCCAGTCGTAGTCCGACAGCTCGCGCACCGCCGAGGCCGTCGACGGCGAGAGGTTGTTGATGCGCATCTCGCGGAACGTGCGGTCGTCGTCGTTCATCGTCACGTCGCGGGCGAGCTGGCCGCGCTCGGCGAGCACGGCCTGGTCGAGCAGCTCCTTGATGTCCTGGAGGGTCCCGTCGAGCTTGTTCTCCTTGAGCAGCTCCTTGCGCCGGGCGTTGACGCGCCGGGCCAGGTCGTCCAGGCCCGTGCGGTCCTTGCCGCCGCGGCGCAGGTACTCGCGCATGGCGCCCTCCGGCGAGCGCCCGCCCATGACGTCCTCGCCGATGGCGTCGAGCGCCTCGGACAGGTCCACCGGAGGCGCGAGCGGGTCGGGCCCGCCGTCGTAGCGGCCGTACCGCGCCCAGCCCTCCCCGCGTCGATCGGTCATCGCCAACTCCTCTCCGATCCGTGGGGTTCCGGCGCGGACCGCGTGCGTCCTACCGGTCTCGCGTGATGGCAACTGTCAGGGCAGGTTACGCGCTGTGATCACGACCAATAACCTGCCCTGACAGCTGCCCATTAGATGCCCGGAGGCGGGTGGTGCCAGCGCGCCGGGTCGGCTGGCGGCCGTGCACCAGCGCACCGTGTCGGCTGGCGGCGGTTGCACCAGCACGGCTCCCCGGCGGCATTCCTCACCCGTACACCGTCCTGCCGCCCTCGGTCTCCTTGGCGACCTTTCGGGCGAGGAACAGCGCCTCCAGGACCAGCTCCAGGGCGCTGGCGCGCTCGCCGTCGGTGCGGGCGCCGAGGCGCTCGCAGACCTCGTTGTAGAGCGGGGAGTCCGGCAGGTCGGGCAGCTCGTCGAGGAACGCCGCGGCGGTGATCTGCTCGCCGGTCACCACCATGACGCCGCCGTCGAGCGCCCCGATCAGCGGGGAGAGGTCGATGCCCGCCAGTCGCTCGCGGGCGGTGGCCGCCGTGGCCGTGCGGAGCATGTGGGTGAGGTGGTCCTTCTCCCGGCCCTCCTCGCCGGTCTCGAACTCGACCTTGCCGCCCAGCACCGCGACGGCCGTCTGCAGGTCGACCACGCGGGCCACCGCCTCCGGCTCGTTCTGCGCGGTCGCCCGGTGCAGCGCGGCCGCCGCGATCGTCTCGGCGCCCGCGATCGAGAACCGCGCGGAGACCCCGGAGCGCTGGTCGACCGCGCTGGACTCGCGCAGCGCGCGGGTGAACCGAGCGAGGATCTCGACCAGGTAGTCGGGCACGTCGGCGACGAGCGTCGCCTCCTGCCGGATCACCGCCACCTCGTCGGTGAGCTCCACCGGGTAGTGCGTGCGGATCTCGGCGCCGAAGCGGTCCTTCAGCGGCGTGATGATGCGGCCGCGGTTCGTGTAGTCCTCGGGGTTGGCGCTCGCCACGACCAGCACGTCGAGGGGCAGCCGCAGCACGTACCCGCGGATCTGGATGTCCCGCTCCTCCATGACGTTGAGCATGGCCACCTGAATCCGTTCGGCCAGGTCGGGCAGCTCGTTGATCGCGACGATGCCGCGGTGGCTGCGCGGGATCAGGCCGAAGTGGATGGTCTCCGGGTCGCCGAGGCGGCGCCCCTCCGCCACCCGCATCGGGTCGACGTCGCCGATCAGGTCGCCGACGCTGGTGTCCGGGGTGGCCAGTTTCTCGGCGTACCGCTCGTCCCGGTGCTTCCACGCGACCGGCAGCCGGTCGCCCGACCCCAGCGCGCGACGGCGGGATTCGTGGGTGATCGGGGCGTACGGGTGCTCGCCCAGCTCGGAGCCCTCGATGACCGGGGTCCACTCGTCGAGCAACCCCACGAGGCTCCGCAGCAACCGGGTCTTGCCCTGGCCGCGCTCGCCCAGCAGCACGATGTCGTGCCCGGCGAGCAGGGCCCGCTCGACCTGCGGGATGACCGTGGCCTCGAAGCCGTGCAGGCCCGGCCAGGGATCCCGACCCTCGCGCAGCATGGCCAGCAGGTTGTCGCGGATTTCTTCGCGCAGGTGCTTGTCGCGGTGGCCGCTCGCGCGCAGCTCGCCGACGGTACGGATGCCCGGTGTCTCGCTCACCTTGGTCACGCTAACCCCCCGGGGGATTGCCCGCGAGAGGACCCACCCTTCGACGGGCCGGCCTGGGCCGCAACGGGAGACGCTGGCCGGCGCGGAGGTGCGGCGGGCGCGCCCTGAGCGTGCATCGGCGGCTCCGTCGACGCTTTGTGTCGAGGCCCTGCATCGGCGAGTGCGTGGGCAGGGCCATCGGCGAGGTCACAGGAAGTGCCCGAATTCACAGGCTGCGCCTATGGACGCCAGGGAACGGCGACAGGGCCGGAGCCGACCGTGAAGGAGAGCCAAGAAGTTCGGTTCCCCGGCTCGTGGCTCCACCCGCACCACCCGATTTCTGTACCCATCTCTCGAGGAGTCTCATGTCCACCACCAAGCGCGCCCTCTCGACGGCCGGCGCGGTCGTCGCCGGGTTGACGATCATCGGCGGCGCCGCGGTGGCGCACGCCGCCACGAACACCCCCGCCCCGACGCCGCCCGCGGCGACCGGTTCCGCGACGCCGGGCAACGGTACGGCGAGCGCCGGCACCGGCGACCAGAGCGGCCAGGGCCGGCAGGAGCGGAGGGGACCGGCGCACCAGCACACGGCGGTGACCGGTGACGAGGCCACCAAGGTCGGCGACGCGGTGAAGGCCAAGGATGCCGCCGTCACCGTCACCAAGGTCGAGAAGGACCCCGACGGCAGCTATGACGTCATGGCGACGAAGAACGGCCAGAACACCTGCTTCGAGGTCAGCGCCGACCTGGCGACGATCACCGAGCGTCCGGGGCGCCCGGGCGGACCGGGCGGACCGGGCCGTGACGGCAAGGGCATGGGACAGCACACCGAGGTGACCGGCGATGAGGCCACCAAGGTGACCGCCGCGGTCACCGCGAAGGACGCGGCGCTGTCGGTCCAGCGGGTGATGAAGGATGCCGACGGCAGCTATGACGTGATGGCTTCCAAGGACGGTGCCCGGGTGCACGTCGAGGTCAGCGCCGACCTCGCCACGATCACGCAGTCCCAAGCCCGCATGGGCGGCCCGGGCGGTCCCGGCGGCAGGGGCGGCCACGCGCGCGGCCAACAGGGTCAGACTCAGCCGGGTCAGACTCAGCCGGGACAGACCCAGCCCGCGCAGCCGTCGTCGGGGGCGACCACGCAAGGCTGACGCAGCGGCCGTTCCGCACGAACCGGCCGCGACGCCGGGGGTGAGTTAGCTCGCCCCCGGCTTCGCGGCGTGCCCGACCGGCGGGTGGTTACCGTGGGAGAGCGCAGGTTGAGCTGCAGATTGAGCAGGGGAGGCCATCGTGTCGCAGTCCACCAGCACCGCCGCGGGGGGCGGCCGGGCGCCGGACGCAGAGACCATCAAGGACCGCATCAACAAGGCCCTCATCGACCGGCAGACGGCGGCGTGGATCGACCGCTCCGTCCACGTCGGGCTGGGCAAGCTGTCCGGGGGCGCGTCCCCGTCCGCCGTACCGTTGGCCTATCTGGACTGGCTCACCCACCTCGGCTACGCGCCGGGGCGCCAGGCGATGCTCACCGAGAAGGCCATCCGGGGCGCCGTGAACCTGTGGCTCTATGCCGCCCGCTCGGCCGTCGACCCGAACACCCCGCACGTCATCGAGCCGGATAAGGGCGACTACCGGTTCCGGGCCGAGAGCTGGAACCGGTGGCCGTTCAACGTGCTGGAGCAGCAGCACCTCCTGGTCCGCGACTGGTGGAACACCGCCACCACGGGGGTCCCCGGCGTCACGAAGCAGAACGAGCAGCTCGTCAGCTTCTACGCCCGGCAGACCGTGGACATGTTCTCGCCGACGAACTCCCTGCTCACCAACCCCGAGGTGCAGCGCATCACCCGCGAGGAGCGGGGTGCGAACCTGTGGCGCGGGTGGAAGAACTTCATGCGGGACGTGCGCGATGCGGCCGCCGGGCGCCACGAGGTCGACACCAGCGGCTCCGTGGTCGGGCAGGACGTCGCGATCACGCCCGGGAAGGTGATCTTCCGCAACCACCTGTGCGAGGTCATCCAATACAGCCCGACGACCCCGGACGTGTACGCCGAGCCGGTGCTGTTCGTGCCGGCCTGGATCATGAAGTACTACATCCTCGACCTGTCGCCCGGGAACTCGATGTACAAGTACCTGGTCGACGCGGGCCACACCGTCTTCACGATCTCCTGGGTGAACCCGACCGAGGAGCACCGGGGCGTCGGGATGGAGGAATACCTCTCCGACGGCGTGTTGCAGGCCCTCGACGTCGTCACGTCCGTCCTGCCGGACCGCAAGGTCCACATGGTCGGCTACTGCCTCGGCGGGACGATCCTGTCGATCGCGGCGGCGGCCCTGGCCCGCGACCACGACGACCGGATGGCGTCGATGACCCTGTTCGCCGGCCAGACCGACTTCAGCGAGCCCGGCGAGCTGTCGCTGTTCATCACCGAGGACCAGATCAGCTTCCTCGAGGACCAGATGGCCGACAAGGGCTATCTGACCGGGGACCAGATGCACGGCACCTTCCAGATGCTGCGCAGCAACGACCTGGTCTGGGGGAAGATGATCGACGAATACCTGCTGGGGCGCACCGGCACCCTGAGTGACCTCATGGCGTGGAACGCCGACACCACCCGGATGCCCGCCACCATGCACACGCAATACCTGCGGCTGATCTTCCAGAACAACGAACTCGCCCAGGGGCACTATCACGTGCGCGGGCGCAGCATCGCGCTGCGCGACATCCTCGTGCCGATCTTCACGGTGGGCACCGAGAAGGACCACGTCGCGCCGTGGCGGTCGGTCTACAAGATCAACCTCCTCGCCAACAGCGACGACGTCACGTTCGTGCTCACCAGCGGCGGCCACAACGCGGGCATCCTGAGCGAGCCCGGGCATCCCGGCCGCAGCTATCTGATCGGGACGCACCACGACCAGGACCCGTACGAGGACCCGGACGAGTGGGTCGCCCACCACGAGCGCCGCTCGGGCTCCTGGTGGGAGCCGTGGCAGCGCTGGCTCGCCGACCACTCCGCGCACGATCGGGTCGCCCCGCCGGCGATGGGCAGCGAGGCCTATCCGCCGCTGGAAGACGCCCCGGGCCGGTACATCCTGGCGACGT
The DNA here is from genome assembly GCA_016699675.1 of Austwickia sp. Lineage (NCBI taxonomy): Bacteria > Bacillati > Actinomycetota > Actinomycetes > Micrococcales > Dermatophilaceae > Austwickia > Austwickia sp. The sequence goes on along the minus strand of CP064985.1, from coordinate 1,768,408 downwards.
AGCCGCTCCCGTCGACCGCCGGCCGGCGGGCCCTGAGATCTCGAGGGTCGCGGTTACGACGCGAGCCGGGTGAGGAATTGCTTGACCAGCGGGCCGGCGTCGCTCGCCCCGCCGGTGCCGTCCTCGACGAACGCCGCCACGGCGAGGTCGCCCTGGACGGCGATCATCCACGCGTGCGTGCGCGGCGGGGTCGCGGCGCCGTACTCCGCCGTCCCCGACTTCGCCAACACCTCCCCGCCGGGCGTGGCCTGCAGGAACGTCGAGTTCCCCTGCTGGACGACGGCCCGCATGAGGCCCTGCAGGGCGGCCGCCTCGCCGCCGGTGACCGGGGCCTCAGCCCGCGCCGTCGGCGAGCTCTGTGGCGAGGCGGACTGCTGGACGCTGGGCTGGGGAGAGCCCGCGGTCGGGGACGAGCCCCCGGCGCCCTCCGGCTGGCCCGCCGGGGACGTCACGAGGGTGGGCGCCACGGGGTGCCCGGCCGCGACGGACGCGGCCACGACGGCCATGCCGAGCGGTGAGGAGACGACCTTGCCCTGGCCGATGAGGCTCGCCGCCTTCTCCGTCTCGCCGGCGGGTTCGGGGACGGCCCCGAGAACGGCCGGTACGCCGAGCGCCGGCTCGGCCGTCATCCCCAGCCCGGCGGCGGCCTGCGCGAGCGCCCCGCCCGGCAGGCTCCCGCGCGCCCCCATGAACGCGGTGTTGCAGGACTGCGCGAACGCGGTGACCAAGGGAATGTCGCCGAGGTGCGCCGCCGGGTAGCCGTCGTAGTTCTTGAAGGTGTGCCCGTCGACCGACAGGGTCGCGGGGCAGGACATGGGCGAGTTCGGGGTCAGCCCGGCGCGCAGCAGCGCCAGCGAGGTGACGACCTTCATGGTGGACCCCGGGGCGTACTGGCCCAGGGTCGCCGTGGACATCCCCTGGCTCCCAGGCCCACTGGCGGCGGCCAGCACGTGCCCGTCGGAGGGACGGATCGCGACGAGCGCCGAGGCCGTGGTCGTCAGCGGGGCGAGGACAGCCTCCGCGGCGGTCTGCACGCGGGTGTCGAGGGTGAGCCGCACAGGGGTGCCCGCCGCGGGCGCGGCGGCCGAAAGGAGTCGCGGCGACCCACCCGCGGCGGGTACCGCGTGCAGCGCCTCCCCCGCCCGGCCGGCGAGCACCGGGTCGAGCGACGCCTGCAGCCCGTTGAGCCCGGTCACCTCACCGCCCTTGACGCGTCCGTCGCTCTTCTCGACGAGCTCCTTGGTGGCCTCGCCGACGGTGCCCAGGATGGGCCGGGCGAAGGTCGCGGTGGGCGCGAGCGGGAGCTGGTCCGGCTGCAGCAGCAGGCCGGGCAGGCTCAGCGTCTTCGCCTTGGCCAGCTCGGGGCTGTGATCGCGCACGACGATGGCGACGACGTGCGCCTTCTCGCCGGCGGCCGCCACGGACTCGACGTACGGTGGCACCTCCAGGCCCATCGCCTCGGCGAGGCGGGCCGCGGAGGCCGTCGCGACCTCCTTGGAGACCTGCCCACGGTCGATGCCGACCCGCTGGACGGGTCGCTGGGTGACGATCGGCTGCCCGGCGGCGTCGAGGATGTCCGCGCGGGTGGCCGGCGTGCGCTGGGCGCGCAGCCGCTCGCCGTCCGCCAGCCCCGGGGCCAGCAGGCCGGGCTGCCAGGACGCGTACCAGCGGCCGTCGCGCTCCACGAAGGTGGCGTCCGCCGGGTAGGTGAAGTCGGGATCGCCGCGCCGCAGGGTCCAGGAGTGGCGCAGCTGGGCGGACCCGCGCTCACCGTCCACGCGGGTGCTGACGACGTCGACGCGATGCTGGAGGTCGCTGGCGTCGGTGAGCAGGGCCTTGAGGTCGGGGGCCCCGTCGATGACCGCACCGGGGTTGTCGCCGGTGGTCAGCGTCGTCGCCAGCGTGGCCGCGGCCGCCGCCAACGCGTCGGCGCGGCGCCGATCCTGCACGACCCGATACCCGACCGCGGCGCCTGCGATGAGCAGGAGCGCGACGACGGCCGCCACGACCCGCCCGGTCCGAGATCCCATGAGTCCGTCTCCCCCGCTCCCACCCCGACCGACGACCGCACCATCCTTGCGCACACGGGGGCCAGCGTTGGGCCACGAGTTTCGTTATCGGGGTAAGGAAAGCCGCGTTTGCGCCGATTCTCACGAACGACCCAAGTCTTTAAGCAGAAGCGGACCCCGCCGTGAGCCTGCTGTCCCGCGCCCACCGTCCCAGCGCCGCAGCCACCACCTCCCACGACGACGAATTGCGCGGCTATGTCTCCGCGCTGGCCGACGTCGCCGAGAAGCTGGGCGCCGCGACCAGCACGGACCAGGCGATCTCGGTTGCGCTGGACAGCGTACGCAAGTCGTTCGCCTGCAACTACGCCTCGTGCTGGTGGATCAGCCCCGACACGAACGCCCTGGAGTTCCGCAAGGAGTCCGGCTCGGTGGGCGAGGCCTTCCAGCGAGTGACCCGCGAGGCCTCCTTCCCGCACGGCATCGGCCTCGCCGGCCGGGCCTGGAAGGAGAAGAAGCTGCTCTTCGCCGCTGACCTGTCCGAGGTCACCGACTGCGTCCGCGCCCCCGTCGCCCGCCAGAGCGGAATCCTCTCGGCGGTCGCCTTTCCCCTGTTCGTCGAGGGCAAGGTCGTCGGCACGATGGACTTCTTCACCGACCCCGGTCACACCCCGGGCCCCATCCGCCTGATCGTTCTGGAGACGGTGGGCAAGCTCGTCAGCCAGGCCCTCGACCGGGTGACCGAGGCCGGCCGGCGCGCCGAGGCGCAGAAGGACATGGCGGCGATCAACACGGTCGTGCGCGCCACCGCCGCGGCGCGCGGCGAGGAGGACACCGTCCGCGCGGCGCTCGACACGGCGCGGACCGAGTTCGGCTGGGAGTACGGGTCGTTCTGGGCCGTCGACCCCGCCGAGAAGGTGCTCCGCAACAGCGTGGAGTCCGGCGCCGCCCCCAGCCCCGAATTCGCTCAGGTCACCCGGGACGCGACCTTCGCGTCGGGCGTCGGCCTGGCCGGGCGGACCTGGTCGTCGCGCGCCCTGGTCTTCGAGCCCGACCTGGGCACGGTCACCGACTGCGTCCGGGCCCCCGCCGCCCAGCGCGCCGGCGTGAAGTCCGGCGTCTGCCTTCCGATCATCGTTCACGACGAGGTCATCGGCACGATGGACTTCTTCAACACCCGCACCCTGGTGCTCTCGCAGGACCGCGAGACGGCCCTGAACAACGTCGCGTTCCTGGTCTCGAGCGCCATCGAGCGGCATCGCGCCCAGGACCGGATCACGACGGCCGGCACCGAGCTGCTGAGCTCGATCACCGAGGTCGAGAAGAACGTTATCGAGGCGAGCCGGGTCGCCGGCGACGCGCAGCAGATCGCGTCGAACGCCAGCGCCATCGTCGATCACCTCAACACGAGCAGCATCGAGATCGGCAACGTCGTCAAGGTCATCACCGGCATCGCCGAGCAGACCAACCTCCTCGCGCTCAACGCGACGATCGAGGCCGCGCGCGCCGGCGAGGCGGGCAAGGGCTTCGCGGTCGTGGCCAACGAGGTCAAGGACCTGGCGCGCGAGACGGCGAAGGCGACCGAGGAGGTCGACGGCAAGGTGACGGCGATCCAGTCGGACGCCAGCAGCGTCGTGACCGCCCTGCAGCAGGTCACCGAGACGATCAACCGCATCAACGAGGCCCAGAACATCATCACGGGTGTGCTCACCGAGCAGAACGCGGTCACGCGCTCGGTTCTCGAAGCCTGACCAGCCGCGAGAAGCCGCCGCCGGACGCCCACGCAGGGGCTGTCCGTCGGCGGCTTCACGCGTCGGCGGCTCACGTGTCAGCGGCACGCGGTGCCGCGGTCGGTCCTCCGGGCCGCACCACCCGCCAATTCCGCGGCGCGTGGTGCGGAACCGCCGAGCCCGCGGCGGCCAGCGCGGCACCCACCCGGCGTACCGTCGAGTCTCGCCGACCCGCGGCGGCACGCAACTCCGCCACGGCGCGCCTCCGGTCGGGGTCGTCGGGATCGGGCCGGCGGGGATCGGGCCGGCGAGGATCGGGATCGTTGAACGTACGGCGATGCCGGTGTTCGAGGGCGGCGGCGAGGGCAAGGAGGGTCAGGATGGCGAAGACGATGTCCATGGCGTTAATGGTTCGCTCATCGCGATACTGCCACGAGCGGCACAGATGACATTGTGCGAAAGATTCTCGCCAGCTAGGGTCGGGCCATGTTGCGCACCGTCGCCGCGCTGGCCCTGGAGCCCCTGTCGCTGTTCGAGTTCGCCATCGGCGCAGAGGTCTTCGGCATCGATCGCACCGCAGAAGGGGCTCCCGGGTTCGAATTCCGGGTGTGCGCGGCGGATCCCGGCCGACCGGTACGCACCAAGCACGCGGCGGCGATCGCGCTCCTGCCGTCGCACGGCCTGGAGGGGCTGCGCGGCGCGGACCTGGTGATCATCGGCGCCACTGACCCGGGCGACGTGGCCCCCGACTCCGCCGTGATCCAGGCCCTGCGCACGGCGTACGACGAGGGCGCCATCCTGCTGTCGATGTGCTCCGGGGCGTTCACGCTCGCCGCCACCGGCCTCCTCGACGGGCGGCAATGCGCGACGCACTGGATGTACGGCGCCGAACTGGCCCGCCGGCACCCCGCCGTCACCGTCGACGACAACTCCCTCTTCGTCGACGAGGGGCGGCTCGTCACCAGCGCGGGCACGGCAGCCGGGATCGACGCCTGCCTGCACGTCGTCCGTCGGGAGCTGGGGGCTTCCGTCGCGACATACATCGCGCGCCGCATGGTCGTCCCCCCGCAACGGGAGGGTGGCCAGCGGCAGTACGTCGACCGCCCGGTGCCCCCCTGCGCCGCCGACAGCCTGGCGCCCCTGCTGGACTGGCTCGCCGAGCACCTCGACGGCGAGCACTCGGCGGAGTCGATGGCCGCCCACGCGCACCTGTCGCCGCGGACCTTCGCCCGTCGGTTCGCCGCGGAGACCGGGACGACGCCGCACCAGTGGCTCAGCCACCAGCGCGTGGCGGCGGCGCGGCACCTTCTCGAGGCCTCCGATCTCTCGATCGAGCAGGTCGCTTCCCGCGTCGGGTTCGGTTCGCCAGTCGTGCTGCGGACCCACTTCCGGCGCGTCATCGGCACGTCCCCCACGGCGTACCGCGCCCGCTTCGCGTGCTGACCTGGGTGCCGCCCGGCGCCGTGCTCGCTCCGACGGCGAGGCCGTTCCGCGGACGCGCCGCGCTCGTTACAGTGCCCGCCATGAACCAGACTCGCCGTACGGTCGGCTTCGATCCCCAGCAGCTGCGCACCGACTACGCCGAGGCGGGCCGCGCGCTCGTGGCGACCGCGGGCGCCGTACCACCCGACGCGTGGGACAGCCCCGGCCTCGGCGAATGGACGATCCGGGACCTGGTCGGGCACACGTCACGGTCCTTCGTGACGGTGTCGGAATACCTGGCCAGCGGCGCCGGACGCGCCATCGAGCTGGCGCATGCCTTCGACTACGTCCGAGCGCTGGCGCTCGTCGCGACGGACCCGGCGGCCGTCACCGAGCGCGGCCGGGTCGCCGGGCGGGCCCTGGGGGCGGACCCGGTGGCGGGCCTGCGGAGCCTCTTCGAGACGGCGACGACCGACATCGCCGCGCACGGCGACGACGCGCCATGCGCGACGCTGGCCGGGGTCATGCGGCTGGCCGACTACCTGCCGTCGCGGATCTTCGAGCTCGTCGTGCACACCGATGACCTGCGCCGGGCGCTGAGCCTGCCCGCAGAATCCCCCGTCGGCGCCCGCGTCGTCGCGCTCGCCTTCGCCGCGGGGTTGGCCGGGGAGAGCGACCGGTACGCCGAGGCACTCCGCGGCCTCACGGGCCGGGCTGCGCCGGAGCGGTTTTCGGTCGTCTAGACCCTGAGCAACGAGCGCCCCAGGGCGACTCGCGCGGGTCCTCACCAGCCCAAAGGCCTGCCGCGCTTACCGTGGAACGCGTGCGTACGACGGGCGCGGCGAGACGAGCCGGACGAACCGCGACCCTCCTCGGGACGGTCGCCGCCGCAAGCATGGCGTTGGCCGGCTGCGGGCAACAGGGCGTGGCGCAGGCGTGCCCAGCCGCCGGGGCGGTCAGCGGCGTGGGGATCTCCGCCGTCGACGGCGCCACCGACGCGCAGGGCCGGGCCGACCTGACGGCCACCCTCTGCCTCGCCGAGACCTGCCGCACGACCACCCTGGCCGGCGAGCCGAACCAGCGGTCCGTGCTGGTGGCGGGGTTCGTCGACCTCCCCCTGGCCGGCACCGACGCGACGACGGTGCGGGTCACGCTGCAGCGACCCGGCGCTTCCGCGCCCCCACCGTACGACGTGCAGCTCCACCCCACCGGGGTGGCCAGCGCAGTGGAGGGGTGCCCCACTCGGCGTACGTCGCCTCGGTCGTCAGCGACGCCTTCGGCGTGCACGAGGCCCCGCCGCCCGGCGCCCCGAGGGCTTCCGGCGGCGACCGTACGTCGTAGCGTCGGGCGGCGCCGCCTACCCGACCCGCGGCGCGCTCGGGCCCCGCGGGCGACGCGGCTCGCCTGCGCTCCTACTCCCTGCCCGGCAGGTACCGAGCGAGCCAGCGGAGCGCCCCGGCGGCTCCCAGATGGGCACCCGACAGGTGATCCGGCGCCTCGACCTCGACGGCGGTGACGTCCGCGCCGCGGTCGCGGTAGGACCGCGCCAGGTCACGGCCCAAGTGCGGCGGGACGATGCCGTCCTGGTCCGCGTGGTACAGGTAGACCGGCACCCGCGGCAGCCCCCGGCCGGCCCGTTCGCGCTCGAGCAGGTCGCGCCAGTGCGGATCGTCCCATGGTTGGGCACGGACCGTGAGCGTGGCCAACGGCCGCCGACAGCCCAGGACCAGGCCGATCACGTCGAGATTCTCGGCGCGCCGCGCGGCCCGCAGACCCCGCTCGGTCAGGATCTCCAGGAGTTCGGGACGCTCGTGCGCGCGGGCCAGACCGACGAGCACCGCCAGATTGAGCCCCGCGAAGGGGCCGTCGTCGATCGTGCGGGCCACGACGTACAGGTCGGTGGGGACTCCGCCGGCGGCGAGCGCGACCAGGGGGAGTTCAGGCGCGTACGTCGAAGCCAGCTCGGCACCCCACGTCGCGCACCGGCCCCCCTCGGAGTAGCCCCACAGCGCCAGGGGCGTCGCTCGGTGCAGGCCGGGCGTGGACCGCATCGCCGCGCGCGCGATATCGAGCATGGCGTGCCCGCCCGCCCGACCCGCGCCGTACGTGTGCGGGCCCGGCATGCCCAGCCCCTCGCCGTCGGCGACGGCCACCGCCCAGCCCCGCGCCAGCGCCGCCTCGATCAGCGGCAACTCAACCTCGGTGCCGGCAACCAGCTGGTGGCTCGGTGCGGCGTCCCGGGCCAGCCCGTGCACGCCGACACCGAAGCTCACCAGCGCCGGCGGGCGACCGGGCCACCTCGGCTCCGGCACCAGCACGGTGCCCGACATGGCAGTCGCCCGGCCCAGCGTGTCCGTCGAGGCGTACACGACCTGCTGGGCCAGACACGCCACCCGCGTGGCGATCGTCACCGCACGGACCCGCAGGACCGTCCCGGGGGGTGCGGCGGTGGACACGGGCGCGTAGAAGGGGTCGGCGCTTGGCGGCGGGACCCGCCGTACGGCGTTGTCGACGGCGGTCATGCTGCCGCACCTCCGGCAATGGACCGGCGGAACTCACCCGCTGCGTGCGGGGGCGGCATCCCGGCCCATGCCCCGGCCGCCAGGTCCACCTGCCATTCGCGTCCGCCGTGCTGGGGATCCGCGCCGACCGAGCGGGCCAACCGCCGGGCGGACCTATTGTCTGGGTGGATGGAGCAGCTGAAGCGGGTGATGCCGACCCGGACGGCTGTGCGGGCGGCGTGCTCGACCAAGCCGTGGCCCACCCCGCGCCCCTGCCAGGAGTCGACGACGGCGACGGCGAGGTCGGCCTCCGAGCCGACCATGCGAGTCCACATGACGTGCCCGATGGGCGCCTCGCCGGCCCAGGCCAGGGCGACGTCCGCCGCCCCGGGTCGAACCCGTCCCAGCGTGCGCCACCACGTGCTGGGATACCGGGGCACCGGCGCGTGGAAGCGCATCAGGCGGGAGGGGCCGGACAGCGCGGCGAACACCTGCCGTACGGCGGGCTCGTCGCCGTCCGTCAGCGGTCGGATGCACCAGGGGCGAGCGAGCTGGTGCGGGCCGTCGGTGCGGGCCTGTGGGGCGGGGAACATCTGACCTCCAAGGGTTTGCCGCGGTGCCTGTTCACCGCCTGCCCCTTCGGCGTGACGCGACCGTGCCGTGCCGTGCCATCGCCGTGTCGCCTCGGCACGTCCCCGTCGTACGGGCACGTCCCGGCGCGTCCCGGGTCGTCTCGGGTCGGCCAAGTCGGCCGTCGCGGGGCCGGATGGGATGCCTGGTCCGCCCGAGACCGAGTTCGTCGCAGGGAGTCAGTCTCACTCGGGGTCGTAGAGACATCGGACGCCCGTGCTGACACGCCGCCGCAGGACGCCCCCGATCTCCGGGTCCGCCCGGTCGATCGCGGCCAATGCGCGATGAATCGCTCGATGCACCGCAACGCGGGCCCGTTCGTTGGCGTCGGCGAACGCCCGCGGTTCACCACGCAGCCCGGTGGCCCGGGCCAACTCCCCCATGATGGCGTCCAGTTCCGTTTCGGCCCGGGTCCCGGCTACCACGTCCCCCGTCGCGTCGGCGTCCTCGATCGCCCCACGCAGCTGGCTGATCCTGGCCCGGTAGGCCCGAATCGCCTGATCATCGAGGACGTTCTCGGCGCGGGCCTGTCCCACGGCGTACCGGCTGACCAGTTCTGCCGCGGGGATCTCCACCCCGGGGTTGGCGACCAACTCGGCGAGGTAGCCCATCCCGACCGTGGTGGGCAGCTCGGCATGGCGGGCACCCAGGGACAGGTCCCAGGTCCGGCCCCTTCGCCGCAGCGTCACGGCCCGGGGCGCCAGCCGCTCTCGCCAGGCCACGGCCCGGCCGGTCAACCCCCAGGCCTCCGCCTGCTCCACCGCCAGCCGTCGCAACCGAGCGGCCTCCTCGACGTCCCCCGGCGCGCCGCGGCCCTCCATCGCGTCCGCGAGGCTCCACTGCGTGTGCGGGACGGCCACCACGGTGCCGGTGGCCAGGTCGTCCCGCAGCGCCTGGGACAAATGGGCGACGGCATCCTCCCAGCGCCCGATGGTGGCCGCTGCCAGGCCCAGCGGACGGTGGGTGGACCCGAACGTGACGACGCCCCGGCTGACGATGGCGGGCCGGCCCGCGTAGGGCGTCAGCGTCCGGATCAGCTCGATCGCGGCATCGGTGTCGCCAAGGGCGACGACCATCTCGCCAATGCCGAACTGCGCGGCGAGCCAACTGGTCGAGACGGGCAGGGCACCGGGGCCTGCCCGCAGTCGGGCCAGACAGGCCCGGGCAACGTCGTCTCGGTCACATTCGACGGCGGCCACTCCGCCCGCCGCCACGAACGCCGCCGCGGCCGGCTCGGCCACGTCCACCGCGTCGATGAAGGCCTCGCAGATCGCGAGCATCTCGGCGCCGCGGCCCTCAAACCATCGAATCGCGAGAAGTTGGGCCGCGTGCCAGGTGTCGGCGTCGGCATCGCCGACCGCGACCCCCCGCTCGTGGGCGGCATGCGCGAGCGATTCGGCCTCGCCGAGCCGACCCGAGCCGACGGCGCGCAACACCTCGACGGTGTCGAGGACGTAGCGCAGGGCGGCATGGTCGTCGGCGGCGAGGCCGGCGCGCAGCTCGGCGATCGCGCGACCAGAGCGGCCGTCGCCGAGCTCGAGCAGGCAGAGCGCTCGGTGCGCCAAGCCCAGCAGCCCATCGTTGGGGCGACCCGTGATGGGCGACAGTGCGATCAGCTCCTCCGCCAGGTCCAGTCGCCGCGAAGCGTGCTGTGGTCCCAGGAGGCACTGCCCGGCGAGGTGCAGCGCGTCGGCCAGTAACGTGGGCTCGTCGGCAGCGCGTGCCTCCACCAGCAGTGCGTCGATCGCGGCGTCGTCGCCGCCGCCGTAGCGGCGTTCGGCCTCCCACCTGAGCCGCAACCGTCGAGCCAGCGGATCCGCCGCGGCCAACCCGGCCAACGCGCGCTCCTGGCAGGCCGCCACCTCGGCCCGGTCCAGCTGGGATCGGTAGTCGTGCACCCATAGCCCACTGCGTCCCAGGGCGGCTCGGGCAAAGGCGGGTGCGTCGCCGGCCGCCTCGGCCACCGCGGCCTCCTCGGCGAACGCGGCCCGGGCGGCGCCGAGGTCCCCGCGCCGCAGCAGCTCCTCGCCGGCGTCCGCGCCCATGGTCGTCCACCCTCCGATCCGGGACTGTCCCGAACCGGAGTTTCGCAAAGTCCCGGACACGTGTCCAATATGACTGTGTTGGAGCGGCCCTCGCCCTAGGCTGACGCGCACCCGGCCGGCAACGCCGGGGCCGACAATGACGTCGAGGGAGATCGCGCATGACTCTGGCCCGCCCCCGCCCCGCTCGCCAATCCGCCGCTCGCCATTTCCGCCGCCCGCCGGGCATCACCGTCGCGAGCGTCGCCGCCCTCGCGCTTGCGCTAGGCAGCACCGCGGCCCAGGCCGAGCCCAGCCACACCCGCGACAAGCCCGGTCGGTCGGGCACTGTCACCATCGTTCGCAACGACTACGGCATTCCCCATGTCTACGCCGCCACGACGTACGACCTGTTCCGCGGCTTCGGCTACGCCGTCGCCCAGGACCGGCTCTTCCAGATGGAGATGTCCCGGCGGGCCACCCAGGGCACGGTCGCCGAGGTGCTCGGCGCTGAGTACCTGGCCCTCGACAAGGACACCCGCACCGGCGCCAGCCCGGACTCCATCAAGGAGCAGATCGCCGCGCTGCCCCAGGAGGACCGGGACGTCTTCGACGGCTACGCCGCGGGGATGAACGAGTGGCTCGACGCCGTCGCCGCCAACCCGGGCCAGCTCCTGCCGAAGCAGTTCACCGACTATGGGTTCACGCCGAGTCGGTGGTCCGCGTACGACGTCGCCATGGTCTGGGTCGGGACGATGGCGAACCGCTACAGCGACTCGACGGCCGAGATCCCCAACGCCCAGGTGCTGGCACAGCTGACCACGGCGTACGGTCCGGAGAAGGGACGCGCCCTCTTCGACCAGCTGGTCTGGCCCGAGGACGCGCTCGCGCCGACGACGGTCCCCCGCCCGGGCACCCCCGCCGCTCCTGCCACCCCCGCCGCTCCCGGAAAGGCCGGCACCGGGCAGGCGGGCGTCTCGCCGGAGCTGCGCGACGCGGGCGTGGAGATGTCGACTCGGGCCGGCGGCGACCGCTGGCCCGACGTCGGCCCGAAGGCATCCAACATCTGGATCACCGGCAAGGCCAAGACCGCCGACGCGAACTCCGTGCTGATCAACGGCCCGCAGTTCCAGTGGTTCAACCCCGGCTATGTCTTCGGCATCGGGTTGCACGGCGCGGGCTACGACATGGCCGGCAACACCCCGTTCGCCTACCCAGCCGTCATCTTCGGCACCAACCGGGACATCTCCTGGGGCGCGACCGCGGGCCCGATGAACGTCGTCGACATGTACGCCGAGAAGCTCGACCCCGCCAACCCGCGCCGCTACCTGTTCAACGGCGACTACCGCGACATGACGGTGCGCACCGAGACCATCAAGGTGAAGGGCGCCGCGGACGTGGCGCACGACGTGGTCCGCACCGTCCACGGGCCGGTGACCTCGGTCGACGCGGCCAAGGGCGTCGCCTACAGCAAGAAGCGGTCCTGGGAGGGCTACGAGGTCGGCTCCCTGCTCGCCTGGGTCAAGCTCGCCAAGGCCCGCAACTTCGCCGAATTCAAGGAGCTGGCCGGCCAGTTCGCGATCTCGATCAACTGGTACTACGCCGACAAGGACGGCAACATCGGCTACGTCAGCCCGGGTCGCCTCCCCGTCCGGCCGGACAACCAGGACGTCCGCCTGCCCGCCGTCGGCGACGGGTCCATGGAGTGGAAGGGCATCAACCCGCCGAGCGCCAACCCGTGGACGTTCAACCCCGCCCAGGGCTACATCGCCAACTGGAACAACCAGGCCGCCCCCGGGTTCAACAACGACTACGGCAACTGGTCCGTGGTCGACCGCGTCACCGAGATCAACGCGGCGCTGTCCTCCCAGCGGACCTTCACCGCCCAGCAGCTGTGGGACCTCAACCAGAAGTTCTCCTTCGCGGACCTCAACCTGCGCTACCTGGCCCCGACGCTGACGGCCGCCGTCGCCGGCCTGCCGAAGAACGACCCGGTCCGCAAGGACGTCGAGCTGGTCACGACGTGGTCGGGCGAGACGCGGGACCGCAACGGCGACGGCGTGTACGACGGGCCGCAGCCCGCCATCATGCGGACCTGGCTGCCCATCCTGGTCAAGAAGGTGCTGGCGGACGACCTCCCGGCGGACGTCTTCGCGGCGTACTCCGGCGCCGGCTACGCCCGGCCCGTCGAGCAGCTGTCGGTGCGGCCGGCGGCCGGGCTGAAGCTCGTCTACAACGGCATCCTCGGCGCCAAGGCGGGGGTGCCGCAGAAGACGGACTTCTTCAACGGCACCAACCCCCAGGACGTGCTGCTGGCCACCTACCAGGAGGCGATGGCGAGCCTGCGGGCCAGCAAGGGCACCAACCTCGCCACCTGGACGGTGCCGATCTCCCGGATCGGCTACAGCTACAAGAACTTCCTCGGCGTGCCGCAGGCCGGCGCGGACGAGGCGCTGGTGGGGCCGGAGTATGCCGACCGCGGCACCGAGAACAACATGGCCGTCCTGCGCTCCGACCGCAGCCAGGCGCGGCTCTGCATCGCGGCTCCGCCCGGTCAGTCGGGCTTCATCGCGCCGGACGGCACGAAGTCCCGGCACTACGCCGACCAGCTGGACCTGTACGCCAGCTTCGGGTGCCGCAACGAGGACCTGACGTGGGTGCAGGCCACGACGGCACGCAAGGAGACCACCCAGCTGCGGTGAGGCGTTTGCCGTGACGATCAATACCTCCGGTGGTGGCCTCCGACGAGGCGATCACCGAGGTATTGATCGCGCGGCGTGACGCCAACCCCGGACCAGGCCCGGAGCTGACGCGGTCAGAGGCGCTCCACGATCGTCGCGTTGGCCATCCCGCCGCCCTCGCACATGGTCTGCAGCCCGTACCGACCGCCGGTCGCCTCCAGGTGGTTGACCATCGTCGCGAGCAGCCGGGTGCCCGAGGCGCCCAGCGGGTGGCCCAGCGCGATCGCGCCGCCGCGCGGGTTCACCCGCTCCGGGTCGGCGCCGAGCTCCTTGGCCCAGGCGAGTGGGATCGGCGCGAACGCCTCGTTGACCTCGTACGTCGTCATGTCGTCCAGGCTCAGCCCGGACCGATCCAGGATCTTCGCGGTCGCCGGGATGGGCCCGGTCAGCATGTACTCCGGGTCGGATCCCACCGCGGCCAGCGCCGCGATCCGCGCGCGCGGCGTCAGCCCCCACCGCGCCGCGGCCGCCTCGCTGACGATCAACGCCGCCGAGGCCCCGTCGGTGTACGGCGAGGAGTTGCCCGGCGTGATGACCCACTCGATCTGCGGGTAGCGGGCGGCGACCTTCTCGGAATGGAAGGCCGGCGCGAGCCCCGCGAGGCTCTCCGGCGTCGTCGCGGCCCGGATCGTCTCGTCGGTGTCAACCACCGTGCCGTCCGGCAGGCTCACCGGCACGATCTCCCGCGCGAAGGCCCCGTCGGCCGCGCACGACGCGGCGAGCCGGTGGCTGCGCGCGGCGTACGCATCACAGTCCGCGCGCGACAGGCCCCAGCGGGCCGCGATGAGCTCGGCGGAGATGCCCTGGTGGGGCAGGCTCGGGAAGCGCGCGGCCAGCGGCGCGAACGGCGCGGCGTCCATCGCCGGGGTCGGCATCGGGATCCCGCTCATCTGCTCGACGCCGCACGCGATCGCCACGTCGTACGAGCCCGCCAGCACCCCCTGCGCGGCGAAGTGCACGGCCTGCTGGCTCGACCCGCACTGGCGGTCGATGGTCACCCCCGGGACGGTCTCGGGGTAGCCCGCGACGAGCAGGCCCGTGCGGGCGATGTTGAACGCCTGGCCGCGCACCGGGAGCACGCAGCCGCAGATCACGTCGTCGACGGCGCCGGGGTCGATGCCGGTGCGCGCCACCAGGGCGCGCAGCACCGTCGCGAGGAGCTCGGCCGGATGGATACCGGACAACGCGGCGCCGGGCTTGCCCCGGCCGGAGGGGGTGCGGACGACATCGACGATCAGCGCCTCGGCCATGCGCGCCAGACTACTCGCCGGTATCCCCCGGCGCCGGGGCTACGCCTCGTTCGGGTTGGTCTCGACCTCGCCGACGGAACGCTCCGAGCGCACGATCTGGTCGGCGAAGCTGTCGATCTCCGGCTCGCTCATCTGGACCCCGATGCCCCCGAGGTGCTGCCGCAGCCGGTCTGCGACCTCGCTGATCGGCGCGCCGTCGTGCTCCTCGACCATGCGGTTCAGCAGGTCGACGAGCGCCTGCGCCTTCTGCGGCCCGACGACCTCGACGAACTTCTCGTTCAGGTGGAAGTCGGTGCCGATGCGGTTGCTGGGTTGGCGGGTGCCTGCCTCGGTGTTCGCAACATCCGGCTGGTCGGGCATGGGAACTCCTGGGCTCGAACGACGTACGCGGTCCCTCGCAAATCTAGTCGCCGCCGGCGACGACGACCCGCCTTAGACAGCCGGGCGTTGCCGACAAACCGGCGCATGCCGCCCAAAGCCCAGCGGCGGGGAGCTACCCCGCCAGGCTGGCCAGCAGCCCGGCCACCTCGTCCGGGGTGGGGGCGTACGCCCCCCGGTGGCTCACCGTGATGGTCGAGGTCGCGATGGCCTGCCGCAGGGCCGGCCGCAGCTCGTCCCAGGTCGCCGACCGCAGCCGGGCCGCGGCCTGGTCGCCGCCGAGGTAACCCAGCTCGCACAGCTTCGCCACCAGCCCGGCCATGAAGGAGTCGCCGGCGCCGACGGTGTCGCCGACATCGACGGCGGCGGTGGGCTCGTCGTACGTCTCGCCACTTCCGAGATACACGGAGGCGCCGTCGGGCCCACGCGTCACGACCACGAGCCCGGCGCCGAGCTCCAGCCAACGACGGGCCGCATCCGCAATCGGCCGCCCCGGGTACAGCCACGCCACGTCCTCGTCGCTCGCCTTGACGAGGTCGCTCGCCGCGACGATGTCCTCGACGCGCTGCAGCACGGCCTCCGGGCTTCCCATCAGCGCGGGCCGCACGTTGGGGTCGTAGGAGACGGTCCCCGCCGTACGCCGTACGACGTCGAGCACCTTGGCGCCACCCGGCTCCAGCGTCGCCGCGATGCTGCCGGTGTGCACGTGGCCGTACGTGCCCACGTCCAGGTCGGGCACGTCCCAGGTGAGGTCGAAGGTGTACGTCGCGCGCCCGGCCGCGTCGATCTTCGCGTACGCCACGGGCGTCTGGTCCGCGGCATCGCTACCCGGGGCGAACGCCGCCCCGGACGACTCGGCCCACTGGCGCAGTCGGTCCCCGCGCTCGTCGCGGCCGATCCATGCGGCGATGGTCGCGTCGAGGCCGAGCCGGGCCAGGCCACAAGCGACGTTGAGCAGGCTCCCGCCCACGTGTTCGGTAACCTCGCCGCCGGTGTCCACGACGTCCACCAGGGCCTCTCCCAGGGCGAGGATCTTCATGCCCGGCTCCCCGGGTGAGCCGCGGCGGCGGGGTCGTGGACGAGCCCGAGCTTGCGTTCCATCTCCTCCAACGGGACGCCCTTGGTCTCGGGCATCACCTTCAGCACCCAGAGGAGCTGGCCGACCATGAACACGGCGAAGATCGAGAAAGCGACGCCGCCGCCCAGGGCCCCGACGATCGGTGGGAAGGCCCAGGAGGTGACCGCCGCGAAGACCCAGTGCGTCAGCGAGCCGAGGCTCTGGCCGCGCCCGCGGATCCGGTTCGGGAAGATCTCCGAGATAAACACCCAGATCACCGAGCCCTGGCCGAAGGCGTGGCTGGCGATGAAGGCGAGCAGGCCCACCAGGACGAGGATCGAGGACGTGCTGTCGTAGTGCCCGTCGTAGGCGAACATGACGCCGGCGAGGAAGCCCAGCGACAGGATGTAGCCGATCGAGCCGACGAGCATGAGGGAGCGGCGCCCGATGCGGTCGATGACGGTCAGGGCGGCCATGGTCGCGATGAGGTTCATGAAGCCGACGGCGACGCTCATGAGGAACGCCGAGTCCGTCGAGGCGCCGGCCTTCTCCATGACGACGGGGGCGTAGTAGAGGATCGCGTTGATGCCCGACATCTGGTTGAACATCGCGATCATGAAGGCGAGCATGATGACCTTCGCGTGCGGCTTGGTGAAGAACGCCACCGACTCTTGGTCCTTCTGCGCCTCCAGCGACTCGTGGATCTCGCTGATCTGCTGGCGGCTCTCCTCCTCCGTGCTGCACAGCCGGCGGGAGATGGCCTCGGCCTGCTCGCGACGGCCCACGGACATCAGCCAGCGCGGCGTCTCGGGCACCCCGAACAGCAGCCCCAGGAAGATGACGGCCGGGACGGCCATCACGCCGAACATCCAGCGCCACGCGTCGTCGCCGCCGATGGCCTGGCGGATGATCGTGTTCGACAGGTAGGCCAGCAGGATGCCGAGGACGATGTTGAACTGCACGAGCCCGACCAGGCGACCGCGTACGGCGGGTGGGGCGACCTCCGCGGTGTAGATCGGCGCGCAGACCGATGCGGCGCCGACACCGACCCCGCCGAGGAATCGGGCGATCATGAAGAGGACGTGGCTGCCCGTCAGGGCCGAGCCGAGGGCGCCGATGACATACAGGACGCCGATGACGAAGAGCATCGTGCGGCGGCCGTAGCGGTCGGCCGGCTTGCCCGCGGTGAGCGCCCCGACGATGGTGCCGAGGAGCGCGGTCGTCACCGTGAAGCCGAGTCCGCCGTCGTCGAGTTCGAACACGCGCTTGAGGGAATCGGTGGTGCCGGAGATCACGGCCGTGTCGAATCCGAAGATCAGACCGCCGAGCGACGCGACGAGCGCGCTGCGAATGACGAGGGGCTTCATGCGTCATACCTTCGTGGAGCACGTCCCGAGCCGTGTTACTGCCGAGCGTCATGCTTTCCACAAGGTTTTCTCTGGAACGTCAAGATCCGGGAAATGAACCGGGGACAAATTCATGGAGTAATTCCGATGTGGTCCGGTTCGTTCCGACGGCGCCCGTTCGGAGTCGACGGGCGCGGGTCGTCAGCCCATCGGGAGTCGGGCCACCGCCGGCAGCAGCGCGGTCGCCCGGCCGTACTGGCTCTCCACCACCTCGGACAGCCAGCCCACGCCGAGCGCCACGTCCTCCGAGCGCAGGGCCCGCACCGCGTCGAGATAGGCAACGCCGCGCTCGGCCTCGGCGGCCAGCGCCGCCACCAGGCCCCGATCGGGCGCCGGCGACGCCGTACCGAAGATCGCCGCCACAGCGTCCGCCTGCGCGACGAAGGTGCGCTGCGCGTCGTTGACCTGCGGCAACCGGCCGGCAAGCTTGCGGAGCCGGGCCACCCGCTCCGCGCGCGCGAGCGCGAGCATCTCCAGGGCACCCTCGTAGACCAGCTCGCCCAGCGGCTGGGCGGCGAAGAAGGGCCGGCGCACGTGGCGGTACCACTGCTCCAGCGCGTCGAGGTTGGCCAGATAGCGCAGGTTCTTGGCCAGCAGCGTCGTGAGATTGCGGTAGCTGTCCGGCTCGAACGCCTGCGACAGGGACTGCATCCCGCCGACGACGGTCAGGGTGTCCTCGGTGCGCACGTCGCTGCGCAGGATCGATCCCGCGGCCACCACGGAGCCGTACGCCGTGCGCACCGGCCCCACCGCGCCGCCCTGCCCGCCGAGGAAGATCGGCCGCTCCCGCATCATGACCCCGCGCGGCACGTCCCCGAACAGCGACGGCGTCGTCTTGTCGCCGCTGGGCGTGAAGTTGAAGTGGATGTAGCTGGAGCCGACCTCGCTGTGGTCGCTGCGGCTCGTGCCGCCGGCCATCAGGGCGTCGCAGAAGTTGATGAGGCTACCCAGCGTCACGAAGGGCAGCAGGATCGTCTGCTTCAGTCCGACGCAGTGGGCCCCGTTGGCCTCCTCCTCCAGCAGGCAGCCCTCCCGGACGTGGTGGCCCAGGCCCATGGAGGCGCCCTGCAGGAAGACGGCGTTGGCGGCGTACCCGCCCTTGAGCTGCACCTTCGGACCCAGCCGGCAGTTCTCGACCGTGACCGGTCCCTCGCGGCCGAGCACCACGCCCGCCGAGACGACCGTCTTGGCGCCGTGGATGCGGCAGCCGGGGTGGACGACCACGCCGTCGCCGCTGATCCGGTCGACGTCCACGTCGTCGCCGATGTCGAGGCTCAGCGGGTTCGGGATGGTGACGCCCTTGGCGATGAGGGACCGCACCGTGGCTAGGCCCCGCGGAGCCAGATCGTCGGGCAGGCTGGAATCCGGCATGGGGGAAGGGTATGCCCCGGCATCCCCGGCCGCAGTCCACCACGGAACGGAGCGATCGATGCCGAGCTGGTCCGCACGAGCCGCGGCCGGATTGCTGCGGGCGCTGAACGCCCGGCGGGTCTGGGCCGACCCGGCCGAGGCCGAGAATCACCTGCGCACGCTGGCCACTCGCCCGCTGCGCTACGCCCCGCCGAAGCGCCTGCTGCGCTCGGACGTCACGGTGGAGGCGGGCCGGTTCGCCGGCTGGCCGGTGTACACGCTGCGTCCCAAGTCGGCCCCGCCCACGGGCGTGCTGGTCTACGCCCACGGCGGCGGCTGGGTGCACGAGATCCATGCGCTGCACTGGCGATTCGTGGCCCAGGTGGTCACCCAGGCGCAGGTCGCTGCCGTGGTGCCCATCTATCCGCTCGCGCCGTTCGGCACGGCGGGCCAGGTCGTCCCCGTCGTCGCCGACCTCGCCGAACAGGCCAGCGCCGAGTACGGGCCGCTGGTCCTCGCGGGGGACTCCGCCGGCGGGCAGATCGCCTTGTCCACGGCGCTGCGGCGCCGCGACGCGGGACGGGCCCCGGCGGCCCTGACCGTCCTCATCGCCCCCGCCGTCGACGCGCGGCTCGACAACCCCGAGATCGCCGAGGTCGCCCGCCTCGATCCGTGGCTGGCGGTGGAGGGCACCCGGGTCTTCGCGGAGGCGTGGCGCGGCGACCTGAGTCTGAGCGATCCGATGGTCAGCCCCATCGAGGGGGACATGACCGGCCTGGGCCCGGTGGTGATCACCTGCGGCACCCTCGACATCGTGGTCCCCGACGTGCGGCTGCTGGTCGCGAAGCTCCGCGCGGCCGACGTCCCGGTCACCTACCGCGAGGCCCCCGACCTCGTGCACGCCTACCCGCTGTTGCCGATCACGGAGGGCCGCCTGGCCCGTGAGGTGATCGCCGGGCAGATCCACGCCGCCCTACGCCGTGCGAGCGCCGCTTCCCCCTGACCCAGCGTCGACGCACCACCGCCCCCGGCTGCCCCCCACTCGCGCCTCGGCGACCCCGCTCACCCCGAGCTCAACCCGTGGCAGCACCCCGTGCCGTCGCACGGGGTGGTGGCATTCACATCGCGGAGGACCACCCCGCTCGGTGCAGCCGGTCGATGCCGTCCAGCAGGACGTCGAGGGCGAAGCCGAATTCGAAGTCCTCGTCGCAGCCGACCGCATCGGGGCGCCGCGCTCGGGCGTCGGCGGCGATCGCGACGATGGCCGGGTAGTGCGCCGGGTCGGGAGCGACAGCGGTACGGCGACGGGCGACGCGGCCCTGGTCAGCCGCGCCACCGGCGGCGTCCGCGCCCGGTCCGGCCGCAGCGGATGACGAGGCCGCGGGCGCGCCCGGGAAAAGCTCGGGGCTGAACCCCCAGATCCGGTTGCCCAGCAGGTGCATGACGTGGTGGGTCAAGTCCGGAGAGAACCCGGCGCCCAGAAACAGCGCACTGATCCGCTCCATGTGACCCAGCACGGCCGGGGTTCGCGCCGTCCTGGTCTCGATGGCCCGCCGCGCCCACGGGTGCCGCCGCAACTCCGCGCGCGCCGCGAGCAGACTTTCCCGGACGGCGTCGGCGTATCGCTCGGCCGGCTGGGCCGGTGCCGGTGGGATCGCCTCGATGAGGGTGTCCACCAGGCCGTCGATCAGGTCCTCCTTGTCGGCCACGTGCTTGTACAGCGCCATCGGCACCACCCCCAGCCGGTCGGCCAGCTGCCGCATGGTGACCGCGTCCAGCCCCTCGGCGTCGGCGAGCTCGATCCCTGCCCGCAGGACCTTCGCGCGGGACAGCCGCTCCCGCCGCTCCCGCGGCGGCCGCTGGGAGGCGGCCGCGAGGGCGGCATCGGGAGCCGCAGGAGAAGGGGCTTCGGGAGCGGAGGTGAGGCCCTGCGGGGTGCCTTTCCGCATGGTCCGGCGCGCGGGCGGCATCGCTCTCCTGGGTGACGGCTCGATCGGTTGACGAGGTGTACATCGTACGCCTACGCTTCTCAGCGTCAAGGTATACGACGTACACCTTCCCGATCGAAAGGATCCCACCATGACCACCTCTGAACGGCGCCTGGCGCTCGGCGCGGCCGGGCTCTACCTCCTCACCTGGGTGACCTCGGTCGCCGCGGTCCCCCTGTACGGCGGATCGTCGTTCGACCCCGGGGCGCACTTGGCCGGACGCGAATCCGTGCTGCTCGCGGCCGTGCTGGAGGTGGTACTGGCGGTCGCGGTGGTGGGCACCGCACTGGCGCTCTACCCGTTGCTGCGGCGTCACGGCCGGGGCGCAGCCTTGGGTTATGTCGCCCTACGGACCCTGGAGGCCACCGTCATCCTGGTGGGGGTGCTCGCGATCCTGCCGGCCGTGGCCCGGCCGGCCAGCACCGCCGCCCCCGGGCTCGAGCCCGCCGTGGTGAGCGGCTTCCACCTGCTGCACGACTGGACCTTCCTGGTCGGCCCGGGCCTGATCAACCCGGTCAACGCCGCCGTGTTGGCCACGCTCCTTCTGCGCCGCCGGCTGGTCGCGCCGTTCATCCCGGTGCTCGGCCTGGTCGGTGCCTCGCTCGTGGCGGGCATGAATCTCGTCGTCCTGTTCGGGCTCGGGAGCCCGCAGCCGGCCCTCGCGATTCCGCTGTTCGCCTGGGAGATCTGCCTGGCCACCTACCTGGCGCTGCGCGGGCTCCGATCACCGGCCGACGAGCGCCTGCCGCACGACCGAGCGATGCTAGCTCCCGCTAGCACCCGGCCAGCGGTACGGACGCACTGACCTGGCCTCGCCCTGCACCAGCTCAGCTGGTGCGCCGCTCGATGCGGGTCCATCCGCTCCAGCCGCGCTCGGCGATCAGCCCCCGCAGGTGCGCCACAACCGGGTGCGCGTCGTCGGCGAAGGAGTCCATGAGCTGGGTGTAGCTCGCGTCGAAAGGCTGCTCCCGGTCGAGCCGACCGGCCGCCTCGGCCTCCTGGAGGAGCTCGTGCAGGAGGTCGGCCTCCTCGATCAGCAGGTCCGCGACCTCGACAGACAGTGCCTGGTCGTCCCACTGGGCGGCGATGCGACGGAACAGCTCGTACATGCGGGTGACCCGGGGATCGTCCAGCTGGGCGGTCTTGGCGGCCATCATCGCGGCGATGCGCTCCGGCCAGCGGGCCGCCATCAGAATCCAGGCGTCGCGCTCGGGGGCGATCATCTCCTCCGTCGCCCCGAGGGCGCGGAGCTGGTCCAGGTAGTCCACCACCGCCGGGGGCAGCACGAGGCTGTCCCCGGCGGCGAGCTGAGCGATCCGCTGCCGATGGCGCTGCCGGTCGCGGATCTCGGCCCGCAGGCGGCGATCGATCTGCGCGACCGCCGCCGCGAACTCCGCCTCGTCCGCCGCCAGCAGCTCGCGCACCCGCGCCAGCGGGACGCCGGCCTCGGCGAGGGTGCGGATCTTGATGAGCTCGACCACGGCCGCGGCGTCGTAGTTGCGGTAGCCCGAGTGGTCCCGCTCCGGCTCTGCCAGCAATCCCCGGGCGTGGTAATGGCGGACGGCGCGGACCGTGACTCCCGCGTACGCCGCCAGCTGGCTGATCGTCAGCATGGCTCTAGTCTGCGGGCCCGGCGGGGCTGACGTCGGGCGCCTGCCCGGCCGCGCCGCCGGCCGAACGACGGTCGATGAGGACGGCCAGCGCCACGGCGACGACGAGGAGGGCGACGCACCAGACGACCGCAACTGCCCCATCCGTGCCGACCGGCCGGTCGGCCATCAGGTTCCGCAGCGTGTCGACGATCGGCGTGACCGGCTGACGCTCGGCGAACCACCGGACCGCCGCCGGCATCCCGTCCGTCGGCACGAAGGCCGAGCTGACGAACGGCAGGAAGATCAGCGGGTAGGAGAATCCGGACACCCCGTCCACGGAGCCGGCGGTGAGCCCCGGGATCACGGCCAGCCAGCTCAGGGCCAGGGTCACCAGGATCAGCAGGCCGGTGACGGCCAGCCAGGCCAGCGGCCCGGCCCCGGAGCGGAAGCCCATCACCAGCGCGAGGCCGACGATCAGCAGCAGTGAGACCGCGTTGGCCAGCACCGACGTGAGCACGTGCGCCCACAGGATGGCCGAGCGCGCGATCGGCATCGAACGGAACCGCTCGACGATGCCGCCGGTGCGGTCCGTGAACAGGCGAAAGGCCGTGTACGCCGTACCGGAGGCCACCGTGATCACGTGGATGCCGGGAAGCAGGTAGTCGACGTATCGCGCCCCGTCCTGCGCGGCCCCGGGGATCGCGCCGCCGGCCTGGATCGCGCCGCCGAAGACGTAGACGAACAGCAGCAGCATCGCGATGGGGGTCACGACGGTGGTGAGGATGGTGTCCGGGCTGCGCAGGATGTGCCGCACCGATCGGCCCGTCAGGATTCCGGTCTCGCGGACGACGTACGGCGTCATCGCGCACCTCCCCGGGCGCCCGCGGGCGAGCCGTGGCCGATGACCGCCAGGAAGATCTCCTCCAGGCTCGGCTGCCGCTCGACGTACTTCCGCTGGGCGGGCGGGAAGAGGCTGCGCAGCTCGGCCAGCGTCCCGTGGGCGATGATCCGGCCGTCGTGCAGGATGGCGATCCGGTCGGCCAGGGCCTCGGCCTCGTCGAGATATTGGGTGGTGAGCAGCACCGTGGTCCCGGCGCCGGCGAGTTGTTTGACCATCCGCCACACCTCCTGGCGCGACTGCGGGTCCAGGCCCGTGGTCGGTTCGTCCAGGAAGAGCACCGACGGGTCCCCGATGAGGCTCATCGCGATGTCGAGCCGGCGGCGCATGCCGCCGGAGTAGGTGCTCACCGGCCGGTCGGCGGCGTCCTGCAGGTCGAACCGGTCCAGCAGCCCGACCGCGACCTGCCCCGGGTCGGGGACGCGCCGCAGCCGGGCGATGAGGACCAGGTTCTCGCGGCCGGTCAGGACCTCGTCGACCGCCGCGAACTGCCCCGTGAGGCGGATCGCGGCGCGGACGTCGCCGGGCCGCTTCGCCACGTCGTGGCCGTCGACCGCGGCGGATCCGCCGTCGGCGGGGATGAGGGTGGACAGGATGCGGACGAGCGTGGTCTTGCCCGCCCCGTTGGAGCCGAGCAGGGCCAGGATCTGGCCCGGCGGCGCCGTCAGGTCGATGCCGGTGAGCACCGTCTTGTCGCCGAACGACTTGGTGAGTGAGCGGATCTCCACTGCTGCTGGTGGTGTCATGCCAGCAGCGTCCAACCCTGACCCAAGGTCAAGGTCAAGCGGTCAGCGGAAGTCACCCCGCGAGAACGACTCCTCCAGCTCCTCCAGCGAGCGGCCGCTGGTGTTGGGCAGCAGCTTCCACAGGAAGACGATGGCGATGACGCCCACGACGAAGAACAGCAGGAAGATGCCCTGCAGCCCGGCCGCCGCGACGATCGAGGGGAACGCGAAGGTCAGGGCCGCGTTCATCAGCCACATGCACAGGATGCTGGTGCCCATCGCGAAGCCACGCAGGCGCAGCGGGAACATCTCGGACAGGCACACCCACACCGGCACGTTCAGCGCCAGCTGCATGAAGAAGACGAAGGTCACGCAGAGCACGAGGATGACGTAGGCCCGCGCGGTGCCCTGCGGCATCAGGGTCGCGGCGATGACGATCAGGCCGTGCACCGCGGTCGTGGCGAGGAAGCCGCGCAGGATCAGGTCGCGGCGCCGCATCCGGTCGATGACGAAGAACAGGCAGATGGCGGACCCGACGACGGCCAGGACGCCGTTCGCGATGTTGGCGAGGATCGCCGCGCTGGCCGAGAACCCGGCCTCCTTCAGCAGCTCCGTGCCGTAGTACATGATCGAGTTGATGCCGGTCAGCTGCTGCGCCATGGCCAGGCCACAGCCGGTGATGACGATGCGGCGGACCCAGGGCAGGGCCATGTCGGCCCAGCCGCCCTGCTGCGCCTCGGCCTCCTCCTCCGCGAGGTGCTCGACCTCCGCCATCTCGGCCCGGGCCCGGTCTTCGGGCCGGACCTGCATGAGGACCTCGAGGGCGTCCTGGTGGCGGCCCTTGGCGATCAGCCAGCGGGGCGACTCGGGCATCTTCAGCATCCCGACGAACAGCGCGATGGCCGGCAGCGCCGCCACGGCGAGCATGTAGCGCCAGACGCCCTCGTGATGACCCCAGACGTTGGCGATGATCGCGTTGATGATGAACGCCAGCATCTGACCGACGACGATGGCGAGCTCGTTGCGCCCGGACAGGGTGCCGCGTCGCTCGGTCGGCGCGAGTTCGGCCAGGTAGACCGGCACGGTGACGGAGGCGGCGCCCACGGCGAAGCCGAGGACGAAGCGCGACGGCAGCATGATCGTGAGGTTGGGCGCGAAGACCCCGCCGAGCGTCCCGACGAAGAAGATCACCGCGACGATGGTGAGGGCCTTCTTGCGGCCGAGGTTGTCGTTGACCCGGCCGCCGATGAGCGCGCCGACCGCGGCGCCGACCAGCAGGGTCGCCGTCACCGCGCCCTCGGTCACGGTGGTCAGGCCGAGGTCGGCCTTCATGGGCTCCAGGGCGCCGTTGATCACGCCGGTGTCGTAGCCGAACAGCAGGCCGCCGAAGGTCGCGACGACCGCGATCTGGTCGAGGCGCCGCTGATGGGGCCCGGCGATCAGCGGCGGCAGGGCCACCCCCGCCGAGGCATTCGTGGGTGCTCCGTGGGACATGCCGTACCTCCTGGGCCGCCAGTCGACGACGGCGTTGCCGCCTCGGGGAGCGGGGCCTCCGCCGAGTAGTCACCCAGGCTGGCACCGGTCCCGATGCGGCTCAAGAGTTCTCCGCGGTAATGTAAGAACATTTTACCTTTGCTACTTTCGTCCGCTTCGGGACGGCCTCGTCGGTAGGGTGGCCGCGTCACGTCCACCAGGCGCAGGAGGCCCGTCGATGCCGCACTATCGGCAGATCGGTTCGATCCCCCGCCACCGGCACACGGTGCACACCGGCCCCGCGGGCGAGTTCCGTTACGAGGAGCTCATGGGCGAGGAGGGGTTCTCCTCCAACTCGGCCCTCCTCTACCACCGCCACGTGCCCTCCGCCCTGGTCGGGAGCCGGACCTGGGAGCTGCCCGACCAGACGCTCACGGCCCACCAGCCGCTCCTGCCGCGGCACCTGCGTCCGCACGCCCTCTTCGCCGCCGAGCAGGCGGGCACGGCGGACGCCGTACGGCATCGTCGCCTCCTCCTCGGCAACGGGGACGTGCGGATCTCGTACGTCGTCGCCGGTGCCGACTCCCCGCTGTACAAGAACGCGATCGGGGACGAGCTCGTGTACGTCGAGCGCGGCGAGGCCCGCGTCGAGACCCAGCTGGGCGCGTTCGACGTGGGGCAGGGCGACTACGTGCTCATCCCGCGCGCCGTCATCCACCGCTGGGTGGCCGGCGCCGAGCCGGCCCGCCTGTACGTCGTGGAGGCCAGCGGCCACATCCACCCGCCGAAGCGCTACCTGAGCAAATACGGCCAGTTCCTGGAGCACGCGCCGTACTGCGAGCGGGACCTGCGCATGCCCACCGAGCCCCTCCTCGTGGACGAGGCGGGCGACGAGGAAGGCCACGTGGAGGTCTTCATCAAGCACCGCGGGCGGGGGCCGGGCGGCGTCGCCGGGACGGTCCACCTCGTGCCGCACCACCCGTTCGACGTCGTCGGCTGGGACGGCTGCCTCTATCCCTATGTGTTCAACATCCGCGACTACATGCCGCTGACGGGCAAGGTGCACCAGCCTCCGCCCGCGCACCAGGTCTTCGAGGGGCCCGGCTTCGTGGTCTGCAACTTCGTGCCCCGCAAGGTCGATTACCACGAGCGCGCTATCCCCGTCCCCTACTACCACTCCAACGTCGACTCCGACGAGGTCATGTTCTACGTCGAGGGGGACTACGAGGCCCGCAAGGGGTCCGGCATCGGGCAGGGCTCGATCAGCCTGCACCCCGGCGGCCACGCGCACGGCCCGCAGCCGGGCGCCATGGAGGCCTCGGTGGGCAAGGACTACTTCGACGAGACCGCGGTGATGGTCGACACCTTCCGCCCGCTGGACCTCGGCGAGGGCGGCCTGGCCTGCGACGACGTCGCGTACGCCGCGTCCTGGTCCGGCGGCCGCTGGGTCAGCGAGTCCCCCGAGGTGCGCCGGTGAGCCTCTCGGCGACCCTCGCGCGCCTGGTCGACGACGCGGCGATCTTCCCGCCGGGTTCCGCGCCGCTGCCGGAAGCGGTGGCGGCGCACCTGCGGCACCGGCGCGCGCCGTACGCCGAGCTGGTCGGCCCGCTGGTGCTCAGCTCCGCCGCGCTCGAGGCCCTGCCGGACGTCTGGGCCGAGCTGCGCACCCACGAGCCCGACCACTCCAGTACCACCGACGCCGCCGCCGAGTCTGCCGGGGCCGCCACCCTGGACCTCTCGGTGACCGTGCCGTCGCCCGCCGTGCTTTCCGGGGTGATGGCGCGGGTGGCCACCCTGCCCGGCGTACGGCTCGTCGCGCTCGAGATCGCTGTCCCCGCCGACCTGGCCGCGCGGGACGTCGTCCCGTCCGTCGACGCGGCGCTCGCCACCCACGCGGGGCTCGCCCGCGGACCCGCAGACGTGCAGGCGTACGTCGAGGTGCCCCGGGACGACCGCCGTCCCGAGCTCCTGCAGGCGCTGGCGGACAGCGGGCACCGCGCGAAGTTCCGCACCGGCGGCGTCGAGGCGCACCTCTATCCGGACGAGGCCGAGCTCGCCCGCGCCATCGCCCTTGCGGCCGAGTTGGGGCTGCCGTTCAAGGCGACCGCCGGGCTCCACCACGCGATCCGCAACACCGACCCGAGCACGGGCTTCGTGCAGCACGGCTTCCTCAACGTCCTGCGGGCGACCGAGGCCGCCCTGCGCGGCGCGGCCGCCGACGACCTGGCCCGCATCCTGGCGGACCGCGACGGCCCCAGCGTCGCCGCCGCGATCGCCGCGTGGCCCCCGGAGGTCGCCGTGGTGACCCGGGGAGCGTTCGTGTCCTTCGGGAGCTGCTCGGTGACCGACCCCCTGACCGAGCTCGTCGGCCTCGGTCTCGTACCGGCCGACCTGCGGGTCTCGCCCGACGACCAAGGAGCATCCCGATGACGACGATCTCGATCCCCGCCGGCTCCGGCTTCGGGCTCGCCAACCTGCCGTACGGCGTGTACTCGGCCGGCGGCCCCGACGCGCCCCACGCCCCCCGGCGCTGCGCCACGCGCGTCGGCGACACGGTCGTCGACCTCGCGACCGCCCTGGCCGGGACGCTGCCGCAGGCGGAGGAGTGGTTCGCGCGGCCCGACCTGAATGCCTTCATGGCGGCCGGATACGACGCCTGGGTCCAGGTCCGCGCCCTGCTCACCGAGGCGGTGCAGGGCGACCTGCTCGACGCCGCGCTGCACCCGGTGGCCGACGTCGCCCTGCACCTGCCGTGCCAATTCGCGGACTACGTGGACTTCTACGCCAGCGAGCACCACGCGAGCAACCTCGGCCGCCTGTTCCGGCCGGAGGTCGCCGACCCGCTGCTGCCGAACTGGAAGCACCTGCCGGTCGGCTACCACGGGCGGTCCACCACCATCGTCGTCTCCGGCGTCGACGTGGTCCGGCCGTGCGGCCAGCGCAAGGGCCCGAACGACCCCGCGCCGGTGTTCGGCCCCAGCACGCGGCTGGACATCGAGGCCGAGATGGGGTTCATCGTCGGGGTCGGCAACCCGATGGGCACCCCCATCGGGGTCGAGGAGGCCGAGCGGCACCTGTTCGGCGCGGTCATCTTCAACGACTGGTCCGCCCGGGACATCCAGGCGTGGGAGTACCAGCCCCTCGGCCCGAACCTCGGCAAGAGCTTCGCCAGCTCGATCTCGCCGTGGATCGTGCCGATGCTCGCGTTGGCCCCGGCCAAGTGCCCCGTGCCGGGTCAGGACCCGACCCCGCTGGAGTACCTGCGGATGGCCGAGCCCTGGACCCTCGACATCGCGCTGGAGGTGGACTGGAACGGCACGACGGTGAGCCGGCCGCCGTTCGCGCAGATGTACTGGTCGCCGGCCCAGATGCTGGCCCACACGACGGTCAACGGTGCCGCGACCCGCACCGGCGACATCTTCGCCTCGGGCACGATTTCCGGGCCGGGGAAGGATCAGCGCGGCGCCTTCATCGAGCTGACCTGGGGCGGGGCCGAGCCGGTCCTAGTGGGCGGCGAGGAGCGAGCCTTCCTGGTGGACGGCGACACCGTGACGATCCGGGCCAGCGCGCCGGCGCGGGGAGCCGGTTCCGGCGGCCCGGGTGCCCAGGGCGAACGCATCGACTTCGGCGAGGTGACCGCGACGATCCTGCCGGCGCGCTGCTGACCCGCCACGATGTTGGGCGCGCGGCCCAAGCCACACCGCCGAGCGCCCCACCAGGCGCTTCCGTCTGCGAACCTGACGGGTATGGCGCACGACGTCGAGGTTCACGGGCTGCAGCGGCCGGGGTGCCGCATCCACTATCTGCACCGGCCAAGCGAGACGGGGCAGTGGGTGGTGTTCCTGCACGGCGCCGGCGCGGACGCCCAGTCCTTCGCCCCGCAGCTCAAGGTGGTGCCCGAGGGCGTCGGCATCCTGGCCTGGGACGCCCGGGGGCATGGCCGCTCCCAGCTGGAGCCGGGCCGGCCGTTCCGCTACGAGGACATGGTCGAGGACCTCTACGCCCTGCTGGACACTTACGGGGTCGAGGTCGCCGACTTCATCGGCCAGTCCATGGGCGGCAACCTCGCCCAAACCGTCACCCGCCGCACCCCCGAGCGGGTCGGCAAGCTCGTCCTCATCGACTGCACGGACAACTACCGGCGGCTCTGGCCATCGGAGAAGATCGGCCTCGCGCTGTCGAAGCTGACGCTGCGGGTGTGGCCGTGGTGGGGCATCGTCGCGGCGACCGCCGCCGCCTGCGGGATCAACCCGAAGACCCAGGTCTACACGGCGAAGACGATGGTCAGCCTCGGCAAGCCGCACTTCCTCGAGGTCATCAACTACTGGAGCGACGCCCACGTCGACGACAGCCACCCGCTGGGCCGGCCGACCCTGCTGGTGCTCGGCACGCTGGACATGACCGGCAACATCGCGTATGCCATGACGACCTGGCCCCTGAAGGACCCCATGGCCAAGCTCGTCATCGTCCCTTGGGCCGCGCACATGTCGAACCGCGACCAGCCGTGGCTGGTCAACCGGTCCATCCGCAAGTTCCTGGGCTGGGGTGCCACGGCCGAGCCTGCCGACCCGT
The DNA here is from genome assembly GCA_016699675.1 of Austwickia sp. Classification (NCBI taxonomy): domain Bacteria; kingdom Bacillati; phylum Actinomycetota; class Actinomycetes; order Micrococcales; family Dermatophilaceae; genus Austwickia; species Austwickia sp. The sequence continues at coordinate 1,738,668 of CP064985.1, read as the reverse complement.
CCCAGCCGGCCCAGCCGGAGGCTCCCGCGCGCTCCGATCAGCCCCGCCAGGCCGGGTGAGGACGTGCGCTCAGCGGGCCCGGGAGCGTTGCGCGCGGCGCTGGTCGACCTGCGCATCGAGCTGTTCGCGCACACGCACGCGGTCGCCCAGGCCGTCGACCTGAACTACTGCGACCTGTCCTGTCTCGACATCATCCATCGCGCCGGCCAGATCAGTCCCAGCGAGCTCGCTCGCCGTACGGCGACGCACGCCGCCACCGTCACCGGCATCATCCGCCGCCTGGAGGAGCGCGGCTGGATCGAGCGGACCGCCCACCCGGAGGATCGCCGGGCGGTGCTCCTGCGCCTCCCGGCCGACCGGGCCGAGCGACTGGCCGCGCTCTACCGCGACGCGGATCGGCGCCTTGACGCCGTGGGTCGGTGCCGCACCGGGGCGGAGCAGGCGGTCGTGGTGGGCTACCTGCGCGATGTCAGCGGCGCCCTGCGGGACGCGTTCGAAGCCCGCGAGGACCGCGGGGGCGGCTGACCGCCCCGCGCCCTCGGGGCCGTGGCGTCACGCCTTCGGGCATGGCCGTTCGATCTCGATCTGGCCCGGAGCCTTCTTCGGCGGCTCCTTCGTGAGCTTGTCCGCCGTGGCCAGCGGCTGCCAGGTCATGCCGATGAGCAGGTCGACCGCCGTCGTACCGTTCGACGGGTCCAGCACGAGGCGGGCCGCGGGAACGGCCTCCTTCACCAGCTTGGCCCCCGCCAGGCCGTCGGCGCCGTGCCGGATCACCGCGGTGTCCTGCACCCAGGCATTCTGCGGGTCGAGGCCGACCGCGCCGCGCTTGTAGCCCAGGGCCACGAGCCCGTCGGAGGTCGTCTTGCCCAGGCCCTCGTAGTACGTCGTGTTGTAGACGTTCACCACGACGTCGGCCCGCCGAACCAGCGGCCCGTCCGGCGCCTTGAGCGCGGTGAACTTGGGCCCGAGCACGAGGTCGACGCTGGTGTCCGGTCGGTAGTCGCGCACCATGCGGACATCCGAGAGCAGGAGCATCTGAACCAGCAGGGCCTGGTCGGCGCCGTCCGGCCCGAACCGGAGCTCCCCGACCCCCTGCACCACCCGCGTCTCCACCGTGACATTGCCGACCACGCCGGGCTTGAAGTCACGCAACGGGAGTTCCTTGGCCACCGCGCGGGCGGCGCCCTGGGGACCTTCCGCGTTGAGCACGTTCACCGTGAACGAGTTCGGGAGGGGCGCCTTCACCGTCACCGGCGAGCAGGCCTTCACTTCGCGGGGACCGATGACCCGGTTGAGCGCGTTGGAGGCCGACAGCAACCCACCGCCGAGGAAGACGGCCGGGGTGAGCACGAAAACCAACAGGCCCACCCGTCGGCGGGCCCACGGGTCCTGGTTCTTGCCGAGCACGTTGTTGCACCCCTCCGATGGCACGGACGCGCCCGCAAGGCTCGCGGTGACGCGCGAATTCCCTTCTCTCATCGACAGTCTCAGGCGGACGGGCACAAAAAAAGGGCACCGACGCACTCGATACCCGATCGTTGCCGCCTAGTGACCGGCCCGTGAGGCTGGGGAGGGGCGGGCGGCGGTCAGAACGCGGTACGGCGGGTGCCTGCGAGCACCCGCCGTACCGATGTGGTCGCCGCGCCGCGGCGAGCCCAGACCCAGCGTTCTTACGGCTGGTAGGCCTCGATCGGGATGCCCTCGGTCTGGTAGTTGCTGTATTCCTTGCCCTTGGCGTCCGCCGTCTCCCGGATCTTGAACAGGATCCGCGGGGCGATGTCGGCGCGCCAGTGGCCACCGGCGAAGACGCCGTAGTGGCCGGCGTGCTCCTGCTCGTAGAAGGTGATGTCCTCGCAGCCGGTGAACTTCTTGAGGTATTCCTTCGTCTGCCCCGGCGCGGAGATGTCGTCCATCGCACCCTCGACCGCAATGATCGGGCAGGTGATGGCCTCGGGCCGCACCGGTTTGCCGTTGTACGTCATCGTGCCCTTGGCGAGTTCCTTGTCGATGAACACGCGCTTGACGGTGTCCGCGTAGAACTCGGCGGTGAGGTCGGCCACGGCGAAGTATTCGGCGTAGAACCGCTCGATCCGCTCCCGGTCGGGGTGCGTGTCGTCGGTCACGTAGTGGTTGTAGAGATCGCGGTGGCTGCTGAAGTGGTTCTTCGGGTTCATGGCGATGAAGCTCATGAGCTGCACGTAGCCCGGGTAGACCTTGCGGCCGTTCGGCGCCTGCGCGATGAGCGAGAGCAGATAGCTGGGCAGGTGCATCTTGTCCGCGAGCTTGGTGACGTCGGTCGGGGCCGCGCCGGGGTCGAGCGGGCCGGCCATGACCGTGAACGTCATGGGCTGCTTCTCGGGGGTCTCCTCGGCCACCCGCGCCACCGCCATCACCGACGGCACCGTGGACTGGCAGATGGCCAGGACGTTGGTGTCCGGGCCCAGGAAGTCCATGAACTCCACGACGTAGTCCGCGTAGGTGTCGAGGTTGAACTCGCCGGCCGACAGGGGCACCTCGCGGGCGTTGAGCCAGTCGGTGATGTAGACCTCGGCCTCGGGCAGCAGCCGCTCGACCGTGGGACGCAGCAGCGTTGCGTAGTGCCCGGACTGGGCGGCGACGATGAGGACGATGGGGTCATTGCGCTCGGTGTCGCGCTTGAAGTGGATGAGGTTGCAGAACGGCTTGGCGACCACCACCTCCTCGACGACCTCAACCTTGTGCCCGTCGATCGTCGTGAAGTTCAGGCCGAACTCGGGCTTCTCGTAGTCCCGGGCCAGCTTCTCCATGAGGGTGACGTTGGCCGCCGCGACCTTCTCCAGGTATTCCTGGAGGCGCTGCACGATCTTGGGCTCGCCGTAGGTCTTGCCCACCTCGCGGTAGATGTGCAGCGTGTCCCGCTGCATCGCCGTGGTGAGGGCCAGCAGCTTGACGTAGTTGGCCCCGATCCGGTGGAAGTGGTCCAACCAGGGGTTGTAGGGCCCGTCGTAGGCCCCGTCGTTGTCGGACGTCATCAGCGTCAACAGGTTCGGAGCCTTGGCCAGCAACTTCGGGGGCTTGAGTGCCGCCAGGTTCGGAGTTTTCAGTGCCATCTCGATCTCCTCAACGTCCCGACGCCACTGTGCGTCGCTTGAAGCCGCGGGTGCTCGTGGTGCCGAGCGATCTAGCCGGATTTCTAAAGCTAAGGTCTGTTAGACATACCTACCACTCAGTGGACGAGCGCCGAGTCGGTCGGGCCTGTGATTCCCCCGACCCACGCCGGGCCGCTTGCGGCGGCGGCTGGTTCGTCCGCGGAGGGGAACAGGGTCTCACTCAGGTTGGCGTCGTCTCAAGGGTGCGGTCATCCCGTGGACCACCGTGCGCGGCAACATCACGGGCCCTTGCGCCCCGTGCGGGCCAGCCGAAGGGCCGTTGCCGCGGTCGCGAACGCGCCCAGCAGCACGAGCATCGCGATGTTGCGCCACCAGGTCCGGGCGTCGTGGTCCCAGAGATGGTCCACGTCGGTGGCCGGCGCCTCCGCCACCACGGGCGCAGGGACTGGGGTGGGGGCGACGGAGGGAGTGGAGGCGGAGGGAGTGGAGGCGGACGGAGCGGGGGCGGGAGCTCGGGCCGGCTGGGGTCGGGTCTTGCCATGGACGTCGACGGTGGACGCCGCCGCGGCGTACCCCCATCGGCTCGGCGAGACCCACGCGACCTGCTCGAGGCCCGCCCGCCCGGACACCGGGATCAGGCCGCCGCACAGGACGAGCTGCGCCATCAGCGTGACGATGAGCAGGGGCATCACCTGCTCGGTCGTCGCGACCAGCGCCGAGATCAGCAGCCCGACGATGGCCGACGCGAAGGTGGTCAGGGCGACCGCCAGGTAGATCTCCAGCACCCCGTGGCCGAGCGCGCTCGCCCCGTCCGGGGGCGTCTTGACGAGCATGACGAGGCCGACGAGGACCGCCGACTGGAGTGCGGCGAGCCCCCCGAAGACGGCGAGCTTCGCCCACAGGTACGCCGAGGGGGCGAGCCCCACGGCCCGTTCTCTCAGGAAGATCGGACGCTCCCCGACCAGGTCTCGGGCGCTGGCCGCCAACCCCATGAAGGCCGCCCCCACGATCAGCACGACGAGCAGCTGGGTGGCCTCCCCGGTGGGCGGACGGCTGGGCGGACCGAAGCCGGCCGCGCCGGGGACCGTCATCACCAGCGCCGCCATCACGAACGGCAGCAGGGCCGTGAAGAGGGCATAGGAGCGGTCCGCGACGAGGACCCGCACCTGGCGTCGCCCGAGGATCGCCGCCTGCCGGACGCGCGGCTGCTGGCGCCGCGGCTCGGCCGCCGGCCCCGCACCCCGCTCGTGCTCCTGACCCTGCCCAGGCCCCTGGCCGTGGTGCGCGGCGTGGCCTGGGCCCCCATCGTTCGCGAAGCGCGGCGTGGGGCTCACCGGCCCCGGCAGCGTTGCGCGGAACCGCTCCGCCGTTCCCTTGGGGTCGGCGGCGACGGACTGGAAGACGTCGGCGAAGTTCTCCTGCCCGAAGAACGGCAGCAGGCCCTCGGGCCGCCCGAAGTAGGCGACCTCGCCGCCGGGGGCCAGCAGGAGCACCCGGTCGCACAGGCCGAGGTTGGCCACGCTGTGCGTGACGACGACGACGGTCCGGCCGCCGTCGGCGAGGCTGCGCAGCGTCTGCATGACCGACTTGTCGAGGCCCGGGTCGAGACCCGAGGTGGGCTCGTCGAGGAACAGCAGGGACGGGCGGGTGAGCAGCTCCATCGCCACCGACGTGCGCTTGCGTTGGCCGCCGGACAGCCGGTCGATCCGGGTGTCCTGGTGTGCGTCGAGGCCTAGCTCCGCGAGGACCTCGGCGATGCGGGCGGCCCGGGCCGACCGCTCCAGGTCGGCGGGGAAGCGCAACTGGACCGCGTAGTTCAGGGCCTGGCGCACCGTGAGTTGGCGGTGGACGACGTCCTCCTGCGGCACCACGCCGATCCGGTGGCGCAGCTCCGCGTAGTTGTCGTAGAGGTCCCGCCCGTCGAAGAGCACGTCTCCGGAGGTGGCCTTGCGACCCCCCGTCAGCGCCCCCAGCAGGGTGCTCTTCCCCGCCCCGGAGGGACCGATGACGCCGAGCAGGCTGGCCTCGGGCAGGGCGAAGCTGACATCGTCCAGGAGCTGCTTGCCGACCGGGAGCCGCACCCGCAGGTTCTTGGCCTCGAACGAGACCCGGGTGCGGGTCGGCGTCATCTTCAGCGCGCCGCCCTCGATCCGGAACTCCAGGTGGCCCACCGTCAGGCGGTCGCCCGGCCGCAGCGTGCAGGAGGTGATGGGGGTGCCGTTGACGTACGACCCGTTCCGGCTGCCCAGGTCCTCGATCCGGAAGCCCTCCCGCACGGGGGTGGCCCGCAGGTGGTGGCGGGAGACGAGCAGATCGTCGACGACCACGCTGTTGTCCGGGGCCCGCCCGATCGTCACCGGCGCCGCGCCGGCACCGGGGCTCTCGCCAGCGAGGACACCCCCCACGACGAGCGGGGCTCCCGCCGTGACCTGGGTGGGGGGTCGGTGCGTGGGCAGGGTCGCGTCGGTACGCCGATGCACGCGCAGGCTCGGCGCGTGCGGCGACGGGCTGAGAGTGACCACGGTGGGGCCCTCCAGCGGGGCATCCGAGACGCGCCGGCCCGCGACGTACAGGCCGTTCAGCGACCGCCCGTCCCGGATCGTCCAACCGCCGGCGGGATCGAGGAAGACCTCCGCGTGGACCCGGGACACCTCGTCGTGCGGGATGCAGATCTCGCACGAGGGGTCTCGGCCCACCCGATAGGACCGGCCGGCCTCGAGCTGCCACGACCGGCCCGCGCCCACCAGCTGCGCCACCTCCATGAACTGCCCCTCCCCCTCGACGTCACCCGCGGGTCAGACGGGTTGCTCCGACACGGCGGCGATGCGGCTGCGCCCGTCGGCGCCGCGGACCACCGTGTAGCTGACCTTGACCGTCCCGGAGTCGCCGGGCTTGTGGTAGCTGACCAGGTACGAGATCCGCGCCGCCGGCTCACCCTGGTAGGTGAGCGGACCGACGTACGTCGTGTAGCGCGGGGCGTCGTACGTCTGCCGGTGCTTGACCAGGTCGATGGAGGCCAGCCGGTCGTACAGCCCGGACCGGCTGGTGGTGACCTGGTACCACTCGACGGACTCCGTGAACAGCGCCGGCATGTCCCCGCGGGTGAGATTCCCGCTGACGAAGCGGTTCGAGTACGCCATCACCGTGGCGTCGGCCTCGCGCGCGTCGGGGGCCGGCAGATCGGCGGTCTGCGTGGTGGGCGTCGGCGTCGGCCTGGTGGACGTCGTCGTGGACGGGGTGGCGGTGGTCGAGGTGGGGCCCTGCGACGTCGCCGAGGTCGTCGGGGTGGCGCTGGTGCCGGCCACGGCCGCCACCACCGCGGGGGTGCTCGCGCCCCCGCCCCCCGAACCGGAGGAGGCCAACTTCATCCCGCCCACGGCGGCCGCGCCGACGAGCAGCAGGCCGCCGACGATCCCCGCGACCAGCCGGCCTCGCCCCCCGGCCGGTGGTAGTTGCGACGCCGGCGCCGGGGGCCTGGCCGGGGCGACGCTGGCGCCCGCGAAGCCCAGCGGCGCCACCGGAGAGGTCCGCGGATCGGCACCGAGCGTCGGGGTCGCGTGGGCGGCCCCGGGGCCGACGGTAGCGGCGGTGTCGGCGGGCCAACCGAGCACGGTCGCCTGCGGGTCGGCCGGCGTACCGGCCCCACCGGCGACACCGGTCGCACCGGCGACACCGGTCGCACCGACGGCACCCGCACCGGACGCCACGGGCTCCCCGCTGGCCGCCGCCGGCGCGCCGGGGACGGGCACCGTCGGTGGCGGAGCGGCTCGGCGGGGGGCGGCCGGTACGCGGCGGCAGTCGGGTTCGAGCGCCCGCAGCGCGTCGGCGACCGCGGCGGCGGTGGGCCGCTCGGCCGGGTCCTTGGCGACCATTCGGGTCAGGAACGCCCACAGCCGGTCGGGGACGCCGTCCGGCCGGCCGGGATTCTCTCGGGTGTGAGCGTGCAGCAGCGCCGCCTGGGACGGCTTGTCGAAAGCGGGGACGCCGCAGAGGAGCTCGTACAGGGTCAGGCCGAGCGAGTAGACGTCGGCCGCCCCGGTCGGCGCCGCGCCGGCGATGAGCTCGGGGGCCAGGTAGAGCGGCGTCCCCAGCAGCATGGTCTGGTGCTGCGCGGTGTCGACGATCTTGGCGACGCCGAAGTCGGTGAGCCGGGCCTGCCCGGTGGCGGTCTCGACGAGGACATTGGCGGGCTTGACGTCGCGGTGGACGACGCCTCGGCTGTGCGCGGCGTGCAGGGCGGCGGCGACCTGACGGCCGAGTTCCGCGACCTCCAGCGGCGCCAGGGTGCCGCGCTCGGCGAGCACCGTGGCGAGGTCGGGGCCGTCGACGTAGTCCATGACGATGGCCAGGGTGCCGCCCTCGACGACGAGGTCGTGGACCTGGACGACGTTCGGGTGGTGGATCGACTCCAGCAGGCTGCGTTCCTGGACGAAGCGCTGCACGACCGCGGCGTCGTGGGCCAGCTCGTGGCGGAGCAGCTTGACCGCCCGGGGCCGCCTGGCCCGGTCGCTGCCGAGCCAGACCTGCCCGCTGGCCCCCTCGCCCACCTGGTGGTCGAGAAGGTAGCCGCTGCCCAGTCGTCGTTCCTCCATGACTCACTCCTGAGTTGCGGGTGCGGGGGTCGTGGCCAGGGCGGGGGTCGTCGCGGGCGTCGTCGTGGGCGCGGGGGTCATCGAAGCGCCGCCAGCGTCAGGCCCTTCGCGCGGATGCCTTCGATCACGCGGGGCAGGGCCTCCGCCGTGTGGGCGCCGGTCATGTGGAACAGCACGATGCCCCCCGCCGCGACCGGCGGCGTCTTCGCGTCGCCCACCAGCACGCGCGAGGTGATGACGTCGGCCGTGGGGCCGGCCCAGTCCCGCGGATCGACGGTCCAGAAGCACAGCCCCAATCCGAGTTCGGCGGCCGCGTCGCGGACCCGGTTGGTGAAGACCCCACCGCCGTACCCCGGTCGCAACAGCCGCGGCTCGTCCGCCGCGGGGCCGTTGGCGATCTCCGTGCGCAGGGCCGCGTCCCCCAGCGTGTTGAGCCATTGGTGGCTGCCGCTGTGGTTCTCCACGAGGTGGCCCTGGCGCCGAATCTCCGCCACCAGCGCGGGATTCGAGCGGGCCCACGTGCCCACGGCGAAGAACCGGCCGCGCACGCCGGCCGCGGTCAGCCGGTCCACTACCGCGTGCAGTGCCGCCGCGGACTCGAACCCGTCGTCGAAGGTCAGCCAGACCTCGTCCGTCGTGTTGCCGCACCGACGGGTCCGGTCGCGCTCCTCGCGGGAGGGTGCGATGGCGGGCGGTCCCGTGGCCGCGACGCCGTACGTGCCGCCCGCCGCCTGCGCGACCCAGCCGGGCCCGCTCAGCCTCGCCGTCGCGGTGACCTGCGTCTTTCCGGGGGCCGCGGGGAGGGTGACCCAGCATTTCTGGGAGAGGCCGTCGGCGTGCCGCCACTTCGGGCCCTCGCACGTGCCTGCCTGGCCGGCCACTGCGACCGCGAACTCCACGCCCTCCTGCTCGGTCGTCCCGTGTGCCGTGACCACCATCGGCAGCAACGCCCCGGGCGCGTCGACGTCGGGGCCGTAGACGGTCACCGTCGCCTGGGTGGGGCGGGTCACCGCGGGGGTCGTCGGCGTGGGGCCGGCGTCGGCAGCCCGGCTCGCTCCCGAGCCGGACGCGCCGGTCCCGCCCGCCGCGTCGGCAGCGCCGGACGACGGGTCGGAGGAGCCGGAAGAAGGTTCGCCGGCGCAGCCGGCCAGGCCGGCCACGCACAGGGCCAGCGTCAGCGACAGGACCAGGCCGAGGCGCCCGCCCCGGCGGCGCGGCGGCCGAGCGGCGGTCCCGCTTCGGTCGTCGCGGCCAGCGGTACGGCGTCGGTCGGCGCGACGAGACGTACGGCGCGACGTCACGAGCGCGGTCTGCGGCGGCACGGGCGCGGTCTTACGGGCATGGCCTGGCGAGTACGGCGGTCACAGCGGGTCCCCGAGAAGCTGGCGGCAGCCCGCGCACTGGGCGGCGCGAGCCGACAAACGGTCGATCTGTCCTGAAATGGTAACGGTGACAGGCGATCTCGAGCTGGAACAGGGCGACATGACCGCCCCCTCGGCCGGGCGCGGAGCGCCGTCCAGAGCGCATTTTCGCCGTCAGACTCCGAAGCGTGGCATCACGGGATGCGACCGTTCGTGACCTGCGCAAAGGGTGCCATGGCACCAAAAGGGCAGGTCGTGAACGGTCGTGCTGTGGATAACTCGTCGAGCCAGCCCTGCGCGACGCCTCCCGCCCGGCCGGGCGGCCCTCTCTGGCCGAACCGCCCACGCCCGTCGCGTGTCTAAGGTTGCCCGTCCTGCTCGGGTCGCCACCTGCGGCTCCGTCGGCAACCAGGACGACGGCCGTCTCACCCGGGCGCCCGTCCCCCGGCCGTGTTTGACTCCCCACACCCGTACCGCCGAACGCGAGGAGTCCTCATGACCGACCAGCCCACCCCCACCAGGACCGACCGCGAGGCCGTGGAGCACGTCGTCGAGCTGATCAAGGGTCAGCGGACCGCCATGGTGACCACGAGGAACGAGGACGGCCTGCTGGTGTCCCGCCCGCTGGCCTGCCAGGAGAGCGAGTTCGACGGCACGGTGTGGTTCTTCTGCCGGGCGATTGGGCCCCTGGCGGCGCAGGTCCGCGCGGATGCGGTGTGCAACGTCGCGTACACCGAGGAGGGCCGGTGGGTCTCGCTCGCGGGCCGCGGCGAGATCGTCCACGACGTCGCCAAGAACAAGGAGATGTGGTCGCCGTTCGCGAAGGCCTACTTCGGGCTGGAGCACGACGACCCGGACGTCGCCCTGCTCAAGGTGACCACGGAGACGGCGCACTACTGGGACAGCCCCGGCAAGGTGGTCCAGGTCATCGGCCTGGTCAAGGCGTTAGCGACCGGAGGGACCGCGCCGGAGGGCGACCACGCCGTCGTCGACATGAGCTGACGCCCCGCTCGGCCGGGCGTCTGGTCTGACGCCCGGCCGCCCCGGTCTCAGGGCCCACCGCCCGGTCGGCCCGGCGTTCAGTTCGGGGTCGAGCCGGCGGGCGCACCGGTGCGCGCGGTCGCGACCGCGTCGGCGGCGCGCTGCCCGGACACCAGGGCCCCCTGGATGGACGCCGTGTCGCGGTGGTCACCGCACACGAACACCCCGGGACTGATCGCCAGCTCCAAGCGCGGCCGCAGCGGCGGCGGCATCGCCGGCAGCGCGTCGCGGATCTCGTGGCGCGCCACGACCTCCCAGCCCGCGGTGTCGCGGCCGTAGATCTCGGCCAGATGGCGCCGCACGTCCGCCTCGCCCGCCGGTACGTCGGGCCGGTCGAGCAGCGTCGTCGCCTGGACCAGGTGCCGGCCGGCGGGGGCGTACGTCGGGGCGGCCGCGGTCACGTCCGCGGCGTTCCATACCGGCCCGGGCAGCAGCCGGCCGGGCCCGCGGCGGCCGTCCACGGCGAGCATGGCCAGCCGGTGCGGCGGCTCGTCGGTGGCGAACCACCAGGTCACCAGCCCGTGCATGGGCCGCAGGTCGCCGAGACCGCTTGCGCCAGCGGGGCGGCCCGCCGGCGACCCCTCCAGCCCGGCGAGCAGCGGCGGCAGCGCCGCGGGGGCGGTCGCCAGCACGACGGCGGCGGCCTCGTAGCTCGCACTCGGCGTACGAACCACCACCCCCGCACCCGCGCGGCTGACCTGTTCGACGGGCTCGCCGGTGCGCACCGGCGTCGGCAGCGCCGCCGCCATGAGCCGCGGCAGCGTGTCGATCCCGCGGGAGGGCAGACCCGGCGAGCCCAGCACGAACATCCGCACCAACAGTCGAGTGAACGTCGCCGACGTCGTGCCGTGCGAGTCCACCAGAACCCCCGCGAGGAAGGTGTCGAGGACCTCGTGCCGCAGGCGTCCGGTCAGGCCGGCTGCGTCGAACGACTCCGCCAGCGGCTGGTCCGGGCCCCCCAGGAGGCGCCGCACCGGTCCGAGCACCGGCGCCGCCCAGCGCGCCAGGGCGGACAGTTCCCGCGGGTCCAGGTAGCCGCTGCGCAGCGTGGCCGGCAGGAGCCCGGGCTCGCGGCGCGGATCCGCGAGCACGGCCAGGTCCGCGGCGGCGTCCGTGCGCACCAGCAGCCCGGCCCGGAACGGTTGCAGGTCCAGGGCCGTGACGTCGACCCAGCGGCGCAGCGCCGGGTAGGCGGGGTTGATCACCGCGAAGCCGTGATCGCACAGGTAGCCGTCGATGCGATCAGTGCGCAGTCGCCCGCCGACCTCGTCAGCCGCCTCCAACACCACGGGGTCGTGGCCCAGCTCGGCCAGCCGCGCGGCGCAGCGCAACCCGGCCAGGCCCGCCCCGACGACGACCACGGTGCTCATCGCGACTTCCCCCGCCAGAACGCGCCGGCCCGGGACACGAGTCTGGGCACCGATCGGGGCAAGGCTCGGGACCCGGGTCGCAAGGGCGGATTGAGGCGCGCCACCTCGGCGGTGAGGGCGGTCGCGAAGGCGCACCAGGCGGCGTACGCCCCGAACCCTGCCGCCTTCCCTGCCCCGGTGGGCGCGGCGCGGCGGGCCAGGTCCGCCGAGCTCGCGGCGAGCAGGCCGGCCCCGACCGCGGCCGTGCGCAGCGTGTGAGCCCGGAAGAACAGCCCGCTCCAGGCGGTGTTGAGGGCGAGGTTGACGGCCAGGGCGCGGCCCAGCCGGGGCGCCGCCTCCGGCCCCTGCCCCGGCGCGTCGGACTCGGCCAGCTCGCAGATCGCGCTGCTGCCGGCGGCCCAGACGGTGCCATAGAGGGCGGTCCACACGATCGGGAACGCCGCCGCGGGCGGCTGCCACGCGGGCTTGCGCAGCGCGCGGTACCACGGCGAATCGGGCGTCGTCAGCACCGAGCCCGCGACCGCGCAGGCCAGCACGCCCGCGCCGACGCGCGTCGCGGTGCGTCCCCAGCGCTTCGGGTCGTACGTCGTGGCCGCCGCGCGCACGGCGTCGTCGTACGACGTGAGCCCGCCCTCCGGCACCCCCAGGACGGTCCGGGCGTCGTCCTCGTGCGCGACGGCGTCGTTGATGAGGCTGCCCACGAGCGGCTTGGCGACGCCGGACGGGACCGGGGTGACCAGCCCTACCCAGTGGCTGGCCAGGCCGGGGGTCAGCACCGGCACGGCGCCCATGTGCCGCGGCTTGAGGCCGGTGGCCCGGGCGTACCGCTTCATCATCGCGGCGTAGGTGAGCACCTCGGGCATCCCGACGTCGAAGGTGCGGTTGACGTCCGGCGGGAGGTCGGCGGCGCGGACGAGGTAGAAGACCACGTCGTCGATCGCGATGGGCTGGATGCGGTTGCGCAGCCAGCGCGGGCCGAAGGCGAGCGGCAGCCGCTCGGTCAGGTGGCGCAGCATCTGGAAGGACGCCGACCCCGCGCCGAGCACGACCCCCGCCTGCAGGACCGCGGTGGGCACGCCCGAGGCCAGCAGGATCTCGCCCACCTCGACGCGGGAGCCGAGGTGCTCGGACAGCCGGGCGTCGCGGGGGTGCAGTCCGCTGAGGTAGATCAGCCGGCCCACGCCCGCCTCCCGGGCTGCCGCGGCGAAACCCTCCGCGAGGCGCCGGTCCCGCTCGGCGTACCCGCCCTTGCCGTCCATGGAATGCACGAGGTACCAGGCCACCTCGACGTCCCGCAGCGCGTCCGCGAGCGCGGCCCGGTCACCCAGGTCGCCCTCGACGACGCCGACCCGGTCCCGCCAGGCGGCGGGGAGCCGATCGGGGGTGCGGGCCAGCACGCGCACGTCCCAGCCCTGGGCCAGGAGCTGCGGGACCAGCTGCGCCCCGACGTACCCGCTGGCTCCGGTGACCAGGGCGGTGCGCGACATGAGGACTCCTCGGATCGTCGGGGAACAGGACTACACGGCCAGGGCGTGCGGCAGCAGGAAGAGCATCCCCAGCGACCAGGTCAGGTGGCTGACGATCGGGCCCAGCACGCCCCCGGTCACGCGGCGCTGGGCGCCGGTCAGGAGGCCGAGCGCGGCCGCGGCGAAGGTCAGCAGGGGCACGCCGGAGAGCACCGTGGAGAGGGCGTAGAGCATCGTCGAGCCGACGAGGTTGAACCGCTTGGGGATCGCCGCGTAAACGGCCCCCCGGAAGAACAGCTCCTCCGCGATGCCGTTCACGGCGGTGATCATCGCGACGACCGCCAGCGATCCGAATCGGGCATGGTCGAGCAGGTTCTCGACCGGCTCCCGCAGCACCGGTATCCGCCCGACGACGAGGGCGCCCGCGCAGAAGATCGCGAGCAGCAGGGCGCCCAGCAGGAAGCCCTGCAGCACCGCGCGGCCGCCTTCGGTGCCGGTGCGCGTGTGCGCCCGGCCCAGGTGCAGCTTCCCGGACGCGAACGCCCCCGCGGCCCAGATGCCCGCGACGGCGAGGGTCGCGGGGTAGAAGAGGGGGTCACCAGGCTGTACGGCGAGGGCGCGGCCCAGCGTCACCGCGCCGAGCACCAGCGTGATGGCGACCACGATCTGGCGGCGGCGCCACTGCGCCGGTGTGTCCAGGTGGTCGCGCGTCACGGGATTGACCAGCGCGGCGGCGAAGAAGGCGCGCAGCTCGGTCACGGGGTTTCGCGACGGCGCTCCGTCACGCGCGTCCATCGCGGTGGTCCCTTCGCGTCGACAGCAGGATCGCCGCGGGCGGATCGAGCGGCGATCCGAGGCGGCGCCAGTAGTCGAACACCGGCGCGCCTCGTCCGCAACCGATGTCGAACCCGCCCAACGCTGGTTGAACCCCGTGAACCCGGTTGAGCCTGCTCGAACCCGGCTCAGTCGATCCTGCGAGCCGTCCGGTCGCACAGCGGCAGCCACTCGCCGTCCGGCCGCCATTCCCAGGAGATCTCCTGGTTGCGCCCGTCGTCGACGAAGCGGTACGTCGCGCGTTCGCTGGCGCCGCTCAGCCGCCAGGTCAGGCCCCCGTCGGCCCCGTCGGACCCATCGGACCCGGTCAGCTCCATCGTGTAGTCGCGGGCGAACCCGAGGTTGGAGACGGTCCGGGCGAAGTACCGCCCCTCCTCCGCGTCCCAGCCGAGCAGCATCAGGGTGTCGAAGGGCCCGTTCGCGTGCTCGTCCTGAAGGACGAAGAACTCTCCGGAGTACCAGCGCGCCGTGTGGATGCTCCGCCACGGGTGGCGCTCGGCCTTCGGGTCGGTCGGGTTCTGGTCCGGCCCGCCGTACGTCGTGCCCTCTGCCTGCCAGTTGCCGATGAAGACGCCCAACTCGTGGTGGGGCAGCCGTTCCTGCGTCATGTCCGCTCCTCGTGTGTCGCCGGTCCCACGGACGGTCCTGGAGGACCCGCCGAAGGACAGACCGCGAAGGGGTGGCGAAATCATCGCGGGGCGGACGGCGAGGCCGTCCGCCCTAGAGCGGGCAGGTAGGCGGCCACGCGGCGCGCGGCCAGCTTGCCGGAGATGAGCACCATGGGTACGCCGACGCCGGGCACCGTCCCGGACCCGGCGAAGAACAGGCCCGGCCGGCGGCGCTCCACGTTGGGCGGGCGGAACGGACCGGTCTGGGCGAAGGTGTGCGCCAGCGCGAACGGCGTCCCCCCGGCCATCCCCGCCCGCGCCCAGTCGGTCGGATCGACCAGCTCCTCGGCGACGATCTCGGTCGGGTACCCCGCTTGCTGAAGGAAGCACTGCAGCTCATCGCGCACGCGGGGGCGCTCCACGGCCCAGTCGAGGCGGCCGGCGGCGAGGTTCGGCACGGGCTCCAGCACGTACAGCGTCGAGCATCCCTCCGGCGCCGCGGTGGGGTCGTCGAGCGAGGGCACCGAGACGAGCCGGGACGGGTCGCGCATTCGCACGCCCCGGGTCAGCAGGTCCTCGAAGGCGTCCTCCCAGGCGGCGCCGAAGTGGATGTTGTGGTGCGCCGCCTGCTGGGGCACCCCACGGACGCCGAGGTGCCAGACGACGGCGGACGGCGAGTACGTCGGGCGTTGCACTGCGACGGGCGGGGTCAGGTCGGGCAGGAGCCGGTCGTACGCCGTGGGCAGGTCCAGCGTGCAGATCACGGCATCGCAGGCGATGCGCTCGGGCGCCCGCGCGCCCTCGACGTACGGCCCGGGCGACGACGGCTCGCCGTGCGGTCCGGCCGAGGACGGCTCGACGCACACCCCCGCGACGACCCCGTCGGTGCGGGTAAGCACGCGAGTCACGGTGCGGTCGTAGCGGAACTCCACCCCCGCGGCCGCCGCGGCGGCGGCCATCGCCTCCGGGACCGCGCGCATCCCGCCCCGCGGGAACCAGACCCCCTCGATGCTGTCCATGTAGGTGATGACCGCGTAGATCGCGAGCGCCTGCTCGGGCGCCAGGCCGGCGTACATGGCCTGGAACGAGAACAGCCGGTGCAGCCGCGGGTCCCGGAACCGGCTCCGGATCGCGGGCCCGAGTCGCCCGAAGCCGCCGAGCCGGATCAGCCGGGCCGCGGCCCGCGGGGAGCGCATCAGGTCGAGCGGGGAGTCGAAGTTGGCGTCGATGAAGTGCGGCATCTCCACGAGGTAGAGCTCACGCAGCCAGGCGACGAACTGGTCGAAGGCGGCGGCGTCGAGCGAGCCGCACTCCCGGGCGATCTCGGCGCGCATCGCCTCGTGGCCGTGGCGCACGTGCAGGGTGGACCCGTCGGCGAACAGGGCCCGGTAGGCGGGGTCCAGCCGGACCGGGTCGAGGACGTCATGGGCGCGGACGCCGACGGCCTTGAGCGCCTCGTCGACGAGGTCGACCATGGTGAGCACGGTCGGCCCCGTGTCGAAGGTGAATCCGTTGCGCTCCAACCGGATCCCGCGGCCCCCCGGACCGGCCTGCCGCTCCAGGACCGTGACCTCGTGCCCCTGGCCGCGCAGGTGACACGCCGCGGCCAGGCCCGCCAGGCCGGCACCGATGACGACGACATGGCTCACGCGGACAGCCCGCCCTGCGCGTGCGGCCGGTCCCCGCCCCAGAGCGACGACTCCATCTGGGCGACCAGCGGGATCTGACGGACCGCCCAGGGGCTGAGCAGCATCGGGGTGGCCCGCGCCGCGGTCACCACGGCCTCCCACGGCACCCAGGTCGTCTCGGCGATCTCGTCGGCGTCCGGGCTCAGCTCGGCGGGGTCGACCTTCCCGACGAAGACGGGGCAGATCTCGTGCTCGACGATGCCGCTGGCGTCGACGGCCCGGTAGCGGAAGTCCGGCACCGCCAGCGCCAGATCCCGCGGCTCCGCGCCCAGTTCCTCCCGCACGCGCCGGCCCGCGGCCTCGACGACCGCCTCGCCCGGCTTGGGGTGCCCGCAGCAGCTGTTGGACCAAACCCCCGGCCAGGTGCGCTTGGTCAGCGCCCGGCGGGTGAGCAGGAGGCGGCCGGCGGGGTCGAACAGGTACGTCGAGAAGGCCAGGTGGAGCGGGGTGTCGGCGCCGTGCACCTGGTCGCGGGGCGCCGTACCGGTCGTCGTGCCGTCCTCGGCGAGGAGGACGACGAGGTCGGACTCCTCGGCGAGCGCGTCGGGGGCGGGGGTGGGATAGAGCACGGTGATGATCCTCCGAGGACGAAGACGGAAAACGAAGAGCGAGACGCGAACGGCGGCCCGGACGGCGGCGGCGGCGCGGGCGAGCGGTGGGCGGGCGGCGCGGGCGGGCGAGCGGCGCGGTCAGCTGCCCCGGATGACGGCCGCCTCCTTCTCGTACCCGCGGCAGATCTGCTCGATGACCGCACGCTCGACGACCGCCCCTACCAGCGGAATCGCGACGGAGAGCTGCACCTCGTAGGTGAGCGTGCTGCGCGTCGCGTCCATCGGCTCCAACCCCGCGCTCGCGGCCATCGTCGTCGCCGGGAGCGCCTCGACGCCGACGGTCATGTCGGCGGCCGCCGTACCGTCATCGTGCAGCCGCCACACTTCGCGACGGACGATGCGCGGCTGCCCCGGCAGGTTGGCGGCGACCCTGGCCGGCACCCAGCCCTGCGGGATCCCGGCGGAGACGGCCATCACCAGCGCCGCGCCGTCGGGGGTGTCCGTGGCCAGCTCGGTCACCTCGGCGTGCAGGGCCGGTTCGGCCTCGACGCGGGCCCGCGCCACCGCGGGGTCGCCGAGCCTGCGGACGATCTCCGCGGGCGTGCCGGGGATGGTCCAGGACAACGTACGTCGGATCGTCATGATGCTCCTTGGCGTAGGAGCCGCCGGGCGGCGCCGACGGCTGGGCCGAATCTGGTCGAGGTGGGCACGCTCCACAGGTCGTGTCCCGGCAGGCCCCAGCGGTCGAGCAGCAGGTTCGCGGCCTGCAGCCCGGTCGTCGCGGCACGCTCCATGAGGGCGACGGGGAGTTCGCACCGTACGCCGTCGCCCGCGAGGACCACGGCCTGGTCGGGGGTGGCCACCCCCGGTCGCGCCGCCCACGGATCGGTCCCGGCGAGGGGGCAGTCCTGTTCGACGAGGAGCTCCTCGTGGACCCTTGCGGCGCCGTCCAGTTCGGGGTGCAGGCGGGCCAGCTGCCGACGCAGGTCGGCCACCACCTCGGCGTCGTGGACCTCGTCCGGTACGGCGTACGCGTGCAGCTCCACGACGCTGCCGCCGGTGCGCCGGGCCCAGGCCGCGGCGCCCTCCTCGAGCAGGTGCACCGCCGAGACGTTGTCGAGGTAGCCGTAGGCCGCGGTCCCCACGAACGGGGCGGTGTCCGGCCGCATCGGCCGGTCGAACCACAGGCGCTGCACGACGAAGCGCGGCGCCAGCCGACCCCGCGCGACGGCGGCCCGCCAGGGATCGTCGCCGAGCCGGGGGCTCGCGGCGACGATCCGCTGCAGGGCGGCCCGGTCGGCGGCGAGCACGACCGCGTCGGCCGCGAGACGCTCGCCGTCCGCCTGCACCACCCGCCGTCCCCGGCCGTCGTCCTCGATCGCGACCGCCGCGGTGTCGCACCGGATCTGCGCCCCGCGGTCGGTGAGATAGCGGCCGAGGGGCCGCCACCAGGTGGTGTCGAAGTCGTCGGCGGAGACGTCGAAGAGCAGGCCCTCCGCGGAGCCGAGGAAGTAGGTGTGGAACATGGCGATCAGCTCGCCGCCGGAGAAGTCGCGCGGGTCGGCGAAGAAGCTGCGCGCGAACACCTCCAGCGCGAGGTCGCGCATGCCGGGCGGGAAGCGGAGCCGGTCGAGCACATCGGCGGCGCTCACGCCGTCGTACGCCGAGTACGTCGCCGGGAAGTCCACGTCGAGCAGGCCCAGGGCGGCGTGGAGGTCGACGCGCGGCAGGTCCGCCAGCCCGAAGGAGGGGCTGGCCGCGACGAACCCGGCGATGTTGAACGGGGGTCGGCGCGGGATCGCGGTGAACGAGTCGCGCGTGCCGTCGGCGTGCAGCAGCGGGTAGTCGGTGACCGGGCGCAGCCCGCGCAGGTCGGGGTCGACGCGGCGCAGGACGGAGCGCAGGTTGTAGTACTGCCGGAAGAACGCGTGGAACCCGCGGCTCATGGTGTCGCCGCCGGTCAGGCCCGGTGCGACCGGGCTGCCGGGCACCGCTACGGGCCAGCTCCGGACCCGGCCGCCGAGACGATCGCGCGCCTCCAGCAGCGTGACGGCCACGCCGCGGTCCGCGAGCGCCACCGCGGCTGAGATCCCGGCGATGCCGCCACCGACGACCGCGACGCGCGGGACTCCGTCGGCGCGGCGGTCCCCCGACGCGGCGCGGTCGAGGGGCTCGGCACCCGACGTTCCCGGCCGGGCGGGGAGGCGCACCGCCCGCGAGTCACGGCCCGGCGTCCAGGTGGGCCGTCCGGGGCGCATCCGCTGGGGCAGCGCGGCGCGCGCCACGGCCGGCACCGTGGCGCCCACCGCGCGCAGCAGATCGCTCACGGCCGGCGCCCCCAGGTGGCCCGGACCATGCCGCGCTGCCAGCCCGGCACCGGCCGCTGTCCGACCTCGGCGAAGCCTGCGTCGGACAGCCGGGCCCGCAGCCGCTCGTCGGTGTCGAAGTCCAGCACGCTGCGCCACAGGTACGTGAAGAGCTGGGGCCGGCGCGTGACGACCCAGGCCGACGGGATGACGATGCCCCAGCACAACGCGGTCCAGGCGGTGATATCGACCGGGCGGCCGGCGACGCCATAGTCGTGCACCAGCAGCACCCCGCCGGGGCGCAGCATGTCCCGCACGACCCGCAGGAAGGCGTCCTTGTCGGGCACGTTGCGGACGAGGTAGGCGGCGAACACCGCGTCGTACCGGGGCTGCTCGGCGACGAGGTCCTGCGCTTGGGCGTGCCGGAAGGACACCTCGGCGGGCCAGGTCTTGCGCTGGGCCTGCGCCAGCATGCCGGCCGATCCGTCGACCCCTTCGACCGCGAACGGCCGGCCGCTCTCGCGCAGGGCGCGCACCAGCGCGGCGGTGGACGAGCCCGACCCGCAGCCGATGTCAGCGATCCGCACCGGCCGCGGCGCGGCGCCCCCGGTGGCGTCGTCCGGCAGCAGGCCGACCAGGCTGCGCGCCGAACTGTAGAGCTGCTGGTCGTAGCCCGGCGACATGCCCGTGAGGCGGTCGTAGTGGGCGCCGATGCGGTCGAATTCCGCCGTCACCGTCGCGTCGCGGGCCGTGATGGGCGACATCAGATCTCGTTCCTCTCGTGGCTGGCGGCGCGGACCCAGCCCAGGATCGCCAGCGTCACCATGGACCACCCGAACAGGAAGTCCTCGACCGGGATGTCCCAGGGGGCGCGAATGCCGAGGTGATGCTCGGGGGCGTAGCGCACGATCGGGGCGCTGAGCTTGGTCAGCCAGCCGTCGACGAGCACCTGGAAGAAGCCCACGATCGCCATCGCGCACCAATAGCGGCCGGTGCGCAGGAGGCCCGTCCGGTACCAGAAGCGTTCGGCCGCCAGCACCGCCACCACCGAAACGACGGCGAGCACCGTGTATTCAGGCATCGCCACCCCCCGCCCGCCGGGCCTCCGCACGCTGGTCGCCCGCTTGCCGGGTCTCTGCCGGTCGGGCCTCCCCGTGTCGGGCCCCGGCCTGCCGGAGGCGCACGGCCGCACCCCACCGCAGCACCGTCCCCACCGCCCCGTAGGTCAGCAGCCCGCAGATCGGCACCACGAGGAAGAAGACCAGCTCCTCCACCGGCATCCCCAGCGGCGGGATGAGCCAGCCCGTCGTGTACCGCGGCGAATACGCCCAGTGGCCGCGCACGATGCCGAGCACGTCCCACGCGGAGTAGAGCAGCACGACGGGCCACAGGGCCCGCAGCAGCCGCCGCGGCCGCGCGTAGACCCGCGCCCGCAGGACCAGCTCCAAAGGCAGCGTGATGAGCAGGCACCCGGCCATCAGCAGCAGGTACTGGTAGGGGTCCCACGCGTCAGGCACGGGGCCGCCCCCTGCCCTCGGCCGACCCGGCCGACCCCATAGCCCCGGCCACCCACGCCGGTGCCGCGCCGTCGTCGTGCCGATACGTCCACGACGTCAGCGCCGTGCCCAGCATCGCGATCAGCACCCCGACGAAGATGTGCACCCCGACGACGCCGGACTCGCCGAGGGCGTACTGGCACCCGACGGCCACGGCCAACAGCACCGCGAGGGTGACGTTCACCGGGCCGGCGGCGCGCCGCAGCACGACGTACGCCACCGCACTCGCGACGCACACCGCGAGCGTCACGCCCGCGCCGACGGAGTGATGCCGCAGGTAGCCGCGGTCCCCGCCGAGGTACGCCGCCGCCCAACCGGCCTGCGCGATCAGGGCCGACAGCACCAGGGTGGCGACGAACCGCAGCGCGACCATCGCGCGCGAGGGGATTCTCATCACCCGATCCTGCCGGTGCGCACGAGGTAGCGCCGCTCGGCGTACGCGATGTCGTCGACCCACAGGCGCCCCTGCGTACGCCGTACGAGCGGACTCACCAGCGGCGCCACCCCGCGGGCCACCCGGAAGCCGGTCCGATCCGAGCAGGCCACCGTCGCCTCGGTCATGACGGTGCGGGGCAGCCCCGACGCGTCGGGTCCCATGGGCGTGGCGTGCGTCTCGACAACGCTGCCGGCGCCCTCGCCGGCGACGATCGTCATGACGATGGTGCGCGCGTCCGGGCAGGTGAACTCGGCGCGCACGGGCACGCCCCAGGTCCGGTCGAGCCGGAACGTCACGTCCGTGACCAGGCACTCGTCGGTGCTCGCGTGCTCGTCGACCTCGAGGTGGCTGAAGGCGTACGGGTGGAACCACGCGCCATGCCAGGGATCGAGACGGTTGGCCAGGATGTCCTGGGGCTCGCAGCGCGCCGCGTGGGTGTAGACGGCCGCCAGCGCCCGCTGGGGGTCCGGCCGCGCCGGCAGCACCGGCCGCTCGGTGGGGGTCTCGCCGGGCTGCTCGAGCCGGATCCACATGAGCACGCCGTCGTCGTACGCCGGCAGCAAGGGCCAGGCCCCAGGCCATTCCCCCGGGAGGCGCAGGCCGTGCCAGCGGCACACGACGTCCTCACCCAGCACGGCACACCCGGCCAGGCTGGCCCCCATGTGGGGGCAGGCGCCCGGCCCGGCGCGCAGCGTCCCGTCGGCCGTGCGCCAGAGCGCCACCTCGCGACCCGCGACGGTTCGGACGAGTGAGGTGCCCGCGCGCAGATCGGGGCTCGCACCCACGACGTACCAGCCGCCGGGGTCCCGCCGCGTGGCGGCCGCCAGGGCCCGCTCGATCCGGGGCACCGCGGCCTGGCGCCACGTAGAGCTCAGCTCCGCCGCCGGCGGCCGAGGGACCCGGCGCACGGGGATCCGCGGCTCGTACGGCGCGGCCGCCTCGCCGGTCCCGGCGGCCAGGACGCGCGCGGCGAGCGCGACCTTGGCGGCCGAGGGGACTCGGATCCGGCCGGCGAACACGTCGTAGTCGGCGCGCTCGATCCGGGCGAGGATCGCCGAGTACATGGCCAGCGCCGCCCCCACGCACCGCGCCGACGTGGGCGGCAGCATCGCCAGGCCCTGCTCGGCGTCGCGGTAGAGCTCCCGGTTGCGCGCGATCTGGGCCGCCAGGAAGCGGCGCCATTCGGGGGTGACCCTGCGAAGCCACGGGTCGGCGCCGTGCGCGGCCAACTCGTCCGCGGGCAGGTAGACCCGGCCGCGATCGAGGTCCTCGCCGACATCGCGGATGAAGTTCGTCAGCTGGAACGCCAGCCCCAGGGCCCGGGCCGCGGGCTTGGCGGCCGGGCTCGTCGGCTCCAGAACCGGGAGCATCATCTCGCCGATGACGGCGGCGGAGCCCTCCATGTAGCCGTCGCGCAGCTCCTCCCACGAGGACCACGTCGTGCGCGTGAGGTCCAGGGCCATCGCGCCGAAGAACCGCTCGAAGCAGTCGCGCGGCAGCGCCAGGCGATGCGCGGTGTCGACGATCACCGCCATGAGCGGGTGGGCGTCCCACCGGGTCTCCCAGGCCCGGAAGAATCGCGCCACGAACGCCGCCAGGCGCTCCTGCGGGCCCGCGGTGGGGGCGACGGTCAGGCCGATGCGGTCCGGGCCGTCGGGCTCATCGACGATGTCGTCGGCGAGGCGGCAGAGGGCGTAGATCGCGTAGACGTCCTCGCGCCGGTGGGCGGGCAGGAACGCCGTGCCCCAGTAGTACGTGGTGCCGAATTCGCGGGTCAGCGCCTGCGCCATCCGGCGCCCCGGGGTCAGGTCCGCGGTCGGGCCGGTCCCTGGCGGCGGGACCGGGGCGTCGCCGTACGGCGGTGTGGGCGGTGTCTGCGACGTCGCCGCTGGCGACGGTGCCGGCCGCGTCGGTCGGGCCGCGCGGGGACCCGCGACGAAGGGGCCGATACGGTGCATGCGGGCGCCCTCTCGGAAGGTGGACACGGCTCGCTGGAGTCCTCGGTTAGGCGTCGCCCGGGAGCATGGCCCGGGCCGTGTCCATGACCTTAGCCGCGAAGGGTCGGTCGTCGCCTCCGCTGGCCCAGTGCGGGTCCTGCGGCATCGGCCCCATCGGGTCGCGTTGTGCGGCAGGCACATCGGGCCGCTCCGGCGCCAGGCTGCGCTGGATGCAGTCGTCCAGGCCGAGGAGGTCGTGGTCCGGCGGCAGCAGCACCCGGAACCGGTCGTCGGCGGCCACCATGTCGTGGTGCAGGCTCTCGACCAGCGCGCGGACCGTCGTGTCGGGGACGTCGGTCATGGCGCCGACCAGGACCCCGACGAGGTCGGTCGGGAGGAAGGGCACGACCACCTGGGGCCTGGTGAGCCCGGCCAGCTCGGCGTACCGGTCGAGCAGTTCCCCGTAGGGCAGCGACGTCGGTCCGCCCACGTCGTAATGCCCCGTCGGAGCGTCCACGGTCAGGGCTCCGAGCAGCGCCTCCACCACGTCGACGACCGCGATCGGCTGCACACACGAGTTCATCCAGTCGGGGATGGTCTGCACCGGCAGCCGCTCGCTGACCTGGCGGATGATCTCGAACGAGGTTGACCCGCTGCCCATCACCACGGCGGCCCGCAGGGTGATCACGGTGGCCGGCGACGCCGACAACAGCCGCTCCACCTCCAGGCGCGAGGCGATGTGCTCGGACAGCTCCTCGGCCGGCACCGGCGGGACGATGCCGGAGAGGTAGACGACGCGGCCGATGCCGTGCTTGGCCACGGCGTCGGCGACGTTCTGCGCCGCCTGCCGGTCCTTCGCCGCGAAGTCGTCGCCGCCCATGCCGTGCACGAGGAAGTACACCGCGTCGACTCCGGCGCAGGCCGCGTCGACCTGGTCGGCGTCGGTGATGTCCATCTCGACGGTCGTGACCTCGTCGGACCACCAGGCCGGCTGGCTGGACTTCCGGTCGGACACCGTCGTCCGTACGTCGTAGCCCTCCGCCAGAAGCCTCGGGACGAGCCGCCCCCCGACGTACCCGGTCGCGCCGGTCACGAGCACCCTGCGCACCGGCTCCGGCGGCGCCGACCCGCGGTCACCGTCGGGGGCCGTCACGTTTTCGGGCTGAGCACACATATCGGCCACTCTTCCAGGCAAGGCCGCTCTGTTGAATCTTTGTCTAACGTTTGTGGTGGTTCGCCGGACACCGGCGCCGGCCCGGCGTTACCGTGAACGGCTATGGGCGAAGGGCTCCTCCGCGTCGGTCAGCTGGCGGCGCACCTCGGGGTGAGCACGCACGCCCTGCGCGCCTGGGAGAGCCGCTACGGCCTGTTCCGTCCGCTGCGCACCGACGGCGGATATCGACTGTACGACGCCGCCGACGTGCGCCGCGGCGAGGAGATGCGGGAACGGATCGGCCAGGGGGCACCCGCCGGGGAGGCCGCTCGCCTGGTGTTGCGCCGGCTGCCCCACGCGGCCCCCGGCGCCGCGGATCCCGTGCCGCCTGCTCCCGGTCGGGACGGCGACGAGCCCGACGACCTGGTGTCGACCGGGCAGCGCGAGCAGTGGCGGGCGGGCCTGCTGCGCGGGTGCGCCCAGCTGGACGAGCCGCTGGTACGCCGGCTGCTGGCGGAGGCCTCGAACCGGCTGGCCACCGACGACTTCGTCGATGAGATCGTCGTGCCGATCCTGCGCGCGGTGGCCGTGGGCCGCGACGATCCGGAGACCCTGAGCATCGCCCATGCCCATTTCGCCGGGAACCTGGTGCGCAGCGCCCTGCTCGCCCGGCAGCGCCGCGCCCTGGCGATGGACGCGCCCCGCCTCTGGCTCGCCTGTCCGGGGCGCGAGCTGCACGACCTCGGGCTAATGGCCTTCGGGCTGGTGGCCGCCGAGGAGGGCTGGGCGGTGCGCTTCTTCGGCGCGAATACCCCGCTCGGCTCGCTGGCCGCGTTGGCCCGGAAGGACCCGCCCGCAGCCGTCGTGCTCTCGGCGACACGGCCTGCGCCGCTGCGCTCCGCCGCTCTGGACGTGGCCGCCCTCGCCGAGCGAGTGCCGACCGCCATCGGCGGGCCCGCGGCCCGGCGGACGGCGTCGCTGGGGATCCCCGTACCGACCCTCCCCGGCGACATCGTCACCGAAGCCCGGGCGCTGCGCCGGACCCTGGGCCTGCAGGACCTGCAGGACCTGCGGGCGTAGCCGGGCGTCCCCGCGCTCTCCGATCGGAGCGCTATGGGCGCTCTGAGACGTCGAGACCCCGATCGGAGTCCGCGTGGGACGGCTCGCGCACGTGGCTCGTGGCGCCGGGCCACCACGTCCACCGCCCCAGATCCACGGCCACTGCGGGCACCAGCAGCGAGCGGACCACGAACGTGTCCAGCAGCACGCCGAACGCAACGATGAAGGCGATCTGGGCGAGGAAGAGCAGCGGGAGGATGGCCAGGGCCCCGAAGGTCGAGGCCAGCACCACGCCAGCGCTGGTGATGACGCCGCCCGTGACCGCGAGCGCGGTCAGTACCCCCTTACGCGGGCCGAGCCGGCCGACCTCCTCACGAGCCCGGGTCATGAGGAAGATCGAGTAGTCGACCCCCAACGCGACCAGGAACACGAACCCGTAGAGGACCGTCGTGGGGTCACCACCCGGGAACCGGAACACGTGGTTGAACAACACCGCGGAGATGCCCATGGTGGCGCCGAACGACAGCACGTTCGCGGCGACGATGAGCAGGGGCGCCACCACGGAACGCAGCAGCAGCACCAGGACCACGAACACGATGGCGGTGATGGCCGGGATAACCACCTTGATGTCGCGGTCCGCCGAAGTGCGCACGTCGAGCGTCTGCGCGGTCTGCCCCCCGACGAGCACGTCCGGGCTGATGGCCTTGAGGTCGGCCCGCACCCGACGTACCGTGTCCGCCGCCGCGGGACTGTCCGCCGCGTCGGTCAGGGTGGCCTGGACCAGGACCCGGCCGTCGACGACCTTGGGTGCGGGGGGCGGCGCGGGTGTGCCGTTGGGTGCCCCGGGCGCGCCGGTGGGCGCACCGGTGGGTGCGGGGGGCGGCGCGGGTGTGCCGTTGGGTGCGCCGGTCGGAGCCCCAGGCGCGCCAGCCGGCGGGGCGGCTACGGCGGGCACCACGCTGGCGGAGGTCACCCCGGCCTCGTTGCCGAGCCGTTCGACGACTCGCTGGCCCGCATCCTGCGGGGCGAGGACGAGCATCGGACTACCGGACCCGGCGTCGAAGTGCCGAGCCAGCACCTCCTGGCCGGTGACCGCGTCGACCTTGGTGAGGAAGATGTCGGACTGGGCGATGCCGTCGGCCTTGAGCGTCGTGAACTGCGAGGCGGCGGCGAGGAGCACCAGCGTCGTGAAGACCCAGGTCTCGCGGGGCCGGCGCCCGACGACCCGGGCGACGAAGCCCCAGCCCTTGCGCCGGTTGATGGCGTCCGCGCGATGGACGTGGTCCACCCGCGGGATCGAGGGCCAGAAGATCCAGCGCCTGCCGAGCAGCAGCACGGCGGGCAGGAAGGTCAACGCGGACAGCAGCGCGCCGAGAATCCCCAGCGCGGCGACCGGGCCGAGCCCCGACGTGCCCTTGAGTTCGGCCAGGGTGAGAGCCAGGAGCCCGAGGATCACGGTCGCGGCGCTCGCGACGATGGGCTCCAGCGTGGCCCGCCAGGCGATCTTCAGGGCCTCCCAGGTGGACTCGGAGTCGTGCAGCTCCTCCTTGTAGCGGGCGACGAGGAGGAGCGCGTAGTCGGTCGAGGCGCCCACGACGAGGATCGACAGGATCCCTTGGCTCTGGCCACTGACGGTGATGTGGCCGGACTCGGCGACCCGGTAGACGACGAAGCCCGCCGCCGACAGGCCGAAGACCGCCGTGAGGAGCACGGCGAACGGGAGGACCGGGCTGCGGTACACGACAAGCAGGATGACGAGCACGACCCCGAGGGCGACCAACAGCAGGATGCCGTCGATGCCCCCGAAGGCCGTGACCAGGTCGGAGATGAAACCGCCGGGGCCGGTGACGTACGCCGTGTAGCCCTGCGGCCGCAGGTCGTCCGCGACCGCCGCCTTCAGCGTCGTGGCGATCTGAGCCAGCGGAGTGGTCTTTCCGTCGGCCTTGGAGGCCTTCTCAGTGTTGAGCGGGAGCACCACGAGGAAGGCCTTGCCGTCCTTGCTCGGGACGGCCGCCACCCGCGGGCTGGTGAGGTAGTCGGCGATCGTCGCCGGATGATCCAGCGCCAGCGCGCGCCCGGGCAGCGACGCCGCGAACGACTGCGCGCCCGCGAGTTCCGAGGGGGAGAGCGCCCGGTCCCGCTCGGCGATCACGATCATCGGCAGCGTCTTGTCCTGGGCGAACGCGGCCTGCGCCTCGGACACCCGGGTGGACTCCGCGTCCGCCGGCAGGAACGAGGCGTTGTCGTTCTTCTGCAGCGAGGACAACTTGCCGATGGACTGGCCACCGACGCTGCCGATGGCCAGCCAGGCAAGGACCAGCAGGATCGCTCCGGCAAGAATCCCGCGCCCCAGGCGCCGCGCAGCGGGCGCGGTAGCAGTGGCACCGCCGCGATCGGTCTCGACGGGCCGGGGGCCGTCGCCGTGGGATCCGGGGCTCTCCCCGCGGGATCGGGTGGATCGGGCCATGCGACTGCACCTCGCGCGGGTATCGTTAGGGAGATTACTTACCATGTTGCTAAGTAGGTGAAGTAAATTACCAGCCTTCCGCCCCCGGACACGAATGCCGTCGAACCTTCGTCGCCGGTCGACGCGATGGGCCAGCACGGCTGGTCGCACACGCCCACGCTCGCCGCGCTGCAGGAGCTAATCGACCTCTCGGGTGCGGCGCCCGCTGCGGTCGCCCGCCGCGAAGGGCTGTCCCTCTCGGAGCTGCACGCGCTGCGCCACCTCGCGCAGGCGCCGCTGGGGCCGGCCGAACTCGCGCGCCGGCTCGGCGTCACCACGGCGGCATCGTCGGGGGTGGTGGATCGTCTCGTCATGCACGACCACGTCGTACGGCGTCCGCACCCCGGCGACGGCCGCCGCACCGAGGTGGTCCTCACCGACCACGGGCGCACCGAGATGCTGCGCATGCTGGCGCCGATGTTCGCGGGGCTGGCCGCGGTCGACTCCTCCCTCGATGCGACGGAGCGCGCGGCCGTGGACCGCTACCTGCGCGGCGCCATCGCCGCGGTGCGCGCCGTCCTCTGACTCCTCGCCGCCGGCGGTCGAGAACGCCCTGTGCCCATCTCGGGACGGCGGGCTTGACCTCAAGTCCACTTGATCTTCCAAGCTCGGCGCATGACGACACAGATCTTGCCGACACCGACACCGATACCGGCCACGACCACGGCCACGGCCACGGCCGACACCGTGGCCCGGTTGATGACCCGGATGACCGGCGACGAGAAGCACTCCGCCGCCGCCACCTCCACGCTCGACGTCCTGCGGGTGCTCTACGAGCGCGTCCTCGACGTCTCGCCCGACCGGGTCGACGACCCCGCCCGGGACCGGTTCTACCTGTCCAAGGGGCACGGCCCCATGGCGTACTACGCCGTCCTCGCCGCGCGAGGCTTCATCCCCGCCGACTGGCTCGACACCTGGGCGAGCTACGACTCCCCGCTCGGCATGCACCCGGACCGGCTGCTCGTCCCGGGGGTGGAGATCTCGTCGGGCTCCCTCGGGCACGGCCTGCCGCTGGCCGTGGGCACGGCGCTGGGCCTGCGGGCCCAGGGCATCGGGTCGCGCGTCGTGGTCCTGGTGGGGGACGCCGAGCTCGACGAGGGCAGCAACGCCGAGGCGATCGAGCTGGCCGCGGCGTTCGGCCTGGACCGGCTGAAGTGTGTGGTCATCGATAATGCCTCGGCGTCCTATCGCGTCCCGGGCCGCATCGCCGCCCGCTTCGCCACCAACGGTTGGGCCGCCAGCCAGGTCGACGGCCGGGATCACGACGCGCTCGAGTCGGCGCTGACCGCGCCAGCAGCGGGCCGCCCGACCGCCGTCGTCGCGATGGTGGGGGCGAAGTGATGGGCCCGCGCGAGCAGTTCGGGGCCACCGTGAGTCAGCTCATCGAACACGGCGAGCGCACCGCGCTGGTGTGGGCCGAGATCTCCGGCCAGTTCTTCGCCGAGGCCGCCGCCCGCCACCCCGAGCGGGTCGTCAACGTCGGGATCCGCGAGCAGGCGCTGGTGAGCACCGCCGCCGGGATGGCCCTGGCGGGGCTGCGCCCGATCGCGCACACCTTCGGCTCGTTCCTGGTAGAGCGCGCGTTCGAGCAGATCAAGCTCGACTTCGGGCACCAGGGGGTCGGCGGCGTGCTGGTCGGCGCGGACGGCTCCTTCGACATCGTCGCCGGCGGCCGGACGCACGAGTCGCCGGGGGATATGGCGCTCATGGACACCCTGAACGCGCAGCTGCACGCCCCGGGCACCACCCGCGAGGTGGATGAGATCCTGCGGGCCGTCGTGCCGGGCGACGGGCTGCACTACGTGTGGGTCGTCGGCCAGACGAACACCCACTCGTTCCCGGTGGGGCCACGCCTGCACGTCGTACGGCGGGGCGGCACCGGCCCCGGCCCCATCGTCATCGCCCTCGGGCCGGTCCTCGACGCGGTGCTGGACGCCACCGAGGGCACCGACGCGAGCGTGCTCTACGCCTCGACGATCCGGCCCTTCGACGCCGCCGGCCTGCGGGCGGCGCTGGGTTCATCCGCGATCGCGGAGGTGGTGCTCGTCGAGCCGTGGCTCGCCGGTACGTCGTCGCGGGTGGTCGCCGACGCCCTCATCGACGTCCCGCACCGGCTGCTGGCCCTCGGAGTCGGCCGCGCCGAGCACCGCCACTACGGCACCCCGGCTGAGCACATTGCCGCGCACGGCCTCGACGCCGCAGGCCTGCGGGCGAGCATCGACGCCTTCACCGCGGCTCGGGCCCGCTAACGCGTCAGCCGGGCCAGCTCCCCGGGCAACCAATCGTAGGGATCGCGCAGCGCCTGCCTGCGCCGACGGGAGTCCGCCCGCATCTCGGCAAGGTGACCGGCCGCGACATAGAACCGGGCGCGAGTGTTGCCGCGAGCCTCCAGGTACCCCGCATCGACGAGCGCCCGCAGGTCCCGCGTCGCGGTGCGCTCTTCGATCCCCGACCGCTTGACGTACGTCGGGCGGCGTACGACCAGACCCATCGCAGCGTCGAAGAGCGGATCGAAGGCGCGCTCCGGCAGGCGGGTGTCCGCCAGCAGGGTGAGAAGTTCGCTGCCGAGACGAGTGGACTCCTCCATGCGTCGGGTCAGCGTCTGCGCCTGCATGTGGTGGGCTCGAAGACTGAACTTGATCCACAGGTGAGCGTCGTTTTCGGGGTGCCACGCACCTTGGCCCGTGGCCGCGAGCACCCGGTAGTAGTCATCGGTGTTGCGCCCCAGCCACTCCTCGACGCTGGAGAACGTCGGCTCCAGGACCCTGTCCTGCGCGAGGACCAGCGTCTGCAGAGCCCGCGCCATCCGACCGTTGCCGTCTCGGAAGGGATGAATCATCACGAGGTTGAGGTGGGCCATCGCGGCCCGCACCATCGCATCGTCCTGCTGCCCGTGCAGCTCCGTCATCAGCTCACCCACCAAGGACGGCACGAGCTCGGCAGGCGGCCCCTCGTAGACGGTCGCGCCGTCCGACTCGCGGCCGACGTAGACGGTTCCGGTACGGAACTGCCCAGGCCCCTTCGTCAGGTCGTGATCGAGCAGCATGAAGTGCAGCGAGCGCAGCGTCTGCTCGGTGAGCTCGAACGCCGGATCCACCGCCATGTTCACGACGTACGTCAGGACCCGTCGATAGCCGACGATCTCGGCCCAGGTCCGCTGGTCCGCCGTCAACGGCTCCTGATCATCGACCGCAGCGAGCGCGTCGTCGTCGGTCACCGTGTAGCCCTCGATGGTGTTCGACCCTTGGATCGCTCGCGCCTGGGTGGTCCGGCGCAGTCCCCCGGTCCAGCGGCGCGGCGCTCGGAAGCCCTCCGCGGCCCGGTCCCGCATCTCGTGGATTTCAGCGAGAACGCCCTGATCCTCGAGGTCGAGGTTCGGCGTTCCGAAGAGCGTCATGTCGATGTCCTTATGTCTCTATCATTGCGACACCACCGTAGCGCCTTCGAGTGGATTGTCGCAATGATAGAGACATAAGGACAGGGGTGCGGGATCAGGCGCGGGAGCGGGCCTTCTGCGCCGCGCGGTGGGCGTGCAGCAGCGGCTCGGTGTAGCCGCTCGGCTGCTCCAGGCCCTTGAACACCAGGTCGCGGGCCGCCGCGAAGGCCTCGCCGTCGAAGCCGGGGGCCATGGGGACGTACGTCGGGTCGCCCGCGTTCTGCTCGTCGACCTTCGCCGCCATCCGGCGGAAGCTGTCCTCCACCAGCTCGGCGTCGACGACCCCGTGGTGCAGCCAGTTCGCGACGTGCTGGGAGCTGATCCGGCAGGTGGCCCGGTCCTCCATCAGCGGGGTGTTGCTGAGGTCGGGCACCTTGCTGCAGCCCACCCCGGCGTCCACCCAGCGCACGACGTACCCGAGGATCCCCTGCACGTTGTTGTCGACCTCGTCGCGGCGGTCCTGCTCCGACCAGTCCGCGGGGTCGCCGATCGGCACCGTCAGCAGCTGCTCCAGCGTGGCCCGGCGACCCTGGGTGCGGCCCCGTTCCAGCAGTTCCCGCTGCCGGGCCAGCACGTCCACCTCGTGGTAGTGCAGCGCGTGCAGGGTCGCCGCGGTCGGCGAGGGCACCCAAGCGGTCGTGGCCCCGGCCCGCGGGTGGGCGATCTTCTGCTCCAGCATGTCGGCCATGTTGTCGGGAGCGGCCCACATGCCCTTGCCGATCTGCGCCCGCCCGGCCAGCCCGCATTCGAGGCCGATATCGACGTTCTGGTCCTCGTACGCCGCGATCCACGGCGTCGACTTCATGGCGCCCTTGCGAATCATCGGCCCGGCCAGCATCGAGGTGTGCATCTCGTCGCCGGTGCGGTCGAGGAATCCGGTGTTGATGAAGACGACCCGGCTGCTCGCGGCGGCGATGCAGGCCTTGAGGTTGGCGGAGGTACGCCGTTCCTCGTCCATGATCCCGACCTTGATGGTGTCGGGCGCCAGGCCCAGGACCGCTTCGGTACGGCGGAACAGCTCGACGGTGTGCACCACCTCGTCGGGCCCGTGCATCTTGGGCTTCACCACGTAGATCGAGCCGGCGCGGGAGTTGCCGCCTGCGCGCTCGCCGCGCAGGTCGTGCACGCTGCCCAGGCAGGCGACGAGCGCGTCGAGGAAGCCCTCCGGGATCGGCTCGCCGTCCGGGTCGAGCACCGCGTCGGTGGTCATCAGGTGGCCCACGTGGCGGATGAACAGCATCGCCCGCCCGGGCAGGGTCAGTTCCCCGCCGTCCGGGGCGGTGTAGACCCGCGGCGGGTTCAGCGTGCGCCGGAAGGTGCGGCCGCCCTTGGTGACCTCCTCGGCGAGCGTGCCATGCATGAGGCCGAGCCAATTCCGGTACGCCGCCGTCTTGTCCGCGGCGTCGACCGCCGCGATGGAGTCCTCCATGTCGATGATCGTGGTCACCGCGGACTCCAGGACGACGTCCTGCACGCCGGCCGGGTCGGTGGCGCCGATCGGCCCGGCGCGGTCGATGACGACCTCGACGTGCAGGCCGTGATGCTTGAGCAGGACCGCGGTGGGTGCGGCTGGGTCCCCCTGGTACCCGACGAACTGCGCCGGGTCCGCCAGCGCGCTCGACGTACCGTCCTGCTGCTCGACGACCAACCCGCCGCCCTCGACCCGGTAGGCCCCGGCGGTCGCGTGCGTGCCGTCGGCCAGCGGCAGGTGCGCGTCGAGGAAGGCCCGCGCCCGCCCGACGACCGCGGCGCCGCGCCGCGGGTTGTAGGCGTCGCCCTTGGCCATCCCGTCGGTCTCCGGGAGGACGTCGGTGCCGTAAAGGGCGTCGTACAGCGAGCCCCACCGCGCATTCGCCGCGTTGGTGGCGAAGCGGGCGTTGAGGAGCGGTACGACGAGCTGCGGCCCCGGCTGAGCGCTGATCTCGGGGTCGACGTTCGCGGTCGTGACCGCGACGTCGGCGGGCTCCGGCACGAGATAGCCGATCTCGCCGAGGAACGCCTGGTACGCCGCCTGGTCGGTCGGCGCGCCGGGGTGTTGGCGGTGGTAGTCGTCGAGCGCCGCCTGGATCCGGTCGCGGGTGGCCAGCAGCTCCCGGCGTACCGGTCCCAGGTCGGCCACGATCCCCGCGAGGCCCGACCAGAAGTCGTCCTCGGCGATCCCGGTGCCGGGCAGGGCCTCGTCGCGGACGAACGCGCGCAGTTCCGCGGCGACGGTCAGTCCGGCGATCTGTTCGGTGGCCATCGCGGGGTCCTTTCGTGGCGGGAAGGCCCGAGCGTATCCGCCCGGCCCGGCCCGGGCAGCCCACAGGGCGCCCGGGGCACCCCGGTCCAACGAACGGGGTGCGCCGGGAGATCGCCTCAGGGGGTGGGCATCCCGCCGTTGACGTGGATCGTGGCCCCCACCACGTAGCTGGACTCCGGGGAGGCCAGGAAGACGTACGCCGGCGCGAGTTCGGTCGGCTGACCCGCCCGGCCGAGCGCGGTCTTGTGGCCGAACTTCGGCAGATCCTCCGGCAGCTGGCCGCCCGAGGGTTGCAGCGGCGTCCAGATCGGGCCGGGGGCCACGGCGTTGACGCGAATCCCCTTCTCGGCGAGCGCCTCCGCGAGGCCCTTGGTGAAGTTGTTGATCGCGGCCTTGGTCGAGGCGTAGTCGATCAGCGTCGGAGACGGCTGGTAGGCCTGGATGGACGTGGTGTTGATGATCGTCGCGCCGGGCTGCAGGTGCGGGAGCGCGGCCCGGACCAGGCGGAACATCGCCAGGATGTTGACGTCGTAGGTCGCCTCGAGCTGCTCGTCGTCGATGTCGTCGAAGGACTCGACGGCGACCTGCTTGCCGCCGTTGTTGACGAGGATGTCGAGCCCGCCGAGCTCCTTGATCGTCGTGTCGACCAGCGTCTTCGCGAAGCCCTTGTCCCGCAGGTCACCCGCGACGGTGACGACCGTGCGGCCCTCGGCCCGAATGACCTCGGCGACGTCCTGGGCGTCGGACTCCTCCTGCTCCAGGTAGGTGATGACAACGTCGGCGCCCTCCCGGGCGAACGCGATCGCGGTGGCGGCGCCGATGCCGGAGTCGCCACCGGTGATCAGGGCCTTGCGCCCGACCAGGCGGCCGGTGCCGCGGTAGGACTTCTCGCCGAGGTCGGCCTTGGGGGTCATCTCCGAGTCGAGCCCGGTGCCCGGGAGCGCCTCTTCGGGCGGGGTGATCTTGGGGTACCGCTTCACCGGGTCCTGCATAACGAGCTGGTCGGTGCTGGTCTGGTCGGCGTCGTTCTTCGTGGTGGACATGCCGCTCCTGGATCGAGGGTAGGGATCGGGTCTCCCCTACCCCGCCAATCGCGCTGCCACGCCCACCCTTTCGGGGGGTCTGGAGCCGGAGCCTCCACGCGGGTCCGGCGCCGAAGCCTCGCGCGGCACCGGCGCCGGCGCGCAGCTATCCCGCCCCGAGCGGCGTCGGGATCGTCGCCGCGCTGGCCGGATCGATCAGGATCTTGGCGTGCTCCGGCGCCCCGGCGAGCGCCTCGAACGCCGTCGCCACGCCCGGCAGCCCGACGACGCCCGTGACGATCGGCCTGGGGTCCACCGTCCCGTCCGCCATCAGGTGCAGGGCCTCCCGGAAGTCGGCGGGGTTGTAGCAGAACGAGAACCGCAGCTCGAGCTCCTTGTTGAGCGCCATCGCGGGCCGGAACGTGTCGGGCGGCATGCAGACGCCGACGACGACGAGGCGGGAGAGGTACGGCGCGTCGGTGACCAGACGCTCGATGACGCCGGGCACCCCGACGCACTCGAAGACCACGGGTCCTCGCGCCCCCACGCCTGCGCGCTCGGCCGCCCGGATGACGTGCCACCACGGCACCCTGGGGGCGCGGTGCAGCGTGCTCATGGCGTCCAGCGCGAGGCCGAAGAAGTCCGGGGCCCGGCGGATGTGCCCGCCCGCGTCGCCGTACGCCTCGAACGGCGAGCCCGCCCCCGGGTCGACCACGAGGTCGGCGCCGCAGCGCTGCGCGAGCGCGCGGCGCGCGGCGGAGAAAGTCGCTGGCCACGACGGTGCTGACACCGGCCGCCTTGAGCATGAGGATCACCGCGAGGCCGATGGGACCACAGCCGATCACCACGGCCACGTCGCGGCGGCGGACGTGCGAACGACGTACGGCGTGCCGGGCGACCGCCAGCGGCTCCGTCAGCGCGGCGAGCTCCGGGGGCACGCTCCCGGGAACCGGCATCGTCACGTCCTCGGCGACCACGACGTACTCGGCGTAGGCACCCGGCGCCTGGTCCGACAGGCCGATGAGGTGCACGTCCCCCGCGTGCCGCAGGACGGGCATCGCGACGACGGGGCTGCCGACCGGCCAGCGGCGCCGGCAGTCCGGGCCGTAGTCGGCGACCTCGCCCGCGAACTCGTGCCCCAGGACCACGGTGTCGGCCCGGCGCATGAAGTCCGGATAGCCCACCTCGGCGGCGATGTCGGCGCTCGCGTCGGCGTCGGTGCGGGCGTGCAGGTCCGACCCGCAGATGCCGCACCGGAGCACCCGCAGCAGCACCTGGCCGGGGCCGGGCCTCGGGGTGGGCAGCTCCGCGACGCCGAGCCTGCCCTCGTGACAGGTGACGGCCCTCATCGCCGCGCCCCGCCCGCGCGGACTCCGGCGGTCTCGCCCACGGGCGTCGCTGCTTCCCAGCGCAATCCGTCGTCAAGGTCGGCGCGGTTGGTGTGCCACCCGTCGCGCAGGACGTTCTGCGCGACGGCCCACGGATAGCGGTCCGTGGCCCGCGGCATGAGCCCGGCCGCCCGCGCCAGGTAGCCGGACCGCATATCCATCATCGGGTGGGACGGCCCAGGATCACTGGGGACGATCGGCGTCACGCGGTCGGTGCCCGAATCGACCAGCCGGCGCAGGATCCTGGCGATGAGGCGGGCCGACATGTCGGCGCGGACGGTCCACGACAGGTTGATGTAGCCGATGACGAACGCCGCGTTGGGCACGCCGCTGAGCAGGGCGCCCCGATAGACCTACCGGCTCGCCAGGTCCACGGGCGCCCCGTCCACGGTGAGGTCGATGCCGCCGAGCAGCTTGATGGCCAGGCCGGTGGCGGTCACGATGGCGTCGGCCTCGACGGTCCGCCCGTCGGTCAGGCGCACCCCCTCCGGGACGAACCGCTCGATGGCGCCGGTCACGACCTGGGCCCCGTGGTCCCGGATCGCGGCGAAGAAGTCCCCGTCCGGGGCGATGCAGAGGCGCTGGTCCCAGGGGTCGTACGGCGGGTCGAAGTGCGCCGCCACCACCTCCGGCGAGCCGATCCCCGCCACGGCGCCCTTCCGGAGCAGGTCACGCATCCGGCCCGGCGCGCCTTGACAGGCCTGGTAGAGCGCCCACTGCAGGAGCGTGTTCTTCGCGCGCACGACCCGATGCGCGGGGGTGGGCGGCAGCACCCGCCGTACGGTGTCCGCGACCGCGTCTCGGCGGGGCTGCGCGAGGACGTACGACGGGGTGCGCTGGACCATCGTGACCCGGGCACCCCCGGCGGCCAGCGCCGGGACGAGGGTGACGGCGGTCGCCCCGGACCCGATGATCGCGACGCGACGTCCCCGGCAGTCGAGGTCTTCGGGCCAGAACTGGGGGTGGACCACGGCGCCCGCGAAGTCCGCGCGGCCCGCGAAGCCGGGGTCGTAGGGGTGGTCCGGGTCGTAGTAGCCCGTGCAGACCACGAGGAACCGAGCGGTGAGGTGCTCGACGTGCTCGACGTGCTCGACGTGCTCGACGTCCTCGTTGCCCTGGCTGCCATGGGGGCCCGGACCAGCCGAGGCGGTCTCGACGCGCACCCGCCAGCGCGCCTGCGCGGAGCACCAGTCCGCGGCGGTCGCCCGCGCGCCGAACCTGATGTGCCGGTCGATGCCGTGGCGGGCGACCACCTCCGCCAGGTAGGCCCGGATCTCGGCGCCATCGACGATGGCGTTCTCACCCGTCCAGGGGTGGAACGGGTAGGCGAGCGTGAAAATGTCCGAGTCCGAGCGAATCCCGGGGTAGCGGAACAGGTCCCAGGTTCCCCCGATCGCCTCGCGCGCCTCCAGGACGGCGTAGCGCAGGTCCGGACACCGCTCCTGCACCCGGTAGGCCACGTCGATGCCGGAGATGCCGGCCCCGACGATGAGGACGTCAACGCTGTGGTCGGACATGCGGGCTCCTCACTGCGGACGCCCGCCAAGGCCCCGTCGACACGGCAGGCTCACCCATCCTCCCGCCCCTGGCGCCACCCGGCGTTGCGCCGCACGGCTTAAGGTGTGGCGGTGCCTACCGAGACGCGTGGTTCGGGCGAATTACCCTCTTCCGGCGGGAGGTTGCGCCCTTGGCTGGCCGACGAGGCGCAGGTGGCCCAGCGCATCCTCTGGGTGGGGCTGGCGTTCCTGCTGGTGGTCTGGCTGGTGCGTCAGGTCGAGGTGGTCGCGGTGGCGGCCTTCCTCGGGTTCGCGCAGACGGCGCTGCTGTGGCCGGTCGTCAAGCGGCTGCGACGGTTCCTCCCGGGCGGGCTGGCGGCGATCCTGGTCGTGACGGTGTACGCCGCGGCCATCGTCTCGCTCATCTGGTTCATCATCGTGGAGCTGTCGCGGTCCTGGTCCGGGCTGGTGGAGTCCTTCCTCAGCGGGCTCGATTCGGCGAACACCTGGCTGCAGGACATCGGGCTCTCGCTCACCCCCGAGATCCTGCAGAACCTCGGGACGCAGTTCCGCGGGACGATTTCGCAGTTCTTCAACGGCGTGAGCTCGTTCGCCATGACCGGGATCACGGCCGTGTCGACGCTGGTCACCGTCATCGTCGTGGCGACGTTCGCGACGCTGTTCTGCCTGGCCAGCGGCGACGACCTGTGGCGGTCGGTCCTCGACGCGATTCACCCCGCGCGGCGGGCCCGGATCGACGGCGCCATGCGGGCGGGGCTGCGCACCGCCCGCTGGTGGATGTTCGCCTCGACCGCGACCGGCCTCGTCGACGGCCTCTTCATCGGCCTCGGGCTGTGGTTCCTCGGCGTTCCCTTCGTCGTGCCGATCATGGTGCTCACGTTCATCCTCGGCTTCATCCCGATGATCGGGGCCACCACCGCGGGAGCCGTGGCGGTGGGCATCGCGCTGTTCTCCGGCGGCATCAAGACCGCGATCTGGGCCCTCATCGTCGTGCTGCTGGTGCAGCAGGTGGAGGGCAACGTGCTCTCCCCGCTGCTGCTCAGCCGGGCGATGAGCTTCCACCCCGTGGTGACGCTGCTGCTGGCCACCGGCGGCGGCATGGCGTTGGGATTCAGCGGCCTGTTCCTGGCGGTCCCGGTCGCCGGCGTCCTGGTGGCCATGCGCAAAGGCTGGTTCGAGGCCCGCGCGAGCGGCGCCGAGGGGGCGCCGGAGCTCGACGTACGGTCCCGAGAGCGGCCCGACGAACCCGCCGCGGCAGCCCCGGACGGGACCGCGGATTCGGTCGATCGTGCCGTCGAGTAGACTGGACGTGCACGCCCGGGCCGTTCGGCCGGGCGCCACCGTTCGAGTCGAAGCCTCTCGCCGCGAGCGCCAGAGCGCCGCGCGGAACCGACCGACACCTGATCTTTCGGAGTTTCATCATCGCTACCTGCACCTTCGGCACGCTCGGCGTGCCGGGCGCGCTGACGGCCGTTCTGGCCCAGCGCGGCATCACCACCCCCACCCCTATCCAGGCGGCCACGCTGCCCGACTCGCTCGCCGGCCGCGACGTGCTCGGCCGGGGCCGCACGGGCTCGGGCAAGACGTACGCGTTCCTGTTGCCGCTGCTCGCCCGGCTGCACGCGGCGCCCGCGCGGCCCCGCCCGGGCCGGCCGCGCGCGCTGATCCTGGCGCCCACCCGCGAACTCGTCGACCAGATCGACGCGGCCCTCGCGCCCCTCGCCGGGGCGCTGCGGCTGCGGTCCCGGACCGTGTACGGCGGAACCAACCAGAACCCCCAGGTCCGGGCCCTGCGCGACGGCGTCGACATCGTCGTGGCCTGCCCCGGCCGCCTGGAGGACCTCATCGGCCAGGGACACTGCCGCCTCGACGCAGTCGAGATCACGGTCCTCGACGAGGCCGACCACATGGCCGACCTCGGCTTCCTGCCGGTGGTCCGACGGCTCCTCGATGCGACGCCCGCCACCGGGCAGCGCCTGCTGTTCTCGGCCACGCTCGACCAGGCCGTCGACGGGCTGGTCCGCCGCTACCTGCACGATCCCGCCACGCACGAGGCCGACTCGGCGCAGTCCCCGGTCAGCACCATGACGCACCGCGTCCTGCGGGTGGCCGAAACGGGCCATGTCGGGGCCCTGGTGGACCTGACCGCCACCAGCGATCGCACCGTCGTGTTCACGCGCACCAAGAGCCGGGCGAAGCGCCTCGCCAAGCAGCTCAACAACGCCGGGGTCCCCTCGGTCGAGCTGCACGGCAACCTGTCCCAGAACGCCCGGACCCGGGCCATGGCCGCCTTCCACGGCGGTCAGGCGAGGGCGCTGGTCGCCACCGACATCGCCGCCCGCGGGATCCACGTGGACGACGTCGGCCTGGTCGTCCACGCCGACCCGCCGACCGAGCACAAGGCCTACCTGCACCGGTCCGGCCGCACGGCCCGCGCCGGCGCCACCGGCACCGTCGTGACGCTGGCCACCGACGCGCAGGCCGGCGAGGTCGCCGCGCTGCTGCGCAAGGCCGGAGTGCGCGTCGAGCGCACCGCCGATGACCGGTCCGCCGAGGCCGTGCCGCTCGAGAGCGGCCGCGCCCGGCACGCCCAGCGGGCGCATCAGAGCCGCGCCCCGCGGCAGGCGCCGACCCAGCGATCCGGCCAGGCCCAGCGATCGGGCCAGGCTCAGCGATCGAGTCAAGACCAGCGCCCGGGTCAGGGGCAGCGGGCCAGCCAGGGGCAGCACGCGAGCCAGGGCCAGCGACAGGGCCTGCCCCCGCGGCAGCGCACGGACGCCGGTCAGGCACAGCCGCTCGCTCAGCGGACCTCGGGTCCGCGCCGGGCCACCCGCCCCCGCACCCAGGCTCCAGTCCAGCGCACCGCCTGACCCGGTCCTCTGTGCCAGTTCCGCGCCACCGGCCGCGCCGTACGGTCGCGGCCTTGAGCCGTTACCGTTCGTCGTTCCCGTCCCGGGATAGGACGAAGAACAGCGGCGCCGGCTCGGCGCGATAGTCCATCCGCCCGATCAGCGTGTCCTCGGCCACCTGCCGGAACACGTCGATGATCGGCAGGTCGTCGTAGATCATGGCCGCCGTCACCACCCCGTGGTCCTCGAGGTGACGCAGTCGCGCGCCGTACCCGTGGGCCCGCACCGCGGGCCGCACCAGCCCGAGGAGCCCGCGCCCCCGCCCCACCAGAGCCGGCGAGACCCGCCGCGCCAGCCCCAGCGGCACCCAGCGCGGGTCCACCGGAAAGACCTGGCCGGAGGGGTCCCGGAGGAGCAGCGGGTGCACGGCCTCGGGCCCGTCGAACTGCTTGCCGTACCAACCGGCCGCGCTCAACAGCCCATCCCAGGGGTGCCCGGTCGCCAGCTCCCGACCGCGCCAACGCCCCGTGATCGCCTCGGCCCGCGCGGGCGGCAGGCTCGCGAAGAAGGTCGCTGCTTGCTGACGCGAGCAGGCCGGTTCGAGCGCTGCCAGCTGGTCCAACGCATCCACGGAATCCACCGGACCGTTGTACCGCGCTCCTGGCGCCGCTGATTTCACCTGCGCGCCAAATTCTCGATCGGACGGCGATGATTCTGCGGACCCACGTCGGTCTGTACGGGTGAGAGCGGCCGCCGGGGCCGCCCGCAGCGAAAGGCAACCGTCATGTCTGAGCAGGCCACCACCACCCGCACCCACCAGATGATCTTCGTCAACCTGCCCGTCGCCGACACCAACCGCAGCCGCACGTTCTTCACCGCACTGGGCTACGCCTTCAACGAGGAGATGTGCCAGGACGGCACGGCGCTCGCCCTCGAACTCGGCCCGAACCTGTTCGCGATGCTGCTCCAGCGCGACTTCTTCAACCAGTTCCACAAGGCGCAGCTGGCCCAGCCGGGCCACCACGAGGTGCTGACCTGCCTGTCCGCCGACAGCCGCGAGGCCGTGGACGACCTCGTGGACCGTGCCGTGGCGGCCGGGGGCACGCAGGTGCGCGCCGAGGAGGGCGGCGACTTCATGTACGGCCGCTCGTACGCCGACCCCGACGGCCACATCTGGGAAATCATGTGGATGGACGTCGAGAAGGCCCGGGCGGCTGGCACGTTCGGCTGAAAGAAGGTACGTCGTGAGCACCGACTTCGAGGCGGCGACCGCGCCCCTGCGGCGTGAGCTGCTGGCGCACTGCTACCGGATGATGGGGTCCGCCGTGGACGCGGAGGACCAGGTCCAGGAGACCTACCTGCGGGCGTGGCGGGCGTTCCACTCCTTCGACGGCCGGTCCTCGGTCCGGACGTGGATGTATCGGATCGCCACCAACACGTGCCTGTCGGCGCTGTCGTCCGCCTCGAAGCGGGTGCTCCCCACCGGCCTCGGCGCCCCCGCCGGTGACCCCTCCGCCGCGCTGCAGCGGCGCGACGACGTCGCCTGGGTGGAGCCGATGCCGGAGGCGATGCTGTGGCAGAGCGCCCACCCGACGCCCGAGGAGCAGCTGCTCGGCCGGGAGAACATCGCGCTGGCGTGGACGGCCGCGCTGCAGAATCTCACCCCGAACCAGCGGGCGGCGCTGCTGCTGTGCGAGGTCCTCGGGTACAGCAGCGCGGACGCGGCCGAGACGTTGGACACGAGCGTGGCGTCGATCAACTCGGCGCTGCAACGCGGCCGGGCGACCATCGGCGAGGGCCTTGCCGAGCCGGCCGATTCGGTCGACGAGCAGGTGGAGGCCGCCGCCGTCGACGCCTTCGTGGACGCCTTCGAGCGCCACGACTTCGAGGCGGTCAAGGCGTCCCTCGCGGAGGACGCGACGTGGCAGATGCCGCCGTTCGACCGGTGGTACGCGGGCGCCCGCGACGCCGCCGTACTCTCCTGGACGCACTGCCCCGCCAAGGCGGCGGGCGACCTGGCGTTCCGGCGGACCCGCGTCAACGCGGGCCCCGCCGTGGGGATGTACCTGCGCAAGGGCCGCCAGTGGGAGGCGTTCCAGCTCCAGGCCCTGCACGTCGGGCCGTCCGGGCGGGTCGACGCGGTGGTGGGCTGGTTCGAGCCTCACCTCTTCCGCCTCGCCGGCTTGCCGCTGGTCCTCGAGGACGCCGCGGGCTGACCAACTCGTACGACGTACGTGGTCGCGCTGGTGGGCCCGCGGCATACGGCGTACGGCGTCAGGTGCGGTGCTGCGCGACGTTGACCACCTGACCATCCGGGCTCCTGACGAAGAATCGCCGGATGCCCCACGGCTCGTCCGTCAGCGGGTGCACGATCTCGTAGCCGCGGCGCTGGGCCTCGGCGTACGCCCCGTCGACGTCGTCCACCTTGACAGTCAGGGCGGAATCCTCCGGCGCGGTCGCGTCCCGGGTGACCACCTGAACGCAGGCTCCCGAGTCGGGCGAGACGAAGCGGGCCACCCAGCCCTGGTTCATCCCGTCCTCGGTCAGGCCCAGGTAGGCCAAGAAACCTCTGGCCCGCTCTACGTCGTCGGTGTGCAGGTTGGTGATGACCTCGATCGCCTTCATGGCGCGAGTGTGGCACCCCGTACCCCCGGCCGTCGCCGCTCGCTGAGCCGGGTGACGGTTGCGGTAGCCGCTCACCGTTGCGGTTATAGCCACATCGGTGAGCGCTACCCGCAACGGTGAGCGCGAGCGGCCAGTGCGTGGTTCAGTCACGGTTGCGCTGGGCGCTCACGGTGGTGGTTGTGACCGCATCGGTGAGCGGCAACCGCAATTGTGAGGGAGTGGAGGCAGTCGAGGCGGGACGCCGAAGGCAAGGGTCTGCCGCGGTGATCATCGACTCGTCAGCGCCGAGGGACATGCGGCGCATCCCGAGGGCGCCTAGGGCCGTCGCGCGTCCCTGGCCTGAGCTATCACGACGGCCACCGTCGCGAGGACTGTCCCGATCGCTCCGCGCCCCTCTGACGCCGACCACAACGTCATCGACGCCGCGCCGCCCAGAACGGCGATGAATACCAGCCGTGGCCCCAGGGCGAGCCGTCGCGGCGCACGCGGCGCCGCCCACACCGACCACAAGACGATCACGACGACCAACGCCACGATGGCCGCCAGCCACCGCCACGGTCCGGAGGCGAGCGCCCAGCCGCCCCACTCCGCAGCGGCCCACATGACCAGCTCGCCGAGGAACGCGACGAGATGCCAGCCGGTCATGTCGCGGTCGTCCGCCATGCCTCCGATGCTAGGCCGCCAGCCTCACCCCGAGGATTTCGCGGGGTTCGTGACCAGGCCGCCGGTGGTGTCCTTGACCTGCGCGGACGCCACCACCGCGCGGCGCTTCGACGGGCGGTGGACCTCGGTGAACCCCGCAGCCTCGTACGCGCTGAGGTGCCCCGGATGGGCCTCGCCCCAGGTGAGTCCCCGCTCCGTAACGGGGTACGCCTCCACTAGCCGGGCACCCCGAGACCGCGCGAATTCCAGTGCGGCCCGGGCGAGTTCACGGCTGATGCCGTGGCCGCGGTGCGCGCGCACGACGTACAGGCAGGTCACGGCCCACACGGTCGGATCCGCGCGGTC
Organism: Austwickia sp.; assembly: GCA_016699675.1. Lineage (NCBI taxonomy): Bacteria > Bacillati > Actinomycetota > Actinomycetes > Micrococcales > Dermatophilaceae > Austwickia > Austwickia sp. Next base: position 1,695,028 of record CP064985.1, on the reverse strand, counting down.
CTCGTGACGGCCGCGCCAGGCGGTCTGGTTGGCGTTGCGGACGAGACCTCCGTACGACGACCGGGGCGCGACCGCGCACCACCCCACCGGCTCGCCGTCGAGGTAGGCGACGAGCCCGGACGTCTCCGGCGCCTCGGGGTCGCCGCACGAGGTCTGGTCGTGGAGCCGGTGCCGCCGCTCCTCGACGGGCTGTTGCCCGAAGCTCTCGCCGCGCTCCAGCCGGTACCGCTGGCATTGGCACGTCGCCGCCTCCCCGCGCATGACGCGATCGAGGTCGGCGCAGGAGGCCTCGTTCGCCGGGCGAATCGTCAGCGCCGTCATGCCGTCGCCGCTCACGAGCAGTCCCACCAGCGCAGGACCCGCAGGGCGTGCAGCGTGACCCACCGCGACGGCTCCCCCACCGGCTCCATCTCGAACCACACCCGGCCCCGCGGCTGCCACTCCAGCAGCCACCGCCCGTCCGGTAGCTGCCGGCTGCGTAGGTGCTCGATCGCCTCGGCGGCGCGCGGGTCCGGCGCCGAGCCCGTGAGCTGGCTGGCCCGGCGCAGGTGGTCGAGGCCGCGGAGCACGGTGTAGTACCACCGCCACGGGAACCCCAGTTCCAGGAAGTCGGAGTCGACGACCTCGCCCGTCGAGCGCCGCCGGAACAGGCGCCGGCCCAGGAGGTACTCCTCGCCCGCCTCGCGAGCCGCGCGCGACGCCGCCGTACCGCCGCCCTGCCGCTCCCACTCCAGCAGCCCCTCCAGCACGTCAATGGTCGAGTGGAAGGACGAGCGGGTCGAGCCGGTCGCGCGCTCGCAGTTCCAGCCGCCGTCCGGCTGGCGTTCCCCGAGCAGCCGCTCCACCAGCGGGGTCATGTCCACGCCGAAGTAGGCGCCCGCGGCGACGGTCCGCCCGTTGATGCACTCCTCGACCTCGCCGCCCCAGTACGGCAGCCCGTCGTACTCCCACACCCCGTGCTCGCCGACCAGCCGGACGATCGCGCGAGCCCGTTCGGTCGTCGGATCCAACCCGTACGCCGTGAGATCGGCGAGGGCGTTCATCGTGGCGGTCCAGGGCTGCCCCTCCTGCTCGTACAGCTCGCGGGAGAAGTCGCCCGGGAAGCAGGCGCCGCCGGCCCAGGTGCCCTCGGGGTCCTGGCAGGCCAGCAGCGCGGCCCCCCATCCCTCGTGTTCGACGCGCTGCCGCTCGGCCTGCCATTCGGCCTCGGGGGCGTCCGCCAGGTCGCGCATCACCTGCCACCGAATCGCGGGATCGCCCGCGAGCAGCCAGCTGAGAACCGCCTCGCTCTGTTCGGTCGTCATGAAGCGGAGGCTAGGGCCAGACACTGACAGCCGTCTCCTGGGTGGGCGCGGTCAGAGCCCCAGAGACCCTGCCAACAAGGCGTCGACCATGGCGTCGAGCTGGGCATCCGTCACGCCCCACGGTGCGGACAAGCGATGCAGGAGCAGGCCGTCCACGCCGGCGATGAAGACCCGGGCAGCGCCCTCCGCGTCACGCGCGCCGAGCAACGCCATGACCGGCGCCGTCGCCATGACGATCGCGCCCCGCCAGTGGGCGAGACTCGCTTGCAGTCGTGGCTCCTGGGCCGCGTGCACGACCAGGGCGTACCGCGCCAACGCCTCCCGACGGCCGTCGAGCAGTGCTCGCGCGCCCGCACGCAACGACGCGCGCAGGACACCGGGATCGCTCACCGTCTCCGGAGCCGGTGCGACCTCGGGCTGGCGTCGGACGGCGTCCTGATCGAGCGCGAACAGGTGCCCGAAGACCGCGTCGACCAGCTGGTCGCGGCTGCCGAAAAAGTGCGTGGTGGCGCCGTGGTAGACGCCGGCGCGCTGCTCGACGATCCGGTGGGTGAAGGAACCCATGCCCAGCTCGGCGAGCACATCGACCGCGGCCTCCAGGAGCCGATTCCGGGTATCTCCGGAAGACCGAGGGGAAGAGGCTTTCGCGGACGCCATAGCCGCCATGCTAACTTCTCCTACAATCGTAGGAATACCGCTCCGTAGGAGGTCCCATGACGGCAATCCCGCCCTCCCCCATTCGCACCGGACCGGCCCGTCCGGTGCTCCTCGCGCTGGCTGCGCTCGGTTCCCAGCTGATGCTGGTCATGGACGACACGATCGTGAACGTCGCGCTCCCCCACATCCAGCGCGATCTCGAATTCACCGGCGGCGACCTGGCCTGGGTGGTTGACATGTACATGGTCGTCTTCGGCGGACTCATGCTGGCCAGCGGCCGGGTCATCGACCTCCTGGGTCGGCGTCGGATCGTGCTCGCCGGGCTGGTCGGCTTCGGCGTCAGTTCACTCTTCGCTGGCCTGTCTCAGACCCCTGGCCAGTTGGTCGCTGCGCGCGGTACCCAGGGCCTGTTCGCGGCCATCCTGGGGACGGCTGCCCTGGCGCTACTGCTGGCCACGTTCACCGAGCCGGCCGCGCGCTCGAAGGTGTTGAGCGGATGGGCCGCGGTCACGGGCATCTCCGGCGTCGTCGGCGTGACGCTCGGCGGGATCATCACCGACACGGTGGGCTGGCGATGGGCGTTCCTGATCAACCTGCCCATGGGCCTGCTCTTCGTCGGTCTGCTGCTGAGCTCGGGTCCGGCCGTCCGCGAGACCCTCGACCGACGCTCCCTCGACCTCCCGGGGGCACTCACCGTGACCGCGGGACTGGTGGCGCTCGTGTGGGCGGTCATCCGTACGACGCATGGGTCGTGGAGTGATCCTGAGACCCTGGTGGGTCTCGCGACGGCCGGCGTACTGCTCGTGGGCTTTGTCGTGCAGGAGTCCCGCACCAAGGCTCCCCTGCTGCAGTTGTCGGCCTTCCGCGACCGCACCTACAGCGTGGCCATGGCGAGCATCGCGGTGGCCTCGGCCGCCTTGTTTGCGATGTTCTTCTTCGGCACCCAGTACATGCAATTCGTGCAGGGCTGGTCGCCGCTGCGCACCGGTCTGTCCTGGACCGCCTTCGGTCTCACCTTCGCCCTCAGCACGGGCGTCGCCATGAAGCTCATGCCCGTGCTCGGGGGCCGCAACCTCGTGCTGGCCGGCGCCCTCCTGGGCGCGGGCGGTCAGCTGCTGTGGCTACGCACGACCGTGGGCGGGTCGTACGTCGCGCAGGAGTTGCCGGCGCTCGTGGCGACCGGCGTCGGGATGGGCCTGTGCATGATCCCGCTCATGGTCGCGGCTCTCGGGTCCGCTCCCCAGCACTCCGCCGGCACGGAGTCGGGGCTGGCGGGCACGATGCAGCAAGTCGGTGGCGCGCTCGGCGTGGCCGGCCTGTCCACCATCGCCGTGCGACATGGGACCGACGTCCTCGCCCGGACCGGCGACATGGCCGGGGCGATGACCGCCGGATTCCACCGCTCGTTCCTGATCGGCGCCGGACTGCTGGTGCTTCTCGCGCTCCTCGCCCTGCTGCTCCCGCCCCTGCGCGAGGAGGTCGACACCGAGGCGCTGACTGCCGGTTAGGAGATCACGGCCGAAACTGTGCGGCCGCTGCGGCGGCGACGACGAGGACGACGGTCAGGTCGTCGTCAGCAGGTACTTGCCGAAATGCGGCACCGTGAAGGCAATGCGGCCGCGCTCCCCGGAATAGATCAGGCCCTTCTTGAGCAGACCGTCGCGCGCCGGGGAGAGGGACTGCGGCTTCCGGCCCAGTTGGTCGGCGACCCGAGCGGTCGGCACGGATTCGGATTCGTCGAGTTCCTCACCCGCCGTACGCATCTCGGCGGCAACGTCCGCCATCGCGCGCAGGTACTCGCGCTCCCCCGGCGTCGCCCGCTCGTACCGGCTCCCGAAGAACCCCACCGCCAGTTCCTCTTCGGCCTCCGGCGCCGCCACCTGTACGTCGTGTGCCGTAATCGGCGACGCGGGGGCGGCATCCCAGGCGACCTTGCCGTACGCCTGGATGAAATACGGGTAGCCACCCGTCGCGACGTACATCGCCTCCAGGGCCTCCCCGGCGAACTCCGCACCCTCCTCGCGCGCCGGCACCTGCAGGGCGGCCTCCGCGGCGCCCCGATCGAGCCGATCGATCCGCGAATAGCGGAACAGCCGTTCGGAATACGACTTGCTGGCCGACAAAACGGCGGGCAGGTGCGGCAGCCCGGCGCCGACCACGATGACCGGCAGCCCGTTCTGGCTGATCTCGTGGAAGGCCGCGCAGAGCGCCGAGACGTCGTCCGCGCCGAGATCCTGCATCTCGTCGATGAACAACGCCACCCCGCGACCCACGTCTTGCGCCAATCCCCCGACATCCGTAAGCAATTCGACAAGGTCGATCTCGATGTCGCCGGAGTCCGCGCGGCCGGATATGGCCGGTACGTCGATGCCCGGTTGCCACTTCTCGCGAAGCTTGGCGCTCGGCGCGGCATCGCGCAGGGCAAACGCCTTGATCACGCCGAGCACGTGGTCGACCTCGTCGCCGCTGGGGTGCCCCAGCTCCCGCACGGCGACGTGCAGGGCCGCGCTCGCCGGACGACGCAACGTCTGGTCGGGCCGGGCCTCGAACTTGCCTGTCCCCCAACCGGCGCGGACTGCCGAACTCCGCAACGAGTTGAGCAACACGGTCTTGCCGACGCCGCGAAGGCCGGTGAGAACGATCGAGCGCTCGGGGCGGCCCTTGGCGACTCGCTCAAGGACCACGTCGAAGGTTCGCAGCTGCTCGTCGCGGCCGGCGAGCTCGGGGGGGCGCTGGCCGGCGCCAGGGGCATAGGGGTTCCGAATCGGGTCCACGGGAGGACAGTATTCGGCTTTCTAGCGGTACGCCGAGAGGCGCGCAGAGAGCCGCATCATCGGGCTCGGCTGCGCCGGCGCGTGGCCACCGCGCCGTTTCAGCTGGGCGAGTCCCCGCCCTAGAAGCGTGCCCAGGGTCACTCCGTGGCCGCGGGCGCCGATTCCTCTCTGGGACAGCAGATTTCTATCGGACAGAGATCTGATGAGACACAATTAAGTGTGAAGTCATTGTGCGATAGGTGTTCGATCTGAAAGACTGGGGCATGGCGATCGAGGAGCACACCGCGCTCGGGTCGGTGCTTGCCGCCCAGACGGCGATCGCCGCCGCGAACAACAGCATGACCGGGGCCACCGACAGCTGGTTCGCGCTACCCTCCGCCGAGGTCACGGGCCTGTTCGGCGAGGTGGTCCGCCTCCGAGCGTTGGCCGAGGGCCTCACGGTGGCGCTGGTCATCGAGGCGGAGAGCCGCGGACTCATCGCGGGCTCGGCGTGGCGAAGCCCGGCGGACTGGGTGCGAGCGATGGCTGCAGCCGCGGGCGCACCCATGTCGCCTGCCGCGGCGAAGCGGTACGCGGAGGTGGCCCGTTACGCCGTTCGGACCGATCCCGACATGAGCGCCTACCGCGCCGCGGTCACGAGTGGGGCGATCGCCGTCCCCGTCGCGGCCGCCCTCCGGGCCGACCTCGATCTCATCGCCTCTCGGGTGCCGGCTCCCGTCGCCGCCACCGCCATCGGGGCCATGGTCGCTGCCGCGCGTGCCGGCGCCTCCGCGGGTGAGCTCCGAGCCGCTCGCGAGGCGGTCATCGCCAACTACGGCGACGAGGGTGAGTTCGAAGACCGGCAACGGCACGCCCACGACCACCGCGAGATGACCGGTTGGCGCCGCGACCAGCACGACCGCAACGTCTGCACGCTGGCACTCGGCAACGCCGACCGTTCCGTGGTCGACGCCGCGATAGCCATTCTCGCTGCGCCCTTCCCCGCCGCCGTGGACGCCCACGGCCGGGTGTTGGAGCGCGACGAACGCACCGCCGGCCAGCGACGCGCCGACGCCTTCGTTGAGATGTGCCGCATCGTCGCGAACGACCCGACGCTGCTCAACACCGGCGAGGTGAGAAGCGGCGGCGCCGCCGAAGTCATCGTCACGATGACCCTGAGCAGCCTCGTCGCCGGGCTGGGGTACGGGACCGACGCCGGCGGTCAGCCCCTTCCGGCGAGCGCGGTCCGCCGCCTCTGCTGCGAGGCGGCCATCATCCCCGCGGTCTTAGGCGCCGACAGCGAACTCCTGGACCTCGGCCGGGAGCGGAGACTGGCGAGCCAGGGACAACGTCGCGCCCTCGCGCATCGGGATCGGTGCTGCACGTTCCCCGGGTGCACCCGCCCGGCCGGGTGGTGCGCCGCGCACCACCTGGTCTCGTGGCTCGACGGCGGCCGCACCGACCTCGACAACCTCGCGCTGCTCTGTTGGCACCACCACACGGTGGTGCACGCAAAGGGGTACGTCGGGCGCGTGGATCCCGACGGCGTGGTGCGGTGGTCCCACCCACGAAGCTCCACCGGATCCGAGGACGGCAGGGCGAGCGACCGCCCGGCCAGTGCCAGCGGCGACGGCGCCGCCATGACCTCCCCCCAAGGGAGTCCGCCCTCGGGAAGACCACCCGGTAGGGCGGCGTCAGCTGGCCACCCACGGCAACCCGCGACGGGGTCTCGTCCGCCCTCGAGGGGGGCCGACCAGGGGGCGGCGAGACCCTCGCGCGGGCCGATAGGTACTGGCCCGCGGCCGAAGAGCTCCGGGCCGAGTCGGCGCGACGGCGCGCCCGAGTCGATCCGCGAGAGCGACCGCGGTGGGAGACCTGAGCCGGGCGTACCACGTGAGCCCGGCGTGCCACGACGGTCGAGCGTGTCCCGGGGGCCTGGTAGACCCGGCGGGCTCGGTGAACCCGGTGGAGCAGGCGATTCCGGCGGCGCCGGGCCGCCCCGAACGTGAGCGCGGTCTCCCCGGTCGAGGTCACGCCGGTCGCAGGCCCACCCAGGGCTCCGATGCCCCCATATAGCAATATCTAAAGTTTCGCTCAGACATACCCAGACGGCCCAATCAAGCCTGTTCGCCCAAGCAGGACGGCGCGTGCCTCGACCCGTCTTCGCTAGCCTGCCGGGGTGACCACAGCAAGCGGCCACCCCGACGTGGAGCAGGTCAGCGCTCTCGAACGAGAGCTTCAGCGCGGCCACGCGCGCCGACCCACGGCGCCTCGCCGAGCTCCTCGCTCCCGACTTCGAGGAGGTGGGCGCATCCGGAACAGTCTGGAACCGCGAGACGACCCTCCAACTCCTCACCACCGAGAACGCGGATGCCGCCGCAATCCACAGCATCCAGGTCCACGACATCCAGACTCACGACATCCAGGTTCACGACCTGACCGGGCAGGTCGTGGCCGAGGGCATCGTCGCCCTACGGTGGGACTCGGTCCGCGGGGCCGGTACGCCGGGTGAGCGCCGCGCCCGCCGTACCTCGCTGAGGCGCCGCGACCCCGACGGCTGGCGACTCGTCCGCCACCAGGGCACCGTGCTGCCATGACCGCACCAGCCCCGCCCCCAGCCGCCGGCCACGACCGCTCCCCGTCCGCGTCTGCGCCTGCGTCTCCGTCTTCGTCCTCCGTACCCGAGCCCGTTCCCGACGGCGTCGCCGACCTGGCCCGCGCGGCCCGCAGCGTCACGGTGCTCACCGGCGCGGGGATGTCGGCGGAGTCCGGCGTACCCACCTTCCGCGACGCCCAGACCGGACTGTGGGCCCGGTACGACCCCGAGCAGCTCGCCACTCCCCAGGCCTGGCGGCGGGACCGCGAGCTGGTCTGGGCCTGGTACGCCTGGCGGGCCGCGCTCGTCCGCCGCGTGCGACCCAACGCGGGCCACGACGCCCTGGCCCAGTGGGCCGCACTCCCGAATCGGCGCCTCACCATCGCCACCCAGAACGTCGACGACCTGCACGAACGCGCCGGGAGCGAAGTTCGCGCCCACGTCCACGGCAGCCTGTTCGCCTTCCGCTGCGAGCGCTGTGCGGCCCCCTACGACACCGACGCCATCGAACTGCCCGACCCCGACGATCCCCCGCCGCGCCGTGAGCCCCCCGCCTGCCCGCGCTGCCAGCACCCGGTCCGCCCTGGCGTCGTGTGGTTCGGCGAGGCGCTCCCCGAGCGCGAGTTCGCCGCGGCGACCGATGCGTGCCGCGACACCGACCTGGTGCTGGTGGTCGGCACGTCGGGCATCGTCTATCCCTTCGCCGCGCTGCCGGGCGTCGCCGCGCGACACGGCGTACCCGTGGTGGAGATCAACCCCGTCGACACCGCCCTCACCCCGGACGTCGACCACGCGTGGCGAGCCACCGCCGCAAACGCTCTCCCCGCTTTGGTCGCCGCCCTGCGCGTCTAACCCCCGACGGCGCAAATATCCTTCTCAGCGCACCTCGGGCGTGCCGGAGCCCAGGTGGGTCAGCGGGCGGTTCGCGTTCTTCCAGGCCAGCATCCCGCCGGTGAGGTTCACGGCGTCGTACCCCGACGCATTGAGGAAGGCCACCACCCGGCCCGACCGGGCGCCGCTGCGACAGACGATGACCAGCGGGCGATAGGTCGGCAGCTCGTCCAGGCGCGACTCAATTTGACTGAGCGGCACGTGAATGGCGTCGGGCGCGTGCCCCAGGTCCCACTCGTCGCGCTCCCGGACGTCAACCAGCTGCGCGTTGTCGGGAAGGTCGTCGTGGTTGACGGCGGGTACGTCGGGCTGCGGTTCGACCGGGATGTTCGTCATGCGCACATCCTGCCGACGCGGCGATTACTTCACCAGCCGCGAGAGCCGACGATCCGCCAGCGGCTTGCCGCCGGTCTGGCAGGTGGCGCAGTACTGCAGCGCCGAATCCGCAAACGACACCTCCCGCACCACGTCACCGCACTCGGGGCAAGGCTGACCCACCCGACCGTGCACCCGCATCCCGCCGCGTTTGGCGTCCTTGAGTTCGGCCGCCGGCTTGCCGGACGCGGCCAGCACCGCCTTGGCGAGCGTGGCGCGCAACGCCTCGTACAGCCGATCCACCGACGCCTCGTCGAGCTTGCCGGCCACGGCGAACGGCGACATCTTCGCCACGTGCAGGATCTCGTCCGAGTACGCATTGCCAATGCCGGCGATCACGGACTGGTCCCGCAGCAGCCCCTTGATCTGCTTGTTCCTCCCCGCAAGCAGCGTCCCGAACGCCTCACGGGTGAACTCGGTCCCGAGCGGATCCGGCCCCAGCGACGCGATCCCAGGGACCGTCGCGGGGTCCGCGACCAGATAGACCGCCAGACCCTTCTTCGTCCCCGCCTCGGTGAGGTCGAAGCCCGAACCGTCGGACATCCGCACCCGCAGCGCGATCGGTGACTTGCCGGGGCGGATCGTCGTGGCCGCCAGGGAGTCCGACCAGCGCAGCCACCCCGCCCGCGCAAGGTGGAACACCAGATGCAGCCCGTCCACGTCGATGTCGAGGAACTTGCCGTGCCGGGTGACCGACTCCACGATCGAGCCCGCCAGCGCCTGCGGGGGTGGGTCGTACGTCTTCAACACCGCGACCGAGCCGACCTCGACCCCCGCGACGGCGAGGCCCGGCAGCCTCATGTCGAGGAACTCGGCGAGGGCCTGGACCTCCGGCAGCTCGGGCATCGCGACCTCCTTCTAGTCGTCTCTAGCGATTAACCGAGAGGCACCTAGCGAGACCTCAACAGATCCCGCCGACGGCCGCCGACCGACACCTGGAGCCCCCGGCGAAACGCCGGGTGGCCCTCAGTCGCCGGCCTGAACCGCGAGCAGACGCTGCAGTTTCGGCAGGATTCCGTAGCCGTCGCCGGCCCGGACGACCGGCACCTCGCCGTGCACCGTCCGCGGCGCGAACTCCTCGTTGGACACCGGCAGACCGTGGCTGAGCACCTGCTCGGCGGGGGTGAGCTCGCGGATGGCGATCGCCCGCACCACATCGGGGCGGTCGTGCGCGAACGCGCCGTAGATCTTCGGGTCGTGCTGGCCGTCATCCCCGACCAGCACCCACTGGATGTCCGGGAACTCCTTGGCGAGCCGGTGCAGATTCTCGCGCTTGTGGTCCTGACCGGACCGGAACCAGCCGGTGTTCGTGGGCCCCCAGTCCGTGAGGAGCAGCGGCCCCAGGGGATAGCCGTGCCGCTTGAGGAAGCGGGTCAGCGTCGGCGCGGTGTTCCACGCGCCGGTCGACAGATAGAAGATCGGCGCCCCGGGGTGGTCGGCGAGGAGCTCGCGATACAGCGGCGCCATGCCGGGCACGATGTGGCGCGCCTGCTCATGGCGTACGAACGTATTCCACGCCGCGATGAACATTCGGGGGAGCACGGTGATCATCACCGTGTCGTCGATGTCGCTGACCACCCCGAACCGTACGTCGTCGCCGACGATCACGACGGGGACCCGTTGCGCGCGGCCGCCCTCGGGGGTCACCGACACCTCATGCCAGCCGGCGGGCAGGTCGTGGTCGTCGATCGTGACGTCGACGTACCCGCTCCGGTCGGTCGTGGTGCGATACGTGCGGCCCTGCACCTCCACACTCACGTTGAGGCCCGTGGCCTGCGCCGTCACGAACGCGCGCCAGCCGCGCACCTCGCGCTCCGGCTCCAACGCGATCTCCTCGTGCTCGTCCGCGCGGGTCTCCGCGGCGTCGAGGCTGTGCCGCGACAGCACGATCCGGGCCAGGACGCGCACGAACGCCGTAGAGCCGTAACCGGTGTGCGCGATCACCCGCGGCTTCCAACCACGTCCGACGAGGACTCCGTTGAGCTGACCGTGCCAGGCGTCCTCGACGACCGCGGCGATATGGGGACGAGCCATGGCACCAACGTAGCCGCTCAACAGGCCGAACGCGACGCCGAGCAACCCTCGACGCCGTTGGCCGCCGCCGCGCCTGACCTTGGCGTTAGCACCGTTAGGCGGCCCGACGCCGCGGGCTCAGGCCGGGTCCCGCCGTGCCGATGGGTAGCTGACCCGGACGGATCCGGGCCAGTCCCGGATGGACCCGGGACACACCCGGACGGACCCGGGGCGGACCAGCGGCGGAAGGAACCTCCGTGGACAAGGGCAGGATGCCCGCGAGCTCAACTCGCCGGGGTGACACGTATCGTGTGGGCGGCTGACATGCACAAGCAGACCAGCCCGGGCCGTGCCTCGACCCGCGGGCCACGTCCCGACCGGTGCTCGCACAACCACGACGCCGACCGCAGCCGCCACGCCCGAGACTCCGTACCCCGTGACCAGGCCCCGAAGGACCCGCGCCACTGCCGCCCGCATCGGTCGCCGCTCAACCGCTCCCACACCACGCCCGGCAAGCCCGTCGGCGTCACCTGCCGGCACACCGCCGGCCTCGACGACGTATGGTCCGCTCGACACGCGGGTACAGTCGCGACGAATACCCTTTCGTCGCAATCGAGGAGCGGCATGGAGCCCGAAGGCGCGGCCGTCGACAAGGCACAGACGGCGCCGGAACCGGATGACCCGGCGAAGGTCGACTCTCCCCCGGACATCAGCAAACCGTCCTGGAAATACACGGCGAAGAAGGCCTTCCAGGAGTTCAACAACGACCAATGCACGGACCAGGCCGCGGCTCTGACCTACTACTCGGTGCTGGCGCTCTTTCCCGGACTGCTCGCGCTGATCTCCCTGATCGGCATCTTCGGGGACGGTCAGAAGACCGTGAACTCGATGCTGGACCTGGTGGGCCAGTTCGCCCCGGCCGACGCGTTGGAGCAGATCAAGCCCGTCATCGAGCAGATGGTCAACACCAAGGCGGCCGGATTCGCGCTCGTGTTCGGTCTGCTCGGCGCGCTGTGGTCGTCCTCGGGGTACGTCGGGGCCTTCGGCAGGGCCATGAACCGGGTGTACGAGATCGACGAGGGCCGTCCCATCTGGAAGCTGCGCCCGCTGCAGCTCGGCCTCACCGCCGTCATCCTGCTCATGGTGGCGCTCGTCATGGTCGCGCTGGTGGTCTCCGGCGGCCTGGCTGAGGCGATCCTCGGCGAGGGCGCCGCGCGCGTCTGGGACATCGCCAAGCTGCCCGTGGTGCTCGCCATCGTGGTGCTGATCATCGCGATGCTCTACTACTTCACCCCCAACGTGAAGCAGCCCAAGTTCAAGTGGCTCTCGATCGGCGCGCTGGTCGCCCTCGCGGTCTGGATCGTCGCCTCCGTGGCCTTCGGGTTCTACGTGGGCAACTTCGGCAGCTACAACAAGACGTACGGCGCCCTGGCGGGCGTCATCGTCTTCCTCCTGTGGCTCTGGATCACGAACCTGTCGCTGCTGTTCGGCGCCGAGGTCGATTCCGAGCTGGAACGGGCCCGGCAGCTCCAGTCCGGCATCAAGGCCGAGGAGACGCTGCAGCTCCCGCCCAAGGACACCAAGGCCAGCGACAAGAAGCTGGAGAAGCGCGAGGAGACGATCGAGGAGGGTCGCCAGCTCCGCCTGGAGGCCGAGGCCGCCGGCGTCGTACCCCCCGCGAAGGACGGGGACAAGGACGGCGACGCGAGCACCCGCGACAGCCAGCGCGCTTGACCCGCGCATCCCCGCAGCTCAGGTCCCCTGAGCCGCACGCAGTGCAGCCAAGCTTTCGGCGCCCCGATGTTGTGTACATCGGGGCGCCGAGGCGTTTGGCGCCTCCCGGGGGTCCTTGTACGCTGGTGTTGAACGACCGTCTGACAGCGGCGGGGGATGCCGCTGTCACGCTGGCGGTCTTCCCCGCCCGGCACGCATGGGGATGCGTCCTGGCGGTGTAGGGGACGACGTCGGAGCACGGGGGTGCGGCCGGCGGGGGGAGGACCTGGGGATGTCGATTCACCTCGTACTGCTGACCTTGTCGTGCTGCGCGCTCGCCGCGGCGGCCGCGGGTGGCCAACTCGCGGGGCTCACCGAAGACTCGCTGCGGGCCCGCCAGATGGCGCTCCTCGTCTCGGGCGCCCTGGTCGCGGGCAACGCGGCCTGCCTGCTTCCGGTGACCCCGGGCTGGTATTCGGCCGCGCTCGTCGCGCTCACCTTCGCCGGGCTCGTCTGGCTGGCCGTCTCGACGGTGGCCGCACGCTCGCACCGACGCCGCAACGTCGGCACGACCGTGGCCCCTGGAGTCACCGTCGCCGCACGGCCCACCGTCATCACCGGTGTCGCCACGACGACAGCCCAGACCGGCTCCGCGGCGCGCACGGACCGGCCGCACTTCGCCGTGCTGCCCGGCGGGCTGGCCGCCACCGCTGTCCGCGGCGGCACGATCGCCGCGCCGGCCACCCTGCCGGCCGCGTTGGCCACCGTGCCGGCCGCGTCGCCCACCCTCTCGGACCAGGCGAGTTATCCCGTCGTGCAGGCCACGCCCCTCGACTCCCCCGCGGAGGGGGTCCAGTGGGACGCCGGCCTGCTCGCCGCCTACCTCAGCGAGCGCACCCTGGTCACCCGCGCCGACCTCGACACGATCGGCTCGCGCGGCGCCCGCGCCCAGAACGTCGGGATCGCCCGCCGCATCGGCAGCTACGCGCCGGAGGCGGCCAAGCGCCGGGCCGCCGGATCGGCCTTCCGCCAACGCGCCCACGCACTGGACGGGAGCGTCCTGCGCGCGCAACTGCGCAGCGCGTACGACGACGCGCCCGCGCCGCAGCGGTCCCCGGGCGCCCAGGCCTGATCCGCCCGAGGACCCGCCAGCCGACCAGGCTCGAGGTCGCTAAGCCCGCGGGGCCCCGGCGGCGTACGCCCCCTGGGCCCGCTCGGCGCGCAGCGCATCGTCGCGCAGCTCGATGAGGGTACGACGCAGCGCGCCGGGCGCGTCCGGGTGCGCCGCGAGCCAGTCGCCGGCCAGCGCGGGCACCTCCACCCCCGACCCGGCCGGGACCTCCGCCGGGAAGAGTCCCTTCACGACCCGTTGCGCCAGCTCCTGGCTGCGGGCGGCCCAGATGCGCTCGAGCGCGGCGAAGTACGGCTCGACGTACGGCGTCCGCAGCGCCCCCTGCCCGGGCGTCGAGAACCCGTCCGCGTTGGCGCTGACCAGGTCGTTCGTCAGCGCAGGCTCAGTGAGCAGGGCCTGCCAGGCCGCCGCCTTCGCCGCCGCCGTGGGCATGCTGAGCCGCGCCGCGAGGTGCCGCACGGGCGACAGCGAGGTGGCTTCCCCGGCGCGCTCGCGGTCCAGGTCGGCCTCGTCGGCGTGCCCGGTCGCGACCAATCCCCGCAGCAGCTGCCAGCGCAGCTGCGGCCCGAGGGCCAGCCCCTCGACGACCAGGTCCCCGGCCAGCACCCGGCGTACCTCCTCCGCCCGCGCCGCGCACCCCAGCGCCGCGCTCGCGAACGCCCGCGCCCACGCCAGCTGGTGGTCCGCGCCGCGGCTGCGGTCATTCATCGCCGCCCACGCCGCCTCGACGACCCGGCACAGCTCGGCCTCGCGCGCCGGACCGTCGGGCACGAACTGCGAGGCCGCCGTCACCGCCTGCTCCAGCGCCGTGGCGACGAGCGCCACCTCCGGTTCGCGGCGGGCCTGCGCCAGGACGCTGGGCAGGTACTCCGCGGCCGAGAGCCGAGCGTCCCGGCAGTCGTTCCACAACGCGGCCCACAGGACGGCGCGGGTCAGCGACGTGGAGACGTCCGTCAGGCGCGTCAGCGCGACCCGGCGCCCGGCCTCGTCGAGGCGCACCTTCGCGTAGGTCAGGTCCTCGTCGTCGACGACGACGAGCGCGGGGGCGGGGGCGCCGATCGCGTCCGGGACTGCGGTGCGGGCGCCGGTGAGGTCGAGACCGTACGCCGCGAGCCGGGCCAGCTCACCCGCGGGGCCGCCGGGCCGCTCGCCGTACAGTCCGACCGTGATCCGGTGCGGCCGCATGAGTTCGGTCCCGGTGACCTCGTCGCGGCCGTCTTGAAGCACCTCCAGGCCGGCCACCGTCCCGTCCGACGCGAGCGTGAGGCGCGGGGTCAGCGTGGCGACCCCCGAGGTCTGCAGCCACGCCTCCGACCAGCCCTGGAGGTCGCGTCCGCTGGCCGCCTCCAGCTCGGTGAACAGGTCGCCCAGCGTGGCGCTGCCGTAGGCATGCTTCGCGAAGTAGGGACGGACCCCGGCCAGGAAGGCCTCCCTGCCGACGTACGCGACGAGCTGCTTGATCACCGCGGCGCCCTTGGCGTAGGTGATGCCGTCGAAGTTCTGCTTGGCCGCCTCGACGTCGGGGATGTCCGCGACGATCGGGTGCGTCGTCGGCAGCTGGTCCGCGCGGTGGGCCCAGGCCTTGCGGCGCGCGCAGAACGCGGTCCAGGCGTCGGTGTATTCGCTGGCCTGCGCCGTGGCCGCGGTGCCCAGGTAGTCGGCCAGGCTCTCCTTGAGCCACAGGTCATCCCACCAGGCCGGGGTCACCAGGTCGCCGAACCACATGTGGCTCATCTCGTGCATGATCGTGGTCGCGCGGCGCTCGTGGTCGCTGCGGGTCGCGCCCGACTGGAAGACCGTGAGGGCGTCGTTGAACGTGACCAGGCCTGGGTTCTCCATGGCGCCGATGTTGTACTCCGGCACGAAGATCGAGTCGTACTTGCCCCACGGATACGGGATCTGCAGCTCCGCGTTGAAGTGATCGAGCCCGGTCTTCGTGAGGCCGAGCACCCGCTCGGGGTCGAACGTGCTGGCCAGGCTGGCGCGGCAGAGCGCAGCGAGCGGGACGGTGAGTACGGTCCCGTCCGGCATGTGCCCGGTCCAGGAGTCCTCCCAGCGCCGGTAGGGGCCGGCGGCGACGCAGAGCAGGTACGTCGAGAGCGGCGGGGTCTGCGCGAACCGGACGCGGACCAGCTCGTCGCCGGCGGCGTCTCGGCCCGCGGGCTCCCGAGCCTCTTCGGGCTGGTTGGCGAGGATCTGCCAGTCGGCCCGGCCCGTGACGATGACGGTGTAGCGGGCCTTGAGGTCGGGCTGCTCGATGTTCACGAAGTAGCGCCGGGCGTCGGACGGCTCGCAGTGCGTATAGAGGTAGGTCTGGCCGTCCACCGGGTCGACGTAGCGGTGCAGCCCCTCGCCGGATCGCGAGTACCTTGCGGTGGCCCGAACAGTCACGGTTGTGGGCCGGCCCACCGGCAGGCCGGTGAGCTGCAGGCGGGCCCCGTCGTACGCGATGGGCCTGGGCTGCCCGTCGACGTCGAGGGCGTCCACGGACTCCCCGATGAAGTCGAGGAATGTGTCCGGTGCGCTGGTGGTGAGAGTGAGGGTCGTGCGGGTCGGGAACATGGCCTGGCCGGGGTCCGTGGCCCCGGCGAGGTCGAGTTCGACCTCGCAGACGTCGAGGGTGAGCTGGTCAGTGCGTCGCCGCGCTTCTGCCCGAGTCAGATTCGTGGTCACCCTTCGACCGTAACGGCGGTCCGGGAACGCCGCCCCGGGTTTCCCCGGATCGGGGTGGTCAGAACCGCTAGGCATAGGGTGAGCTGCGGAGTTACGGTCTGGGCATGATCGGCCGCGCGATGCAGACAGCGCAGCCCCCGGAACCGACGCCTACCCAGCGTCGGGCCCTGGCGGCGGCCAGGCTGACGCGCGGCGAGACGGCATGCTTGCTGGCGTTCGCATGGGTCTTCACTCCGCTCATCGTGGTCGTGAGCTGGCATGACATGCCCGGACTGGGCTTCGGGTTCGCGGTCGCGATGGGCGCACTGATACTTGTGACGAGCCTGGTGGTGCTCGCGCTGGCCCGGCGACGGGCTAGCGGTCGTGGCCGGCCGGAGACGGTAGCCTCCCTCCAGGCGGCGCGGGCCAACGACTCGATCCAACGCTGGTTCGCGCTGGGCTGGTCGGTCACGGCCCTCATGGGGCTGATCCCGCGACTATTCGGCGACAAGCTGCCGCTCGCCTACGCCAACCTGCTGCTCGCGACTGCGCTGCTGATCTCGGCAGCCGTGGGGCGGCGGCGCTACCGCCGGTACGACGCGGCGCTGGCGGCCGGCCGCCCCGGCGTACCCGCAGGGCCGGAGGCCCCAGCGGCACACGGCGTACCAGCGGAGCCCGACGTACCAGCGAAGCCCGACGGCCCTCCCGACGCACGACCCGCGCCGCCCGCCTGACTAGGCTCGGCGCCATGCTGCTCGCCATCGAGGACCGCGTCCCGTCCGTCGCCGACTCCGCCTTCGTCGCCGAGAGCGCGACGCTGATCGGCTCGGTGGTGCTGGAGGAGGGGGCGAGCGTCTGGTACGGCGTGCTCGCCCGCGGCGACATGGACACCATCACCATCGGCGCCGGGTCGAACATTCAGGACGGCACCGTCATGCACACCGATCCGGGCCTGCACCTGCGGGTGGGCCGCGACGTCACCGTCGGGCACATGGCGATGCTGCACGGCTGCACGATCGAGGACGGCGTCCTTATCGGGATCGGCGCCCGCGTGCTCAACCGTGCCGTCGTGGGCGCCGGCAGCATCGTCGCGGCCGGGGCGTTGGTCACCGAGGACGCCGTCATCCCGCCGCGCTCGATGGTCATGGGGGTGCCGGGAAAAGTGGTCCGCGAGCTGTCCGACGACCAGGCTGGGCACGGCGCGTCCTCGGCGGCGCACTACCGCGAGCTCGCCCGCCGGCACGCGGCCGTCCGCCCGGTCTGAGGGGGCGCGCCGATGAAGAGCGTCTGCGTGTTCTGCGGCTCAAGTGAGGGTGCCGACCCGGCGTACCTCGCCGCCGCCCGCGCGACCGGCACCGAACTCGCGCGACGGGGGCTGACGCTCGTGTACGGCGCGGGCAGCGTGGGCCTCATGGGCGCCGTCGCGGACGCGGCGCTGGCGGCCGGCGGGGAGGTGGTCGGCGTGATCCCCGAGCACCTGATGGGGGTGGAGGTCGACCACCGGGGGCTGACGGAGCTGCACGTGGTGCCGTCGATGCACGCCCGCAAGGCGCTGATGGCGGAGCGAGCCGACGCGTTCCTGGCGCTGCCCGGCGGGTTCGGGACGTTCGAGGAGGTGCTGGAGATCCTGACCTGGAGCCAGCTGGGGCTGCACCGCAAGGGCGTGGGCTTCCTGGACGTGGCGGGCTATTACGCCCCGCTGCTGCGCTTCTTCGAGCAAGCGGTCGCGGCGGGCTTCGTGCGCGAGGCGAACCTGACGCTGTACGACGCGGATTCGGATGTCGGCGCGCTGCTCGACCGGCTGGCCCGCTGGGAGCCCGTGACGACGACGAAGTGGCAAGAGCGCACCTGAGGGAGCGCGTGTTGCCCCCGCGGCTTGCCCACGCGGCTCGCCCCCGCGTGTTGCCCACGCGGCTCGCCCCCGCGTCGCCACCTCGCGCGCTACGATCGGTGCGCTGACGCCTCAGGCCCCTCCCCGAGCCGCTCCGATCGGTGCGCTGACGCCTCAGCGCACCCCAAAGTCACCGATCGGAGCGGGCGAACGAGGGCGGGGGCACTGCCTCCGCGGCACCGGCCCCCGAGCACCCCGGAATCCATCACGCGCCACGCTTGTCCTGTGGATAACCCGTTAGTCCTGTGGATAGTCACCAGACCGGGCCGCGATCCCGGCACGGTGGGGGCATGCAGCTTCCGGAACCACTCCTGCGCCGGGCCGGGCACCAATCGGGCCTGCTGACCACTGCCCAGTGCCTGGCCGCGGGCATCACCCCGGACTCCCTCCGGGCGGCGGTGCGGTCGGGACGGTGGGAGTCGCCGTACCGCGGCGTCTACCAGACCCGACCCGGCCGCACCGACTGGCAGGCGGCGGCGACCGCGGCGCTGCTCGCCTGCGGGGAGCCGGCCGCGCTGGGCTACTCAGCGCCGCGCGGCTGATCGGCCTGGACGACGGTCGCGCAAGCTACGGGCGCAGGGAGCCCCACCACGTCTGCGTCCCTGAGACCCGTCGGATCACCATCCCCGCTGGGGTCCGCCTTCACCGGGTCACGGACTACGCCGCACGTCTCCAGCGCGGGTCGGTCCCGGCGCGGACCAGCACTGTGGACACGGTGCTCGACCTCGCCGGGACGACGGATCGCGACGGGGCCGTGAGCTGGGTCGCCAAGGCGCTGCGGCTCGAGCTCACGACGAGCGAGCTCCTGGTGGAGTGCCTGGATCGGCGCGGCCGGCATCGCCACGCTGCCGACCTGCGCGAACTGCTGGACGACTCCGGCATCGACAGTGCCGCCGAGCTGCGGTTCGCCCGCGATGTCGAGGCCGCCCACGGCCTGCCGGCCGGCCGCCGTCAGGTGCCCGACGCGCGGTGGGGCCTGCGGATCGTGGACGTCGAGTACGACGCCCAGCGGGTTCGGGTCGAGATCGACGGCCGCGCCGGGCACGCGGGATGGGCTGCGCAACGCTGAGACGCCACCAAGGACATCAAGGCCGCGACCGACGGGTGGCTCACGATCCGCCCGGGCTGGGTCGACGTCAGGCTCCGCGTCTGCGCCCTCGCCGCCGATCTGGCTCAGATCCTCGCGGTGCGCGGCTGGCGGGGCCGGCCGCACGGTTTTCGGCGCCCGGGTTGCGCCGTCCGCGCGCTCCGATCGGTGCGCTGACGCCTCAGGGCACCCCGAAGTCACCGATCGGAGCGGGCGGGAGCGGGGCGGCGAGGGGGCCGGGACCGCCAAGCGGTACGCCGTGTAAGCCTCACCGCGAGGGGGTCGGGGCCACCAACCCGTACGTCGTGTGGGAGCGTGAAGCCGTGGACACCCAGGCCGTACTCGACCTCATGCAGGACGTCGCCGCCAAGGTCATCACCCCCCGCTTCCGGGCCCTCACCACCGGCCAGATCATGGAGAAGCGCCCCGGTGACCTCGTCACCGTCGCCGACCACGAGGCCGAGGAGCTGCTCACCGCGGCCCTGCTCGCCGACGACCCGCACGTCCTCGTCGTCGGGGAGGAGGCCGCCAGCGTCGACCCCACGCTGCTGGACCGGCTCGCCGAGGCGGACCACGCCTTCACCGTCGATCCCGTCGACGGGACCAAGAACTTCGTGCACGGCAGACCCGCGTACGCCGTGATGATGGCCGAGCTGCGCGCCAGCGAGACCGCCCGCGCCTGGATCTGGCAGCCCGAGCTGGCGACGGCGTACGTCGCGGAGCGCGGCGCGGGCGCCTTCGAGAACGGCCGTCGCCTCGGCCCGGCCTGGCCCGGCCCCCGCGACCCCGCGGACATCGACCCCGCCGCGCTGCGCGTCCTCACCAGCCGGCCCACCGACGAGGGCGCCCACCGCGGGGTGACGCTCGGACCGACCGCCTGGTCCTGCGGCGTGGACTACCCCTGGCTGGCCACCGGCCGCTGCGACGCGCTGCTCTACAGCAACACCCTGCCGTGGGATCACGCCCCGGGCTCGCTGTTCGTCGAGGAGACCGGCGGAGTCGTACGCCGTGCGGACGGCACCCGACTCGTGCCGTCGGTCTACCGCCGCACGGGCCTGCTGGCCGCCGCCAGCCCGGCGGTCGCCGACGTCGTGGCCCCGCTCGTGGCCGACCTGCTGAACCGCTGAGGAGCCGTCGTGACCGAGATCCGCGCAGTCCTGTTCGACTTCCACTCCACGCTCGTCGACCAGGGGGACGCCCGGGCGTGGCTGGCCGCCGCATGGCGGCACGCCGGCCGTCCGGGCGCCCCCGCCGACGAGGCGCCGGGCGGCCTGGGCGCCGAGGGGGCCCGCGAGCTCACGGCGTACCTGCACCGCATCTGGGAGAACAGCCGGACCGTCGACCCGGACAACCGGCGCGACTACGACCCCGCCGTGCACCGCCAGGTCTGGGACGCGACCCTCGCCCGGCAGCCGCACGGCGAGCAGGCGCTGTACGACGCCCTCTACGCCACGATGCTCGACCAGTGGGTGCCGTACGACGACGCCCTGCCGACCCTGCGGGCCCTGCGCGCCGCCGGGATCCGCACGGCCGTGCTCTCCAACGTCGGGATCGACCTCGGCCCGGTGCTGGACGCCTCCGGGATCAGGGCGGCGGTCGACGCGGTGGTGATGTCCTACCAGGTGGGCTACGCCAAGCCCGACCCCGAGATCTTCGAGCACGCGCTGGCCCAGCTCGTCGTGCAGGCGGAGAACACCCTGATGGTGGGCGACTCCTGGCGCGACGATGCCGGCGCGGCGGGGCTGGGGATCCGTACGCTGCTGCTGCCCCGCACCCACGGCCCCGTGCACGGCCTGGACCTGGTGCTGCGCTGCGCCGGCTTCCCGGCAGGACGTTAGGCGGCGCCGAGCTCACACAGGCCGTTAGGCGGCGCCGAGCTCCCCGTCGACGTACTCCACGACGACCTGCGGCTCCAGCTCCGCGACATCCACCGGGTCGACGTACCCCGTCACCCGCTGCCGCACCGACGCCCCGGACCAGGCGATGGCGCGCCGGGCCAGCTCGTCCCACGGTTCGTCGGCGATGCCGGTGGCCAGCGCCGCCGAGACCGCGTCGCCCGAGCCGGTCGAGTCGCCCTCGATGTGAGCCGGCAGGTAGCAGCGCAGGACCCGACCCTCGGCGGGTACCACCAAGAGACCCTCGGGCCCCAACGTGACCACGACGTCCCTGGCCCCGTGCCGTTGCAGCTCCCGCGCCGCCTCGACGATTCCTCGGCCCGGGCAGACCGCGTCGAGCTCGGCGCGGTTGGGCTTGACGATGCGGGGGCGGCAGTGCAAGGCGCCGAGCAGGACCTGGTCGGCAGCGTCGATCACGACCGGGACCTGGTGGTGGTGGGCCAGGTCGATGATGCGCACGCAGGCGTCGGAGGGCGCGCCGGCCGGCATCTTTCCCGACAGGACCAGCGCCGTGGCCGGCCCGGCGAGCAGCGGCTCCAGCGACATCCGCAGCTGCTCCCAGGCGGTCCCGGACACCTTCGGGCTGGGTTCGTTGAACAGCGTCACCACGCCGTCGTCGGTGTGCATCGTGACGTTGCGTCGGCTGGGGCCGATGATCTCGGTGAAGAGGTGCGGCACGCCGCGGTCGGTGAGATCGGCGAGCACGGTCTGGCCGGGGGGCCCGCCGGCAAAACCCGTCGCCAGCGTGGGGTACCCCATCGCCATGAGGACCGAGGAGACGTTGACGCCCTTGCCGCCGGCGCGGGCGCGCACGCTGCGCACCCGGTGCGCGGCGCCGGGGACGAGCCGATCGAGCTCGTAGACGATGTCCAACACCGCACTGGGCGTGACGGTCAAGATCATGCGGTCTCCCCGAGCTCGGCGGCGCTGCCGGTTGTCGCGCTGAGACGCCCCGAGGCCGCCGGTTGGCACGCCGCGTGGCGATACATCGCCAGAAGTCTACGCAAGTGTTGCGGAGGTCGCCCAACGCCGTCAAAGCCTGGGCGAGGCGCGGCCCGGTCGGCGGGCTTCGGCCGGTGCCACCCCCCGAGGGGCGGCTTCAGGTGCCACCATGGGGCCATGTCGAGCACCGTCAGCGCGCGCCCGCTGTCTAAGGAAACGATCTCGAAGGACACCCTCGTGTGCATGTCCTTGTCGGGTCGGCCCGGCAACGCCGGCACCAGGTTCCACAACTTCCTGTACGATGAGCTGGGCCTGGACTACCTCTACAAAGCGTTCACCACCACCGACATCGCCGCGGCCGTCGCGGGGATCCGCGCCCTGGGCATTCGGGGCTGCGCCGTCTCGATGCCGTGGAAGGAGGACGTCATCCCGCTCGTCGACGAGATGGATCCCTCGGCGGCGGCCATCGAGTCCGTGAACACCATCGTGAACGACGCCGGACACCTGACGGCCTACAACACCGACTACACGGCCCTGCGTCTGCTGCTGCGGGACCACGAGGTCGACACCGGCCTGCCGGCGGCGGTCCTCGGGAGCGGGGGGATGGCCAAGGCCGCCGTCGCGGCGGTGCGCGACCAGGGCTTCGACCAGATCACGGTGGTGGCCCGCAACCCCGCGACGGGGCCGGCGTTGGCCGCGAAGTACGGCGCCGCGCACGCCCCCGAGTTGGGCGACCTGCGCCCGGGCCTCATCCTCAACGCGACGCCGTTCGGGATGGCCGGCGGGCCGGACGCCGACCGGATCCCCGTCCCCGACGAGGCGATCGCCGCCGCCGCGGTGGTCTTCGACGTGGTGCACCTGCCGGCCGAGACGCCGCTGGTCCGCCGGGCGCGGGAGCTCGGCCGCGCGGTCATCCACGGCGGCGAGGTCGCCGCCCTGCAGGCCGCGGAGCAGTTCACGCTGTACACCGGCGTGGCGCTGAGCCCGGATCAGATCGCCCGGGCGAGGGCGTTCTCCCAGAGTCAGTGATCGGCAGGCCAGTCGTGGGTGGGGTGGGTCGTCGCCGACTCGCCGTACCGCCGATGCCGCGCCGCAACCCGACCGTCGGCTCCGACGCGGACCTGAGCCGCGGGGAGGAGGCGGCTCGGCAGCTTCGGCGGGAGGTGCGGACCCGCACCCGCTTCCGGGTGGTCGCGGCGGGGTCCGCCGGGATGGGCATCGCCGTGGGCGTCGGGATCCTGCACTCGGTGCTGCGGGACGCCCCGCCGACGATCTGGGTGGTGGTCTGCCTCGGCATCGCGGTCTGGCTCGGCCTGGCCGTCCACGCACGTCGGGCCGCCGCCGCGGACCTCGTCGGCCTCGGCCACCCCATCGCCGCCACCATCGTCCGCACCCCCACGCGGTCCTGCGTCGAGGTCCGCGACGCCACGGGCGCGGTCTGGAGCTGGCGGCGCCGGGCGACGCCACGGCCGATCACCGAGGGCGAACGGTGCTGGATCTTCGGCGACAGCGACCGTCAGGAGGCACCCCAGCTCGTGATGGCGCGGCCGGTGGGAGCCGGACGGTACGTCGTGTGGGCCGCCTCGGACCGCGAGATCAGTCGCCTGCCCGACCCGGCGACCGACCACGACACCGGCGAGCTGCCCACGATCTACGACGACGAGCCCTACTCCTAGCGCCCTCGAGGCCGATGCGCTCATGACCGCCGGCCCGTCGGCACTGGCTCGCGGCGGACGCGACGGAGCCGCACAGCCGCCCGCGGATGGTGAATCAATCAGCGGGACACGACCTTTCGCCCGGACGAAGCCTGCTCGGCATGCCGCGCGGCAGCGGTTACCGTCGGTGCCATGCCCTCATCGACGTTGCCCCTGCCGCCCTCGGTGACCACGATCGACGGCACCGGCGGCCTGCCCTGCGTCCGGGTCTCGACGCCCCTGTGTTCCGGTGAGGTGTACCTCCTCGGCGCCACCGTCACCGACTGGACGCCCGCCGGCGAGCAGCCGGTCCTCTTTCTCTCCGCCCAGAGCCGTTTCGAGTCGGGCGCCCCCATCCGCGGCGGCGCCCCGCTGTGCGCCCCGTGGTTCGGGCCCGGCCGCAACAAGGACAAGGAGCCCGCGCACGGCTTCTTCCGCACCAGCGTCTGGGAGCTGGCCGACGCCCGGGACGACGACGGCATGGTTACGTTGACCTTCACCCTGGACGGGGCCGCCGCAGCCGCGGCAGGCACCGGCGAGCCGACCGACCTCACGGCCACCTACACCGTCACGTTCGGTCGGGAACTCGACCTGGCGCTGACCATCCGCGCCGGCGCCGCGGACCTCGACCTGGAGGAGGCCATCCACACGTACTTCCGCGTCTCCGACATCGCCCAGGTCAAGATCGACGGGCTGGACGGCAGCCGGTACGCCGACAAGGCCCCGGGCGGCCGAGCGGTCAACGCCCAGTCCGGCCAGGTGTCGTTCACGCGGGAGACGGACCGGGTGTACGCCCACGAGGGCGTCGCGACGATCCTGGACCCGGGGGCCGGACGCACGATCACCGTGTCGAAGGAGGGCTCGGGCTCCACCGTGCTGTGGAACCCCTGGCAGGCCAAGGCCGCGAACCTCGCCGACCTCGGCGACGACGAGTGGCGCCAGATGGTGTGCGTCGAGACCGCCAACGCGTTACGCGCCGCGCTCACCGTGCCGGCCGGGCAGGACCACACGATGCGCCAGCACGTCGCGGTGCAGAAGGCCTAGCCGCCAAGCGGCGAAGCGGGACCTACAGCCGGAACCCACCCACGAGCTGCGCCATGCGCTCGCTCATGCGCTGCAGCTCCTGCGCCGAGGTGTTCGTCTCGTCGGCGGCCGTCGCGGTCGCCGACGACGAGGTGGCGACGTCGCCGATGGAGCCGGCGATCTCCTCCGTGCTGCGAGCGGCCTGCGTCGAACACAGGGCAAGCTCGGAGGTCGTCGCGGACTGCTCCTCCACCGCTGAGGCCACGGCCGTCTGGTAGTCGCTGATCTCCCGGATGACCGATCCGATCCGGGCCATCGCGGCCGTCGCCTGTCCCGTGTCGGTCTGGATCGCGCCCACCCGAGCGATGATGCTCTCCGTGGCCTTGGAGGTCTCCTGGGCCAGCTCCTTGACCTCGTTGGCGACGACGGCGAAGCCCTTGCCGACCTCGCCCGCCCGAGCCGCCTCGATCGTGGCGTTGAGCGCGAGCAGGTTCGTCTGTTCCGCGATCGAGGTGATCACCTTGACCACGTCGCCGATCTCCGCAGAGGAGGTGCCCAGCCGCTCGACGAGGTCGGTGGTCTCGCCGGTGATCGTGACGGCGTCCCCGGCCACCCGAGCCGCTGCGGCCGCGTTCTCGGCGATGGCCCGGATCGAGGCGCCCATCTCCTCCGCCCCTGCGGACACCGTGTGCACGTTGCCCCGGACGGCGTCGGCGGACGAGGACAGGGTGGCGGCCTTGGTGGACGTGCCCGCGGAGTTCCGGGAGATGGTCCCAGAGATGCCGAGCAGCTGGTTGGACTGGGTCGCCAGCGACGTCGCCAAGGACTGCATCTGTCCCACGGTCTCGCGTTGCCCGGCGACGACATCGGCCACCTGCCGGTCGATCTGCCCCAATTCGTCGCGCGCCGCGATCGGCTCGAACGCGGTGAGATCGCCGTCGTGAAGCCGCTGGAGATGACGTACGACGGTGGTGGAGGTCCGCTTGATGTCCCGTGCCACCACAGCGACCAGCCCGATGGCGACGACGGTCGCCAGCAGGGAGAACACCGCGATCAGGAGGCGGCTCCGGTCGGCGACCGCGGTCAGGTCGTTGTCCCGGGCGTTCTCCGCCACCTTGGCGGCGATCGCGCCGTTGAGGGCCGTTTCGTAGCTCTTGCGCAGGTCGCGGTTGGTCGTCAGCGACACCTTGACGGCGGCCGCGCGATCGCTCGCGAACTGCGCGAACTCCGCGTCGAGAGCCTTGTCCCAGGCGGTGAGTCCGCTGCGGACGGTGGCCAGCGAGGCGCGTTCCGCATCGTCGTTCGCCATGGTCGCGGCCTTGTCGAGACCGGCCTAGACCTTGGCGCGCCGGGCCGTGACCTCGTCGGTGAACGACTTGTCGCCGGCGAGCAGGAAGCCGCGCTCGTCGTTGGCGATGGCCTTGGCGTTGACCGCCACGCCCTCCAGCTCCACGACGTACGTCATGGCCTGCTGCTGCGCCTCCCCGACACCCTTGATGGTGCCGAGCAGCGTGAGCGCGAACACGCTCCCGCCGAGAACGGCCAACAGGAGCACCACGGCGGGTGCGACGGCTTTCCGGGTGAGGGACCCGAACGTCAGGCGTGCTCGAATACTCATGGGAGTCCTTGCTGCTCAGGGCTCGCCGCGTTAGCGGGACGCGGTGACACGTCGCCGCCCCATCGACCCGGAGTCGCTCCAGGTGAGCGTTTCGCGGCCCGCCTCCCGCCCCACGCCGGCGGCGGGCACGCCCCCGTAGGCTGACCCGTCAGGAGGTCGAGGCGACGATGAACGGATCACGGCGGCGGCGGGTTTCGCCGGTACGCCGGGTGCTCGCGGCGGGTCTCGGCGCGGCCGCGCTCGCGGCGTCGGCCATCGCCGCGCCGGACGCCGCGACCGCTTCGGTGGCCGCAGCCCACGCGGGCGTTGCGGTGGCTGGTCGCGCAGAGCGGGCCGCGACCGACCCGGTCGATGGCCCGCCGGAGCTGGTGAAGGTCCCGGTGGGCGCCGAACCCGACGGGACTCCCGTCAGCCTGGACGTCGCCTTTTACCTCCCGCGTGCACAGGGCCGCCACCCGGCAGTCCTGCTCGCCCACGGCTTCGGCGGCTCCCGCACGGATGCCGACGGCGCCGCCCGGACGCTCGCCGGGCACGGGTACCTCGCCGTGGCCTACACGGCGCGCGGATTCGGCGCCTCGGGCGGCCGCATCCACCTCATGGATCCCGCCCTGGGGGGCGAGGACGTGCGGCACCTCATCGACGTGATCGCGGCCCGCCCCGACGTACAGCTCGACGCCCCCGGCGACCCGCGGGTGGGGATGACCGGCGGATCGTACGGCGGGGCCGCCACCCTCGTTGCCGGTGGGCTCGACTCGCGGCTCGACGCCCTCGCCGCGGCCATCACGTGGAACGACCTGGCCGACGCCTTCTTCCCGGACTTCGCCGCCGCGCAGCTGCCCGCGGGCGAACTGGCCCCCGGCGGCGGGGGCGGGACCAGTCCGGGCGCCCCGGGCCCGTTCAAGCGCCGCTGGGCCTCGCAGTTCTTCTCCGGCGCCCTCGCCAGCGCGGCGGCGGGCGGGACGGCGCCCACGGCGGCGGGCGGGACGGCGGGGACCGCGCCGGGCGGCACGGCGCCGTCCGCGCCGGCGTCCGCAGCGCCGTCCGTGGCTGCCGGCACGGGGGCCCCCGCGACCGCGACCCGGGGACCGGCGCCCAGCGCTGGGGGCGGCTCGGTGACGGCGGTGCCCACCTGTGGTCGTTTCGACGCGACGATCTGCCGCCTGTTCCTGGAGGCGGCCCAGACCGGCAAGCCCTCCGATCCCCTGATTGCCGAGCTGCACCGGCGCGGCCCGGCCCTGACCAACGGCAAGATCACGGCCCCCACGCTCCTGCTGCAGGGCATGAGCGACTCGCTGTTCCCGGCCGACCAGGCCGAGGCGAACGCCCGGCAGATCGCGGCGAACGGGACGCCCGTCGCCGTGCGCTGGATGGAGGGCGGGCACGACGGCGGCGCCCTGTCCGACGCCGCGCCCCAGGGCGGCGGGACGGGAGCCGCCGGCACCCCCGCCGCGGGCGCTGCCAGCGCAGCCACGGCGGGCGGGCAGCCGGCGAGCGACCCGGCGTCACTGTCCACCCGATGGTTCGACACCTACCTGCGCGGAGACGAACCGGCCGCTGCGCGGCGTGCCCGCCCCCTCCCGGAACCGGGATTCGCCTACGCGGCACCGGCGTACGCCCGGGGGGCACCGGCCCGGGAGGTGTCCGTGCCGACCTATCCGGGACTGCGCCCGGACGCGCCGACGACGAGCCCCGTCGAGCTCGCCTTCGCCGACCCGAAGCAGTCGGCGGCGCTGCTCTCCCCACCCGGCGGCGACCCCGCAGCGACGAGCGCCATCCCCGGCGCCGGCCCCGCGGGGGCGGACGGCCTCGGCAACGCCGCGTACCGCCTCGCCGCGCTGCCCGGCCAGAGCGTCGCCTTCGACACCGTCGGCGTCCCGGCCGCTGTGACCGTAGTGGGCTCGCCCCGCGTCCGCCTCACCGTGACCTCCTCCGCGACCGACGCCACCCTGTTCGTGTCGTGGTGGAAGGTGGCCTCGGGGGTGCCGACCTCGCCGCGCCGGCAGATCAGCCCGGTCCGGGTGGCGACGACCCCCGGCGTACCGACCACGGTCGAGATGGCCCTGCCCGCGGGCACGTACGCGCTCGACCAGGGCACGACCTGGCGGGTGCTCGTGTCGGCGACCGATTCGGCGTACGCGACCCCCACCGACGCGCGCGTCTACGGGGTGCGCCTCGCGGGCGGCGGCGTGCTACTGCCCACCCTCCCGACCGCGGTCGAGCCGGCCCCGGAGGCCGATCGCGAGACGACCGGGCTTCTCGTGGCGCTCGGGGTGCTGCTGCTCGGGCTGGCCGTAGCCGGCGCCGTGGCGGCCGTCCGGCGCCGGCGCGGCGACGTCGCCCACGGCCGGGCGGACCTGGCCGCCGTGCCGCTGTCGGTCGCGCACCTGGTCAAGACGTACGCCGACGGCCACCGCGCCGTCGATGACGTGTCGTGGGAGGCCGGCCAGGGTCAGGTCGTCGGCCTGCTGGGCCCCAATGGCGCCGGCAAGACCACCACGATCCGGATGATCCTTGGCCTCATCACCCCCGACTCCGGCGAGGTCTACGTCCACGGCCGGCTCGTCCACGCGGGGTCCCCGGCCCTCGCGGGCATCGGCGCCCTGGTCGAGGGCCCGGGGTTCCTGCCGCACCTGTCCGGCCGCGCGAACCTGGAGGCCTACTGGGCGGCGACCGGCCGGCCTCGCGAGGAGGCGCGCTTCGAGGAGGCCCTGGAGGTCGCCGCGCTCGGGGACGCCGTCGAGCGGCCGGTCAAGGCCTACAGCCAGGGCATGCGCCAGCGGCTCGGCATCGCCCAGGCGATGCTCGGGATGCCCGAGGTCCTGCTGCTGGACGAGCCCACCAACGGCCTCGACCCGCCGCAGATCGCGGCGATGCGGCCGATCCTGCGCCGGTACGCCGAGGCGGGCCGCACCGTGGTGGTCTCCAGCCACCTGCTGGCCGAGGTGGAGATGACCTGCTCCCACGTCGTGGTGATGCATCGCGGGCGGGTCGTCCTCACCGGCTCCGTGCCCGAGCTGGTCGAGAGCGCCGACACCACGGTCGTCGACCTCGACGGTGACCTCGCCGACGCGGAACGGGTCGCGGCGCGGCTGCGCGCCGGCGACTCGGCATCCGCGCCCTTCGGTGCCCGGTGGGCCGCGCGGAGGGCGGGGTCTGGGCTGCGCGCCCTGCACGACGTACGGTCCGAGATCGTCGACGGCACCCCCCGCCTCGTCATCCACGCCGGTGACGACCGCGCGGACGTGGCCCGGGCCGTGCTGGCGGCGGGCGGTCGCGTCGTGGCGTTCTCGGGGCGTCGCCACCTGGAGGAGGTCTTCCTGGGCGTCATCGCGGCGGACGATCTCGAGGCCGCGCGGAAGATCCGGCCCCGATGAGGGCGAATCCGGCGCAGGCGGCCGCAACAACGGTACGACCAGCCGCAACCACGGTTGCGACGGCACCAACACCAACCGCAACCACGGTTGCGTCGGCACCGACTCCAACCGCAACCACGGTTGCGACGGCACCAACACCAACCGCAACCATGGTGACGAGCATGTGGGGGAGGTCACGATGAACCGGCCGCTGGCCTGGCACGTCGAGCTGCGCCGGCAGGTGGGCCGACGGCGCACGCTGTGGTCCTACGGACTGCTGCTCGCGTTGCCGCCGATCCTCGTGGCGGCGTTCTGGATCGGCACCCGGGACAGCTCCGGCCCGCCCACCACGGGCACCGGCCGACTCGTCGACCTCGCGCAGCACGGATCGGCCAACTTCACTGTGTTCGCGCTGTTCGCCGCCGCGGACTTCCTCCTGGTGGTGATCGCCGCGCTCTTCGCCGGCGACACGCTGCCGTCGGAAGCCTCGTGGTCCTCGCTGCGCTACCTGCTCGCCGCGCCCGTACCCCGCGGCCGCCTCCTGACCAGCAAGCTCGTCGTCGCGATCGGCTGCACGCTCGCGGCGGTCCTGCTGTACGTCGGGTGGTCGTTGCTGGTCGGCGGCCTGGCGTACGGCTGGGCCCCCTACACCTCGACCGGCGGGCTGGCCCTCGACTGGCCCGAGCTGCTGCCCCGCCTGGCGCTGGGCGTGGGCTCGATCGCCGTGACGCTCCTGCAGGTCATCGGCATCGCGTTCCTGGTGGGGACGCGCACCGACTCGCCGCTGGCGGCCGCCGGGAGCGCGGTGCTCACCACGATCGTCTCCACGATCCTGCAGAGCATCGACGCGCTGGGGGATCTGCGGCACGGGCTGCCGATGGCCTACGCGCGCACCTGGTTCCAGGCGCTCAACACCGAGATCGCGTGGCGCGACCTGCAGCGCGGCGCGTTGTGGTCGCTGCTCTACTTCCTGGTCACGGTGGCGGCGGCGTACCTGCTGTTCCGACGCAAGGACGTCCTGTCCTGACGGTCTCCCGTCGGGGCCAGGACGTCCGTGCGCGGGGAGTGGGTCAGTACTTGAACTGGGCCACCAGGGCGGCGAGTTCCTCGGCGCGGCTGCGCACGTCGCCCGCGGAGTCCACCGTGCCGGACGTGAGCCGGATCGTCTCGCTGTAGCCCTCGGCGGACTTGCCGATGGTCGACGCGATGTCGTCGGCGCCGGTGGCCACCTCCTGGACGTTGCGGCCCATCTCGTTCGTCGTGGCGGTCTGCTCCTCCACGGCCGAGGCGATCGTGGACTGGGTGTCGTTGATCCGGGCGATGATGCCACTGATCTCCGCAATCGCGGTCACCGCGGCCTCGGTGTCGACCTGAATCTGCTCCACCCGGTGGCTGATGTCCTCGGTCGCCTTGGCCGTCTCCTGGGCCAGGTCCTTAACCTCATTGGCCACCACCGCGAAGCCCTTACCCGCCTCACCGGCCCGGGCCGCCTCGATCGTCGCGTTCAGCGCCAACAGGTTCGTCTGCTCGGCGATGCTCGTGATCGACTTGATCACATCACCGATCTGCGCGCTGGACTCGCCCAGCTTGGCCACCGTCGCGTTGGTCTGATCGGCCACCTGCACCGCGCTGGCGGCGACACCCGCCGCGTCGTTCGCGTTCTTCGCGATCTCCCGAATCGACGCCGTCATCTCCTCGGTGCCCGCGGCCACCGTCTGCACCGAGCGGGCCACGTTCTGGGCCGTGTCGGCGATGGCGTGGGCCCGGGTGGAGCCATTCTCGGCGTTGCCCTTCATCTGCTGCGACTGGGACTGCAGGTCGGTCGCCTCCGTCGAGACCGCCGACGCGGCGCTGGCCACCTTGGCGAACACGTCCCGGACCCGCTGGCGGCTGCGCTCCACGGCCTGCGCCATCGTGCCGAGCTCGTCGGCGGAATCCACCTCGCACGGGACCGTGAGGTCGTCCTGGCCCATCGCGACGACGGAGCGCTGGACGGCGGTCACGGCGCGCAGGATGCCGCGGGTGATCACCACGGACAGGACCAGCAGCGCGGCGCCGATGATGAGCACCGAGGCGATGAGCGCCACGCGGGCGTCCCGCTCGGCCTCGTCGGCGGCCTGCTCGGCCTGGGTCAGCCGGTCGTCAGCGGCGACGGTGAGCTGGTTGGCGACGGTGACCAGGGCGGTGGCCACCTTGATCGAGTCGTTCATGACCAGGGTGTCGCCGGCCTTCAGGCCGGTGGCGGAGTTCTGCCGGTACGCCACGGCCATCTGGTCGCTGACCTTGACGAAGGCGTCGAAGTTCTGGCGCATTTCGGCGAGGTAGGCCCGACCCTTGTCCGACAGTCCGTCGGTGGGGAAGGCGTCGAGCTTCTTCTGGGCCGCCGCGTGCCGGGTCAGGTAGTTCTTCCGGGCGTTCGCGTCATCCGCCATCGCGGCGGGGGCGCCGTTCACGTGGACGTCGACCGCCGTGAGGTTCTTCCATCCGTTGAGGCTGGCCATCTGGTACGTGAGGTCGGTCGCCGCTTTCTCGATGACGGACATGTTGTGCACCTCGGCCCGGGCCGCTCCTAGTCGGGACAGGCTCCACAGGTTCACCCCGCCCAGCACCAGGAGGCCGACGATCCCGAGCACGCCGATCCCGAGAATCTTGGTGCGTACGTTCAACCGACCGACCAGCGTTCCTGATCGCTTCGAGCTCCGTGCTCGGCCGCGGCAGTGGGCGTCCCCATGCTGATGTCCCCTCGTGTGCTCGATGCCGACGCGGGGAGCACCTGCGCGGTGTGTCCCGCCCGGATGGCGGTCGGCGGTCGTTCGCCCGCCCGTACCGAGGTGCAAATCGACTGCCATCCCGAGATATTGAGGCCTTTAGCGGTTTTGGTGATGGGGTTCACGGCTCTGCGGTGAACGGCCATTCCCCCGCCCCCGCGATAGCCTTCGGCCGTGCCCCTCGCCGTCGTCGCGCTGGTCGGCGCCGTGATGGCGTACGGCTGGTCCGGCCTGCGGTTGGCCGCCGGGGCCCGCGGACCCGGATCGCCCCTCGCCTCGCGCGCGTGGTGGGCCGGTACGGCGTTGCAGGGCGCCGGCTTCGCGCTGTCGCTGATCTCCCGAACCACCCTGCCGCTCCTGCTCGTCCAGGCGGCCATCGCCGGAGCGCTCGCGGTCACCGCGGTGCTCGAGCACCTCAGCGGCGTGCGGGCCCTGGACCGGCGCACGGGCGCCGCGGTGGTGGCCGTGACCGCGGGAATCGCCGGCATCGCCGCCGCGGTCGTGCCCGGCCCGGCACACGACGTACGGTCCGAGGTCGTCGTCCTGTTGTGGGCGCTGCTCGCGTTCTGCGCCGCCGCAACCCCGGTGGCCGGTCGTCCCGGACTGCTCGGCGCCCTCGCCGGGACGGCGTTCGGGGTGGGCGCCGTGGCGGCTCGGGTGCTGGTCGGGACGGGCCTGGAGCCGGTCCAGGTGGTGCGGTTCTGGGCCTGGCCGGCGAGCCTGTGGCCCGTCGCGCTGCTCATTCCCGCGGGGATCGTCCTGGGCCAGTGGGCGCTTACCCGCGGGCTGGCGCGCGGCTCCTCGGTCGCTGCCCTGGGCGCCGACTACCTCCTGGCGACCCTGCTGCCCAGCGCCGTCGGCCTGCTCCTGCTCGGCGAGGAGTTCCGGCCCGGAGCGTGGCCGCTCGCGGTGCTCGGCGGCCTCGCCGCCGCCTGGGGGGTGCGCCGGCTCTTGGACGCCTGACCAGGGAGGTTGCGGGGCCGCGCCCGCACGAAGAGGCGCGGAACACGGGACCAAAGCCACGTCGCGAGGGGGGTCGCGGTGGTTATCTAAGGAGGTACCGGCCGCGGCGTCGGCCGATTCCCCTGGGCAGGAGGCGCAGTGATGAAGGTGGCGGTCAAGTACGGCGCGTTCGAGCAGGAACCCGTCGTCGATGAGCGCGGCGAGCTGCTGGGGCAGTCGGCGGGCGTGACGCTGATCCGGCGCCTGCTGCGCCTGTTCCCCGACCCCATCCTCATCGGGTCGCACACCCGTCGCTGCCAGGGCTTCGACATGATGCCGCTGAGCTTCATCGACGCCGAGAACACCCTGGTCATCAACATGGACGTCATCGACTCCATCGCGGTGTGGCAGACGCTGCACAGCTCCGGGGCCGAGCCCAAGCTCATGAACTTCGAGTGGAAGAACCCCTCCGTCTACCACCACCGCGTCAACTTCGCCGCCATGGGCCTGTCGTTCGCGATGTTCCCGACGTTCTGCAACTCGGCCCGCACGGCCGCCGAGGTGCGCGAGGTCGTCCGCAAGTGGACGATCCCGCCGCTCGCCGAGAAGGCGAAGATCGCGTGGGTCAACCTCGGCGTCCACGTCGAGCGCGTCCAGCCGCGCGTCGCCACCGACGTGCCGGTCATCCTGTACCCCGCCATCACCATGGACTCCCGCAAACAGCCGGAGAAGTTCATGGACATCGTCGACCGCGTGGCCCGGAAGACCCCGGTCCGCGTCGAGGCACGCCTGCACGAATCGCACCTGGTCAGCGACCTGGCGATGAACCTGTCGCTAAAGAAGTACGCCTGGGTCGGCCCGCTCACCTCGACTCGCGAGGCCTACTGGGACGCGCTCGCGCGGACCACCGCGTTCCTCGCGACCGCGGCCGAGGAGTCCTACGGCCTGGAGTACGTCGAGGCCCTGCTCGCCGGAGCCGTGGGCATCTTCCCGGACCGGCCGTGGGCGCACGCGCTGGTGCCGCAGGGCTACCCGTTCCTCTACGGCGACTCCGCCACCGCCGAGCGGATGCTGCTGCGTGCGGTCAGCGAGCCGGACGCCTGCCGCGCCGAGCTCGACCGGCTCGTCGAGGGCGGCTCGTTCGCCGACTGGATCCGCGCGGCCCACAACGACGACGACTTCGAGAAGGCCATCGTCGCCAAGACCACGGAGTGGTTCGGGGCCTGATCTCGGCTCTGAACTGGGCCTGATCTGCGCCTGCGCAGGACGCGGGCTGGGGAGGCGACGGCGCGAGTCCCCGGGACGGCGCTGGGCCGGCGCGCGTCCGGCACGTATCCTGCAGGTACGCCGTGTGGCGTCACACATGCGGTCGGATCTGGAGGAACGTCGTGAGCGCGGTCACCGCGAGCATCCTCGTCGGCACGAAGAATCGGGTGGATCTCGGCATCCAGCCCCGCTGGATCGTGCTGTTGCACGAGGCCAACGGCTACGCCTGGCACCTGCTGCGGCTCCAGCTGTCCAGCGGAGACATCGTGGCGCCGCCCAAGTTCGGGCTTCGCGACCGGGGAGCCCCCGGCACGCGCGCGGGGCTCGACGCGCCGCCCGGGATCCTGTGGCGCGCGGGTCAGGACGGCGACGTGGTGGGCGAACTCGCCCTCATTCTGCACCTGCACGCCGCACACACCCCCGAGGTCATGGGGGCGGTCCGCCACATCGATCCGCTGGCCAGGCGCCGCGTCGACCTGGCCCACCTCAGCGACCGGCAGCGCGGCGACCTCGCGAACGCCGTACGCATCGCGCGGGAGACCGGCGGCGGCCTCTACCTGGCCGCGACCATCCTCGCGGGCAGCCGACTGACGGAGGAGGACCTGCTCGCCCTGCCGGAGTGGGAGATCAACCTGGCCACGACGGTGCTCTCCCGCGACTGGGTGCGGGTCGACGGGGGTCACCTCGAGGTGACGGACTACCGCATCCCCGACGAGCCCGAGCCGGAACCGGAGCCGATGTTCGGCAGCGTCGCCTTCCGTGGCCCGGACGGTGCGCTGTACGCCGAGTACACCTAAGGCCCGGGCGGTGACGACCGGGCCGACGACGGGTACGTCGTGAACCTGCGCGACCGGGACCCGGCGCAGGCCACGCCGCCCACTCTCGCGTCGCCCCCGCGCCCACGAACACCGCGCCCACGAACACCGCGCGCACGAGCACGACGCCCACGAGCACGGCGCCCGCGGCCCCGCCGCCGGCACGACCCGCCGAGGTGCCCCCGGCAGCGGCGGCAGCGGGGCCGGAGCCCGCGGCCGATCCCGCGCCGTTGTCACCCACCGAACTGGCCCACGCGCGACGGTTCGGCGTACGACGGGCCGGCACCAGCGGGCGCGCCCGCGTCGAGCGGCGGGAGCGGGAGCGAGCGGCCCGCGCCGAGGTCATGGCCGACGAGGACCCTGGGTTGGACTCCGCGAGGGGCCCCCAGGGCGGCAATTGGCTGGACACGTTCCTGCAGGACTGACCCGGACCGCGCCCCGTCGGAGGCTGGCGCAGGTTAGTCCGGCCACACCCCGGAGCTGCCGCGACGATGGCTCCCGACCAGGTGCGTGTCGACGATGCCCACGGCCTCCATGAGGGCGAACATCGTGGTCGGCCCGACGAAGCGGAAGCCGCGGCGGCGCAGTTCCTTGCTCAGAGCGATCGATTCGGGGGACGTGCTGGGGACGTCGGCCAGCGTGAGCGGCCGCGGGGTATCCTCCGGCTGGAAGGACCAGATGAGCTGCGCCAGGCCGCCGTCGGGTCGAAGCGCCACCGTCGCCCGGGCGTTGCCGATCGTGGCCTCGATCTTGGCGCGGTTGCGCACGATGCCCGCATCGCCCATCAGCCGCTCCACGTCGTCGTCCCCGAAGGCCGCCACGGCATCGGGGTCGAAGCCGGCGAAGGCCGCCCGAAACGCCGGCCGCTTGCGCAGGATGGTCGCCCACGCCAGCCCCGCCTGGAAACCCTCGAGGCAGAGCCGCTCGTAGAGGCCCTGCTCGTCGCGGACCGGCATGCCCCACTCGGTGTCGTAGTAGTCCCGCAGGAGAACGCTGGTTCGGGCCCACCCGGGCCGGGGCAGGCCGTCGTCGTCGACCGCCAGATCGGGCCCCGCCAGATCGGGCCCCGTCAGGTCGCCGCCCGCCAGCTCGACGCCCGCGGGCTCGGCCACTGCCGCCGCTGCGGGCGGCGCGGATGGCGGGGGCGCGGATGAGGAAGACGCGGGAGTGTCGCTGTTGCTCACCGGCTCAGCTCAGCACACGCGGACGCGCCGAAGCGAGGCGGTCTTCGCGGGCTGTGAATGGGCGGCCCCGGGGCCGGGGTGTGGACGGAGGCCTGCGCGGGTCAGCCGCGCGGGCGCAGGGACAGCCAGGTGCGGGAGAGGTGGAACTTGCGGCCGCTCATCTGGATGGGGCGCAGCCCGACGACGTGCTCCTTGATTGTCGACACCCAGGGACGCAGCCGCATCTGGTCGGCCCAGCGCGCCTCGTCGTGCGGGAACTCGCGCGGGATCGCCCGCATGATGATGCTGACGGCCTCCTCGCCGGAGACCTCGTCGACCTCGAAGACCACTTCCTCGCCCACGAGGACGGCAGAGAGCTTGCTGCCCTCCGCCGTACGGAAGACGATTTCCCCGTTGTGCACGGCGTAGTTGATGGGTGCCATGTCGAGGTGACCGTCCACCGCATACGCCAACCGGCCGAACTCCAAGCGCCGCAGCGTGTCCCAGCAGTCCTGCTCGGTGAGCACCTCCATGGGCGACGACGCGGTCGCGGCAGACGGGGTTGTCGTCTCCGACGGGGTCACCGGTACCTCCTTCGTGCAGGGCGCACTCGGGTGGTGCACTCTCCTCAGCCTAGGGTTGAGCGGAGCCTAACGGCAGCAACCGCCGGCACAATCCGCCCATCGACCACTTCCGCCCCAGTGCGAGGGCAGTCACGCAACTGCTCCGCCACACCGGGCCCGACCAGGTCAGCATGGCAGGGCCGCGACTGGGGCGCCCTAGCTACTCGCGGCGCCGGGCGAGGTACGTCACGGGCGCGGTCAGCCGACGGCATACCCTGGAAACATGACCGCCAACCCTCCGGCGAACCTGGCAGGGGCCCCCGAAGCCCAGGCCAGTGAGTTCGCGCACGCCTTCGGGGAGGCGGTCACGGCCTCGGGCTTGAGCCTGGACGCGATCCGGCGAGCCCTTGCCGACCGCGGGCACCAGCTGTCGGTGGCCACGCTCAGTTATTGGCGTTCAGGGCGACGCCGACCGGAACGCGCCTCCTCGTTGGCCGCGTTGGAGACGCTGGAGGAGATCCTCGACCTGACGCCGGGGGCCCTGATGGGGCTGTTGCCGGGGCGCGTGGTCCCCGCGACGTACGACCTGGACGGTCTCTACGAACTGAACGGGGCCAACCGCGTCATGGCCCAGCTGGTGGAGCGCCTCGGGCTCACGTACGACGACGGCCTGGAGCGGTTATCGCACCAGGATCTCGTGGAGCTGGACGCGACGGGCCGGCAGGTCCGCAACCGGCTCCGGATGCTGGTGCGCAGCCTGCGCGACGGCACCCAGCGGTTCCCGATCTCGTTCTGGCCGGAGGAGGAGGCCGCCGACGGGGTTCCCTACACCCCGCCAACGGTGAAGCCCCTCATGGGCTGCACGCTGGGGCGTTCGATCGTCTCACCCGACGATCGGCTGCTGATGATGGAGGCTGTGCTCGACCACCCGCTGGACGAGGGCGAGTGCCTGCTCATCGAGTTCGAATGCACGCCCGGCGCCCGCCCGGCGGTGTCGAACCGGTGGGAACGCGGGGTGCTGCGTCCGCTGCCGCTCTACCTCGTCAGCGTCACCTTCCATCCCGACCGCATGCCCACGACCGTGGAGCGCTTCGAGCGCCCGATCCGCAGCGAGGTTCCCAAGTCGACGCCGGTGCTGGTGACTTCGCCGTGCGTGACGGTGTTGTTCAGCGACGTCGTACCGGGGGTGGCCGGGCTGGTGTGGCGGTGGTGACGGCGGCCCGGCGGGCCCCGCGCAGCCGCCCCCGACCCGGCGGTGAACCAGTCATCACGCCAAAGCCCGGGGGAGACCCGCTGGGCTCCGCTAGCTTGGCCTGAGCCGCGTCCGCTCAGACCAGAGGAGATGCCCATGACCGCCCAGGACGACTACGCCGCGAAACGGCGCCCCGCCCACGACGTCGTCGACCTGATCCGCGACGGCGACACGGTGGTGGTCCCGACCGGCGCCGGCGAGCCCCCGACCATCCTGGAGGCGCTCTCGGACCGGCGCCGCGAGAAGCGCGGCGTGACCGTGGCCCAGATCCTGCCGCTGCGCAAGTTCGGATACATCGACCCCGAGACGGTCGAGAACGTGCGGCACACGGCGTACTTCCTGAACGCCCCCACCCGCGCGGGCGCCCAGGAGGGCTGGATCGAGTACTACCCGCATTTCTTCTTCGAGTCCGCCTCGTTCATCCGGGAGGGCTACTTCCCCTGCGACGTCGCGGTGACGATGGCGTCGCCGATGGACAAGCACGGCTACTTCTCGATCAGCCTGGCGACCGACTATACGATGGCGGCGCTGAAGAAGGCGCGCACGGTCATCCTGGAGGTCAACCCGGGGGTTCCGTACGCGTACGGCGACTGTCACCTGCACATCGACGACGTCACCGCCATCGTCGAGGACGACCGCCCGGTGACCGCGGTGGGGCTGCCGCAGATCGGCCCGGTACAGAAGGCGATCGGCGGGTACGTCGCGGACATGATCCCGGACGGGGCAACGCTGCAGATCGGGTACGGCGCCATCCCCGACGCCGTGGTCATGCAGCTCACCGACCGGCGCGACCTCGGCGTCCACACCGAGATGATGGGCGACGGCATCCTCACGCTGGTCGAGGCCGGCGTCGTCACCAACGCCCGGAAGAACGTGGACCGCGGCCACATGCGCGCCACGTTCGCCCTCGGCAGCCAGCGCCTCTACGACTTCATGGATCACAACCCGGCCGTGCAGATGCACCCGGTCGACGTGGTCAACGACCCCTTCCGCATCGGCCAGCACGACCTCATGCACACCGTCAACGCGACCATGCAGGTCGACCTCATCGGGCAGTGCTGCTCGGAGACGATGGGCCCGACGCCGTACTCCGGCACCGGCGGGCAGTGCGACTTCGCCCGCGGCGCGAACCGGTCGGCCGGCGGGAAGGCGTTCATCGTGCTGCCCTCGACCGCGAAGGACGACACGATCAGCCGCATCGTCCCGACGCTCACGACGGGCGCGCACGTCTCCACCGGCAAGAACGACGTGAACTACGTGGTCACCGAGTACGGCGTGGCCCAGCTGCGCGGCCGCACCAACAAGCAACGGGCCCGGGCGCTGATCGACATCGCGCATCCCAAGTTCCGCGACGAGCTGACCGAGACGGCTCAGCGACTGCGGCTGCTCTGACGCTTGCCGCGCGGCCGCGCATCGGGGCGGCCGTGACACCGTGACGCCGTCCCGGCCGCGACTCCATGACGCCGGGCCGGCCGCGACGCCGGGTCGGCAGTGACGCCCGGCTACCGTTGCCGCGCGGACTGGTCGTCGGCACCCATAGCGTCGGTGGGTTGAGGGGCCGCGAACAACGCGCGCCACCAGCGAGCGAACCGCGTCGGTCGGCGTGACGCTTTCTCCCGCGGACGAGCGAGTTCCGCGGTGTCACTGAGCTTTTCGGCGTCGTTCGCGGTCTCGTCCGCGGCGCGCATCGCGCGCCAGGCCGTCACCATCTCCTCCACGTCGAGGCGTGGCGCGACGGGGGGCATGGCCGCGCCGCGCACGGGGCGGAGCCGGTCCTGCACCACCCGCTGGTTGAAGTCGCGGACCAGCTCGCGGACCTGATCCTCGGTCCGGATGTCGGCGAGCGCGGCCGGGTAGGTTTTGGCCTCGCGCCGCAGCGCCAGGGTCGGGTGCAGGGCCTGGGAGGTGTCGATCCCCTCCCGGCGTACGAGGCGCTTGATCCACCAGTCCGGATCGTCGGGATTACCGAGGTCGAGGGGCTTGCCGATGCCTGGCAGGTCGGCGAACTCACCCCGCTCCGTGGCCTCGCGGATCTGCCGCTCGACCCACGACTCCCACTGCGACATCCCCCCATGATGGCGCGGCCGGGTGGCGCTGCTCGCGCGGGCCTGGTGAGCAGGGCGCTCGGACCCTGCCAGTCGGACGCCTGACCTGCACGGTTGTCCCCGATGGCGTGCGACAGTGGGGGGCATGGCCGTCGACCCAGCGCCGCCGCAGGCCGCCCGCGCCGCCGCTCGAGCGCGGGTCGAAGCGGACATCGTGCGGGTGGCCCGGGCCCAATTGGCGCAGGTCGGCCCAAGCGAGCTGTCGGTGCGGGCCGTGGCGCGCGAGCTGGGGATGGGCTCGGCGAGCATCTACCGGTACGTCGCCAGCCGCGACGAGGTGCTGGGCCGGCTGCAGGTGGCGATGTACGCCGAGCTGGCGCAGCACGTCGAGGAGCGGGAGGCCGCCGTCGCCCAGGTGTGGGCGGCCAAGTCGGCGGGGCGGGTGCGCCCGGACGCCGTACTGGCCCGGTGGCGGGCCATCTGCGGCGCCGTCCGGGACTGGGCTCTCGCGCACCCGCACGACTACGCGCTGGTCTACGGGCCGCCGGTGCCCGGCTATGC
This sequence comes from Austwickia sp., assembly GCA_016699675.1. Classification (NCBI taxonomy): domain Bacteria; kingdom Bacillati; phylum Actinomycetota; class Actinomycetes; order Micrococcales; family Dermatophilaceae; genus Austwickia; species Austwickia sp. Next base: position 1,654,064 of record CP064985.1, on the reverse strand, counting down.
GCCACCGACCGAGGCGACCGAGGCGGCGTCGCGGGTGACGGACGCCTTCCTGCGCTGCCTCGTCGCCGTGGATGAGCTCGGCCTGTTCCCGCGGCCGGTCCCCGGGGTACGCGAGGGAGACGCGCTCGCCGCCGTGCGGACGAAGGCCGCGGCCGTCGCGGTGTCCGGCCGTCCGCCGCGGGAGGCCGTGCTCGCCCGCGGGGTGCTCGCGTGGGGGTCGGTGCTGGGGGCGGTCTCGTTCGAGCTGTTCGGGCGGTACGCCGGGAGCATCGACGACCCGGGAGCCTGGTTCGGTCAGGCCGTCGACCTGCTGGCGGCCGATCTGGGGCTGCCGGTCTAGCGACGCTGTGACACTTTCCCTAGCGGTCCTGGACGTCGCGGTGTTGCCACCGCCCCGAGAGCGCGGGCGGCAGGGCATGTCCGCGGGCCACCGTTCGCTCGGCCCAGCCGGGTGGGATCCAGGTGCGGCCGAGGAACTGCGGATGCTGCGGGTGCCGGTCGCGCGCCCAGAACGTGAACACCAGCTCGGCCCAGTCGGACTGTAGGATCCACTGGACCGACTGCGGGTGCGCGTCGGCGTCGAAGCAGACGCGACCGGGGCCGACGAGTTCGGCGGCGAGGATCGCGTGCCAGCTCCATGCCTGCAGCCCGCCGCGCCCGCGCAGGGTGAACCCGTGCTGGGACACCCACAGTTGCCCTGCGTCGATCACCTTCCAGCGGGGCATGGCGTCCGCCGCGGCGCGGGACCGGCGCGAGGCGTTGCCGATGGCCCGGGCAGCCGCCACCGTGCCGGTCAGGGCGATGCCGGCCGGTCCGCCGGCGAAGAAGAAGCCGGTGCTGCGCTCGTAGGTGCCGTCGCCCACGGCGCCGAAGTCGTAGAGCTGGTAGGCGCCGGAGCCGACGAACCGCTCATCGGGGGCCAGCTGCGGCGCGAACACCACGGGGACGGTTTCGACCTGGTCGAATCGGCCCACGTCGAGCAGCTCGTTGACCAGGAGCGTCCTCCAGATCGCCGCGTCCTGCTGGCGCTGGGCCTGCTCCTCCGGCCCCGACAGCCTCCCCATGCGGTCACCCCCACCGCGTCGCGTACCCGCTCGAGCCATCCAGGCCCAGGGCCATTATCTGCGCCCCGCTACCCGGTGCCTTGCCTGGCGCGTGGTCAATTAGTGCCCATCCCAACGGAATTCGGCGACCTCACGGGGTTAGCCGGCGCAGCCGCTACCGCCATTCGCCTGGGCGGTCGGATCGGGTTTGTCCTTCGGCGGCAGTGTTGGCATGATGGGACGGCGCGCGCGAGTGGCGGAATAGGCAGACGCGCACGGTTCAGGTCCGTGTGCCCGAAAGGGCGTGGGGGTTCAACTCCCCCCTCGCGCACCAAAGGCTGGTCAACGAATCAGCCGGAAAAGATGGACGAAACTCCCGGTCGGGTCATCCGGCCGGGAGTTTTCGCGTCTGGTGTCGCGCCGATGTCGCTCCGGCACTCGGTCAGGACGCCGTCGGCAGTCGAAGGGCCCCCTCGTCGGGCCTTCAAGGGCGCTGATCAGGCGCCAGTCGGGCGCGGTGAGGCGCAGTTGTGCAGCAGGTTGCTGCACTTTCTGCTTTCGGTTCGGCGGCGAGTGCTCTCGCGCCGCGTGGCGTTGGATGCTCGGTCGTCAGGGTGGGTCGGTGCCCGAGGCGAGTCGTCTCAGCAGGCTGGCTTTGGGCTTCTTGCGGTTGGCCCGTGGGATGCGGGGGTGGTCACTCTGGTCGAGTGGCTGCTCGCCGAGGAAGGCGACCCAGGGGTCGTCGATGCCGCGGGCGTCGTACCAGTCTTGGATGACGGTGAGGTTGGTGCCGAAGAGGGAGAAGGCGGCGGCGATGCCTTGGCCGGCGCGGTTGCGGACCTGGGTGTAGAGGCGGACCAGCTTGCCGGCGTGGACGCGGGCTTGGGAGATGCCCTGCTCGGCCATGTTGCGCCGGCCGTAGCTGGCCTTCCACTTGGTCGTCATCCACAGGTCGCGCTGGCGGAGCTTGATGTCGTCCTCGGGGCCGAGGGTGAACGTGGTGGAGCAGATGCACGGCTCGCCCTTGACGCACCGGGTCTTCGGCAGCAGGGACCAGCGCATCGAGCGCGGCGAGTTGGGGCAGCGGACCCGGCGGACGTGTTTGTGAGCGGGTCCGCGGAAGCGTTGCCGACCGGCCTCGTCGATCGCGGTCAGTGGCTGACAGGCGAAGGGTTGGAGCCGGTCGTAGATCTCGTGCTTGCGGACCTTCTCCTCGGTGGTGTCCGAGAGCTTCGGCGTGGGCAGGTCCGTGTAGAGCGCCTCGGGGGTGCCCTTGGTGAAGACACCGCCGTTGATCATGAGGACCTGGTCGTTGGTCCACGCGGTGTGGATCTTCCGGTCCTGGGTCTTCAGGTCGATGATCTGCTCGATCCCTGCTCGCCGCAGTGGTGCAGCGAAGTCGTCGTCGCTGCCTTGGCTGATGCCGCGGTCGACGGCGCACTCTCGGACGGGAACGCGCTGGTGCCACCACAGGACGAGCCCGGCGGTGACTCCTGCCCGGTCTGAGGCCGCCGCGCGGATTCCTGCGGCGAGGACGACGGTTGGCGCGGGTGGTGGGGGTGTCCGGGAGGTGGGCCGGTCGGGCGCGTTGGTGACGACTGTGAGCTCCTGACCGGTGAACCACGAGCTCGGGTGACTCGGTGTGGCCGTCCGGTGTCCGATGCCGGCGTCGGGGTCGGCGCATTGCAGGATCTCGCCGGTGCGCTTGTCGACGAATCCTTGGGGCCGTGCGGGGGATTCGAAGTCCATGCCGTCGGCAGCGACCGTCGCGGTGGTGATGAAGCCCGGCGGCAGGGCGGCCGAGCAGATGAGGGACATGACGGCGTCGAGGTCGAGAGTCTGGGCGTCTTGGTGGTCGTTCGCTGGGAGTGTGATGCCGTCGCGCGCGGCGCGGTCGAGCTTGAGAGCGGCGCGCTCGACCTGGGAGTAGGACACGGGACCGGGGATGCCGAGGTCGCGGCGCTGGGCGGCGTTGAGACTGACAAGAAGGTCCGCGATCCGGGTTCGGTACATGTTGGTCGGGTCCACGCGGGCATGGAGGCAGCACGCGATGAGCAGGGCGCGGAAGGGGATGTTCCTGGGACGCCCGGTCCGGGCAGTGAGGGCGTCGGCGATGGAGAGCAGCTCGGGCGAGTTGTCGACGGCAGCCGTGGCGTAGCGCAGCTGGTCGGCCACGGTCCGTTTGCGTGGCCGCCACCGCGGCTCGAGTGTCGTCTGTGCCGTCACGATCGTCGCGTCAGTCCAGGTCCGCCAATTGCCGGTTGGTCATGGCTTGGGGCGGTTCGGTGAGGAAGGGCATCAGCAGCGTGAACGCGCGTGTGGTCTTCAGGCCGGCGTGCCGGGCGAGGACGGTCAGATGCACGCCGCGGTCGAGGTGGTGCACGAGCCAGGTGCTGCGTAGGCGCTCGGTCTCGAGCCGCAGGTCGGTCGGTGTGTCGATGGCGCGGATGGCGTTCCATGTCCTGGAGCGGTCCCATTCGCTGGCGCGGAACCCGGCGAAGTTCTCCAGTGGGTGCTCGGCAGCCAAGCGATGCAGGGTCTGGGCGTCGTGGTCGCGCACCACGACCTACCGCGCCCGGGTCCCGTGGACCTGCAGCTGAGTCAGACCGTCGACGATGCGCAGATCCGATGGAGTGGCCGTCAGGCACTCGCGTGCCCACAGGCCGACGCCGAGGCCGAGTGCGAGAACGGCGTCGAGCCGACGCTGCTGATGTCGAGTGGGCAGCCGAAGAGATCGCAGTCGTTGCTCGTCCCTGGCGCTGTAGGGCGGATGGCGCAGGCGTTGCGGCAGCATCGGTTCGGGCGCGGGCCATGGCGCCTCCTCGGTGAGGGCGCGACCCATGGTCCGAAGGACTGCCCGCCTGGTCGCTGTCGACGGGGTGGACAGCTCCGGGCAACCGATCTCGGCGTAGCGGCGGATGTTGTCCGGCGCGAACACCTCTTCTCGGTCCAACGGAATCCCTTCCCGCTGTGACCACGCGGCAAGAGCGGTGACGGTCCGAAGCCACTCGCGAGCTCGGTGTGGCCCATCCGGGTCGAGGTCACGGACAGCGGCGCGGACGAAGTCGGCGACGACCGCCCACTCCTCGCGGGTGGCCAGGTGGGGGCGGTACTGCTCTATGGCCTGGGCGGCCGTGAGCGCCGGCTGACGGCGTTGCTCGTTGACACGGCGGTGGGCAGGGCGAGACGATGGCATGCAGAAGCTCCTCAGTGAGACGGGTAGTTTCGAAGCGGACCACGAGGTGCGAACTCGATGTCCGAGCGGCTGGCCGGGAGTGCGAATCCCGGCCTTTGCCGTATCTGGGCGCGTCGTCGGGCGCCGACCTGGATCGCCTACGTCATCGGCGGCCCCGGGGGACATCGAGAGAACTGCGCAGGAGCCGGGCCGCTACGCGGCTGACCGGCTCGTGGGTCGAATGGGCCTGGTCGAACAGGGCAGCCGCGACCGCAGCTGGGAGGCGGATCTCGAGGCGCACCACGTCATCGACGCCGAGATCGCGGTCATCCCGACGACGTCCCGTAGCGGCACGGCGCAGCCGCACCTGCGATCTCTCCTCGTCTCCCATCACCCTTCTCCTGCCGACCTTCTGAAGCTGCCTGCCGCCTCCGGCGGCCCTTCTCCTGCGCGTCTCCCGACGCACTCGGCAGGTGGTCGGCCTGCGGGGTGTTGGTGACCTCTACGGTAGCGACGCGACTCGCCACGTTCCAGAACCCGGCGCCGCACGGTGCGTCGCGACGGTGCGTGGTCGTCAGTGGCTTCTGTCATCCTTCTCGGCTGGCCACCGCGGTCGGCAGCCAGCCGGGCTCCTCCGGCGACGAGAGCAGCTGACCCATGGATACCCTGACCCATGTGATCACCGGAGACCTCAAGAGCAAGATCGACCGCATCTGGGACGCCTTCTGGTCCGGCGGCATCAGCAACCCGATCGAGGTCATCGAGCAGATCACCTTCCTCCTCTTCGTCCGGCGCCTCGACGAGCTCCAGACCCTCAAGGAGAACCGCGCTCGCCGTCTGAAGGGGCCGGTCGAGGACCCGACCTTCCTCCCCGGCCAGGACCACCTCCGCTGGTCCCGCTTCAAGAACGACGACCCCGCCGTCATGTTCAAGGTCGTCGGCGAGCAGGTCTTCCCCTTCCTCCGCCAGCTCGCCGGTGAGGACTCGACCTACTCCGACCACATGCGGGATGCCCGCTTCACCATCCCCACCCCGGCGCTGCTCTCCAAGGTCGTCGACATGCTCGACGACGTCCCGATGACCGACCGCGACACCAACGGCGACCTCTACGAGTACATGCTCGGCAAGATCGCCTCCGCCGGCCAGAACGGCCAGTTCCGCACCCCGCGTCACATCATCCAGCTCATGGTCGCGATGACCGCGCCGACGCCGACCGACGAGATCGTCGACCCCGCCTGCGGCACCGCCGGATTCCTCGTCGCCGCCTCCGAGCACCTGCGGGCCACCCACCCCTCGGTGATGACGGACGCGGCGCAGCGTCGACACTTCAACCACTCGATGTTCCACGGGTACGACTTCGACAACACCATGCTCCGGATCGGGAGCATGAACATGCTGCTCCACGGCATTGAGGCCCCCGACATCCGCTACCGCGACAGCCTCTCCGAGGGCGCCGCGTCCGACGAGGGCCGTTACTCGCTCGTCCTCGCGAACCCGCCCTTCGCCGGCAGCCTCGACTACGAGTCGACGAGCAAGGCACTCCTCAAGGACGTGAAGACGAAGAAGACCGAGCTTCTCTTCCTCGCCCTCTTCCTCCGCCTTCTCAAGCCCGGCGGCCGGGCCGCGGTCATCGTCCCCGACGGCGTGCTCTTCGGCTCGAGCACGGCGCACAAGACGCTGCGCAAGCGGCTCGTCGAGGAGCAGAAGCTCGACGCCGTCGTCAAGCTCCCCTCCGGTGCTTTCCGTCCGTATGCCGGGGTGTCGACCGCCATCCTCTTCTTCACCCGCACCGACTCCGGCGGCACCGATGACGTGTGGTTCTACGACATCCAAGCTGACGGCTGGTCCCTCGACGACAAGCGCTCACCTCTGCTGTCGGAGCACAAGGTGGGGTGTATGCCGTCAGCGTCGCTGTCGCCGGACGAGCACCTGCGCAACAACCTGCCCGACGCACTGTCCCGATGGGGTTCACGGGCAACGGAATCGGAGCGATCGCGGACGCGGACCGAGCAGAGCTTCCTCGTCCCGAAGGCCGACATCGTCGCCCAGAGCTATGACCTGTCGCTCAACCGGTACAAGGAGGTCGTCCACGAGGAGGTCGAGCACCGCGACCCCTTGGAGATTATCGCCGACCTCGACGCCCTGGAGCTCGAGATCCAGCAAGGCTTCGCCGACCTCAAAGCGATGCTCAAGTGAGACCCGGCTGGACCACGGTCACTCTCGGTGACATCTGCGAGTTCAAGTATGGCAAGGCGCTCGCTGCATCGGTGCGTGTCCCAGGTGACGTGCCGGTATACGGCTCAAACGGACAGGTGGGCCTTCACGACAAGGCCGCCACGGACGGCCAGGCCATCATCATTGGCAGGAAGGGGTCGTTCGGCGAGGTCAACTTCTCTGCGGTCCCCTGTTGGCCCATTGACACCACCTACTACGTGGATCAGAGCGCCACCGAGCAGGACCTGGGATGGCTCCGCCACATCCTCCCGAACCTGCGGTTGACCGAGCTAAACCGCGCTGCGGCAGTGCCAGGACTCAATCGCGAAGACGCCTATCGACGGGAGCTTCAACTGCCGCCGATCGAGGAGCAGCGCCGCATCGCCGCCATCCTCGACCATGCCACAAAGGCGCTCGACGCAAGGGGCCGTGCCATCTCCCGCCTCGGGGAGGCTGTCTCCCAGGCATTCGTCGCTGAGTTCGGACACCCTCTAACGAATGCGAAGAGTCTGCCTTTGCGCAGGCTAGGGTCGATTGGCACTTTGACGACTGGCAATACGCCCCCGCGCGCCGATGCTTCGAACTACGGCGGTCAGGTCGAGTGGATCAAGTCCGGCGACATCCTGGACTCCCAACTTCACCCCGTGACTGCCGCGGAGCGACTCTCTGATTCCGGCGCCACCATAGGTCGCATTGCACCCACAGGCTCTGTTCTGGTGGTCTGTATTGCGGGCAGCCGCAACAGCATTGGCAGAAGTGCCCTGCTTGACCGTCACGCCGCCTTCAACCAGCAGATCAACGCCGTCACGTTGAGCGACGGAAGCCCCCGGTTCTTGTTGGAGCAGCTCCGACTGGAGCCGGAGATCGTCCGCGCCAAGTCCACGGGCGGAATGAAGGGACTCGTGAGCAAGTCGGCTCTGGCTTCCGTTGAGGTGCTGTGGCCGTCGCCCGCCCAACAGGCTGACTTCGTTCGTCAGCTGGAGGTGCTGGATCGGCTGAGCGCCGGGATGAAGGAGTCCCGACGCGCGATGGACCAACTGCTCCTGTCCCTGCAAGCGCGGGCGTTTTCGGGGAGGCTGTAGGTCATGCCGGTGCACATGGGGATGTGGCGGATTGACGGGGACACCCCGAGGCGGCTGAGTTCGGCCACCTTGCCGTCGGAGGCGACGTTGGAGCAGTACCTAGAGAAGGACCCCTCGTTGCTCAGTGACCGCCTCCTCGTCATCGGACGGCAGGTGAAGACTCCGCATGGCAAGTTCATCGATCTGCTGGCCATGGACGGCGAGGGTAACCTCCACGTCCTCGAGCTCAAGCGCGACAAGACCCCTCGCGACGTCGTCGCGCAGGTCCTCGACTACGGCTCGTGGGTGAGCACCCTCGATCGGGACTCGATCCTCGAACTCGCCAACAACCATCTTGACGTCCCGTTCGAGTCAGCCTTTGAGGACGTCTTCGGCACCTCGGCTCCCGACGAGCTCAACGCCACCCTGCAGCTGACGATCGTCGCGACCGACCTCGACCCGGGGTCCGAGCGGATCGTTACCTACCTCCGGACGTTTGGCGTGCCGGTCAACGCGGTCTTCTTTTCCTACCTCGAGGACGACGGCCGTCGCTACCTCACCCGATCCTGGCTCGCGCGAGATGACGAGAGCGATGGCAGTGGCGCCTTCTCCGTTAAGAGCAAGAAGGGCAAGCGTGCCGAGTGGAACGGGACCGACTGGTTCGTCTCCTTCGGCGACGATCCCGCGGGCCGCTCGTGGGCGGACGGACAGAAGTATGGCTTCGTCAGCGCCGGTGGCGACCCATGGTACTCACGAAGCCTGCGCAATCTGCCTATCGGAGGACGGGTCAACGTGCATATCCCCGGTCGCGGCTATGTGGCGATTGGTGAGGTCGCCGGGACGCCGCAGCGCTTCGATCACGCTGAGGTGACGGTCGACGGGATGCCTACCGCGCTGACGAGTCTGCCCCTGCGCGGCACCTATCTCCGCAGCAAGGAAGGAGGGCCAGAGACCGATGAGATCGGGGAGTGGGTCGTGCCGGTCCGCTGGCTCACGTCCGTCCCGGCCGAGCAGGCATACTGGGAGAAGGGGATGTTCGCCAACCAGAACAGCGCTTGCAAGCTCCGTCAGGAGTTCACCCTCGACCGCCTCGCTCAGCACTTTCGGCTCGGCGACGGGGAAGCGTCGTGACTTCTGGTGGCTGGGACTTCCTCCAGGACGCCTTGGATATCGACCTACGTGACGAGGTCCAGCGGGCGAGTCGGCGACAGATCGATGCTCGCAGTTCGATGTCCAGGATGGTGGACTTGGCCTTGGAGCGCGGGTATGCCAACAGCGTCGCGGACCTCATTGACCAAGCGGCGAACCTACGGCAGCACAAGCTATTCAACGCTCTGCTGACGGCTCTCCAACGGCCCCATGCTGACTACCTGCTCCCGGCCCATGAGTGGGAGGAGCGATGGCATCGACGTGTCCTACCCAATGAGCACCCCATTGTGTTGCTGGTCCCCTTCGCGCCCGTGGGGTTCTACTTCGACGTCTCCCAGACCGAGGAGACCCACCGTTCACGGACCTTGCCGGCGCGATTCCAGAACCCCTACAAGATGGATTACGTGCAGGATGCGGGTAGCGCCCTTGCGGCCCTACGAGGGCGCATCCTCCTGGATGGAGTGCGCGTCAGCGAGGGCCCGTTAGGGAACCGATTTGCGGGTCACATTCGACGAGCCCGCGGTGGCATGCAAGAGGTGCCCGTCCGAGTAGGTCGCCAGATGGTGATCGAGAAGCGGCCAGTGCGGTTCGAGGTCACGCTGAACAGGAACTACTCCGTCACCGAGATGCTGGCGACGCTGGCTCACGAGATTGGACACCTGTACTGCGGTCATCTCGGTGCGGCCAAGTCCGACTGGTGGCCGGATCGAACGGAACTGGACGAGCCGACCCGGGAGTACGAGGCCGAGTCCGTTGCGCGGCTGGTCTTCCGTCGCATCGCTCCGGGTGCGGAGTTGCCCGATCATCTTGAGCAGTACTTCGCACCCGGTGCACCGGTTCCGGATGCGGGCTGGGGGCGGGTGGTGAGCGCGTCTGATCGCATCATCGACCATTGCCTCACGAGCATCGATGAGACGGCTGCCACCCTGCGGTTACAGGGCAACCTTCAGGCGGAGGAGTGATGTCGAACTTTGACTTCGTACCCGTGGGGTGGGGTGAGACGCGCGCTGACGCGGTCCGGGCGGAAGCTTATGGGCGCACCGACCCCAGATCCTGCGTCTTCTACGCGCGCCGCGTAGTCGAGCAGCTCGTGGTCAGGATCTTCGACCTCGAGAGGCTTGCCGTCCCCTACAAGTCGGACTTGGCCGCGCGGCTAGGGGACAGCGGGTTCCGAGCGGCCGTCGGACCCGAAATTGCCGCGAAGGCTGACGCGATTCGCAAGGTCGGCAACGCCGCCGTCCACGAGAGCCGGACCGTCACACCGCAGACCGCTCTGAACGTCCTGCGGCAACTGCACGATGTCGTCAAGTGGGCGGCATACACCTACTCAACGACACCCGACGACGTTCCGACCGGAGCGGCATACGACCCGTCCCTGATCCCTGCTCCGCATGACAGCGGAGGCCAGCCGCCGCTATCGACGGGCGAGTTGAACCAGCTGTTGGCGACTTTCGAGGAGAAGGACGCCGCGTTGGCCTCAGCGAAGGCGGACAGCGAGGCGCTTCAGGCGGAACTGGACAAGGCACGGGCCGAGGTTGCAGCGGCTCAGGCTGCGAAGGCTCATCAGGCGACACAGTTCGACTGGGACGAGGCCTCCACGCGGCAGTTGTTCATCGACGCTGACCTGTTGGAGGCGGGCTGGGCGCTGACGGAGACTCGGGACCGCGAGTACCCCGTGACCGGCATGCCGAACCAGAGCGGCGGTGGGTTCGTTGACTACATGCTGTGGGGTGACGACGGCCTTCCCTTGGCCATCATTGAGGCGAAGCGTTCACGCAGCGACCCGGCGGTCGGGCAGCAGCAGGCCAAGCTGTATGCCGACTGCCTCGAGTCGATGACGGGTCGGCGCCCGGTCATCTTCTGGTCCAACGGTTACCAGCACTGGATCTGGGACGATGCGTCCGGCTACCCACCCCGGCGGGTCGCCGGATTTCTGACTAAGGACGAGCTCGAGCTCATGGTCCAGCGGCGCCACACGCGGCTGCCACTCAAGGATGCTGTGATCGACAAGGCGATCGTCGAGCGGCACTACCAGACCCGGGCCATCCGGGCGGTTGGTGAGTCGTTCGAAGCCCATCGACGCGAGGCGCTGCTCGTCATGGCGACCGGGTCCGGCAAGACCAGAACGGTCATCGCACTGGTCGACCAACTGATGAAACGCGGTTGGGCAAAACGAGTGCTCTTCCTCGCCGACCGTGTCGCGCTGGTCAACCAGGCGGTGGGGGCGTTCAAGACGCACCTGCCGTCCGTGGCGACGATCAACTTGGTGGACGAGAAGGTCCCCGATGGGCGCGTGTTCGTCTCGACCTACCCGACGATGATGGGGCTCATCAACTCAACCGATGGTGTCGGTGGCCGCCGGTTCGGGCCGGGCTACTTCGACCTGATCGTGATCGACGAGGCCCACCGGTCGGTGTACGCCAAGTACAAGGCGATCTTCGACTGGTTCGACGCGATGCTTGTCGGTTTGACAGCGACGCCGAAAGACGAGATCGACCGCAACACCTACTCCCTCTTCGGTCTGGAAGCGGGGGTGCCGACCGATGCCTACAGCCTCGACGAGGCGGTGGCCGAGGGATACCTGGTCCCACCGGTGTCGGTGTCGGTCCCGCTGAAGTTCATGCGGGCCGGGATCCATTACGACCAGCTCTCCGACAGCGAGAAGGACGAGTGGGACTCCCTCGACTGGGGCGAGGACGACCAGGTACCGACCGACGTCAACCCCGAAGAGTTGAACAAATGGCTCTTCAACGCCGACACGGTCGACAAGGCGCTCAAGCACCTCATGGAGTCCGGGCACAAGGTCGTTAGCGGTGACCGACTGGGCAAGACGATCATCTTTGCCAAGAACAACGCCCACGCCGAGTTCATCCGCGAACGCTTCGACGCGGCATACCCCGAGTACGCGGGTCATTTCGCGCGGGTCGTGACATACAAGACCGAGTACGCCCAGAGCCTCATCGATGACTTCTCCGTGAAGGAGAAGACGCCGCACATCGCGATCAGCGTCGACATGCTCGACACCGGCATCGACGTGCCCGAGGTCGTCAACCTCGTGTTCTTCAAGCTCGTGCGGTCGGTGTCGAAGTTCTGGCAGATGATCGGCCGCGGCACCCGGCTCCGTGCCGATCTTTACGGTCCGGGCGCGGACAAGAAGGACTTCTACGTCTTCGACTTCTGCATGAACCTCGAGTACTTCAACCAGCCCGGCGCCGGCGCTGAGGGGTCGCTCCAGAAGTCCCTTGCACAGCGACTGTTCGAGGCGCGCCTGGGGCTGGTCGCCGCACTCGACGGTTCGGATCTAGGTGGGGATATTGACGCTCTGCGGAAGGACACGGCCGAGTCTCTGCACAAGATCGTTGCAGGCATGAACCTCGACAACTTCATCGTCCGTCCCGAGCGCGAGTGGGTGCAGCGCTACACCGACTGGTCACCGTGGACTGCACTGTCAGTGCAGGAGGCGGGTGACATCGCGGTCCACCTGCCGGACTCCCCTCGGCCATCCGGGATGACGACGAAGACGCCAAACGCTTCGACCTGCTCATCCTCAAGATCCAGCTCGCCAAGCTCGACAGTGACGAGCTGACGGCGGATCGCCTGCGGCGGCAGGTCCAGCAGGTCACCTCCTCGTTGTTGGACCAGACCGCCATCCCGGCCATCGCCGAGCAGCAAGGACTCCTGGCCGAAGTCAGCGAGGACGAGTGGTGGGTCGATGTCACCCTCCCCATGCTCGAGCTTGCGCGCCGGCGGATCCGCGGACTGGTCAGGTTCATCGAGAAGGCCAAGCGGGCCATCGTCTACACGAACTTCGAGGACGAGATCGGCGACGGATCCATCGTCGTCCTGCCCGGGGTCGCCGTTGGCACGAACTGGGAGCGGTTCAAGGCCAAGGCGCGTGCCTACCTCAAGGACCACGAGGACAACATCGCTCTTGAAAAGCTCCGACGGAACAAGCAGCTGACCTCGACAGACCTGTCTGCACTCGAGGCCATGCTCGTGGCGTCGGGAGCCGGCGGCCCCGAGGACATCGCGCGAGCGAACGAGGAGTCGCATGGACTTGGCCTGTTCATCCGCTCGCTCGTCGGCCTGGATCGCGAGGCCGCGACCGTAGCCTTCTCGGAGTTCCTTACGGACTCGCGCTTCAGCGCCGCCGAGATCCGTTTCATCCAACTCATCGTTGAACACCTGACAGCTAACGGCGTGATGGAGGCCCGGCGCCTCTACGAGGCGCCCTTCACTGACTACGCACCGACGGGCCCCGACTTCTTGTTCAGCGACAGCGACGTTGACCGGCTGGTCGTCGTGCTCGACCAGGTTTGTCGGCGGCCACGAGAAACTGCCCGGAGACGGCCACGAAGCTGCCCGCTGGCGGACGTGAGAACTGCCCACTGACGGTCATGGGATCTGCCCGACACGACGTCGTCTGCCTCGCCGACCTGCGCGGTTGAGGCCCCTTCCTCGGGTGCGATGAGCGGTGCTGATGCGCCCTATCGCTCCCGAGGAAGGGATGAGTTGAAGTCTGCCGAGGAGATCATGGAAATGTTGGATGCCTACGACCTAACAGGTTCGTTGCGCGATGCCGGCGAGCTGGCTGGCTGCTCCCACCACACGGTGAAGCGGTACGTGGATCGCCGTGCTGGCGGCGGGGAGTTGCCGGCGGCGGCGGTGCGGCCGATGTTGATCGATGAGTATCTGCCCAAGGTCGAGGAGTGGGTCGAGCGGTCGGTCGGGAAGGTCCGTGCCGATGTGGCGCACGAGAAGCTGCTCGCCCTGGGCTACGGAGGGTCGGAGCGCACCACCCGCCGTGCGGTCGCGAAGGTCAAGAAGTCCTACCGGGCCGGACACGTGCGGGTGCACCGTCCCTGGGTGACTGAGCCGGGGATGTGGTTGCAGTACGACTACGGCGATGGCCCCGTCGTCGACGGCGTCAAGACCGTGCTGTTCGTCGCCTGGCTGGCTTGGTCGCGGTTCCGGGTCGTGTTGCCGATCCGCGACAAGACGATGCCCTCGGTGTTCGCTGCCCTGGACGTGACGTTCCGGCGGCTGGGTGGGGTGCCGACCTATGTGTTGACCGACAACGAGAAGACCGTCACGGTCGAGCACATCGCCGGAATTCCGGTGCGGAATCCGCAGCTGGTGGCGTTCGCCGAGCACTACTCGATGGTCGTGCACACCTGCGTCCCGGCCGATCCGGCGTCCAAGGGCGGCACCGAGTCGTCGGTGAAGATCAGCAAGGCCGACCTGGTCCCCAAGGACACCAACCTGCGCGAGGGGTACGCCTCGTTCGCCGAGCTCGAGGCGGCGTGCGTGGAGTTCTGCGAGAAGGTCAACACCCGAGCGCACCGGGTCACTCGTCGGCCACCGATCGAGATGCTCGCCGAGGAACGGGTCCGGCTGCACCCGGTCCCGATGACCCCGCACACGGTCGCGTTCGGCACCACGCGGGTGGTGCCGGGCAACACACCGATGGTGATGTTCGAGTCCGGCCAGTACTCGGTCCCGCATGCCCTGCTGGGTGCGACGGTGTGGGTCCGTGCCCATGGTGTCGGCGAGGACGAGTGGGTCGTCATCGTCCACGTCGGCCAGGACGGTCCCCTCGAAGTCGCCCGCCACCGCCGGGCCACACCCGGCACCCCGAAGATCGATGACGAGCACTTCCCAGCCCAGCCGTCCGGGCCACTGGACCGCCAGCCCCGTGCGAAGAACCCGGCCGAGTCCGACTTCCTCGACCTGGGCGAGGGCGCGAGGTTGTGGCTGATCGAGGCCGCCGCCGCAGGCACACCACGGATGCGCGTCAAGATGGCCGAAGCCCTCAGCTTGGCCAAGCTGTTCGACCCCGTCGAGGTCGACTGGGCACTGGGCCACGCCGCCGTGCACGGCCGGTTCGCCGAAGCAGACCTGTCCTCGATCCTGGACCACCACGCCCGAGCACCGAAAGCCGGTGAGCACCGGGCCAGCGAGGACTCCTCGCTGACCCAGGGCACCAGCGCATGGGCACGGCTCGGTGAACAGGTCGGCCAGCACGACGGCCGCGACGGGAACGAGGTGGCCCGATGACGACGAGAAGCACGGCGTCAGCACCGCCGCTGCCAGCCGAACTGGAGGAGCTGTTGCGCCGGTTGCGGCTGCCGCACATCCGTCGTCACGCACCCGAGGTCGTCGCAACCGCGAAAGCCCAACGCTGGGAGCCCGCCGAGGTGTTGAAGGCGCTGTTCGCCGAGGAGGTCGCCGGCCGGGAGCGTTCCGCACTTGTCACCCGGCGAGCGTCGGCGGGCTTCCCCACCGGGAAGACCTTCGACGCGTGGCAGCCCGAGGCATCCTCGATCCCAGTCCCGACCCAGCAGGCGCTCCGCACCCTGGAATGGGTCCACCGCCGCGAGAACCTCGTGGTCTGCGGCCCGTCGGGCACCGGGAAGACGTTCCTGCTGGAGGCCCTTGGCCAGCAAGCCGTCGAGGCCGGGTTGAAGGTCGCCTGGTTCACCCTGGAAGACCTCGGCGTCCTACTCCGAAGGCACCGTGCGGACGACACTGTCACCAAGGCCATCGCCCGGGTCCTGCGCGCCGACCTGGTCATCGTCGATGACATCGGCCTGCTGCCGGTCGCCGCGGACGCCGCCGAGGGGCTCTACAGACTCGTCGACGCCGCCTATGAGAAGCGGTCAGTCGCGATCAGCTCGAACCTCCACCCCTCTGGGTTCGACGAGCTGATGCCCAAGACGCTGGCCACCGCCACGGTGGACCGACTGCTCCACCACGCCCACGTCTGCCAGACCAGCGGCGACAGCGTCCGGCTCACCCAAGCACTCGCCGGTCAAGGGGTGAGCCCGTTGAACTGACCACCCTGGTCGGTGGTGGCCACAACCCCCTTGGGTAGATCCCGTGGCCACCACCGGGCAGATCTCGTGACCGTCAGCGGGCAGCTTTCATGTCCGCCACTGGGCAGTTCCGACTGTCCCTTGACACAGGTTCGCGCCCGTGCGCTGGCTGACGCTGGCGTCGCCTGACACCCGCCACGCGAGGATAGGGTGAATCGTGGACGCGGCCGATCCTCCGGTGAAGGCACGACCCCGAAGGAGGGCCGTTGGAACGCTCAGTAGTTACGGAACTCCATTACATGACGCCGATCGGGAACCTCGCGTCGATAGTGGAGCACGGGCTGCTCAGCCACAGACGTGCGGAAGCTGTTGAGCACGCTTCAGTGGCAATGGCGGAGGTCCAGGACCTGAGGGCCGGTCGACGAGTGCCCGGGGGCCGGATGTTGCATGAGTACGTCAACCTCTACTTCGACGCCCGCAACGCCATGATGCGACTCCGTCGCGAGGAGTCGCTGGTGGTCCTTCGCGTATCGCCGCTGGCGCTTGACATCGACGGGGCTGTTGTCACGGACGGCAACGCCGCAAACGCCCCCACGCGCTTCTTCGCGTCGCCGGCGGGCCTAGCCAACCTGGAGGAGGAGCGTGTCTACGCTGAGTGGTGGACGCTCGGGGACTACTGGGAGCAGCAGGAGAGGAAGCGCCAGCGTCAGGCTGAGGTGCTTATCCCCGATGTCGTACCGCCGGATCTGCTCCTGGGCTGCTACACGTGGCGTGAGTCAGCGGCACGGGAGTGTCGGTACCTGGTTGGACACTTTACGGTGGAGGTGAACGCACATGTCTACTTCGGATGAAGCCAGCAACGTAGTTGTCACGTCCGGCGACCTGCTCAAGTCCCGGCAGCAGACCTTGGTCAACACCGTTAACACCGTTGGTGTCATGGGGAAGGGCATCGCCCTCGCCTTCAAGAAGCGCTATCCCGAGATGTTCGCTGACTACGCGGCGAGATGCTCGCGAGGGGAGGTGCGGTTGGGAGAGCCGTATCCAGTGAAGGCAGACGACCACCTAATCGTCAACTTCCCCACCAAAGGGCACTGGCGTGCCGTGAGTCGGCTCGCCGACATCGTCGCTGGCTTGGAGTACCTCGAGAAGCACTACTTGGAATGGGGCGTTACGTCGATAGCTGTCCCGCCACTGGGTTGCGGGAACGGTCAACTGGAGTGGGAAGTGGTCGCCCCAACCTTGATTAGACACCTCTCTCGGCTGGAGATTCCGGTTGAACTCTTCGCCCCTGCCGGCGCTTTGACGGATCAGTCACAGCTGCTCCTTCTCGCCGAGGATCCGCAGGAATCCAAGATTCCCGCAGAATGGGTGGCCGTCGTCGCGGTTCTTGATCGACTTCAGCGTCTCCCACACCATTGGCCGGTTGGACGCGTTCTGTTTCAGAAGATCGCGTATTTTGCCGGCGTGGCAGGTATCGAGACCGGTCTCAAGTTCGAGCGAGGTTCGTACGGCCCATTCAGCGCCGATCTGAAGCGCAAGGTTGCCCAACTCCAAAACAACGGCTTGGTTCAGGAAGTCAAACGCGGGCAAATGATCGAAGTACGAGTCGGTCCCACATACGCGGACGCGGTTAACCAAGTGAGGGATCGCATGGAGCCCTACCGGGCGGCGGTCGAGCGGACAGTCGATCTGATGGCGCGCATGAATACGGCGTCCGCCGAAGTGGCCGCTACGGTGCACTTCGCCGCAGCTGACGCAACCATGCAAACAGGTGGATCTCCGTCGATGCGACTGGTCGTTGACATCGTCAACTCCTGGAAGCCTGGCCGAATCCAGCTGCCGGATCTCGTCGATGCAGTCGCCCTGCTTTGCATGCGAGGCTGGTCCGACGTGTCCATTGACGAAGAAGCCGCGCGCCTCGTAGAGACCCGTCTGGCGGTCTGACCACGGAACTTCGGCCTGCCGCGACGGTTGGTCTTCCTTGGCCGGTCCACCGTCGAGCCAGGACGTGTGCCAACCGCTGCGGAGGCGGCGTGCCAAGCGAGCAGGTGTAGCCCAAGGGTCGCAGGCCAGCGACTTTCGTTGACCAGCCACCAAACGGCATGGCTCGTGACTTGGGAAAACCCCAGGACACGGGCCATTCGTCATTTGGTCTTGATGGCCATCCCCGCCCGCTCCGATCGGTGAGTTGACGCCCCCGAGCGCCCCGAAGTCACCGATCGGAGCGGGGGCGGTCGAGTCCACGACACGTGCCTCACCCCGCAGACCTTGAGCTCACGAACTTAGCCAACAAGGTTGAGCTCCACGAGGTGCGGCTGATCGGTGAGCGTCGCGGCGCTATGTGTCCGAGCGCCACGCGGACTGGTGTGGGTCGACGCCAACGTCAGCGGGCGAGTCGCCGTTCGTAGGTGTCGGCACGAGGTCGGCGCGGCTCGTGCATCGAGTCGTGACGAGGGTGCCCGTGGCGACCTGACCGACTCCGGCAGCGCGCCGCGCGCCCCGGACGTGCGGGTTCCGCCCAACCGGAGGCCCGTCGAGTGGTGGTGGGCTGACCCCGTTTCGTAGGTCCAGTCGTTATGAGAGTCGTCCTGTTGCCCGCGGTCGCGGGCAGGGAGACTGGTCAGATCATGACGAACAGCAGGAAGCGTCACACCCCGGAGCAGGTCGTCCGTAAGCTCGGGCAGGCCGACAGGATGCTCACCGATGGTCAGGACGTCGCGGCGGTGTGCCGGGAGCTGGGGGTGTCCGAGCAGACGTACTACCGGTGGCGGAACCAGTACGGCGGCCTCAAGGCCGACGACGCAAAGCGCCTGAAGGAGCTGGAGAAGCAGAACGCGACCCTGAAGCGTCTGCTCGCGGAAGCGGAGCTGGAGAAGGCCGCGCTCAAGGAGCTGGCTGAGGGAAACTTCTAAGCCCGGACAGGCGCCGCGCCGCCGTCGATCACCTCAAGCGCAAGTTGCGGGTGAGCGAACGGATGGCGTGCCGTCTGGTCGGGCTGAGCCGCTCCGCGTACCGGCGACCGCTCAAGGGCGACACGGTCACGGACCCGGATCGGGCGCTCAGGGAGTGGCTGCGCGCCTGGGCGAAGGACCATCCCCGCTACGGGTATCGGCGGGCGTATCACGACGCCCGCGCCGAGGGGTGGGTGGTGAACCACAAGAAGATCCAACGCCTGTGGCGTGACGAAGGGCTCCGGGTCCCGCAGCGGCGTCGACGCAAGCGCGTCGGGTCCTCGACCGTCGACGCGCCGACGGCGGACGCGCCGAACGTGGTGTGGGCGGTGGACTTCCAGTTCGACGCCGACGAGCACGGACGATTGATCAAGATCTGCTCGATCGTCGACGAACACACCCGGGAGTGCATCGGCGGCCTCGTGGAGCGCTCGATTACCGCCGACCGACTCACCGCCCACCTCGAGGACCTCGTCGCCGCCCGGGGCGCCCCGGCGGTGCTCAGGTCGGACAACGGGCCGGAGTTCATCAGCGAGGCGATGGTCGACTGGGCCGGCACCCGCACCGGCCTGTCCTACATCCCTCCGGGCTCGCCGTGGCGCAACGGGTACGTCGAGTCGTTCAACAGCCGGATCCGCGACGAGTGCCTCAACATCAACAGCTTCTACTCGCTGCTGCACGCACAGGTCATCATCGGCGACTGGAAGGACGAGTACAACCACCACCGCCGGCACTCCTCGCTCGGCTACCTAACCCCAGCCGAGTACGCTCGGCAGTGCACCCATCAAATGGAAACCGACGACTCACAGAACGTCCGGACCGAATGAAGGGGGCGGCTCAGTGGGACTAGACCGGGGCCAGCGGCTGGTGCGGGCCCTCCGGCAGGGTGAGCAGGATCGGCTGCCCGGGACGTACCTCGCCGCCGGTTTCGACCACCGCCATCACCCCGGCCTTGCGGATGTACGCCGTAACGCCGCAGTCACCAGCCACGCTCGCCCCGGCGGCCTCGGCAGACCCGGTCGGCCGCGCGGGCTCCTCGCTGGGGGTTCCGTCCCCGCGGGCCAGCACCACTGTGAGCAACCCCGGCCGGAACGTATTGATCTGCGCGCACGGATTGCGCAGCCCGGTCAGCCGCACCACCGCCTCGCCCATCGTCAGCCGGGTGCCCACGGGCAGGGACAGCAGGTCCACACCCGACGTCAGGATGTTCTCGCCGAGATCGCCCGGCGCCAGCTCGTAGCCAGCGGCCCGCGCGTCCTCGAACAGCTCCTGCTGAATCAGGTGCACCTGCCGCAGGTTGGGTTGGTTGGGGTCTAGACGCACCCGGGACCGGTGCTGCACCAGCGTTCCCGCGTGCGCGTCGCCGAGCACGCCCAGTCCGGCGACCAGCGTGATCGCCGTCACCGGCGCCTTGCTGAAGTGATGCATCTCGTCCCGGCTCACGGCCACCACCGTCGGCTTCCCCACGGCGCCCATTGTGCCCGGCCTCTCTGCCGCTGCCGCCGGTCCGGCCGGTCACGGCTCCACGGTTAGGCGCATCACCCAGCGCCACTTCGCGATCCGGCGGTCTCGCTCGAACCCGAACGCGGCGTACAGCTCCTCCGGCCCGGTGTGCAGGTAGGCCCCGCGCTGCGGCTTCCGCTCCACCGTCTGCTCCGGATAGGCCTCGACCACCCCGCCACCGGCCGCCCGGATCTGCGCCAAGGCCTCGGCCACGGCCGCGTGCGCCACGCCGCGACCGCGCTGCCGGCTCGCCGTGAAGATGCAGCCGATGCGCCACGTGGGCAGCGCTGCGCCGGCCACGGCGTACGTCTTGAGGTTCTTGATGTTCGGCAGCTCGGCCGGCGTCCCGTACTGACACCAGCCGACGCACGCCCCGTCCGCGTACACGAGCACCTGACGGACCTCCCCGGACTCGACGAGCCGCCGCTTGGCCGCCCGGTTCCCGGACGCGCTGCCCGCCGCGAAGCCCTCGGGGTGGAACCCCATGCACCAACCCCCGCCCCACACGCCGCTGTGCGCCTCGACCAGGGCCGCGAAATCGTCCCAGGTCGCGCGGGTCAACGGGGCGGTCGTGTACGTCGTCATCCCGGGCCTCCTGCGCGTCGGTCACCGCCCAGCCTGGCACGCCACCCGGCGACCCTCACGCCCAATGGCGGCCTGACCGACGCCCGCGGTGCTGCTCCGCAGGGAAACGGCAACGGCGGTACGTCGAGCGGGCGGCGCGGCCGAGGGATCGGGTTGGCTGGGGTGGATTCGCCCGCTCCGATCGGTGTGTTGACGTCCCAGAGCGCCCCGAAGTCCCCGATCGGAGCGAGCGGGACCGACCGATGCGCACGTATCAGTCCGCTGATACCTTCACGACGCATGATGGTGCTCATCGCCGGCGGCGGCATCGGCGGGCTCGCGCTGGCCCAGGGCCTGCTGCGGTACGGCGTAGCGGTCACCGTCCTGGAGCGCGACGCGGACGTGTCCTCGACGGGCGGCTACAAGCTGCACCTCGGACCGACCGCTCTCACCGCGCTGGCGGAGCTCCTGCCGCCGGCCCTCATGCGGGAGCTGACCCGCTGCTCGGTCGCCACCACGGGGGTCACGCTGGCGGTCCGCGACCACCGGGGCCGGCTGCTGCTGCGCGCCAGGGACGAGGGCGAGGGAGAGTCCCTGGACGTCGATCGGATCACGCTGCGGCGGCTGCTGGCCGCGGGCCTGGGCGAGCGCCTGCGGATGGGCGCGGTGTGTGCGAGCTACGCCGAGTCCGACGCCGGGGTACAGGTGCGGCTCCGGTCCGGCGAGACCGTCGACGGTGACCTGCTGGTGATCGCCGAGGGCGCCGGATCCGGCCTGGCGGAGCAGCTCGCGGGCGGTCCCACCGGCCGGCCGACGGGACTGGTGGGACTCGCCGGGCGCACCCCCACCGCCGCGCTGTCCGCGGCCGCACAGAGCCTGCTGCGGGACGACCCGATGCTCGGCTTCGGCCCAGGCGGCCTCGGCCTGTTCGCGTCGTGGCACGCCCCATCCGCCGTACCGGCTCAGCACGGCACGACCGTCCCGTCCGCCCCGGAGCCCGTGGTGATCTGGGGACTGATCACGGCTGCGGCCCAACTACCGCGGGCGCTGCCTGAGCTGGGGAAGGATGAGCTCGCGGGGTTGGCCGCCAGCCTCCTGGAGAGCCGGCGGTGGCGGCCCCAGCTGGTCGAGCTCCCGCGACGCGCCCAGCCGGAGACGCTCGGCGGGTTCCGCTTCCTGGCCGCCGACCCCGACCGCATCGCGCCGTGGACGCCCCGGCGGGTCACGGCCATCGGGGACGCCGCGCACGTGATGCCCCCGACCGGCGGCCGGGGTGCCGCTACGGCGATCATCGACGCCCACCGGCTGACGGTGGCCCTCGCCGACGTGGCGGGCGGGGAGGCTCACCGTGAGCGCGGCGCTGCAGTCGGCCACCGACGAGATGCGCGACTACGCCGCCAGGGCGGTCCGCGAGTCACTCCAGCCGGTCCGCTGGATCACGGCGTCCGCCCACCCGCTCGCCCGGCCGGTCGCGACGGTGGCGCTGCCCGTCGCCGCCGGGATCGCGGGGGCCGCACGCCGCCTGAGCAGAAGGTCCCGATGAGCGGTCGGATGAAGCCACCCGAGCTGCCGCTGTGGGAGCTGATCCAGACCTCCCAGGTCGTGGCCCGCCGATTCCGCGAGCTCTTCGCCCGGTTCGGCCTGACGCCCACCCAGTTCGGCGTCCTGGCCTGTCTTCAGGATGGCGACGATTTCACGAAGGCGAGCCTCGCGCGGGCCGTCCTGGTGACCCCAGAGCATGGACCCGCTGATCGACAGCCTGCTGTCCCGCGGCCTGGTCAGCCGCACCAGCGTGGGCGGACGGGGGCGCGCCGCGGGGATCACCATCACGGCCGCGGGGATCGAGCTGCTGTTGCGGGTACGGCCCGCCGTGGCCGAGCTCAACGCGCCCGGCCGCATCGGCGTACCCGAGAACGAGCTGCCCCTGCTCATCGCCCAGCTACGGGCGATGCGTGCGCACCTCGCCGCTCCCGATTGCGCCGCCGGCCGCTGACCCCGCTCCGTCCGCTCCGATCGGTGCGGCGTCGCCCCACAACGCCCCGAAGTCACCGATCGGGGCGGGACAGGCGGGCGCGCGGGGCACCCGGGGACGACGGTGCGGCGGGTGCGCGGCCCCGCCGTACGGCGCGTGCGACGCGCGCCCTGCCGAGCCGCGCCACTCGACGCGTCAGGACACGTACGCCGCGAGGGCCTCGCCCGTCAGCGTCGAGCGCGCCGCGACCACATCGGCCGGAACACCCTCGAACACCACCCGGCCGCCGTCGTGGCCGGCGCCCGGGCCGAGGTCGATGATCCAGTCGGCGTGGGCCATGACCGCCAGGTGGTGCTCGATCACGATCACCGACTTCCCGGCGTCGAGCAGCCGATCCAGCAGCTCCAACAGCCGCGCCACGTCGGCCAGATGCAGCCCGCTCGTCGGTTCGTCCAGGACGTAGATCCCGCCGTCCGTCGCCATCTGGATCGCCAGCTTCAGCCGCTGCCGCTCCCCGCCGGACAGCGTGGTGAGCGGTTGCCCGAGCGTGAGGTACCCCAACCCGACGTCCGCCATCCGGCCCAGGATCTTGGCGGCGGCCGGGATCTTCACCCCGGAGGCGGGCGCGCTGCCGCCGAAGAACGCCAGCGCCTCGTCGACCGGCATCGCCAGCACTTCGCTGATGTCGCGGCCCCCGAGCCGGTACTCCAACACGCTCGCGTCGAACCGCTTGCCCTCGCAGTCCTCGCACGGGCTGGACACCGACGCCATCATGCCCAGGTCGGTGTAGATCACCCCGGCGCCCCCGCAACTCTCGCAAGCACCTTCCGAGTTCGCGCTGAACAGCGCTGGTTTGACCCCGTTGGCCTTCGCGAACGCGGTCCGGATCGGGTCGAGCATCCCGGTGTACGTCGCGGG
Organism: Austwickia sp.; assembly: GCA_016699675.1. Lineage (NCBI taxonomy): Bacteria > Bacillati > Actinomycetota > Actinomycetes > Micrococcales > Dermatophilaceae > Austwickia > Austwickia sp. Next base: position 1,630,699 of record CP064985.1, on the reverse strand, counting down.
ATTGCTGCGCCTCGACCCCTTGATGGCGCTCTGGTCGATCGCGACGACCCCTGCGTCGGCGGGCAGGGACCCGTGGATCAACGAGCTCTTGCCCGACCCCGCCACTCCCGTAACCACGCACAGCACGCCGAGCGGGATGTCGACGTCGACGTCGCGCAGGTTGTGGCTGGTGGCGCCGCGGATCGCCAGGTGCCCGGACGGCTGGCGCGGCGCGGACTTCAGCGCGGCCCGGTAGCTCAGGTGCCGGCCCGTCAGGGTGTCGCTCGCCCGCAGCCCGGCCACTGTCCCCTCGAAGCACACCGTCCCACCGTGCGAACCCGCGCCCGGCCCCAGGTCGACGACATGGTCGGCGATCGCGATGACCTCCGGCTTGTGCTCCACCACGAGCACGGTGTTGCCTTTGTCCCGCAGCGCCAGGAGCAGCTGGTTCATCCGGGCGATGTCGTGCGGGTGGAGGCCGACGGTGGGCTCGTCGAAGACGTACGACACATCGGTCAGGCTCGACCCCATGTGCCGCACCATCTTGACCCGCTGCGCCTCCCCTCCGGACAGCGTGCCCGACGGCCGGTCCAACGACAGGTAGCCCAGCCCGATCGTGACGAACGAGGCCAGCAGGTGCCGCAGCCCGGCCAGGAGGGGTGCCACGCCCGGCTCGTCGAGACCATTGACCCACTCGATCAGGTCACTGATCTGCAGCGCGCAGGCCTGGGCGATCGAGAGGCCCGCCACGGTCGCCGTACGGGCTCCCTCGCCCAGCCGCGAACCGCCGCACTCGGGGCACGTGGTGAAGGTGACCGCCCGCTCGACGAACGCGCGGATGTGCGGCTGCATCGCCTCGACATCCTTGGCCAGCATCGACTTGGTGATCCGCGGCACCAGACCCTCGTAGGTCATGTTGATGCCCTCGATCTTCATCCGCTCCGGCTCGCGGTAGAGGAAGTCGTGGCGCTGGCGGGCCGTGTAGTCGCGGATGGGCTTGGCGGGGTCCACGAAGCCCGAACTCGCGTAGAGCCGGTAGTTCCAGCCGCCCGGGGTGTAGCCCGGGATGGTCAGGGCGCCGTCCGCCAGCGACTTGGTCTCGTCGAACAACTGCGCCAGGTCGATGTCGCTCACCGAGCCCATGCCCTCGCACCGCGGGCACATCCCGCCCAGCTTGGTGTAGCTGCGCTTGACCGCCTTGGCGTGCTCGCCCCGCTGCACGGTCACCGCCCCGCCGCCGGTGACCGTGGGCACGTTGAAGGAGAAGGCGCTCGGGGGCCCGACGTACGGCTCCGAGCACCGGCTGAACAGGATCCGCAGCATCGCGTTGGCGTCGGTGACGGTACCGACCGTCGAGCGGGCGTTCGCCCCCATCCGTTCCTGGTCGACGATGATCGCCGTGGTCAGCCCCTCCAGCGCGTCCACGTCGGGGCGGGCCAGGTTCGGCATGAAGCCCTGGACGAACGCGCTGTAGGTCTCGTTGATGAGGCGCTGTGATTCCGCGGCGATCGTGCCGAACACGAGCGAGCTCTTTCCCGAGCCTGAGACGCCGGTGAACACGGTGAGCTGCCGCTTGGGCAGGACCACGTCGACGTCGCGCAGGTTGTTCTCGCGGGCGCCCTGCACCCGGATCTGGTCGTGGTGTTCCGCTGAGGCTTCGCGCACGCGGCCACGGTAGCCGCCCGGCCGCTCGGAGCAAGGGGGCGCGGCCGGGGCCGGCCGCCGCCTGCGGCCGGCCGCGGGCGGACACACCCGCTGCTGTATCGGCGAAAAGCGGTGGGGCAGTATTGGTTTAACACACCAACCCAACCGACGACCGGCGCTGAGCACGGAGAGGCGGGCGATGACCGACCCCGCGGGACCGCCCCTCTTCCATCACGCGCTGCGCACCGCCATCGATGCCCGCGGACTCGGCCTGGACCGCATCTCCGCCCACCTTCGCCTCATGGGGCACAGCATCAGCGCGGCCACCCTCAGCTACTGGCAGAGCGGGCGCAGCGCGCCCAGCCGGTTCACGTCACTCGCCGCCATCGGCGCGCTGGAGGTCATCCTCGGCGCCCCCCGCGGCTCGCTGGCCCGGCTCGCCACGGTCGCGCCGCCCCCCACGGGTCCGACGCGTTCCGGCGCGGGCGTCCCGAAACTCGCGGACGTGGTCGACCGCCGCCGGGTCGTCGACGCGATCCTCGCCGACTGGAACGACACCCTCGATCGCGACGCCACCGTCGTCTCGAAGCAGACCATCGGCTGGGCCGACGCGCTCGGCAACACCCCGGTCATCCGGTCCCGGGAGATCATCGTCCTGTCCGCGCAGCCGATCGAGACGTACGTCGTCGCGGGTGGCCATCCCTTCGCGGGGGTGCTCGTCGAGGTCGATGCCCTGGTCGGGGGGACGGTACGGCGGGCCGTGAGCGAGACCGACAGTTCGTTCACGATCGCGCAGTTGGCGCTGCCGCCCATCCCACCGGGCGGGTCGCACGTGTTGGAGTACGAGATCCGCTTCAGCCGGGTCCCGGATTTCCGGCGCGAGCGCGGCCAGTGCCTGGTCGTCGCCGTGGGCTCGGTACGCGAGGCGTTCGTCGAGGTCAGGTTCCCGACCGGGGCGCGCCCCGACGTGGCCATGGCGGTGGAGCGGCGCGATGCCGTCGAGGTGTCGAGCCCCGTGGCCGGGGGTCCCGGGAGCGCCAGGGTCCTCCGGCGCGACTTCGGACCCGGGACGCTCGGGATCGAATGGATCCCGCCGAATCCGCCGCCGACGGAGGAAACCGACTAGGGACTACGCCGCGCGGAGGCGGCGACGGCGCGGGGCGGGCGGGGTGGCATCCCCTGCGTCCCCCACCGCACCGTCGATCGAGGCGATGACCGGCGCCAGGTCGTCGGTGCTGGCCCGCGGGTGCGTCGGCTGGAGCCCGGCCAATTGCCGGCGATAGCTGGCGAAGGAGACCGTGAGCACGGCGTACAGCAGCAGCGCCGTCCCGACGCGAATTGGCGTGCCGAGGTGAAAGAGGGCGCATGCGCCGTACGTCATCGTGCCGAGCACCCCGGCCGTGACATGGTCGGAAATCGTGCGCGAGTGCATATGCCCCACCCTTCCCGGCGCGTCACTGCGCCCGGATCCCCCCGCGGTCGTCTCCACGGGCATCGCCGTACGACCACGGTCTGACCGCCGTGGCCGGTGACTTCAAAGCGACTTCCCATGCAAGCATCGTCAAGTCTTGACATAAGTAAAGGATGGACATAAGGCCATGTCAAACATCTGTGCACGGGAAATCACCTGGTAGGGACGCATCTTCTCGTCACGAGGGGTGGGTCTACCGCGAGAATGTCGGGATTATACCGAGGCGGCGCCCGTCCACGCGGAGGATCGCGGCGAGGAGCATGACGCAGCTCTCGTGCGCACCCGGCCATTCACTCTCGCGAGGGCCGGCCACGTTGACCGTGAGGCCGCCACCGTGCCGAGCGAGGTGCCGCAGCGTGCGCTCGGCCACGACTTGGGCCCGGGCATTGGCGTCGGCTTCGGCTCCGGCTTTGGCGGGAGGCACGTCGTCGACGACGATCAACGGGCGCCGGAGTCTGCGGCACGCGGCCACGGTGGCTGCGCAGCCTGGCGAGGCCCTCTCGTCCGGGCCCAGCAGCAACGTGACGTCGGAGTCCCGCACGTTCCATTCGGTCCGCTGGGCGGGGGCCGCGGTGGGGTGGGCCGCAGCTGGGGGTAGTCGGCGAGGACGCCGGGCGGCATCGGGCGGTCCTCAGCCCAGCCGCCGGCCGGGACCCATCCGCCGTACGGCAAACCCCACTCCACCGCGACGACCAGGGCCGCTCGATCCACGCCGGACTGACCGCCGGTGACGAACCGAGCGATGACGTGGCGCGCCGTCACCGGCCCGCGGCAGCCACGGCAGCATCCGCGCCGAAACCGGCCGCGAGGCGAAGGTCGGCCGGAAGGCGCGGCCGGAACCGCGCGGGGAGCGAGCGCGCGAACGCCACGACGTCCGCGCCGTCGGCCGTCATCATCGCCACGAGTTCGGCCATGCACGCGCTGCCCCGGTCGGCGCGGGCCGGCGGCAGGCCCGAGTCGTCGGCGAGCGCCTCGTCGGTCCAGATGTCGGCCCCGTCGTCCCACGTGTCGGCGGACCCGTCGATCCCGTCGGTCAGGCCTTCGACGTCGGCACGGCCGGCCTCGTGGCGGGCGGACTCTGGCGGGCCGACCACCCGACGGCGCCACAGGGGGAACTCGATGACCTCCGCCAGCTGCCCGTCGCCGCCGGGACCGGTGGTGTCGTGGTCCATAACCGTCCCCTCGCTGCTGGTCTGTCACGGTCGTCCTCGGGACGCTTCGCAGCATGGCACCGGGCACCGACAACGCTCGGCGGCGCGGGTATCGTGGCCGACCCCAGCCCGCGGCCGCGCCGGTCCCGCGGTCCCGCCGGTGATCGGAGGAGCCTGATGACGGAGGCACGTGACGACCGAGGCGACCCCGTGGTCGTCAACGGTCAGCCGGAGCCGGCCGCGGCCGGGCAGAGCCTGCAGGCCTTCGTGGCGGCAGCGGGCTACGTGCTCGATCGGATCGCCATCGAGCTGAACGGCGACATCGTCCCGAAGGCGGCCTATTCCGAGCGACTCCTGCGCGCCGGTGACCGGCTCGAGATCGTCCAGTTCATGGGCGGCGGCTGATGGCGAACCCCGCCGACCGTGCGACGACCTCGCACGAGCCTTCCGCGGGCGGCGATCCCGCACCGACGCCCAGCCGCGCCGAGGTGCGGGCGGCGCTCGCCGGGCGCATGGGCGAGGCCCACGTCGCGGCGCTGGAGGCCGCGACGGTCGGGGTGGCCGGGCTCGGCGGCCTCGGGTCGCAGATCGCGCTTGCGCTAGCTCGCACCGGGGTCGGACACCTGCGGCTCGTGGACTTCGACGTGGTGGACCTGGCCAACCTCAATCGGCAGGCGTACGACATCGCCGACCTCGGCCGGCCGAAGACCGACGCCATCGCCGCGCGCATCGCCGCCATCAACCCGTACGTCGACGTCCGCACGACCCGTGCCCGGGTGACCGCCGACAACGCGGCAGAGCTGTTCGCCGACGCCCCCGTCGTCTGCGAGGCCTTCGACGACCCCATCGCCAAGGCCATGCTCACCGAGACGCTCCTGGGACAGCGCGGCGTCGTTCTCATCGGCGCCTCCGGCATGGCCGGACACGACCGCACCGACACGATCGCCACCCGCCGCGTCGGGGCCCGCTGGTGGCTCTGCGGTGACGAGACCAGCGACATCGGCACCGGGGCACCGATGGTGGCGCCGCGGGTCATGGCCTGCGCGGGCGCCCAGGCCATGCTGGCGATCCGGGTGATCCTCGGCCTGGAGACGTGACGCGACGCAGAGGTGTCCCGGCGGACGTACAGTACTGCGTCGCCGCCGTTCCATGACGTACATCTGCGCAGGTCGGCTCACGCTCCCAGGGCTGGCTTCAGCCGTACTGTACGTCCCGCGGGACGGCGCCGTGACCCCGGGCGTACGATGGGCGCTTCGACGCGGGGTGCCGCCGAGCCAGGGCGGCTGAGATCACACCCGTGGAACCTGATCTAGTTCGCACTAGCGAAGGGACGTCGCCGTGAGCGCCCTCCTCTCCTCCGCCGGCACGCCGGCGCGTACTGCCGCGGGCGACCCTCTGGTCCTCGCCGGCCGCGAGTTCACGTCCAGGTTCATCCTGGGCTCGGGCAAGTACAACCTCGACCTGGTCCGGGCCGCCGTCGAGCATGCCGGGGCGCAGATCGTGACGCTCGCGCTCCGTCGCGCGCACACCGCCGCCGACGGCAGCGCGGGCAACATCCTCGACGCCATCCCCGAGGGCGTGACCCTGCTGCCGAACACCTCGGGCGCCCGCACGGCGGAGGAAGCGGTCCGCATCGCCCGGCTCGCCCGCGAGCTGGGCTGCGGCGACTTCGTGAAGATCGAGGTCATCCGCGACAGCCGCTACCTGCTGCCCGACAACCACGAGACGCTCCGGGCGACGGAGCTGCTGGCCGCCGAGGGCTTCGTGGCGCTGCCGTACATGTATCCGGACCTCATCGTCGCCCGCGATCTCGTCGCCGCCGGTGCCGCCGCGATCATGCCGCTCGCGGCGCCGATCGGGTCGAACAAGGGGCTCGTCACCCGCGAGTTCATCGAGATCCTCCTCGCCGAGATCGAGCTGCCGATCATCGTGGACGCCGGGATCGGGCGGCCCAGCCAGGCCTGCGAGGCCATGGAGATGGGGGTCGCCGCGATCATGGCCAACACCGCGATCGCCACCGCGCACGACGTACCGGCCATGGCCGCCGCCTTCCGCGGCGCCATCGAGGCGGGGCGTGCGGCGCACCTGGCGGGGCTCGGTCGGGTCCTGGACCGGGGCGCCGCGGCCTCGTCGCCGCTCACCGGGTTCCTCGACGACCCGGAGGAATCGTCCTCCCGCGCCGGCGCCCCGGCCGCCGCCTCCGCGGGCCGCTGAGATGGCGAAGATCCCCGAGGTCGTGCCGCTGCCGCGAGACGCCCAGGGGCGCGTCGACGTGCTCAGCTGGCGCCCCAGCTTCGACCGGATGGACAGCCCGATCATGGGTCGCGTGCTCGCGGCGGCGCAGGCGGCGGACTTCACGGCGTACGGTCCGGCCGACGTCCGCGCCGCCCTCGCCCGCAGCCGGCGCACCCGCGACGACCTCGCCGCGCTCCTCTCGCCCGCCGCGCTGCCGCTGCTGGAGGAGGTCGCTGCCGCCGCGCAGCGCGAGACCCGAAACCGGTTCGGGACCGCGATCGGGCTCTTCACGCCGCTGTACGTGTCGAACTACTGCCAGAACGTCTGCAGCTATTGCGGGCTCTCCGCCACGAACCGGATCTCCCGCGTGCGGCTCGAGCCCGGCGGCGTGGCCGCCGAGCTACGCGCGATCGCCGCGACCGGCCTGGAGGAGATCCTGATCCTCACCGGGGAGTCGGCCAAGTTCGCCGGGCCGGAGTACATCGCCGAGGTGGTGCGGCAGGCCGCGACGTACTTCCGGACCGTCGGCATCGAGGTCCAGCCGATGAACGTCGCCGACTACCGGCGCGTGCACGAGGCGGGGGCGGATTTCGTCAGCGTGTACCAGGAGACGTACGACGTGGCGGCGTACGAGCGCTACCACCCGGCGGGGTACAAGCGGCACTTCGGCTACCGGTTCGAGGCGCAGGAGCGCGCGCTGGCCGCGCGTTTTCGCGGGGTGTCGTTCGGGGCGCTGCTGGGGTTGGCGGACTTCCGGCGGGACGCGTACGCCGCGGCCGTGCACGCGCAGGAGGTTCAGCGGGCCTACCCGCACGCCGAGATCGGGTTCTCGGTGCCCCGGCTGCGGCCGATCCTCGGCGGCCAGGCGCCGCTGGCCGAGCGCAGTGGGGAGTCGAGTGCGGCTGAGCTGCCGGGGTTCGTCGTGCCGGCGTCGGACGTGCACGAGCGCGAGCTACTGCAGGTGATGTGTGCCTACCGGCTGTTCCTGCCCTCGGCCGGCATCACGATCTCGACGCGCGAGCGGGCCGAGTTCCGCGACGGGGTGCTCGGGCTCGTGGCCACCAAGGCATCGGCGGGGGTGTCGACGGCGGTCGGCGAGCACGCCGCGGAACTGGCGGACGATCCGACCGGCGACGAGCAGTTCGAGATCGCGGACGAGCGTGACGTGGCGCAGATGTGCGCGGCCATCCGGGCGCGCGGCCTGCAGCCGGTGATGACCGACCACGTGCGCCTGGAGGCGTGAGGCGCCCGCGGCATCGTCGCGAACCCTGTTGCGGCTAGGGCCGCCTCGACGGGCGGCGAGGGGCGCCGGTTAGGGGAGCCCGGCCCGGAGGCGGCGCGCGGTGGCCTGCGGGTCGTCGGCCGCGGTGAGCACGCGCACGACCACCACCCGGGTCGCCCCCGCATCGACGACGGCGGGCAGGGTGTCCTCGCTGATACCACCGATGGCGAACCACGGCTTGGTCGAGCCCAGATCGGCCATGGTGGTAGCGGTCCGGTTCACCAACTCCAGCCCCACCCCCGGGCGGCCCGGCTTGGTGGGGGTCGGCCAGACCGGCCCCGCGCAGAAGTAGTCGACGTCCGGGTCGACGGCCGCGGCGCGCATCTGGTCGACGTCGTGCGTGGACAGACCGAGGAGGGCGCCGGGGGCCAGGCGGGCGGCGTCCGCGGGGCGCAGGTCGCCCTGGCCGACGTGCAGGACATCGGCTTCGGACAGTACGGCGAGGTCGGCCCGGTCGTTGGCGGAGAACAGCCTGCCGGCCGCCCGCGCCTCGTCGGCCAGGATGGCGAGCGCCGCCAGTTCGTCCTGGGCCTCCAGCCGCTTGTCCCGGATCTGGATGATGTCGACGCCGCCCGCGTAGCAGGAGCGCACGAAGGTCCGCAGGTCGTCGGGGCCGCGGCGGGCGTCGGTGCACAGGTAGAGCCGGGCGTCTCGCAACAGCGATCGGCGGGTCTCGTCGGACGGTGATCCGGAGGCGTCGGGGCGATCCACGGGGCCATTATCGTGACCCGCCGCCGCATCGCTCGCCCGGGCCCTGGCTCCCTCTATCGACCGCTCGTGACCTGCCCTTTTGGTGCCATGGAACCATCGGTGCAGGTCACGACGGTCATTGCGCCGCGCCGCTCGCGCGCATCCCCTCGGTTCTTCGGCGGGGGCGGCTCAGTCGGCCCGGGCGATCCCATGGTGGCCCGAGCGCGTGATCGGACCGGTGCCGAAGAGGCGTTGCCCGCCGAGGACCGCGACGCCACCGACCAGCAGCCCCACCACGTTGACGGCCAATTGGGCCAGGCTGCCGTTGATCTCGCTGGGCAGCCAGGTGGCGAGCGCCAGGGCGAGGTTTCCGGCCGCGGGGACCGTCGTGACGGCGATGAAGACCCCGACCAGCGTGTTCGACTTCTCCGCGGTGAGGGCCAGCGCGCCGGCCATGCCCGCGATGATCGCGACGAGCACGGACCACAGGTCCGGTCGCCAGATGAAGCCCGTCAGGGGGCGCGGCCCGGCGACCTGATCGGCGGTGACGACCCCGGCGGCCCGCCCGAGGAGGGCCAAGAGCGCGACGACAAGGATCGCCGCGAGGTAGCCACGGGCGAGGAGCGCGGCCGCCCGCACCGCTAGCCGCCAGCGCCGACAGACCAAGCCCGTGCACACCGCACCGACCGGGCCGAAGTCCGGCCCGACCACCATGGCCCCCACCACGAGAATCGGCGAGTCGGTCAGCACGGCGATCGCGGCGAGGGCCGTGGCCAGGGTGAGGAACAGCTGAAACGACCGGGACGGCTTGGCCGCGTCGCTCGCCTGTGCCAGCACCACGTCCCACATCACGCTGTCGTCGGGCTCCCCGTCGGCGAGCTCCTCGATCCGGTCCGCCGCGTCGAACGGCGTGGCCTGCGGCACGGTGATCGAGATCGAACCGTCCCGCCCGAGGCCGAGCCGGCGGAGGGCGCCCAGCACCTCGTCGGCGCTCTCCCGGGCCGCGTCGGCGCCCATGAGATCGCCCGCCGGGTCGATGCCGGCGCCGACCAGGTTGGTCACGTTGGTGATCCGCGGGTCCCCCACCAGCAGCTCGCGGACGGGGTGGGCGAGCTGCGCCGGGACCACGAGCCGCAGATGCACCAACACGCCCTCATGATGCCCCGCCGACCAGCGCCTCCGTGGTCGGTCGGGTCGCGGGCCTGCCGCGGCGCGCCGGTGGGCCTGCCGCGGCGCGCCGGTGGGCCTGCCGCGTCGGGCCGAGGGGCCTGGCGCCGCGCGGCGCGGGCCTGGCGCATCGGGCCGCGGGCGAGCAGGATGCTCGCATGCGCATCGGTCTGCAGGTGTCGTACTTCAGCTGGCCCGGGGCCCCGGAATCCATCGGCCCCACGTTCGCCGCCATCGCCCAGGACGCCGACGAGGCCGGGATGGCCTCGCTGTGGGTGATGGACCACTTCTTCCAGATCTCGATGATCGGCCCGCCGGAGCTGGACATGCTGGAGGGCTACACCGCACTCGCGTACGCCGCCGCCCGCACCCACCGGATCGAACTCGGCACCATGGTCACCGGCGTCACGTACCGCCATCCCGGCATCCTGGCCAAGACCGTGACCACGCTCGACGTCCTCTCGGGCGGCCGCGCCTGGCTCGGCATCGGCGCCGCCTGGAACGAGGAGGAGCACGCCGGCCTCGGCGTACCGTTCCCGCCGCTCGCCGAACGCTTCGAACGCCTCGAGGAGACCCTGCAGATCTGCCGGCAGATGTGGACGGGCGACGAAAGCCCGTACGACGGGCGGCACTATCAGCTCGCCCGGCCGCTCAATGTGCCGGCCGCGCTGAGTCGGCCGCACCCGAAGATCCTCGTCGGCGGCGGTGGGGAGAAGAAGACGCTGCGGATGGTCGCCCAGTACGCCGACGGCTGCAACATATTCGACATGGGACCGGAGAAGGTGGCGGCGAAGTACGACGTCCTCCGCGGGCACTGCGACCGGCTCGGCCGGGACTACGGCGAGATCCACAAGACGGTGCTCTCCCGCGTGACACTGGGCGACGCGGGCGGCCGAGCCGCGTCGGGGGAGCCGCTGCAGAGCGTCGACCAGGCGGTCGACCGGCTGGGCCGGCTGGCCGAGGTCGGCACCGACGAGGTGATCGTCGGGATGGCGAACGCCCATTTGCCGGCCGCCTATCCGCTGGTCGCGGAGCTCGTGCGCCAGGTGGCCCCGATCGTTCCGACCGGACGCTGAGAGAGGACCGCGATGTCGCTCCTGACGGATGCCCGCGAGATGCACGACGAACTGCGCGCGTTTCGGCGCGCCATGCACACCGAACCGGAGATCGGCCTGGACCTGCCGCGCACCCAGGAGCGCGTGCTGGCCGCCCTCGACCCGCTCGGCCTGGAGCTGTCCACCGGCAGCGCGACCACCTCGGTCACCGGGGTGCTGCGGGGCGGCGGTGCTAACCCGAGCAAGCAGCGGCCCACCGTGCTGCTGCGCGCCGACATGGATGCCCTGCCGGTGCAGGAGCTGGTCGACGTCGACTACCGCAGCCACATCGACGGGGCGATGCACGCCTGCGGCCATGACCTGCACACCGCGATGCTGGTCGGGGCCGCCCGGCTGCTGGCCGCCCGGCGGGGCGAGCTGCCCGGCGACGTAGTGCTCATGTTCCAGCCGGGTGAGGAGGGCTTCGGCGGCGGGAAGATCATGGTCGAGGAGGGCGTGCTGGAGGCCGCGGGGCGGCGCGTCGACGCGGCGTACGGCATGCACGTCTTTTCCGCCCTGGAACCCTACGGCCGCTTCGCGACCAAGCCCGGGACGATGCTGGCGGCCTCCGACGCGCTCGCGGTGACGTTCCGGGGCAAGGGCGGCCACGGGTCCTCGCCGCACGGCGCCAAGGATCCCGTGCCGGCGGCGGCCGAGCTGATCACGGCGCTCCAGACGACCGTGACGCGAGAGTTCTCGATCTTCGACCCGATCGTGGTCACCGTGGGGGTGCTGCGCGCGGGGACGAAGCGGAACGTGATCCCGGACGAGGCGTACGTCGAGGCGACGGTGCGGACGTTCTCCCCGGAGGCGCAGGCCAAGGCCGCCGAGGTGCTGCCTCGGGTGGCGCGCGGGATCGCGGCGGCGCGGGGGCTGGAGGTCTCGGCGGAGTACCACGCGGAGTACCCGATCACCGCCAACACACCTGCTGAGGCTGACTTCTCGCGGTCCGTGGTCGAGGAGCTGTTCGGGGATGTCGAGCGGCACCACCGCTGGGTCGACCCCATCGCCGGATCCGAGGACTTCTCGTTCGTGCTGCGGGAGGTCCCCGGGTCGTTCCTGGGGCTGGGCGCCGTGCCGCCAGGCCTGGACCCGATGGCGACCGAGTTCAATCACTCGCCGCGCGCGTACTTCGACGACGGGGTGCTCGCGGATGGGGCGGCGGTGTACGCCGAGCTGGCCGTCCGCAAGCTCGAGGCGCTGGCGGCCCCCGACTCCGGCGAGAGCTGACAGACCCCACGGCGCTGGGCTAGACGGTCTCCATCAGGGCCGACGACACGAGCGTCAGGACCAGCTGGGCGGCCAGCCCGACGCCCAGCCAGGTCGCCGGCCGGCGGCGACCGGACCAGGACACGCAGGCGAGCACCACGGCCGCCGAGGTGATGACCCGGGGGCCGACGAGCCAGAGCCGGCGGACGGCCAGGACGGTGCCGCACGTCCCGCGCGGGCCGCAGAAGTCCAGGGCCCACGCGGTGGTGGCCCCGACCACCGAACTGATGGCGGTCACGCCGACGAGCAGGAGCGCGAGCGCCCCGACGAAGAGGGCGTGAATCGGCCTCCCCGCGGCACGCGGCGCGCGCCCAGGGTCGCGGGGGTGCGGTGGGCCTGAGCATGGCATCGGGGCCGGGATTGGGCCTGAGATTGGTGCTGGACCTGGGCCTGCGCCTGGAGCGGGCATGAGGCGAGTGTGTCGGACCCCCGCCCTGCTCCGCGGCGGTCATCCACAGGCTCCGGCGTACCGGCAGGTTAGCCTGGCCGGCGTGCTGCGCATCGCGACCTTCAACGTCAACGGGATCCGCGCGACGCAGCGGCGGGGGTTCGGGGCGTGGCTGGCGCGGCGGGACTGCGACGTGGTGGCGCTGCAGGAGGTGCGCTGCCCGGTCGGCGAGCTGCCGGCGGGCGTGTTCGGGAGCTACCACCTCACGTACGACGCGGGGCAGCTGGCCGGCCGCAACGGCGTCGCGGCCCTCACCAGGGCGCGGCCGGCGGCGGCGCGCAGCTGGGGCGCGGGCGTGCTGACGCGCGCGCCGGGGGACGGGCACGTCGAGCTCGCCGTGCCGGAGGAGCGCGGTCGCCTCGCGCGCGAGCTGCGCGCCTTCGCCACCGAGGGGCGGTACGTCGAGGTCGACCTCGCCGACGTGCCCGTGACCGTGGCGTCGCTGTACCTGCCCAAGGGCGGTCTGCCGGCCGAGCTGCAGGTCCCGGGCCGGATGCGGGAGGCGCCGGACGGCGGGGCAAAGTGCGCGCGCAAGATGCGCTTCCTGGCGGGATTCGCGCGGCACCTGACCGCGGCCCGGCGTACGGCGCGCGCCGCCGGCCGCGAGTTCCTGCTGATGGGCGACCTCAACATCGCTCACACCCCCCTCGACGTACACCACTGGCGGCGGCAGCAGCGTTGCGAGGGCTTCCTGCCGGAGGAGCGCGCCTGGCTGGACGAGGTGATCGGGCCGCGGCGGTTGGTCGACGTGGTACGCCGGCTGCACGGCGACACCCAGGGCCCGTACACCTGGTGGAGCTGGCTGGGTGGCTCGTTCGAGAACGACAGCGGCTGGCGGATCGACTACCACCTGGCGACGCCGGGTCTGGCACGGGCGGCGGTAGCTGCGTACGTCGATCGCGAGCCGAGCCGCGAGGAACGGCTGAGCGACCACGCGCCGGTGCTGGTGGACTACGCCGTCCCCAGGTGATCAGTTGCGCCGCCGCGGTCGCTCCGACCATCGCCGCGCCCGTAGCCCGGCGCCCCGCGCCGACGCCGTTCCGGCGGAATCGCCCTCAGTGCAGGCGGCGACGGCCGCCGCGCTCGGCGTACCGATCGAGGGCGTGGAGGATCTGCGGGGCGCGCCAACTCCGGTTCCGGGTCTTGAAGTCGGTGTGGCCGATGAGGATGCCGCGTTCCACCAACGCCTCGATGTGCCGATGCTCGTTGTTGCGGATCGCGAGGATCTCCCGCGCCAGGGGCGCGTCGATGACCGGGTGTCGCAGCAGACCATCCGCGAGGCGTCGCGCGCCCGCGTCGCTGCGCAGCCCGGTCAGCGCGTCGTCCCAACTCGCCCTGATCTCGCGCAGGTCCGCCACCAGCTCCTGACCGCTCGCCACGCCGAGGAGAGCGGCTCGGGCGACGCCCCTGACGATGGGTTCCATGTCCCCATCGCGGTAGCAGGTCAGGGCGGCGAAGTAGCCCGCCGTGTCGGTGAGGAGTCCTGCGCTGATCGGCACCGACACATGCCGGGTGACGCCCTTGGCACGCAGCAGCGCATGCAGCAAGGCTCGGCCCGTGCGGCCGTTGCCGTCCGGGAACGGGTGGATGGTCTCGAAGTGCGCATGGGCGATCGCCACCTGCGCGAGCACCGGCATGTCGTCGCGCCTGGTGAAAGCCATGAGGTCGGTCATGGCGGCCGGCACGCGCTCAGCCACCGGCGGCACGAAGTCAGCGTCGTGCGGCGTGCCAGGACCGAAGGCCGCCCTCCCGCCGATCCACACCTGATCGGTGCGCCACCGACCGGCGATGTCCGGATCGGAGGCAGCCATGAGTGCCCCATGCATGGCCAGAACGGCCGCCTCATCGAGGTGATCCGCCATCCGCAGGGCAGCGTCCATCGCGTGCACGTTGGCGACAATCATGCGGGCGTGCTCGCTGGCGGTGCCGCCGAGTTCGGCCTCGGCGATCTTGCGTGCCGATGCGCTGAGGTTCTCGATCTGCGAGCTGGCGGCCGACTCAGAGCGCAGGAGCACCGCCGCGAACGGCGCGATCTCGCCGCCGAGCGTGGCGTCGAAGGCCCGCAGGGCCATCGCCGCCTCTTCGACGTCCGCGGCCGCCTGCGCCGACAGCGCTGGTGACAGTTCGGCGATCGAGGGCGGAACGGCCGCCCGGTACGCCGTGCCGACGCGCCTCGCGTCCGCGCGAGGCAGGCCCGACTCGGAGTTGACCCCCCACACGACCGACTCGTACGCGACTGCCGGCCAGTCAGAAACTGACGCCACCGGGCAACGGTAGCATCACTTACGCCGTAACTGAGGGTATCAATAGGACCTGGCGTCGCGTGCGTCTGGGCCGACGCCCGAGTGGTGGCAGCTGCTGGGGCCACATCAGAGGAGCTGACTCACGCCCGGTCGGGTGGACTCACGTGCGTACGTGAGTCCACCCGCCGTCAGGAGAGCTGCCTCACCCGAGGTATCGGGGTGAGCACCCACGGGAGGGGGGCCGACGCACCCCAGGTTGGGACCCGGCTGGGCAGGGCTCAGGCGCCGTTCGTCACGCCGGATTGACCCCGTGGCGAGCCGCGTTGTCCACGATCGCGTCGTGCACGTACTGCGCCAAGCCGGGCCGGATCGCGTCGTAGTACGCCGTGAAGCGGGCGTCCGCGAGGTACATCTGCGCCAGTTTCACGTGGAACACGTGCGCGCAGTCGTAGTGCGACTCGATGCTGCGGCGGTGCGCCTCGGCGGCGGCCGCGGCCTCGTCGCCGTCCGCCGCAGCCCCGGCGTCAAATAGCCGCGCGAACTCCGCGTTCACGGCCTCGCCCTCGGCCTTGATGCGCTCCCAGTCGGCCTTCGTGTAGCCGGCGGTCCGTTCCTGGCTCTGCTTCCAGGCGGGGGTGTCACCCCAGCGGCGCTCGGCCTCCGCGGCATACTCCTCACCCCAGCCGTCGCCGAACAGCTCGCGTTTCTCGGCGTCGGTGATCGGTCGGTCGTTCATGGCTTCCTCCAATGCGTGGTCGATGGCCGTCACGAGCCCGCGCAGCTCGCTCAGGCGGGATGTGACCGCTGCGCGCTGCCGACGCAGGTGCTCCACGACGCTGTCGGGCTGGTCCAGCAGGAGAGCGATCTCCTCCAGGGCGAACCCGAGCCGGCGATAGACCACGACGTGCTGCAGGCGCGTCAGGTCCAGCTCGGTGTAGAGCCGGTAGCCGGCGTGCGTCCGCTCGCTCGGTACGACGAGTCCGATCTCGTCGTAGTGATGCAGCGTCCGTCGGGTCACCCCGAAGGCCTGCGCCACCTGCCCCACGGTCAGCGGCTCGTGCGGGGTGACCCCCTGCCGCGTCGTCTCGGTCATGAGATCAGCGTGGGCTATCACGCCGCGTGAGGGTCAAGCCGCCGACGCCGACCGGCCCGGCGCGGTCCCCAGCGCCCCCGTGCGGAGGGCCAGGCGCAGGCCAGCAAGGCGAACGAGATGACCAGCGGCGATGTCCGAAACGCCCGGATCCGCAGCCCGCCGTGCGAGTCAAGAAGTGGCCCGCGCGTCGCCGTCGCTTTCCTGGCCATGGGCCGCGCGTCGCACCTACCGTGGTCTCGACGGCCGACGCGGCCGGGGCCCGGCTCGCCGGGGGTTATTCGTTGGAAGGAACACAGATGGCTACCGACTGGGCTGCCGACATCAAGAAGTACGCCCCGAAGGCCGACGACGCCGTCATCGCCAACATGGTGAAGACCTACCAGCTCGTCCTCAGCAAGCAGGACTCCGCGCTGGTGTCGTTCAGCGACGCCAAGGAGCTGGAGACTGTGCGGGAGAGCTTCCTCAAGAAGAAGCTCGGACTGACCGACTCCGACGACAAGCTCGACGCCGCCATCAAAGAGGTCGGCGCGAAGATGAAGGACGGCACCCGCAACACGCGCATCGCGGTCTACTACCTCCTCGCGGAGAAGTTCAACAAGCTCGACATGTTCCGCTGATCCCTGCGCCGGCGACCCGTTCGCCGCGAGGATGAAGGCCCGGGTCGGCAGCGACCCGGGCCTTCACCGCACCACCCCCGGCAAGGAGAAGTCCATGACCCCCGCGCAGTTCGACCCCTGGCGCAGCGAGCAGATCGTGACGTGCCGCGACGAGGCCACTGGGCTCAAGGCCGTGATCGCGTTCGACGACACGACGCTCGGCCCGGGCTTCGGCGGGGTGCGCTGGCGGTCCTACCCGAGCACCGAGGCCGCCGTGGAGGAAGCCCAGCGCCTCGCCGCCGCGATGACCATGAAGCATGCGCTCGCGGAATTGCCTTACGGCGGCGCCAAGTCGGTCATCCTGCACGACGGACGCGACCGGGACGACGAGGCGCGGCGGGCGTTGTTCGAGGCGTACGGCGACGCGATTGCGCGCCTCGGCGGCCGCTACATCCCCGGCGTCGACATGGGCACGACCTTGGCGGACATGGCCGTCCTGCGCTCCCGCGGGGCCAAGGTCTATTGCGCCGACCACGACCCGGCGCCGTGGACGGCGCGCGGGGTATACGCCGCGATGCGCGCCGGCGTCCGGCACGTCTTCGGCGCCCACTCCTTGGCCGGGCTCAGCGTCGCGGTGCAGGGCGCGGGCAGCGTCGGCGGCTGCCTGGCGCGGCTCGTCGCGGCCGACGGCGGGCGCGTCCTCGTCGCGGACGTGGACCAGGCGCGCGCCGAAGCCGTGGCGACCGACTGCGGCGGCACAGTGCTGGCACCCGGCGATATCGTCACCACGAGCTGCGACGTCTTCGCCCCGTCGGCGGTGGCCCGGGTGATCACCCGCGACGTCGTACCGCGCCTGCGCTGCCGCCTGATCGCCGGCGCCGCCAACGACACGCTCGACGAGCCGGCCTGCGAGCGCGAGCTGCTCGACGCGGGGATCTCGTTCGTCCCCGACTTCGTCGCCAACGCGGGCGGGGTCATCCACGAGCACGCGCGAGCCGTCGGCTGGTCCGAGCGCGAACTGGAGCAAGCGGTGGACGCGATCGGGCCGCGGGTGCTGGAGCTGTACGCCGACGCCCCGCGACACCAGGGCAGCGTCGTCGAGGCGGCCCTGGCGCGCGGCCGGGCCCGACTCACGGCCGCACGGACGTCCTAGCGGGTCAGACCATCGGCGCGAAGAAGAACGTGTCGCGGGTCGCCAACAGGCCCTCGGGCGTGAACGTGTAGAAGTCCGCCCAGCGCAGCTCGCGCGCCGTACCGTCCTTGAGCACCCCCGCCAACCGGCCGCTGACGGCCACCCCCGTGGGCCCCGCGACCTCCGTCTCGATCGTGTGCCGGCCCGACGCGATGACCCGTGCGCCGGAGTAGAACGCGGTCAGGTCGTCTCGCCCGCGCAACGGCTCGTACCCGGGCCGCCGGTAGACGGCGTCGGGCGCGAACAGCGCGACGAGCCCGGGGACGTCGTCGGCGTCGACGAGGGCGTAATAGCGCCGCACGCTGGCCAGGTTCCGTTCGGTCTCGCTCATGCCCGACAGTGTGCCCCGCCCGCAGATTCACGCAACGGCGAGGTCCCCGTCCTCAGGAGGCGTGCGGCAGCGCGGCGGGGTCGATCAGTTCGCCGGCGATCGGCTCGTCCGCGGGCCAGTCGTGCGCCACCACGGCGTACTTGCAGCCCTGCTGCCGCAGCACCGCCGCCCGGAGGTGACCGCCCGCGATCGCCGCCGGATGGTCCCCGCGCAGCGCGAGCTGGATCGGGTCGGTCAAGAGCGACGCGGCCGCCCTGACCAGCCACTCCGGCACGTCCGTCACCCGGGCCATGCGCTCCTGCGGGGTCTCGTCGCCCTCGCGGCAGTACCAGGCCCAGGTCGCGAACCGCACCGCCCGCTTCCAGTCGACCTGGTGGAAACTGCAGCAATCGCGGGTCACCGGGGCGCGGCCGGCCATGCAGTCCGGCAGCTCGTCGTGGCCCGGCAGGGCGGGCGGCAGGTCGGCGGTCGAGATCGTACGCAGCACGGTCACGGTGGGCTCCTTCACCGGCAGGGCTCGCGCGCGGACGCGAGCGGCGGGGAGGGGCGGGTACGTCGTGCGGCGTACCGTCTGCCGCATCGACCGGGGCCCCGGCACCCTGAACCGACCAGCGCGTCTGTCGCGTCACGCCCGGGATCCCGGCGGGCCCAGACGAGGTCGCCCGGCGGCCCCGCCGCGGACGTGATGGACTGCCGACATGAGCACCGACCTGCCCGCCGATCTAGCCCCCGACCTGATCGACGGCCTCGGCGTGCGCCGCGCCACCCGCGTGCACGGCGGAGACATCGCCTCGTCCTACCGCCTCGACACCGACGACGGGCCGCTGTTCGTCAAGACGCACCCGCAGCCCAAGCCCGACATGTTCGCCCGGGAGGCGGCCGGGCTGCGCGCGCTGCGCGAGCACGCGCCCGCGACGCTCGGCGTCCCCGAGGTGCTGCGCGCCTCTGACCGAGGACTCGTGCTGCAGTGGATCGACGTCGCGGGCGGGCGGCCCGGACAGGCCGTCGAGGAGGAGCTGGGGCGGGGCCTGGCCGCCCTGCATGGCACCAGCCACCCGACCTTCGGCGCCATCGACGACGCCATGGCCGGCTACCTCGGATCGGCCGAGATCGACCTGTCGCCCACGGCGGACTGGCCCGAGTTCTTCGTCGACCGCCGCCTCCGACCGCTGGTCGAGAAGGCCATCGGGATGGGCCGGCTGGATCGGCGCGCCCGGCAGCTCCTGGAGGCGTGCGCGCCGCGCGCGACGGAGCTGTGCGGGCCGGTCGAGCCACCGGCCCTCGTGCACGGGGACCTGTGGGCCGGCAACCGGGTCGTGGACCGGGCGGGCCGCAACTGGCTCATCGACCCGGCCTGCCACTGGGCGCACCGCGAGATCGACCTCGCCATGATGGCGCTGTTCGGCGGCTTCGGGCCGGCGTGCTTCGCGGCGTACGACGAGGCCTTCCCCCTCGCCGAGGGCTGGCCCGACCGGGTCAGCTGGTACCAGCTACCGCCGCTCCTGGTGCACGCCATCCTGTTCGGCGGCGGGTACGGCGACTCTGCGCTGGCCGCGCTGCGGCGCTACGCCTGAGCGACGGTGCTGCGCCTGACCGGCGGCGCTACGCCTGAGCGGTCCCGGCCGCGGCGGTCCGCCCCGGGCGGCGCCGCCGTTGCACCAGCACGGACCCACCCACGATGCTCACGAAGCCGATCGCCGTGAGCACGGTGACGGGCTCGCCCAGCAGCACCGCCCCGGCGGCGACAGCCACGGCGGTGTTGACGTAGGTCACCACGGTGGTCCGCACCGGGCCCACGTCGCCGACCAGGACGAAGAAGCACAGGAACGCCACCGACGTGCACAGGACGCCGAGGAGGACCACCGCCACCGCGGCCGAGGGCTCCACGCGCGCCGGCCAGTGCGCGATCGCGAACGGCGCGAGCACGGCCGCCGGGATGAGCAGGCTGACCACGATCACCCCGAGGCCGGGTACGTCGTAGAGCCGCCGCGCGAGGATCTGTGGGCCCACGGCGTAGCAGAGGACGACCGCGGCCATCTCGGCCATGGCGATCCCGGAGCCGGGTCCGGACGGTACGGCGAGTTCGCGCCAGAACAGCAGCGCCACCCCGCCCAGGCCCAGCGCGAGCCCCACCCCGCCGGCGCGACCGAGCTGTTCGTCGCGGCCGGTGAGGTGCGACAGGATCGCGCCCACGACCGGCGTCGCGGCGATGAGCAGCCCGGCCAGGCCGCTCGGGATGACGTGCTCGGCGTGCGTGAGGGACAGCCAGGGGATGCCGACCTCGATCACCGTGTAGGCGAGCACCCACCGCCACCGCGCGAGGAGCGGCCGCAGCGCGCCCTGCCGCAGCGCGAAGGGCAACAGGACCGCGCCCCCGATCAGCGTGCGCAGGCAGACCAGGGTGGCGGGGTCGAAGGAGGCGTTGGCGTACTTGATGAGCAGGTACGGGATTCCCCACACCACCCCGAGGATGAGGAAGAGCACCAGCGAGCGTCGGGACACGGCAGTAGTGAATCAGCCCCGCGTGACAGGGGTCTGGCCCGGCTACCCCAGCTTCCCCAGGAAGCACCCTCCGCACGCAGTCGCCTTCCCCGCGGCCGTCTCCCTGCGCGGGCAGGGGTCGCTGGCCCATCGCCCGATCTGTCCGATGCTGGTAGGAAAGGGGCCATGACCGATTCCTCCTCGCCCGCCGGCCCCCGCGACCCCCTGTCCGACCTCGCGGCGACCCCCGTCGAACGCACCGCCAGCGAGGCCCACCCGGAGGCCATGCCGCCGGTCGCCGGCGCGGCAGACCCCCAGGTGCTCGCCACCGGGGTCAGCGAGTCCCCGGTCGCCAGCCCCGAGGAGGCCGACGACGCCGTACGGCGTGCTGCCGAGGACAAGGCCTCCGACGGCAAGGCCTCCGGCGACGGGGGCGACGCGGCGCCCGCGGGGTAGCCTCCGGCTCACCTGGTGGTGCGCTGACGTTAACGCTCGGCTGGTATCAAGGAGCCATGACGAATGCTGGCTCGCCCGCCGTGCAGAGCGCGCTTCAGGCCGCCGAAGAGCGCGGCTACCACGCCGTGATCGTCGGCGAGAACGCCCTGCGGATCATCGGTCGGTTCGGGGACCCCACGCTGGGGGCCCTCGAGGTGATGGTCGGGGCCGAGGCGCCCCTCGGCGTGCAGGCCGACGGCGTCGAGGGCCACCGCAGTGCACTGTGCCTCTGGACCGGCCCCGACCTGTTCGCGATCACGCTCGGCGAGGGCGGCCGGTGGGAGCACTTCCGGGTCGACCAGGGCCTGGGGCTCGTCCGGGACAGCTGGCGCGGCGGGGCGCGGGCCCGCTACCGGGTGCCGCACGGCCCCCTGGTCCAGGCGATCCCCGAGGCGGTGACGCTCGCGGAGTCCTGGGGATTCGCCACGCCGGAGACCCACCAGCCGCCGACGCACCGGCCGGCGCAGGCCCGCGCCGCGAGCACCCGCCCGGCGAGCAAGCCCACCCGGCGTACCGACTCCGCCCCGCGCTCGGGGCCCGCCAAGACCACCCCGTCCACCCGCGCGACCAGCCCCGAGCCGCTGCCCAAGATCTGTCCGACCTGCTTCGTCGCGCTGCCGGCCACGGGCCGCTGCGACTACTGCGCTTAGGCTCCCGCGCAGGGTGTTCGGCACCGGATCGCTCGGGCTAGCCTGAGGCTCATGTCGCAGCCATCGGGGGCTATGGAACCCCAGGACCGTCTTCCCCACGAGCCGGAGCGGGGGGCCGCCCGATTCGACATGCCGGTGATCCGCGAGGACGGCTCGCTGGCGCACCCGCCGCAGGGCGCCGCCGTCCCGCAGGTCGTCGGGACGCCGTCGGCGACGCCCGGCCAGCAGCTCGCGCGCGTCGGGGGCACCTCCAACGACCGCTCACTGGTGTGCGTCTTCGGGGACGTCAAGCGGACCGGCCGGTGGACCGTCGCCGAGAGCACCCGCAGCCTCACGGTGTTCGGCGACACGATCCTGGATCTCCGCGAGGCCAGCCTCGAGCAGCAGAACGTGGCGATTCGCGCGTTCGTGATGTTCGGGGACTTCAAGGTGATCGTGCCGCCGGGCGTCGACGTCCAGCTGCGCGGGGGCCTCGTCTTCGGAGACCAGAAGGTGCAGCGGCGCACCGAGTCCGCGGCGGGCACGCCGCGAGTCGAGATCGAGGCGTACGGCGCGTTCGGTGACGTCAAGGTGATCGAGCTGGAGCCTGGCGAGGTCGAGCCGAAGTGGTACGACCGGTTCCGGAAGCCTCGCTCCTGAGGCGCGCAAGCCACGCCCCTGAGGCGCGCAAGCCACGCCCCTGAGGCGCGCAAGCCACGCCCTTGAGGCAATGATCCGCTGGTGACGCGCGGCGGGAGGCACCCCGCTGCGCCGTCGCGCGGGGGTGGCGCCGATAGAGTGGAGGAGTCGTAGCCGCCCGAGGCGCCCCGAGCCGCAGGATGATCCATGACGAAGCCCGCCCCGGATGAGCCGGCCCGCCCCCGGCCCGATCGCGACCAGGACCTCGCGGATCACGACCTGACCGACCACGACGAAGTGCTGTTCCACCGTCCCGTCCGACCGTGGCGGCATCTCACCACCATCGGTGCCGCCCTGTTGCTGGTCAGCCTCGTGCTCGCGGGCGGCGCGGCGACCCATCTGGGGAACATGTCGGGGCGCACGATCGCCAACGCGGTGCTGCTCCCGGTGGGCAAACCCGTGAACATCCGCCTCGATGCGGGCGAACAGCGGATGCTCTACACCCAGCGCGGCAGCGGGATGACGCGCTGCCAGATCACGGACGAACGCGATGCCCCCGTGTCCGTCGAGACGACGAGCCCGGTGATCCTGCAGGGCTCGGACGTGCTGTGGCACGGGCAGTCGCTGTTCACCGCGCCCAAGGGAGGCGACTACACCATCCAGTGCGAGGGCGGCGCCGACGCCCGCGTCGGGCGTCCGGTCGGCACGCTCGACGTCATCCTCACCGTGCTGGCGGCCGGGATCGGTGGCCTGGGGGCGCTCGCGGGCCTGGGCGTGCTCCTGTGGGGCCGCGCGCGCCGCCGCGGTCGCGCCCGCGCGCGGCGCGCGTGAGCGCACCGTACGTCGCCCTGGGCGACTCGTTCTCGGCCGGCATCGGATCGGACACCGCGGGCACCCAGATCCGGCGCGAGGGCGGCTTCCCCGTCCTGCTGGCCCGCGACCTGGGGATGGACCTCGCCTACCAGGCGTTCATCGGCGCCACGGTGGACAACGTCCTCCTCGTGCAGCTCGGCCCGCTGGCGACCGACACCGCCCTCGTCACGCTCACCGTCGGCGGCAACGACGCGGGGTTCGTGCCGGTGCTGATCGCCTGCGCCCAGCCGGCGTGGCTGTCCGACGGGCTGCGCACACTGCGCACCACGATGGCCCACGCCCGCCGGGAGCTGCCCGACCGGCTCGACCGGCTGTACCGCGCGATCCGCGATCGGGCCCCCGACGCCCGCGTCGTCGTCGCCGACTACCCGGATCTCTTCGCCGGCGTCGACTGCCAGGCACTGACCTTCTTCAGCTCGGCGGAGATGGCGGCGATCAACGCCGCTGGCGCCGAGCTGTCGGGGCTGATGGCCGACGCGGCGGCCCGGCACGGGGCGCACTTCGTCAGCGTCCGGTCCACCTATGCCGGCCATGAGTTGTGTCGACCGGAGCCGTGGCTGCACGGGCTGTCCTGGCCCGTCGACTCCTCGTTCCACCCGACGACGCGAGGTCACGCGGCGTACGCGCAGGTCATCGGCCCCGTCGCCCGCGACGTCGGACCTAAGGCCCCAGCGATCTCCCGGGGTCTTCAGCCGGCCGGGCTGCGGGCGGCGGGCCGGGGTCCGCGGGTCGCCGAGGGGCCCCGGGCCCGCGGGTCCGGTGGCCGGTTCCGGCTCCCGGACCTGCTCGCACCGCAGAACCTCGACGCGGCGGAACGGCACGGTCTGAACCGCGCCGAGGTCGCCGACCTCGCCGCTCGGATCCCGCGCGGACAGCGCGCCGTCGCCCCGGACGCGCCCCCACCCGATCCCGACGTGGTCGCTCGCCTCCGGGAGCTCGATGCCCGCGTGCGACGCCGTACGGGCCGGCCGTGACGGGGCACCGCCCCGCGGACTTGACGTGCCCGCACGGGGCGTCCAAGGTGCGAATCATGCAGACGGGAACCTGGTCATGAATACCCACGCCGCCGCCCCCGACACCCGCCGGGTGGCGGTCATCGGCGCCGGCCCCGCGGGTCTCTTCGCGGCCCAGGCGCTGACCACCCAGGATCGGGTCCCGGTCGAGGTCGACATCTACGATCGGCTGCCCGCGCCGTACGGACTGCTGCGCTATGGCGTCGCCCCCGACCACGAGAGCATCAAGTCGGTGGCGGACGCGTTGGCGCAGGTCTTCGAGCACGCCAACGTGCGGTTCTGCGGGTTCGTCGAGTTCGGCCAGGGGCTGACCCGCCGCGAGGCGCTCCTCGCCTACGACGCGATCATCTACGCGGCGGGGGCCGCCGAGGACATGCGGATGCACGTGCCGGGCGAGATGGTCGCCGGGAGCACCTCCGCGCGCGAGTTCGTCGCCTGGTACGGCGGGCACCCGGACGCCCGGCCGTTCCAGCTGGCGGGGGTCCGCACCGCGATCGCCATCGGCGTCGGCAACGTGGCGGTCGACGTCGCGCGGATCCTGCTCAAGCCGGCCACCGACCTGGAGTGGACGGACATGCCGCAGGACGTGCTCGACGAGCTGCGCCGCTCGACGGTGGACGAGGTGTACGTCGTGGGCCGGCGCGGCCTGCAGTACGCGGCGTTCACCACCAAGGAGCTCCGCGAGCTGATCGACATCGAGGGCGTCGAGGTCTCGGTGTCGCCGGGCGCGTTCGAGGGGATCGACACCGCGACGTTGGACCGTCGCCGCCGGACGAACCTCGAGGTGCTCCGTGCAGCCGTCGAACGCGAGGTGCCGCAGCCCCGGGCGCGGCTGCACTTCGAGTTCTGGTCCCGGCCGGTGGAGCTCATGACCGCGGAGGTCGACGGCCGCGAGCGCGTCACGCAGGTCGTGCTGGAACAGACCCGCATCGACGGCTCCCGCCTGGTCGGCACCGGTGCCACCCGCGAGGTGCCCGCCCAGCTCGTCCTGCGCGCCATCGGCTATCGCGGCACTCCGCTGCCCGACGTGCCGTTCGACATGAACCGCGGGGTCATCCCGAACGACGAGGGGCGCGTCCTGACCGAGGACGGCGAACCCTGCCCGCAGGAGTACGCGACCGGCTGGATCAAGCGCGGTCCCATCGGGGTGGTCGGCACCAACAAGTCGGACGCCGCCGAGACCGTCGGTCACCTCCTGGACGACCTCGCCGAGGCGCCGCCGCGCCCGCACCTGCTCGACGCCCACGAACTCATGCGCGCCCGCGGGTTCACCCCCACGACCCTGGAGGACTGGCAGCGGATCGACGCGGCCGAGCGCGGCCGCGGTGAGGGCTATGGACGCGAGCGCACCAAGGTCTCGCTCTGGCACGAACTCATCGACCTGGCCGTGCACGGCGGCGAGGCGGAGGTCGCCCGCTCAGCCGACTGACCCGCTGACCAAGGCCTCGGCCAGGGCGCGAATCGCGGAGAGATAGGTGTCGGCGACGAAGTCGTCGAGCACGCTCCCCTGGACGATGAAGCCCTGCGCGAGGGCCACCATCGCGGGCGCGCACGTGCGGCCCCGGCGGCGGGCGTCGGCCTCCGCAACCCCCCGCTCGTGGGACAGCCACGCCGCCACATAGGCGCCGGTGGCCTCGTAGAAGTCACCCAGCCCCCGCTGGGCCAGCACCCGGATCCGGGGGTGGGTGACCGCCTCGGCCCAGATCTGCAGGATGAGCCCGTCGGCCACCAGGCCCGGCTGGAGCCCGTCGAAGAGCCGCCGGAAGGCCTCCTCGGGTGGCGGGACGGGACGGTCATCGGCCGCCTGCCGCAGGGCATCCACCCGACCGCCGATCGTCGTCTCGGCCAGGGAGTAGACCAGGTCGTCCTTGCCCTTGAAGTACCCGTAGATGGCCCCGGCCGACATCCCCGAGGCGGCCATGATGTCCGACATGGCCATCCCGCTGAGGCCCTTGGTACGCAATACCTCGAACGCGGCGGCGTGGATTCGGGCGCGTTGCGCCGCGCGGTGCTCCTCGGTGACGACCGGCATCCCGCCAGGATACGCACCAACCAAAAAGAACGTTCGTTCTTGACAATGAAGCGGCGGCGGAGGAGGCTCAAGGCGTAAGAAAACGAGCGTTCTTTTTTTGAGAGGGACTGGCCATGCGGACATCTCTTCGTCCGGCGCAGCACACCGAGGCCGACCCGTCGGCCGAGCACCCGAGCGCCCGCTCCACCCGGCCCACCCCCGAGTCCGCGGGGGTGCCGATCGGAGTGCGGGCCGCCTGCCGCAGCACCGTCGTGGTGAGCCTGGCCGCGGCCGCCATCGTCACGATCCTGGCGACGCTCTTCCTCTGGCCGGTGCGCGCCGCGACCGCCACCGACCTGCCGCTGGTCCTCGCGGGCCCGCCGCAGGCGACGCAACTCGTCGAACGCCAGCTCCGCGACGCCGGCGCACCGTTCCGGACGACGCAGGTCGCCGACCGCGAGGCGGCGATCCGCAGCATCCGGGAGCGCGCGGCGTACGGCGGGATCGTCGTGACCCCCGCGACCCCGGCCGGCTCTCCTGCGCCGGGGACGTCCGGAGCGTCCGGAACTCCAGGGGCGTCCGGAACTCCAGGGGCGTCCGGAACCCCCGGGGCGCCCGGCGGCGGCCCGGCACCGGGGGCGCCCGCCGGCATGGCCGTCGACGTCGAGGTCCTCACGGCCTCGGCCGCCGCGCCGGCCGTGGCCCAGGCCCTGGCCCTGGCGAGCAGTCAGCTGCCCGCGGCGCCCGCGCCTGGGGTCACCGTGCGGGTCCGCACCAGCGACGTCGTACCGTTGGCCAGCACCGATCCGCGCGGAGCCGGCATCGGCATGCTGGCCCTGCCGCTCGGCATCGGGGGCCTGGTCGTGGGGACGCTGGTCGCGCTCCGGGTGCAGGGTCGGACCCCGGCACTGGTCGGGCTCATCGCCGCGGCCGCGCTCGCCGGGCTGGCCTGGGCGCTCGTCCTCAACCCGTGGTTCGGGCTGCTTACGGGCTCGTTCTGGGCGGAATGGGGCCTCGCCACGCTCGCCGTGGCCGCCACCGCCGCATTCGTCGCCGGGGCCCATGCGCTGCTCGGCATGCCCGGCATCGTCCTTGCGGCGCTGGTGACGACGCCGTTCGGGTTCCCCCTGGCGGGGGCGCAGCTGCCCCGCGAATTCCTGCCCGCCCCCTGGGGCGACGTCGGCCAAGGGCTCGTGCCCGGGGCGTCGGCGACGGCACTGCGCCTGGAGTCGTACTTCCCCGACGCCTCCCTGGGCGCGCCGCTCGCCGTCCTCACCACCTGGCTCGTGGTCGGCCTGGCGTGCCTGGCCCTCGGCCGGCGCCGCGGGCGCGGTCGGCGCGCGCACGGGCCAGCGCACCCGCAAGGGAACGGCTCTGCGCAGGGCTGAGCGCCGGCGTGAGTCTCACGGAGAGCACCAGGCGGGCGCGCACGCAACGAGGGCGGAGTGCCGAGGCACTCCGCCCTCGCAGGCGGTCGGTGGGCGAGTGACGCTACAGGGGACGGCCGGAGCCGGGACACGGGTGGTCGCCACTGCCGTTGCGGCAACTGGACCGGGCCACCCGGAAGTTTCGGCGCGATCAGACTCCGGCGATGAAGTAGTCGGCCGGGTGGAGACGGGCGTCGGACTCGGGAGCCGAGTCGCCGTCGATCTCGAACGCGTGCAGAACGTCGGTGCCGTTGATCCGGAAGAACTCCAGCTCGGCGGAGAGGTCGATGTCTTCGAGCGTGAACATGACTCAAGGGTCAAACACGTTGCGTCGTAAGGAAAGCCTTACCTCCTGGTAATGGGTACCCTACCCCGCGGTCATGAAGTTAGCGCAGGTCAGAGGTTTTGTTGACTGGCTCGTATCGTGAGACGCGACACTCGCTAAGCAGGCGCTCACCTGCGGTTTTACCGAGATACTCGCGAGTAGACCCGCTCGTCCGCCCCTGCTGCACTCACCGCCGGTCGTGGGCCCCCGCGAGCTCGACGACGTAGCCGACGAGTTCCTTGCCACCCAGCGGCCGAAACGCTCCGTCGATGGCGGGGATGCGGTGGAACTCGCCGCTGCCCCGCACCGGGACGGCGCCCGTGCCGTCCGTGGATTCCTCGTACGCACACGACGCCGCGTGAATGCTCCGGACCCGGCCCTCCACGATCCGTTCGACCTCCGTCATCTGATGCGTCTCGTCGCAACCAGCCAGGCCGCGCACGAACGCCCCCCCGAACACCCCCTCGAACCAGGGCACATCGGCGGGGCGGAGGTGCAGGGTCGTCTCGTCGCCCTGCGCCAGCGCGTCGCCGCAACAGCTCTGCTGCCACTCGTCGATCCACACGCGCATCCCCCCAGTGTGCCCCCCGGCGCGGGGTGCGATCATCCCCGACATGACCGTCTATCACCTCGCTCTCAGCTCGGATTGGGACGCCGCCCGCCAGCGGGGGAGTTATCCCGTCTCGACGCGAGGGGCGACGATCGAGCAGGTGGGCTACCTGCACGGCAGCACCGATCGGCGCCAGGCCGACGGGGTGGCCCGCCGCTTCTATGCCGACGTCACCGAACCGCTCGTGCTGCTGGAGCTCGACGAGGCCGCCCTCACGACGTACGGGCTCGTCGTCCGCCTCGAACCCGCCGACCCCACGCTGCCCGCGGGAGCGGGAGGGGAGCTGTTCCCGCACGTGTACGGCGGTCCGGTGCCGGTCGCGGCGGTGGTCGCCGCGACGCCGTACGTCGTGCCGCGGGGCGACTGAGGCCCGTGCCGCGCGACGTCACCAGCGGATGTCCGCCGCCCGGCGCACCTCCACGGCGGGCGAACCCGGGGGCAGCGCCGACTCGGCCCGCTCGACCAGGGCAGGGTCGAAGCGGACCCCGGTGCGGGCCGTCAGGAGGGACAGCGCCACCTGGTAGGTGCGGAACCGGGACAGGTCGATGCCCTCCAGGTGGTCCAGTCCCTGGCTGAGCAGGAAGGCCCGCGCCTCCAGGGCACCGGCGTCGACGTAGCAGATGACCTTCCAGTGCTCCCGCGGCAACTGCACGCCGCGGTAGGCCACGTCCGTGTCGGCGAGCACCGGTCCGGCGAAGACGCTGATCCGGCGCTGCTCCACGGCCACCGCCTCGAAGAGCGCGTCCTCCAGCAGGCCCCACACGCCGGAGCGGCGGGACTGGTTGAAGTCGTCGACCTGCGGGGTGATGTTGGTGAAGAAGAACGAGTCCGCGTTCGCGCGCTGGGCCTCGGCGCGGCTGCCCCAACACAGGTCGCGCCGGCGGGCCAGGTGGCCACGGTCGATCCGGTTGTCGGCGTACAGCTCGTCGCCGACCTGACAGTCGGCCGGAACGCGCGGGTCCAGCCGGAACCGCAGGCCCGTCCGCGCAAGGTCCACTCCGGCGGCGCCGTCGACGTTCCAGGCCACCCACCGCGCCAGGCGGCGGCGACGGGACAGGCACACCGAGAAGTGGGTGTAGTCGATGACGTCCGCGCCCCCTGCCCGGACGACGTCGCCGCGCAGGTCCGGCGCCAGCGTGGGCGTCGGCACCCGCACGGAAAGGAAGTCCACCGCGTAGCCCGCGCCGCCGACCCGTTCCGTCGGACCCTGCGGCGGCCGCGGCGCCCGGGCGCCCCGACTCTCGGCCGGGCGGTACGCCCGGTGCTCCGCGCGCCGGGCCGTGGGCGAATCCTGTTGTCTATCGGCAGAGTTCGGCTCCGTCATGACAAGAGCATCGGACCACCGGACGGCGTCCGCATGGCGCTGCGGTGAACGGTGGCGCAATCGTGGCGCCGACGGGGCCGCCCGAGCCGGGGGCCGAGGTGCCCTCCGTGGTCGGCCGGGGTCGGCGGGCCCGATCTGGCGGGCTTTCGCGACGTGGCCGGGAGAGACCTCCGTCAGGACTCGCGGTCCTCCGGGCGGCGAGGGTGGCGCTGCTCGATCCACTGCCGGGCATCGGGCGCGGTGTCCGCGGGCTCCTCGGGTGCCGCGTCGGGGCGACCGTCCTGCCAGTGCGCGCGGTGCCGCTCGTCGTACGACGGGCCCCTCGCGTCCGGAACCGCTGGGCGGTGGCCGGCGTGGTCGGCTTGGTCGTCATGGCCGCTGCCGTCCGGAGTCAGCCGATTTCCGTCCCGGTCCGTGGGTACGTCCGGATCGAGGCGGTCGGCCTCCCGCAGCCGCTGCTCGTGGGCGGCGTTGGCCTCGTCCCGCTCTCGGGCCAAGCGCTGCGCCTGCACCTCAGCGCTCTCCGCTCGCGCGGCTCGCTCGTCGGCCTCGGCGCGCACCCGGCGGGCCTCCGCCTCGGCCTGTGCCGCGTGTGCGGCGCGTTCGCGGGCCTCCCACTCGGAGTCCCGCGCGCTCTCGCGCAGCTGCGCGGCCTCGTGGCGGGCGCGTTCGACGCCGGCGCGCCGAGACTTCCGGACCGCAAGAACCAGGACCACGAGGGCCACTACCGCTGCGGCGAGCAACGCCCAGGTCAGTCCATCCATCAAGAACCTCCGTCGTTGATGTCGTCTTCCCCCGAGGACGAGCGCGCCCGGGCTGGTGGCGCGTCTGAACACCGAGTAGATACCCCTCGTACGCCCGCAGTATGCAGCCGTCCATGACGTCCGTCCAAGTCTGGCGAGATACAACCCGCCTGGTCAGAGGGAAGCCTTCGGAAGGCGCCCGCGCGTGGGCGGCCATCGGGGCGGCGACACGAGCGGCGAAGGGGCGGCGAGACGGGCGGCGAAGGGGCGATCGGCGAGGGACGGCGCGGTGGTGCCGCCGGGGCGGCGCGGTGGTGCCGCCGCGGCGGCGCTGCGGTGTCTGTCGGGCCCGTCCTGCCACGTTGCGCGGCCGCCGCTCCGCGCGGGTCCAGCTCGCTGCCAGGGCTGCCCGATACGCTGGGAGCCGCACCGTGCGGGAGGAGGCCGTCGTGGGGCTGTTCGACCGAGTCGAACGCAAGCTCGAAAGCGCCGTCAACGGCGCGTTCGCCCGCGCGTTCCGGGCCGAGGTGCAGCCTGTCGAGATCGCCTCCGCCATGCGCCGCGCGATGGACGACCGGGCCGCCGTCGTCGGCAAGGGCCGCACGATCGTGCCCAACCTGTTCGTGATCGACCTGTCCCCGACGGACTACGAGCGCCTCACCAGCTACACCGAACTCCTGGCCGACGAGCTCGTCGCGAGCGTGCAGGAACACGCGGAACAACAGCGCTATGTCCCCGGCGGGCCGTTCCACATCGACTTCCGCTCCCGGGAAGACCTCGAGACGGGCGTGTTCCGGGTCCGCCCCGCGACCGCGAAGCGCATCCCCGCCGCGGAGCCCGATGAGCGGGGGGCCGCCGACCGCCGCCGCGTCGAGCACGCCGAGGAATTGCGCCGGGCGCACCCGTTCCGCACCTCCGAAGCCGAGGCGCCCGCCCAGGGCGCCGCCGGACTGGCCAGCCATGCCGCGAGCGCCGCGGCCGGCTCGCTCGCCAGCACCGCCGCCGCGGCCCGGGCCGGGCGACCGCCGGTCCCCGAGCCGCCTGTCGGCGCGCCCTCCGTCAGCGCGCCGTCCGTCGCCGAGCAGCCCGTCGACGGTCCGGCAGCCGCCCCGCCGGCCGTCGCCATGATGCCCGCGCCCGACCGGGTCACCGGCCCCGACGTACCGGCCGGATCGGCCGCGCCCGCTGAGGCACCGCCGTACGCCGCGCCCGTCGCACCGCCGTACGCCGCACCGGCGCACGCCATCCCCGCCGAGGAGCCGGCCCAACCCGCCCAGCTGGCCCGGCCCGAGCCGCAACCCGGCGTCCCTCCGGCGGCCCCGATGCCGCTGGAGGACCCGGCGGACCGGCCGTGGCTGGAGTGCGACGGCGACCACTACCCGCTGCTCGGGGCGCTGACCGTGCTGGGCCGGGACCCAAGCGCCGACATCACGCTGGAGGATGCGGGCATCAGTCGCCGGCACGCCGAGATCCGCGTGACGCACGACGGCCCCCACTTCGCCATCACGGTGCGCGACCTCGGCTCGACCAATGGCACCTTCGTCAACGGCGACCGCGTCACCACCCGCCGGGTGGCCGAGGGCGACCGGCTGACCATGGGGCGCACCAGCCTGCTGATCCGCGCCGGCCGGAGGTGAGCGCCCGTTGAGCGAGCTCACCCTGACCGCCGTACGGCTCGGCCTGCTCGTGCTGCTCTGGCTCTTCGTGTTCAGCATCGTGGGGGTGATCCGCAGCGACCTCTACGGCACGCGGATCGTCCGGCGCGGGGCGGACGGCCGCGCCCGCGTGCGCCCGACCTCGAACGTCCCGAGCACGCGGGACCGCCGCGGCCGAGGACTGCGTCAGCTCGTGGTCGTCGAGGGGCCGCTCAAGGGCACTAGCGTCCCGCTGCGCCCGGCGGGGATCCTGCTCGGCCGCAACCCCGAGTGCAGCCTGGTGCTCGACGACGACTTCGCCTCCGGCCGCCACGCCCGCATCTTCGAGCAGGACGGACAGTGGTTCGTGGAGGACCTGACCTCAACCAACGGCACGTTCGTCGGCGGGCATCGCCTGGCGGAGCCGGTGGCCGTCCGGGACGGCAGCAGGCTGCAGATCGGCCAGACGGTGCTGGAGCTGCGGCGGTAACCGGATGACCTTCGCCCTGGACTATGCGGCGCGCACCGACGTGGGGCTGGTGCGGTCGCGCAATGAGGACTCCGGCTACGCCGGGCCGCACCTGCTCGCCATCGCGGACGGGATGGGCGGTCATGCCGGCGGCAACGTCGCATCTTCCCTGGTGGTCGGCCGCCTGGCGCCGCTGGACGGGGACAGCCACGGCAGCGACGACGCGCTGGACATCCTCGCCGACGCCATCGCCGAGGCGAACGCCTCCCTGGCCCACGAGGTCGACGCCAACCCCGAGCTGGGCGGGATGGGCACGACGCTCACGGCGCTGATGAAGGCCGGCTCGCACGGGCTGGCCCTGGTGCACATCGGGGACAGCCGCGCCTACCTGCTGCGCGGCACGGACTTCACGCAGATCACGAAGGACCACAGCTTCGTCCAGACCCTCGTCGACTCGGGCCGCATCTCGGCGGAGGAGGCCGAGCACCACCCGCAGCGCTCCCTGGTGACCCGGGTGCTCACCGGCTCCGAGGACGACGAGCCGGACCTGGCGATGCGCGAGCCGCGCATCGGCGACCGCTACCTGATCTGCTCCGACGGCCTCTCGGATTATGTCGCCTTCGACACGATCGCCGAGGTCGTGCGCATGGGGCTGGGACCCGCCGAGACGACCCGCCGGCTGGTCGACCTCGCCATGCGCAGCGGCGCGCCCGACAACGTCACCTGCGTCATCGGCGACATCGTCCCCACCGCCCGCGCGAGCGCCACCCAGCCCGTCATCGTCGGGGCGGCCGCCGAACGGCAGGCCTCCGGGATCAGCGGGGCCAGCCCGGCCGAGAAGGCCGCCGCGCTGGCCCGGGCGGCCACCGGGGCGACGACCCCGGAGGACGACGAGGAGGACGAGGGCCGACCTGGGCGCCGGTGGCTGCGGATGCTCGCGGTGATCCTGGTGCTGCTCGCGGCGATGCTGGCGGCGGCGTACGCCGGGTGGCAGTGGACCCGCACCCAGTACTACGTCGGTGACCAGGGCGGCACCGTGGCGATCTATCGCGGCGTGCCGCAGACGCTGGGACCCGTGCAGCTCTCGAGCGTCGAGACCCCGACCGACCTGCAGGTCGCTGAACTACCCGAGATGTGGCGCGGCCGGCTCGACGGCCAGATCCGCACCGGCAGCCTGGACGAGGCCCGCGCCAAGGTCGACGAGATGCGCACCGCCGCCGAGGCGTGCCGGTCCCTCGGGCCGAGCGCCACCTGCGGGGGGGCGCCATGACGACCGTCAGCGTCTTTCGCACCGGCACCCGCCGCAATGTCGAGCTCCTGCTGCTGCTCTTCGCGGTGGGCCTGGTCCTGATCGCCTACCTCAACGTCGGCCTCGCGACGACCGGTCAGGTGCCGGTCGATCTCGTCACGCAGGGCGCCTGGCTGCTGGCGTTCGCGCTGGGCTTCCACGCGGTGCTGCGCTGGCGGGCGGCGTACGCCGACCCCCTCATGCTGCCGATCGCCACCCTGCTCAACGGGCTCGGGATCGTGATGATCCACCGCCTCGACGTGGCCGTGGGCGGCGAGGGCGCGACGGCCCCCCGGCAGATCATGTGGGCGGGCCTGTCGATGGTCGTCGCCGCGTTGGTGCTCGTGGCTTTGCGGGATCATCGGATCCTGCGGCGCTACACCTACACGTTCATGCTGGTCGGTCTCGTCGCGTTGCTCCTGCCGCTGCTACCCGTGCTCGGCAAGGAGAAGGGCGGGGCGCGGATCTGGATCGAGCTCGGCCCCCTGTCGTTCCAGCCGGGCGAGATCGCGAAGATCCTGCTTACGGTGTTCTTCGCGGGCTACCTCATCCAGGCCCGCGACGCCCTCTCGCTCGCCGGCCGCGAGATCGCGGGCTTCCGGCTGCCCCGGGGCCGCGACCTCGGGCCGATCCTGGTCGCCTGGGCGCTGGGCGTCGCGGTCCTCGTGTTCGAGAGCGACCTCGGCACCTCGCTGCTGTTCTTCGGGCTGTTCGTGGCCATGCTGTACGTCGCGACCGAGCGCAAGAGTTGGATCGCCATCGGCATGAGCCTGTTCTGCGGGGCGGCGTTCGTGGCGTACCTGCTGTTCGCCCACCTGCAGCGCCGCGTGCACATCTGGCTGGACCCCTGGTCGAGCGAGTACTGGGACCAGAGCTATCAGCTCCGGCAGGGGCTCATGGGCCTCGGCGCCGGCGGCATGCTCGGGACCGGGCTGGGGCAGGGCCGCCCGCAGATCACCCCGCTGGCCGACAGCGACTTCATCTTCGCCAGCCTCGGCGAGGAGCTCGGCCTGGTCGGCGCCTTCGCGATCCTGATCCTCTACGCCCTCCTCGTCGAGCGGGGGCTGCGCACGGCGCTGGGCACCCGCGACGGGTTCGGCAAGCTGCTCGCGACCGGCCTGGCGTTCACGATGGCGCTGCAGGTCTTCACCATCGTCGGGGGCGTGCTGCGGGTCATCCCGTTGACGGGCTTGACCACCCCCTTCCTGTCCGCCGGTGGCTCCTCGCTGCTGGCCAACTGGACCATCGTGGCGATCCTGCTGCGGATCAGCGACCACGCCCGCCGACCCGTGCCCGACCCCAACCAGCTCCCGCCCGCGGCGGAGGCCCCGACGAGCGTGGTGAGCGCCCCGTGAACGCGCCTATCCGCCGGCTGTCGGTGCTGGTCGCCGCGATGTTCGGGCTCCTGCTGATCTTCGGGTCGTGGGTGCAGTTCGCCGACGCCAAGTCGCTGCGCGACGCCGAGGGCAACAGTCGCACCCTGCTCTCGTCGTACGAGCAGGAGCGCGGCGCCATCCTCGTCGACCAGACCCAGGTGGCCCGGTCCGAGAAGGCGCCCAGCGGGGAGTCGGTCAAGTACGTCCGGAACTACCCGCAGGGTCCCCTCTACGGGCACCTCACCGGCTGGTTCTCCCTGTCGTACGGCGCGGGCGGCCTGGAACTGGCCGAGAACGAACTGCTCTCCGGCTCCTCGGACGCGCTGTTCTACCGCCGGCTCGGTGACCTCCTCACCGGCAAGCGGCCCACCGGGGTGAACCTCGACCTCACGATCGACGCGCGCACCCAGCAGGCCGCCGACAAGGCCCTGGGGAACAGGCGCGGCGCGATCGTCGCGCTCGACCCCAAGACCGGGGCGATCCTCGCCATGGTCAGCCACCCGCAGTACGACCCGAACGCCATCTCCACCGTGGACGCCACCGCCGCCCAGAAGGCCTGGAAGAGCTATTCCGCCGATGGCGCCAAGCCCATGGTCAACCGGGCGATCGCCGGCGACCTCTACCCGGCCGGCTCGACGTTCAAGGTCGTGCTCGCCGCCGCCGCGCTGCGGGCCGGACGGACCGAGAACTCCCGGCTCACCGGCGTGGCCCGGCTTCCGATCCCGCAGACCTCGCACACCCTGCCCAACGACTGGAACGGCCCGTGCGGCGGCGGCACGGTCACCCTCACCGAGGCCCTGGCCATGTCGTGCAACACAGCCTTCGCGCAGCTCGGGCTGGACCTGGGGGCGCAGTCGATCAAGGACGAGGCCGCCCGGTTCGGGTTCGGCAAGGAGCTCGAGGTGCCGCTGAAGGTGACGCCCTCCGCGACGGGCCCCATGGACAACCCGCCGAAGGTGGCCTACACCTCGATCGGCCAGCAGGACGTGCAGGTCACGCCCCTGCAGATGGCCATGGTCGCCGCCGGCGTCGCGAACGGCGGGTCGGTGATGCGGCCCTACCTCGTCAAGCAGACCCGCGGCTCGGGCCTCGACGTGGTGGACACGGCCAAGCCCACCGAGCTGTCCCGCGCGCTGTCCCCCGACCAGGCGTCCGCGTTGACCCGGATGATGGTCCAGGTGACCGAGTCCGGCCAGGGCACCGGCCGCGCTGCCCGCATCCCGGGCATGCAGGTCGCCGCGAAGTCGGGGACCGCCGAACACGGCCAGGACGCCGCGGGGAACCCGCTGGCCCCGCACGCCTGGTTCATCTCGTTCGCCCCGGCCGACGACCCCAAGGTCGCGGTCGCCGTCCTCGTGGAGAACGGGGGGCTGAGCGCACCAGGGCCCGGCGCCTCGTTCGACGCCGCACCCCTCGCCCAGGAAGTCATGAAGGCAGTGATGAACCGATGAGCATCGAGCCCGGCAGCGTGTACGGCAACCGTTACACGCTCATCGACCGGATCGCGTACGGCGGCATGGGCGAGGTCTGGAAGGCCTCCGACAAGGTCCTCGGGCGCACGGTCGCGATCAAGCTCCTGTCGCCCAATCTCGCCGAGCAGCCGGGCTTCGTCGAGCGCTTCCGCGAGGAGGCGCGGCACACCGCCCTGCTCGGGCACCACAACATCGCCACCGTGTACGACTACGGCAAGGAAGACGCGGCCGGTGCCGGCACGTCGTGGCTGGTCATGGAGTACGTCGAGGGCGAGCCGCTGTCGCAGATCATCCGGCGCGAGGGTCCCCAGTCGCCGCGGCGGACCGCCATGATCATCGGTCAGTGCGCGGACGCCCTGCAGGCCGCCCACGAGGCCGGCGTTGTGCACCGCGACGTCAAGCCCGCCAACATCCTGGTGCGCCCCGACGGGGTCGTGAAGCTCACCGACTTCGGCATCGCGCGCGCGAAGGACGCCTCCCCGTTGACGCGCACGGGAGAGGTGATGGGCACGGCACAGTACATCTCGCCGGAGCAGGCGATGGGCAAGCCGGTGACCCGCGCCTCCGACATCTACTCGCTCGGGGTGGTGGCCTACGAGCTGCTGACCGGGAACCGCCCGTTCGACGAGGGCGCCCCGTTCGCCACGGCGATGGCGCACGTCCACAAGGCACCCCCCGCGCTGCCCGGCTCGGTGCCCTCGGCGATGGCCACCGTGGTCGCGAGTTGCCTCGCCAAGGACCCGGCGCAGCGGCCGGCCAGCGCGGCGGCCCTCGCCGCGGCGATGCGCGGCGGCCCGGCGGCCGCGGCGGCCGCGGTGCCGGCCGGTTTCGACCCCACCCGCGTGATGGCCGACCCGGCCGCGACGGCCAAGCTGGCCGACCCCACGGCGTACGCCCAGTCCCAGCGCACCGCGGTCGTGGCGGCCGGCGCCACCCGGCCGGACGAGCCCCGCAAGACCATCCCCTGGCTGTGGGCCGTCTTCGCGGTGCTCGCGCTGCTGGCGCTGTTCGCCATCTTGCGGATGACCGGCGTCATCGGCAACGACACCCCGAAGAACAGCCCCACCAGCAGCGTCCCCACGGTCACGTCGAAGACGACGTCGACCACCAGCACCACCACGACGACCACCACGACCACGACGAAGTCGGCGGACAGCATCGATCCGACGATCTACGTGGGCAGTCCGCGCGCCAACGTGGAGAACGCCCTCAAGCGGCTGGGCTACACGAAGTTCACCTACGACATGGTCGACAACGACAAGCCCGCGGGCACCGTCCTCGCGGTCAACCCCAGTGGCGTCGTCCCGTTCGACCAGCCGATCACCCTGCGGATCAGCAACGGACCGCCGCCGACTGAGACCCAGGAGCCCAGCGCCCCCCCGAGCACCCCGTCGGCGCCGAGCCCCCCGACCGTGACCCCGACGACCAAGAAGCCCTGACCGCTCGGCGTCTCGGGCCGCCCCGCCCGCGACGTCCCGGCCCGTCTTACCCGTGCCAGACCTGATCCAGGGAGAGGATCGCGTGGAGGAGTCCACCACCCAACGCAGTGTGCCGATCAACGAGCGCGTGCTCGTCGGCCGCTACCAGGTGGGCGAACTCATCGGGCGCGGCGGCATGGCCGAGGTGCACGCCGGCTGGGATACCCGTCTCGGCCGCGAGGTGGCCGTCAAGGTGCTCCGCTCCGACCTGGCGCGGGACCCCTCGTTCCTGCAGCGCTTCCGGCGCGAGGCGCAGTCCGCGGCCGGCTTGAACCACCCCAGCATCGTCGCCGTCTACGACTCCGGCGAGGACGTGGCCGTCGAGCTCGGCGGCGCGAGCATCGCCGTCCCGTTCATCGTCATGGAGCGGGTGCACGGCCGGACGCTGCGCGAGCTGTTGCACGAGGCGGGCGGCCCGTTGCCGCAGAAGGAGGCCTGCCGGGTGGTCGCGGCGACGCTGCGGGCGCTGGCGTACAGCCACACGAACGGCCTGGTCCACCGGGACATCAAGCCGGCGAACGTCATGGTCACCGACGACGGGAAGGTCAAGCTCACCGACTTCGGGATAGCCCGCGCGATCGCCGACTCCGCCGCGACGATGACCAACACCTCGGTGGTGGTGGGGACCGCGCAATACCTCTCTCCCGAGCAGGCCCAGGGCCAGACGATCGACGCGCGGGCCGATGTGTACGCCGCCGGCTGCGTCCTGTATGAGCTGCTGACCGGCCGGCCGCCCTTCACGGGGGACAGCCCGCTCGCGATCGCCTATCAGCACGTGGGCCAGAGCCCCCAGCCGCCCTCGACGTACAACGGCAGCCTGAGCCGGGAGGTCGACGCGGTCGTCCTGCACGCGCTGGCGAAGGCCCCGGCGGACCGGTACCCGGCCGCGGGGCAGTTCGCCGCCGACCTGGAGGCCCTGGTCGCGGGGCGGCCGCCGAGCGAGGCCGCCCTGGCGACCCTGCCGCCCGAGACCCCCGAACCTGCGGAAACGCTCACCTCCGACGCCGCCGCCACGGCCACCGACGCACCCGGGGCGGCGCGCGCGGCGGGTGCCAGGGCCGCGGGGGGCGCGGGAGCCGACGCCGATGGCAGCACCCGGATCGTCCCGGCGGCCCAGGACGGGCATACCGACACCTTGCCCGTCGTGGTGCGCGCGGCGCCGACCCGGCGCCGCAAGGTGCAGATCGGCCTGCTCGGGCTGCTCGGCATCGTCGTCGTCACGGTCCTGTCGATCCTGCTGGCGCAGGGCAAGATCGTCGACGTCGGGGGCGTCACCGTCCCCGACGTCCGGACCAAGACCCTCCAGGAGGCGCAGGACCAGCTCACCGGCCTCGGGCTCGCGGCGGACGTGCGGTACGTCGCGAACCGCGCCGCCAAGGACACCGTCGTGCGGCAGAACCCCGAGGGCGGCGCCCAGGCGGCCGCGGGCAGCCGGGTGCGGCTGGACGTGTCGAGCGGGCCGGGCAACGTGCAGTTGCAGCAGTTCGCGGGCTATCAGCTCATGGTCGTCGAGTCGACGCTGACGGATCAGAACCTCAAATACACGATCGAGCGGGTCGAGAGCTTCGAATACGGCCAGGACACCGTCGTCGGCACCGAGCCCAAGGCGGGAACCACGGTGACGGAGGGGTCCTCGGTCAAGATCCTCGTGAGCAACGGCAAGGTCGTCGTCCCCGACCTGCGCGGCAAGACCGAGGACGTGGTCCGGGACAGCCTGCGCAAGATCACCCTGAAGTTCACCCCGGAGTACGTCGACGGCAGCGGTGCGCCGGGCACCGTGACCAGCCTGGACTTCGTGGGCGTGGCGGTGAACCAGGGCTCAGAGGTCAAGGGCAAGGTCATCCGCGGCCCCATCCCGACGGTCACCGTCACCCGCACCTACACCCCACCGCCGCCCACGCCGCGGCCGACCACGCCGACGACCGGCGCACCCACGACGGCCCCGGGCGCCCAGGCCGAGTAGCGGCTGCCGGAGGAGTGGCGGCCGGTCGCGGGTCAGCCGCGCAGCGTCGCCGCCGCTTGGGTGGCCGCCGCGCCGACGAGGGGACTGAGCGGCGCCGCCCGTCGTACGGCGTCCTCGATCCCGCACTCGACCAGCCAGTTCGCGAGCAGGCGATGGCCACCCTCGGTGAGCACGCTCTCGGGGTGGAACTGCACGCCGTGCAGCGGCGCGTAGCGATGCGCGACGCCCATGATGACCCCCGACTCCGTGCGCGCGGTGACCACCAGCTCCGCGGGCAGGGTGTCCGGGCGGATGGCCAGCGAGTGGTAGCGCGTGGCGGTCAGCGGAT
This sequence comes from Austwickia sp., assembly GCA_016699675.1. Lineage (NCBI taxonomy): Bacteria > Bacillati > Actinomycetota > Actinomycetes > Micrococcales > Dermatophilaceae > Austwickia > Austwickia sp. The sequence continues at coordinate 1,590,236 of CP064985.1, read as the reverse complement.
TCCTCAGCCCCGCGAACACGCCCGCCTCCTCGTGGTGCACCCGCGAGGTCTTGCCGTGCAGCAGCTCGGGGGCCCGGTCGACCGTCGCCCCGAAGGCGACGCCCAACGCCTGGTGGCCGAGGCAGACCCCGAGCATCGGCACGCCGGCCTCGCCGCAGGCCCGGATGATGTCGACGCTGACCCCCGCCCGTTCGGGGGTCCCCGGGCCGGGGCTGACCAGTACGCCGTCGTAGTCGGCCGCCTCACGGGCGGCGATGGTGTCCGTACGGCGTACGTCGCACTCGGCACCCAACTGTTGGCAGTAGCCGACGATCGTGTAGACGAAGCTGTCGAAGTTGTCGACGACGAGGATCCTGCTCACCCAGGCATGGTCTCAGACGAGGGCGCCGCCGCCACACGTGGTCAGGCCGGCGAGGACGGCGGTCACGGAATCGGGGGACCGGGTCCACAGGCCCCCCACGGTCGGGTCGTTGACCGGCAGGTGCCCGGCGATCCACGGGAAGACCCACAGAAAACACGCGACGACGACGCCCGCGGCCAGGGCGAGGCAGCACAGCACTCGCACGGGCGCCGGGCCGGGCAGGAGGCGCCAGAGCGCGGCGTACATCAGGACGCCCCGGGGGCGCCCGGTGGCGGCTGCAGCGCGCGACTGACCTGCGGCGCGGTCGCCACGGTCGGCGCCTCGGCGGTGCGCGGCACCCAATTCTCGAGCTTGGCGTGGACGACCCAGCGGCGCTGGGCCGTCCAGTGCGGCTCGCACGCGATCAGCGTCATCCATGCCTCGGTGGGCTGGACGCCGGGCTGGTCCGGGACGGGCGCGTAGACCTGGACCCTGGTGGGCTCGACGATGTGGTGCCGCTCCACGCGGTAGACGGCCCACCCGTCCTCGACCTCGGCGACGATGGCGTCGCCGGCGCGGAGGGTGTCGATGAGGTTGTACGGGTGGGAGTAGGTGTCCCGGTGGCCGGCGGTGGCGAAGTTGCCCACCTGGCCCGGAAGCGCCGAACCGGGGTCGTGCCCGACGCCCCGGTCCAGCTGGGCCACCGACGTGCCCTGGATCAGCGGCTGCGGACCGTTGCCGAACCGCGGGACGGTGATCAGGCCGAACGCCTCGCCCGCGGGGATGTCATCGGTGCGCAGCGCGGTGGCGGTCGGCCCGCCCGGCACGCGCGGGGCGGTCGCGCTGGGGGGGGTCGCGAATTGGCGCTGCAGCTGGTCGACCGTCGCCGCCGCGGCGCTCGTGGCCTCCCGGGTGACCCACCAGACCTGCCACGCGACGAAGAGCAACAGGAAGGCGCCGAGGGTGAGCAGCACCTCGCCGAGTCCACCGACGATCCGGGACCAGAGGGGCCGCCGAGGGGCGGCGCTCGCACCCGCCGGCTCGTGACTGCGCGCCGCCGTGGCCCCAGCGTCCGTCGTCACGAGTCCCTCCTCGGGCTGATCCTCTTGTCTTCCAGGGTAATTCGTTACGGCAACGGCGCCGGGCAGGGGGTCGGGCGCGCGGCGCCGGGCGCGTGGCGAGGTCGGCCGCCCGCCGACGGCCCCTTAGGCTAAGAAGCGAACTCGCCCAGCGTCGCTGGGCCCATGTGCTTGTTGAGCAGCAGGAGTACGTCGTGACCGAGCCCCGTCCGGCCCGCAAGCCGGCCAAGTCCACGCCCACCAGCGTGCGTCGGCCCGTCGCCTCGAAGGCGCGACCCAAGGATGCAAGTCCCGCCTGGTACGCCCCCACCTTCGTCACGCTCATGCTGCTGGGGCTGCTGTGGATCGTGATCTTCTACCTGAGCCAGGGCCGCTTTCCGGTGGGCTCCCTCGGCAACTGGAACCTCGGCGTCGGGGCTGCCCTGCTCATCGGCGGCTTCCTGATGACCACGAACTGGCGCTGACGAGCGGGCGCGCTATCCACACCTGTTGACAAGGCTGTGATTACAGCCGTGTGATTCATCCCCAACTGTGGAGAATCCTGTGGATAAGACGTCGACCAGGGTGAATGTTGGGACGGCTGTGGATAACTCAGGACGACCGACTCACTAGCCGCCGAAGCCGCCCCACCAGGTGGGCACCAGTGCGTACCGGCCGACCACCGCCACGACGACCAGCAGGAGGCCCACGGCGCCGACGGCACCCGCCCACGCCGGGCGGGTGCTGCGCCGGCCGACCGTCAGCGCAGCGCTGGCCGCCAGCCCGGCGAGCGCCCCGCCCAGGTGTCCCTGCCACGACACCTGGGGGATGATCAGCGAGAAGGCCACGTTGAGCGCCAGCAGGGTCGCGATGCCCCGCACGTTGCCGCGGTGCCGGGCCTCGAGCACGAGCAGGGCGCACATCAGGCCGTACGCGATGGTCGAGCTGCCCACCACCGGGGTGAACCAGTCGTCGGGGCCGGCGAGCACCTGCTCCGGCGGGGAGCTCATCCACAGCACGGCCACCGACCCGCCGAGCGCGGAGAGCAGGCCGACCACGGCGTACCGCACGTGCCCCAGGGCGGACTCCAGCACCCGACCCAGGAGCACGATCATCAGGGCGTTGCCGATGAGGTGCAGGGGGAACGTCGGGTCGTGGACCAGCGCGCCGGTCACCAGGCGCCACGGCTCGGTCCACGCCAGCTCCGGGACCAGCGCCAGCCGGGTGGTCACACCGGGGACGGCCAGCTGCACGACGTACACCAGCGCGATCAGCGCCGTGAAGGCATAGGTGACGTACGGCGGGTCGGCGGCCGCCTGCGCGCGTCGCACCGCCGCGGGACGTTCCCGGCGCGCCTGCGAGGCGCAGTCCACGCAGTGCACGCCGACGGCTGCGGGCACCTGGCAGGCCGGGCAGGTGGGCCGTCCGCAGCGTTGGCACGAGACATAGGTGAGGACCTCCGGGTGCCGCGGGCAGGTCGGTCCCGCAGCGGGATTGGCCTGACCGTACGGCGTCGTCATGACACTCCTTGCGCTCGTGGGGCGCGTCCGGCGCGCGCGTCCCGGGGTGTGAACGCACCACGCCCCCCGGGCGTGCCGGGAGGCGTCGGGCGTCGTGGCGTGCTCACTCCGTGACGGTGACCTTGTCGATGGTCACGGGCTCGACCGGCTTGTCGCCGCCGCCGGTGCGCACGGCGGCGATCTTGTCCACCACGTCCCGGCTGGCCTGGTCGGCCACCTCGCCGAAGATCGTGTGCTTGCCCTGCAGCCAGGTGGTCGGTCCCACCGTGATGAAGAACTGGCTGCCGTTGGTGCCCTTGCCGCCGCGCTTGCCGGCGTTGGCCATGGCGAGCATGTAGGGCTTGGTGAAGTCCTTGTCGGGGCTGATCTCGTCGTCGAAGGCGTAGCCCGGGCCGCCGATGCCCTCGCCGAGGGGGCAGCCGCCCTGGATCATGAATCCGGGGATGATCCGGTGGAAGGTGAGGCCGTCGTAGAAGGGGGTCGGGTTGGTCCGCCCGGCGTCGTCCCGGTAGTCCTTGGCGCCCTTGGCCAGACCGACGAAGTTGTCGACCGTCTTCGGCGCGGCCTCGAGGAACAGGGTGATGGCGATGTCGCCGTGGGTGGTGTGCAGGGTCACGTTCATGCGGCCATCCTTCCACGCCCCCCGAGAGGCCCCCGAGCACGCCCGCCATGGGTGATTTGCGTCCCCTGTCGGACCCCGGGTTGGCAGAGGCGGCATGGGTAGCGGCAGGATGAGCACAGAAGAGAGCGCCAACCCCGCAATAACCCGAGGAGAAGCCGTGCTCGAGCGCAAGACGCAGAAGGTCACCGTTCCTACGGTCGAGACCAAGGAGGCGACGGTCCCCACGATCGCGGGCCTGAAGAGCGCCCTGTCCGATTCGGTCGCCGCGGCCTCGTCGCGCAGCGGCGCGAAGCTCGACAGCGCCAAGGCCGCGGCCGTGCCGGTGCTGGCGGCCGCGGGTGCCGCGGTCGCCCCGAAGCTGGGCGAGGCCCGCGACAAGGTCGAGCAGGACGTGCTTCCCCGCGTGGCGGACACCCGCGACCACCTGGCGGAGGCGAAGGACACCTTCGTCGAAGAGACACTGCCCAAGATCATCGAGGCGGTGACGACCGCCGTGGCCGCCAGCACCGTGGCCAAGTCCGGCGCGATCGCCAAGGCGCGGGACTCCGAGGCGGCGCACCGCGCGGTCGACGCCGCCGCCGTCCTCAAGGGCGACAAGGTCGCCAAGGAGAAGAAGTCGGGAGGCTTCCTGTCCGGCCTGCTCGGCACGCTCGGTCTGCTCGGCGTCGCCGGTGCCCTCGCGTGGTTCTTCAACAAGCGCTCGGTGGAGCAGGACGACCCGTGGGCCCGCCCGCTGGCCGACCCCTACGTGCCGCCGGCCACCGGCCGCGAGTCCACCTTCGGCACGGGCGCCGAGACCACCACGACGGCCCTGGGCGAGGACGGTCCCACGACGTTCGCTCCCGCCGCGGGCCAGGTCAGCGACGTGCCCGCGGAGAACACCGACCTGATCCCGCCGGCCGACCAGTCCGTGGCCGACCAGGAGATCCGCGTCGTGGACCCGATGGAGTTCGACAAGAAGGACGACGAGAACCACTGAACCGAGAAGGGCCTCTGAGCCCCATCAGCTCGGAATCGACGACCGGCGGCCCCGGTCCGGCACACCTGCCGGATCGGCCGTCGGTCGTTCTCTTCGATCTCGACGGCACCATCAGCGAGTCCGGCGCGATCATCGTGGCAACCCTGCGCGCCACCCTCGCCGAGGCCGGACTGCCCGTCCCCGACGACGCGACGGCACGGCGGGTGGTCGGGCCGCCGCTCGCGGAAACCCTCGGCACGGTCATCGGCCTACCGGTGGAGCGGATCCCGGCGCTCATCGTGCGGTATCGCGAGTTGCTGCGCCCGGCGCTCGCCCATACCCCGGCGTACGACGGGATGATCGACCTGGTCCGCGAGTTGTCGGCGGCTGGGGTGCCGCTGGCGGTGGCCACCTCGAAGGCGACGACCGCCGCGGTGCCGGTCATCGAGGCCTACGACCTGGCCGCGTGCTTCGCTGTGGTGTGCGGGTCGCCCCCGGACGAGTTCACCGGCACGAAGGCGGCCGTCGTGGGGGCCGCGCTGCGGGCGCTGGGGGAGGCCGGGTACGACGTGTCCCGGCCCGTCATGGTCGGCGATCGGCACCACGACGTCGAGGGTGCCGCAGCACACGCCGTACCGACGATTGCGGTGACCTGGGGATATGGCGATCCGAGGGAATGGCTGCGCGCCGCGGCGGTCGTCGAGTCCCCGGCGGCGCTGCGCGCGCTGCTCCTGGGTGGCTGAGGACGCGGTCGCGTCGGGAACCCCGCGGGAAAGCGACGATGCGGGCATTTCTCGAGAAAGCCGGGGTTCTGGCGTAACGCCGGGCTCGGTGGCGGCGATGTCCTCTGCGACGCGGCGGGCCGGGCGTCGGGGGAACGATCCGACTGATGCCGCAGTGTCATCCACAACGATGGATCGAGAGTGGAGCATCCGCACGACGGGGTTCGCCGAGGGGAGGCGGACCCCGTCGTCGCGTTCGGGCTCAGGCGGCGTGCTGACAGGTCGGGCAGCTGCAGTCGCTGCACGTGCAGTTCGCGCAGGAGTCGCTGCAGTTCGCGCACTGGCAGGTGTTGTGGTCGCACGTCGGGCAGGTGCAGTTCGCGCAGGTGCAGGTGGCGCAGAGGTCGCCGCAGTCGGGACACCGGCACTGGTCGCACTCGTCGACGTGGTCGCCGTGCACCTTGTGCGCGTGCCCGTCGTGCAGGTAGTCGACGTGGTCGTGGTGCACGACCGACTCGTGCCCGCAGTCGGGCCCGTGGGTGTGATCGGCGTGCGGCTCAGCCTGGGTGTGGCTCATGACGGATCCTTTCGAGGTTTGCTGTGCTCGGTTCTCGGAACGTGCGGGTCGTGTTCCGCCGCGTGGGCGATACCGTCGCGGACGATGTGGGCGACGTGCTCGTCCATCAGGGCGTACGTCGTGACGCGACCGGTCCGTACGCCGTCCACGAGGCACGACTCGCGCAGCACCCGCAGGTGCTGGGAGATCAGCGGTTGCGGCGCATCCAGCGCGGCGACGAGGTCGGAGACGGTGTGCGGCCGCTCGGCCAGCAACGCGATGATGCCGATCCGAAGGGGTGCTGACAGGCACTGGAACAGCCCGCTCGCGGCGAGCCAATCCGGGTGGATCCCGGGCGCTCCAGAACTCATGCATCAATTCTAATATGCGTCATGGCGCATACGTCAAGGGCGGCCGGTCTCGTCATCTATCCCTGTCGACGCGCGCTGGGGACGGTGTCACAGTGGGGCCCATGACGTCCCAGACGGCGAACTTCTGCATCGACGCTGCCGACCCGTACGCCCAAATGATCTGGTGGAATCAGGTCCTCGACGACTTCACCGCCGACCCCGACTGCGCGGCAGGCGACCGAGGAGACGGCCTTAAAGGGTCCGGCCGGCCGCTGGCTGTTGTTCCTCAAGGTGCCCGAGCCCAAGACCGTGAAGAACCGGATGCACATGTGCCTGCGTCCGAAGGACCGTACGCGGGACGAGGAGGTCGATCGCCTCCTCGAGCTGGGCGCCACGATGGTAGACGACCGCCGGACGCCGGAGTCCGGCTGGGCGGTCCTCGCCGACCCGGAGGGCAACGAGTTCTGCGTGCTCACCACGCCCGCCGACGAGGCTACGGAAAGCTAACCCGCGGAGCTCGCGGACTCGATCCCCACTGCTCGCTTCGCTGCGCGACGGGCCGACGTGCCCAGCCAAGGGGCTCGAGTCGCAGCACCCACATTGAGGTGGGACGTACCCGCAGGCGGCTTGACTCAACGCCTCACCTGCGTGTGCAGCAGTCTCATGGGCTCATAGCCGACACTCACTGACGTGATGCTCGACTGGACAACGGATTGGCCCGTGTCGCACGTGGTGCTCTGCAAGGTCCGGGTCGGACCGTAGTCCGTTGCCAGGTCAGGGTTGACGTTGACGGCGGCACCGGCTGCACGCACTGGGATGTCCGGAAGCACTTACGCGGCGTGCGCGGTGATGGAGGCGCTGAACGCCGGGAAAGCTGCGGTGGCCACTGCGGCGGCCCTAAGAAGGGGGGACATGCACGTACTCCTCGTGTCCGGACGGGGGCTTCGCGAAAACGCTATTGACGCTCGCCCGTCCGGCACATCGGGGCTACCCATACACCGCAGCGTCCCGCCTGGCACACTCGGCGTGACATCACCCGGCAGAAGAGCTGAGGGACTCGATCCCCTCCTGCTCGCTTCGCTCGCAGCGGGAGCCCAGCTGAAGGGTTCGAGTCACCCATCCGAAACCTGAGCTGGGGGCCGCCCTTCGGGCGACCCCCAGCTCAGCTGTGGGCGCAATGGAGCACTACGGGAACAGGCGACCACGGGTTGAGCGGCTAGTTTCCGCGTGGAATCTAGGCATTTGCGAGGATCCCGCCCCTGTCGGAGAGTCGGACGACCCGCTGATTGGCGCGGCGGCGGAACCAAGTAGACGACCTCGAACACGCCTCACGGACAGCGAAGTGGACGCTATGCGAACAGCCCGAGCGAGCGGCGTCAGCGTGAACGCGCTGGCGAGGCAGTTCGGCATCCACCGTGGCACGGTGTGGGCCAGGATTCGTGAGCATTAGCCGGTCGAGCGGGATGACTTCTCACAAGGCGTCGGAGCCGAGGTCCTCGATTTCAGTGGGATCCTCATCGAAGTCCCCATCGGCTTCCGGAGGTTCTGTGATGATTACAGGCTTTCCAATTGCCTTCTCGATCAGAGCCACAAGCTCATTACGGCGCTTTCGGAACGCCGACTCGAAGTCGTCGGTGCGCAGCAGAGCCGGGTCTACGAGGTGACTCCGCAGTCTGCTATTGACTTCCTCGGGCTCAGCACCGTCGCCTTCGATACGCGCGAGGTACTCGCTCGGTGCGACGCCTCCGATAATCCGATTGGTCCGGGCCGTAAGTGGGGTCTTGTTGATGATCGAGTCGTAGACCTGCTTCGAGATGCCCGTCTTCTTGCACCAGTCCTGCGGGAAGATGTGGTGGATGTCCACGTTCTCATCAAAGAAAATCGTGTGGCTGAATGTCTGTCCCGAACGAAAGTCCTCTGCCCCGCGGTTCATGAGCAGTGCGTTCACTCCCTTATAGGCGGCAGAGAGTCTCATGCGCATCGTATCCAGACGATCAGCTCGCACCGTTGCGTCGCGCACTGTCGAGGGCTCGGAGCCACCGCGCACCCAGTCCACAACCTCGATGAAGTCCTTCGCGATTCGCGTCTCAGTGGACGAGCCGTATAGCTCACCGAAAACGCCATTCCAATACCACCGACGAATCTTCTCGATAGCTGCCGGTGAGTCAGCATCGCGACCAAGTTCGGCGAGAATCGCAGCAAGTGGGACAACTTGGCTCTGGTAGGGCAAGTCCTTCACGCGGTAGATGTCGAGCTGGATCAGGAACTTGGCGGCTGAGAGGAAGCCCTCTTCGACGCGGTGCTGGTACTGCTTGTACGCGTCCAACGGGAGATTGAGCAGGACCTGCCTGGTCGCGGAGACTTGAGGTAGCTCTCTGCCCACCTTGCCCTCCGCCTTCGCGGATTCACGCAAGTCTCGTGTGTGAAACAACGAGATCGCTTGTAGGAAGTCGGTGTTCCCGACCCCGGAGAGCACGCCTTCTGCCGCTGATGGCAGCTGCATTGCTGCGCGCAGTCTGCCATGCCGCCCTTCGCCCTCTTCTGTGCCAAACCAGTCCTTTCGCAATTCGTAGCCATCGGCTGCATACATAGCGGTGATGAGTTCGAAGGCGTCGAGCGCCTTACCGCCAGTATTCACCTTCTCGAAAACGACACAGACCGCTTCTTTGCTTGTGGACGCTGAAAGTTCAATCTGCGGCACGAGGTACGCCGTGAAGTTCTTGATTACCCGTTCATGGAACTCGTTCAGTCGCTGGAACCGAGTTTGGAAGTCCGCAGTCCCGCTGTATTGCATTACGAACGCCGTTTGCCAGTCGGCGTAGTCGAGGACCGAGGTCAGTGGGAACATCATGTTCTCGAACTCCAACTCGCGCGTGGAGAGATCGAGTTCGACTACCCGCCCGAATTCTGACGTCACCCGTCGGCTCTCGGGAAGGATGACAACGGCCTCATCACGATCCCCGGCCTCGTCCAGGCATTTCTCAATGTCGAGATAGAACCACCTTCTTACCCGCTGGCGCCTCGGAGTCAAGGTCGCCACGACCTGCTTGCGCACCAGTACTTGGTACAGGGATGTGAGACGTTGCTGGCCGTCAAGCAAGAGGGAGTCGGGAGTCTCATCAGCCGCAGCCGCGGGTGCTCCCTCCAACGGCCGTGGCTTGAAGTCCACTGCACCGCCTGTACGCAGGGTCATGACGGCACCAACTGGGAACCCTCGAGAAATGGAAGCAATCAGGCCCCGGATACGCTCTTCATCCCACACCCAGCTGCGCTGAAAGTCAGGCAGCTGGAGTCGCCCCTCTCTCGCATTCTCAAGGAGGGTCTGTAGTCGGACAGAGCTGGCGGTGAAGCTGGTATCGGGGTTTGTCACTGTTTCCTCGTTCGATGCTCAGGCGTATGGCCCGAGGAAGCGTTCGCCGTTGTAGTGGATCATGTGGGTCGGGTGGTCGGCGCACCAGACTTCGGACTCCCAGGCGATCTTGTCGACGTACTTGCGGAACTCCGCCCGGTCAGGGAAGCACGACACGTAGACGAGACCTGCCGTTGACTCGGCGAACAGGTCGGTGAGTTCGGCTTGTCGCTTGGAGTCCACCGGGCCGTGGGAGCTTGCTGCTTCCAAGAGCACCAACCAGTTGCGGTCTGGAAGGTAGATGACGAGGTCCGGCATCTTGCCATGCTCATTGACCTTCACGTTGAGCGCCGCCAGGGCTTCGCGTTCGAAGAGCGCCCACTTGTCGCCGGCGTCGCCGATGTAGAGCACCTGCCCACCTGGGGTGAAGCGGGGGCAGAAGTCTTCGACCATTGACTTGAGAAGCACGTTTTGGCCGCCGGGGGTCAGGGTGAAGGTCGACCCGTCGGGAAGGGTCAACGGGATGCGATCCATCTCGCGCGCAGCCGCGTAGCGGGCCTTGAGCCCTGGCAGCTCCGCGAGGTACTGGTCGACGGCCAACTGCCAGTAGTCGGTGCCGTATGCACGCAGGACTTCCAACGCCTCAGCGGTGACCTGGTAGTTCCACTTTGGGGAGTTGACTGGGCGTTGCGGCTCATCGGAGTTCTGCACTACGAGCTGTGCCTCCACGAACTGATGGAGCGTGAACCGACGGACCGTCTCGCGAGTGTTCGGTGCGTAGTCTTTGCCGTACTCGTCACGGATGAAGTCCATGATCGCCCGCGTGCCGAGCATCGGGTTCGCGGCCTCGGCCCAAGACTCGGATGGCGCGAGGCGCAGAAGCGCCAGGAGCACAAGCGCCGATCGTTCGTTACTGCGCTCCGCGTCCATGCCGAGCGTTTCGAGGACTACCCGCGCATCTTCCACTCGCTCATAGGCGGTCTCGCTCAACTCGCTCACGCGGCGATCAACTCCATGACCAAGAAGTCCACTTCGACCTGGGACGCGGCACCGTTGCGGCCCAGGTCGCGCAGTGCGGCTGCTGTGGGGAACCGCAAGGTTCGTAGGTCGGTGGCGTTGACCTGGGTGTGACCGGAGAAAGTTCGGAAGAACTTGTCGATGACGGAGGAGTTGAGCCACATGGCGATGCCCTTGGCGAGGTCCTTGTCCAAGCCGTGGCCTCCGACATGGAAAACGTTGAGGTGGTTCTCGAACGCCACCTCGCCGGGGTTATCCACGGGAGACCAGACCGAAGCAACGATCCGACGGCGCTCTTCCTTCGCGCTGAAACGCTTGACGACCGCGTACCAGCCCTCTGGCAGGAGCATTCCGCGGTCCTTGTCATCACTGGGTCGGAACCACTGGGGCTTACGAATCTCTCGTGGCCAGAGCACGCTGCCGTCCCGGAGATTGCCGGGATAGACCAATGGCACGGCGTCCGGCTGTTCGACGGCGCTCAGAGCATGACGCGACCGGAAGTCCACCACCCGACCAGTGGAGACTTGAACACCAAGATCGGTCAGCGAGCACGGCTGGGAGAGCACCACGTCGGCGACAGCCGTGTCGTCGGCATTGGTCGCCAGCCGGATGAATCGGTGGGGGTCGTTGGGGAAGACGACCTCTTCGTAGGCAACGGCACGGGACGAGATGTCATCGGTATGGCTGCGGCTGACCGAAATTTCGACGACCCCAGGCGTCGCACCTCGTGTTCCGGCGAAGACCACGTTTTCCTGGAGGACCCCGGTATCTGCGAAGACTGTCGAGCGGGAATCGAAGACGTGCACTCGGTCGAGCGCGATTGAGTCGAGCAAGTGGGCACGGAATGCGCCGAAGTATGGGCCGTTGAAGAAGGAGCGGGGGGTGATCGCGACGACCTGCCCGCCTGCCCTGAGTGCCGCGACGGACAGAGAAAGGAACGCCGCATACAGGTTGGGCGCATCGACTCCGGCAGCACGCATGGCCGTGCGATGTGCGCTGGACACCGCCAGCTTCCCGTATGGAGGGTTCTCGATCACGAGATCGAACTGGCCATCAAGGCTGAGTGACGCACCCAAGCCGACGGAGTCGAGAATGAAGTCCGCTTCGACAGCCTCGGCGTGGACTCGGCCACCGCCAGCGTGCTCGCACGCAGAGAGCGTGGCCCGAAGACTCGGCAACACAGCGGGGTCGCGCTCAACCGCAACGATCTCAATCGACAGGCCCGGTCGCTCCGATAGCGCGCGGCTGACGAGTGCTGCGGCAAGCACGCCTGAGCCCGCGCCAGGGTCAAGCACACGCAGAGTTCCCGCCTCGGGTAAGCGGGGCATCGAAGCGATGAGCTGAGCCGCAGCTGCAGGCGTGAAGAACTGACCAAGCTCGCTCTGCGTGCGCGCATCGAGCCCACCGAGGGCGGCAACTCGCTCGACCTCGGCGACATCCAGGAGGTCCGCCATCAGCACCATCCCATCGTATCTGGGCCCACTGACACGCCGCCGGGAACACGCAGACCGCGAGCAGAGTACCGCTCCTCCCCGGTCGTCACGCTCGTCAGTTTCGCTTGTTGCTACTGACCTCGTTCGAGTGATCACGCGTCTTGCAGATCAAGGTCCGTACTAGTCTGTACGAAATTGCTGATGCGACTGGCGGGGCCGTCGAGTGAGGAGTGGCTGGGATGATGGAGAGGCGGCGTGGGCCGGGTCGTCCGGCGTATGACTCGAAGCAGAAGCTTGTCGCTGCTGCATGCTCTCTGCTCGCAGAGCGGGGGTTCGAGGCGACGAGTCCGCAGATGTTCCAGCAGCGCTCCGGGGTCGGCCACGGGAGCATGTATCACCACTTCCCTGGCAAGGGGAAGGAAGGGCTCGCACTGGACGCGATTAGTCACATGCGGGCCAGCACTCTCGCGTTCCTCGACGGCAGCCCCACACCCAACGGCTCCGAGGTTGAAGAAGTACGGGCCAGCATCGTGGCGGCCCTGGATCGGCTGTTCGCTCGCCTGGAGGGCCAGGCTCTGGCCAGGCTCCTCGCCGACGCGGTCGCTGGAGCGATCCCGTCACTGGCCACCGCGACCCAGGATTGGTGCGATGACATCCGTGCTGTCATCGTCCTGCGACTGCGCGCCGACGAGCCGGGCACGGACCTTGACATCGCGGACGCGGCAGCACGGTTCCTGGCGCCAGAGTTCGACGCTCTCGCGGAGGAACTGTTCACGGCGGCTCTCGGGCGCGGCCTGCTACACCTGCCGAAGTTCGCTCTGCCCGAGGTCGCCGAAGAGCGGTAGTCTGGCCTCAATCACAATTCCATACGGACTAGTCCGGTCCTTGATCTGCAAGAAGCGTGTCATCTCGAACAGGGTCTGTCTGGCGGGCAGTAATTCGGTTCGGTCGTCCGCGTTTTGGGAGGTGCTGCGCACCTACCTGCCATGAGGACAGACGATCGGCATCTGCGGCTGAGGTCGACGCGACGAGACACGCCTGACCTGGGCAAGCTCATCGAGTGGGTGCTCGGGATCGCGGAGGCACGGCATCGCGCCTGGGTCAACGGCGAGCCAGACCCCTACGGCCTGGGCCTGCCGGACGGCATCGGACCTGAAGCATCGGGACGCCTTGGCGGTTCCGGGAAAATTCCGGGACCGTCAGCCCCCGAAGGCGACCGCTCCGCACGGCATCACGGTGGTGGACATCCTCCACCACCGTCGCCCGGTACGACCCCAACCTGTTGACGATCCTTTCGAGGCGAAGGAGGCCACCATGAGCACCACAGTCACCACCGACACCGCCGTCGAGGCCGATGTCCCGGTGCTGCTTGCGGTGTCCTACCTCCGTGTCTCGACGCGGGAGCAGGCCGAACGCGGTGGAACTGAGGAAGGTTTCTCGATCCCCGCGCAACGTGAGGCCAACGCGAGGAAGGCCGTCGAGCTGGAAGCGCGGGTCGTACGCGAGTTCGTGGACGCGGGCGAGTCGGCCAGGTCGGCAGACCGTTCAGGGCTGCAAGACATGCTTGCGTTCATCGCGGCAACAAGGGTGGAGTTCTGCATCGTGCACAAGCTCGACCGGCTCGCCCGCAACCGCGCTGATGACGTGAGGATTCACGAAGCCCTTCTCGCCGCAGGCGTCACCTTGGTATCGGCGACGGAGTCGATCGACCAAACCCCATCGGGGATGCTGGTCCACGGAATCATGTCGTCCATCGCGGAGTTCTACAGCCGCAACCTCGCCACCGAAGTCACCAAAGGCCTCACCCAGAAGCTCGCGCAGGGCGGAACCCCGATGCGCGCCCCGGTCGGCTACCTCAACGTCCGTCGCACCGACGAGCACGGCCGCGAGGTTCGAACGGTCGAGGTCGATCCCGAGCGCGCACCGTTGATCCGGTGGGCGTTCGAGACCTACGCCTGGGGCGAGACCTCGGTCACCGGGCTGTTGCGTGAACTCACCGCCCGGGGATTGACGACGGTGCCGTCGCCGAAACGGCCATCGAAGCCGCTGGGGAAGAACACCCTCTACAAGTGTCAAGGGACAGTCGGAACTGCCCAGTGGCGGACATGAAAGCTGCCCGCTGACGGTCACGAGATCTGCCCGGTGGTGGCCACGGGATCTACCCAAGGGGGTTGTGGCCACCACCGACCAGGGTGGTCAGTTCAACGGGCTCACCCCTTGACCGGCGAGTGCTTGGGTGAGCCGGACGCTGTCGCCGCTGGTCTGGCAGACGTGGGCGTGGTGGAGCAGTCGGTCCACCGTGGCGGTGGCCAGCGTCTTGGGCATCAGCTCGTCGAACCCAGAGGGGTGGAGGTTCGAGCTGATCGCGACTGACCGCTTCTCATAGGCGGCGTCGACGAGTCTGTAGAGCCCCTCGGCGGCGTCCGCGGCGACCGGCAGCAGGCCGATGTCATCGACGATGACCAGGTCGGCGCGCAGGACCCGGGCGATGGCCTTGGTGACAGTGTCGTCCGCACGGTGCCTTCGGAGTAGGACGCCGAGGTCTTCCAGGGTGAACCAGGCGACCTTCAACCCGGCCTCGACGGCTTGCTGGCCAAGGGCCTCCAGCAGGAACGTCTTCCCGGTGCCCGACGGGCCGCAGACCACGAGGTTCTCGCGGCGGTGGACCCATTCCAGGGTGCGGAGCGCCTGCTGGGTCGGGACTGGGATCGAGGATGCCTCGGGCTGCCACGCGTCGAAGGTCTTCCCGGTGGGGAAGCCCGCCGACGCTCGCCGGGTGACAAGTGCGGAACGCTCCCGGCCGGCGACCTCCTCGGCGAACAGCGCCTTCAACACCTCGGCGGGCTCCCAGCGTTGGGCTTTCGCGGTTGCGACGACCTCGGGTGCGTGACGACGGATGTGCGGCAGCCGCAACCGGCGCAACAGCTCCTCCAGTTCGGCTGGCAGCGGCGGTGCTGACGCCGTGCTTCTCGTCGTCATCGGGCCACCTCGTTCCCGTCGCGGCCGTCGTGCTGGCCGACCTGTTCACCGAGCCGTGCCCATGCGCTGGTGCCCTGGGTCAGCGAGGAGTCCTCGCTGGCCCGGTGCTCACCGGCTTTCGGTGCTCGGGCGTGGTGGTCCAGGATCGAGGACAGGTCTGCTTCGGCGAACCGGCCGTGCACGGCGGCGTGGCCCAGTGCCCAGTCGACCTCGACGGGGTCGAACAGCTTGGCCAAGCTGAGGGCTTCGGCCATCTTGACGCGCATCCGTGGTGTGCCTGCGGCGGCGGCCTCGATCAGCCACAACCTCGCGCCCTCGCCCAGGTCGAGGAAGTCGGACTCGGCCGGGTTCTTCGCACGGGGCTGGCGGTCCAGTGGCCCGGACGGCTGGGCTGGGAAGTGCTCGTCATCGATCTTCGGGGTGCCGGGTGTGGCCCGGCGGTGGCGGGCGACTTCGAGGGGACCGTCCTGGCCGACGTGGACGATGACGACCCACTCGTCCTCGCCGACACCATGGGCACGGACCCACACCGTCGCACCCAGCAGGGCATGCGGGACCGAGTACTGGCCGGACTCGAACATCACCATCGGTGTGTTGCCCGGCACCACCCGCGTGGTGCCGAACGCGACCGTGTGGGGGTCATCGGGACCGGGTGCAGCCGGACCCGTTCCTCGGCGAGCATCTCGATCGGTGGCCGACGAGTGACCCGGTGCGCTCGGGTGTTGACCTTCTCGCAGAACTCCACGCACGCCGCCCTAGCTCGGCGAACGAGGCGTACCCCTCGCGCAGGTTGGTGTCCTTGGGGACCAGGTCGGCCTTGCTGATCTTCACCGACGACTCGGTGCCGCCCTTGGACGCCGGATCGGCCGGGACGCAGGTGTGCACGACCATCGAGTAGTGCTCGGCGAACGCCACCAGCTGCGGATTCCGCACCGGAATTCCGGCGATGTGCTCGACCGTGACGGTCTTCTCGTTGTCGGTCAACACATAGGTCGGCACCCCACCCAGCCGCCGGAACGTCACGTCCAGGGCAGCGAACACCGAGGGCATCGTCTTGTCGCGGATCGGCAACACGACCCGGAACCGCGACCAAGCCAGCCAGGCGACGAACAGCACGGTCTTGACGCCGTCGACGACGGGGCCATCGCCGTAGTCGTACTGCAACCACATCCCCGGCTCAGTCACCCAGGGACGGTGCACCCGCACGTGTCCGGCCCGGTAGGACTTCTTGACCTTCGCGACCGCACGGCGGGTGGTGCGCTCCGACCCTCCGTAGCCCAGGGCGAGCAGCTTCTCGTGCGCCACATCGGCACGGACCTTCCCGACCGACCGCTCGACCCACTCCTCGACCTTGGGCAGATACTCATCGATCAACATCGGCCGCACCGCCGCCGCCGGCAACTCCCCGCCGCCAGCACGGCGATCCACGTACCGCTTCCACCGTGTGGTGGGAGCAGCCAGCCAGCTCGCCGGCATCGCGCAACGAACCTGTTAGGTCGTAGGCATCCAACATTTCCATGATCTCCTCGGCAGACTTCAACTCATCCCTTCCTCGGGAGCGATAGGGCGCATCAGCACCGCTCATCGCACCCGAGGAAGGGGCCTCAACCGCGCAGGTCGGCGAGGCAGACGACGTCGTGTCGGGCAGATCCCATGACCGTCAGTGGGCAGTTCTCACGTCCGCCAGCGGGCAGCTTCGTGGCCGTCTCCGGGCAGTTTCTCGTGGCCGCCGACATACAAGCTACTCACGAACCCGTACTACGCCGGAGTGATCCGCTACAAGGGAGCGCTGCATCCCGGCGCGCACAAGCCACTGGTGGAGCCCGCGCTGTTTGACCAGGTGCAATCGCTGCTGAAGGCGCGCAACGCCAGGATGACGCGACACGTCACCCACGCCCACCACCTGAAAGGCCTGCTGCACTGCGGATCGTGCGGGTCGCGGATGCTGCTGGACTTCGCGACCAACCCGCGCGGCACGACCTACGCCTACTTCGTCTGCTCGGGTCGAGCCGCGAAGAAGACGAGTTGCACTCGGCGCGCGGTTCCCGTGCAGGTTGCGGAACGGCTGGTCGAGGACTCATACGCCTCGATCACGATCAGCGAAGACGACTATCGGCACCTCGCCGCCGAGGTCGACGCTGCCTTCGACAAGCGCAGTGTCGGGCGGGATCAGGAGTTCGCCGACCTCACCGCGAACCGGGCACGTCTGGAGGCCGAGAGCGACAAGCTGCTGGGCGCGCACTTCGCCGACGCCATCGACCTCCCGACGCTCAAGCGGCACCAAGACCGCATCCGGACCGGCCTGGCCGACATCGAGCAGCGCCTCGCCCAGCAGGACGAACAACACACCGGTGGGCGCGCGTTCCTCCACGACAGCCTGAGGCTGCTGACCGACGCGCACCGGGCCTACGCGCGCTCTGACGACGGCAGCAGGAGGCTCGCGAACCAAGCGTTTTACACGCGGCTGGAGATCACCGAAGACGAGCAGCTACGTCCACGCCTCGCAGAGCCATTCGCAACGATCGTCCGCGAGGCGACCAGAGGCAAGGAAGCCGAACGGGAACACTCCACATCTTCCGATGTCGCGTGTTCCCGTAAGACACATTGGGTGGAGCCTAGGGGACTCGAACCCCTAACCCCCTGCTTGCAAAGCAGGTGCGCTACCAATTGCGCCAAGGCCCCTCGCGCGGTCGGCGGTGCCGGCACTCGCCGTACGACCGCCGCGGCGCCACGTTATCGCGACAAACCGGCTTTCACGCCGTCGGGCGGCCCTGCGGCGTCGGCGCCGGATCGGTCACCTGAGCCCACAGGTCCTGCTCCTCCTGCTGCTCCTGGACCTTCCGGGCCACCACGAGGCCCGCCACCACGGCCGAGGCCATCGCTACCAGTCTGCGCATAGGCCAAGCCTACGCGACCAGCCGAGCCGACACCGGCACCCGCCGAGCCGGTGGGCGGCCAACGTCCTGGCAGGCACATCTCAGGCCGTCGGGCTCGGCTGGTTGAACCGGACCATGTTGCCGGCCGGGTCGCGGAAGGCGCAGTCCCGGACGCCGTAGAACTGGTCCGTCGGCTCCTGGAGCACGTCCGCGCCGCTAGCCCGCACCCGTTCGAAGAGGGCGTCCACGTCGTCGATCGAGAAGATCAGCGTCGACAGGAAGCCCTTCGCGCGCAGGTCCGCGATGGCTCGCTCGTCGTCGGCGGTGATGCCGGGGTAGCAGTTGTCGAGCTGCAGCACGATCTCCAGGCCCGGCTGCCCGGGCACGCCGAGGGACAGCCAGCGGAAGCCCTCGGGCGTGGTGACGTCGGTCGCAACGGGCAGGCCGAGGACGCCGTGGTAGAAGGCCAGCCCCGCATCCATGTCGTCGACCAGCACAAACGCGTGGTTCAGGCGCAGCCCGGCGACGGGGGACGTGGTCTGGGTGGTCTGGGCGGTGGTGGTGTTCGTTGTCATGGCCACGACGCTACGCAGCCACCCCGGCCGCGCGCTTCTCCGAAAATGACCGTCTCGATCGTCGTCGGGTCTTCGTCAGCTCGGTCGACGGACGGGCCGGGTCACCCGCTTGGCCACGCATCCCGGGATGCGCAGAAGCCCGGAGTGGTCGGCGGCCCGGTACTCGCTCGGCGTCATCCCCACCAGCTGCGTGAAGCGGCTGCTGAACGACCCCAACGACGTACAACCCACCGCCATGCACGCGTCCGTCACCGACCAGTCCCCGCCGCGCAGCAGCGCCTTGGCGCGCTCGATACGCCGGGTCATCAGATAGCTGTACGGCGTCTCGCCGTACGTCGCCTTGAACGCCCGCTGGAAGTGCCCGACCGACATGTGCGCCTCGCGGGCCAGGGCCGGCACGTCGAGGGGCTCCGCATAGTCCCGGTCCATCCGGTCGCGCGCCCGCCGCAGGCGCACCAGGTCGGCCGCGTCCATGGCCCCAGCCTAGGCGGCCTGCTCCGGCGGCCACCAGCGATGACCTGGACCGTCGCTCCGACCACGTGCTACGGGTTTGCGGCCAGGAACACGAACGCCAGCAGCAGCACCAGATGCACCCCGCCCTGCAGTCGGGTCGCCCGGCCGGGCATGACCGTCAGCACCGACACCACCCCCGTGATCAGCAGCAGGGTGATCTGCACCGAGTCCAGCCCGAGCATGAGGGGCCCGTCTAGCCAGATGGACGCCACCGCGATCGCGGGGATGGTCAGGCCGATGCTGGCCATGGCCGAGCCCACTGCCAGGTTGAGGCTCGTCTGGGCGCGGTTGCGGGCCGAGGCGCGCACCGCGGCCAGCGTCTCCGGGGCCAGGACCAACAGCGCGATGACGACACCGACGAAGGACGCCGGCAGGCCGGCAGCGGCCACCCCGGCCTCGATCGCGGGCGACTCGGCCTTGGCGAGTCCCACGACGGCGACCAGCGAGACGAGCAGCAGAATCACGCTCTTCAGCGCCTCCTTGTCGCTCGGCGGCTCGGCATGTCCCTCGCCGTCCCGCTCGTCCAGCGGCGTGCCGTCCTTGCGGACGGGCAGAAAGAAGTCGCGATGCCGCCGGGTCTGGGTGGAGACGAACATCAGGTAGAGCAGCAGCGAGGCGAACGCGGCGAACGCCAGCTGGCTGGGCGAATACTGCGGTCCCGGCTCCTGGGTGAACCGCGGCAGCACGAGGCCCAGCGTGGCCAGCGTCAGCACGGTGGCGAGGGCGGCGCCCGTGCCCTCCGGGTTGAAGTACACGAGCCGATGCTTCATCGCCCCGACCAGCAGCGATATCCCCACGATGCCGTTGAGCGTGATCATCGCCGCGGAGAAGATCGTGTCCCGGGCCAGCGTCTGGGAGGCCTCGCCACCGGCGCTCATGAGGGTCAGGATCAGCCCCACCTCGATGATCGTCACCGCGACGGCCAGCACCAACGACCCGAACGGCTCGCCGACGCGGTGCGCCACCACCTCGGCGTGGTGGACGGCCGCGAGGACACTCGCGCCGAGGAGGGCCGCGAGGAAGACGACCACGAGCACGGGGAGCTCGCGCCCCCACACGAAGGGCAGCAGCACCGCGCCGAGGGACGG
Source organism: Austwickia sp. (assembly GCA_016699675.1). NCBI lineage: Bacteria > Bacillati > Actinomycetota > Actinomycetes > Micrococcales > Dermatophilaceae > Austwickia > Austwickia sp. Next base: position 1,570,280 of record CP064985.1, on the reverse strand, counting down.
GATGAGGGTGGTCCAGTCGAGAGGAAGCCGCGCTACCTTGCTCATGTCCCTCCCGGAGACAGCGAAAGGCTCCGGCGGGAACCGCCGGAGCCGTCGTCGTGGGCCTAACAGGACTTGAACCTGTGGCCTCTTCCTTATCAGGGAAGCGCTCTAACCGTCTGAGCTATAGGCCCCTGGCTTCGACCGACTGGCTGAAGCGCCTGGCTAGGTTATCGCACGTGGACGGTCGCGCCAAAACGGCTCCGCGGGCAGATCAGTCGTCGGACAGCGTCACCTGCACGCCGCCCAGCAGGGTGGCGCAGACGTTGTAGACGAACGCCGTCAGGGTCGCGATCGCGGTCAGCAGGATGACGTCGATCCCGCCGAACACGACGGCCAGGGCGAGCACCCGCCCGAACGAGAACCAGTCCCCGATGTCGACCTTGTTGCCGCTCTGGGCGCCGGACTGCAGCTCGTTCACCGACTCGGTGATGGTCGAGAAGACGCCCATGCCGTTGAGCATCCCCCACAGGACGGCGACCGCGACGACCGCGGCGATGCCCAGGGCGACCGACAGCAGGAACGAGATCTTCAGCACTGAGAACGGGTCGACCCGCGACAGTGTTAGCTTCACCCGACGGGTCGTGTCCGTTCGGCCCTTGGCCGAGGCGTCGGCCGCCGACGCTGTGGTGGACGTGGTGGCCGTCGCGGACGTCGACTTCGCCGTCGTGGACTTCGCGGCCTCGTCCCGCTCGGACGCCGTGGCGCCCGGTGTGCTGTTCGCCGTCACTGCTCACCTCCGTCGTCGGCACTGCTCCCGGTCACGGTACCGTCCGCGTCGTCCGCGGGCGCCTCGCCATCCTGCTCAGTTACCGAACCGACGTGCGAATCCGCCGGCTCGGCGGACGCATTCGGTCCCGCCGAACCCGGTTCGTCGGCCGCGGGGTCGTCGTCGTCCTCGCTTTCCGCGTTGCGCGCCACGGCGACGATCGCGTCCCCGGGATCGGGCTTGGCGAACTGGACGCCCATCGTGTTGCGCCCCGTACGGCGTACGCCGTCCGCCCGCGACCGCACGATCTTGCCCTTCTCCATGACGACCATGACCTCGTCGTCCTCGGCCACGGTGAGGGCCCCGACGAGGTCGCCACCCCGCTCCGAGACCGCGGCCGCACGCACCCCCAGCCCGGCCCGCCCCTTGACGGGGTAGTCCGACGCCGGGGTCCGCTTGGCCAGCCCATTCTCGAAGACCACGAAGACGTCCGGGTCCTCGTCGTGCGGGATCAGGCTCATCGCCAGCAGCGTGTCCCGGGCCCGGAACTTCATCCCGGTCACGCCGCTCGTGGCGCGGCCCATCGGCCGCAGCGTGTCGTCGTCGGCGTGGATCCGCAGCGCCTGCCCGCCCCGGGAGACCAGCAACAGATCGTCGGCCGCATCGCAGACCCGGGCGCCGACCAGCTCGTCGCCGTCGCGCAGGTTCACCGCGATGAGTCCGCCGCTGCGCGGGCTGTCGTACTCCACCAACCGGGTCTTCTTCACCAGCCCGGCCTTGGTCGCCAGCACGAGATAGGGCTGCACCTCGTAGTTCTCCAGCGCCAGCACCGCCGCGATGCGCTCGTCGGACTGGAACGCCAGCAGGTTCGCCACGTGCTGACCCTTGGCGTCGCGGCTGCCCTCGGGCAGCTCGTAGGCCTTCGCGCGATAGACCCGGCCGAAGTTCGTGAAGAACAGCAGCCAGTGGTGTGTCGTGGAGACGAAGAAGTGCTCGACGATGTCGTCGCCGCGCAGCTGCGCGCCGCGCACCCCCTTGCCGCCGCGCTTCTGGCTCCGGTACGCCGTGACCGCCGTCCGCTTGGCGTAACCCCCGCGCGTGATCGTGACGACCACGTCCTCCTGCGGGATCAGGTCCTCCATCGACATGTCGCCGTCGAACGGGACGATCTGGCTGCGCCGGTCGTCGCCGTACTTGTCGACGATCTCCGCCAGCTCCTCGCTGACGATCGCGCGCTGCCGCCCCGGCGTGGCGAGGATGTCCTCGTAGTCGGCGATGCGGCGGGCGAGCTCGTCGTGCTCGTCGATGAGCCGCTGCCGCTCCAGGGCGGCCAGGCGGCGCAGCTGCATGTCGAGGATGGCCTGGGCCTGCTCCTCGTCGATGTCCAGCAGCGTCATCAGCCCCGACTTCGCGGCGTCGGCGCTCTCCGAGGCGCGGATCAGCGCGATCACCTCGTCGAGGGCGTCCAGCGCCTTGAGCAGCGCGCGCAGGATGTGCATCCGCTCCATGGCGCGCTTGAGGCGGTACTGCGTCCGGCGTACGACGACCTCGATCTGGTGCTCCACCCAGTACCGGACGAACGCGCCGATCGGCAGCGTGCGGGGCACCCCGTCGACGAGGGCCAGCATGTTGGCCCCGAACGTCGTCTGCAGCTGGGTGTGCTTGTAGAGGTTGTTGAGCACGACCTTGGCGACCGCGTCTCGACGCAGCACGATGACCAGCCGTTGCCCGGTGCGCCCGGAGGTTTCGTCGGCGACGTCCGCGATCCCGGAGAGCTTGCCGTCCTTGGCCAGCTCGGCGATCTTGCGGGCGAGGGCGTCGGGGTTGACCATGTACGGCAGCTCGGTGACCACGAGGCAGGTCCGCCCGTTGATCTCCTCGACCTCAACCCGGGCCCGCATGGTGATCGAGCCGCGGCCGGTCCGGTAGGCGTCCTCGATGCCGCGCCGGCCCATGATCAGGCCGTACGTCGGGAAGTCGGGGCCCTTGATCAGCCGCAGGCAGGCCTCGAGGCGCTCCTCCTTGGGGGCGTCCGGGTGCTCCAGCACCCACTGCGCCGCCGCGGCGACCTCGCGCAGGTTGTGCGGCGGGATCTGCGTCGCCATCCCGACCGCGATGCCCGCGCTGCCGTTGACCAGCAGGTTCGGGAAGCGCGCGGGCAGGACGTCCGGCTCGCGGTCCTTGCCGTCGTAGTTGTCGTGAAAGTCGACGGTTTCCTCGTCGATGTCGCGGACCAGCTCCATCGCGAGCGGCATCATGCGGCACTCGGTGTAGCGGGCCGCGGCGGCCCCATCGTCGCCGGCGTTGCCGAAGTTGCCCTGCGGGTCGATCAGCGGATAGCGCATCACCCAGCCCTGCGCGAGCCGCACCAGGGCGTCGTAGATCGCGCTGTCGCCGTGCGGGTGGTACTTGCTCATCACGTCGCCGACGACGCGGGCGCACTTGTTGTAGCCGCGGTCGGGACGGTAGCCCTCGTCGTACATCGCGTAGATGATCCGGCGGTGCACCGGCTTGAGCCCGTCGCGCACGTCGGGCAGCGCGCGGTTGACGATGACGCTCATCGCGTAGTCGATGTAGCTGCGCTGCATCTCCGCGTTCAGGTCGACGGGCTCGACCCGGTCGAAGCCCTGCTCGTCGTCGCCTGGGTCCTGCGGCGGCGTGGTCTCGTCGGTCACGATGCGTCCTGTTCGAGGGGTGGGTCAGCTCGTACGTCGGGGGCGGCGGGCGCCCGGTTCACAGGTCGAGGAAGCGCACGTCGCGGGCGTTGCGCTGGATGAAGCCGCGCCGGCTCTCGACGTCCTCGCCCATCAGCACGGAGAAGATCTCGTCGGCGGCCGCGGCGTCATCGAGGGTGACCTGCAGGAGCACCCGGTGCTCGGGGTCCATCGTGGTCTCCCACAGCTCCTTGGCGTTCATCTCGCCGAGGCCCTTGTAGCGCTGCACGGGTGCTTCCTTCGGCAAGCGCCAGCCCTGCGTCTCGCCCCGCAGTCGCATCTCGTCGCGCTCCCTGTCGGAGAAGGCGAACTCGTGCGGGTGGTTGCTCCACTTCAGCCGATAGAGCGGCGGCTGCGCCAGGTAGACGTAGCCGGCCTCGATCAGCGGGCGCATGAACCGGAACAGCAGCGTGAGCAGGAGGGTTCGGATGTGCATGCCGTCGACGTCGGCATCCGCCATCAGGATGATCTTGTGATACCGGGCCTTGTCCAGGTCGAAGTCCTCGCCGACGCCGGTGCCGAACCCGCTGATCAGGGCCTGCACCTCGGTGTTGGCCATCACCTTGTCGATGCGGGCCTTCTCGACGTTGAGGATCTTGCCGCGGATCGGCAGGATCGCCTGGTTGAACGGGTTGCGGCCGTCCTTGGCCGAGCCGCCGGCGGAGTCGCCCTCGACGATGTAGATCTCGGAGACGCTGGGGTCCTTGGACTGGCAGTCGCGCAGCTTGCCGGGCAGGCCAACGCCGTCCATGAGGCCCTTGCGCCGGGTCGACTCGCGGGCCTTGCGCGCCGCCACCCGGGCCGCTGCGGCCTGCACGGCCTTGCGGACGATCTCGCGACCCTCGGTCGGGTGCCGCTCCAGCCAGTCGCCGAACTCGCTGGTCATCGCGCCCTGGACGAACCCTTTGACCTCGGAGTTGCCCAGCTTGGTCTTGGTCTGACCCTCGAACTGCGGCTCACCCAGCTTCACCGAGATGACCGCGGTGAGCCCCTCCCGGACGTCGTCGCCGGTGAGGTTCTCGTCCTTCTCCTTGAGCAGGTTCTGCTTCCGGCCGAACTCGTTGATCAACCGGGTCAACGCGGCCCGGAAGCCCTCCTCGTGGGTGCCGCCCTCGTGGGTGTTGATCGTGTTCGCGTAGGTGTGCACCGACTCGCTGTATGCCGTCGTCCACTGCATCGCCACCTCGAGGGAGAGGTTGCGCTCGCCGTTCTCCAGCTCGAAGGAGATGACATCAGGGTGCACCGGCTCGCTGCGCTTGCTGGCGTTCAGGTGCGTGACGTAGTCGACCAACCCCCCGTCGTACCGGTAGGTGACCGTGCGCCCCTTCGCCCGCCCCGTCTCGTCGGTGGCGACCTCACCGGCGCGGGCGCTGTCGGCGGCCGCGGCCTTCTCGTCGATCCCAGCCTTGTCGTCGCCCGCCCCGCGGGACTCCCGGTCGTCCGAGCCGGCGCCCCCCGCCGCCCCAGCCATTCCGGACTCTGGCTGGGCTTCGTGCAGCTCCTCAGCCTCCTCCAGCTCGCCCTCGGCGACCTCGACGGCCTGCGGCCGCTCGTCGGTGAGGGTGATCGTGAGGCCCTTGTTGAGGAAGGCGTACTGCTGGAACCGCGCCCGGATGGTTTCGAAGTCGTACGTCGTGGTCTCGAAGATGTCCTTGCTGGCCCAGAAGGTGATGGTCGTGCCGGTCTGGTCGGTCGCCTCCATCTTCTCCAGCGGGGCGACGGGCACGCCGAGCTCGAACGCCATGCGGAAGACATGGCCCTTCTGACGCACCTCGGCCTCGAGCCGCGAGGACAGCGCGTTGACCACGGAGGAGCCGACGCCGTGCAGGCCGCCGGAGACCTTGTAGCCGCCGCCGCCGAACTTCCCGCCCGCGTGCAGCTGGGTGAGCACGAGCTCGACGGCCGACATCCCCTCCTGCGGGTGGATGTCGGTGGGGATGCCGCGGCCGTTGTCGACGACCCGCACCCCGCCGTCGGGCAGGAGCGTGACGTCGACGCGGGTGGCATAGCCGGCGAGCGCCTCGTCCACGGCGTTGTCGACGATCTCCCAGACCAGGTGGTGCAGGCCGCGCTCGCCGGTCGAGCCGATATACATGCCGGGCCGCTTGCGGACGGCCTCCAGGCCCTCCAGGACGGTGATCGCGCTGGCGTCGTAATTCGGATCCGCTTCGCCGGCGGTCGGGGTGCGCGACGGGGGGGTGCGCTCGGCGTGGGACTCGGTCACGACGCTCCTGCCGGATGGGCGTTCACGCTGCGGTCGATGGACCGCGCCGGGCGCCCGAGCGCCTCGGGCGTCGGCGCACGACTCGAGCACGAACGACGGACTTGCTTAGCGTCGACAGTCTACCTGCGCGTCTGGCGTGCCCACGCCAGGCATGGCCCCGGCGAGCCGCGCAGAGGGCCGAACGGGGCCGGTCATGACTCCCCATATCTCACCCGGGTCGTCAGCGCATCTCCGGGGCGCTGACGGATCGCCCGTCCGGCGCTGCTCCCGGGCCGGGTCCTTGGCGCCCGGCGCGGTGCTGTCCCGCAGGTCGGCGAGCAACTGGCTGCAGGGACCGGCACTCAGATGTCGGCAAGGCCGGTTATCCACAGCACGACCGTTCGTGACCTGCCCAAAGGGTGCCATGGCACCAAAAGGGCAGGTCACGAACGGTCAGTAACGCTCGCTTGGCAGGCCCGCCTGGCAGGGTCGCTTGGCGAGCTCGCTCGGGGGGCTTGCGCGGCAGGGTCACCCGTAGGTGTCGCGCGGGCCGCGGCCGCCGGGCGCCGTACGCCGCCCGTGCCGCCAACTCCGCCCGGCCGGGCCGACGACGCGCAGGTCGGTGACCATGCCCTCGCCCACCTCGGCCGCGAGTCGCTCGAGCAGCACCGGGATCATGTAGCGCAGTTCCGTCGCCCAACTGGTCGAATCGGCCCGGACGGTCAGCACGCCGTCCTCGAAGGTCTCGGGGGTCACGTGCTGGGCCACGATCGGGCCGATGACCGCCGGCCAGCGGGCGATCACCGAGCCGACCGCCAGGTCCGCCTGCCAGCCCCGCTCGGCGACCAGCCGGTCCAGCTGCGCCCCGAGCGTGACCGGATCCCGCCCCTCGCCGCTGCGCACCCCGTTCGCCGCCGCTGCGGCCTCCCCAGCGGTGTCCGTGCCGGGCCGACGACGGCGGCCGGTCCGGCCGGAGGCGCTGGGACGAAGCCCCGCCGCCCGGGCCGCCTCCCGAGCCCGGGCCAGCGCGACCGCCGCCGCATCCTCGATGGCCGCACCGTCGCCGGTCTCCTCCGCGGGGTTCGCCGGGGTCGGGTCGTCCGGTGGGGTCGCAGGGTGGTCAGTCATCGCCCGATCCCTCCCCTGGTCGGTCGCCGCCAGGACGTCCCGTCTCGTCGGCCACGATGCCCTCGTCGAGGACGGTTCCCCCCTCGACGCGACACGTCGCCCCGGCGAGCCGACCCGGCACGTCGGCGGGCACCGCCGCGGTGACCAGGACCTGCTCGGCGTCCGCGACGAGCCCGGCCAGCCGCTCGCGGCGCTGGGCATCGAGCTCGGCGAACACGTCATCGAGGATCAGGACCGGGTCGTCGCGCAGGTCGCGACGCAACAGCTGAAACGCCGCGAGCCGCAGCCCGAGCGCAAAGCTCCACGACTCGCCATGGCTCGCGTAGCCCTTGGCCGGCAACGGTCCCAGCCCCAGCAGCACGTCGTCGCGGTGCGGCCCCGCCAGCGTCACGCCCCGCTCCAACTCCCGGGGGCGCTGGGCGCCGAGCGTGCCCAGCAACGCCGTACGCAGCTCCTCCGGCTCCGGCACCACGCCCGCCGCGATCTCCTCCGCGACGTCCTCGGCGAGGCTGGACCGGTACGTCGCCGTCGCCTCCGCCCGCGCGTCGCTCACCTCGTCGTACGCCGCCGCCAGCAGCGGCGCCAGGTCCCGCAGGAGCCGCAGCCGGGCGTAGAGCAGCTGCGCGCCCACCGTCGCGAGCTGGTCGTCCCAGATGTCCAGGGTGTGCAGCGCGGCCGCCGTACGATCAGCATGCCCCGCCGTCCCCGTCCCCGCGCCCCCGTCCGCGGCGCGCGACCCGCGCCGTCCCGGCCGGCGCAGCTCCGGACCCGCCGACTTCAGCAGGGCGTTGCGTTGGCGCAGGATCTTGTCGTAGTCCGAGCGAACGCCCGCCCAGCGCGGCTGGCGGGCCACCAACAGGTCGTCGAGAAACCGCCGGCGCTGTTCCGGGTCGCCCTTGACCAGGCCGAGGTCTTCCGGGGCGAAGAGCACCGTGCGCAGCGCACCGAGGACCTCCCGCGGTCGGCTGACGGGGGATCGGTTGAGACGCGCGCGGTTCGCGCGGCCCGGGACGATCTCCAGCTCGATGAGCTGTTCGCGGCCGTCCCGCACGACCGCCCCGCGAACCACCGCCCGCTCGGCCCCGAATCGCACCATCGGCCCGTCCTGGGCGACCCGGTGACTGCCCAGGGTGGCGAGGTATCCGACCGCCTCGACGAGGTTGGTCTTGCCCTGCCCGTTGAGGCCGATCAGCGTGGTGACGCCCGGCTCCAGGCGCAGTTCCGCGGCGGAGTAGCTGCGAAAGTCCGCCAGGGAGAGGTGCCGGAGGTACACCGGGCGCGGGGTCCTGGTCCTACCGGATCAGTTCGTCGGGCCCGCACCGGAGGTGGGACCGGCATCCGCGGCGCCCCCGCCGGTGCCGGGGGTCTCGCCGCTGCCCGAGCTCGGCCCCGCGTCGGCCGGGTTGCCCGCCGGGGCCAGGGTCTCGCCCTGGGCGCCCTGGTTGCCGCGATCGGCCTTGGGCTCGGCCGCGTGGTTGACGTCGACCTTCTCGTTCTTCTTGGCGACAGCGTGGCCACCGAACTGGCCGCGCAGCGCGCTGACCATCTGCATCGCCGGGCTCTCCTGCTGGCGGGAGGAGAACCGCGCGAACAGCGAGGCCGCGAGGACCGGCATGGGTACGGCGTTGTCGATGCCCTCCATCAGCGTCCAGCGGCCCTCGCCGGAGTCCGGGGTGAACTCGTCGATGTCCTCCGGGTGCGGGGTCTCCTCCAGCGCCTTGACGAGGAGGTCCAGCAGCCAGGACCGGACCACGGTGCCTCGAGTCCAGGCCTTGAAGCAGGCGTGCACGTCGGTGACGAGGTCCTTGGCCTCGAGCAGCTCCCAGCCCTCGGCGTACGCGTGCATCAGGCCGTACTCGATGCCGTTGTGCACCATCTTCGCGTAGTGCCCCGCACCCACCTCGCCGGCGTGCGCGAACCCCTCGTCGCGGGGGCCTTCCGGCCGCAGCGCGTCGAAGATCGGCATCAGCCGGTCCACGTTCTCGGCGCTGCCGCCGCACATCAGGCCGTAGCCGTTCTCCAGGCCCCAGATTCCCCCAGAGACGCCACAGTCGACGTAGCCGATGCCCTTGGCGTCCAGGAGCGCCGCATTCTCCGCGTCGTCCTTGTAGTAGCTGTTGCCCCCGTCGACCACAAGGTCCCCGGGGTCCAGGATGTCGCCGAGCGCCGCGATGGTCTGCCGGGTCGGGTCGCCCGAGGGCACCATGACCCACACGGCGCGCGGCGCGGTCAGGGCGTCTTTCAGGCCCGCGAGGTCGGGCACGTCACTCACATCGGGATTGCGGTCGTAGCCGATGACCTCGTGCCCGGCGCGGCGCAAGCGCTCGCGCATATTGTGGCCCATCTTGCCCAAGCCGATCAGTCCAAGCTGCATGACGTGGCCCTTTCGGGGTCTGCTGGTGGCTCAGCCGGCGAAGCGCACGGGCATGAGGACGTAGCGGTAACAGGTGTCCGGGGCGCCGTCGGCCTCGACCTGGCCGCTGAGCACCGCGGGCCGGCTCGGCTGGGTGAAGGCGAGCCGGGAGTACGACGTGCCCACGGCGTGCAGCCCGTCGAGGAGGTAGTGCGGGTTGAAGGCGATCTCGATCTCGGGTCCGGTCAGGGTGCACTCCACGGCCTCGGAGGCCTGCGCGTCGTCGCCGGTCCCGGCGTCGATGGCGACCTGACCGTCGGTGAACCGCAGCCGGACGGGGGTGTTGCGCTCCGCCACGAGCGCGACGCGCTTGACGGCCTCCACCAGCGCGCCGGTCTCCACGACCGCCTCGGTGTCGACCGAGGCCGGGAAGATCGAGGCCACCTTCGGGTATTCGCCGTCGAGAAGGCGGGACGTCGTCCGTCGTTGCCCGGCCTCGAAGCCGATGAGCCCGTCCCCGCCGGCCGCGTCGCCGAGGGCGATCTCCACGGACGCGGCGGCGCCGAGCGCCTTGGCGGTCTCGGCGAGGGTCCGGGCCGGGATCAGCAGCACGGCCGCGGCGGAGGTGTCGCGCGGGTTCCACTCCAGTTCCCGCATGGCCAGGCGATAGCGGTCGGTGGCCAGCAACGTCATGGTCGAGCCGTCGATCTCGACGCGCACGCCGGTGAGGATCGGCAGCGTGTCGCTGCGGTCGGCCGCCACCGACACCTGAGCGACGGCCTGGGTGAACACGTCACCGGGCACCGACCCGCTCGGCTCTGGCGACACGGGCAGGCTCGGGTATTCGTCGGTCGGCATCCGCAGCAGGCTGAATCGGCTCGACCCGCACGTCAGCTGGACCTTGTTGCCCTCCGTGTCCACGTCGATGGGCCGATCCGGCAGGTTGCGCGAGATGTCGGCCAGGAGCCGGCCGAGGACGAGGACCGAGCCCTCCTCGGCGACATCAGCCGGGACGGTGATGCGCGCGGAGGTCTCGTAGTCGAACGCCGACAGCGTCAGACTTCCCGAGGCGTCCGCCTCGAGCAGCACCCCCGCGAGGACCGGGACGGGCGGACGGTTCGGCAGGCCGCGCGCGGCCCAGGTGACGGCCTCCGCGAGGACGTCGCGCTCCACACGGAACTTCACTTGTCTCTCCGCCTCTAGTCCTGCGTTCAGTCGTGCTGTCGTCCGGGCACCTCAGGGCGCGGGCGCCACCGGGTGCCCTCCGACTGTAGTGCCGAGAACACCCCTGGCCAATCGTGCACCGGCGGGACCCGCTTGTCCTGTCCGGCCCGCTGGGGATGGGCGTGGCCGGCGCCGGGCACGGGCTGAACACGCGCCGTACGGCGGGTTGGCCGGCGAGTCTGCGCTGCGAATCCCACACCAGTCGCAAGAATGTGGCGATCCTGGCTCAGGTCCGCCGGTGTCGTGCCGATGGGTCGGGGGCAGGGTCTGTCCACACCCATCGTGCGGGTCTCGGATCTCTAGGTCCTCTCTCTCATCATCGTCATCACGGTTGTGGATCCTGGGGACAACGGCCGCCGGCCCAGGTGAGCGCAGGTTCGGCCGTGTGGGGCCGCGGTGGACGGTTCGGCCGCGGCGCAGCGCCGGATGGGGATGGCCGGGCGGGCATCCCCAGCGATCCCCGGTCGGTCCACCAGCGCTCCACAGCCCGGTGGCGGCCGTCCCCTGGTTATCCACGTGGGCCAGTCGGTCCGGCGAGATCCGCGTGGCGGGGCGTGCCGGCGATGGGAGCACTGCTCCGATCCACAGGTTTATCCACAGTTGTGTATGACGAACCCCCACGTCGCGCGCCCGTGACAGTGCGTAGCGAACGACGCCTCGGCCGCGGTCGTCCACATCTGTGCACAGCCATGTGGACAGGCGTCCCGGAATGCGGGCGGCAAGGTCAAGGACCGATTAGTACGCACGTATGACCAGCGCGAAGTCCGGCGTCTCCAGACCGGGCTCGGCGCCCACAAGCCGCCTCGCGGCTGTGGATAACTGAAGGAGCGGACACCGGGAAGGCGTCGCTCAGGTGGACGCCCGCAGGCGACGCCGTACGGCCACGTCGGCCGACGGACGGGCCGCGCGGCGCCGTACGGTCAGATCGACGACGTGCGGATGCGCGTCGTGAGCTCGGTGACCTGGTTGTAGACGCTGCGCTTCTCCGCCATCAGCGTGCGGATCTTGCGGTCGGCGTGCATGACGGTGGTGTGGTCGCGGTTGCCGAACTGCTGGCCGATCTTCGGCAGCGACAGGTCGGTGAGCTCACGACACAGATACATGGCGATCTGCCGAGCCGTCACCAGGACCCGGGAGCGGGACGTGCCGCAGAGGTCGTCCACAGAGAGACTGAAGTACTGGGCGGTCTGCGCCATGATGATCGCCGCGGTGATCTGGTTGCCGTTCCCGTCGGGCATCAAGTCCTTCAGGACGATCTCCGACAGGGACAGGTCCACCGGCTGACGGTTGAGGCTCGCGAAGGCGGTCACCCGGATCAGGGCGCCCTCGAGCTCGCGGATGTTGGTGGAGATGCGGCTCGCGATGAAGTCCAGCACCTCGTCCGGGATCGTCAGTCGTTCCTGGATCGCCTTCTTGCGCAGGATCGCGATGCGGGTCTCCAGGTCGGGCGGCTGGACGTCGGTCAACAGGCCCATCTCGAAGCGGGATCGCATCCGGTCCTCGAAGCCCTGCAGCATCTTCGGCGGGACGTCGCTGGTGATGACGACCTGCTTGTTGTTGTTGTGCAGGGTGTTGAAGGTGTGGAAGAACTCCTCCTGCGTCTGCAGCTTCCCGCCCAGGAACTGGATGTCGTCGATGAGCAGGACGTCGACCTCGCGGTAGCGCTTCTGGAAGCTCGCCGCCCGGTCATCGCGGATGGAGTTGATGAAGTCGTTGGTGAACTCCTCCGAGTTCACATACGTCACCCGCACGTTGGGATAGATCTGCCGGGCGTAGTGGCCGATGGCGTGCAGCAGGTGCGTCTTGCCCAGCCCGGAGTCGCCGTAGACGAACAGCGGGTTGTACGCCTCCGCGGGAGCCTCGGCGACGGCCACGGCGGCGGCGTGCGCGAACCGGTTGCTGGCGCCGATGACGAAGCTGTCGAAGGTGTACTTCGGGTTGAGCCGCGCCTCCCCGGCGTCCACCCGGCCGCGGGCCTCGGGCGGCGGCGTCGACCCGGACGGCGGCACCGCGCTCAGATGCCGCGGGCCTCCCGGGGGGTCCGCGGGGTCGAACGGTTCGGCCGGCTCCGGCACGGGAGGGAGGTCGGAGCGCAGCTCGGGGTTCACCGTGACCGCGATGGAGGTGTTCTCGCCGATGCGGGCGCTGAGGCCCTCGCACAGGTCCCGGCGGACGCGCGTCTCCACGACGTTCTTGGTGGAGTCGTCGGGCACCTCGATGATGGCGGTTCCCGAGAGCAGCCCGAGGAGTCGTGCCTGATGCAGGAAGGCGCGGTCGCGGGAGGTCAGTTCGAGCGACTCCAGGACGTCTCGCCAGATTGCGGCGTACGCCTCACTCGAGTCGGTCACGGTGGAAATCCCTGCTGGTAGGAGCTCTGTGCCCGAACGGGCAGGCTGTCATCGTACGCGCGGCCCGATGGTTCAGCCATTGCAGGGACACCGTTGTCCACAGCCTTGTCAACAGCATGCGTGTACACCCGCGAGCCGCCCCGCGGGGCGGGGCGGCGTGAGACGTGGCTGTGAAACTAACTCGCGATCGCGCTCGTGAGCAAACGCGCAGGCGAGGACTCCTCCCCGTCGGCGTGTCGGGGGCGTCGCCATGGCCACGGGATGCCACAGTTAACGGTTGCCTGGAGGCAGCGCCGCACCGCGCCGATTCGGGCCCCCAGGTGGTCTCGTGGTTTGACCCTGGTTCCGGGTCCCGTCTACCGTTGATCCCTGGCCCTGTTGGGCCGTCTTCGCATGCCCGTTCCCGGGCATCCCCGCTTGCTCCGGTCGCGCCGCGTCCGGGTCGCGGTCGCCGCCGGGAGTGGGCGTCCGATCGCGGCCGAACTGATCGCCACGCCCCTTCGTTCATCGTTGTGCCCTCGCTCGACCTGCCCTGGACCGGAGACCATCGTGACCAAGCGCACCTTCCAGCCGAACAACCGCCGCCGCGCCAAGACGCACGGCTTCCGTCACCGGATGGCGACCCGCGCGGGCCGCGCGATCCTGGCGGCGCGTCGTCGCAAGGGTCGCTCCGAGCTGTCCGCCTGAGCGCGCCGGACGTGCTCCCGGCGCGGCATCGGCTCCGCGCCGCCGAGGACTTTTCGGCGGCGGTTCGCAGCCGACGCTCCGGCAGCCCACGCGTTGTGGTGCATGCCCATCGGACCGACGCGAGGACGGAACTGCCGCCCCGCGTCGGTTTCGTCGTGTCCAAGAGCGTCGGCGGTGCGGTGGTCCGCAACCGGGTCAAGCGGCGCCTGCGGGCGTTGATGGCCGCTCGGTTGGTGCGGGTGCCCCAGGGGTACGACGTGGTCGTGCGCGCGAATCCCGCCGCCGCGAACGTCTCGTACGCCGAGCTGGGCGCAGACCTCGACCGGCTGCTGGCCCAGGTGGTTAGGCCGTGAGGGCCGCCGAGCGGGCTGGCCCCGCCTCAGCCGAGGCGCCGGCCGGCGCGCCAACCGACGCTTCAGGCGACGCGGCCCGCCCGGGCGGGGAGTCATCCCGTCCCGGCGTCCTGACCCGCGCGGCCACCTGGCCCCTGGAAATCCTGGTCGTGGCCTACCGGACGCTGATCTCGCCGCTGTTGCCGCCGTCGTGCCGGTTCTACCCCAGCTGTTCCACGTACGCGTTGACCGCGCTGCGCCGGTTCGGGCCGGTGATCGGCACGTGGCTCGTCGTACGACGTCTCGCGCATTGCCACCCGTGGACCTCCGGCGGCGTCGACCACGTCCCCCCGCGCGGCCCGCGCGGACTGCCCGATTGGCCCGCCTACCGCGCCGATGCCGCCCGACGAGAGGCCGAGTGGGCCTGCGCCGCGGGCGGTGTCGAGGACGCCGTACGCGATGATGACTGCCGGGCCGACCCGGCCGACGAACCGCATCCGCACGCGCAGCCGCACCAGCATCCGCGGCACGCGGACCCCGTGCGCAGACCTGAATCCCCCGTGAGACGAGGAATGCTCTGATGTCCTGGTATGACCAGCTGCTATGGCCGCTTCGGTGGGCGGTCGAGTGGGTGCTCGTGGGCTTCCACGCCCTCTTCACCAGCCTGGGCGCGCCGTCCGCCAGCGGGTGGACGTGGGCCTTCGCGATCGTGGGGCTCGTGCTCGTGGTGCGGGCGGCGCTCATCCCGCTGTTCGTCAAGCAGATCCAATCCTCCCGGCGGATGCAGCTCATCCAACCGGAGATGCAGAAGATCCAGGCGAAGTACAAGGGCCGCACGGACCCGGAGTCGCGTCAGGCGATGTCCGAGGAGACCATGGGCCTCTACAAGCGGACCGGGACCAACCCGTTCAGCTCGTGCATGCCGCTGCTCATCCAGATGCCGATCTTCTTCGCGTTGTTCAGCGTGCTGAACAACTTGGGGGCGGTGGCGACCGGGCGGATCCAGGCCGCCGGCCCGCTGACCGCCCAGCTTGCCGCCGAGGCCGAGGCCTCCTCGGTGCTCGGCGCTCCGTTGTCCAGCACGTTCATGAACACCGACGTCACCAGCACCAAGGTCCTCACGGTCGTGATGATCGTGCTGATGTCGGCCTCGCAGTTCTGGACCCAGCGGCAGCTGATGACGAAGAACATGCCGGCCTCGGCGCTGGACAACCCGTTCATGCAGCAGCAGAAGATCCTCATGTACGTGCTGCCGCTGATCTTCGCGGTGTCCGGCGTGAACTTCCCGATCGGCGTGCTCATCTACTGGCTGGTGTCGAACCTGTGGACGGCCGGTCAGCAGTACTTCGTGATCATGCGCATGCCCGCCCCCGGCAGCCAGGCCGAGAAGGACCTCGAGGCGCGCCGGCTGCGTAAGGGCAAGGAGCACAAGAAGTTCACGATCCCCGGGCTGCACCACGACAGCGACGACGCGGCGGCGACCGGCTCGACGGGCTCGGGAGCGACCGCCGCCGGTCCCGCTGGCTCCGATGGGGCCTCGCCGGTTCAGGACAGCCTCAGGCGACCCTCGGGTCAGCGGCAACAGCCCGTCCGGCGCAAGAAGAAGCGCTGATCGGCGACGCTCGCAGCCCGCAACCCCCGCGCCGCCGGCTTCCGGTGCAGGCAGCGCGCCCCCGTCCCCGCGAACGTACGGCGTTCGCGCAGCCGCAGGAGAACGACATGAGCGAACACGAAGCCACCACTCTGGACCCTGGGGTCGGCACCGACCCGGCCACGGAAGGCAATGCAGCCGCGACCGGGACCTCCGGGTCCGCTGACCCAGCGACCGCGTCCGGTGGCGATGCCATCCACGCCAGCGAGGCGGCGTCCGGGCCGGCGGAAGAGCCGACTGACGTCCTGGCCGGCAGCGATGCGGAAGCGCCCGGCGCGGCCGGCGCCGATGACCTCGGCGATGCCGCGGACGACTTCGGCGAGGACGACGACGACGGCGACGGCGACGATGAGGAGGGCGACGACGCCGACGGCACTCCGGGTGGGGCCGGCGAGCGGGCGCCGCGGGCCTCGACGCGCGACCGGACGGCCCAGCTCGAGCGCGAGGGCGAGGTGGCCGCGGACTTCCTCGAGCGGCTGCTGGACATCGCCGACCTCGACGGCGACATCGACGTGGATGTGGACGGCGACCGGGCCGCGGTGGCCATCGTCGACTCCGAGGACGGCCGGGTCCCGCGGCGACTGGTCGGCACCGACGGCAAGGTGTTGGAGGCCCTGCAGGAGCTGACCCGGCTCGCCGTGCAGGCGTCGACCGGTGACCGGTCCCGGTTGATGCTGGATGTGGCCGGGCATCGTGCGTCCCGGCGTCGGATCGTGCTGGGTGAGGCGCGGGAGGCGATCTCGCAGATCCGCGGCGGCGCGGAGAAGGTGGCCCTCGAGCCGATGACGGCCTTCGAGCGCAAGGTCGTTCACGACGAGATCCTCGCCGCCGGTTACGTCAGCGAGTCCGACGGGGTGGAGCCCCGCCGGTACGTGGTCGTCTACCCCAACTGAGCACTCGTCGATGACCGAGCCCGGCGGCGACGGCGCCAGCCCGTCGGCGGCGCCGCGCGCTCCCGCATCCGCCGCCGGCGTGTTCGGGGGCCGGCTCGAGCTGGCCGAGGCGTACGTCGCCGTGCTCGCCGACACCGGCGTACGGCATGGCCTCATCGGTCCCCGCGAAGTGCCCCGGCTGTGGGACCGGCACGTGCTCAACAGCGCCGTCGTGGCCGAGCTCGTGCCTGCGGGCGCGTCCGTCGTCGACGTCGGGTCGGGTGCCGGGCTGCCCGGGATCCCGCTGGCCATCGCGCGTCCGGACGTCCGTGTCGTGCTCGTGGAACCCCTGTTGCGGCGCACCCGGTGGCTGGACGTCGTCGTTGCGGAGGTGGGCCTACCGAACGTCGAGGTACGCCGGGCGCGCGCGGAGGCCCTGAAGGGGGCCATCGACGCAGACGTGGTGACCGCTCGGGCCGTCTCCCGGCTGGCCACGTTGGCCGACTGGTGCGCCCCGCTCCTGCGGACCGAGGGGGTCCTCCTCGCCCTGAAGGGCGCCGCGGCCGCCGAGGAGCTGGCGGTGGATCGGGCGGCGATGCGGGCCGCGGGCCTGGCGCGCGCGCAGATCGTTCTCGCCGGAGTCGGCGCGGTCGAGCCTGCGACCACCGTGGTGATGGCCACAAAGGTCGGGCGTGGCCCGGCAGCGCACGCCGGCAAGGCGGGCCGTCGGGCCCACCGACGTCCGTGACCGCGGCCGACCCGACTCCGTGCGGCAGCATCCGAACGTGCCCGAGCCGGCGGTCCCCCGGTATCAGCCCAGGCGGCTGATGCTCCTTCCTGGTACGCGACGACTGGCGTCGCGGAGGATCCAGGAGGCTTGTGATGGACTCAGCGGTTCACCGACCCCTTCGGCGACTGGTTGCACGCATCGCCGGCACCGCCCTCGTTGTCGGAGCTGTCGCGGGCGGCGCGACGACCGCTTCGGCGCAGGGAGACGTCCTGCCGGTGCCGGTCAACCAGGCGGCCGATGCCTACGCCTGGGGATACTCACCCAGCACACCGTCCTATGTCGTGACGGGCGCGTACGTGAAGAATCCGACCGGCGGCTCGACCACGATCTCTCGGGCCGGCACCGGTCGCTACACGATCACGTTCACCGGCATGAACTTCGCGCGCGGCAACGTTCAAGTCACTGCCTACGGCAACGCGAACGTGTGCAATGTCGTGAACTGGTACGGCGCCACGATCAACGTCGCGTGCCGCAATCCCGCCGGGGCTCCTGCCGACAGCCGGTTCAGCGCCATCTACCGCAATGCGTCCCTTCCCGCCTACGTCTGGGCGCACTCCGGGACAACGCCCACGTACGACGCGTCAAGCACGTACAGCAAGAACCCGAGCGGGCGCGCGGTGACCGTCCATCGCCTCGACGTCGGCCGGTATCGCGTGGTGTTCAACGGGTCGTCGATCGCCGGTGGCCAAGCGCACGTCACGGCGTATAACTCCGGCGCCTCCTGCGCGCTGCTCTCCTGGGGGGGCAGTGCCGCCGATGTGCAATGCCGAGACACCACCGGGCGCGCGGACACCGCGCTCTCGCTGTCCTGGACGAATCGCGCCGACGTCAACCGGGCGTTCGCCTACGCCCCCGCGACGCCGTCCTACGACGTCGCCCCCGCGTGGGGGTCGAACACGTCCGGGCGGCCGATCACCGTGACGCGCAGCGGCGTAGGCGCCTACCGAGTGCAGTTCCAAGGCACGTCGCTCCATGCCGGCAACGTGCAGGTGACGCCGTTCGGCGACCGCACGCGCTGCAACATCGCGTGGTGGAGCGGGGATTCTGCGAACGTGCGTTGCTACGCGGTCAACACGTCGATTCCGACGGACTCCCGCTTCACGGTCTCGCACCGGCCGTGACCCACCCGTTGCCCTGAGTGAGCGTTCGAGGACGGTCCCGCTGTCGTGGAGTCTGGCAGCGGGGCCATCCGTCCGGCTCATGGTGCACCGAGGATGGCGTGTCGGCGGGCGGTTCGGTGTGCTGCCTGTCGTGAGCTGCGGCGTGCGGTCTGGTAGGTCTCAGATGGCAAGAACGGTGCTGCCCCACGCTGTGGATATCCCGGGGCTCCCTGGTGGGCTGGAATACGGTAGAGCGACGCCCCACCCCCTGTGCGAAGGACTCCCTGATGCCGCATCGTGTCGTGCCCGGACTCGGATGGCCCGAGGTCAAACCGCTGGTCCGGGGTGCGCTGCGACAGCTGGGGTGGCCGGCCCACGGGAATCACAACGGTGATGTTTCACGTGAAACCACACCGATGTCGTTCTCGCCGAGCGCCGATGACACGTTCGAGGTACCGCCCGTCGAGGCGGCGGCGCACCAACCGCGGGTCGACGCTGGTGCCGCCGAGCCGGGGTTCGGCGAGACGAGCGTTGCTGCCCCGTGGTCCCCCGGAGCGGACGCTGATGACCCTGGCGTGGGTGCGGACGGGCTTGATGACGAGGAGCCGCCCGGCGATGGGGGGGTAGAGGGGGCGGAGGTTCTCGAGCCCGCCGGTGGCGAGGCGGAGGTTCTCGAGCAGGCGCCGCCGGCCGACGATGAGGCGGGCCATCTGGTCGACCTTCCCATGGATGATGGCGGCGACCGACCAGCCGACCTGAGCCGCGCCCTCGAGGCCGCCGTGGCGGCGGGCGTCGGGGAGGCCGCGATCGATGCGGCGGACGCCGCCCGAAGGGATGCCGACGGCCCGGGGGGTGTGGGCGGCGGCACGGAGCACGCGGTGCCCACGGTGACCCCCGCGCCCCCCGCGCCCGCTGAGGTCAGCACGCAGGAGCGCTCTGAGGCGACACCGCACCCGACGTACGACGGCCCGGCTGCCCCCCGGGACTACGCGACGACCACGATCTCCCGCGCCGAGCGGCGCGCCCCCGCGACGCTTCCCAAACCGGCCGCGCCGCGGATCATCACGGTCGCCAACCAGAAGGGTGGCGTCGGCAAGACCACCAGCGCGGTCAATCTGGCCGCGGGCCTCGCCCAGGCGGGCCTGCGCGTGCTGGTGATCGACACCGACCCCCAGGGCAACGCCAGCACGGCGCTAGGGATCGACCACCGACAGGGCGTCCCCAGCATCTACGAGGTGCTCGTCGAGGAGGTGCCCCTCGGCCAGGTGATCCAGGAGTGCCCGGACATCGTGGGCCTGTCGTGCGCGCCGGCGACCATCGACCTCGCGGGCGCGGAGATCGAACTCATCTCTTTCGTCGCCCGCGAGACCCGCCTGCAGCGCGCGGTCGCCGCATTCCTCGCCGAGGCGGGCGGGGACGCCCCGGACTACGTGCTGATCGACTGCCCGCCGAGCCTGGGGCTCCTCACGCTCAACGCGTTCGTCGCGGGCAGGGAAGTGCTGATCCCGATTCAGTGCGAGTACTACGCGCTGGAGGGCCTCTCGATGCTGCTCAAGAACATCGAGATGATCCAGCGGCACCTCAATCCCAATCTGCACCTCTCGGCGATCCTGCTGACGATGTTCGACGGGCGGACACGGCTGTCCTCGCAGGTGGCCGACGAGGTCCGGGACCACTTCCCGGAACTCGTCTTCAAGACCCGCGTGCCGCGATCCGTGCGGATCTCCGAGGCGCCGAGCCACGGACTGACGGTGATGACGTACGACCCGACGAGCACGGGCGCCCTCTCCTACGCGGAGGCGGCGGCGGAACTGGCCTGCATGGGAGGAGCACGATGACGGATCGGCGCCGGGGACTAGGACGCGGCCTGGGGGCCCTGATTCCGACGGGCCCGGTGGACGCCACACGGCCGTCGGACGTCTTCTTTCGCGAGCGGGAGCCGAACGACATCCGTGTTGTTTCACGTGAAACCACACCGATGTCATCCGCTCCCGCGTCGGATGTCGACGCGGGCCGAGAGGACGACGGCGGGCTGCGGGAGGTGCCCGGTGCTCGGTACGCCGAGGTCCCGGTCGATCTGATTCGCCCGAACCCCCGCCAGCCGCGGACCGTGTTCGACCCGGACGAGCTCAGCGAACTCGTGGCGAGCATCCGAGAACTCGGCGTGTTGCAGCCCGTCGTGGTTCGTCCGATGACCGACGGTGCCGGGGACTACGAGCTGGTCATGGGCGAGCGGCGGTGGCGCGCTGCGCGCGATGCCGGCCACGAGCGCGTGCCGGCCATCATCAAGGAGACCTCCGACGACGCGATGCTGCGCGACGCGTTGTTGGAGAACCTGCACCGCAGCCAGCTCAACGTGCTGGAGGAGGCGGCCGCCTACCAGCAGCTGCTGGACGACTTCGGCTGCACCCACGACGAACTGGCCACACGGATCGGCCGGTCGCGGCCCCAGATCAGCAACACCCTCCGGCTGTTGCGGCTCCCGCCGCTCGTGGCCCGACGGGTGGCCGCAGGGGTGCTCTCGGCCGGGCATGCCCGCGCCCTGCTCGGGCTGGAGGACGCGGCTGCGATGGAGCGCCTGGCCCAGCGAATCGTCGCCGAAGGGCTCTCGGTCCGCTCGGTGGAAGAGATCGTGGCGCTGGGTGGAGCCGCCGCGCCGAAGGAGCGCCGGCTCCGGGAGCCGACGCCCCGCGACGAGAGGCTCGATCAGGTGGCCTCGCGACTCTCCGACCGGTTCGATACCCGCGTCAGCGTGGCCATGGGCCAGCGCAAGGGCAAGCTCACGGTGGAGTTCGCCTCCCTCGATGACCTCGACCGGATCGTCGCCCTCCTCGATTCCTGAGCACGTCGGCCGCCCGGGGTTAGCGTTGAGGCATGATCGTCACTGCCAAGGCCGCGTCCCGGTGACCGAGCCGCGCTTCTGCCTCGTCCCCGCGGTGTACGTCGTGCTGCGGCGCCGCACCCACGGCCGGCGTGAGGTGCTGCTGCAGTTCCGGGACGGCACCGGTTTCATGGACAGGCACTGGGCGTGCGGGGCCGCCGGTCATGTCGAGGCCGGCGAGAGCCTCTTTCAGGCCGCCGTGCGCGAGGCCCGCGAGGAGCTCGACATCACCGTGACCCCGGACGACCTGGTGCCGTTGGTCGTGGTGCACCGCCGCCACGACGACGACGACCCGATCAACCAGCGCATCGACGTGTTCTTCGCCTGCGATACGTGGACCGGGGAGCCGCGGACGGTCGAGGCGGACAAGAGTTCCGACCTTCGCTGGTTCGACGTGGCCGATCTGCCCGAACCGGTCGTGCCGCATGAGGCCCGCGTCCTGCGCGCCCTCGCGGCGGGAGACCTGCCCCTGGTCGCGACGTACGGCTTCGACGACTGAGCGGCACCCGTCCGGGGGCCTCGCTCAGGACCGCAGCCACGCCGAGACGGCGTCGTGCACGCGGGGGTGGTTCAGGAGCGCCTGGTGGCCGAGCCCGGGAAGGACGACGATCTCGTCGGCACGGCCCTCGGAGGGGTCCGCGCCGGGCCCGCTCGGGTCGCTCGATTCGCTCGCCGCGCCGAGGAGGTGGCGGGGTACCGGAACCATGCCATCGCCCAGTCGGTCCGCCAACGCGAGGGGCCACGGCCACAGCGATCCGTGGACGACAAGCCGCCGCCCGGGACTGCCGGCCGGTCTGGGCCCCAGGGCGTTCGCCAGGTCCTCCATCCCCTGGCTACGGAGGCGCAACACGTCATCGAGCCACAGCGCCTGCGGGACCATCGCCGCCGACCGCGCTACCGTGCCCGCCATCCGGGCCAGCGGGGCTCCCTCCGCGGGGGAACCCAGCGTGATAACCCCCGAAACCAAGGGGGTCCATGAGGGGTCCGCGAGGTCGAGGGCGACGTGAATGACGAGTCCACCCATGGAGTGCCCGACGAGCAGGATGTCTTCGACGGCACCCGGCCAGGCCGCCACCACCTCCGCGAGGAGACCCGCGAGCCTCGCGCCATTGCCGGCGATGGACGCCCCGGAGTTGTACCGGACCACCAGCGGCTGGTAGCCGAACTCCGCCAGCAGCAGCGGCAGGGTGGCCGGCCGTCCGGGCGGCATCCGATCGGTCCGGGTGGACCAGCAGCTCTCGTCCTCGACGACGCCGTGCACGAAGACGGCGAGGCGACGGTCCCCGGTCCCGTACGCGGCCTCCAGCGCCGCGCGGGTGGGCGGCACGTCGGCGCCGCCCATCCGCAGGGTCATCGACAACGTCAGGGTCGAACCCTCGCGGATGAGCCGGTCGCCCACCACGCCGTTGACGGCGGCGAGCCAGCGCGCGGCCCGAGGGGTGTCGAGGAGGGCGGCGTCTCCCCGAGGCGCCGACGGTGTCTCGGGCGGGGTGGCGGCGGTCGGCGCGTCACCGGGCGTGGGGTCAGCGGGAGAAGCGTCACCCGAGGGTGGCTCCGGCGATGCGCCCGAACCCTTCGCGGTCACCCGGGCGGCGGCCCCGTGGGCGACCACCGCCGTCGCGGTCGTGAGTCCCAGGTCCACCGCGGCGTACACGCCTCGGGTCAGCCCCCGCTGGAGGTGCCGGATGGGTGCCACGGCGGGGCCCACGACGGCCTCCACGAGGTCGTACGTCGCGTCGGTGACGCCCTCCTGCGTACGACGTACGGTGCGAGCGATGCTCGCAGCTGTCGCGCCGACCAGTTGGACGGCGTCGCGGGCTTCCCATGGGCGCATGAGGTCGGTCTACCAGCCTGCGGCGATGCCCGCGAGGTGCGCCGGGTTCGGAGAGCGCGACGCGCCGCACGGACAAGGCACCGGGAGCGGTGCTCGCATCACCTGCAGAACGACCGAACGATGGCCAACGTCCATTCGAGCGGCCGTCTCGGCGCGCCTCACCGCTCCCCGTCCGCCTCAGAGGAACTCCGCGAGCTCCTTGAGCATCATCGGCTTCGGGCGCGCCCCGGTGATGGACTTGACGACCTCGCCGCCGGAGTAGACGTTCATGGTGGGGATGCTGACGATCCCGTACTGGGCGGCGGTCTTCTGGTTCGCCTCGATGTCGAGCTTGACGATCTTGAGCTTGTCGCCGTGCTCCGCCGCGATCTCCTCCAGAATTGGCGCGATCTTGCGGCACGGCCCGCACCACTCGGCCCAGAAGTCCACGAGGACGGGCAGGTCGCTCTTCAGGACGTCCTGCTCGAACGTCGCGTCGGTGGTCTGGGGTACGGCTCCCATGAGATGTCCTTTCGGGTGGATGCAGCGAATGGCAGCGGGTGCTTTGCGGCCGCGGGGCGTCGGACGGCGTGACGACTTCAGCCGTGGTCAGCCCGGCCAGAGATCAGCGGGACTGGGCCGCCTCGGCGGGACGGGCCTGGCCCTCGGGTGCGGTCTCGGCCGCGGCCGGTGCCGGGGCGCCCGCGGACTCCCGTGCGGCGAGGTAGCGCTCGGCGTCGAGGGCCGCTGCGCAGCCGGAGCCGGCCGCGGTGATGGCCTGTCGGTAGGTGTGGTCGACGAGGTCGCCGCACGCGAACACCCCGGGCAGGTTGGTGAGGGTGGAGCGCTCACGGCACACGACGTACCCGGCTTCGTCCAAGCTGACCTGGCCCTTGATCAGCTCGTTGCGGGGGTCGTGGCCGATCGCGACGAACACGCCGGTCACGGCGAGTTCCCGCTCGGCCCCGGTCTCGGTGTCGCGCAGCGTGACCCCCGTGACCTTGGGGTCGCCGTGGATGGCGCTGACCGCGGAGTTCCACGCGAACGTGATCTTGGGGTCGGCGGCGGCCCGCTCGGCCATGATCTTGCTCGCGCGCAGCTCGCCGCGGCGGTGGACCAGCGTGACCGACCGGGCGAACTTCGTCAGGAACGTGGCCTCCTCGACCGCCGAGTCGCCGCCGCCGACCACGACGATGTCCTGGTCGCGGAAGAAGAACCCGTCGCAGGTGGCACACCAGCTGACACCCCGCCCGGAGAGGCGCTTCTCGTCCGGAAGGCCGAGCTCGCGGTACGCCGAACCCATGGCCAGGATGACCGCCTCGGCGCGGTGCTGGGCGCCGGAGCCGTCCGTCACGACCTTGACGTCACCGCCGAGATCCAGCGCCGTGACGTCGTCCGCGACGAGCTCGGCGCCGAAACGCTCGGCCTGGGCGCGCATGTTCTCCATGAGGTCGGGGCCCATGATGCCCTCGGGGAAGCCCGGGAAGTTCTCGACCTCGGTGGTGTTCATCAGCGCCCCGCCGGCCGTGACCGAGCCGGTGAACACCAGCGGCTTCAGGTTGGCGCGGGCCGCGTAGACCGCCGCCGTGTATCCCGCCGGGCCGGAACCGACGATGATGACGCTGCGGACGTCCGCCTCTGACATGCCTACTCCTTCGCCGCGTGCGGCGTATCGCACGCTTCGTTTCACCGGTCGTACGGGGTCGTACGGGGTCGTACGGGTCACCTGGGGGCGGAACGCCGCCCCGGGATCGATCATTCCAGGCGGTGGCGCGGGGCGCGGCTCGGTCGGCGCGCTGGCGCGCCTCGCCACGGCACGTCCGACCGGCGTCCGCGGGTGAACCGGGGCGGGTCAGAGGGCGTAGGGGCCGGTCACCAGGTCGGGGCTGCCGGTGGTGCACTCGCGTTTCACCACGCGGACCTCGTCGTGGTCGCCGTGCCGGGTCACGATGACGGCGACCGGTCGACCGTCGTACGTCGCGAGGTCGACCACCGCCTGCGCGTCGCCGCGCAGGTCGAGGGCGGCCAGGCACGATGCCAGCCCCGTCGGCGTGGCGATCGGGCCGAGATGGGGGGCTTCCGCCGCCAGGTCGGGGATGGCGAGCGGCGGCGCGGCGACGAGGGCCGCCGCCTGGTCCCGGAGGGTGGCGCTCTGGTAGTTCGTGCGGGTCTGGACGAAGCGCTGGGCGCCCGACAGGCCGTTCTGGGCGGAGCCTCCCGCGCGGCTGCTGGGGCCGGGGGAGGGCTCGGTCGCGCCGGGCGACGCGGCGGCAGGAGCCGTCGTGGGGTTGGTCGGGGAGGCACTGACAGCCCCCGCGGACCCGCCGGCCAGCCCGAGGAACGCCGGGGTGAGTCCGCCCGTGCCGGCGAGCAGCCCGCCGCCGACCAGCAGGGCCAGCGCGGCGACGGCGGCCACCCGGAGCCAGGGGCTCTGCCCGGACCTGGGGTGGCGACCGGCGAACAACGCGTACGACACCCGGTCGTCCGACGCCCCGGTGCGGTCGGCCTCCTCGCGCAGGGAGGCGTTGATGCGCTCCACCAGGTCGGCGGGCATCGGGCCAGGCTCCGGCAGCGACGACAGGAGGGCGTGCACCCCGGTGGGATCATCGACATGGTGCTCGCGGCGGGCCCGGAGCTGGGCCCCCTCGTCGCCGTCGACGCCTCCCTCGCCGCGGCCGTCGTCGCCGTGGGGGCCTGACGACTTCGGGTGTTCCGGGCTGATCATCGTCACCTCGACTCGTGCACAGACTCATTCCGTCGTGGGCGGGGCCCGGTGCGGGCGGACCGCGGCCAGGGCGGTGGGTTCGAAGGTTTCGACGCGCGACGCCTCCCGGAGGTTCCCTCCCGGCGCCACGCCGTACGCCGTACGCGCGGCTACTCGCCCACCAGGAGGCTCCGCAACTGGGGCGCGAGGGCGGCCCTGGCGCGCGAGCACCGCGACTTGATGGTCCCCTCGGCGACGCTCAGCACCGCCGCCGCCTCCGTGACCGACAGCCCGTGCATGTCGACCAGAACCAGAGCGGCGGCCTGACCCTCGGGCAGGGTGCGCAGGGCCTCCCGCACCGCCAGGCCTACCTCGACGGCGTGCGGGCCGTCCCGCCGGTCGGCGAGCACTGCTTGCGGGACGTCGTCGAGGTCCGTGGTGGCCCGGACCCGCCGGAGCCGGTCCAGGCACGCGTTCACGACGATGCGGTGCAACCACGTGGTGACCTGGGCATCTCCGCGGAAGGAGTCCGCTCGGCGGAACGCCGACAGGAAGGCCTCCTGGACCGCATCGGCGGCCATCTCCCGGTCTCCGGTCGTCCGCATCGCGACCGCCCACATGCGGTCGCGGTGCCGCCGGAACAGCTCGGCGAACGCCTCCGGGTGGCCGGCGCAGTGCGCCGCCAGGAGGTCCCGGTCGTCGGCGGCACGGACGTCCAGCACGGCGCCCGTCACGATGCGTCCCCGCCCTGGTGCGCCCGACGATGTCGCATGTCAACCGTTCTTTCCCCGTGACCGCCCCCGTCCCGACCGGCGGCGCCTAAGTCACGCATCATCCCATGGGAGCGATCTCCGCAAGGGTCGCTCGGAAGCCGCCGCCGTCGCGCGGCGCCTTCGTGAACAGGACGATGACGTACGGCGCCTCGGGCGCGCCGCTGAGCTGAATCTCCTGCGCGCCGGTCGCGTCGGTGAACTCGCCGACCTTCGTCGCCCCCGCGATCCGGGCGTCCGGTCCCACGTAGATGGCGCCGGACTGGCCGGGACTGGCGGGGAAGGTGAGCTTGACGGACCGCAGCGCGACGGAGCGCTCCAGCCGGAAGGCCAGTCCGACGCTCCTGGCCTCGGTGCCGTCCCAGCGTGGACCGGAGCGGTACATCTCGGACTGCCAGCGGGTGTCGGGGTTCCCGTCGTACGCCCGCGGGATCTGCGCGTCGTTCTCCCCATCGCGACCGACCGGGTCGATCGATTCGCCCCGCAGGATGTTGAGGGGCGTCGGTCCGGTCGGTGCCGCCGTCGCCGACCGGGCGGCCGAGCTGGCCGGGGTGCCGGAGCTGGTCGCCGCAGCGCTGGCCACCGACTCCGTCGTGCGGCCCAGCCCGCGGACCACCACGAACATCGCGATGAGCAGCGCGAGCGCGACGAACCCCGCCACGCTGGCCAGGACGACGTTGGCGTGGGTACCCGGCCGCTCGTGCGGGTCAAGCATCCGCATGAGAGGGCCAGGCGCCTCGGCATCGGTCTCGTCGGGGATGTCCGCAAGGCGGACCGCCTGCGCGTCCGCGCGCTCGCGTTCGGCGCGCTCCGCGGCCACCCGGGCCCGCACTTCTTCGGTCTTGAGCTGGGCTTTCTCGGCGGCGTTGCGGGCCATCGTGCCGAGGCGTCCGGCGACTTCGCCCGCCGCGGTGGCCCCGGCTGCCGCGCTCGCCGCGACGGCGAGCGCGGCCGTCTTCGCGGCGCTCCGCGCGTCCCGAGGCTCGCCGGTGTCGTCCGCAGCGGGTCCGTCGGGCGCGTCGGCCTCGTCGGCCGCGGTGGGTACGCCGGGGGAGGCAGGTACGCCGGGGGCGCTGACGATCTCGGGCTCGTGCGTCGACGGTTGCGGCTCCGGCTGCTGGTCCGGCTCGGCCGCGGGTGCCGACGGCTGGTGGTCCGGCTCCGGCGTGAGAGCCGCCGGCGCTTGCACCGGCTGCTGTTCCGGGAGCTCTTCCGCTTCAGCGTCGGGCGCAGTGTCGTCCGCGAGCTCAACGGGCGCGGTGTCGGTGACCGGCTCGACGGGTGCAGTGTCGGCGACCGGCTCGACGGGCGGGGCGTCGGTGACCGGCAGGATGGGCAGGTCGGCGGCGTCCGGGCGGTGCGAGGTCGGGTCCGGCCGCAGCGCCAGGTGGTCCAGGGAGGTCTCGCGCAGCGACGCCCGCCAGGGGGTCAGTTCCGCAATGAGCTGCTCGGGGCTCGCGGGCCCGCCCTCGCCGTTGAGGCCCACCCGGCACAACTGGTCCAGGTCCGCGGGGACCCCTGCCGTGAGCTCCGAGGGTGCCGGCACGCCGCCGACGATGTGCGGGGCGGGCAGGATGCCGGGCACCTCGGTCGGCAGCGGCCAGCGGGTCGTCAGGGCGTAGTACCCGATCGCCAACAGGCCCAGCGCGTCGAGCTGCTCGGCCCGGTCGATGGGGGGTTCGGCGACGCCCTCCAGGGCCCGCACCGTGCCCAGCCCGCTCACCTTGATGTCCCCGGCGGGGGTGACGAGCACGGAGTACGGCGTGAGGCGCAGGTGATGCATCCCCCGGCGGGACGCGACGGCCAGGGCGGCGGCGGCCTCACCGACGACCGTGCGGGCCTGGTCCCCGGTGAGCGGGTTCTCCTCGACGACATCGACCAGGGTGCCGGCGCCGGAGTGATGCTCCTCGACGATCCAGGACAGGTGGCCGGAGGTGCCGACGTCGAGAATGCGCACCAGCCGCGGGTCCTGCACGTGCGCGGCCCGGCGCGCCGCGTCGAGGATGGCCGGCGAGGTCGACGCGGTCGCGGAGAAGAGCGTGAGCGTCACCTCGACGTGCGTCGCCGCGTCCGTCGCGCTCCACGCCTCGACGCCGTCCGCGGAGGCGAGTCGGCGCTCGTTGAGGGTGTATCGACCACCGATGGTGCGGCCGGGCGCTACGTCCTGCACGCCAGCTCCTTTGTCGCGAAAGGCACCCTGAGCGGCGCCGCTGTCGTCGTCCGAGTCAGTCTAGGGCGAACGCCCGTTCGCCCCCGTGACCCTCGAGGCGCGTCGCGCCGAGCTGTCCGAGGCCCGTACCCTCGCTGCCGACCTGGCTGACGAAACCCGGCTGGCCGACGAAGCCGACCCGGCTATCGCAGCCGTTCTGGCGGCCCCGCTGTCAGCGACTGCTGGTGCGTCGGGACGTCCCCCGCCGACCCAGGCGGCGCTGCAGCGGGGCGAGTAGCTCGGTCAGCTCGCGCAGGTGCAGCCACCGGCCGGCCGCGAGGTAGACGACGGCGAACACGCCACCGCCCAGGAGCAGCGTGAGCACGGCGCACAGCCGGTTCGGCGCGACGGCCTGGAGGATGCCGACCACCAGGAGCGTCCACAACCCGGCGACCAGCGACGCGAACAGTGCTCGCGTCCAGGTCTCGGCGACGTCCATGAGCCGCATCCCGCCAAGCTGGGCCGCCACCCACTTCAGGCCGACGACGGCCGCGACCACGTCGGAGACCGTGGCCCCCACGGCCACCCCGACGGCGCGGAGCTCCGGCGGCGCGAGCAGCGCCAAGAGCGCGCCGGCCGCGAACACCACGGCCGCGATCAGCGAGAGGTAGAACGGCGCGCGCGCGTCCTCGAAGGCATAGAACGCCCGCTGCACCAGGAAGAACACCCCGAACGGCAGCAGCGCCAGCACCAGCACCATGAAGACCTGCGCGAGCTGGCGGGTGTCCTCCATCGGGTTGCCCCAGAAGACGACCGCGGTGCCGGCGTTCGCCAGGCACAGCCCCGCGACCGTCGTCGGAATCGTCGCCACGCCGATCAGCCGCAGGCCGCGCCGGAGCTGCGCGCGCATCCCCGGCATGTCGCGCCGGGCCGCCGCGCTCGACAGGGCCGTGAACAGGGCCGTCGCGAGTGAGACGGAGATCAGCCCGTGCGGGGTCATGAACAGGAAGAAGGCGCTGTCGTAGCCCAGCCGGCCGACGCCCTCGCCGTGCACCGAGGTCAGGACCTGCGAGGCCACCGCGAGCGCCGCCTGCGTGACCGCGATCCCCGCGACGGTCCAGGCGGCCACCCGGCCCGCTGTACCCAATCCGACCCCGCGGAACCCGAACCGCGGCCGGTAGCGCCAGCCGGACCGCAGGAGCGGGATCAGCAGCACCAGGGCCTGCAACGCCACGCCGACCGTGAGCGACCCGCCCACCAGGGCGATCATCGGTCCGGTCCAGTCCTCGACGGCCCGGCCCTTGCCGGGGTAGAGCACCATGAACGTGCCCAGCCCCACGAGCCAGACCACGTTGCACAGGGCGGGTGCCCAGCCGTAGGCGCCGAATCGGTTCCGCGCGTTGAGGACCTGACCGAGGACGGCGTACAGGCCGTAGAAGAACACCGCGGGGAGGACGACGTACGCGAAGCTCACCGACAGATCGAACGTCGCGCCCGGCCACTCGTCCTTCCCGTGCGGCGCGAAAAGCCAGACGAGCGCGGGGGCCAGTGGTACGGCGAGCACGGTGGCGCCGGCCATGATGAGCAGGGAGAGGGTGATGAGGCGGTCGACGTACTCGACCCCGCCGTCCTCCCGCTCCGCCGCCCGCGTCAGCTGCGGCACGAAGACCGCGTTGATCACGCCGGCCGCCAGCAGCATGTAGACCGTGGTCGGGAGCGTGTTGGCCACTGTGAACGCGTCGCCGGCCGCCGTGACGATGCCGAAGATGCCGGCGATCATCGTCGTGCGGATCACGCCCAGCACCCGGGACACCAGGCTGCCCGACGCCATCAGCATGCTGCCGCGGGCCACCGCGTCCTTGGCGCGGGGCTCCTCGGTCGGGTCGGGTGCGGGGGTCCGGGCGACGGTGTCCTCGGCGCTCGTCTCGGTGCTCATCCGAGGTCCCTGTCGAGGTTCGTTTCGAGGCTCATTCGAGGTCGATCTCCTCAAGATCCTGCGCGCTGACGCGGGGACGGTTCCGGCGGATGGTCCGGAACAGGCCGACGAGGAAGACAGCGCCGGCCGCGCCGCCGATCCCGAGGACGAGCCAGCCGGTGCTCGGCTGCACCTGCACCGTGAGGGTCGCGTCCTGCGCCCCGAGCCTAGTGCCGTCCGGCGAAGTGACCTGAGCCGACACGACGGTCGGCCCGGCGGCGAGCGCCTCGACGGGCACCTTCACGGTGGCGCGGCTGCGGGCCGCGATGGACAACACGTACGGCGTGCTGGGCAGCCGCAGCCGCGTCATCCGGCCGTGCGGGATCAGCCGCAGCTGGACGTCGTGGACATCCACGTCGAGGCCGTTGACGACCGTGAACGCCAACGTGCCGGAGTCGGCGAAGAAGTTGACCGGGCTGGGTTCGATGACGGCGACCCCGGAGAGCAGGCCGTCTACCCGGGTGCGAACCCCGGTCCGCGCCGCCTCCCAGCCGGCCTCCTGGCCGCGCCACCGCGTCGAGAGCAGGCTGGTCACGGCCTGGCGCGCCGCGACCGCGGTCGTGGCGTCCGGCGGGAGGATCTGGCCGAGGCCGTCGAGCCGGCGCAGATCGGTCTCGACGGTGTCCACCGCCTGGTCATCGAGGGGGGAGCCGCCCGACGGGAAGGGATCCGGGCGGCTGGCGGCGTCGTCCGGCGCCAGGGCGGCCGGCGCCGCGGGCTCGCGGGTCGCCGCCACCAGCTCGTCGGTGGGCGTGGTCCGCAGCCA
This sequence comes from Austwickia sp., assembly GCA_016699675.1. Lineage (NCBI taxonomy): Bacteria > Bacillati > Actinomycetota > Actinomycetes > Micrococcales > Dermatophilaceae > Austwickia > Austwickia sp. Next base: position 1,539,072 of record CP064985.1, on the reverse strand, counting down.
GGGCGTGCTGTCCGCCGTGCGCAGCAGCGCCGCCAACGTCGTCGGTTCGGGGTCCACGTCGCGCGGGGCGAGGGCGAGGAGCCGCCGGGATCGACCCGGGAACTCCTGCAGGATCGTCATCGTCTCCGCGAGGAACCGCTGCGTCAGCCCCGGCCCGGCGCTCGCGGGGGCGCCCGCCGAGTTGGCGAGGAGCCGGCTCAGCGTCTCGTCGTACGCCAGGACCGCCGGCCCGTCGCTGAACTTGCGGGCCGCATCGCCGGTCCAGCCGGGCTCCTGGCTGTCGGCGAGCGGCAGGACGAGGGGGCCGGTCCAGCTGGGCCCGTACGCCGCGGCCACGCGCCGCACCTGATCCGTGCCGATCGCGCCGTGGGGCCACGCGACCCGAGTCAGCGACGCCGGGGAGAGTCGGGTCGCCACGCGGCCGTCGTCGCCGACCACCCGGGCCAGGGTCGAGGCCGCTACGTCCTCGTGCAGCAGCTCGGAGACGTCCGGGTCCTCGGTCGGCAGCGACCAGATCGGATGGGTGCTCGCCAGCGTCGCGAGCCGACCCGCGAACGCCTCGCGGGCCGGGCTGGGCGGCGGGGTCGTGCTCGCGCCGGGGGTGGGGGTCGGGGCAGCGGGCGTCGACGCGGTGGGACGGGTCGTGCCGGTGGTGCTGCCGGTGGCCGGCGCAGACCCGATGCCGGACCCGGTGCCGGTGGCCGCCGGCGAGCCCGGAGCGGTCGGGGCGGTTCGGGTGGGGCTCGGCGCGAGGACGGCGGGGTCCACGATGTACGTCACCTGCGTCCCCGCCGTACCGGCCAGGATCCGATCCAGTCGCGACCCGGTCGCGGTCACCCTGCTCCACGCGGCCTCGGTCGCCGCGGGCGACCCGCCGCTGAGCGCCGGGTCCGGGTCGGGCGTGAGGGGCATGGCCACCGAGAAGTCCAGCGGCTCGTACTCCTTGCGCCGCTCGAACGGCAGGTACGTGCGGATGGTGGCGGAGGCCGGCCCCTCGGCGGCCTGGACGAGGAGCGGGAACACGCCGTACGGCGCCCCCTGGCCGAGCGTCTCCGCCCGGATCGTCAGGTGCACGGTGGCGCTGGCTCCGGGGGCGAGGGTGGGGACGGGTACGGCGTCGCTGATGGGCGTCGTCGCGCCGTAGTCGATGGGGGCGTCGAGGTCGGCTCGGGTCGTCAGCTGGGCACCGACCCGCGCCTGCAGGGTGGGCGCGGTGCTGGTCAGGCCCTGGTTGGTGAGGGTGACGTCGAGGCCGCTCGTCGTGCCGGGGGTCGCGATCGCCGGTCGGAGCTGGCCGAGCGTGAGGGTGAGGGGGGCTTCGCCGATCGTGCGGGGGAGCAGCTCGGGGTACGGGAGTGTGCGTTCCCCGTCGGCCGCGGCGGGGCGGCCGACCACCATGGCGGCCGGGGCGCCTGCAGAGCCCGCCGACGGGCCGGCGCCAGTCCCGTGCACCTCCCAGGTGGCCGAGCTCGTGGCGGCGGCCGGGATGCCGTCCGGCGAGCCGCACGCCGACGTGGGGAGGAGCACCGCCGCGGTCAGCGCCAGGGACCATCCGGCGCGGCGGACGCGCGCACCGGCCGCTGTCCTGGCTCGCCGTGGCTGGGGCGTCATCGCTGGCCAGCCAGCCTCTCCCACGCGAGGCGTGCGATTCGGCGTTCGTTGGGGAAGGTGAGGCGCTCGTGCACCGACGTCAGCGGGAACCACTTGACGTCGATGGCTTCCCGGTCGGGGTCGTTCTCCACCGTCAGTTCCCCGCCGATGGCCTCGAGCAGGTAGTGGTGGACGATCTTGTGCACCCGCTTCTCCTGGGTGCTGAACCAGTAGTCGATGGTGCCCAACACCGTGAGCACTCGCCCCTCGATGCCGGTCTCCTCCGCGACCTCCCGGGCCGCGGTCTGCTCGAGCGTCTCGTCACCCTCCTGGTGACCCTTCGGCAGACACCACTCGACCCGGCCCGCGCGGTTGCGGCGGGCGATGACGGCAATGCGGGCCTGACCTTCCCAAACGTCCACGACGATGCCGCCGGCCGACGTCTCCGACACGGCCGGAAGCCGCCGAGGCAGGCGGTCCGGGCGCGGGGAGGCGGTCATCCTGTCACTGTATCCGGCGCCCCTGCCGGGACGACGACGCCGTTCCGCGCGCCCGGCGTACGGGTCCCTGCCGCCGGTGCGCCCGGCCTACAGGTCCCTGCCGCCGCGCGACCGGCGTACGGTCGCTGCCCCGGCGCACCCGACGTCCCCTCGCCGCCGCCGCCCCCTTTAGGCTTGGGGACCGTGCCCGCGCCCACCACCGACGTCGATGCCCTGCTGCGCCAGGCCGTGCGCCGCCTCGCGCCGGTGCTTCCGCTGCTCCAGGAACTCGGCGCGATCTTCGCCGCCGACGGCCACGAGCTGGCCCTCGTCGGCGGGCCGGTGCGGGATGCCTTCCTGGGGCGCACCTCGCTCGACCTCGACCTGACCACCTCCGCGCGGCCGGAGCGGATCGAGGCCCTCACCGCGGGCTGGGCCGACGCGCAGTGGGACGTCGGCCGGGCGTTCGGGACGATCGGGCTGCGCAAGCAGTACGCCGGGGCGGCGCAGACCATCGAGATCACGACGTACCGCGCCGACGCCTACGACCGCACCTCCCGCAAGCCCCTCGTCGAGTTCGGCGACTCGCTGACCGACGACCTGCGCCGCCGCGACTTCACGGTGAACGCGATGGCGCTGCGCCTGCCCGACCTGACGTTCGTCGACCCGCACGACGGCCTCGCGGACCTCGCGGCGAGCCGCCTGCGTACCCCCGGTCCGCCGGAGGTGAGCTTCGCCGACGACCCGCTGCGGATGATGCGGGCCGCGCGGTTCGTGGCCCAGCTGGGGTCGCAGCTCGACCCGGCCGTGCGGGCCGCGATGGAGCAGATGGCCGGGACGCTGGAGATCGTGTCCGCCGAGCGCGTCCGGGACGAGCTGAGCAAGCTGCTCCTCGCCCCCGACCCCACCCCGGGCATCCGGGCGTTCGTGGAGACGGGCCTGGCCGAGCGGGTGGTGCCGGAGCTGCCGGCGCTGCGCCTGGAGATCGACGAGCACCACCGGCACAAGGACGTCTACGAGCACTCCCTGACGGTGCTGGGCCAGGCCATCGCCCTGGAATCGCCCCCGACCGCACCAGAACAGGACGTCCCCGGGCCGGACCTCGTGCTGCGCCTGGCGGCGCTGCTGCACGACATCGGCAAGCCCGCGACCCGGCGGTTCGAGCCCGGCGGCGGCGTGAGCTTCCACCACCACGAGGTCGTCGGCGCGAAGATGACGGCGCGGCGGATGCGGGCGCTGCGGTACGACAAGGACACCATCAAGGCCGTCTCCCGCCTGGTCGAGCTGCACCTGCGGTTCCACGGGTACGGCGCCGGCGAGTGGACCGACTCCGCCGTACGGCGTTATGTCACGGATGCCGGTCCGCTTCTGCCCCGGCTCCACCGGCTGACCCGCGCGGACTGCACGACGCGCAACGCGCGCAAGGCCGCGCGGCTGCAGGCGACGTACGCCGACCTCGAGGCCCGCATCGAGCGCCTGACGGCCGAGGAGGAGCTGGCCAAGGTGCGCCCCGAGCTCGACGGCAACGAGATCGGGGCGATCCTCGGGATTCCGCCGGGCCGGGTGCTCGGCCGCGCGTACCAGCACCTGCTCGCCCTGCGCCTCGACGCCGGACCGGTCGGCAAGGAGGCCGCCGAGGTCGAGCTGCGCCGCTGGTGGGCGGAGCAGCCCGAGTCCCGCACCGGGGCCGAGTAGCCGAGCGAATGCTCCCGGTCAGGCGTCGGCCGGCCGCCAGGGCTGCACGAACTGGTTGCCGGGCATGCCGGCGGCGGCGAAGTGCAGCGACATGGCCTGGGCCCCGTCGATCTGCTCGCGGATGATGTCCGCGTGCCCCGCATGCCGGGCGAGTTCCTCGATGGCGTGGACCATCTGGAAGCGCTCGTACGCCGGGGCGGGGTCCGGCCGGTTGTCCCAGGGGGCGGGCGGCTCGACGGTTTCGGCGCCCGGGTCGGTCCGGCGGACGTCGGCCACGAACTCCGCGGCCGCCCGGTCGAACTCGGCGAGCGTCCCGGCGAGGGTCTCGTCCTCGGTCAGCGCGAAGCTGCCCATGAACGCCTTCGCGTGCTCGGCGAACTGCTCGGGCGTGGGGGGCTCGCCGCCCAGGTCGGCCCGTCGGGCGCGGCCGGCGAGGACGTAGGCCGCGTGCTTGAGCAGCCCCCCGATCGACAGGGCGCTGCGGCAGGGGGTGAGGCGGGCCTGCTCCTCGGTGAGCCCGTACGCGGACTCGCGCAGGCCCTCGATCTGGGTGAGCAGGTAGCCAACGTAGGTCTCGATCTCGTCATGCAGTCCGGGCTGGAACATGGGTGATCCCTCCTGAGGGTGCGGGGCTCTTCGCGGCTTGGTGTCGATGGCGCGCTTGGGCGTTGCCGGGTGTTGGGTATCGACCGCTCACGACCAGCCCTTTGGGTGCCATGGCACCCTTTGTGCTGGTCACGAACGGTCATTCGGACATAACTACAACCGTGGGCAGTGATCGGGTCAGCGGTGCGCGAACAAATCCCGGAGCAGTGCAATCTCGGCGCCGTGGTGGATGAGTTCGCGGTTGATGTGCAGGATCAGGGTGGCGAAGGGCTCGTCGGCGTACGGTCCCTCGGCGGCCCCGCACGGCCTGGCCAGCGCGGCCGCGTCCAGTGCGCGCAGGTGCCCGATCCACGCGTCGTACTGCTCGTCGAGCTGCGCCACGGCCTCCGCCGCGGTCCCGGCGTACGGCCAGCTCATGTAGTCCGCCTCGCCGCCGAAGTGGCTCGCCGTCCGCACGGCCAGCACGCCGACGATGAGGTGCCCGAGTCGCCACGCGATCGTCGTGATCGGGGCGGGCACCGGCTCGGGCCAGGCGAAGTCGATCACCCAGTCGCCGGACCCGCCCTGCAGGCCGCCCGCCTCGGCGGGGACCGGGCCGGGTTCGCCGCGACGCCGTACGGTCCAGGATCCCGGGGCGGGCTCCCAGAAGTACTCGGCGTCGGTCAGCCCCTCCAGCCGCGGCCGGAGCTGCTGCCGCCAGTGCCAGTCGATCTGCTCCACCAGCTCGTGGGTCCAGTCCGGCCCGGGGCCGGTGGGCTGGGGGTTCGTGCTCGGTGTTTGCGTCATGCCGGTACCCTCCCGAGCATTCAGGACAGTTTCGGTCCGCTGGCTCTGCGACGCTGGTGGCATGGCCGAGACCACCCAGCGCGTGCTGCGCCTGCTGTCGCTGTTCGAGTCGCGAGCGGTGTGGGGCGGCCCGGAACTGGCCGAGCGCCTCGGGGTGACGGAGCGGACCGTACGTCGCGACGTCGACCGACTCCGTGACCTGGGCTATCCGGTGGACGCCGAGCGCGGCGCCGGCGGCGGCTATCGGCTCGGCGCCGGACGGCGGCTGCCGCCGCTGCTCCTCGATGACGACGAGGCCGTGGCCGTGGCGGTCAGCCTGCGGCTCGCGGCCACCGGCAGCGTCGCGGCGCTCGCGGAACCGGCCATGCGGACCATGACGAAGCTGGATCAGGTCCTGCCGCCGCGGCTGCGCGGCGAGGTCGCGGCCGTCGCCGAGGCGACCGTGGCGTTGCCGGGGATGGCCGCGCCGGTGGATGCCGACGTGTTGATGACGCTCGCGCGGGCGGCGCGGGATCGGGTGCGGGTGCGGTTCGGGTACGCCGCGCGCGGCGGCACCGACACCTCCCGGGACGTCGAGCCGTATCGGTTGGTCACGACGGGACGCCGCTGGTACCTCCTCGCCTACGACCCCGCCCGCGCCGACTGGCGGACGTTCCGGCTCGACCGGATGGCGCAGGTCACGGCGAGCACCTTCCGGTTCGCCGCCCGACCCGCCCCCGACGCGGCGACCTTCGTGCGCGACGCGGTCACCAAGGCGCCGTACGCGCATCTCGTGACGGTCCGGTACGACGCCCCGGAGGCCGCCGTCCGCGACCGGATCTCGGCGACCGTCGGCCAGGTGCGGGGACTCGACCCGCGGCCGCACGACGACGGCTTCCGCACCGAGGTCGAGGTCGGCGCGGACTCATTCGACGGGTTGGCCTGGCACCTGTTGACCGTGGCCGTCGATCTGGGGGCGCGACTTCGGGTGGTGGCGCCGCCGGAGTTCGCGCAGGTGGTGGCCGATTACCCGGCGCGCCTGGCCGCCCGGCTGGCTTAACCGTTCCGTGCGACCCGTGCCGTGGCGACCCGGTGCCTGCGGCTCTTGACGGGTCATCCAGACCTGTCACGCACGGAGGTCGCGCCGCGCGAACCCCAGATAGGACGCCGAGACCAGCACGACGCACGCCGTCCCCAGCGCCGCAAGGCCACCCGCGTCGAGCCCGGTGTGCAGCGGGACCTCCCCGTACGCCCAGTGGAACGGCGAAAGCCCCGGCACCCAGTCGGCCAGCTTGGCGCCCATCGTGTGCGCGAACCAGCCCAGCACGCCGACGATCGAGGCCGCCGCCAGCGCCCACGCGCGCCGCCCCGTGACGGCGCCCACCGCGAAGGCGACCAGCGCGTGGGTCAGCACCAGCATGCCGAGCGCCGCGCCCTCGGCCATGAGCCCCGCGGCGGTCAGCTGCAGCTCGGACGGCCCGTTCAGCGCCGCGACCACCACGATGACCAGCGCGGTCATGGCGGCCACGATGGTCACCAGCGCGGCCAGCCGGGCGGTCAGCACCGCCCGCCGTGTCGTGGCGTGTGCCAGGGTCAGCTCCAACGCGCCCGCTTCCTCGTCGCCGGCGATCATGCGTGCGCCCTGCCCGATGCCCAGCACCAGGAGCAGCAGCAGCAGCAGCCCGAGCATCCCGAACACCATCTGGTGGGCGTACCCCCACCCCGTCGACGTCGTCGCGATGTCCATCCCGAACCCGTCGAGCATGTCCTTCGGCATCGCCTCGAGCTTGTCCCCGAGCAGCCCCGTGTCGCGCATCGACGGGAACAGCGGCAGGTAGAGCAGGCACACCGCGACGATCCCGCCGGCCCAGCCGAGGAGAGCCCGGCGCGCGTCGCCGAGCCACCTGGCGTAGACCGGACCGACGTTCGCCGCCGCACGCTTTGCCTGGGTCGGCGCGGGCGCGCGGGTGTCGGGCCGCAGCGGTGCCGTCCTGGTGCTCATCGGGTCGCCTCCGGGGGTAGGTCGTTCATCGGTACGCCGTTCGTCGGTGCGTCGTTCGTGCGTCCGCCGGCTCCCGGTGTGCCCGGCGGCGGTACGTCGTGCTCCACGGGGCGCGACTGGGGCGCGCCGGGGTTCGAGCTGTAGAGCCGCATCACGGCCTCCTCCAGATCCGGCCGTTCGCCGTCGAGGTCCAACACCCTGTGCCGGGCGGCGGCCTTGACGACGGCGTCGACGGCGCCGGGTGCGGACCCATCGAGGGTCACGCTCAGCCGCGTCGCCGAGCGCCCGTCGAGTCGCTCCGCCCGAGCGTCGGCCGCACGGACGCCCGGTATGGCCAGGAACTCCGCCTTCACCGAGGCCGCGTCGGGGTGGGCCACCAGTACGCGCACGCCCAACCCGAGGCTGGCCCGAAGGTCGGCGACGCGCGCCGTGCGGACCACCTCGCCGAGGCGCAGCACGGAGACGCGGTCGGCGGCCTGTTCGATCTCGGAGAGGACGTGGCTGGAGAGGAACACGGTCTGTCCGGCGGCACTGGCCTCGCGCACCATGGCGAGGAACTTGGCCTGCACGAGGGGGTCGAGACCGGAGGTGGGTTCGTCGAGAATGAGCACCTCGGGCCGGTGCTGGAACGCCTGGACCAGGCCGACCTTCTGTTTGTTGCCCTTGGAGAGGCCACGCACCTGCCGGCCGGGGTCCAGACCGAGCCGCTCGGCGAGCGGCCGCCAGCTCGAGTCGCCCGGGTGGTGCGCGCGGCCCGCGCGGCTTGCGCGGCCCGCAGGGGTCGAGGCGGGGCCGCCGCTGACGTGGGACATCCGCGCGTAGTGGTCCAGCAACGTCGCCACGTCGTACCGGCCGTCGAGCCGCAACTCCCCCGGCAGGTACCCGATCCGCGCGCGCAACCCGGCCCCGCCGACGCGGGGATCCTCGCCGAGCACGCGGACGCTCCCGGCGGTCGGGCGCAGGATGTCCAGGAGGATCCGCATGGTCGTGGTCTTGCCGGCGCCGTTGGGGCCGATGAAGCCATACACCTCTCCGGGCTCGACCCGCAGGTCGATGCCGCGCAGGGCCACGTGCTGGCCGTAGTTCTTCCGCAACCCCGCGACCTCGATGGCAGCGGTCATGATCACTCCTCCGAAGTGGTGTTGCCCGGGTCGTTCCGCCCAGGTGCGGCGCCCTCCGGCGGGGATCCGGACCCCTCCGGCTCGGGGGCGAAGTCGAGCGGCCGCGTGAGCATGCCGTGGGTGTAGAGGTCGAGGGTGTACGCCGCGAAGCGCGCGTACACGGCGTCGTCGAGCAGGCTGTCCCCGCCGAGTGAGCGGGCCAGGAGGCCCTCGAGCTGCATAAGGCCGAGACCGATGGCCGTGCAGATGGCGGCGCGCGCGTGTGCGTCGGGGTAAGGGCGGACGGTTCCGGCGGCCTCGCCGATGGCGAGGTAGTCCGTCACGTCGGCCACGAACTGGTCGAAGAACGTGGCGCCCAAGGACCCCGGCTCGACCAGCGCTCGCTGCAGGTAGCGGTAGAGGGGTACGAACTCGGGGTGGTCGCGCAGGTATTCGCTCCTCGTCGGGAGGATCGCGCCGCCGAAGACGGCGGCCTTCTCGCGGTGCAGCCAGTCGAGCACGTAGACGTCGCAGGCGGCCTTGAGCGCGTCCTTACTGCCGAAGTGATGGATCACGAGTCCGGCGGACACCCCGGCCCGCGCGGCGACGGACCGCACCGTGGCCCGCGCGAAACCCACCGAAGCGAACTCGCTCACCGCCGCGTCGCGGATCCGCGCTCGGGCCGTCAGGTCCTGTGTTGAACTCACGTTCAATAGATTAAACAGATGTTTAGTCGGTCGTCAATGCCTCCTCCTGGCGAGGCGGCAAAGAGACGTCCAGCCCCGTGAGTCGCGAAGCGTCCCAGGGCAGGTGAGCTGAACAGGAGACTCGCCGCTGCGGTGCCAAAGTTGCGGCGCGGGCTCGACCTATAGTCGACCGCAAACCCGCCGCGACAGGGGACGTCACCGGGGCGGGACCTGGCGATCTGACGGGCCTGTTGCGGCCGGCCCGTGCACCGAGGAGGTGCCATGGCGAAGGACTCCGCGGGTTCGGTGGTGGACCGGCCTGCCGTTCTGACCGAAGAGCCCATCCCCGTCGACTCACCTGAGGCCACCCAGACCGCCGGCGCCGCTGGTGCCGTTGCCGCAACAGGTGCCCTGGCCACCGCCGCGACCCCGGAGCCGACCGCCGACGCGGCGGCGGGGGCTCAGGCCGCCCGGCCCACCCGCACAAGCCCACCGGATCGGGCGGGCGGTCACGCACCCACTGGCATGCGTGCTGCCTTCAGCAAGCGGACCCACCGAGCTGCTTCGGCGCCCCCGCGCAGGGCACCCGCCCCGACGTCGGCCCAGCCCTCGGCCACCCCCGCCTCGGGTGTCGTGGCGCGGGGGTTCGTCGACCAGTACCGCGACAACGTGACCTCCCTGGGCGCCGCGCAACTCAGCGGCGTCGGCGTCCCGCCCTACACGCGCTTCGTCGCCCGTCCTCTCGGGCGCCGCCTCGCCGCGATGGCCGCGATCCTGCGCCTGACCCCGAACGGCGTGACGGCCCTCAGCCTCCTGTGGTGGGCCCTGGGGCTGGCGTTGCTGTGCCTGGCCGAGCCCAGCACCTGGGTCGGCGTCGCGGTGGCGGTCGTGCTCCTCGTGGGCGACGCGCTGGACTCCGCGGACGGCCAACTCGCCCGCCTGGCGCGGCGGGACGGCCCCGTGGGTGCGTGGGTCGATCGGCTGGCCGATCAGCTGCGCAGCGTGACCGTGCATCTCGCGGTGCTGATCTGGCTCTACCGGTACGCCGAGCTCGGCACGCCGCTGCCGTACCTGCTCCCGTTGGGCTGGATCATCGTCGGCACCGCGATGGCCACCGGCCAGGTCCGCAGGCACGGGCATTCGACGGCCGCCTCCGACCCTGCGACGCGGCACGGCGGCCTGCGCGCCCTGGCCCTGCTTCCCACCGAGACCGGTCTGCTCTGCCTGGCGTTCGTGCTGATCGGGACCCCGTCGTCGGTCCTGTGGGTCTATGGGGTGCTCCTGGCGCTGAACGCGCTCGTCGCGCTGGTGGCGCTGCGTCGGCGCTACGTCGAGCTGCGGCGCGAAACCCGCCGCGCTGGCTGAGCAACGCACAAACCGCTACCACATCAGCCTCTCGACCGATCGACAAAACCCGCTGAGCTGCGGCTTCGCCGAATGGTCGGGTCGATGTGGTAGCGGTTTGTGCGTCGGTGACGCCTACCCAGCCTCGCTCAGCAGGGGACCTCTTCGCGGATGAACGCCTCGACCTGGGCGCGGCCGATGTCGTCGGGCCGCTGCTCGGGCGGGGACTTCATCAGGTACGCCGCCGGCGACAGCAGCGGCCCGCCGATGCCGCGGTCCAGGCCCAGCTTGGCCGCGCGGATCGCGTCGATGATGATGCCGGCGGAGTTGGGGGAGTCCCAGACCTCGAGCTTGTACTCCAGGTTCAACGGCACGTCCCCGAACGCCCGGCCCTCGAGGCGCACATACGCCCACTTGCGGTCGTCGAGCCATTGCACGTAGTCGCTCGGCCCGATGTGCACGTCGCGCGAGGCCATCTCGTGCGAGACGTTGCTGGTCACGGCCTGGGTCTTGGAGATCTTCTTGGACTCCAGCCGGTCCCGCTCGAGCATGTTCTTGAAGTCCATGTTGCCGCCGACGTTGAGCTGGTACGTCCGGTCCAGCACCACGCCTCGCTCCTCGAACAGCCGGGCCATGACGCGGTGCGTGATGGTGGCGCCCACCTGGGACTTGATGTCGTCGCCGATGATCGGCACCCCGGCCGCGCGGAACTTCTCCGCCCATACCGGGTCGCTCGCGATGAACACGGGCAGCGCGTTGACGAACGCCACGCCCGCCTCGATCGCGCACTGTGCGTAGAACTTGTCCGCGCTCTCGCTGCCCACCGGCAGGTAGCTGACCAGCACGTCCGCCTCGACCTCGCGCAGCGCGGCGACGACGTCGACGGCGGAGGCGGGGGACTCCTCGATCGTCTGCCGGTAGTACTTGCCCAGCCCGTCCAGCGTCGGCCCCCGCTGCACGGTCACCCCGAGCTCGGGGACGTCGCAGATCCGGATCGTGTTGTTCTCGCTGGCGGTGATGGCCTTGGACAGGTCGGTGCCGACCTTCTTCGCGTCCACGTCGAAGGCCGCGACGAACTCGATGTCACGCACGTGGTACCCGCCGAATTCGACGTGCATCAGCCCCGGCACGCTGCCGGCCGGGTCGGCGTCCCGGTAGTAGTGCACGCCCTGGATGAGCGAGCTGGCGCAGTTGCCGACGCCGGCGATGGCGACACGGATCGGTGACATGGGGGGCCTTCCTGACGAGGTGATCGGGGCGGTGCGCGGCGACGTCGTACGGCGCGCCGGCGGGTTCACCCGGCGTTCGTACGGCGAGCCCCGACGCGGCGGTCGGGACCGCGCACCGACCCGAGCAATCTAGATGACAAACCCACCGTTTGTCATCCCTGCCCGCGGCGCGGCGCCATGGCCGAGTTATCCACAGCCCGACCGTTCACGACCTGCTCTTTTGGTGCCATGGCACCCTTTGCGCAGGTCACGAACGGTCGTCTGGGCGGGAATCACTCCTCAGCCAGGCCGAGCCCGCCCAGCGCCGCGCCCGCAGGGACCCTCGCTGAGCACTTCGCCAGGTTTTGACTCTGGACGGACGTTCAGCGCGTGTCCAGGACTCACCCGGGCAGGTATCGGGTCGGTGTGTCGTCATACTGGGAAGAACGTCCACGTACGCCGTCGCCGCAGCCCACACGCCAGCGCGCCACGACGTACCGAACGGAAGAAGCAACGCGTGAGCCAATCGAGCGGCAGCGGGTCGGGCGCGGGAGGTGGGTCCGCGGGGCGCGGGCCGGCGGCCCGCGGCGGGGGATCGTACGGCGGGGGCGCCGGCGCTCGCCCCGGCGGGGCGACCCAGACCCTCCAGGTGACGCCGAAGCGCCGTCGCCGATTCCCTTGGAAGGGCACGCTGCTCACCCTGCTAGCGCTGTTCCTGGTCGGGATCGGCCTGGCAGGGTTGGCCTATTCGATGGTCGACATCCCGAGCCCCAACGAGATGGCGAACGCCCAGGCCTCGGTCGTCTACTACGCCGACGGCAAGACCGAGATGACCCGGATCGCCGGGGCCGGCAGCAACCGCGAGTCCGTGCCGATCACCAAGATCCCCACCAAGACGCGGCAGGCGGTCCTCGCCGCCGAGGACCGCGACTTCTACGAGAACCCGGGCATTTCGGTCACGGGTCTCGGCCGGGCGGTCTGGGGCGCGATGCGCGGCGAGAACGCGGGCGGCGGATCGACAATCACGCAGCAGTACGTCAAGAACTACTTCCTCACCAGCGACCAGACCCTGACCCGCAAGGGCAAGGAGATCATCATCGCGGTGAAGATCGACCGGGAGCAGTCCAAGGACGAGATCCTGCAGAACTACCTCAACACGATCTACTACGGCCGCAATGCCTACGGCATCCAGATGGCGAGCAAGGCCTACTTCGACAAGGACGCCGCCCAGCTCGACGTCCCGCAGTCGGCGTTCCTCGCCGCGGTCATCAACGAGCCGAGCACGCTGGACCCGGGCAACGGCCCGGCCGCGCTGGCCAAGGCGACGGATCGCTGGAACTACGTGCTCGACGGCATGCTCGGCAAGGGTTGGCTCACCCCGGACGAGCGCAAGGCCATGAAGTTCCCGGCGGTGCAGAAGTACAAGGAGGCGCAGATCCTCGGCGGCACCGACGGCTACCTTGTCGACGTCATCAAGGGCGAGATGGCCGAGCGGGGCATCAAGGGCGAGGACATCCAGCGCAACGGCCTGCGGATCACCACGACGATCGACAAGGCCACCCAGGCCGAGCTGGTCAAGGCGGTCAACGACAACAAGCCCACCGAGGGCAGGGCCGCCGGCGTGAAGATCGGCGCGGTCGCCATCAAGCCGAAGGACGGTGCGATCCTGGGCCTCTACGGGGGCGCCGACTTCGCCAAGGAGCAGTTCAACTACGCGACCCAGGGGCACATGCAGGCGGGCTCGACCATGAAGGGCTTCGCCACGCTAGCCCTGCTGCAGAAGGGCATCAGCACCAAGACGTCGTTCGATTCGAGCACGCCGTACCGTCCGCCGGGCACCACCGACACCATCCGCAACTGGGACGAGGCGGGGCACGGCATGGTCACGGTGCCGCAGATGCTGGCCGGCTCGATCAACACGGCCTTCGTGCGGCTGAACGAGAAGGTCGGGCCGGAGAGCACGATGAAGGCGGCCATCGCGGCGGGCATCTCGCCGGCGGACGGCGAGGCGCCGGCGAACACCCCGGGCCTGGAACCCAACGTCGCGAATGTGCTGGGCAGCGCAGCGGTCCGCCCGATCGACATGGCCAACGCCTACGCCACGATCGCGGGGGAGGGGCAGCGCGCCAAGCCGTACATCGTCAAGCAGGTCAAGACCGGCGCCCCGGACGACCGCGTGCTGTTCGAGGGCGGCCCGGACCTCACGAAGGCCTTCGAGAAGGACGTCGCCGCGGACGCGACCGACGCGCTGCGGGCCGTGACGCGGTACGGCGGGACGGGGTCGGGGGCCTCCGCAGTCGGCCGGCCGGTCGCGGGCAAGACGGGTACGTCGAACGAGAGCAAGTCCGCCTGGTTCGTGGGGTTCACCCCGCAGGTGTCGATCTCCGTGGGCATGTACCTGCCCGACGCCAAGGGCGAGCCGCAGTCGATGAACGGCCTGTGGGGGCTGGAATCCGGCCAGCTCCCCGTCGACGTGTGGGTGGACTTCGCCAGGTCCTACCTGGACGGCAAAGACGTCGTGGACTTCCCGCAGCGCGTCGGCATCGGCGACGACAAGGTGTGGACGCCGCCGCCCCCGCCGCCGCCATCGAAGAAGTCGACGACAACGAAGCCGTCGACGACCACAACGACCGAGGAGCCGGACCCGGACGAAGAGGAAGAGCCCGCGCCCACACCCACCCGGCGTGGCTCGACGCCCTCGCGGTCGGGGGCCGGCTTGCCAAGCGTCCCGGCGGCGCCGGGGGATACTGGCGGCGATGAGGCAGTATTCCGGACCGGCTGAGCGCCGGGGATAGGCGAACCGGATGACCAGCGTGCGCGACGTGGAGGTGCCCACGTCCGACCCGGTGGCGCGGGCGGCCACGGTGGCCTTCGGGGGGCCGCTCGGTCGGTGCGCCCGGGTGCCCGGCGGCGCGCTGCCTTGGCAGCCGGCCGCTGCGGTGCTCACGTTCGTCGCCTCGGTCCTGGTGGCGCTCGGCACGCTGCAGAAGGGCTACTGCACCGCGAACGGCTGGGGCGTCCCGGAGGTCTTCTGGCGAGGCTGCTATTCGGACCTGCCCTACCTGTTCTCCTCGACCCCGCTCGCGGAGGCCGGCTACCCCTACCCGGCCGGCGGCGCGGGCCTCGCGCAGCCGCCGCTCACCGGGGCGCTCATGTGGGCGTTGGCGGCGATCGTGCCGGACGGTACGCCGTTCGAGCGGCAGCGGTTCTTTGTGCTCGCCTGGGCCGTCGTGCTGGTGCTGATCCTCGCGGTGCTGGTCACGGTGACGGCGCGCAGCGCCCGCCGGGATCCGTGGCGGGCCGCGCACGTCGCGGCGAGCCCTTTGCTGGTGACGACCGCGTTGGTGTCGCCGGACCTGTTCGGGGTGATGCTCGCGTCGTACGGACTCTTCCTGTGGTCCCGCAGCCGCCCCGAACTGGCGGGGGTGCTGTTCGGGCTGGCGATCGCGGCGCGCACCTACCCCGTCCTGCTCGTCCTGGTCGTGGGGCTGCTCGCGGTGCGGGCCGGGCGGTGGCGGGCGTGGGCGGCGATGGCGGGGACGGCCCTGCTGACGTACGTCGGGACTCTGCTGGCGATCTACCTCGTGGGCGTCGCGTCCGGGGGCGCCCATGGGTTGGGCGGCCTGTCCGGGCTGGTGGCGCCGTACCGGCAGTGGGCCTCGGCGGGCCCCGACTACGGCTCGCTGTGGTACCTGCCGCGGGTCCTGGACGTCACGGTCTCCCCCGAGGTGGCGGTTTCGCTCGCCGTGTCGGGGTGGGTCCTGGCGCTGGGGCTCGGCGGGGCGGTCGCGCTGTCCGCGCCGCGCCGGCCGACGATCGCCGAGGTGGCGCTGATCGTGGTCGGGGTCGTGCTCATGACCGGTCGGTCGCTGCCGGTGCAGGCCTCGCTGTGGCTGATCCCGCTGGTGGCGCTGGCCGGGCTGCGCTGGCGCGACCACCTGGTCTGGGCGTCCGGCGAGCTGCTGTACTTCGTCGCCATCTGGCTCTATCTCGGCGGCACGTCGGACCCGAGCCGCGGCCTGCCGTTGCCGTGGCTCGCGGTGTTCTCGGTGGCGCGGCTGGCCGGGATCGGCTGGCTGGTGGTGGCGGCATGGCGAAAAGCCGTACGGCGGGTGCCGGCCCCCGACCCCGACGTCGAGCCGCCGTGGGGCGCTCCGCTGTCGGTGGAGCCCGGTGCCTCGCCCGCCCACGACGTACCGCCTGAGCTCGATGTACCGTCCGAGTCGGTGACCACCCGCATCCCCGTACCCGGCGAGGCGAAGGCGACCGCGGCGGATGACCTGGTCCTCGATCCGTCGCTGGAGCCGGACGAGCTGGCGGGCCCGATGGCCGGCCGACCGGACGCGGTGACGATGGCCCTGCGCTAGCACCCAGCCGAGCGCCGCCCGCACGCGGATGGCGTCGCCCGTCACCACAGGCCCCCTCACCACCACCAAAACCGCAACCATGGTGATGGATGACGTCAACGACCCCGCCACCACGGTGATGGATAACGTCACGTGGGGACCCCGGCTGGTAACAGCGCCGCGGCCTGGAGGCACGGCGATTCGGCCCCGCGCCGGACCGGCGGGTACCCTTTGACGGTTGGCCCGTGCCGAACTGCCCGCGCAAGCGTGCGCCGGGGCGCGAGGTGCGGGTCCGACGCTGCTAACCCTCCTGTCACGGAGAGACCGTGACCGCCTAGACCAGAGGAGGTGGGTGTTCCGCATGCGTCAGTACGAGATGATGATCATCGTCGACCCTGAGGTCGACGACCGCCAGGTTCCCGCCACGTTGGAGCGATTCCTTTCCGTCGTGAAGAACGACAAGGGATCCGTGGACAACGTCGAGGTGTGGGGTCGGCGCCGGATGGCCTACGACATCAAGAAGCGCTCCGAGGGTGTGTATGTCGTGGTGAACTTCACCGCCGAGCCGGCGACCGCCAAGGAGATGGACCGCCAGCTGGGTCTGTCCGAGGCGATCCTGCGCACGAAGCTGCTGCGGCCGGGCGCCTGAGGAGGCTGAGATGGCCGGCGACACCACGATCACGATCATCGGGAATTTGACGGGTGATCCGGAGTTGCGGTTCACCCCCAGCGGGGCGGCGGTGGCGAACTTCACGGTCGCGTCGACGCCGCGCACGTTCGACCGCCAAAGCAATGAGTGGAAGGACGGCGAGACGCTGTTCATGCGGTGTTCGATCTGGCGCGACGCTGCGGAGAACGTGGCCGAGTCGTTGGTGCGGGGCACGCGCGTGATCGTGTCGGGCCGGTTGAAGTCGCGTTCCTATGAGACCAAAGAGGGCGAGAAGCGCACCGTCATCGAGATGGAGGTCGACGAGGTCGGCCCCTCGCTGCGGTACGCCTCGGCCAAGGTCACCAAGACCCAGCGCGGCGGCGGTGGCGGCGGCTTCGGCGGCCAGGGCGGTGGCGGCCAGCAGGGCGGCTACGGCGGCGGTTTCGGTGGCGGTCAGCAGGGCGGCGGTGGGTACGGCGGGGGCCAGCCGGCGTCAGACCCGTGGGCCACCGGGCCTTCCGGCGGCGGGGGCGGCACCGGTGGTGGTGGCGGCCAAGGCGGGGGCCAGCACGGTGGCGGCCAGCAGGGCGGTCAGGGTGCTGGTGGCTGGGGCAACGGTCCCAGCTACGACGAGCCGCCGTTCTAATTCATCTATTTCCAGAACTTCCATCCCGGGGGTGAGACCCCGGGCTCTCAAGGACAAAGGAGAGCACCACGATGGCCAAGCCCGTTGTGCGTAAGCCGAAGAAGAAGGCGAACCCGTTGAAGGTCGCCAAGATCGAGAACATTGACTACAAGGACACCACGCTGCTGCGCAAGTTCATCTCGGACCGGGGCAAGATTCGTGCCCGTCGGGTGACCGGGGTATCGGTTCAGGAGCAGCGGTTGATCGCCAAGGCGGTCAAGAACGCCCGCGAGATGGCGCTGTTGCCGTACTCGAGCTCGGCCCGCTGAGCCGGCGTCGAAGCGACGAGGAGGAGGAACACAGATGAAGCTCATCTTGACGCACGAGGTGTCCGGTCTGGGCGCGGCGGGTGACGTGGTGGAGGTCAAGGACGGGTACGCCCGCAACTTCCTGCTGCCGCGCTCCCTGGCCACGCCGTGGACCAAGGGCGGTCAGAAGCAGGTCGACTCGATCCGCAAGGGTCGGGAGACGCGGGCCGTGAAGAGCCTGGACGCGGCCAAGGACCTGCGCGGACAGCTGGAGGCGCGGGTGCTGACGATCAAGGCCCGCTCCGGTGCCAGCGGCCGGCTGTTCGGGGCCGTCAGCCAGGCCGATGTCGCTGACGCGGCGGCGGCCGAGGGGCTGAAGATCGACAAGCGGACCATCGAGTTCGCGACGCCGGTGCGTTCGCTCGGCGACGCCACGGCCACGGTGCGGCTCCACCCGGAGATCACCGCGAACCTGAAGCTGCAGGTCACGCAGGCCTGACGCACAGACCCACGCGGCACACGACGGCGGGGGGAACGGCCTGACGGCCGTTCCCCCCGCCGTCGTCGTCCGTCCACTCTGGTCGCCCGCCGCGACGTCCCGGCGGCGCGTCGCCGACCCGCGTTGTCTAAATGGTGATAACAGCGAATCCCGCTATGTGAAATCTTCACCGGCCGCTCGGCCGAGCGAGCGGGTCTCGCCACGACCTCGTCTTTCGTCGCGAGGCGTCGTCCCCGCGGCACCCATGGGGAGGGCTGGAAGGGCCCTGCGGCCCGGAGCCAAGATGCGTTTCGGAGCCGAGTCGTGTTGAATCCCAAACGAACCTGCACGCCCGTTTTGAACGTCCGCCGAAGGCCGCGAGCCTCGACGGATCCGCCGCCGGGACCGGTCCACAGCGTGCGGCGCCGGCGACGGAACAACACGGCCCCTCAGAGAGGACGCGCATGACCCTGCCGTCACACGAGTTCATCGCGCAACTGCGTCTGGACCCCGGTGACTGGTGGTCAACGATAGCGACGCATCGAGTGACATTGCCGGTTTTCCCTGAACTTGGAGCGCGCTTTCCGCTTGCCGTGGCGGGCGTGATCGTGTGGGCCATCTGGCTCTATCGCTTCATCCTGTCCCACCGGGCCAGGCCGATCGTGACCGACCACCGGGGGACGACCTCGGTCGTGGTGCCGTCCTACCACGAGGACCCCGACATCCTCATGGCCTGCTTGGATACGTGGCTCGAGCAGGATCCGGACGAGGTCATCATCGTGCTCGACGTCGCCGACACGGTCGCCTACGGGCGCATCGTCGAACGCGCCGACCCGCGCGTCCGCCCCGTGCTGTTCCGGCACGCCGGCAAGCGCTCGGCGCTCGGGGTCGGCATCCGCCTGGCTAGGTTCGACCTGCTGGTCCTCGTGGACTCGGACACCCGATGGTTGCCGGGGCTCCTCGAGGCGGTCCAGATGCCGTTCGCCGACCCGGACGTGGGCGCGGTGAGCACGCGGCAGAACGTCTACCAGCGCGAAAGCAGCGTCTGGCGGCGGGTGGCGGACTGGCTGGTCAACCTCCGCTATCTCGACTACGTGCCCGCCATGGGCGCGGCGGGGGCCGTCGCGTGCGTGTCCGGGCGGACGGGTGTCTACCGGCGGGACGTGGTCCTGCCCGTCCTGGCGAACCTTGAGGACGAGTTCTTCCTGGGCAAGCGGTGCGTCTCGGGCGACGACGGGCGGCTGACCTGGCTCGTGTTGGCCTCCGGCTACAAGGCGGTGCACCAGAGCACCGCGCACGCGCTGTCGATGTTCCCGGATACCTTCCAGGCCTTCGTGAAGCAGCCCTCCGTGCCAGCCTGGGGTGAGACCACTCGGTTCGAAAGTTGTGTAGGACCGTGGAGGGCACGACCCGTGAGGACTTGCCATGACCATGACTCAGGCCGACCGTCCGGCCCAGCCTGCTCGCCCCCAGCGTCGCGTGTTCACAGCTGCCCAAAAGGCTGAGTTTGTGCGGGACTACGATGCCACCCCGGAAGGGAAGAAGGGCGCTTTCTGCGCGGGCATGGGTTGTATTCCAGTCATATCACCAAGTGGCGTGCCCAGCCCGAGCGTGAGGCTGCGCGGGCGCAGCGCAAACGCGCCGACCGGGTCGCCACGTTGCAGAATCGGGTGTCTGCTTTGGAGGCGGAGCTGGCGGCTTCTCAGCGGACGGTGGCGACCCTGGGAAAAGCGTTCGAGCTCTTGGAGCAGATCTCCGAGAGCTCGGCGCTCACGACCAGGTCCGGACGGCGTTAACATCCTGCGTGGATGACCTCGCTGGCGACCTATCCACACGGGCAGCCTGTGAGTTGGTGGGGGTTGTCTCGGGCCGGGAAATACCGCGCCGCGCAACCTCAACGACTCCATCATGGTCCGGCGTTACCCCGGCCGACGCATAATGCGCTGGCCCCGGCAGAACGTGACCAGATCATCGAGGTCTTGACCAGTGCAGAATTCGTCGACAAGGCACCGGTCCAGGTCTACTACACGCTGCTGGAGCGCGGCTGCTACCTAGCCTCCCCACGGACCATGTACCGCGTCCTGGCCGCCGCGGACCTGCTCACCGAGCGCCGATCCCAGGCCAAGCACCCCCCCGCGGGCGGCGCCCCACTTGCACGCGACCGGACCGTGCCAGGTCGCTTCTTGGGACATCACTGCATTCCTTGGTCCCCGCCGCGGCCACTACTACTACGGATTCATGATGATCGACATCTTTTCCCGACTGATGCCCGCCGCACGGTCATACCCCGGGCCCCGGGAAGAGTACGTCGAGGAATTCATCACAGCCTGCATCGAAGGATTCGCCGGTGTCATTCCAGCGATGATTCACTCAGACAACGGTTCCGCGATGATCGCAGGAACTGTCACTGATCTCTACGAACGGCTCGGGATCACCCGGTCGTTGTCCCGGCCGCGTGTCTCGAACGACAACCCGTACTCCGAAGCGCTGTTCAAGACCACGAAATACTGCCCGGCCTATCCCGGTTCCTTCGACTCCATCAAGGAGTCACAAGAATTCCTCGACGACCTCCGAGAATACTACAACAACCACCACTACCATTCCGGGTTGAAGTTCTACACACCGGCCAGCGTGCACAACGGCACCTGGCCCCACATCCAATACCTGCGCCAACAAACACTGAACGCCGCATACGCCACCAATCCGCACCGATTTACCCGGTCACCCCTCGCGCCAGCACCTCCCGCCGAGGCCTGGATCAACCAGCCCCCCGCCACATCACCACCACCGACCCCAAGGAGACACAGACACAGAAATCCTGACCAGTGGTCTCACCGCCGTTGACAATCACCGCAGCGGGTCCGGTGGAGCAGAAACTCCTACCGCTGCTACCTCACGGCCATGTACAAGGGCTGGCTGTGGCAGGTCCCCTTCATCACGAAGATCACGGTCCTGCAGATCGTCTTCACCCCGCTGACGATGGCGATCACCCTCGGCTACCTGCTGTTCAGTCGCATGGCGTGGGAGCTGCTGGCGATGGTCCTCGCGGTCGGCTGGATGCTGCTCGGCCGAGCGGTCCGCGGCTCGTCGCATCTGCGCCGCAACCCCGGCGACCTACTGCTTCTGCCGCTCGTGGCGCTGGTCGTCATCTTCATCGCCCTGCCCATCAAGCTCTATGCGCTGGTCACCATGAACAAGCAGGGCTGGCTGACCCGCTCGGCCGACTCCGTGGGGGGCGAGGGGCAGGGTGCGGCCTCGCTGGACGCGGCGTACTCCGGCGTCGATGCCGGCCCCATGCCGCGCCAACCTGAGGAGGCGGTCGCCTGATGAGGCGCCAGGCCAAGACGACCCTCGCCGTCGTAGCAGCCGTGATGGTGCCCGTGGGGTTCGGCGCCATGGGCGCGCTGACGGCGCCCTCGACCGCTACGAGCGAAGGTGCCCTCGCGACCGCGAGCAGCGCCTCGTCGTCGGCGGTCCCCTCGTCGGACGCTTCCCCCTCGGCCGGGGCGGCCCGCACCGCGGGCCCGCTGCCCGGCGCCCAGCGCACGCAGGCGGCTTCGCCCCCGCCCTCGCAGGCCGCCTCGAACGCCCCCGCGGAGCCCCAGTCTCAGCCGCAGGCATCGGCCGCGCCCAGCCCGGCCGCTGGCGGTGCCGGGTCCGGTGGCTTGGCCGGCATGGGCGCGACCCCGGACGACGGCAGCGGGGAGATCGTCGACGCCGGGCGGGCCCCGTACGGCGGGGACGCCGAGCGGGAGAGCGGCCTGGTCGCCGCCGAGGACCGACGCCTCACCCAGGTGCGCTCGTTCACGGCCGCCATGCGCTGGAGCAAGCAGCCGATGACGTTCCCCTACGACGTCGTCTCCGGGGATCGACACACGCTGGTTCTCACCGAGCGCGCGGCGCCGTACACGGTCGCCGACCTCCTCAAGCTCGCCCCCAAGGGGTTCGCGCGGACGGAGCCCGGCGTCTACCTGCTCGGCCAGCACGTGGTGGTCCAGCCGGGGGCGACGCTGCACCTCGGTGGCCAGGAGCCGACCACGCTCCGGATGGCGTCGGACGCCGCGGGTTTCGCCTCGATCGTCAACGACGGCGGCAAGCTCGAGATGGTGGGCACGGCGGCGGCGCCGTTGACGGTGACGAGCTGGGACCGTACGGCGAAGGCGGTCGACACCCACACCGAGGACGGGCGCGCGTACGTCCGTTCGGACGGCGGGGGCGTGGTGGCCGACACGGTCACGTTGACGAGCCTGGGCTTCTGGAGCGGGCGGACGGGCGGCCTCGCCGTGCTCGGCGGTGACGAGCACGGCGCCGCGGCCTCCCGGGACCTGGCCCTGGCCAGCGGGACCGAACTCGCCAAGATCGCTGCGGAGGCGGCGGCCAAGGAGAAGGCCCTGACCGCGGACGCGGCTGCGGAGACGGCTCGCAGGGCGGCCGCGGCCGCCGCGGCGGCGAAGGCGGCGGGCCAGCCGTCCATCCCGGCGAAGGTCGAGGCGCGTCGCGACGCGAAGGCCGAGGCGCAGGCCAATCCGGCGCCGGTGGCCCTCGACAAGCTGCAGCCCGCGGGACAGGTGCTGCTCCCGGACGTCGCGGGTCAGGCGCAGAACACCACGCCGGCGCCCGCCTCGAGCGTCGTCCTGCGCGGCCTGACGGTCGACGACGACGCGTTCGGGCTCTACCTCTCCGGCGTCGACGGCGCCACGATCTCGGGTTCCACGATCCGCAACAGCCGGGTCGACGGCCTGGTGCTGCACCGCGACGTGACGCGGGCGGCGGTGACCGACCTGCGCTCGGAGCGCAACCGCGGCGACGGAGTGGTCGTGGCCCGCGCCACGACCGGCATCACGTTGTCCCAGGTCCAGGCGGTGCAGAACGCCCGCGATGGGGTGCTGCTCTCGGGCGCGCCCCTGGCGAGCGGCCCGAACGCCGCTGGGAGTTCGACCCAGGCCAACGGCGACGCCAAGCTCGCGGAGAGCCTGGTGGCCGACAACGGCCGTTACGGGGTGGCGGTCGTCGGCGGTCGACGCGTGGAGGTCAAGGACAACGACGTGCAAGGCCAGCAGGTCGGCATCGTCGTCCGCTCGGCGGCGAGCGAGGTGCAGGTCGCCGGCAACACCGTCGAGGGCGCGGCGCGGCAGGGGATCGTCGTGCGCGACGGCGTACGGTCCACCACCATCGCCCACAACAAGGTCGCCGGCGCTCCCACGGGCCTGTACGTCCGCGGCTCCGAGGCCGCCGTCTCCGAGAACCTCGTCGAGGGTGCTAGCACCCACGCGGTGACCGTGCTCGGGCCGGCGCACGGCGTGACGGTCAAGGGCAACACGCTGACGGGGGAGGGGCCCGCGGCGCTCGACGTACGCCGTGCTGAAGGCATGGACAGCGTCCGCGTCGAGCTGGACAACAAGATCGAGGGCTGGTCGGTGTCGAAGCCGCTGGGTGTCGCCGTACGTCGCGTGCTCGCGCCGCTGACCGTGTTGTGGCTGGTCCTGGCCGGGATTGTCGTCGCGACGGGGATTCGCGGTCGGGATCGGCGGTGGCGGAAGCGGCACCCGTACGCCGAGACGATGCCGGTCGCCGCGCGCCAGCCGGTGGGCCCGTCCGCACGGCGTACCGCCGGAACCGGCGCCACGATGCAGCCGGCCGCGGGCGGCTCGTGAGCCCGGGGACCGAGGGTCGGGACGCCGAGGGTCAGGCGACGCCGGGCGGGGGGAGCGAGGACACGGCTCGCCCCGACCACCGGCACACGCCGCGCTGGGTGGTGCTTGCTGCGGTGGTGGCGGTGGTGATCGCCTCCATCGCGGCCTTCTGGTGGGCTCGGCACCGCGCCGAAACCCCAGATCAGGCCCGTCCCTCGCCGTCTCCGACCCAGACCACCGAGCCCTCGCCGTCGGGGAGCATCACCGCGACCCTTCCGCCGGACGCCAGCGCAGCCCGGCCCGGCGAGGTACCCGTCGTGACCCCGGTGACCTGTCCGGAGGCCACCGTGCGGGTGAGCACGTCCTCGGAGCTGCGCGCCGCCCTGAGCGCCGCCGCGCCCGGGACCGTGATCGGCCTGGCGGACGGCACCTACCAGGGCAAGTTCACCGGGAGCGCCCGCGGTGAGCAGGACAAGCCGATCTGGGTCTGCGGGGGGCCCGGCGCGGTGCTGGACGCGGGGAGCGTGGAGTCCGGTTACGGGTTCCACGTGGATCGGGGGTCGTACTGGCGGCTCGTCGGATTCACGGTGCGCAACGCCCAGAAGGGCGTGATGGTGGACGCCTCGGATCACCTGGTCGTGCAGGGTCTGATCGTGCGGGAGATCGGCGACGAGGGCATTCACCTGCGGCGGGCCACGACGGACAGCGTCGTCGCCGGCAACACGATCGCGCAGACGGGCAAGCGCAAGCCGCAGTTCGGCGAAGGCGTCTACGTCGGGACCGCGAAGAGCAACTGGTGCGACATCAGCGGGTGCGCGCCGGACCGCAGCGATCGCAACGTGGTGGCGGGGAATCGGATCAGCGAGACGACCGCCGAGAGCGTCGACATCAAGGAAGGCACGATCAGCGGGTTCGTGGTCAACAACGAGTTCGACGGCCGCGGCATCGTCGATACGGAGACCACGGTCAACGTCAAGGGCAACGCGTGGCGAGTCAGCGGCAACAAGGTCGCCGATCCGCCGAAGGACGCGTTCCAGACGCACGAAATTCTCGCCGGCTGGGGGACCCACAATCTCTTCGAGAACAACAAGGTCGTCTCGGGCGGCCGCGGTGGGTACGTCGTGGGCCTTACTCCCGCATTGGAAAACGTGGTGCGGTGCTCGAACGAGGCGGCCGACGGCATGCAGGTGAGCAAGAAGGGCTGCAGCTGACGCCTGAGTTGTCCGGTTTTCGTCACGGTCACTCGGGCTAAAGCGTGACCTTGGACGGCCGATCGGGACGGTGCCCCTACACCGCACCTGTTCCGAGAGTCCCCACATGGCCACGCCTTCTTCTGCTGCTTTCGCCTGCCCTCGTCCGGCCGCTCCCCACGCCCGCCGGACCCATGACCTGCGGCGATGGGCCGCCGCCGCGATCTCCGGTGTCGCCCTGTCCGTCGGCTGCGCCGTCCCTGCTGTTGCGGCCGCCGGCCTCCCGACCGTGACGAGCCCCTCCGCTGTTGGGTGTCAGGACCCCACCGTGACGGTGGGCACCGCGAAGGAGCTCACGCGGGCGTTGGCGGCCGCCCGCCCGGGGGCGGTCATCGCCCTGCGACCGGGCGTGTATGCGGGGCGGTTCGTGGCACGGACCAGCGGTACGGCGAACGCGCCGATCACCCTCTGCGGCAGCGCGGACGCGATCCTCGACGCGGGCGGCAAGAGCAACGGCTACGTGCTCCATCTCGACGGCGCCTCGTACTGGCGCGTCAGCGGCTTCACCGTCCGCAACGGTCAGAAGGGCGTCATGGCCGACCGCGTTCAGCACACGGTCATCTCGGGGCTGACCGTGGCGGCCATCGGCGACGAGGCCATCCACCTGCGCCGGGCCAGCAGCGACAACCAGGTCGTCGGCAACGTGATCCGGGGGACTGGGTTGCGCAGCAAGCGGTACGGCGAAGGAATCTACGTCGGCACCGCGCAGAGCAACTGGTCCTCGGTGACCGGTGGTGCTCCCGACCGCAGCGACCGGAACCTGATCTCGGGGAACACCATCTCCGGGACGACCGCGGAGGCCGTGGACCTCAAGGAGGGCACGACGGGCGGCAAGCTGGTCGGCAACTCCATTGACGGTTTGTCGATCACCGCAGCCGACTCGGCCGTCGACGTCAAGGGCAACGAGTGGCTGATCAGCGGCAACGTGGTGACCAACAGCCCCGTGGACGGCTTCCAGACGCACCGCATCCTCTCCGGATGGGGGGACCGGAACGTGTTCACCGCCAACGTCGTACGGTCGACGAAGAAGACGGGCGGGTACGTCGTGGCCCCGCGCCCGCTCCTCTCCAACGTGGTGAGGACCGACAATACCGGTCCCGCCGGAATGAGCACGGCACCGGCCACCTCCCGCTAACACTGCGCCTCCCAGCATGGCCTGCGGCACGGCAAGCCCTCGGGGAGATACTCGGCGGCACCGTTGTCTCCTGGGGTCTTGGCCCGTCAGCCAGCCAGGGGGCGAGAAGCCTGGTAATGCTAACCCGGAGATTTCACGGCGGTGAGCGTGCCGTGACGTGAAAAGTGCCCTTGAGCTGCGAGGATGTCGATTGTCTAGGCCGATATCCGCGTGGTTCGAAGGGCACTTCCCAGGTGAGTAAGCGTAGCGGTCCCTATCCCGGCTCTTCGCAAATGAGGGTGTAGCCCCTGACCATGGCGGGTCGGCGCGTCGTTGAGGGCTGGGGGTCGAGGTCTTCGCAGGATGAAGGTTCCTACACACTTTGTCCGGAAGACCTCGACGTGCCCGACGCTACCTTCACCGAGCCCGACCTGAACAGCTTCACCGGCCTTGACCAGCTCGGCCTGCGCGTCGTGGGGCAACAGTTGCGCCCGGACAAGGCCATCCTGGCCTGCCGGGTGATCGAGGCGGACAACTGGTGCCGGCGGTGCGGCTGCGAAGGGATCCCGCGCGGGTCGGTCACCCGGAAGCTGGCTCATGAGCCGTTCGGGTGGCGACCGACCGTGCTGCTCATCCGCGTCCGACGCTTTCGGTGCTCTGGCTGCGGACGGGTGTGGCGTCAGGACACCGCTGCGGCGGCCGATCCCCGCGCCAAGCTGTCCCGGTCCGGGCTTACCTGGGCGCTGACCGCGCTGGTCGTGCATCACCTGAGCATTGCTCGCATCGCCGAGGCCCTGGCGGTCGCCTGGCACACCGCCAACACTGCGGTCCTGGACGAGGGACGGCGGCTGCTCATCAACGACCCGTCCCGTTTCGCCGGCGTCGCCGTCATCGGGGTCGATGAGCACGTCTGGCGGCACACCCGCCGCGGCGAGAAGTACGTCACCGTCATCATCGACCTGACCCCCATCCGCGACGGCACCGGACCGGCCCGGCTGCTCGACATGGTCGAAGGCCGTTCCACCGCCGTGTTCACGACCTGGCTCGCCGCGCGAGACCCCTCCTGGCGGGCCGCCGTCGAGGTAGTCGCGATGGACGGGTTCACCGGGTTCAAGACCGCCACCACCGAGGAACTGCCCGACGCCGTCGCTGTGCTGGACCCCTTCCACGTGGTCCGGTTGGCCGGGGATGCGCTGGACCGGTGCCGCCGCCGGGTCCAGGTCGACCTGCACGGCCGCCGTGGCCGCAAAGGCGACCCGCTGTATCGAGCGCGGCGGACTCTGCACACCGGCGCTGACCTGCTCACCGACCGACAGCAGCAGCGCCTGCAGGCGCTCTTTGCGGTCGTCGAGCACGCCGAGGTCGAAGCGACCTGGGGCATCTACCAGCGGATGATCGCCGCCTACCGCGACCCCGAACGGGCCGCCGGCAAGGCCGCCATGCAGGCGCTGATCACGGCCATCAGCAGTCGCGTACCGCGCGAGCTGACCGAGGTCATCACGCTGGGCCGCACGCTGAAGAAGCGCGCCGGCGACATTCTGGCGTTCTTCGACCGACCCGGCACCAGCAACGGCCCCACCGAGGCGTCTGTGAGTGTGGGACCTGGCTGGTCTGGGACTGGCTGGTCAGGATGGAGCTGGTCGTTCCGGCCCGGGCGTGACTCTCGAAGCAATTGGCCCGCCTCGGGCGGTGTCTTCCCGTTGAATTGTCCGCTCGGATCGGCGCGGCCGGCACCGTCCGGCCCACCTCGGTGACCTCATCAGGAGATTGCCCGGCCCGCGAGCCGTGGCTCATCACAGATTTGCCCCGATGTGACTTCTTCCCGGACCGGTACCGGCCGCTCGGCGACCGTGACCACGCCCCGTCTCGAGGAAGGAACAACGATCGCCATGGCCATCGTCGCGCATTCACATCCGTTCGTCATCGGCGTGGACACCCACGCCCGCAACCACGCCCTCTCGATCCTGGTCTGCCCGCAGGGCGAGCTGCTCGACGAGGGCCAGTTCCCGGCCACGACGGCCGGGCTTGCACGGGCTGTCGCGTTTGTCGCGCGCCGCACCGGCGGCGACGTGGCGGTCCTGTGGGTCATCGAGGGCACCGGCACTTACGGGGCGCGGCTGGCCCGCGTCGTGGCCGACGCCGGCTACGAGGTCGTCGAAGCGCCACGGATGAACGCGCGCGCCGACCGCGGCATCGGCAAATCCGACCCGCTGGACGCCCGCCGCATCGCCGCAGCAGCCCTCCCGTTGCAGGTCACAGCGCTGCGCCACCCGCGGGCCGACGACGGGGTCCGGGCGGCTGTCCGCGTCCTGCTCGCCGCCCGAGACCACATGAGCACCGAGCGCACCGCCACGATCAACGCTCTGACCGCGCTCTTACGCGTGGCCGACCTCGGGATCGACGCCCGACGCCCGCTGACCGGCGCCCAGATCACCACGGTCGCCGGCTGGCGCACGCGAGAGGAGCCCCTGGCAGTCTCCACCTGAGTTCACCCAGTCGCTGATCGCTGACTGAAGGCAGCGGGCTGATCTGCGGGTTTGTGGCCCAGGTGATGCTGGAGGGGTCACTAATAATGCGGGCGTGGCTAGCCTTGGGGGGTGGCGTCTCGGTACATGCGCAAGGTGCGGACCGCGTCCGGCGCAGTCGCGGTCCAGGTCGTCACTCGTCAGGGGCGCGACGTGGTCGAGGTTGACCACGTGGGATCAGCGCACACCGACGCCGAGCTGGAGCTGCTGGTCGCGGCCGCAGAGGATCGTCTGCGTCCCGGGCAGCAGGTCCTGGATCTGGGGCCGCTGGAGCGGGTCGGGTCGCGGATCAGCGATGTCGCTGACTGGACCACCGGCGGCGCACCGCACCTGCCGGTGGAGGCAGCCTCGGGTCGGCCCCGGATGGTGGCCGGCGGGGGTCGGGTGCTCTCGACCTCGGCGCTGCTGTTGTGGGAGGTGCTGACCTGCGCATACACCCATCTGGGGTTCGACGTCATCGGGGATGAGACCTTCCGCGCGATGGTGCTCGCCCGGATCATCGAGCCCACGTCCAAGGCCGACACGGTTCGTGTCCTGGGCGAGGTTGGCGTGGCCGCCCCGTCGTTGAACACGATCTACCGGTGCCTGCGACGCTGTCAGGATCGTGATTACCGCAGCCTGCTGGCCACGGCCGCCCTGGCGCACTCGGCTGCCACCACTGGTCATGCCGCGTTCGTGATATTCGACGTTACGACATTGCACTTCGAGAACGAGAACGAAGATGACCTGCGCAAAGTCGGGATGAGTAAGGAGCATCGCGTCGATCCCCAGGTCCAGGTCGGGCTGCTCGTGGATCCGGGTGGGTTCCCCCTGGAGGTGCGCCTGTTCGAAGGCAACGCCGCGGAAACCAAGACCCTGGTCCCGATGCTGAACCAATTCCAGCAGCGGCACGGGGTGACGGACATGATCGTGGTTGCCGACGCCGGGATGCTGTCTGCGGCCAACCTGAACGCGTTGGAGGACGCTGGGTTCTCCTTCATTGTCGGGTCGCGGCTGACCAAGGCCCCCTATGACCTGGCCGAACACTTCGCCCGGAAGGGCAACTACTTCACCGACGGGCAGATCCTGGAATCGAAGCGGATCATGGGCACCGGGAAAGCAGCCCGGGAGCGTCGCATCGTCTACCAGTGGTCCTTCAAGCGGCAGAAGCGTGATGACCGCACGATCAACGCTCAGATCGCCAAGGCCGAGAAGGTCGCCACCGGCGCCACGCCGTTGCGGAAGACCCGGTTCCTCAAGGTCAGCGGCGCCGAGAAAGTGCTGGATCAGGCCACCATCGACAGGGCCCGTCAGCTCGCCGGCCTCAAAGGCTATGTCACCAACCTTGACGTCGCCACCATGGCCGGAGCAGCTGTGATCAGCGCCTATCACGACCTATGGCACGTCGAGGCGTCCTTTCGGATGACGAAGTCTGATCTTCGAGCCCGGCCCGTCTTCCATCATCGACGCGCCTCGATCGAGGCCCACGTGACAGTTGTGTTCGCGGCCCTGGCCATCACGCGTTATCTCACCTCGACGACCGGAACCTCCATCAAGAAGATCGTCCAGACCCTGCGCACCATCCGCTCGGCAACCATCCAGATCAACGGTCAACAACTCACCCTCGAGCCCGAGATCCCTGTGCACGCCCAAACCATCCTCACCGCCGCAAGGGGTCACTAAGCCAAGTGGGAGAACTCAGGCCAGGGACCAGGGACTATCGCCTTAACCCAGATGTGGGACTGCTGAAGGTGAACCGCCCCGGCATGTCCGGAGACTTACTGGTTTGACGGCTCCAGCTCTTGCTGGGCTTGGATTCGAGCGTAGTAGAGGTCCTCTGCCTCGACGGGCGGGATGTCGCCGCAGTACTCGTAGAGCCGGCGGTGGTTGAACCAGTCGATCCACTCGGCGGTCGCGTACTCGACGTCGTCGACGGACTTCCACGGCTTGCGCGGCTTGATGAGCTCGGTCTTGTACAGGCCGTTGACCGTCTCGGCCAGAGCATTGTCGAAGCTGTCACCGACGGTCCCGACCGAAGCGGCGATGCCCGCCTCGGCGAGCCGCTCGGTGTAGCGGATGCTGACGTACTGCGAACCGCGGTCGGTATGTGCCACAACGGAATCCAGCGATCGCCCGTCGCGTTGCCGAGCCCACACGGCCTGCTCGAGGGCGTCCAGGACCAGCTGGGCCGTCATCGATGTCCCGCATCGCCAGCCCAGGATCCGGCGGGCGTAGGCGTCGGTCACGAACGCGACGTACACCCACCCTGACCAGGTTGAGACGTAGACATCCCACGCGAGTGGGGTGTCAACATCAGGCTCAGGCAGCCGCGGGCAGAGCGGCTCGTGGGTGCGCTGGCCAGGCGGTCGCGTCGTCCCATTCCTGCCCGTGGGTCAGGCACCACCAGAGCTTGCCGAGGAGCTTGTTCGCGAGGTTGCGCAGAGCGGCGTTGTGATGGTCGCCGGCGGCGCGGCGGGCGTCGTAGTGGGCTCGGGCTGCTGGCGAGCGGGTCAGGGTGGCGAAGGCCCACCAGTGGCAGGCGTCGCCCAGTCGCTTGTTCCGGACCTTGCGCGCCTTGACGTAGTGGGAGCGGCCGGACGACCTGGTCACGGGTGCGGTGCCCGCGTAGCAGCGCAGCGCAGCAGCGGTGGGGAATCGGGTGGGGTCGTCGCCGATCTCGGCCAAGACGCGCGCGGCCAGGACTGGCCCCAGTCCTGGTGCGCTGGCCACGATCGCGGCCTGGGGGTGTTCGGCGAACGCTGCTGTCAGGGCGGCTTCGAGCTCGTCGACACCGGCGCTCATCGTCTTGGCCACAGCGATCAGCTGGGCGGCTGCTGTGCCGAGGGCAGCTTCGACGGCGGGTGGCTGGGCGAGGCCGTCTGCGCGTAGTGCCGTGAGGAGCTGGTCGACCAGGGGTGGGTCGTTGCGTCGGCCGCAGCGATGCAGCGCCGCGACGAGGCGTCGGCGGGTCAGCGTCCTGGCGCTGCTCGGGCTGGAGGCAAGGCCCAGGACCTCGATCGCGGCCTTGTGCTTGAGGTTCGGGAAGGCCAGGAGTGCTTGGGGGTAGTACTCCATCAGCAGCGATCGCAGCCGGTTGAGGACGTCGTGCCATGCCCAGATCGCTTCCTGGTGCTGGCGCGCCAACGCCTTCAGCGCCAGCCCTTGCTCGCTGATCGCGGGCATCGGGCGGTGCAGGTGACGGTCGGTGCGCAACACGTCGGCGAGCAGCGCGGCGTCGCGGGCGTCGGACTTTCGCCCGGACTGGGAGTGTCTCTCCCGGTAGCGGGCCACGGCGCGCGGGTTCAGCGGGTACACGGTGAACCCGGCAGCAACGAGCGCGACAACGAGCAGGTTCTTGTCGGTCTCGATGCCGACCGGGGTCTGCTCGGGCGTACCGCCGTGCTCGGCGATCAACGCGAGCAGCTCGGTGAAACCGGCGACGCCGGTGTCGATCCGGGTCTTGCCGACGACGGCGCCGGCCTCGTCCATGACAGCGACGTCGTGATGCCCCTCAGCCCAGTCGATGCCGACGGTGACAGGTGCCATCCACTTCTCCTCGTCCCTTCCACGCGGTCCGACGGTCGGACCGGTGATGAGCATCGGGACGAGCACGGCGACCTAATGGAAGCGCTCAATGGCGCGGCATCTCACAAGCCGATGATCTGGTCCCGGGCAACTGGCAGGGCCACCGTCTACGTTGAGAAACCTCGGCACGGCCGAGCCTTGATGAAGCACAGGTGAGTGGACACCCGCCAGCAGCTCACCACCAGCATCGACCCTACGGGTCAGTGAAATCTCAGTGGCCCCTGCCAGGAGCCGCCACCCCGGGTGGCTCCACCATTACGTGAAGTCGGCGACCCACAAGCGGTTCGGTGCGGACGGGGCGAAGTCCCGATCGACGAGGTCAGGATGGCGGTCATGAGTCTCGTCCGGCCGGGTGGTCTTGTGCGACCCGTAGCGGGCGCCCTCCCAGCCGTTCTCACGGTAGAGCCGCTCGATCGTGCACCGGGCGACGTCATGGCCCTCGCCGCGGAGTTTGATCCACATCTTCCTGGACCCCAGCCGCTTGTTGAGCTTGTTGCGCTCCCGCAACTGGAGGATCGCCGTGACGATCTCCTCGTCACGCAGCTGCCGTCTGGTGGGCTTCTTGGCGACCCACTCATAGTAGGTCGAGGGGCTGATCTTGACGCCGTGCTCGGACAGCACGGCGCACATGGGCTCGACTCCCCAGACGAGACCGACCCCGCCGGTAGCGGGGTCGGTCACCTGGTGGTCCTTGTGTTCGGCGATGAACCGAATCACCGTCTCCTGGGCCGGTCGAGCTCGGCCCCGAAGAAAATCGCTGCTGCCTTGAGTATCTCGTTCGCCCGCCGCAGCTCGGCCACTTCCCGCTTGAGCCGTTTGAGCTCCTCGGCCGGAGGAATCGTCAAGACCTGTGGATGGGTGAGTTTTACGGGGTTGCTCGCGGTGAGCTCGACTTCGTGGCCGTCGGTGTTCGATAGGTAGGCGGCGTAGGTCTGCGGGCCGCCGGCGTGGGGGTGTTTGTCGGCGAACATGAGTGCCCAACCGTTCTCGGCGGCAGCGGCGGTGAGGGCGTCGACCTGGGCCTGATCGCCGGCGTGGAAGGCTAGCCCGGATGTTGCATGGGGGCTTGCTGGTGGGGGCCGGGCCGTCGTTGACGCCTCGGTGGGGCTGATTCTGGCCGGTGGGTATGACAATGTCCCGGGGCGGCGCTTCCGGTGGGCGTCGTCTTCCACGGACGAGGGCTGTGTTGCGGGTTGTCGGGGCGGGGTGGTGGCGTTGCTCAGGGCGGGGCCAGGATCGCGAGGCGGTCCCATCCGGTGGTGAAGAGTCCCGCCCAGGGCGCCGTGACCTTGACGTGGAGCAGGCGTTGCCTACCGGTGTGGGCCAGGGTGGCTGCGATGGTGAAGAGCCGCAGCCGTAGCGTCTTGGGTTCCCAGCGGCGGGCATCGGTGCTGGTGAAGGCCAGCATGCCCATCCACGCGATCAGGTCGTTCGCGAGTTGCACGATCAGGAGCCAGATTCGGTTCTGGGCGAAGCCCTGCAGGGGCAGGTTGGTCAGGCCGGTGTCTTTGGCGATGCGGATCCGGTCTTCGCAGCGGGCCCGGCGCCGGTGGCGTAGTTCCAGGTCGGCCAGTTGCCCACGGGTCGTGTTGGTGACGAAAGCGGTCAGCCGGTACCCCTCGACGTCGGTGAAGCGGAGTTGGGCGCCGGGGTGGGGTCGTTCGCGTCGGACGATGACCCGCATCCCGGCCGGGTACCCCGTGAGGAGACCCTTAGCCGCGAGGAGGTCGGTGAGCTCGACGACGGCCGCGCCGTCCCGGACGTCGCCGTCGGCGTCGAGGGCGACCTGCCAGGCGGTCTCGGGGATCAGCGCGTACAGCTGGGGCGTGCTGGTGGGCAGGGTGTACCCGATGGAGTACGACAGGCCGCGCCGGTCCAGGAAGGTCAGGAACTCCCGGGTGCCACCGGCGCCGTCGGTGCGGATCAAGACTTTCTTGCCGGGCCGGGAGGGGTTGATCCCGGGCACCGCCGCCAGCGCCGTCTTGGTCACGGCGATGTGGTCAGCGGCCGTGTTCGACCCAGCGTTCCCCGCTCGCAGCAGCATGCCGAGCGGTTCGCCGGTGCCCGTCTTGCCGTGGTCGAGGAAGGCGCACAGCGGGTGGAAGCCGTAGCCATGTTTGAACGTGGCGGCGGCGTTCTCCTTCTCGGAGTGGGCCGTGATCAGCGTCGCGTCAAGGTCGATGACCAGCGGATCGGTTGCTGAGGCTGCGTGGTTCGGGGCATGGGTTCCGGCCCGATGCCACACGTGGGCGCGGGCCGCGGTTCGGGCGCGGCCACGGCCTTCTCCACGGCGGTGACCTGCGAGGTCAGGGACGCGATCGTCCGGCTAATCGTCGCATCGGAAGCGACCGGCCCGTACAGGGCGGGCTCGACTCGTAACAACGTTACGTCGCGGCAGGCGTCCCCACCCAGGGCCAGCGTGATCGCCAGGTCGAGTAGCACCTTGGCCGGATCGTGCCGCGCCAACGGCTTACGCCACGGCGTCAGCGCGGCGCTCAACGTCGCGGCCAGCCCCGACACTGTCGCAGTCTGGGCCAGCAGCGCCCCACCGGCCTGGGCAACCGCCGGAACGGTGGCCGCGTCGACCTTGATTCTGGGGTAGATCCGGGTAGTGTGCTTCACCTGAAAGGTGCTCCCTTCGACCCGCCAATATCGACCTCAGCAATCGATATTCTCCCAGGTCAAGAGCACCTTTCAGCGTTTACCGGCCACACTAACCATGAAATCTCCGGGCTAACCCGGAGATTTCACGGCGGTGAGCGTGCCGTGACGTGAAAAGTGCCCTTGAGCTGCGAGGATGTCGATTGTCTAGGCCGATATCCGCGTGGTTCGAAGGGCACTTCCCAGGTGAGTAAGCGTAGCGGTCCCTATCCCCCTTGTCCGAGTCGACACCGCGGCAGTGCCCGCGGTCGCGCACGCGGGGGGTGTGCTGCTGACCCGGACCGCGACCACCTCCGGGCTGGTCGGGGCGTTGAGTGCGGCGCTGACGCCGTGGCGTAAGTCGCTGGCCCGGCATGACCCGGCCAAGGTGCTGCTCGATCTGGCGATCTCGCTGGTCCTGGGTGGGGACGCCTGCCGTGATGTGGCGCTCATCCGCTCCGAGCCGGGCCTGTATGGCCTGGTGGCCTCTGATGCCACGATCTCGCGCACGATCGCGGCCCTGGCCGGCGACGTGGCCGCCGTGGAGAAAGCTGTGGCCACCGCTCGTACCGCGGCACGGGCGCACGTGGGACCCTGGCCGGTCGGCACGCCCCCAACCAGCAGATGTCGGCCTCTCATGCGCTGGTCATCGACCTGGACGCCACGCTGATCACGGCCCACTCGGACAAGGAGGCCGCCGCGGCGACGTTCAAGAAGACCTTCGGATTCCACCCCCTGTGCGCCTTCGCCGACCACGGCCCACACGGCACCGGTGAATCCCTGGCGATGCTGCTGCGTCCCGGGAACGCCGGCTCTAACACCGCGACCGACCACGTCACCCTCACCAAGCAAGCCCTGACCGCCGTCCCGGGGATCAACCCGACCCGCCCGGGTAAGAAGGTCCTGATCCGCACCGATGGCGCTGGCGGCAGCAGGGAGTTCTTGGGGTTCCTGCACCGACGTGGCCTGTCGTACTCGATCGGGTACACCCTGCCCGCGATCACCCCGGAGCTGTATGCCCTCCTACCCGCCACCGCGTGGCAGGACGCCTACGACGCCGACGGCGCCCTGCGCGACGGCGCCGCCGTCGTGGAGTTCACCGACCTGCTCACCAGCACGAACCTCCTAAAGGGGTACCCGCCCGGGATGCGGGTGATCGTGCGTCGAGAGCGGCCCCACCCCGGCGCGCAACTACGGTTCAGCGACGTCGAAGGCTACCGACTTACCGCATCTGTCACGAACACCACCCGCGGGCAACTCGCCGACCTGGAACTACGCCACCGCCGCCGAGCCCGCTGCGAAGACCGGATCCGCATCGCCAAAGACCGCGGTCTGACGAACCTGCCCTTGCAGGGCTTCGCCCAGAACCGGATCTGGCTCCTGATCGTCCAGATCGCAGGCGACCTGCTCACCTGGACCGCTCTGCTGGCCTACCCCGAGCACCAGGCCCGCCGGTGGGAACCCAAGACGCTGCGGCTGCGGCTCTTCACGATCGCCGCGACCCTGGCCCGCACGGCCCGACAGCGACTCCTGCACATCAAGACCACCGCGCCCTGGGCGGGACTCTTCACCACCGGCTGGGACCGCCTCACCGGCCTCGCACCCCCCTGACCAGCGCATACCCCCACCCCAACGACCCACAGCCCGTCATCGTCCGTGGAAGACGACGCCCACCGGAAACGACATCCCGGCCCGTTGTCACACCCACCCGCCACAATCAGACCCATCCAGGCGTTACCGACGGCCCGACCCCCACCAGCGACCCCCTATGCAACATCTGGGCTAACGGTATCCGTTGAGCCGGATGGGTGGTCGGCTAGCCCGGATCGTTCACGAGACTCGGGTGTGATCGGCGCGTAGAAGCACGGAAGTGCCTGTCCAGCAAGGGAAACTTGGGTTTGCGACGACTCAAGATCTCCGAACCGGAAGGCACTCCGTAGGTGAAGCGTACTTCGTGGTCTACCGGCTTGTCCGGTGACCTCCGATGGTGTCGGCGTGGTGGCCCATGCGGGCAGCGTCGCCACCCGCCTTCTGGCCGACCGGGTCGGCCTCACGTCCGGAGTTGTCCAAGGTGATGGTCCGCCGCAACTTCGTCCCCGGTCACGACCGCGGCAGGGTGCTGACCGACGTCGCGGTGATGCTCGCCGACGGCGGGGAGGCGATCGCCGACATCGACGTGCTGCGCCACCAGTCCAGCGTGCTGGGCCGTGTCGCGTCGGCGCCGACGGTGTGGCGGGCACTGGACGAGGTCACACCTGGCCGGTTGAAGAGGATCCAGAACGCGCGGGCGCGGGTCCGCCGCCAGGTCTGGTCCCAGCTGCCTGACGGCGTCCCGGCGAGCAAGGTCGCCGGGACCGATCTTGACGATCTGATCGTGCTCGACACCGACGCGACCATCGTGATCAGCCACAGCGAGAAGGAGAACGCGGCGGCCACGTTCAAGCGGACCTTCGGGTTCCACCCACTCGGGGTGTGGTGCGACAACACGAGTGAGTTCCTCGCCGCCAAGCTCCGCGCTGGCAATGCCGGCTCGAACACCGCCGCCGACCACATCGAGGTCCTCACCGACGCGATCGCGCAGATCCCCGGCACGCACCGCAAGAAGCTGCTCATCCGCTCCGACGGCGCGGGCGCATCGCACAAGCTGCTGGACTGGCTTACCGAGCAGAACCGGGTCCGTGGCCGCAGCGTGGAGTACAGCGTGGGTTTCGCGGTCACCGAGAAGATCCGCGACGCCATCGACCTGGTCCCGAAGAAGGTCTGGACCCCGGCACTCGACGCCGACGGTGGGATCCGCGAAGGAGGTGACGTCGCCGAGCTCACCGGGCTCTTGGACCTGAGCAGCTGGCCGACCGGAATGCGCGTCATCGTGCGCCGCGAACGACCCCATCCCGGCGCCCAACTGTCGCTGTTCGAGGAACGTGACGGCTGGCGCTACCAAGCCTTCGTCACCAACACCACGACCGGACAACTGGCTTTCCTCGAGGCCCGGCATCGGGCGCACGCTCGGGTCGAGGACCGGATCCGGCACGCCAAGGACTCGGGGCTGGGGCGGTTCCCGTCGCGGGAGTTCGAGATCAACCGGGTGTGGCTGATGCTGGTGCAGATCGCTGCCGACCTGACCGCATGGACCCGGCTCCTCGCACTGACCGGAGACGCGAAGTCGCTGGCGGCGTGTGAGCCGAAAGCGCTGCGCTACCGCTTCCTTCACGTCCCAGCCCGGCTGACTCACAGCGCCCGCCGACGACGCTTGCGGATACCCGAGTCGTGGCCATGGGCGGCCGCGATCGTCGCAGTCTTCGCCAACATCGCCGCGATCCCACAACCCGCCTGACCCCCCCGTCCGCCCACGACATCACGACCCGGAGAACCGCAGCCCGGCAGCGCCAGCCGGCCCAATGTCGTACCCGCGCACCGTCATCGACTCACCCCACGCAGCGATGCCGTCGTCGGCACCGTCATGAAAGACCGGGGCTAGGCGGCTGAGGCCGTGGAGACACGGCTAGACTAACTAAGATCCCTGTGACCAGCCAATGACCCACTCCGTCCGACCTGAGAAGTTCCTGGGAGCATCATGAAGTGTGACCGGACGCCCTTCCGGTCTCGGAAGGCGCTGGCGCGCCGGGCGCTTCTCTTTAGCTTCTTGGCGGGCCTAACCCTGGTGGTGTCGACAGTCAAGAGCGAGGCTGGGAACGGGGGCACCTCCGTGCTTAGGTCGCCCCCCGAGCTGCAGCGGGTGTCGCCCCCGCCTGGCACAGGCCCGTGGGTGGAGGCGGAGGAGGCAAATCGGCCGCCGTACATCTCTGCCGTAAGCATCAACGGAAGATACTTCGTTGATCAGTACGGCAATCCCATCCGTGTCCAGGGAGACTCGCCATGGAGTCTCATGACGCGGTTGTCCCCCGCTGAGGCAAAAGCCTGGTTCAGGAACCGGTCTGGCCATGGATACACAGCAGCCATTGTGTCCTTGATCGGCACCTCCGGCAACGGGGGACCGTCGAACGATGGTTCCACTAGGGATGGTCTCGTACCGTTCGTTGACGCGGATATTCTCAGTTGGAATGAGCCCTACTGGCAGCGTGTCCGTGACTACGCGTGGGAAGCAGCGGACAACGGAATCTCGTTGATGCTCTATCCGATAGATGGCTGGGTTCTGGGAAATTCGATCGTTCCGAAGTCAACCAACCAGTGTCGGGACTACGGTGCGCGCGTGGCTGCCCATTTGAAGGATCTGCCCAACATCCTGTGGATGTCTGGAGGCGACTACGTCCGTAAGAATGCGGCTGCTAGCGGGAGTCTGAGCGACGATGACTGCCTCGTGGCGATGAAGGAGGGTATCCGATCGACTGGCGATAAGCGGCCATTCTCGATGCAGTTTGTGTATCCTCAAGAGCTGTCGACCGAGGACCCGTTCTGGGCGCCGCGCGTGGATTGGAACTTCGTCTACAGCTACTCGCCCACCTATCGCGACACTCTGCGTGCGTACGACCACCGCCCGACGATGCCTGCTCTCTTGGGGGAGTCCAACTACGAGGGCGAAGACAACGGCGGGAAACCGACGACGAACGAGACCCTCCGTCGCCAGATCCTTTGGGCGATGACGTCGGGAGCGGCAGGTGACTTCGCGGGAAGCCGGGACTGGAAGTTCGACGAGGGCTGGGAAACGCGCCTGGACACGGACGCCGTGGCCCAGATCGCCGGAGTCCGACGCATCGTGGCGAAGATGCCTTGGTGGGAGATGGCTCCGGACCGGGCCTTGGTGACCGCGGGCCAGGGGACCCCGCTGCCGGACGATCGCGAAGCAGACATGCTCGACAGCGACTACGCGACGGCAGCCCGCACGGAGGACGGGCGGTTCGCTGCCGTCTACATCCCCACCGCCCGGACGGTCACGATCGACCGGGCGAAGCTCTCCGCCGATGTTCAGGCTCTGTGGGTCGACCCCTCCACGGGCGCCTCGCGCCCGGCTGGATCCGGGACCGCCTTCACCACCCCGGGCCCCAACGCGGCCGGGGACGGGGACTGGCTGCTGATCCTGAGCAGCACCCCGTTCTGACCTAAACCTTGACGATCTCGACGAGACCCAACTGCGCCAGGACGTCGAAGTCGTCGTCCTGAGTGACCACGGGCAGCCGGTTGGCTCGCGCGGTGGCGGCGATCCACAGGTCGTTGACGTTGGCCCGCCGTCCCGCGCGGGCCAGCTGTACCCGGAGCAGGGCCCATTCGCGGGAAACAGCGGCATCGATCGGCAGCGGCTCGCACGACTGGGCCTTCTCGAGAGTGCCCAGCCGCGTGCTGGTGGTTGCGGCGTCCGCTGCGGCCAGCACGCCGGCCTCCAGCTCTCCGAGGGTGACGACGCTGACCCGCACTGCGTCCGGCACCTTGGCTGCGTCGATGGTTCGGCCCAGCTCGGCGGCGATCCAGACGCTGGTGTCCAGCAAGCCCGTGGTCATGCGAGCGGACCCAGGTCGTCGGTAGTCCCCTCGGTGATCCACAGCAGGTCCTCGGCGAGCGTCGGATCGGAAGACTGGTGAGCCAGCAAATCGAGCAGTTCGTGCTTGGGGATGGCCATGCGCCGGACAAGCTGAGGCCGCGTGATGACGGCGACGGGCTCCCCGTGCACGGTAATCGTGACATCGGCGCCCTCGGCCACCTGCTTTAACACCGCAGCAGTGTGATTGCGCAGGTCCCGCGACGCAATGGTGGGCATGTGCGCAAGCGTAGCATTCGTGCCACACCTCCTTCGAGCGCTCGGAACGGCCGTGGTGAGGGCTGGTCCGGCGAGGACCGCAGTACGCCGAAGGGCGCGGGCCACTCCGCCGTGCGCTGGCGGCCGAGGGCCACGCCGAGGCCACAGTTACGCTGGCCGGAGCCGGCCGCCGTCGACCGCACGGCGGCTCACCCCCATCAAGGACGAGGTTTCTCATCGCGCCTGCACCACGAAGTATCGTTTCCATCGCTCGTCGGCTCTCTGCCGCCCTCGCCGCCGCCCTATCCGTCGCCACCGTGGCGGCGTGCTCACCGCAGCAAGCACCCGAACCGCCGCCGTCTCCGGCGCGCCCGCTGGTGTGGCAGGACGAGTTCGACGGCGCGGCGGGCACGGCACCCGACGTACGGCATTGGAACCACGACACCGGCGGCGACGGCTGGGGGAACCAGGAGCTACAGGACTACGCGCCGCCCGGAAGGAATGCCCGCCTCGACGGCGCGGGCCACCTCGTCATCACCGCCGAGAAGATTGCTCCCGGGAAGGCAGCGGAGCGCGGCGGGAACGCGACGTGCTGGTACGGACCGTGCACCTACCGCTCGGCCCGGCTCACCACCCTGCACAAGGTCACAGTCCAGGAGGGCCGCGTCGAGGCCCGGATGAAGGTGCCGCGCGGGAAGGGGCTGTGGTCGGCGTTCTGGCTCATGGGCGACGACTTCGACACGGTCGGCCACCCGGCCTCGGGGGAGATCGACGTCACCGAGGTCCTCGGTCATGAGCCCAACGTGACCTGGGCCTCGGTGCACGGTCCCGGTTATGTCCGCGCCGGCCTGACCAAGGGCTACAGCCCCCCGAACGACGCCGCCTTGAGCGACGACTTTCACACCTACACCGTGGAGTGGATAAAACAGGGGCTCACGTTTTCGGTGGACGGGCACGAATACTACTCAGTGGCCCGCACAGACATCGGCGAGGGCCGGCGGTGGGTCTTCGACAAGCCGTTCTTCCTCATTCTCAACGTCGCCGTCGGCGGCGAATGGCCAGGTGCCCCAGACGATTCCGTGCTTCCATCGACGCTGGTCGTGGACTCGGTGCGGGTCTTCGGGAAGGCTGCGCCCGACGACAAGTAGCGTATCAACGCGTCCTCGGCAAACCGAAGCGACAGCCGCGCTTATCCTTCGGTTTGCCATCGAGTCGCCTGAATTCCAGCTGGATTCACCGCGATGCCCCGAATTGGACAAAGGTGATTCTTTGGCTTAGCGTGGCTGACGGTTGCGACATGCCGAGAACCTCGGGGGGTTCACCGGCGCGCCCGATCACCACGAAGCTGCAACGCCCGGGGGATCGAGCGGTACGCCGTCGCCGACGTCCTGCGTCGGCAGCGGTGGTCGCCTGTACACGGCGACGCGATGTCGCTTGCGGACCGCGACGACGCGGTCTCACCCGCTGAACCCCTCAACCGCGTGACGATGACGCACGCCGGTTCGGGGTGTCCTCGGCGGTCCCCTGTCCCTCCATCAGAGAGCTCCGTCTTGACGACCCGAGTCCTCGCACTCATTCCTGCCCACAACGAACAAGTGATCATCGGCCAGGCCATCACGGCACTGCACGAGCAGAGCCGGCCGCCGGAGCGCATCGTTGTCGTCGCCGACAACTGCACCGACGACACCGTGCGCATCGCGCGCGACCTCGGCGCGGAGGTCTTCGAGACCGTCGGGAACGTCCACAAGAAGGGCGGCGCGCTCAACCAGGCGCTCGACGCACTGCTGCCCGACCTCGGCGAAGGCGATTTCGTCTTCGTCCAGGACGCGGACTCGGTGGTTCGGCGGGACTTCCTGCACAACGCCGAGGCGTGGTTCACCCGCAAGCCCAACCTGGGCGCCCTCGGTGGCACGTTCCGTGCGCTGCCGTTCGCGACCGATGCCGGCTGGCAGGAGCGGCTGCTGTGGCGGCTGCAGGACAACGAGTACGCCCGCTACCAGCGCGACGTCGAGCGACTCAACGGCAAGTGCCTGGTGGTGACGGGCACGGCGGCGCTGTTCAAGGCCGCCACCCTGCGCCACGTCCAGGCCGAGCGCGGCCGCCGGCTGCCCATGGGCGGGGGCGGGATCTACGACACCACGGTCCTCACCGAGGACAACGAGATCTCGTTCGCGATCATGCACCTCGGCTACGACCTGCTGGCCCCGCACGACTGCCTGCTGGAGACCGACGCCATGCAGAGCTGGAAGGACCTCTACAACCAGCGGCTGCGCTGGAAGCGGGGGGCCGTCGAGAACTGCGTGCAGTACGGCCTGACCCTCATCACCCTCCCCTACTGGGGACGGCAGCTCCTGACCATGGCCGGGGTGATCGTCACCGCCCTCTACCTGGCCTCCCTGGTGTGGTCCGGCACGGTCGGCGGCGGCATCCACATCCACCCGTTCTGGATCTGGGTGACGGGGATCTTCGTCGTCGAACGGTTCGTCACGGTCAGCAAGAAGGGAGTCAAGGAACAAGTCCTCGCCGCCTCGATGTGGGAGATCCCCTTCGAGATGTTCCTCTCATTCGTCCATGCCGACGCGTATGTCAAGGCCCTCACACGACAGAAGAAGGTTTGGTGACCTGATGTACAACAACTACTCGATCGCCGGCGCCAGCATCGCCGCGCCGACCAGCGCCTCGTTCCTCCCGCTCGACTTCCCGCTGGGCCCCTCGACCGAGCCGTTCTGGCTGCTCCTGGGCGGTTTCGCCATCTTCGCGGCGCTGTCCGCGGCCAAGCGGATCGCCCCCACGTGGACCCAGCTCGTCGGCTCCACCACGCCGTCCGCGGTCACCGAGGCAGCGTCGGACGCCCCCGTCCAGGCCTCCGCTGAAGCGGACGTCGAGGGCGCCGGCGACCACGACGCGACCCGGGCCGCCGGGCGGCACCGCGCGCCCGCACGGACCCGGACCCGGGTCTTCGCCTGAGGCAGCGGAGCTCGATCGGGGTGCGACGGGGGTCGCAGGGAGCAGACAGGGGCCGGGCGGCCGCAGTGAGCGGCGCCCTGGCCCTGGCCCTGTGTGCCGGATTCGTGGGCGGCTGGGCCACCCGCGGAACCGTCGACGCGACCCCGTCCAACGCAAACCAGGGAACGGCATCCGCTGCTAGTCGGCGGGTGCCGTTCGCCGCGTCCATGACGGCCCGCTGCCCCGCGCCGACCCCGATCGTCAACATCGCTGCGCCGGCCCGCGTCGCCGCCTTGACCTTCGACGACGGTCCCAGCGTGGATACCACCGACGCGATCCTGGCGATCCTGCGGCAGAAGCAGGTCAAGGTCACGTTCTTCGAGACCGGCGAGCACACGGCCGCGCACCCCGAACTGGTGGCCAAGGTGGCCGCCGCTGGGCACGCCGTCGGCAGCCACTCGTGGAACCACCCCCGCCTGTCGACGCTGACCGAGGCCGACCTCACGGCCCAGCTGGAGAGCTCGACCGCTGCGGTCGCCGACGCCATCGGTCAAGACGTGTGCCTCATGCGGCCCCCGTTCGGGGACGCCAATCCCTCCGTGGACGCGACCATCGCCCGCCTGCGGCTCACCAAGGTGGGCTGGACCGACAACCCCATCGACTGGGAGAACCCCAGCGCCGCAGAACTCACCCGACGCGTCGTCGCCGCCGCGGACGGCCACCCGATGATCCTGCTGCTCCACGAGCACGGGAAAGAGGACCCGCAACAGGTCGGTCCGTCGCCGACCGTCCAGGCGCTCGGCGACATCGTCGACGGCCTCAAACGCGCCGGCTACAGCTTCGTGCAGGTCGACGGGCGGCCGTTCCCGACCGACCCGCCGCCGGGCCGCCCGCGCTGAGGCGCGTGCCCGCGCCGTCACCACGCGCGGCGCTCGCTCGCCGATTCCCGCAACCATGGTGACGAGAAATCAGCACGGTAGGGGCTCCGTGGGAGCACGCCCTACGGCGTACGGCGTACGGCGTACGGCGTTGGCAGCGGCCGCGTCAGCGGTACATCGCCACGTAGTCGACGACCAACTCCGCCGGGAACTGAGTGGTCGCCGCCGGGTCGCCCGGCCACTTGCCGCCGACCGCCAGGTTCAGGATCACGTGCATGGGCTTGTCGAAGACCCACTCGGCGGCCCCGACGTCGGCGCGGTTGACCTGGTGATACACGTTGCCGTCCACGGAGAACTGCACCCCCGTCGAGGTCCACTCCATCGCGAAGGTGTGGAAGTCGTCGTGGTAGGTGACGCCCTCCGGGAGCCGGTACGGCGCCGTGAGCCCGGCGAGCACGTATCCCGGCCCGTGGATCGACGACCAGATCTCGCTGGGCCAATCGCCGACGAGCTCCATGATGTCGGCCTCGCCGCACTGCGGGTAGCCCGCCGTGTCGAGGTTGTCGCCCAGCATC
Organism: Austwickia sp.; assembly: GCA_016699675.1. NCBI lineage: Bacteria > Bacillati > Actinomycetota > Actinomycetes > Micrococcales > Dermatophilaceae > Austwickia > Austwickia sp. The sequence goes on along the minus strand of CP064985.1, from coordinate 1,494,377 downwards.
CAGAACGCCGGCCAGACGCCCTTGCCGATCGGCGTCTTGAGCCGAGCCTCGACCCGGCCGCTGTTCGCCGTCACCTTCTTCGCGGTGGTCAACCGGGCTGACGTGTATTGGCACGGCCCGTACCAGCACGTTCCCGCCGACTCCTTGCGGGCCGTGATGACGAGGTTGCCCTGGCCGTCGACGGCCGCGTTCTTGCCGCCGGACTGGTACAGCTGCAGCTCCTGGTTGCCCCAGCCCTCGCCGCCGGACAGCTCGGTCCACCACGCCGGGTTGACGCGGCTTCCGGCGGGGCCGTCGAAGTCGTCGCGCCACACGAGGGTGGGCGCGGTGCTGGGCGGTGGCGTCACGGTGGTCGGCGTGGGCGTCGGCGTCGGGCTGGGCGAGGGCGTCGCCGTCGGCGTGGGCGTGGGTGTCGGCGTCGGCTTGGGACGCTTCCTGGTCGCCAGCCTACGGGTCGTCCGGCCGGCGGCGACGAAGCGGGTCCCGTCGGGGGAGGACGTGGCGAGCGCGGGTGCGGCGCCGGCCGGCAGCGGTACGTCGAGAGCCGCGACATCCGTGGCCTCGAGGGCGGCAGGCGTCGACACGGCGTACGCCGTCCCGGGGCCCAGACTCAGCACCACGGCGGAGCACATGAACGCCGCGCGGGCGCCACGGGACATCTTCACGGACGTTCCCTTCCAGGGGGCGAGACGCGGCCCGCGGACGTGATGGGGGCGGGACGCGTCGATGCCGTGCGGGAAGGGCGCCCGGCGGGGCGGTTTGCGTAGATCCAGTCGTCCGTCCGACGGCCGATCTGAGGCCGTGCGGGGCCCGTGGGCAGCGGCCGGGAATTCACCCCGATGCGTGCGAAATTGGGCTCCTCGCAGACCCCAAACGACCCGGGATGTGAGACAAATCACACCGCGCCACGACCATTGCGTACCCCGTTAAGCCACACCGATATTGGCTGATCAGAGGCCTATTCTGGCCCGATCTCGGCTTGAGTTATGCCGAATGGGACTGTCTACTGGACGTGCGACCCAGACAGTCGACCACCAGCGTCGAGGGGGGTTTGGGCGCAGTCATTGGGGACATCAGAACGGCCGTTCGCCATTGGGTGGCGCGCGGGGGGAACGTTCTGCACGCCGACGGGGGAACGTCGGCAACTGGGGAATGAATGGGGGGATTATTCGTGGCCGATTTCACGCGCTCCGGAGTGCTTCCGGGGATGAGCGGATCGACCGAAAACCACGCATCGCCGTACGCCCCGCACGAGGCGGCCCGCGAGCAGCTACCCGCCAGCGGCGGGCGCACGAGCAACATCACCGTCGTCGTGTGCGTCTACGACATGGCCCGGCTCCGCGAGATCGACCTGTGCCTGGCCTCGCTCCGCCGCCAGACGCTGGCACCCGCCGAGGTCGTCGTGGTCGTCGACGGCTGTGAGCCGCTGGCCGCGGCCCTCATGGACCGCTACCGCGACATCACCCTGGTGCCGCTCCCCGAGAACCAAGGCCTGTCCGCCGCCCGCAACGCCGGGCTGGCCCGCGTGCACACGCCGTGGGTCGCCTTCCTGGACGACGACGCGTACGCCGAGCCCGACTGGCTGGCCCAGCTGGCCGAGGCGCACGCCGACACCGGCGCCGTGGGCGTCGGCGGCTGGGTCGAGCCGGTGTTCGTCGAGGGCCGGCCCCGCTGGTTCCCCAGCGAGCTGCTCTGGACCGTGGGCTGCTCGCACGCCGGGCTGCCGACCGAGCGCACCGTCGTCCGCAACGTCTTCGGCGGCTGCGCCATGATGGCGACCGACGCGCTCAAGGACCACGGGGGCTACGACGAGAGCGTCGGCCGCAAGGGCGACGACGCGCGCGGCGGCGAAGAGGCGGACCTCTGCCTGCGCATCCGCGAGGCCGTCCCGGACGCGCAGTTCGTCCTGGAGCCGAGCGCGGTCATCCACCACCACGTCCCGGGCAACCGCAGCCGCGTCGGCTACGTGATGAAGCGCTGCCACGCCGACGGCAAGGCCAAGGCCGGGATGGCTGCCCGGCTGGGCGCCGACTCGCTGACCAGCGAGACCGCCTTCGTGCGGGACTTCGTGCCCCGCGTGCTCGGCCTGGTGGCCCGGGCCCGCGTCGCCGCGGCCTTCGTCCTCCTCCTCGGCATGACGGTGGCGGCCTTCGGCTTCGCCATGGGCCTGCTCGCGTTGCGCCTGCGGCCGGCCAAGCCGGCCCTGGGGCGTCCCGGGCGTCGGGCCGCTGCGGCCGCGCCGGACGCCGAGGCGCGGACCCGCGGGTCAGCGCACGCCTCGGCCTCTCCCCCCACGCGCTCCGCCGATCCGGCGTACAGCGCTTCCTGACCAGCGTCGCACGGCACCGCGCGCGCCGACCTTCGTCACGCGTCGGGACGGTCGCGGACGGGACTGCTTGCCGCAGCAAGCGTGGCCTGCCCTCGCCGTGTCGCTGATCGCGACGCCATGCGACGTACCCCTATTCCGCGGTGCCAGCCGCGACGCCCCTCGCGCGATCGAGAAACCTCGGCGCGCCCAGGCCAGACCGACATCCGAAGGACAGCAGATGACCAGCACGGAGTTCGTCGCTACCGACGTCAACGGCAACAGCACCTCGCCAGCACGCGACGCCGAGCCGTTCAAGATCCTCATGGTGGCCCACAAGTACCTGCCGGACGTGGGCGGCATCGAGAAGCACGTCAACGAGGTCGCCAAGCGGATCAACGCCGACCCCCGCTTCGAGGTCACGATCCTCACGACCGACGTGTCGGGGACCCGCCCGAAGGACGAGTACCTGGACGGCATCCGCACCCTGCGCGTGCCCGCCTACCCCAAGACGAAGGACTACTACTTCGCCCCCGAGGTCGCCCGCATCGCCGCCGACGGCGACTGGGACCTCGTCCACCAGCAGGGCATCCACACCGCGGTGCCGCCGACCACGATGCTCGCGGCGGCCCGGGCGAAGATCCCGTACGTCGTGACGTTCCACACCGGCGGTCACAGCCTCGGCCACCGCAACGCCGCGCGCGGCGCCCAGTGGCGCCTCCTCGCCCCGCTGCTGCGCCGCGCCGACGCCCTCATCGGCGTCAGCCACTTCGAGGCCGACCTCGTCGCCTCGCAGGCGGGCATCACGCCCAGCCGGGTCGAGGTCATCCGCAACGGCGGCGGGCTCACCGCCCTGCCGCAGCGCCCCGAGACCGTGCCGGGCCTCATCATCTCCTCCGGTCGGCTCGTGCCCTACAAGGGCCACCAGCGCGTCATCGAGGCGCTGCCGGACGTGCTGCGCTCCGAGCCCCGCGCCCGCCTGCTGATCCTCGGCGCCGGCGACCAGAGCAGCAACGAGCCGCAGCTGCGCGAGCTCGCCGCCAAGCTCGGCGTCGCCGACAAGGTCGAGATCACCTCCCTGCCGCCGGACGACCGGACCGCGATGGCCGAGGCGCTGTGCAAGGCCGACGTGTTCGTGTCGCTGTCGGAGTACGAGGCACACCCGGTCGCCGTCATGGAGGCCCTGTCGCTCGGTTGCACCGTCGTCGGCCTGGAGGTCGCCGGGGTGGGCGAGCTCGTCCAGGAGGGCTGGGTCCGGGGGATCCCGGAGAGCGCCAGCCCCGCGGACGTCGCGCACGGTCTGCTGTCGGCCATGTCCACCGGCCCGACCGCCGACCCGGAGCAGCTGCCCACCTGGGACACCAGCGCCGAGGGCCTGCGCGACATCTACCTGAAGATCCGCGCCCGCGCCGCGCGCCGCCAGGGCCGCTGATGGCCGACCCCCGCAGCGCAACCGTCACGTCGGAGTCGACGCCGCTGCCCATCCTCATGTACCACTCCGTGCCCGCGGACGGAGACGGTACGCCGTTGGCCGTCCCGCGGGCCCGGGTCCGTGAGCAGTGGCGCGCCCTCGTCGCCGACGGCTGGCGACTGGCGGGGGTGACCGAGGCCCTCACGGCCAGGGATCGCGACCCGAACGCCCGGATCGTGGCGCTGACCTTCGACGACGCGCTTGACGACTTCGACGCGGTGCCCGACCTCCTCGCGGAGGTCGGGGGCTCGGCCACCGTCTACGTGCCCACCGCGCTGGTGGGCCGGACGGCGGAGAGCATGCGCTACGCGGGGTCGGTGCTCGACTGGGCCCGCCTGGAGGCGCTGCCCGAGTCGGTCGAGATCGGCAGCCACGGGCACCGGCACCTGCCGCTCGACCTGTTCGGGCGGCGCCCGCTGGCGCGGGAGCTGCGGCTGTCGGCCGAGCTCCTGCAGCAGCACCTGGGTCGCCGGCCCGTCTCGTTCTGCTACCCGCACGGCTACGCCGGCCGGTCCACCCGGCAGGCGGTGCGTGACGCGGGGTTCAGCTCGGCGTGCGTGATCGGGCGCCGGCTCGCGCGGCCGGGGGTGGACGACCCCCTCGCGCTGCCGCGCCTGCACGTCCTGCCGGAGCACGACGCCGCGGCGATCGTCGCCGCGGTGCGCGCGGACCGTACGCCGCTCGCCGCGCGCGTCCGGGACGCCCTGCAACCGGGCTGGCGGCTGGCCCGCCGCTCGGTCTACCGGACGACGCGCGTCGTGCTCACCTAGCGGGGGCGGCAGCGCCCATGCCCGACATAACACCGCAACCATGGTTGCAGGGTTACGTCATTTCGTCACCATGGTTGCAGGATTATGTCGCGCGACAGTGCGATATCGGCGGAAACTGAATAGATACAAAGGTCGAGAATGCAGTTGGACAGGCGTCTAGATCTCGACCGACAATGAAGAGGGGCCCACGTCGCCATTCTGGGGAGAATGCGACAGCTTGACCGGGCTCATGGGGATTCTGGGGAAGGATCGGGGAAATACCATGCGTAACAATCGGCAGCGGGAGTTCGACTACATCATCGCGGGCGGCGGCTCGGCTGGCTGCGTCGTGGCTGGTCGGCTCGCTGACAGCGGGGCATCCGTGTTGTTGCTGGAGGCGGGCCGGGGGGACAGCAACCCGCTGATCCACATTCCGGCGGGCATCGGCGTCCTGAACAACGAAAACTACGAATGGCCGCTGCACTCGGTGCCGCAGAAGCACTGCGTGGGCCAGCGCGTCGAATTGCGCCAGGCGAAGGTGATCGGCGGCGGCGGCTCCATTAATGCGCAGGTCTTCACCCGCGGCGCCCCCGTCGATTTCGACACGTGGGAAAGTGAATTCGGTGCGCACGGTTGGTCGCACGCCGACGTCGCCCCGGTCTACCGCCGCTACGAGCGCAACGCCCGCTTCGCCGACGAGTTCCACGGCGTCGACGGCCCGCTCGGGGTCTCCGACCAGATCGACCCGCACCCGCTGTCGCTCGCGTTCGTGCGCGCCGGCCAGGAGGCCGGCCTGCCGTTCAACGCTGACTTCAACGGGGCCCGCCAGCACGGTGTCGGCTTCTACCAGCGCACCACCTGGAACAGCCTGCGTAACAGCACCAGTTCGGCCTACCTCGGCCGGACCCGGCGCCCCCGCAACCTCACGGTGGCGACGCACGCCCAGGTCATGCGGATCGGCATCCACCAGGGCCGGGCGCGCACGGTCGAGGCGCTCGTGCGCGGCCGCCGTACGACGTACCGCGCGAGCCACGAGATCATCCTGTCGGCGGGCGCTTACCTGTCCCCGCACCTGCTCAACCTGAGCGGCATCGGCGACCCGGAGGTCCTGCGGGCCGCGGGCATCCCGGTCGTGCACGAGCTGGTCGGCGTCGGCAAGAACCTGCAGGACCACCCGCGGGTCGACATGTGCTACTCGATCAAGCCGGGCAACTCCATGGACCGCTACCGGCTGCCGATCCCGGGGGCGATGGCGGTGGCGCAGTACGCCGCGCACCGCCGCGGGCCGCTGCAGTCGACGCTGGCTGAGGCGGGGGCGTTCGCGTACGTCGACGCCGACGCGCCGGCGCCCGACCAGCAGCTGCACTTCGTCCCGGCGATGACGAACGACTTCCGCCGGCAGGCGGGCTACCGCACCGGCCACGGCGTGGGCGTCGACGTCTACACGCTGCGCCCGACCTCCCGCGGCTCGGTGACGACGATCAGCTCCGACCCGACGCAGCTCCCGCTGCTCGACCCGAACTTCCTGGCCACGGAATACGACGTCCGCCAGATGATCGGGGGGACCAAGATCATGCGCGAGATCATGGCGCAGCCGTCGATGGCCCAGCTGGTGGACGAGGAGTTCCTCTACGGCTTCGACGAGCTGCGCACCGACGCGGACTACGAGCGGTTCGTCAAGACGCACATCGTCAGCGCTTGCCACCCCACCGGCACCTGCTCCATGGGCACCGGCGCGATGGCCGTCGTCGACCCGCAGCTGCGGGTCCACGGCATCGAGGGCCTGCGGGTCGCCGACGCCTCCGTCATGCCAACGGTGCCGAGCTGCAACACGCAGGCGCCGACCGTCATGGTGGGCGAGCGGTGCGCCGACTTCGTGCTCGGCGTCAGGACGCCGGCACCGGCGCGACCGGCCGCCCGGCAGCTCGCCGTCACCGCGCCGCCGCGCAGCGACGCCCTCGCCGGGCACTAGCCAAGACCTCCCTCCCCCCAGAGCCGCACGGCCGGCCGACCCCCGTCGGACGGCACGCGGCAGCAGGCGGAGCAGCCGTCCCGCAGGGTGCGGTTTCCGCCGCCTCGGTGCCAGGGACCCCCACCTGGCACCGAGGCACCCAGACCACCGCAGCGATGCGATGACCAGCACGACCCTCAGCACGACTGAGCACCACGAGAACAACCCGTAGTTCATCCGCAGCACGTCATCCGCAGCAACCGGCGAAACGAGGAAGAGAATCCCATGCGCAGAGATCGGACAACCGGACCGGTGAAGGTGAGCATCGTGGTACCGGTCCTTAACGAGGCCCGCAACCTCGAGGTCATCCTCCCGAAGCTCCCCGCCGTCCACCAGGTCGTCCTCGTCGACGGCCGGTCCACGGACGACACCGTCGCGACCGCCCGCCGGGTCATGCCCGACATCACCGTGGTGACGCAGACGCGGCGCGGCAAGGGCAACGCCCTCGCCTGCGGCTTCGAGGCCTCGACCGGCGACATCATCGTCATGTTCGACGCCGACTGCTCCGCCGACCCGGCCGAGATCCCCGCGTTCGTCGACGCGCTCGTCGCCGGCGCCGACTTCGCCAAGGGGACCCGCTACGCACACCAGGGCGGTTCCCACGACCTGACGTTGCTGCGCTCGATGGGCAACCGCGGCCTGAACGGGCTGGCGAACGTGCTGATGGGCACGCGGTACACCGACCTGTGCTACGGCTACAACGCGTTCTGGCGGGACATCCTGCCGGCGCTGAACCTGCCGAGCAGCCGGGTGCGCACCATCGACCCCGACGCCCGCCTGTGGGGCGACGGCTTCGAGATCGAAACGCTGCTCGCCTGCCGGGTCACCGCGGCCGGCCTGCGCGTCGCCGAGGTCCCGAGTGTGGAGCAGCCCCGCCTGTTCGGCGAGAGCAACCTCAACACCTGGGGCGACGGGGCCCGGGTGCTGCGCACGATCATCGCCGAGAAGCGGCAGATGCACGCGCGTCGCCGTGGCTCGGACGTCGCTACCAACGAGCCCGCGACGCAGCGCGCCGCGGCGACGAGCGCCTGACCGGCGCCCACATCGGGACGGGACAAGGACACCAGCCATGTACGACCAGCTGATCGCGCCGGCCACCGCGGCCGAGGCGGACCGCATCCTGGCCTCCTGGGGAGCCCAGCACGTCCGTCCGCTGGAGTCCCGCAACGCCACCTGGCCCGAGCCGCTGGTGCAGATCTGGGGCGACCTGGTTGCGCTCACGCGCGATAAGGTCGCCCAGCGGGCCCGCCGGCTGGTGCGTCGCCCGGACTTTCGGCACGTGGTCCGGTTGCTCGACATGCGCGGCCGGCGCGCCGCCGATGTCCCGACGGACCGGCTCGATGAGCTGATCGACGCCCTCGTCGTCGAGGCGGGGCTGCCCTGGAGCGCCGGACCCGAGGCGATCGCCCAGCACGAGTTGGGTCGCGAGCTGGCGGTCCTGCCGTTCCGCATCGTGGTTGGTGATCGGTACGTCGCCATCCGCTTCAGCCACGCCTTCGGGGACCTGTACGCCGAGACCCGGGCGCTCCTTCCCCTCCTCCTGGCCGACGCCGACGAACCGGTGCCCGCGCCGGTGCCGGCGCCGCTGATCCGCGCCTTGGCGCACACCGTCACTCGCCACCCCGCCAAGGTCCTGGCCGCATTTCGGGCGGACCGCTGGGCGCCGCCGGCAACGTTTGCCGACGGCCCCGCACAGCTGTGGCGGCGCGAGCTCTGTTTCGCGACCAGCGAGGACGGCTGGCTCGACGACCTGACCGCGCGGCTCGACCCGGCGCGGGTTTCGGTGGGGGGGTGGCTGACCGCCGCGATGCACCGCGCGACGCGGGAGGTCGGCATCGCCGCCCACCCGGGCGCTCTCGTCGTGGTCGATTGTCGGCGGTATCTCCCGGCCGGGGCGCGGCACCTGTCGGGGAACTTCGTTGCGGGGAGCTTCCTGACGGTGGCCGATCCGACGGATCCGGTCCAGACCACCGCGGCCATTCGCGAGTACGCAGCCTCGGCGCGGCCCCTTCTCGCGATGGCGGCCAGCCGCCGCTCGGATGGTCGCCGGGCTCGTGCGGACCAGCCGCACCGCGACCAGCTCCCGGATCCGGATGGGCGCGCCTACCTGGGGCTTTCGCACACCACGCGGGTGCCCTGGCCGTCTCGGACGGTTCCGCCGGCCGGGTGCGCCTTCAACGTGCCGACCCCGATCGGACCCGACGGGATCGCTGCGGTGACGATGGGCGTCGGGGGACGTCTTTCGGTCTCGCTGGCGTATCGCGAAGGCCAGTACGACCGGGCGGCCATTGAGCACGTCGCCGGGGCACTGACCGGCGCTCCGGCCGCTATCAGGGCGAGGTAGCCCGCTGGGCAGACCGCGGGACGGAACGCAACACAACGGGGAACAGCGCCGGTGGGGGGACCAACGGCGAGTGGGGGATGGGAGAACAGCGCGATGAGCGCGAACAGTCACGTCATGGAGCGAACCATGCAGCCGCCGGAGCCCGAAGGGGGAGCCGGCGCGGGCGACCCGCTAGCGGACGGAGGCGGCGGGCCCGCGGCCACGCCCCGGCCGCCGCAGTCGCGGATGTCCGGATGGCTGGGTCACCAGCTCGGCCGGCTGCTGGCCATCAGCGCCTCGCTGGTGTCGACGTATGTCATCACCGGTGGGCTGGGGCTGCTGTTCTGGGCCATCGCCGCGCGCCGGCTCAGCATCGCCGAGGTCGGCGTCGCCGGGGCCGCCATCGCCCTGATGTCCCTCTTGGGCGGGCTCGGCAGCCTCGGGCTGGGTGCGCTGCTCATCCAGAAGATCCCGCAGACCCCGCAACCGCACCGACGCGTGCTCGTGCGCTCCAGCCTGGCGCTTGCGGCCGCGACCAGCTTCGTGTTGACGCTACTGGTGGCGACCGGCGTGGCCCACCTGTCCGATGCGCCGGCCCTGCGGTCCCTGACGGACTCGCCGTTGAAGATCGGCATGCTCGCGGCGGGCACCGCCTTGGCCACCGTCGGCATGATCCTCGACCAGGCCGTGCTGGTGCTCGGCGTCGGCACGCTGCAGATGAAGCGCAACACGGTCGCGAGCGTCGCGAAGATCGTTGCCCTGTTCGCCATGCCGAGCGCGCTCGGCGGCATGGCGGTCTTTGCGGCCTGGACGATCGGCATCGCGCTGTCACTGCTCGTCATCGTCCACGGCACCCGCGGCGGCCGGGCACTCGAGGAGCCCACCAACAAGCTCGTCGACCTCGCCGTCATTCGCCAGCACGCCCGCGCCGTCGCCGGGAACTACGCCCTGAGCACGATGCTCATCATTCCGTTGCAGATGCTGCCGATCATCTGCAGCGTGGTGCTCAGCCAGCGTGACAACGGCCTGTTCACCGCCACCCTGCGCATCTCCGAGATCTGTTTCGTCTTGCCGTACTCCCTCTCCATCGGCCTGTTCGCCGCCTCCGCGGGCAGCCCCCGCAGCGTCCTGCGGCAGATGCGGGTCACCCTGCCGATGGCGCTGGCAATCTGCGGCGCCGCGGCCATCGTCGCGTTCTTCGGCGCACCGCTGCTGTTGTCGCTGTTCGGCTCGGCGTACTCCGCCGAGGCTGCCACGATCCTGCGCCTGGTCGTGCTGGCGTCGATCGGCTTCGCGGTCAAGGACCACTTCGTGGCCTTCAAGCGCGTCCAGGAGCGCACCGGCTCCGCCGCCGTGTTCTTCTTCGTCTTCACCCTGATCGAGCTTGTCGCGGCGACTGCCGGCGCCAAGGTCGCCGGCCTGGCGGGCTTGGTCTCGTTCTGGCTCGCGGTCGTTGCGGTCCAGGCCGTGATCATGCTGACGCTGCTGTTCCGCGAGGACCGGCGCTCCCGCGGGACCTCGGATGACGCCCCCGCTGCGGACGACGTACCGGCTGCTGCAGTGGACGACGTACCGCCGCTCGCCACAGCTGCCGCGGCGGACGATGTACCGCCGCTCCCAACAGCCGGGGCAGCCGCCGTACCCGCCGCCGCAGCCGACGCACGGCTGTCCGCGGCAAGCGACGCCGCGCCAGTCGCGCCCGGTGACGCGAAGCGCGTGTCCGCCAAGGCTGCGGCCCGGCACGCCGCGGCCGATGAGGACAACGTGATCAGCCGTTTCATCAATCGGCAGGGGCTGGGATTCCCCCTGCTGGTCATCGCCGTCGGGTTGGCGATCTTCACCGTCGGGATCGACCAGGCCCGGGCCATGCACACCGGCACCGGGATGGCGCTCTACCTGGCCGGCCTGGCGCTGCTCATCGTGCCCGCCGTGGGCGCGGCGCTGCTGCCGGGCCTGACCGACCCGTTCCGCCGCTGGGTCCCCATCGCCATGCTCGTGGCGTTGCAGCTGACGCGGTTCATCCAGTTCCCGCACCACTTCACCGATCACGACGAACTCGCGCACGCGGCCAACCTGGAACACCTGATGACGACGGGCGAGCTGTACGGCGCCAACCCGATCCTGCCGGTGACGGCCTCCTACCCGGGCTGGCCACCGCGGCCGGGGCGGTGGCGCAGCTCACCGGGCTGTCGGAGCACACCAGCGGCATGGTCGTCACGTTCATCGCCCGCGTCATCTTCGCGGCCGCGATCTACGGCGTCGCCGCAACCGCCGCACGATCCGCCCGGGTCGGCGGGGTCGCCGTGGTGATCTACGCCTGCGCCCCGCAGACGCTGCTGTTCAACTCGCAGTACGCCTACCAGACCCTCGCCCTGCCGTTGGCGCTGTTCGCGGTGTACCTCGTGGCGCGGCGCCACGCCGACGGCGTCGGCGGTCTCGTGGCCCCGATGCTCACCGTCGGCGCGGTCGCGCTCACCCACCACCTGACGTCGATCGCCCTCCTGGGGATCTTCGGCCTCTGGTGGCTGTTGACGCTGGTCCGGCGTCGGCGTACAGACCGGTGGGGACGCCGCGTCGGCGAGCTCTCGCTCATGGTGGTGGCGACAGCGGCGGCCATCGTGGGAGTCGCGCTGATGCCGGGCAACGTCATGACGACGTACCTGGGCAGCGCGTTCCAGAACGCCGTCGCCTCCGGGATGGCGGCCCTGTCCGCGGGCGAGACGAAGACCCTGTTCGTCAACCCGGCCGGCCTGACCAGCTCGCTCGCGGAGAAGCTCGCGATGGCCGGCTCGATCGCCCTAACCGGCCTGGGCCTCCTGTTCGGGTGGTGGCACGCGCGCACCTGGTTGCGACGCCGCAACGCCGCCCTAGGCCTGCTCCTCATCGCCCTCTCCGCCGTGTTCGTGCTCGAACCGCTGGGCCACGTGGTGCAGAGCACCGCGGAGATCGCCGACCGGTCCACCAGCTACGCCTTCCTGGGCATCGGGTTCGTGCTCGGCCTATGGGCGTGGTCGCGGCGCATGACGGTACGCCGGTTCGTGGTGCTCGGCACCGCCGCGGTGGTCATGTTCGCCGGCGGGGTGATGCTTGGCGCGGGCCCGATGGTGATGCAGGTGCCTGGCGGCTACTTCGTCGGCGCCGACCACCGCACCGTGGACCGCGACAACATCGCCGCCTCTGAGTGGATGCGGACCGAGATGCCCACGGGTAGCCGGGTCTTCGCCGACCGCGTCGGGATGCTGCTGGCCGCCGGCGTCGGCGCCGAACCGCTCACCCAGATCGGCACCGGGGTGGACGCCAGCGACCTGCTCCTCGCCCCCGGCGTGACGCCCCAGGACTACGCGCTGATCAAGAACCTGAAGGTCGAGTACCTGATGGTCGACGAGCGGGACAGCACCGGCCTGCCCAACCTGGGGATCTACGTGACGGGCGGCGAGTACGGGCTGGCCGATCGCCGCACCCCGGTCCCGCTGTCCACCCTGCGCAAGTTCGCCGGCGTCCCCGGGGCTCAGCAGATCTACACGAACGGCTCGATGAAGATTTACACCCTGAAGGGGGTCAACGGTGGCTGACGAAAGCGCCGTGCGCACCGAAAAGGCGATCGATCCCGAGACCGCCCGCTCCGGCGGCACGGTGACCGATCTCGAGACCCCGCCCGTGGCCGAGACTCGGGAGGAGACTCGGACCGGGGCCTCGACCGCGGCCGGGTTTGTGGACGCGATCGAGACGCCGTCGGCGACCTCCGAGTCGGGCCTCGATCCCGCGTCGACGGCGGATCCCATGGGCGCTCGCTCGCGCTGGGCACCCTCGGCTGGCCTGCGGCTCTGGGTGCCGTTGGCCGTGGTCGCGGCCGCCGTTGCGGCGACCATGCTGCAGGCCGGACCGGCCGTGCAGGTGCCCCTGTGGGTGGCCGCAGCCGTGGGAGTGGCACTGGTCTTTCGTACCGAGGCCCTCGACCTGCTGACCCGCAGCCTCGGCCTCGGCGCGGTCGCCGTCATCCTCCTCGGACCGCTGCTGCAGGCCTTCGGGATCAAGCTGTGGCACGACGCCTGGGCCCTCGGCGTCGGGGCGCTCGCCGTGGCCGCGATCGTCGTGGGCCACCTCCGCAGCCGCGCGGGCTACCCGTGGCCGGGCCACGCTGCGGGGGACCCGCGTCGCGATCCCGCTCCGGTCAACCGTCGGTCGCTGGTGTGGGGTGGCCTGGCCGCGCTCACGGTCCTGGGCGCCCTCGCCGGAGCTAGCCTCAGCGGCCGCATCGATGCACCGGAGGCGGAGCTGTGGCTGGTCAACCCCGCCGAGGTCCAGGCGGCCGCACCGGCGCAGCCGGGCGCCGGCCAGGTCCCCGCTGGGGCCCCCGCTCAGCCGGCCGCAGCGGCCCCGACCCCCGCGGCGCCGACGCAGGTGCAGGTCGCCGTACGGGCCGCCCAGGCCATCCCCGACGCGCAGCTGATCGTGACGACGCTCGGGCCCTTCGTGGCCGTCCCGTACGCGCCCACACCGACCGGCGCCGGCGCGGCCAAGGGCACCGCGGCCGGACCCGCTGGCGGCGCGCCCACCTTCGCCCTAGCGGCCGGCGAAACCGTGCAGCGTAGCGTGACGATCCCCGCCACGGGGCGCACGGAGATCCGCCTGACCAGCGCCAGCCGCCCGGATCTCGACCGCACCCTGGTGCTGAACCGGTGACGGCCGTGAGCACCTGTCCACGACGCGTCATCCATGTCATCGCCGCCCTCCACGAGGGCGGGGCCGAACGCCAGCTGGAGCTGCTCGCCCCGCGGCAGGACGCGGACGTCTCCGTCATCACCCTGTACGGCGGGGGGGCGGTCGCCGAGGCGCTGCGCGCGAAGGGGATTCCCGTGCTGGAGTTCCCGCTGAGCGCCGGCCCCAAGGCCTTGGCCTGGTTCCGGCTGGCCAAGGTGCTACGTCGCGAACGCCCCGACGTGGTGCACGTCCATCTCCTGGCGTCCCAGCTCTGGGCCATCCCCGCCGCCCGGCTGGCACGGGTGCCGGTGATCGTCAGCACGGAGCACTCCCTCAACGACGAGCTCATCGAGGGTCGCCCGCTGACCGCGTCGTTGCGCGTCGTGTATTGGTGCCTGGCCCGGATGGCCACGATGACCCTGGCGGTGTCTGCGGAGACCGCCGACATCCTGCGCCGGTGGCGGATCGCCGCGGATCGCGTCGAGGTCGTCGACAACGGCATCGACTTCACGGCCATGAGCTTTGACCCGGCCGGCCGCGACCGGGTGCGGGCGGAGTTTGGGATTCCCCCGGAGACCGAACTCATCGGGGCCGTGGGAAGGCTGCACGTCAGCAAGCGGTTTGACGTGCTGCTCCGAGCCGTTCGCCCGGTGCTTAGCCCGTCCCATCGGCTGATGATCGTCGGCGACGGCCCCGAGCGGGAGGCCCTGCACGCGCTCGCCCATGAGCTGGGCCTGACCGACCGGGTGGTTTTCACCGGCGCCCGGGACGACATCCCCGACCTGTACTCGGCCATGGACGCCTTCGTCAGCCCTGGGCTGGCCGAGACGTTTGGATTGGCCATCATCGAGGCGCTGGCTAACGGGTTGCCGACGGTCTATGCCATGTGCCCGGCGCTTGCGCCCCTGCCGCCCCAGCCGAAGGCGCACTGCATGGGGACGCGGGACGGCGCGGCTGCCGAGGAGGACCTGCGGGTCGCGCTGGCCGACGCGCTGGCCCAGACCAAGGCCACCGCCGAGACTCGGGTGGCGCCGCCGGAGCTGGCGCGCCGCTACGGCATCGACATGACGGCCGCGCGACTCGACGAGACCTACCGACGACTCCTCGCGGAGGCCCCTCCCGCAAGGGGGAGTCTGCTCCGGCTACGGCGTACGGCCTCGGCGACGTGAGCCGACCGACGACGACCAGCAGCACCACCATCGACGACGAAGGCAAAGGCACCATGGTTCGGGGGAACACCAGCAGGGTACGACGGGCACACCGCCGGGTCCGGCGCCGTGGGGCGCTGGGGCCGTTGGCTGTGGCGCCACTCTTAGCGGCGCTGGCGGTGGCGGGTTGCGACAGCAACCCCGCCCCAGCGCCCACGACGAGCACGCCGAGCACCGCGGTCTCGAGTTCCAGCACGACCAGTCCGACGGGCGCCACGCCCGGGCGGCCGGCGACCTTCCTCAAGACGCAGGGCACCCAGTTCATGCTGGACGGCCAGGAGTTCCGGTTCTCCGGCTTCAATCTCTTCGACGCCGCAGCCTCGGCGTTCTACGCGTGCGAGCCGCACAACACGATGTCGGACGAGCAGCTGCGCGCCGCGTTCCGGGAGATCAAGGGCAAGTCCGGCGCCAAGGTCGTGCGGTTCTGGGCCTACCAGCCGTTCACCAAGGGGGGCACCGACTTCGCTGGCGTGGACCGCCTGATCAACGCCGCCACGAGCGAGGGCATGCTGGTTATGCCGGTCCTGGAGGACGGGCCGGGCTACTGCACGACCGGCGCCAAGGCCCAGCCGAAGATGAACTGGCAGGACGACACGTACTACACGGAGGGCTACCGCAAACCCTTCGGCAGCGCCTCGCGCAGTCTGCTCGACTACGCCCGTGTCATGGCCGAGCACTACAAGAACGAGCCGACGATCGCCGCCTGGATGATCATGAACGAGGCCGAGACGAAGCGGCGCAGCCCCGACGGCAAGTCGGTGCTCGTGGAGATGGCCCGCACCGTGGCGCGCGAGATCCGCAAGGCCGACCCGAACCACCTGGTTTCGCTCGGCACCCAGGGCAACGGCGCGCCCGGCAACTCCGGCGCGGACTTCCGCGACATCTACAGCCTGCCCGAGATGGACTACGTCGAGGTGCACGACTGGGCCTACTACGGCTCGGACACCGAGGCCATGCCGGGGGCGCTACCGAACGGCGAGCTGCCTGCGGCGGACAGCCCCCAATGCCAGGACAAGGCGGCCAAGATCGCCTGCTCGTTCGCCATCGCCAAGGCGCTGAACAAGCCGCTGGTGGTCGGCGAGATCGGCATCAAGGCCAAGGACAAGGCGGCGATCGAGCGGCGCGCCAAGCTCATGGACGCCAAGATCCAGGCGGCCAAGAAGCACGGCGCCGCCGGCTACCTCATCTGGGAGGTCAACACCTTCGCCAACGAGGGCTACGGGATCGTGCCCGGCTCCGGCGACCCGATTTGGGATGCGCTGGCCCGGTTCTGATGGGGCACAGCGGAGCCCGACGCGGCGGTGCTCCCGGAGCGGGTGCAGCCGCCCCGGGGGGCCTGCGGGTTCGGGACGCGCAAGCTAGCATGTGAGCCACCCTGCGCCCGGAGCGCAGGTTCCGGCGCCCACGGTGACCACGGCGCTTCCCCCCCGGACGTGAGGAGTCACCCATGGCCGCCACCCCTCGCGCTCGCAGCGACGCCGCACCGGCCCCCTGCCGGTGCGGCCACGACGCGTTCGACCACGAGCACTACCGGCGCGGCCGCGAGTGCGGGCGGTGTGAGTGCCCCGCCTATCGGTCCCGGAGTGGTATGCCGGTTCGGGTGGTCGCCGGGCTGCGCACGGCCGTGCGGCGGTTCGCGGGGCGTTGACGCCTCGAGTGGCGGTTCGGCTGGTGCCTCGGCCGGCGGTTCGGCCGGCGGCCGTCTCGGACGGGGCGGCTTAGACTCGAACCATGCGAGTGCTGGTCACGGGCGGCTGCGGCTACATCGGTTCCCACACGGTCCTGCAACTGCTGGGGTCCGGTCACGACGTGGTCGTGGTCGACGACTTCAGCAACGCCTCCCCGGCGGTCGCGCCGCGGCTGGAGGAGCTGGCCGCCCGGCCGATCCCGGTGCACCGGTTCACCCTGGAGGACCGCGCGGCCACCCGCGCCCTGTTCGCCGCCGAGCGGATCGACGCGGTCATCCACTTCGCCGGGTTCAAGGCAGTCGGCGAGAGCGTCGCCAAGCCGCTGGACTACTACCGCAACAACATCGGCTCGACGCTTTCGCTGGTCGAGGCGATGACCGCGCACGACGTACGGTCCTTGGTGTTCTCCTCCTCGGCGACCGTGTACGGGCCGGCCGCAGAGCCTCCCTTCCCGGAGGAGCTGCCCACGTCGGCGACGAACCCGTACGGCTGGACCAAGGTGATGATCGAGCAGATCCTCCGAGATGTGGCGGTCTCGGACGAGTCATGGCGGATCGCGTTGCTGCGCTACTTCAACCCCGTGGGCGCGCACCCCTCCGGGCGGATCGGCGAGGACCCCACCGGCGTCCCGAACAACCTGCTGCCGTTCATCGCGCAGGTCGCGGTGGGCCGGCGGGAGAAGCTGGCCGTGTTCGGGGGGGACTACCCGACGGTCGACGGCACGGGCGTGCGCGACTACATCCACGTCGACGACCTCGCCGCGGGCCACGTCGCCGCGCTGGACGCCCTTGCGCGGCTCGACCGGCCGGTCTCGACGTGGAACCTGGGGACGGGCCAGGGGACCTCGGTGCTGCAGCTGCTGGCGGCGTTCGAGCGGGCGTGCGGGCGCGAGTTGCCGTACGAGGTGGTGGCCCGGCGCGCGGGTGATGTGGCGGCCTCCTTCGCCGACCCGGCGCTCGCCGAGCGGGAGCTGGGCTGGCGGGCCACCCGGACCCTGGACGACATCTGCGCCTCGTCGTGGAAATGGCAGTCGGCCAACCCGAACGGCTTCGCCGGCTGAGCGGTCCGCCGTTCCTGGCGACGATCATTACCGACCGGATCGGGGTATTCGGCGGCCGGATCGGGGGCATTGATCGCGGCGCGTAACCGCACCGGGGCTACGGGCGGGCCGCGCCGGGGTGTCGGCGCGCTGCGGGGAGGCTCGGTCGGCGAAGTCGACGCGCGGGTCCGTCGCCGAGGGCGACGCTGCGGTCAGTCGCCGAGCGCGACGCTCGGGTCAGTCGCCGAGGGCGACCTGGACCGAGATCGTGTATTGGTCCCCGCGGTAGCGGTGGTCGCCGCACTCGATGATCCGGCCGCTGGCGTCGAACGCGTTGCGCCACATGGTGAGCAGGGGGTCGGCCCTGGTCAGGCCCAGGAGGCGCCGCTCCGCGCCGGTGGCATTGCGGGCGCCGAAGGTCTGCTGCGCGGTGTGCGGAGCCAGGCCCTGGGCGCGCAGGATCTCGTACATCCCCTCCCGCTCCAGCCGGCCGGGCACCAGCGCGGGCAGCGCCGGGGTGTCCGGCGGGAGCCAGTTCTCCAGGATCGCCAGCGGCAGGGCGCCCACGTAGCGCAGCCGGGTCACGTGCACGAGGCGGGTCCGCGGCGGCAACCCCAACACGGTGGCGGCGCGCGGCCACACCGTCGAGGTGTCGAGATCGAGCAATTCCGTTCGGGGAGAACGGCGTTCGGCGGCAAGGTCGTCGTAGAGGCTGTTCAGTTCGGCGTGCTGTTGCACCCCGCCGGCGGCGACCACGGTGCCGACCCCACGGCGCCGGACGAGCAGCCCGCGGTCGACGAGGACGGCGATGGCCCGGCGTACGGTCGGGCGGGACAGTCGCAGCCGGCGGGCCAGGTCGACCTCGGTCTCGAACGGGTCGCCGGGCTGGACGCGGCCGTGCTCGATGCCGGCCAGGAGTTGCTGCGAGAGCTGCAGGTAGAGGGGCACGTCGCTGCCGCGGTCGAGCGCGACGGGCAGCTGGACGGTCACGGCCCCAGGGTACGTCGACCGCCGGCAGTCAGCCGATTCCGAGCAGCGCGGGCAGGACCTGGTCGGCGGGCAGGCCTTCGTAGATGAGCCCGTAGACGGCCTCCGAGACGGGCATCGGCACGTCGTATTCGGCGGCCATCAGGTGCACGCTCTTGGCGTTGTGGACGCCCTCGGCGACCTGGCCGAGCTCGGCCTGGATGTCCTCCAGCGTGCGTCCCGAGCCGAGGGCGAAGCCGACCCGGTAGTTGCGGGACTTCGTGGAGGAGCAGGTCAGGAACAGATCGCCGAACCCGGCGAGGCCCTGCATGGTCTCGGGGCGGCCGCCGCGGCGGGCGGCGAGGGCGGAGGTCTCGGCGAGGCCGCGGGTCATCAGGGCGGCGGTGCCGTTGGTGGTGACGCCGGAGCCGACGGCGAATCCGGTGGCGATGGCCACGACGTTCTTGGTGCAGCCGCCGAGTTCGACACCCATGACGTCGGTGCTGGTGTACGGGCGGAAGAACGTGGAGTAGAACGCCTCCTGCACGCGGACGGCGACGTCTTCGGATTCGGCGGCGATGGTGACCGCGGTGGGCATCTGGTGGGCGACGTCGACGGCGAACGACGGGCCGGACAGCACGGCGAGCCCGGCGTGGTGGCGCGGCGGCAGGACGTCCTTGAGGACCTCGTGCATGGTCATCAGGGTGTCCACCTCGACGCCCTTCGTCACCGAGCAGAGCAGGACGTCGTCGGGGAGCCGGTCCGCGATGTTCTGTGCGGCGGAGCGCATGGCGAAGGAGGGGACCGCGAGCACGACGAGTTCGGCGCCCTCGAGCGCGCGGGTCAGGTCCGGCTCGCCGACCATCGAGTCGGGCAGCACGACGCCGGGCAGGTAGCGGCTGTTCTCGTGCTTGTCGCTGATCGTCCCGAGGGGGCCCGGGTCGATGTCCCACATCCGCACGTCGTCACCCTTGTCGGCGAGGAGGCGGCCGAGAGCGGTACCCCACGAGCCGGCCCCCAAAACTGTCGTGCGCATGCCCGCACTCTAGGGGGTGGCGGCAGCGGCGGGGGTGGTTCTCGGGCCGCTACCGGGCTCCCGTGACCAGCCAGGCGTCGCTGCGGGCGCGGCGGACCAGCAGGACGGCGCGCAGGCCCATGAAGGCGACGAAGGCCGCCCACAGGGTGGCGACGGCGACCCGATCCCCCGCGGCGGCGAGCGTGGGGGCGGCGTGGTGGACGGCGAGGGCGAGGGGGGCGTACGCCACCAGCAATCCCGTCTGCGCGATCGCCAGCCAGCGGGCGTCGCCGGCGCCGATGAGGACGCCGTCCAGCACGAACGCGACCCCGGAGATCGGCTGGCAGAGCGCGATGACGACGAGCCCGGCCGCGAGGGCGGCCGCGGTGCGGGGGTCGGGGGTGAACAGGGCGGGCAGCACGGTGTGGGTGGCGAGGACGAGTACGCCGAGCGCGGCGCCGCACAGCAGCCCCCACCGGGTCATGACGCCGGTCATCGCGCGGGCCCCGGCGACGTCGCCGGCGCCCAGGGCGCGCCCGACGAGGGCCTGGCCGGCGATGGCGAGGGCGTCGAGGGCGAAGGTGAGGAAGGTCCAGATGGTGCTGGTGACCTGGTAGGCGGCCAGGGGTACGTCGCCGAGCGCGGCAGCCGCCCAGGTCGCCAGGAGCAGGACACCGCGCAGGGCGAGGGTGCGGACGAGGAGCGGTACGCCGTCGCGGGCGGCCCGGGCGATGCGGCGGGGATGCGGCCGCAGCGGGGCGCGGAGGCGGTGTCCGGCGCGGCCGACGACGACGAGCAAGGCCAGTGCCATGGCGGATTGGGCGATGACCGTGCCCCAGGCGGAGCCCGCGATGCCGAGTCCTGCCCCGTACACCAGCGCGAGGTTGAGGACGACGTTCCCGGTGCAGGCGGCGGTCGTGACGATCAGCGGGGTGCGGGTGTCCTGGAGTCCGCGGAGGATGCCGGTGGTGGCCAGGACGAGCAGCATGGCGGGCAGGCCGAGGGCGCTGATGCGCAGGTAGATGGTCGCCGCCGCGAGAACCGGGGGCGAGGGGCCGAACGCGGCGCAGATCGGTTCGGCCGCGACGAAGGCGATGGCGCCGCCGGCGAGTCCGAGGGCCGCGGCCAACCAGACGCCGTCGAGCCCCGCGCTGACGGCGTCCCGCTCGCTGCCGGCGCCGAGGGCGCGGGAGACGACCGCCGTGGTGCCGTAAGCGAGGAAGACGAACAGCCCGGCGGCGGTGGCCAGGGCGGCTCCGGCGATGCCCAACCCGGCGAGCTCGGTGGTGCCGAGGTGCCCGATGATGGCCGAGTCGGCGAGCAGGAAGACGGGCTCGGCGATCAGGGTGAGGAGGGCGGGCACCGCGAGGTGCAGGATGGCGCGGCGGTGGTCCGGGGTGCCCCCGCCGCGCGGCTCGCTGCTCACCGCCGAAGAATAGCCATCGCGCGGTGGCTTTGCCGGACCGCGGCCGACGGGCAAGTCGTTGCGTTAACGCCGTTCACTCACATTGGAAAAGCGACGGGCCCGCCGCGCAAAAAGGACACTGCGCAGCCGGCGGGTGGGACGGATGTGACGGCTGCGACCACGGGTGACGCGCGCCACGCCGATGGTGTTATCCCCAGGCGGCGCGTGAACTGCGGATTTGACGCGGTGTTGACCGAAACGCCGAAAGCGGGCCGCCACGAGGGCCTTCGTGTTCGAGGAGGAGGGTGAATCGCGCTCTGTCGCGGCTGCTCCGGCGACTATCCACACCCTCGTCCACAGGCCCGTCGGCGCTCTCGCAGCGCCTCTTGCCCGGGCTGGCGGGGATTGTGCGACCGGGTATGGCCCCAGCGCTGTCCAGTCCGAATATCGGGACGATCTGTCTCACGGGCTCCGGTCGGGACAAAAGTCCTCGGATCAACAGCCGGTGGACGGCAACGATGCCGGTCAGGCGCGACCGCCGCACGTCGGTCGGGTGTGTCGTCAACAACGATCTCCACAGGCCGGTGGGGTTGTGCACCGGCGGGGGCGCGGTTGTCCCCAGGTCGCGCACAGGGTGTTCCACAGGGGTTCTTGAGCCTTCGCCGGGCTGCGCCGTACCTTCTCTTTACCCCTCCTGGCCGGCGCGACCTGTTTCACCGCCCCGCGTGCGACAAGCCAGTTTCGACCTGGACCGGGTGCGTCGTCGCGCCCACGGTCAGCTCCCGGATCACCGGAAAAACTGCTGGTCGTGGCGTTGTCGGCGCACGAAGTCACACTGATGACATTCGAGCCTCGCCCGCGTGCCCGCGTGGGTGTCGCCGCGGTGGGTCGGTGTCCCTGCACTGTCGCTCGAGCTGGGAAGGGGGTGTTCGCCGGTGTCGCTCTCCGAGCTGGAGAAGGACTTCGCGGGGTATTCCGCGGGCGACCCGACGGACCGCATGCCCCCGCAGGACGTGCACGCGGAGCAGTCCGTGCTCGGCGGGATGCTGCTGTCCAAGGACGCGATCGCGGACTGCGTCGAGACGCTGCGGTCCACCGACTTCTACCGGCCCGCGCACGAGCTGATCTACGACGCGATCCTCAACCTCTACGGACGCGGCGAACCGGCCGACGCGATCACGGTCTCCGACGAGCTGACCAAGCGCGGTGACCTGGGCCGGATCGGCGGGCAGGCCTACCTGCACCAGCTGATCCAGGCGGTGCCGACGGCGGCGAACGCGGGCTACTACGCGGAGATCGTGGCCGAGCGGGCCACGCTGCGCCGGCTTGTCGATGCCGGCACCCGCATCGTGCAGATGGGCTACGGCCAGGGTGGCGGCGATGTCGAGGACATCGTCAACGCGGCGCAGGCGGAGGTGTACGCCGTCGCCGACAAGCGCGGCGGCGAGGACTATCACCTGCTGCGCGATCTGCTCGAGCCGACGTACGACGAGATCGAGGCCGCCGGCGGCGCCAGCGGCGAGATGATCGGCGTGCCTACGGGCTTCGCCGAACTCGACGAGCTGACCAACGGCCTGCACCCCGGGCAGATGATCGTGATCGCGGCCAGACCAGCTGTCGGCAAATCGACCCTGGCACTCGATTTTGCGCGGGCCGCGGCGATCAAGCACCAGCAGGCGACCGTGGTGTTCTCGCTCGAAATGAGCCGCTCGGAGATCACGATGCGCTTGATCTCGGCTGAGGCGGGGATCAACCTGCAGAAGATTCGGCGCGGCAAGCTGGAGGATCGGGACTGGGAGAAGCTGGCTCGGTTGGCGTCGGAATTCGACGCGGCGCCGTTGTTCATCGACGACTCGCCGAACATGTCGCTGATGGAGATCCGGGCGAAGTGCCGGCGGCTGAAGCAGCGCAACAATCTGCGGCTGGTGATCATCGACTACCTGCAGCTGATGTCGAGCGGCAAGAAGGTGGAAAGCCGACAACAGGAGGTGTCGGAGTTCTCCCGCGCGCTGAAGCTACTGGCCAAGGAGCTGGAGGTGCCCGTGGTGGCGCTGTCCCAGCTCAACCGGGGACCCGAGCAGCGTACCGACAAGAAGCCGCAGGTCAGTGACCTGCGCGAGTCGGGCTGCCTCACCGGGGAGACGCGGCTCCTGCGGGCCGACACCGGTGCGGAGGTCTCGATCGGGGAGCTGGTCGCCGGAGGCGCCCGCGACGTACCGGTGTGGGCGTTGGACTCCTCGCTGCGCTACGTGCCGCGGCCGCTCACCCACGCCTTCCCCACGGGGACGCGGCCGGTGTTTCGGCTGACCACCGCGTCCGGGCGGACGGTGCGGGCGACCGCGAACCACCCGTTCCTGACGTACGACGGGTGGCGGTCGCTCGGCGAGCTCTCCGCGGGGGACCGGCTCGCCGTCCCCCGGCACGTGTCGGCACCGAGTGAGGTCGACGAGAGTTGGGAGGACGATGATGTCGAGGCGGCAGCCCAGGTGTGCGCGACGATGCCCGACGCCGTCGTACCGTCGGCGGTGTTCCACCTGCCGAAGCGGCAGATTGCGGTGTTCGTACGGGAGGTCTTCTCGGCTGCCGGTGGGGTGATGCTTCCGCACGACGAGGCGGGCGGGCAGATCTTCTGCTTCGCGGCGACCCGGGGGTTGCTCGACCGAGTGGCGCTGCTGCTGCTGCGGTTCGGGATCACCGGCCAGATCGTCGGGGACGAGTCGGGCTGGATGCTCGACATCGTCGAGCTGGATGACCAGCGACGGTTCCTGCAGGAGATCGGGATTCGCGGCGAGGCAGCGGTGGACGCCGTACGGATGCTGTCCATCGTGCGGGCGGCGACCGCGGTGCCGACGCGCGTCGGCGCGGGCGTCGACGCGGCGGCGAGCGGTACGTCGGGCGCGGCGGACGCCTCGTGGCATCGCGTGGCGGCCGTCCTGGCGGACGCCCCGGACGAGGGCGCGCTGCCCTCCGTCGCCGCCGAGCTCGCGGACGGCGGCCTGGACCTGGCGGCCGTCAACGACGTGATGTGGGACGCGGTGGCCGCGGTCGAGCCGGATGGGACGGCGGAGGTGTACGACGCGACGGTGCTCGGCGCGCACAACTTCGTCGCCAACGGGATCGCGGTGCACAACTCGATCGAGCAGGACGCCGACATGGTGATGTTGCTGCACCGGGAGTCCATGTACGAGCAGGACAGTCCCCGGGAGGGGGAGGCCGACATCATCGTGGCCAAGCACCGAAACGGCCCGACCAAGACCATTACGGTCGCTTTCCAGGGACATTATTCGCGCTTCACCAACATGGCGACCACTTACTAGACTTTTGTCGAGATGCCTCCTAGTTTGGATTTTTCGCCTTCTGTCCTGGGATGGCGGGACTCTACACAAAGCTCCTGGCAGAGCACGGTGTCACCCCGACCCCTTGAAACCGCCACCTCTCTGGCAGACACACCGTCCGCAGTCAAGCCAGCTTGGCCTCAAATCGTGGCGTCTACCTCACCATTTGACCCGAGTTGCACAGGTTTAGTGGGTCGCCTTGTGGATGACGGCTTGGATGTCGTCGGGGATCGCGGGATGGGCGGTGATGGTCTGGCCAGCGATGGCGATGGTCACATCGCGCAGGGGTCGCAGGGTCTGGATGATCTTCTTGATACTCATCCCTGTGCTGTTCTGGAGGTGGCGGGCCACTGCCAGGGCGGTGAAGACGATGGTCAGGTGGGCCTCGATGGCGTCGCGGTTGTGGTGGAAGATGGGGCGGGCTCGCAGGTCGGCCTTGCTCATCCGGAACGAGGCTTCGACCTGCCACAGGTCGTGGTAGCTGGCGATGACTTCGGCCGCGGGCATGACGTTGGTGGGGATGTTCGTCACGTACCCTTTCAAGCCCACGAGGCGTCGGGCTCGAGCCAGGGACGCCTCGTCCAAGGACTGGGTGCCGTTCTTCGTGGTGACGAATCGTGGTGTGCGCGCGGCCTTCTCGCCGGCGACGACGGCCCGGGCGCGGTTTTCCTGCAGCCTCATGGTGTGCCCGTCGCGGGTGGCTCGTTTGCGGGAGTACGCCCACACCGCACGCCATGAGCGGGTGTGGACTGCCGGGTCCCACACCGGCTCGGGCCGCTGGGAGCTGTCATTGACGCAACGCGCGGCGGCGGTGGCCACGCGCGCGGTGATCGTGTCGATGAGCTGCCCGTCGGTGAACGCGTCTCCGTGCCACCGGAAATGCGAGGCCAGATCAGCTGGGGCCTTGGTGACCCGGGACCCGACGATGAACCGCAGTCCGGCCTCGTCGAGGCCCTTCAAGTTGCCCGCTGACAGCATCCCGGCGTCAGCGACGACCACCATGTCGCTCAGGTTGTGCCGGGCCTGGAACCCCTTGACGATCGGGACGATCGTGGTCGTCTCTGCCTTGTTGCCTTCGTAGCACCCAATCTCTAGGGGAAACCCGGCCCGGTGGGGGTGTCAACTCTTCTGTGTAAGGGTCTTCGGGCCTGACACGAGAGGACGCAGTACGCGTGAGCATGATGGACGAGATGACGGCATCGACGAACGGCGCGGAGGCGACGGCGGCGATGGCCGAGGAGCTGGTGGCTTCTGGCGCCTTGGACGGGTTGTTCTCCCGGATCGATTCCGGTGAGGTGCAGCTGACCGGTGAGGGCGGGATGCTGCCGGCGATGATCAAGGCTGCGCTCGAGCGTGGCCTGCGGGCCGAGCTGACCGATCACCTGGGATACGACAAGGGCGACCCGGAGGCGAAACACTTCCCGAACTCGCGTAACGGCACGACGCCCAAGACGGTCTCGACCGAGGTCGGCGACGTCGCCCTGGAGGTGCCTCGGGACCGGGCGGGGACGTTCACCCCGATGCTGGTACCCAAGGGTGCGCGGCGCCTCGGCGGCCTCGACGACATGATCATCAGCTTGTATGCGGGTGGGATGACGGTCCGGGAGATCGCCCATCACCTCGCGGCCACGATCGGCACCGAGCTGTCCCACGAGACGATCAGCAACATCGTGGACGAGATCGCCGATGAGGTGATGGCCTGGCAGAACCGGCCGTTGGAGGCGTTCTACCCGGTCATCTACCTCGACGCGATCATCGTCAAGATCCGCGACGGCGCGCACGTGCGCAACAAGGCCGCGCACATCGCCGTGGGCGTGGACATGGACGGGATCAAGCACGTCCTGGGCATCTGGATCGAGAACACCGAGGGCGCGAAGTTCTGGGCCGGGGTCTGCGCCGAGCTCGCCAACCGCGGGGTCCGTGACGTGCTGATCGTGTGCTGCGACGGCCTCAAGGGCTTCCCCGAGGCGATCGAGGCGACCTGGCCGAACTCACTGGTCCAGACCTGCGTGGTCCACCTGATCCGCGCCGCGATGCGGTTCGTCTCCTACGGCGACCGCAAGGCCGTCGCCGCGGCCCTGAAGCCGGTCTACACCGCCGCGAACGCCGAGGCCGCCCTGGACGCCCTGGGAGCGTTCGAGGCCAGCGAACTCGGCCGCAGATACCCCCACGCGGTCGCGACCTGGACCGGGGCCTGGGAGCGGTTCACCCTGTTCCTGGCGTTCCCGCCCGAGCTGCGGCGAGTGATCTACACGACGAACTCGATCGAGTCGCTGAACTACCAGCTGCGGAAGGTGACCAAGAACCGTGGTCACTTCCTCCGACGACGCCGCCCGCAAGCTGCTGTGGCTGGCGATCTGCAACATCGAGGACCGCCGCGCCCGCGAACGAGCCAAGGAACGCGGCAAGCCCGCGAACGAGCGCAAGGCCTCAGGCCGGCTCGTCGAGGGCCAGGTCACCACGAACTGGAAGCAAGCCCTCGCCCAGCTCGCCGTGGCCTACCCCGAACGCATCAACCCCTACCTGACCTACTGAAAGCCCGACCCGCTTACACAGAGAAGTTGACAGGCCCGGCCCGGTCGACCAACAACCCGACGACGATCTGAGGATCGACCCGGCGTTCTTTGGAGAAACCGACCTTGCGCAGGTCATCCTCGTGCTCCGCCTCGAAGTAGAGGGTCGTCACGTCGTACAGCACCAAGGACACGTCCCCACTGGTGGCGGCCTGGGTGAAGCAGGCGGTCGCGATCTGGTCGCGGTATCCGCGCTGCCCACACCGCTTCAACGTCGCGGTGAACGTGTTGCGGTGCGCCGCAGCCAATCCCAGTTCGGTCAGCACCCGCACCGAATCGGCCTTACTGGTCGGCTCCACCAGGCGCGCGAGCACCAGCTGGAAGAACGCCTCGTCCCCGACAACGTCGAACCCGAGCTGTCGCCAAGCTCCCTCAACCACCTCGATCAGGACCCGCGAGCGTTGCCCGACCACGACCGCCTCACGCGAACCGCGCTCTCCCAGGCCCAGATCCAGCTCGCCCTGGCCCTCATGCATCTTCTGGCGGCCGGCCTGCATCAACACCGCCAGCTCAGCCTCCGAATGCGCCGACCCAAGATGCTCGATCACCTTGTCCCGCCCGCCAACACGCTCAGCGATCTGCACCGCCGTCGCTCCCGACGCCGTCCGCACCTTCCGCAGGAACACCACGAGAAGGCACGCTACCCACCCGGTTAGTGTGTCAACGCCCAACCCCGCACATCCCTGACCAGGACAAACGCGAGCCCGACCGCAGAATCACACCCGACATGTGCAAGTCAGGTTTGAGGCCAAGGATCCTCTCCATCGACGACGCCAAGCACGAGCAGCCTCAGCGCGCGGCTAGCACCCGCCGAGCCATCGCCTCGGGCAACAGCTCGGCGAACTTCAGTCCCCGCAGCGCTTCTTCGCTCACCGTGATCTGTACCCCCGCCAAGTCCGCACCGAATCGAGAGTGGGCTTCCCTCATGGCCTCAGCCACCTCGGCGGCCTGACAGCCAGGGCGCAGCCGCACCGCCAGGTTGGTGACGCCCCGGCCCTCCGCGAGCAGCGTCGGGTCGATCGCGTCCAGGGCCGCGGCCCGGTGGACGTTGCCGCGCAGGCCCGCCCACGTCCACCAGGTCGTCGCGGTGCCGTCGGTCAACACCACGGGGTCGGCCGACCACGCCTGCTCGCCGCGCAGCTCCCGGAGGTGGTCGAGTCGCTGCCGCGCCCGCCGGGTCAACGCCACTCCGTCGGGGTCGGCTCCCGCGAGGACACGCCGCATCGCGTCGCACAACTGCGGGGTGTACGCCGCTCCGCCGCCTCCCCAGGTGGTACGTCCGGGGGCGTCTGATGGTTCGACGTAGGCGCGGCGCCGCGGCCAGTCGATGCCGGTGACCCGCCACGACCGGCCGGCCAGGGACAGCACCGTCGGCCCGTCCTGGCGGCGCGTCAGGGTCACCGGTTCGACCGTCCCGAGCTCATCTCGGCCGTGCAGGATCGTCACCTCGGGAGGGGCTGAGAAGACGGCGAGCAGGTCGAGGAAGTGCTTGCGGCCGTAGCGACGCTCGGCCTCGGGCCCGACGAACGACAGCCCCCCGTCGGTGTCGAGGTGTCCGCTCGCGTGCAGGTGCGCCAGGATTTTGTCGAATTCCGCCGGCGTGGCGACGCCGAGGGGCGCCAGCGGCTCCCACGCCTCTGACCCCGTGACGGCGGAGCGTTCCAAAGCCTGGGCGATCACCTGCTGAGCGACGATGTGCAGCGGGATGGGCGGCGGGATGGTCGGTTCGACGTACCCCTCCGACCACAGCAACAGCAGCCCGGCCGCCCGCAGGAGTGCGTCGTCGTCCGGGGCGAGGAAGAGCGTGTTGCGCACGCCGCCGGGTCGCCGACCGGTCCGCCCGAGCCGCTGCAGGAAGGATGCGACGGTACTGGGCGCCCCGAGCTGCAGCACCCGGTCGAGGTCGCCCACGTCGATGCCCAGCTCGAGCGTCGAGGTGGACACGATGAGGCAGTCGCGGGCCTGAGCGAAGGCCGCCTCGGCCCGGCGCCGCTCGTCGAGCGACAGGGAGGAGTGCGACACGTAGGTGTCGACGCCACGCTCCCGCAGCTCCACGGCCAGCCGCTCGACAGCCCGGCGGGAGTCCGCGAAGAGCAGCCGCTTCTCCCCGACGTACAGCCGCGAGGCGACCTCGGCCGCGTTGGGGATGCCGCCGACGTAGTCGAGCACCACCTCGGGCTGCGCCGCGGCCGCGGGCGGAGGGTTGATGACCGCGGCGGGCACCCCCGCGGCACGGTTGCTGCCCTGCAGCCAGGACAGCAGCTCGGGGGCGTTGCCGACCGTCGCGGAGCAGCCGATGCGTTGCAGTGGTCGTCCGGCGATCCGGGCGACCCGCTCCAGCACGGCCAGGAGATGCCAGCCGCGATCGTCGCCGGCGAAGGCGTGCACCTCGTCCACGACCACGGCTCGCACGTCGCGGAAGAGGTCTCGCGGGTCGTTCAGCGCGGAGACGAGCATCGCCTCGATGGATTCGGGGGTGGTCAGCAGAAGGTCGGGCGGCTCGATCACCTGGCGCCGGCGGGCACCGGCGCCGATGTCGCCGTGCCGCAGCTCGGCGCGGCGCCCTAGCCATCCCGCATAGGCCTGCGCGCGCACGTGGATGTTGTTGAGCAGGGCCTTGAGCGGGCAGATATAGAGGATGGAGGTGCCCCGCCAGCCTTCCCGGGAGGCGCGGGTGAGCAGCGGAAAGAGCGCCGCCTCGGTCTTGCCTCCGGCGGTGGGTGCGAGAAGGAGTACGTCGTGTCCGCTCAGGATCGGAGCGATGGAGTGCTGCTGCAGCGCCCGCAGCTCGCGCCAGCCGAGGGTGTTGACGACGTGATGCTGGAGGACGGGGTCGAGGTCGTCGAAGCCG
This sequence comes from Austwickia sp., assembly GCA_016699675.1. Lineage (NCBI taxonomy): Bacteria > Bacillati > Actinomycetota > Actinomycetes > Micrococcales > Dermatophilaceae > Austwickia > Austwickia sp. The sequence continues at coordinate 1,464,737 of CP064985.1, read as the reverse complement.
GCCGCGCCTGCGCTCGTCACGGGTCAGCCCATGTCGAGGTCGATGTCGTCGGGCGCACTCACCGGGCCGGACCGGGCCCCTCGCTCGGCGTCGGTCAGCTCGGCCGGGCGCACGGTCAGCGCATAGTGCGCGCGGGGGTCGAAATCCGCGAACTGGTCGACGCGGTCGAGCACGTCGCCCACCAGCTTCTTCAGATAAAGCCGCGGCGCGACCCCCACCTTGCCGCCGAGGGACCCCGTGACCCCGTCCGCGAGCGCCGCCAGGTAGTCGTCGTCGACGCGGGCCCGCAGCCGGGCCTCGGCGGACTCTCCGGTCGCGTAGACATCCCGCACCCGGGCGCCGACGGCGACCAGGCTGTCCCGGGTGAAGCCGGGTAGCCGCACCTGCACTGCCCGTGGGTTGTCGAAGCGCGCATCGGTGGTGAAGTCGGTCGCGAGCCGACCTGCGAGCGGCGCCAACCGTTGCACGCCGGACACGCCGTCGTAGAAGGCAGGCGTGCCCGTGATCACCAGGAAGAGCCCGGGGTAGCGGCCGCCGTCCACGTCGTCGATGAGCTGCCGCAGGGCGTTGAGCGCCTTGTCTCGCACGTCCCCGCGGACCCGCTGCAGCGTCTCGACTTCGTCGAGCACCAGCAGCAGCCCGGGGTGCCCGGCGTCGCGGAGCACGGTGAGGAGCCCCTGCAGGAAGCCCATCGCCCCGAAGTGGTCGAGGCCGCCGCGCACCCCGGCGGCCCGTTTGGCGGCGGAGGCGACGTGCGGCTGACCCCCGAGCCACGCCGCCACGGCGTCCGCGGTCGCGGCCTCCCCACTCAGCGATGCGACCCCATAGCCGCGCAGCGCCAGCGCGAAACCGGGCGCAGAGGAGGCGACGGAGGCCAGTCTCCGCTCCACCAGTCCCCCGACGGCCGCGCCGACCGCGACGCCATCTGCCGCATCGAGACTCGGATCCGCCTCGAGTGCGTCTTCCTCCAGGGTGTAAAACCACGAGTCCAGCACGGCCCGAAAAGCACTCGGCGGGATCGACGCGGTGCGCAGGGTCTCCGTGACACGGCGATAGACGGTTTCCAGGCGGTGGAGGGGAGTCTCGGTCTCGGAGACTTGGACCTCGGACACGGCGAAGCCTCGTTGCAGCGCCCGTTCGGCGAGGTGGCGCGTGAAGAAGGTCTTCCCGGACCCGTAGTCGCCGCGGACGGCCTTGAAGACAGCCCCTCCCGAGGCCACCCGGTCCAGGTCCTCGTCGAGGGCGCCCGCGAAGCGGTCCAGCCCCACGGCGAGCACGTCGAGGCCCGCCTGCGGGACCGTGCCGCGACGCAGGGCGTCGATGATGTAGCGACGGCGTCGCGCGGAGACCTCAACCACCGCTCAGTCCGAACTGCTCGCGCAAGGAGCGCTCATCCAGGACGAGCGTGGTGCCGTCGGCGTCCACGCGCAGCACGGGGTAGCCGTCCACGTTGAGGAGCTGCTTCACCTGTTCCTGGGCGCGGGGCAGGCGGGACGTCGGGACACCGAGGGCTTGGGCGGCGGGCACCTGCCCCAGGCGTCGATCCGGCGTGGCGAGCAGGGCGTCCACGAGACGTGCCACCGCGTCGGCGGTGACGCGCAGGCGGGGCGAGAGGTGGACCTGCGCGGCGTAGACCTGACCGCCCACCAGGCGCCGCCCAACGCTCGCGGATGACCCGGCGGCCGCCGAGTCCGTCGCTGCCCGCTCGCCCACCTCGAAGAGCGCCGGCTCCTCCTGTCGGGACTCCCGTCGCCGCGCGGACCGTGCGGGCGGCGGGGAGGCAGGCGGTACGGCGTCCGCCGCCGCCTCCACCGGTCCGAGCCACCAAGCCGGTTCCTGTGGGGGCAGGCCGCCCTCGTCGCTTCCGGCGCCGGCGGGCTGCAGGACGATGAGGGGGACGACGACCTCGGCCGGGTGGGCGCCGCCGTGATAGCCGGCCTTGAGCGGGCCATAGCGCAGCTTGTCCGAGACGGCGAGCACGGCGCGTCCCTCAGGTACGACTCGTCGCCCCTCGATCAGCACCTCCTCGGCGGGGTCGACGTGTGCCCCGGGGAGGGCCTTCCTGCTGCGACCGCTGTCGCTCTGATCCCGCGCGGGCTTCAGGTGTCCCAGGCGTCGCTCGACGATGTGGCCGTGGTCGCCGGTGAGGACCACGGTGAGCCCCGCCGCCTGAGCGCGGGCCAGGAGTGGCTCCAGGTGACGGATGGCGTCGGCCGTCCACGTGGTGCCGCCGGGGTCGGACCGGTCCAGCGCGTCGTCGATGGTGTTGAGGACCACGGCGACGACTCCGACGGCCTGGTCGTCGATGGCCTCCGCCACGTCGGCAGCCAGGGCGTGCCCGCTGCGCCCGGTGTCCAGGGCCTTCTTGTGGAACAGACGCCCTGCGCGCTTGAGGCGTTGGTCGACGTACCGCTCGAAGGACGCGACCTCGAACTCGCGGCCGCCCCGGGTGAGTTCGCCAGCGAGGAGCGAGGCGCGGCTGATCTCAGTCAGCGTGGGGAGGGCCGCGATGGCGGCCCCGCGGCGGCCGCTGGGGCTGATCTCCTCCCACCCCCGGCGCAGCGCGTCGGTGGCCACTTCGGTGCCTGCGCCGGAGCTCAGGCCGTCGAGGACCACGAGGAGCACGCGCCGCTTCTGCGCCACCAGCGGCGCAACGCCGCGGTCCAGGGCCGCTTCGATGAGCACGACCCCGTCCGAGGGTTCCCCCACGATCCCCTCCGCGGCACCGACGTCTTGCGAGGTGGCGCGGGCGAGGGTCTCGGCGAAGAGGCGGGCCTGGGTCTCCCGCCGGGCCATTGCGGCCGTGGCGACGTGTTCGATGCCGCGGGCCTGGATGTCCGCGCTGACGCCGGCGGCGGCGACGTTGATCGCGACATCGGCCCAGGCCGCGTCGTCGACCTGGAGTCGAGCCAGGGCGGCCAGGCCGGCACCCGGATCACTCGCCGAGGCCTGGGTCCATCGGTCCGGCGTCGCGATCCACCGCGCCAGGCGAACCGCCGCGGCGAGCGCCTGGTGATCCCGTGGGGAGCGATCGGCCAGCAGATGGGTCGCGACAGCGGCCGAGGCGGCCTCGACGCCAGTCAGGCCCGGATCGACGCCGGGGCGCGGGTCGACGACCAGGGCCGAGAGCGCGCCGCCCAGGTCGTCGGCCCGCAGCCGATAGCCGGTGGGCAGCAGGTCCGAATACCGCGCCAGGGCCGCGCCGTCGACCTCCGCCAGCAGGGTGTCGGCGCGGTCGGCTACGGCCCACGCGCGTTCGCGCAGGCGCGGGTCCCCGATCCATCCGCTCACCACTCGCGCCACGGCCGTCCCGAACGCGCGCAGCCCCGGATCCGCCGAGGAGACGCGCCCATCAAACCAGCGTTCCCCGCGCGCGAGGCTGATGGCCGCCTGGTGCCGGTCGGCAGCCGGCACCGCCTCGGAGGTGAGCAGCGCGACGACGAGCCCGACGGCGGCGAGGTCACTGATCCGGTCGCCATCGAGCAGCGGCCGTACGGCGGCGCGTGCGGCGCCGGTCCCCTCGGCGAGCCGGTCTAACGCGGCCTCCCCGAGGGCGTCGCCCGCGTCGCGGCGCAGGCCGGTCAGCGAGGAGGGTGCGTCGGCGCGGAGCGACCAGTCCAGCAGCCCGGCGGTGTCCTGGTGGTCGGGCGCGATGCCCAGCCGCTCGTGGAGGAGGCTGTCGAGGGCGTGCTCGCGGGTGAGCACCCCGCCGGGCGCGGAGGGCCAACCCTGCGGGGGCATGGTGCGGATCAGCCCGAAGGCGACGTCGCGGCCGTGCGGCATGCTCACGAAGGAGCTGGCGGACTGGCTGGCTCGGAAGACCTCCTGGACCGCGCCCCACGCGTCGATGGCGTGGACCTTGGTCTTGAGCAGGTGGGCCAGGATGCCCGCGCCAAGGTCTTCGGGGTCGCGATCGGTGAGGATCACGGTCCATTCGCCGGCGCGGTGCGCTCGCAGCGCTTCCCGGACGGCGAGGGCGGACCCGGCCGGTACGGCGGTGATGGGCACGTTCTTCGTCGAGGTGCCGGTCCACGACGTGGCCGCTCGGGCACGAATCGCCACTGGCCCGGGGTCGTGCTTGTCCGCGAACATGTCGACCATGGCCCGGATGGTGCTCGGGCTGGCCTCGGGGACGGCGGGTGCGCCGGGCACGCTCACTCGACCACCCGCCAGGTCACCTCGATCCGCGCGGACGGGTGCGCGGCGACGTAGGCCTCGAGTTCGGACAACGCGTCTCGTCCCCGGGCGACCGTCTGTCCGGAGCGGCGCGGCGCAGTGGCGGGGGCAGCTGCGGCCCCGCCCGGGTGCGCAACCCAGGTGCTCGCGCTTGACGGGGCCGCGGGGGACGCCGCGGGCAGCACGACGGCCTGCGGGTCCTCGCGGGGCGGCAGCGGCGCTGGCGCCGGCGGCGCGGCCGGGGCCTGCCGCAGCCAGTCGCGCACGTCTCGATCGACGTCGGCCAAGGCGGCGGCGGCCGGGTGATCGAGTTCGTCGGCGGAGAGCCGCTCGCCCAGGCGGGTGAGCAGGCGGCCGGCGGCGTCGGCCCGGTCGCCCTCGCCGGCCCGCGCGGCGAGGGGGTCGGCCAGCCACGTCCAATCGAAGCGGCGCAGCGCGTCGATCACGGCGGGCGCGCTGGTCAGCGACTTGCCCATGTGGCGCCCCTGGGAGGGCTTCACCTCGACGGACGCCAGCGCCCGCACGAGGGCGACCCCGTCCTTGCGGGTGAGTCCGTCGAGCGCCTCGGCGACCGCCACGGCCGTGCCCAGCCGGGCCGAGCCGTCGATGGCCTCCGGGGCCAACCCGGCGCGCCCCAGCCCCCGACGCACCTGGCCCACCAGCTCGCGCGCCGGCTCGATGGTCTGCGCGACGCGGGCCCGGACGCGCTCGGCCAGGTCGGCGACCGCCGCGGGGCTGAGGAAGGGGGTCACGCTCTCCCCGAAGAGGTGGCCGGCGTGCTCCACCGCCCTGCGCCACTCGTCCTCGGTGGGCATCTCCTGGGTGCGCATCTCCATGCCGGCCTGGAGCTGGCCTGGTTCCGGGGCCGTCGCGCGAGGCTGCCCACCGGCGTCGTACCAGACCCGCTGCCGGAGCGCCGCCCACGCGAGGATGACGAGGTCGGAGACGGGCTCGGTGAGCCCCCGACCCACGTCGGCGACCCACGCGCGGGCTTCCGCGACGCGCACCGGCGCGTCGTGGTCGCCGCGGCGGGCGAGGGCCTTGTCGAGTTCGGTGGCCCACGGGGTCAGATAGGGGTCGCCGAAGACGAAGTGGGTGTCCGTGGTCTGTCCGACCCCGAGCGTGTTGCCGACGCGACGGAGCGCGCGGGCGTCGCCCTCGATGGGGACGCGGCGGTCGGCGTCGTTCATGGCGCGTTCGACGTGCCGCTGGATGAGCGTGAGGTCGCGTCGCTGCACGGGGGTGTCGGCCGGGAACCGGGGGTGGTCGGGGTAGGTGGCGTCCCAGACCTGCGCGATGAGGCGGTCGAAGGCGTCGCCGAGGCCGGCGCCGACGGGGCGTTGCACGTTGACGCGGCGGGTCAGGGGGGTCAGCTCGGAGTCGTGGCCGGCGTCCTCGAGGAGGTTGCCCGGCTGCGCGGGCGCGGCGCCATAGGCCTGTTGCAGCGCGTCCCGGAGCGAGCGGGTGAGGGTGTCGCGGTTGCTCCGCAGGATGGTCAGCGCGGTCAGCCGATCCTGCTCGCTGAGGTGGCTGGCGTATTGCTGCCACCGCTCCCCGGTGCCGCCGAGCAGCCAGTCCAGGACGACGAGGCGGCCGAGGTCGTCCATGCGCGCCTGCGAGAGGAAGTGGGGAAGCCAAACGACGGTCCGCTGGTCGATCTCCTTGGTCAGCATGGCGTCGATGCGCTTCATGTCCTCGGCCGTCGTGTGCCCGGCCTCGTCGAAGGGATGGTCGATCACGAAGCGCCACGTGCCGGGCCTGGCCTCGAAGGCCTGATCGGAGAGCCACGAGACGTCGCGGACGTTGCCGAAGATCACGTCGATCTCGCGCTGGGTGCCGCGCCAGAGGACGGCGCGGGGGTGGCTTCCGTCCAGCGCGTGGTCGGTCTCATCCACGCCCAGCTCTTGCGCGACGAGGCGCTGCACGAGCTGCCTGCGGCGACCCTCGGTGTCCTCGACGAGGGCCTTCTTGACGACGGACTCGTAGTCCACGTCGGTGAGTTTCACCGAGATCGTCGGGTCTGCCACGGCGCTGTCGACGTGGATCTCGGGGATCGACTCCGCCCAGGTCCGCACCTTGCCGAGCACGGCGCGCGCCTCCCCGCCCGGGATGGGCGAGACGATCGAGCCGTGATTGAGGTGGGCCAGGCGTTCGGCGGTCAGGCCGCGCAGGGCGGCCACCTTGGGCGCGATCGCCGACAGCAGGAGGGTCTTGGCGAGGCGCGCGTCGGCGTAATAGGGCGCCGGGGCCTGCCCCGCGTCGATCGCCGCGTCGGTGGTGCCGTGGGTGCTGCGCAGGAGCGGCTGCAGCTTGCCGCCCCACAGCTCGCGGGCGGAGGCGAAGAGGGCATTCACGCCCGGCTCGAGCGCGTCGCCCTTGACGAGCAGGTCGTAGCTGTCGCCGACGGGGATGATGTCGTCGACGGTGAGGCTGTCGCGCCGGTCGACGAGCATCTGCTGCATGACCTTGAGGGCGGTCCGTTCGCGCTGCATCGCCGACGCGAGGACGCGCAGGGTCGAGATGAGCGCCGGGGAGAAGGGATAGGTCAGCTTGAAGTCGCGTTCGTCGGAGCCGCGGTTGTCCTCGTCGGTGTTGACGTTGTCGAGGAGCACGCGCCACACCCCGGGGGTGCGGTCGATGCGCGCGAACGCGTCGGCGATCTGGGCGGCGGCCGCGGCGTCCTTGGGGAGCAGCAGCCGCTGGTGGGCCACGTAGGGCAGGTTGGCGTCGCCCAGCTCGATCGACGGAAAGCGGCCCTTCTGGAAGGCCAGGCTCTCCTCCAGCATCGCCTGCTGGGCGCCGCTCCCGCCGGCGTCGGCGAGCCAGCGGCGCAGGTCGATCTGCTTGGCGACGAAGGAGATCAGCGGGATCTCGCGCCGGCCGCTGCCGCTCTCGACGAGCTTGGTCAGCTTTTGCACCTCGCGGCGGAAGAACTCGGGGACGCTCATGCCGAAGGCCAGCCACAGGATCAGCTCGTCGAGGAAGAGCACGACCCCCTCGTAGCCGAGGCTCTTGGCGTGCCGGGCGATCTCCGCGAGCCCCTCGTCCATGTCGACGTAGTCGGCGGCCTTGGTGAAGCTGGAGAAGTAGGCGTCCACCAGGGCCGTGACGAGCGTTCCGCGGGCCTCGTCCGTGGCGGGGGCGTGCCGGGCGGCGTCGTACGTCGCCGCGGTCCAGCCCGAGGACGAGCCGAAGTCCCCCCAGCCCTCCGAGGCCTCGCCGCTGGGGCCCGTGTCGCCGAGCCCGGCGAAGAAGGCCTCGTCGCCAAGCCGCTCGCGCAGGGCGTCCGCGTCGCGCAGCAGGCCGTCGGTCTGGTGGACGCGCGGCAGCTCGGCCTCGGGGTGCAGCCGCCGGATCTGCTCGACGTAGCTGCCGAAGACCCGCTCCTCGAAGCTCGTGGCGCTCAGCATGTGGAAGGCGAGCGGCAGCAGGCGCCGCCCGGTGAGGTCCGCATCATGCCGTACGACGACCTCGCGCAGCCCCTCCTTGTCGCGCGCGGCTCGGTCGCCGCGCAGGATCGCGTGCAGGACGGCCATGAAGTGCGACTTGCCGGAGCCGAAGGAGCCCTCAAGGTAGGCACCCTTGCTCTCCCCGGTCGCCAGCGCCTGCTCGACGATGCCGAGCGCCGTGTCGAACGCGGCGGCGAGCTGCTCGGTCACCACGTAGTGCTCCAGCGCGGCGGCAGCGTGCTCGTCGACGCTCTCGGACAGCCGCAGCACGTAGTCGGTGGCGCTGGTCCGCTCGGGGATGTCGATGAGGTCGCGCAGCAGGGTGGCCATCAGGAGCCCTTCGGTGAGGCGGAGCGGGCGGCGCCGCGGCGGCCGCGGGTGGCCGCGGGCGGGCGCCAGTCGCGCAGGTCGGTCTCGGTCACGCCGAGGCTGGCCAGGTGGTGGCGCAGCGTCTCGGAGGTGTATTCGGCGAGGTTGAGGCCTAGGTCGCTCATCTCGTCGTGCCACTGGTCGACCCAGGGTTGCAGCTCGGCCATGCCGGCGACGAGGGGGATGAGCACCTCGTCCGTTGCGCCGTCGCTTTCTCGTTCCTGGATGAGGATGCCGAGCGCCAGGGACTGCTGGGCGTGGTCCCAGCCGGCCCAGCCGAGCAGCGTCGTGGGGTCGGTGGCGCGGCCGCCGCCGGGGTAGGAGATGAAGCGCTCCTTGGGCACGTCGAGCTTGCCTCGGTGCGACCAGTACGACGGGCGGCGGAAGTCGGCCGAGGTGTATTTCGGCGGGACCGGGATGGGGTCGACCGCCTCGCCGCGGTCCTCGGCGCGCTGTAGGTCCCAGGTGCGCTCCCACTCGCCGCGCTTGCGCAGGCCCGTGTCCTTCAGCCGGTGGGCCGCGAGATAGGGCACGACCTCGTCGGCGAGCAGCTTCTCCAGGGCGTCGGTGACGTCGGCGTCCTTGCGGCCGGCCCAGAGGTTGAGGACGCCCACGAGGTCGGCGTCGGTGCCGACGCGGTCGGCGAGCTGCGCCACCGACAGCGGGCGAGGTCGGCCCGCGCGGTCGAACCACAGGTCGCGGCGCTCCAGCCGGTCCAGCAGCCAGGTCCGCAGGGCGGCGGTGACGCGCTTGTCCCAGGGCTCCTCGGCCCACCGCCGCTTGTATTCCGGCCGCTCGAGCAGCCCTACGAACCGGTCCGAGGCGATCAGGTCGAGCCGCCGCTGCACGAGTTCGCGGTACGGCGCAGGCCACTCCGCCGGGATCTCGGTGATCGGGGTGGAGCCGTGCCGCTCGAACCATGCCGACGAGTCGGCGCCGGTGGCGATCGTGCGGGCGAGGGCGATCTCGAAGGCGCGCTCACCGAGCCGGGGGCGGGGCAGCTCCGCACCCTCGGGCAGGGTCAGCTCGTCCTCGATGATGCCGTAGGCACGGTAGACCTCCCAGTCCAGCTCCTCCTGGACGGCGACCATCTCGCCGCGCAGGACGTCGTGCTCGCGTCGCGCCTGCGCCACCGTCGCGTCTGTGGGGATCGCGTCGTCCTGGAAGCACCGCGTGAACGAGTCAGCGAGTTTCTGCGCGAGGAGGTCGAGTCGGCGCGCACGGGCAAGAGGCAGGTTGGCCGGGAGCGGGTAATCCTTGAGCGTGGTGCCCGTGAACTCATAGAATTCCTCCCAGTCATCGCCGCGAAAGCCTTCATTCACTCCCCCATTACCCTTGCCATGGCTGTTCTGCTTGAGCCAGAAGCACGCCGCGGAGGAGTTCAGCACACCGAGCAGCGCGAGGTGGTCGTCCTCGCTGGCCCCCTCCGGCAGCTTGATCACCGGCGCCGACTGCTTGAAGACCTTCCCACCCCGGTCCAGCACAAAATGGTTGTGCGTGGCCACAAACGCAAACGCAATCGACAGCGGCGTCCGCAACTTGGCGGTGTACAGCTCTTGCCACTCCCACCACGTAAGCCCCCGCTCAACCATGGGGGTGCCGAATCGTCGCCTCTTATCTAGGGCTGACTTGAACTGATGAAGACGGTGGCCGAAAGCGCCCAGATCCTGCAATGAGCGAACTCCGTAGTCACCGGAGTACGGCCAGCCGGCTTCCGTTGCGGTCGAGACTTCCCAATCCCGGACTGCGTCACCTTCCACCAGCGGGCGAGTCGGCCATTCCTCCCTACGGCCCGCGATTGGAGCAAACATGTAGAAGTCGTCCTGCCCGGTCACCGACATGATCCCCAGCTCCGCTGCGACGGAGTCGAGCGGCGCGCGAGCGCCAGCCTCAACCAGGGCGAGAAGGCCCTGCGCGCCGCCACCCGAGAGGCTCCAAGGGTGTCTCGAAAGGGTCTCACGCGGTAGATCGACCGTGCTGGTGTACTCGTCCTCGTGGCCCACGTGATCGATATGGTCAACGATGCTGCGCCATACCAGTCCCTGGGCAGGGACATGGGGACGTCCTGGTTCACCGCGGATGCCGAGCACCGCACGCACAGTGGGTGACAGCGGGTTCGGCTCGTCGAAAGGCTTCCGCGGGCGCCCCACAAGGATCACCGTCGGCGTGCCGTGGCCTGGGATGTAGGCGCCGGACGTGTCAACGACCAGCCGCAGGTCGTGCTTCGGCAGATACTGCTCCACGAGCGTGGTGCCGAACTCGCGCTTCATGAAGGAGTTGGACGTGATCTGACCGACCCAACCCGCGGGATGATCACCGTTGCTGGGCTTTGCGAGCTGGAAGAAACGCTCCATGAAGGGGACCGTCAGCGCGTACTTGCCCTTGGGGCTTTCGTACCGGTCCCGGTAGAGCGGGTTGAGGACTTTGTCCTTGACCGTGATGTAAGGCGGGTTGCCGACGACCACGTCGTAGACGCCCGGCACGAGAAGAGAGCGCAGCAGGTCCAGGTCCTCGGTGGCATAGGCGAACTGTCTTTCGATGGCGTCCTCGTCGAACTCTGCTCCCAGGTCGAAGGCGCGCTGCGGTCGGCCGTGTAGCAGGGAATCTCCCACCGCCACGTTGAGCGGCCAGTCGGGGGCGTCGTTCAGGGAGCGCTGCCGGGTGACCTGCAGGGCCGCCACGAGGAGCCGGAAGCGGGCGATGGCGACGGCGAAGGGGTTGAGGTCCACGCCGTGGACAGCGTCGAGGGCGCGGCGCGCCAGCTCGGCCTCGTTGGTGTCCGGCTCGGCCGCCCGCCAGCGCGCGTAGAGCCGCGCGAAGGCCCCAAGCAGGAAGTGGCCCGACCCGCAGGTGGGGTCGATGAGCGTGAAGCCCGCGAGCGGTCGCTCCCGCAGCGCCGGCTCCAGCGTGCGGTCGAGGATGAACTCCTCGACGAACTCCGGGGTCTGCAGCAGGGCGTAGGTGCCCTTCGCGTGTTCGGAGAGGTCCTGATAAAGGTCGCCGAGAAAGCGGGTCGACAGGCCGGGGTCGGCAAAGTCCCAGCGCGGCTCGCCCGCGGCGTCCGTCTGGTGCCAGAAGGCGAGGATGCGCTCGGCGGCGCCACCCGACGGCGCCACCGTCCACAGCGCGGAGTGCGCCTCGACCAGGTCCCGCGTGGCCTTGAGCCCCCGCAGGTGCTCGATAGCCCGACCGAGCCACTCGCGGTCGGTGTCGGCGGGGTGCTGCCGGAAGTAGGCGGTGCGGGCGTCCTGAGCCCGCTGCCGCAGCTCGCGGGTCGGCCCGCCGATCCAGGGGGCGTAGCGACCCGGCTCCTGCGCGGTCTCGCCCGCGCCGCGCTCCCCCAGGAGGCGGTTGTCCTCGCAGAAGCGCACGAACACCGTGGTCAGCACCCACGCGACGGCGGCCTGGGTGACCCGGTCGTCGCGCCACTCCGTCCACGTGCGCCCGGTGCGGGAGGCGGCGACGGCCTCGTCGTACTCAGCGCGCCACCTGGCGAGCGCCCCCTGCTCGCGGAGGTCCTCGTCGCGGCCGTCGACCCGCGCGCGCAGGTCATCCTCGAGGTCCAGCACGAGCCGCTTGAGCGCGGCCGTGAGCTCGGCGGCGTCGATCACGCCCTCGCCTCCTTCTCGCCGGCGGCCGCCGGCACGTTCTGGTCATCCGAGGCATAGAGGCGGCGCAGGTCCAGCCGCACGTATTGCCCCGGGGAGGACAGCGGCAGGGGCTGGCCGTCGATCACCGGACCCTGCGACGTGGGCGTCTGCGGCGCGAGCACCCACACGGCCCGCTCCCGGGGGAGCGCCACGTCGCTCCAGCGGGACAGCTCGCCCAGGTGTCGATAGCGCGCGAGCGGCGCGACGTCGGTGAGCACCACGGGGGCGTCCTTCGCGTGCCCGGCCTCAGCGGATCCACCCGAGGGCCCGGCGGCACCGTCCTCGCCCGGGTGCGGCGTGGCGGCGATTGCCGACGCGATCGCCTCCCACACCTCTGGCAGGCACATCCCGACGAGCTGCTCCAGGTTGGCGCGGTCGCGGGTGCCCGGCGTAGCCGCATCCGAGGCGAGCACGACGTCCCACGGCACGCCGTGCCGTGCGGCCGCGGCCCGCATCGCGTCGATGAGCAGCCCGGTCACGTCGAGGAGGTGGGCGTCGTAACGCTCACGCAGCACGTCCTGGACCCGGGCCAGGTCGAGGGCGCCCACCCCCAGCGCCAGGAACGAGCGCGTCGCCACGCTCTCGGCGAGCCGGGCGGCGACCGGGTCCCTCAGGGAGCGCGCCGCGGCACCCCCCGCCACCGTCGGCGTGGCCGTCACCAGACCCGTCGTCGTGAGGGAGCGCTCGGGAACCACGTAGCCCCGCAGCGCCTCGTCCCACCGCAGGTCCGCGCCGGAGTCCTTGACCAGGTCATCGAGCAGCGGCCGATCCGGCAGCGTCGCGACGGCGGGGAAGCGCCGACGAACACGCAGGCGCAGGTCCCGCGGCGTCAGGACGGTGCGGCCGCGGGCCTCTCGCGCGGTCGTGCCCGCGTAGCCACGGAAAGCCTCGGCCAGCGCGACCCGCTGCGGCAGGTCCACGTGGTGCAGATCCAGCGTGCCCGCGGCCGCCGCGTGCGGCGCCAACTCGGCGCCCACCCGCACGAGTCGCCCCAGCCCCCGCGCCTCCGGCGACGCCGTCGCCTCGCCGTCCGTTTCGCTCTGGGTGGGGACCGCGACCCCGGCCTCCGCGCGATGGTGCTCCGGCTCGCTTTCCTGGGGGTGCTCGTCCCGCTCGAAGAGCCCGCCGAAGGGCGCCAACGCCGCGGCCAACTCGCGACCCGCGGTCGCCGACGGGATGATGATCGAGGCATCGGCGCCGGTGGCCCGCAACACCAGGTCCTCCGCGGCCCGGCCCACCGCCTCCCAGGCGTCGAACAATCCCGGCCTGGAGCCGAGCATGATCACGCTGCCGTCCCGGCGGCGCACCGACAGCGGCTGCCACGCGGTGCCGCCCCCGAGCCGGCGCAGGAAGCGACGCCGTTCCAGCGCCAGCCGCACGAGGCCCTCCGCGCCGCGCAGCACAGCCCCGCCGCGCAGCGGCTCCTGCGTCGCGTCGAGCACCGCGGCCGCCGCCTCGCCGCGGGTGATCGCCCCGCCCATCTCGGCGATGCGGCGGTCGAGGGCCGAGCCGAGGGCGTCGATCATGTCGGTCGCCTGGGCGTCGGCGGACCAGCAGCTCAACGCGTCGCCCAGGAGCTCCTCCGCACGGGCCTCGGGCACACCCAGTTCCTGCGCGAACGCCGTCATCGGGGCGAACGCCTCAAGGCTGCCCTCCGCCCCCAGGAGAAGCCGCACCAGCCTCCGCCGTACGGTCGCCTTGTCCGGACCGCTCGAGCCGACCAGCGACGACACGGTGAGGTCGACGCCGTCGGAGAGCAGGCTTCCTCCGGCCGCGCGCGGCAGACCGAGCCGCTTCTCCCACGCGGAGCGGCGCTGCCGCAGGTGATTGCGGGTGTAGGGGGCGACCCGGTAATAGGGGTGGCCGGCGTCGACCTTGAGGAGGAAGTCGCGGACCGTCACGACCTTAAAGCGCGCCAGTGCGGACAGCCCGCGCGCCGTGAGCCCCGCCTCAGTCAGCGGCGTGTCGAGGGTCGCCGCCTCCGCCCGCCGGTCGTCTTCGCCCGTGGGGGCCTGCGTCGTCACGTCCGTCGCGAACATGCGGTCCCACGCCTGCCGCATCGACGACGCCGAGTCGAAACGCTCGCCGGCCTGGCGCCGCAGCGCGCGGCGGAAGAAGTCGGCGAAGTCGCCGGCCAGTCCCTCAGGGAACTCCTTCGGGTCGATCGTCGCCTCGTCCGGGATCAGCGACGGCAGCGTGAGCCCGTCGCCGAAGACGGGTGGGTGGCCCGTCGCCATCTCGAAGAGCACGACCGCCGCCGAATAGCGTTCGGCCGCGCTGTCGAACCGTCGGCGAGTCCCCTCACCAAGGAAGGGATCGCGGTACGGCGCCGTGCCAGCCTGCACTTCCTCGGCCGCCGCGCGCGTCAGCGAGAAGTCGAACAGCACGAGGTGCGCCTCGCGGTTGCCGGGGTTCAACCGCACGCCCAGGTTGCTGGGTTTGATGTCGCGGTGATCGACACCGAGCCGGTCCAGCTCGACCACGGCGTCGAGCACGTCGCGGCCCCACCGCTGCAGGAAGTCCAGGGGGACAGGCACGTCCGGACGCAGCTCCTCGGCCAGGGTGTGCGTGCCAGCCGACTCCAGGAGCAGCGCGAGCCGCCCATCCACGTCCATCGGGCCCTCGATCAGCCGGGCCAACGACTTCGCGCCGGTGATCGCCTTGAGGACCTCGGCCTCGGACGTCAGGCGGGCCTCGGCCTTGTCGTCCAGGGCGACCTTGAGGACCCGGTGGGGGCGGGCGGGCTCGGCTGCGTCGGCGACGAGCAGCCCCCGCGCCGTGGAGCCCTTGCCGAGGCGCTTCTCGACGACGAACCGGCCGCCGGCCAGCACTGCGCCCGGCAGTGCGTCCAGCGGGTCCGCCGTCGCCTCCTCCGCCGCCGTCAGCGCGACCGTGGCCCGATCCAGCTCGTCGAGGAAGTCGGGCACGGATTCCGTCCGCTTGCCCACCACCGGATGCGTCGCCCGGCGGATGAGGGCCCGCAGGCTCTCGGGCGCGGCGCCGAGCAGGCTCACGTCGATGCCGTCGCCTTGGCTGCGCAACTGCTCCCGCAGGTCCGCGGCGGACGAGGCCGGGGCGCGGCCGGTGACAACGTAGGCCGCGAGCGCGCCCAGGGCGAAGACGTCGACTCGCACGCGGTCGGGGGCGAGCCACTGGGACTCCGGGGCGGTGAACGCCTCGGTGAGCCACCGGTCGCCGGTGGCCTCGGCCGTCGCGCCGACCGGCGAGCTGGGGGTGATGCCGCCGGCCAAGCCGGTCAACCCGGCCTCGTGCGCCTGCTGCGCGCCCGTGCCGGCCGCCTCCACCCGGCCCGCGAAACTCCAGTCGCGGATCTGCACGTCAAGGCCACCATCGGTCGCCGTACGACCATCACGCGGACGCACCCACACCGAACCCGCGCCCAACGTGCGGTGCGCGATGCCGTGCGCGTGGGCGTAGCGCAGGCCGTCGGCGACCTGACGCACGAGCGACAACGCGACGTCCAGCGGCACCGGCGCGTGGCCGGCCATCCAGAGGTCCAGGCGCTGCCAGGTCCCATCGTCCTGATAGACCAGCCCCGCACCCAGGTCGTTGTGCACGAAGTCCTCGGGCGTCAGGATCGCCTCGTGCTGCAAGGTGCGACTCAGCCGGAACTCGTTGCGGGCCACGTCCGCGCGACGGCGGGCGTCGTGCGTGCCCACGTTAGGGGGCGACAAGAAGAAGCGGACGCGACCCTGGCGGGACGGGTCGGCGAGATGCGAGCAGCGCCAGTCCTGCCACGCAAACCCCTGCGCCGAGACGCCCTCGTCGACGACCCCCTCCTGGATCACCCACGAGCCGGCCTCCCGCTCCCGGCGCTGCACCAGGCCGATGCGCGCCATGAGCTTCACCAGGATCTGCTCCTGGTTGGCCCCGATCTCGCGACCCGGGCGCGCGGCTTGGGTGAGGAGCGAGGTCAGGGGAGGCAGGTGCGACGAGCGCTCCGCCTCCTCGCCCTCCAGGCCATAGAGGCCCAGGGCCGCACTCCCCGACATGTCGCTCACGAAGTCCGGGTGATGCAGGAAGACGGCCTCCTGGACGAAGGGGACCAGGCCCACCACCGGGCCGACCTCGACGCGCTTCTCCAGCGCCCACTCCTTGGCCGCGTCCTTGAGCTTGCTCGCCAGCCGCTGCGCCTTGCGTCGACAGAGCAACAGCGGCGAACGCTCCACCCGGCCGGGGTGCCGGACCCAGCGGGTGTCGTCACCGGTCAAGCGGCCCGAGTAGTACTTCAACTCCACCAGGTAGAGGCCGCCTGGCCCGAGGACCAGGAGGTCGCACTCGTGCCAGCCACCCTGCGCGTCACGAAACTCGAAGTTGGACCACGCGCGGTAGGGCGACTCCTGCCTGGTCAACCACTCGCGGACCGAATCCAGCCCCTCGCGCTCGTGGGCGAACTGCGAGGGGGACACTTCGACCCAGCGAGCGTCGTCACGCTGCGCCACCATGGTCCCCCTTGAGCCGAGTTCGCCAGACGCCGATCGTAACTCGTTACTACGCAGGCTTACCTCGTCCCGGGCGTCAGAGGCACCAGCCGGGCTGACGGCACGCCTCGTGGTGTCGCTCCAGTAAGGAGACGTCGGGCTGTTCGTTGGCGTGTTGCGGCACGACCGCGAGGGGGTTTCCGTGGAACTGGTCGTCCAGCGTCACGGAGAGCACGTCCATCCCTCGCTCGGCGGCTGCCGCCCGGATCTCGGCGACGGTGCCCAGCTCGCCCGGCCGGACCACCTGGTGCCGGTCCAGCAGGAAGACCGGCGTGCGCGCAGCGGCGAGGAGCTCGTCGATCTGGGACCTGCAGCGATGCGACCCCTGGCGTCCGGGACACGCTGGCCGGCTCCCTCAGGCGTCTGCCACCGCCCGTGGATGCCGCCGTCTACCGAATCGCGCAGGAAGCCCTGACCAACGCCGTACGGCATGCGCTAACCGCGAAGCTCGCAGCTCAGCACCACTGCTGCGGCCTGACTTCACGCAGGCGCCCAGACGCTGAGCCCACGGGATCGCGTCGGGTCGATCAGCTCGTGGAATAGACGTCGCGTCGATGACGGATCGTGATGACCCGTACGACGACCGCCTCCTCGTTGATCTCGTAAATGATGCGGAACTCGCCGCGGCGAGCCGAATAACGGCCCGCGAGTTCGTTGCGGAGCTGCTTGCCGACTCGGTGCGGGGCAGCAGCCAACACGTCCTGAAGGAAATGCGCGCAGGCAGCCGCCACGGCCTCCGGAAGATCGTGCGTCAGAGCACGACGAGCGGCAGGCGCCAGCTCGATCCGGTAGGTCATGAGGGCAACCGGCCCCGCAACTTCATGTCAGCCAGGACATCGTCCAGCGTCGAGACATTTCCGGACGCGATATCGGCGTCAGCTTCGCGGATGTCGGCCATCGTTTGAGCGTCGCCAAGGATGTCGATGGTTTCCATCAGTTCGTCATAGTCGTCGGCGCTCAGGATGACCGCGGCGCGCCGGCCGTTCTTCGTGACCTCGACGCGTTGGTGGGTGCGGATCGCCTCGTCGACGAGGCGAGAGAGCTGCGCCCGCGCTTCTGCAAGCGGAACCGTCGTCATGTACAGGATTGTAGCGTGACTCCTCGGGGAGAAGGGTCCGGCGATGATCCCACGGCCGTACCGCGAGCCCTGCGCAAGCGGCCTGAGGCCCATCCCGAGGAGGCGATGAGGATCTCCGCGACCAGCCACTTCTGGAGTGTCCGGAACGCCCCGTGAGCCCACCGTCCACTGGTCACGCAGGCGTCAGCACGCTGAGGCACAGCGATCACGCCGAGTCGATCAGCCGCGAGTCGGGTCGTCGGGCGCACCGGACGACAGGAGTGCCACACCTCAGCGTTCCCTGCGGGGCTGCTCGGCGCCCCAGCGACCAAGAGCCACGATCGCCTCGCGCAGGGCGAGCCCGCGTTCGGTCAGCGCGTAGGCCCGCGTGTTGTGGCGGAGGGGCAGGCGGGTCAGGACGTCGGCCTCTTCGAGTTCGCGTAGGCGGGTAGCGAGCATGTTCGTGCCCAGCCCGAGGTCGCGCTGCAGGTCGCCGTACCGTTGCGGACCGTCGAGGAGCCGCTCCACGATGAGCAGGGCCCACCGGGCCCCGACGATGTCGAGTGCCCTCGCGAGGTCGCTCACGCGGTGGGGTCGGCGTCCGGCTTCATCCAGAACGGCGAGTAGTGGTAGCCGTCGAGGTCGTCGAACTGGCGCTGGTACATGAAGGGGTAGTCGTCGGTGTCGCCGATCCGACCCCCGGCGGCGCCGGCGCGCGCCACCAGCTCATCGACGGCCTCGCGGCTGCCGAGGTTGAAGGAGACCGTCACTTTAGACGGCGTGTCGGGGCCACCGACGAGATCCTCGACGCCGCCGACGGCGGCGTACCGCTCTCGGCTGCCGAGCATCACGTACTGCTCCGGCGCGATCGCGAAGCAAGACACGTGGTGATCGGACATCTCGGCGTTGAGTGTCCAGCCCAGGGCCTTGTAGAACGCCGTCGCGCGCTCGACGTTCTCGACCGGGCACGTGATGAAGAGGCTCATGGCGCGATACTTCCAAAATGAAAGTGACCGGTCAAGGGGTGGCGTGAAACACGCCGTACGTCGTGGGCCCGATCCACCGTGTGCGCGGGTCACCCGAGGTTGGCTTGGGTTCTGCCCGGCGGTCCGCGACGCCCCCGGGGGCACCCGTTCGGTCCGGGCCACGACACCAGTCGCCGACAGTGGACAGGTATCAGGACATTATTACGGTCGTGATCACAGCACGTCACGTGTCCTGAAAGCTGTCCACGAAGAGGCGGTGCCGGGCGACAACGGATGGTGGACGCGGCGTACCGCGATCGAAGGCCGCGCGCCGAGGGGGTCGGCCGTCAACTCGAAGCGACACCCGAGCATTCGCGTCGACGGCGAGTTGATCGCCCTCCGGCGACCCAGATGCGCAGGCCGTCAGCGAGCGCGGCGCCCTCGCGGCGGGATCCGTCGAAAGTACGGCCGCGGAATCGTGCTTTCGGGCGGGCGAACGCGAGTCCGGGGGCCGATGTGCCCGGCGGCGCCGCTGAGCGACGGTGGGGGAGCGAATTCAGTCACGTCTCACCCAGGAGTCACCCATGCAAACCCACATCTCGGCCCCCACCACGCTGATGGACCCGCCGCTACCAATCCGGGCGAAGCTCGTCGCGGCGTGGACCGGCTTCATGTTCCTCTACGTGTACGTCGACGTCCTCGGCCTCTACAAGCCGGGCGCCATCGCCGACATCCTCAAGGGCAAGGTCTTCACCTTCGACATCAGCCAGACCTTTGCGGTCAGCTCGCTCGCTGCCTTTTCGGTCCCGGCCCTGATGATCCTGCTGTCGGCGACCCTCCCAGCCCGGGAAAACCGCGTCACGAACCTCGTCGTGGCATCCCTCCTCATCCCCTGGATGGCGTTCAACCTGGCCGGCGGGGAGTGGCTGTACTACTACGGTCTCGGCCTGGCCGTCGAGCTGATCTTCCTGGCCGCCATCCTGCGCACCGCTTGGACCTGGCCCCACACGACAGCGGAGCCGGCGGCCCCGACCGGCGCAGCCAACCCGCACTCCCGGCCGCAGATCCCCGCGGGACGGTAGTCCCCTCGATGCGCCCGTCCCTACCCTGAAGCTGTGCGGGCTTTCTGGCAGTCCATCGGGCGCGAGCCACGGCCAGCCGGCGCTCCGACGGCGGGCCGTGTCGATGGGCTCCTCGTTGCTGCGTTCGAGGTCGCAGCGCTGGCCGAGGGCATCGCCCGCCCCGACCTCGCCTTTCGGCCGTTCGTCACTGGGTTGACCATGGCGATGCTGCCCGTCCTGGTGTGGCGGCGCAGTCACCCCCTGACGGCGTGCCTGATCGGCTTCGGGGCCACCGGCCTGCTCTCCGTCGTGCAGCTGTGGTCCAGCGAGGCGAACCTGGGCCTCTACGCGATGATGGCCGTCCTGATCCTGCTCTATTCACTGGTCCGCTGGGGCTCGGGTCGCGAGATCGCGTTGGGCACGGCGTACGTCGTGGGGGTTGTCGCGGTGGGCCTGTACGCCGCCGCGGCCGGCCTGCCGGACATCATCGGCGGCATCGGATTCCTGCTGGTGATCGTTGCCTTGGCGGCGGTGTTCCGCTCCCGCGCCGATCTCTGGCAGCGCCAGGAGCGGGAGGTCCGCAACGAGGAGCGCCTGGCACTGGCCCGCGAGCTGCACGACACCGTGGCCCACCACGTCTCGGCCATCGCGGTGCAGGCGCAGGCCGGCCGGGTGGTCGCGGTCACGCAGCCGCAAAAGGCGGTCGACGTGCTCGCCGCGATCGAGGCCGAGGCGTCGCGCACGCTGGCGGAGATGCGGTCCATGGTCAGGGTGCTGCGGGACGACGGCGGGGAGCCCTACACGCCGCAGCCGGGGGTCGCCGACCTGCCCGCGCTGGCCGGCGCCGATGCGGCCCTCGCGGTCGAGGTCTCGCTGACCGGATCCCTGACGCGGCTGCCCCCACCAGTGGACGCCGCGATCTACCGGATCGCGCAGGAGGCCCTGACGAACGCCGTACGGCATGCGCCGACAGCGACCCACGTCGAGATCGCCGTACGTCGGGTGGGCGACCAGATCAGGCTGCGCGTGACCGACGACGGCCGCACCTCGCCCGGGCCGTGGGCCGAGCCGGGATTCGGCCTCGCCGGGATGGCCGAACGCGCGCACCTGCTCGGCGGATCGCTGCGTGCCGGGCCGGGGGCCGAGGGCGGCTGGGTGGTCGAGGCCGTGCTCCCCGCGAGGATTCCGGCATGAGCATCCGAGTCGTCGTCGCCGACGATCAGGACCTGGTCCGGACCGGGCTGGTGATGATCCTGAGCGCCCAACCCGACCTAGTCGTCGTGGGGGAGGCGGCAGACGGACCGGCGGCGCTCGAGGTGGCCACTCGGCTGCGTCCCGATGTCCTCCTCGTGGACATCCGCATGCCGGGGCTGGACGGGGTGGAGGTCACGCGGCGCCTGGCCGGTCCGGACGTGGCTGATCCGATGCCCGTCGTGGTCATCACGACGTTCGACCTCGATGAGTACGTCCTCGGTGCCCTTCGGGCCGGTGCTCGCGGATTCCTGCTCAAGGACGCCGGTCCGGAGCTCCTCGTACAGGCGATTCGCGCGGCGGCCAATGGCGACGCGCTCATTGCCCCTAACATCACCCGTCGCCTGCTGGCGACCTTCGTCGGCCACGCGCCGACCAGGCCGACTCAGCCGATCGAGCCGCTCACGCAGCGCGAGGAGGAGGTGCTGCTGCTGGTCGCCCGCGGTCGGACCAACGCCGAGATCGCCACTGAGCTGTTCATCGGGTTGAGCACCGTCAAGACCCACGTCGCCTCGTTGATGGCCAAACTCGACGTCCGCAACCGGGTCGAGATCGCGATGTGGGCTTACGACACCAAACGGGTGTGAGGCGTCAGTGGACCGGCGCGCTCGCTTCTTTGAGGGGTCTCACGTCAGAAGGTCGAGCGCGTTGCCGGGGGTGCTCTGCATGGTGCCGCCGCCGCGGATCCCACCCCACGCCCCGCCCTCGATCAGGTGCTTAGGATCAGACATGCCAGACCGGGCTACCCCCAATCTTCCGGCCAGGGACTTCTCGGCCACGGCAGCCTTCTACGCCCGGCTCGGCTTCGGCGAGTCCTACCGCGACCCAGGCTGGATGATCCTCACGCGCGGTGACCTCATGCTCGACGCGCCCTTTCATTCGTCTCAACGACCGTTCGTGACCTGCCCAAAGGGTGCCATGGCACCTAACGGGCAGGTCATGAGCGGTCGGCCTGTGGATAAGTAGGAGCTGGGCCGGGAGGGGCTGGTCGGCACCTGCCAACTCCACACCTCAGCGATGACCACTCCCGCGTCCACCCTTGCCGACCGGCTGCCGTCGGCGACAGCATGGGCCATGAGCGCGTGCCAGGACGACATCACCACCCCCGGACCGCCCCGCCTGGAGGAGGTCTCGGCGGACATCTGGGCCTATGTCCAGCCCGACGGCACCTGGTGGATCAACAACACGGGGTTCGTCGTCGGGCCGCAGGGCGTCATCGGCGTCGACTCGTGCGCCACCGAACGGCGTACCCGCGCCTTCGTCGCCGCCATCCGCTCGGTGAGCACCGCACCGGTCCGCACCCTGGTTAACACGCACCACCACGGCGACCACACCTGGGGCAACGCCCTATTCGACACCGCCACGATCGTGGCCCACGAGCGGGCCCGCACGGAGATGCTGGCCTTCGGGCCGCCGCGCGAACTGCCGTTCTGGCAGAACCCGGAGTGGGGTTCACTGCCGCTCGACCCACCGTTCCTGACGTTCACCGAGGGCATCACCCTGCACCTCGGGGACCTGCGCGCCGAGGTCCGCCACGTCGGTACGCCCGCACACACCACCAACGACGTCCTCGTTTGGTTTCCCGACCGGTCGACGCTGTTCTGTGGTGACCTGATCTTCAACGGCGGTACGCCGTTCCTCCTGATGGGATCCGTCGCGGGGGCCATCGAGGTGCTGGAGAACGTGGTCGCGCCGCTGCACGCGGCCACGATCGTCCCGGGGCACGGCCCGATCATTCGCGACGCGGCGCCCCTAGCCGCGACCCTGGACTACCTGCGCTTCGTGCTCGACCTGGCGCAGCGCGGCCGGGCCGCGGGACTCTCGCCGCTTGAGGCCGCCCGCGAGACCGACCTCGGCCGGTTCGCCGACTGGCCCGATGCGGAGCGCATCGTCGGCAACCTCCACCGCGCGTACGCCGAGTTCGACGGCGCCGACCGGGGCGCCCCGATCGACGTCATGGCGGCCCTCGCCGACATGGTCACCTATAACGGCGGACGCCCACTCACGTGCTTGGCCTGATGGCGCACGCGGTACGCCGTGAGCGGGCCTGGTCGTGCCGTGCCCGGGTAGAACCAGCCGGCGCTACCCGTGGCCCGCTGGCCCGCCCCCGCGTTGTTCGCGACGGGTCCAGCCGCCAGACTTCCTCTATGGCACGGGGCGACTGGGCGAGCGGCGCGGCGCTGCACGGCCTGCCGCGCCCCCGGGTCGGGCTCCGCCACCGCGACGGCGCCAGCGGCCGCACCCTGAGCGGTGCGGTCATCCGCCGTACCCAGATCCTGCTCGCCTTTGCCATGCAGCTGGTGGGCCTCATCGCCACGTTCCTGGCCTTGCTCACGACGCCCGGCGTCATCGACGGTTTCCGCCTGGTCGCCGTGTCGTGCCTCGCGATGTGCGTGGTGGTCGCGGTGACGCAGCAGGTGTCGGGCCGCCGCTCGGTCGTGGGCGTGACGGCGTACAGCGTGGTCTCCGTCGTCGTCCTCGCCCTCATGCCGGTGGTCAACCGGCCCGGCCTGACCGGAACCGGCTACCCGGTGCTGCTGCATGCGGTCTCGCTCGGCGTCGTCACCCTGCTGATGCGGCTGCCCCCGCGATGGGGCGTCCCTGCCTCACTCGTCTACGGCGCGTGGATCGCGCTGGTGCGCGCGCCGGTCACCGGGACGCTGCAGGCGGCCCTGGAGGGGGGCATCTTCGCCAACATGGGCGTGCTGGTGGGCTGGGCGTTCGCCATCGCCACCCGCGCCGCGGCGGAGGTCGAGCAGGGCGCCACGCTGGCCCGGGCCGCCGGCGAGGCGGCGCTGCGGACGGAGTTCCGCGCGTACGAACGCGACAGCTCCACCCGGGTTCTGCAGGACAAGATCCTCGCGGCCCTGCGGATGGTGGGCGCCGCGCATCGCCCGGTGATCCCCGAGGCCGCCCGGGACCCGGCCGGCGAGGCGCTCGCCGTGCTGGTCGGCCGCCGCCGCAACAAGGAGGCCACCCCGACCGCCGCCGCGATCACGGCCGCGGCGCAGCGCCTGGGGGTCGGCCTGCACCTCAACATCGTGGGCGAGGTCGCCGACGAGGGGGTACGCGCCGCGCTGGTCGAGGCGACCTCGGCGGCGCTCACCCAGGTGGCCGAGCGCCCCGGGCAGCAGCGGGTCCAGGTGCAGGGCCGCCTCTCGGGGAAGTTCGCCGAGCTGGCGCTCACCGACGCCGGGGCGGACGCCGTGGCCCCGCGCCGCCCCGCGCTCGACGACACCCCCGCGCCGGGCGTGGCGGAGGCGATGGCCCGGGTCGGCGGTCAGGGGATCGTCGAGGCCCGCGACGAGGGCCTGATGACGCGCCTCACGTGGGAAGGGGTCGGTGCGCCGACGGCCGCCGAGTGGTCAGGGCGGTCGTTCGCGCCCCTGGTGATCTGCGGCGTCGTCGCGATCGTTCTGCACGAACTCATCGGCCTGCTCTACCTCGACGTGGTCCGCAACGTCGCCGTGGTGCTCGTCGCGATGGTGCTCATCCCCGCGTTGACGGTCGGGCTCCTGCTGATCCCGGTGCGGGCCCGGACGGCGTACGGACTGACGCTCCTCGCCCTCCTCGCCATCCCGCCCGTCCTCACGCTCAACCTGCAGTTGCCCTGGCAGGACGACTGGCGGTTCTGGTACGCGAACGTGACCCTCGACTGCGCCGTCGCCATCCTGTCCTTCCGCGTCCGGCCGTGGCTGGGTGCCGCGGTCACCTTCCTGTCCGCGGCGCTCTTCGCGGCGATTCAGGTGGCGCGGGGCGACCTCCTGATCGTGTTGGTGGCGACGGCGTACGTCGGGCCGCTCGCCGCCGCGCTCGGCGGGGGGGCCATCCGGATCCTCATGGACACGACCCGAGATCAGGTGACGCGCTCGGAGCAGGAGCGTCGCAACGCGGCGCTGGCGACCATCGAGGCCGAGGAGCGGATTCGCGAGGCCGACCGACGCATGGCGGCCACGGGGACCGACGTCCTGCCCGTCCTCGCCGCGATCAGCGGGGGAGGGCCCATGCCTGACGTCCACTTCCGCCAGACCTGCCGCGCCCTCGAAGGCCGCCTCGTCGCCGCTCTCGAACAGGCGGGCCAGGGCGACGCGGCCGAGCGATTGCGCACGACATGAGCCGACGCCCCCGCGCGGAGCGCGACGCATGACGGGCCTGCAGGTGGTCGCCGCGCGGGAGGTGCCGCTGGGCGGGCTGAGGGCGATGACGGTACGTCGGACGCTGCCGCACCGTGACCGGTCCTTCGTCGGCGCCTGGTGCTTCGTCGACCACTACGGGCCGACCCCGGTCGGCGCCGACAACGCCGGCGGGATGGACGTACCGCCCCACCCGCACGCCGGTCTCGCCACCGTGTCGTGGCTGTTCGAAGGCGAGATCGAGCATCGCGACAGCGGCGGGGTGGTGGGGTTGGTGCGGCCCGGTGAGGTGAACCTGATGACCGCCGGCCACGGGATCGCGCACTCCGAGGTGTCCACGACCGCCGCCCGGGTGTTGCACGGGGTCCAGCTCTGGGTCGCGTTGCCCGAGGCGGCGCGGGACGTCGAGCGCGGGTTCGAGCATGCCGCTCCCGCGCGGGTTGCGCTGCCGGGCGGGGCTGCTGGGGTCGGCACCGCGCTGGTATTCATCGGTGCTTTGACTGGCGTGGCCGCCTCGCCCGTTCACACCCATACGCCGCTGCTGGGCGCCCAGCTGGATCTGAGCGCCCACGCCGAGGTCACGCTGCCGCTGGACCCGACGTACGAGCACGGTTTTCTGCTGGACCGCGGGGCGGTGAGCATCGACGGCCTGGCGGTCCAGCCGGGCGACCTCGGCTGCCTCGACCCCGGCCCGCGGGCGGTGACCCTGCGCGCGGGCGCCGCGGGGGCGCGGCTGATCCTGCTGGGCGGCGCGCCGTTCGAGGAGGAGATCGTGATGTGGTGGAACCTGATCGGCCGCAGCCACGAGGAGATCGTCGAGCAGCGGGCGCAGTGGGAGGCGGGCGCGGACCGATTCGGGTCGGTTCCTGGTTATGTCGGGGCGACCGAGCGGATTCCGGCGCCGGCGATGCCCACCGTGCGGCTGCGGCCGCGCCGGCGGAAGACCTGACGGCTCTCGGCGGGTCGGTAGAGGAGCGCGACCCCGCGCCCGGTGGACTGGCCCCACCGCACGGTCACGCGTCGGCAACCGGGAGTCGGAGGCCGCCTGGAGTGGCTATGGGCAGCCGGCCGCCCGCGCCCGGTCCCAGGCGGCCGAGCGGAGCGGGCGCAGGCCGTTGAGGCCCACGATGACCGTGGAACCCTCGTGGCCGGCCACGCCCAGCGGCAGCGGCAGGATCCAGATCAGGTCGCAGATCACGAGCCCGGCGATGACGGTGGCCGCGATCGCCAGGTTGGCGGTGACGACGCGGTGGGCGCGGCGGGATACGGCGATGACGGTGGGCAGCAGGGCCAACTCGTCGCGCACCAGGACCGCATCCGAGGTCTCCAACGCGAGGTCCGAGCCGTGCCGGCCCATGGCGACCCCCACGTCGGAGGTGGCCATCGCGGGGGTGTCGTTGACCCCGTCGCCGACCAGCAGGACCCGGTGCCCGGAACGTTGGAGCTGGGCGACGATCTCGGCCTTCTGCTCGGGCAGCAGGCCGGCGTGGACGGTGCGGATGCCGACCTCGTCGGCGAGGCGCCGCGCCGCGCCGACGTTGTCGCCGGTGAGGAGCACCGGGCTGGCGCCGGTCAGTGCGGCCAGCGCCGCGACGGCGGCGGGCGCGTCCGGCCGGACCCGGTCCGCCAGGCCGAGGACTCCCACCGGGGTGCCGTCGCGCAGGACGACGGCGGGGGTGAGCCCGGTGTGTTGGTACTCGGCGACTACGCCGTTCGCCTGCTCGGCCTGCTCCGCCGGGTCGGCCTGCTCCGCCCGGTCGGAGAGCACGCCGGGGGACCCGACCTGGATGGTGCGGCCGTCCAGGGTGGCCGTGACCCCCCGCCCGGGGGCGGAGGAGAAGTCGTCGACGGTGGGTACCTCGAGCCCCCGGTCGAGGGCCGCGGTCACGATGGCCCGGGACAAGGGGTGTTCGCTCGGTCGTTCGGCGGCAGCGGCCAGGCGCAGGACGGCGTCGTCGTCGAGCGCGGCGGCTGGGAGGGCGCGGACCTCGCAGACCCACGGGGCGCCCTCGGTGAGGGTGCCGCTCTTGTCGAACGCGACGATGCTGACGTCGCGGAACTTCTCCATCACCACGG